>NZ_QTJX01000001.1 GCF_003382275.1 Flagellimonas nanhaiensis
CATTCCGAACAGGGAAGTTAAGCCCGTTTGCGCCGATGGTACTGCCACACCAGGTGGGAGAGTAGGTCGCCGCCTTCCTTGACCCTTCTTAGCAATAGCTGAGAAGGGTTTTTTTGTTAGAATACTTCCCTATTTTTAAAATCAAAGAAGATACATCATAAAATGAAGAACTCCCCTAAAAGTAATTTAAGGGAGTCTTCTATATTGGTTGGTTGGAAATTTATTGGTTATACTCTTGGCAAGTCTCCATTTCCTTTTAAAGGAAGTTCAGATTTTCCCATTAAATAGGCGTCAACATGATGGGCAGCTTGTCTTCCTTCTGAGATGGCCCATACAATCAAAGATTGCCCTCTTCTTTGATCTCCTGCAACAAACACGCCTGGAATATTGGTTTTATAATCCTTCACAGAGGCTTTTATGTTTGTGCGAGTGTCCATTTCTAGCCCCAACTGTTCCGATATCGAGGTCTCGGAACCTGTAAAACCAAGGGCAAGTAGTGCCAAATCGCACTTCCATTCTTTCTCCGTTCCTTCAATTTCCTTTAGTACAGGCCGCTTTCCAGGTTTTTTTTGCCATTCAACCTCTACAGTGACCAATCCTTGTAAGTTTCCTTTTCCATCATCCAAAAACTTCTTGGTAGATATACTGAAAAACCTTTCTGCCCCTTCAGCATGTGAAGTGCTGGTTCTGAGCCGCATTGGCCAAAAAGGCCAGGGCTGACCTTCTGGGCGCTCAGTAGTGGCCATTGGCATAATTTCAAAGTTGGTTACTGAGTTTGCGCCTTGCCTAATAGATGTTCCGATACAATCTGAACCAGTATCCCCGCCCCCGATCACAATAATGTGTTTTCCATTTGCCAAGATTTCTTTGCCTTTAAATGGAACTCCATCTACTCTACGATTATTCTGCGGAAGAAAATCCATTGCTTGAACCACTCCGTTTAAATCAGAGCCAGGAATTGGAAGTTCTCTTCGGACGGTTGCTCCTCCACAAAGGACCAGGGCATCAAAATCTTGCTTGAGCGTGGTAGCACTTATATCTTTTCCCACATGTATTCCGGTTTTGAAGGTAATTCCTTCGGCCTCCATTATTTTTAGTCTCCGGTCTATGATATGTTTTTCCATTTTGAAATCAGGAATACCATATCGAAGCAGACCCCCTATTTTTTCATCTCTTTCGAATACGGTGACGGAGTGACCAGCGCGATTCAGCTGTTGGGCCGTGGCAAGTCCAGCTGGACCGGACCCAATTACGGCTACTTTTTTGCCAGTTCTTTTTTGAGGAGGCTCTGCTTTTATCCAGCCCTTGTCAAAAGCAGTTTCCACTATACTTTTTTCAATATTCTCTATGGATACCGGGTCTTCATTAATACCCAGTACGCAGGCTTCTTCACATGGAGCAGGGCATAATCTTCCTGTAAATTCAGGGAAATTATTTGTGGAATGTAAAATTTTCGCTGCTTTTTCCCACTTGCCTTGATATACGGCATCATTGAAATCGGGAATAAGGTTTCCCAAAGGACAGCCGCTATGGCAGAATGGAATACCGCAATCCATGCAGCGAGCTCCTTGTTTTTTTAGTTCGTCTTCCTTTAAGGGAATGGTAAACTCCTTATAATTTTTGATACGTTCCTTAACAGGGGCATAGGTCTCCACCTTTCTGTCAAATTCCATAAATCCGGTTGTCTTTCCCATAGCTCAGATTATAAGGTTTGTAATTTTTCTTTTTCCAATCGAATTAAGGCTTGTCTATATTCCTCAGGGAATACCTTGATGAAATTTGGTAAGCTTTCTTCCCAATTTTCCAATATATGTTGGGCTATTGGGCTCAAAGTTGAATTATAGTGGTTTTCAATAAGGTTTTTTAGCTCTTGAATGTCCTTATCTTCTTCCACAGAAAGAAGATTCAACGCCTCCCCATTACAATTTTTCTTGAATGATTTATCTACGTCGTATACATAAGCGATACCTCCGCTCATGCCCGCACCGAAGTTCCTTCCCACAGACCCTAAGATAACCGCTATACCACCTGTCATATACTCACAACCATGGTCGCCTATACCCTCGACCACTGCTGTAGCTCCTGAATTCCTTACACAGAAACGCTCTCCCGCCTTTCCGTTGATGTAGACCTCTCCTGAGGTGGCGCCATAAAGGGTTACATTGCCTGTGATGATGTTTTTTTCTGGTTGTAGAGTGGACTGATAGGGCACTTTTACAACCAATTTGGCTCCGGAGAGTCCTTTGCCCAGATAATCATTGGTGTTCCCATTGACTATCATGGTTAGTCCCTTGGTGGCAAATGCTCCAAAACTTTGGCCTGCCGCTCCGGTAAAATTGAGCTTCAAAGTATTTTCCGGCAGTCCTTCTTCACCATAAATTTTTGAGATTTCATTGCTGATAATAGCACCTACTGCACGGTCAGTGTTGTGGATTGGAAAGTCCAAAGAGGTTTTTTCCTTTCTGAACAAAGCCGGATGGGCTTTCGCTATAATATCAAATTCTATGGATTCATTTACAAAATGCTCCTGACTTTCAGTGTTGAAAAATGCAGTGTCTTCAGGAACATCCACCTGATATAAAATGGGACTTAAATCTATTCCTGAAGCTTTGTAATGCTCTATGGCCTTTTTTCTATCCAATTTTTGAACTTGACCTACCATTTCATTAACTGTTCGGAAACCAAGCTTAGCCATGATTTCTCTTAATTCTTGAGCAATGAAATACATATAGTTGACTACGTGCTCGGGTTTTCCCTTGAACTTTTTACGCAGTTCAGGGTTTTGTGTGGCAATCCCTACAGGACAGGTGTTCAAATGGCATACACGCATCATTACACAACCTGAAGCCACCAGGGGAGCGGTTGCAAAACCAAATTCTTCTGCTCCCAAGAGGCATGCTATTGCTACATCTCTTCCGGTCTTTAGTTGTCCATCACATTCCAAAACAATCCTGTTTCGCAAATCGTTCAGAACCAGAGTCTGTTGTGCTTCAGCTATTCCCAATTCCCATGGGAGTCCGGCATGCTTTAAGGAAGTGAGGGGAGAAGCTCCTGTGCCGCCATCAAAACCTGAAATTAGGATTACATCTGCCTTCGCTTTTGCTACACCAGCGGCAACGGTTCCTACACCAACTTCGGATACTAACTTTACATTGATTCGTGCTTCCCTATTGGCCGATTTCAAATCATAAATCAATTGGGAAAGATCTTCAATGGAATAAATGTCGTGATGCGGAGGAGGGGAAATTAACCCCACATAAGGAGTGGAATTCCTTGTTTTGGCAATAGCAGGGTTGACTTTAGGTCCCGGAAGTTGCCCTCCTTCTCCTGGTTTGGCACCTTGGGCCATTTTTATCTGTATCTCTTGGGCATTGGTCAAATAGTTGGAGGTTACCCCAAATCTTCCCGATGCCACTTGTTTGATGGCACTATTTTTCCAGTCACCAGATTGATTTTTATAGAAACGAGCCGAATCCTCACCTCCCTCACCCGAATTGCTCTTTCCGCCAATTCGGTTCATTGCAATCGCTAAGTTTTCATGTGCCTCTTTACTGATACTTCCGTAGGACATTGCTCCGGTCTTAAACCGTTTTACAATTTCCGTCCAGGGTTCCACCTCCTCAATCGGTATGGGATCATAGTTGGAAAACTCGAACAGTCCCCGGATGGTCATCAGATTTTTCGATTGCTCATTGACCAACTCGGAATACTCCTTATAGGTCTTCGGCTCGTTATTGCGTACCGCTTTTTGAAGTTTGGCGATGCTTAATGGATTGAACATGTGCTTCTCACCATCCCTTCTCCAACGGTACTCTCCGCCAATTTCTAGCTCTAAATTGGCTGCTAACTCCTGTTTTTTAAATGCTTTCCCATGTCGTTTGGCAATTTCCTTTTCAATTTCATACAAACCAATGCCTTGAATTCTTGTTGGTGTATTGGGAAAATAATTGTCTACTACTTTGGTATTGATACCAATGCACTCGAACAATTGGGATCCTCTGTAAGAATTCAGTGTTGAAATCCCAATTTTGTTCATCACTTTTAAGATGCCTTTGCCAATGGCTTTGTTGTAGTTTTTAATGGCTTCTTCAAAAGTGTATTCTGTAATATCGTTTTCTTCTATTTGTTGTCCAATAATCTCATTGACCAAATAAGGGTTGATGGCGCTCGCCCCAAACCCGAAAAGGAGAGCAAAATGGTGGACCTCTCTGGGTTCAGCCGATTCTACAATGATGCTTAACTTGGAGCGTTTCCCCATCTTTCGTAAGCCACTATTTACATAGGAACATGCTAGCAGCGCGGGAATTGGGGCCATTTCAGTACTTATCATTCGGTCAGACAGAATGATGATATTGGCGCCTTGGTCTATGGCATTGGAAGCTTGTTCCAAGATGGAATCCAAAGCTTCCTCCAGTCCGTTGTGTCCTTTTGAGATCTCGTACAGGATAGAAATGGAGACAACCTTATAATCTGGACTGGCATCATAGTTTTTGATTTTGTCCAGGTCTTCCTTAGAAATTACGGGGTTTTGAATTTTAAGCTTTCTACAATGAAGCTCAGAATAATCAAAGATATTATGGTCGCTGCCAAGAGTAAGGCTTATGTCGGTAATCAATTCCTCCCGAATACCATCTAGCGGAGGGTTGGTTACCTGCGCAAATAGCTGTTTGAAGTAATTGTAAATCAATTGTGGTCGCTCTGACAAAACGGCTATTGGTGTGTCCGAGCCCATGGACCCAATGGGTTCTTTTCCGTTTTTGGCCATGGGAAGTACTATAGTGTTGATGTCTTCCAGGGTATAGCCAAATGCCGCGGTTCTGGTTTCCAGTGGGAACTCACCGTAAAATACAGGGCAATCGTTATAGGGTATGTCCTTAAGGTGAACTAGGTTTTTCTTCAGCCATTTTTGGTAGGGATGTTTTTTGGCAATGGACTCCTTAATTTCTTCATCATTTACAATACGTCCTTCTTCCATGTTCACCAAGAACATTTTCCCAGGTTCCAGTCGCCCATGGAATTCAATATCTTCAGGTTGTAAATCCACCACTCCTGTTTCTGACGACATGATCACATACCCTTTTTTGGTTACCGAGTAGCGGGATGGACGTAATCCGTTTCGATCCAGAACGGCTCCAATATAATTTCCATCAGTAAACGGAATAGAGGCCGGGCCATCCCAAGGTTCCATTAAACAGGAATTGTATTCATAAAATGCCCTTTTGGTTGGTGACATGTCTGGGTTTTTCTCCCAAGCTTCGGGTACCAACATCATCATTACCTCTGGCAAAGACCTGCCTGTCATCAGCAAGAGCTCTACAACCATGTCCATACTGGCGGAATCTGATTTTCCGGGCAATACTATAGGTAGTATTTTTTTGATATCCTCACCGAACCATTCACTTTCCATGAGCTCTTCCCTAGATCGCATTCTGGAAACATTTCCCCGTAGGGTATTAATTTCCCCATTGTGGCACATATATCGGAAAGGTTGGGCCAAATCCCACGTAGGAAAGGTGTTGGTGGAAAAACGTTGATGAACCAGAGCCAATCTGGTCACAACCCTTGGGTCCAATAAATCCTCGTAATATTTACTTATATCATTGGGAACTAAAAGCCCTTTGAAAATAATAATCTTGGTGGATAGGCTGGGCAGATAAAAAAATTGCAACTGCGACAGTTTGCTATTAATAATGGTGTGTTCGGTAATTTTTCTGGCTATAAAAAGCTTCAGGTTGAACTGAAAGCTGTCCAGCGCATTGCCTTTTCCAACAAAAACCTGTTTTACAAATGGTTCGGTCTCTTTTGCTATTCTTCCTGGAACCGAACGATTTACAGGAACATCTCTCCAGCCCAAAAGCTGCAGACCTTGCTCCTCAAGATTTTTTTCAAAAGTTGTAATGCAAAACTCTCGTTGGTTTTCTTTTTGGGGCAGAAAAACGTTGCCTACTGCGTAATCTCCAGGCTTAGGCAGTTGAAACTGGCATACTTCCTGAAAGAAATCGTGGGGAATATCAATCAAAATTCCTGCGCCATCCCCGGTTTTTCCATCCGCACTTACCGCACCTCTGTGCTCTAGTTTATCTAGAATTTCAAGTGCCTTATGTATTATATCGTTGGATTTCCTGCCTTTAAGGCTGCAAATGAATCCCGCACCACAGTTATCATGTTCAAATTCTGGTAAATAAAGCCCTTGTCTTTCCAATTTCATCATTGCGATATTTGCTCAAATATATCATTAGAACTATATAAATGATAAGTAATTTTAGAAATATCACACAATTCATCAACGTTTATATAAAAACGTTAAAAAATGTTCAAATGCCAAAATTGAATAACAGTAAATTGGGATTATGGTAAAAAGGCTGTACCTAATATGGGTAACCCTATAAATATTGGATATACCGGGAGCAAAAGAGATATAAAAAGATAAAATACCCTATTTGTTTATAGGGTATTTTGATTTATTTCTTAAATTCTGGATGGAGCCCCCTAAATTATCAGGGGTATTTATAAAAGCCTTTTTAATCTCGAAGAATGCTTCTTGAAATCACAATCTTTTGAATTTCTGAAGTACCCTCATAGATTTGGGTAATCTTGGCATCTCTCATCAAGCGTTCCACGTGGTAGTCTTTTACAAATCCATTTCCTCCATGAACTTGAACCGCTTCAACGGCAGTTTCCATGGCAACTTCGGATGCATATAGTTTTGCCATTGCTCCAGAAAGGTCATAGTTGTTGTCATTATCCTTATCCCAAGCAGCCTTGTATACCAAATGCCTAGCCGCAGCTATTTTGGTGTGCATATCGGCCAATTTGAATGCAATGGCTTGATGGTTTTTGATTTCTGTACCAAAAGCTTTACGCTCTTTGGAATATTTTTTGGCCAGTTCGTAAGCTCCTGCTGCTATGCCCAGTGCTTGAGCGGCAATACCGATTCTTCCACCGGCTAGTGTTTTCATTGCAAACTTGAAACCAAATCCATCTTCACCGATTCTATTCTCTTTAGGCACCTTTACATCGTTGAACATAAGAGAATGAGTGTCACTACCACGAATTCCCAATTTGTTCTCTTTTGGCCCTATTTCAAAGCCTTCCATGCCCTTTTCCACAATAAAGGCATTTATTCCTTTGTGGCCCTTATCCAAATGGGTTTGCGCTATAACAAGGTATACTTCTGCTGTGCCTCCATTGGTAATCCAGTTTTTGGTTCCGTTGAGTACATAATGGTCACCTTTGTCCAGTGCGGTAGTTTTTTGCGAAGTTGCATCACTTCCTGCTTCTGGCTCTGAAAGACAGAAGGCACCTATAATTTCACCAGAGGCTAAACGTGTGAGGTATTTTTGTTTTTGCTCTTCTGTGCCATAAGTTTCCAATCCCCAACATACCAAAGAGTTGTTTACTGAAACTATTACGGAAGCGGAAGCATCAATTTTGGACAATTCTTCCATTACCAAAACATAGGAGAGGGTATCCATTCCGCTGCCACCATATTTTGTGTCCACCATCATTCCCAAGAAACCCAGCTCTCCCATTTTTTTAACCTGTTCTTTGGGAAAACGTTGCGCATCATCTCTTTCAATGACTTCGGGCAACAATTCGGTTTCGGCAAAATCCCGAGCAGCTTGTTGAATCATCAGTTGCTCTTCAGAAAGTGTAAACTCCATAAAATTGTGAAAAAGTTAAAAATGGAATACAAATATAGCGGTAAGATGGGAATTTTTCATAAAAAACTAGCCTTGAATGAGAATGATTTAAAAATATTGAAAGATATTTTAGAGTTGGAGCTGTTGGCCATACCGATATTATTTGGATTAGATTATGCTGAAAAATTCATTTTGAATATCTTTAAGCACTATTGAACGCGTCGTTTAAAATTGTTTACCTAACTAAACCAAACTTTTCATGGAAACCCTTCTCATTGTCATTTTTGTCGTAGGATACCTAGCCATAACTTTAGAGCACAACCTTAAAATTGACAAGCTTATTCCGGCTTTGGCCATGATGGCGGTTTTGTGGGCTTTGATGGCATTTGGCATTGATACCTTCACAACTTGGTTTGACTCTGGTAAACATGCCTTAATGGAAAACTTTGCTGCTTTTGGCCATGAGGAGAAGATGCATATTTTGGAGGAGACCTTGCTCCATCACTTAGGGAAGACCTCTGAAATCCTGGTATTCCTTTTGGGAGCCATGACCATTGTAGAGATCATAGACTATTTTGATGGGTTTGCTACAATCAAAACCTTTGTAAAGACCAAAAGCAAGAAACGGATTCTATGGATTTTTGCATTTTTGGCGTTTATCTTGTCAGCAATCATTGATAACCTTACGGCAACGATAGTCTTAATTTCAATTCTTCAAAAGATAGTTAAGGAAAGGAATGTAAGAATATGGTATGCGGGACTTATCATCATAGCGGCAAATGCAGGAGGCGCCTGGTCACCCATTGGGGATGTTACCACCACCATGTTGTGGATTGGTAGAAAAGTATCGACTGCAATGCTCATAGAGCATTTGCTTATTCCTTCTTTGGTTTGTATGTTGATACCAACATTCATAGCCACTTTTCTTCCAGCTTTCAAAGGAACTATTGAGCAAGAAGAAACACCTCCTTCAAAATCAAAGTTTGGTCCTACCATGTTGTATTTAGGGTTGAGTGCTATTGTCTTCGTTCCTATTTTTAAAACTATTACCCATTTGCCACCTTATGTGGGAATGATGTTATCACTAGCTGTTGTGGCCACCTTTGCCGAGATATATAGCAGTGCAAAATTCAGTATTTCCAGTGTTGGCGGTGAGGGTCACGATACCACAGGTCACCATAGCCCTTTGCATAGCGCATTGACCAAAATAGAGCTTCCCAGTATCCTCTTTTTCTTGGGAATATTGATGGCGGTCGCCGCTTTGGAATCTCTAGGTATGCTTTTCAATTTTGCTGAAGGCCTAAAACAGGGAATGCCATTGTTGGGAACAGAAATGGCAGGCACACAAATATCAGATTTGGTGGTGCTCTTGTTGGGTATTGGATCGGCGGTAATTGATAATGTTCCTTTGGTAGCTGCAAGTTTGGGAATGTTTTCAGAACCTATGGATGATCAGCTTTGGCATTTTATTGCCTACTCCGCTGGAACAGGAGGTAGTATGCTGATTATTGGTTCTGCAGCTGGAGTTGTGGCCATGGGAATGGAAAAAATCGACTTCTTTTGGTATCTCAAAAAGATAGGATGGCTAGCTTTCATTGGTTTCATAGCTGGAGCTATATGTTACATGGCCATGAGATATTTATTCTAAAAAATACTTTAGCTCAAAAATCTCCGTTATTATTGCAACTTAAATTGGGGATTTTATATGATTACTTTTCAAGATTTAGAGGAAGGGACCGAGATTGGTGCATCCATTTCGGAAGAAAAAACCCTTTCTGTGATTGATTTGATTGTTAATGGTGGTACTGGAAGTATCATCATAATCATGGTACTTTTTGTACTTCTTTTTGTAGCGCTCTACATTTACTTTGAGCGAATCTTTGCCATAAAGGCTGCTTCCAAAATTGACAAAAACTTCATGAACCAGATTCGTGATCATGTGATGAATGGAAAGTTGGAGGCGGCAAAAATTCTGTGTGCCCAAACTGATTCTCCAGTAGCTAGATTGACGGAGAAAGGAGTTTCTCGGATAGGAAAACCGCTTGATGATATAAATACGGCAATTGAAAATGCCGGTACCTTGGAAGTATATAAACTCGAGAAAAATGTGAGTGTACTCGCTACAGTGGCAGGTGCTGCGCCAATGATTGGTTTCTTGGGTACCGTAATTGGTATGATTTTGGCTTTTCATGAAATGGCAAGTAGTGGAGGACAGGCGGAGATGGGCTCCTTGGCCTCAGGTATCTATACGGCTATGACCACTACTGTTGCAGGATTGGTTGTAGGTATTATAGCTTACATTGGATATAATCACCTTGTAAACAGAACAGACAAAGTAGTGCACAAAATGGAAGCAAATGCCGTTGAGTTCTTGGATCTTTTAAATGAACCCATTTAAGCCACGGGCATGAAGCTTAAAGGAAGAAATAAAATCAGCCCGGAGTTCAGTATGTCTTCCATGACAGATATTGTTTTTCTGTTATTGGTATTTTTCATGCTAACATCTAATGCGCCCAATGCGTTGGATTTACTTTTGCCAAAGGCAAAGGGCAAATCCACCAACACACAAAATGTTTCGGTTACCATTAACAAGGATCTGGAATATTTTGTGAACAGTGAACAGATAAGTAAAGAATACGTTGAAATTGAATTAAAAAAAGTGCTTGAAGGTCAGGACAAACCTACCATAATTCTTAGGGCAGAGGAAAACGTGGCCATTAAAGAGGCCGTAAACGTAATGGACATTGCCAATAGGAACAGTTACAAGGTAATCTTGGCTGTGCGACCTAAATAATGTCGTTTTTAGATACGAGACACAAGAAAAAATCATTCACGCTTACCACACTAATTTTAAGCGCACTCCTTTTATTGCTTTTTTATATTGGGCTCACTTACCTAGATCCGCCCATTGAAAATGGCATAGCTGTCAATTTTGGAACCATGGATTATGGAAGTGGCGAAGTGCAGCCAAAGGAAAAAATCCGTTCGGAGCCCAAAGAGGTAGAAAGTCAACCCGTTGAGCAGGTTCAGCCACAAGAAACACAAGAAGAAACTGTTAAGGAGGAGCCAGTTGAAAAGGTTTTGACGAGTGAAACGGAAGAAAGCATAAAAATCAAACAACAACAAGAGGCCAAACGCAAGGCGGATGAGGCTGCCAAAAAGGCGAAAGCCGAAGCTGAACGTATTGAGCGGGAGAAAAAAGCGGCTGAAGAACAAAAAAGACAGGAGCAGGAAGCCAAGAAAAAAAGCTTGGACGCACTAATTGGAGGAATTGGTAAATCTGATGGAACCGCAACTGGAAGCGAAGGGGATGACAATAAACCAGGTGATAAAGGGCAACCAGATGGGAATCCCTATGCCCCAACATATTATGGAGCGCCTGGAGTGGGAGATGGTGGTTCAGGTTATGGACTGAGAGGCAGATCTTTGGTGAGCAAAGGAAAAGTACAGCAAGAATGTAATGAAGAAGGAGTTGTTTGGGTGCGAATCACAGTCGATAGAAATGGTCGCGTAATAAAAGCTGAGCCTGGTG
Source organism: Flagellimonas nanhaiensis (assembly GCF_003382275.1). Taxonomy (GTDB): domain Bacteria; phylum Bacteroidota; class Bacteroidia; order Flavobacteriales; family Flavobacteriaceae; genus Flagellimonas; species Flagellimonas nanhaiensis. The sequence goes on from NZ_QTJX01000001.1 coordinate 11,176, forward strand.
TAAAAGGAAGTACAAATACAGCTCAATGTCTTTTGGAGCCTGCAAGGAAAACAGCACTTCTTCATAAATGGAACCTAGATTCCAATGCCCCGTCTCAACAGATTGGCTTTGTGGTGGTCAACTTTAAATTAGGACAATAGTGACCTACAACGAAACCCTGGAATGGATGTTTGCTCAACTTCCCATGTACCAACAGAAAGGGGAGGTTGCTTACAAGAATAAGTTGGATAATATTGTCAACTTTACCGAAATCCTTGGAAATCCTGAAAAGAAATTCAAAAGTATACATGTTGCAGGAACAAATGGAAAAGGTTCCAGTAGTCATATGTTGGCTTCCATACTTCAGGAGGCCGGTTTCAAGGTAGGACTCTATACTTCTCCACATTTAAAAGATTTTAGGGAGCGAATCAAAATCAATGGAAAGCCTGTTCCCAAGAAATTTGTAATCGAGTTTATAGCGCAACACAGACCATTTTTGGAATATCATAAACTATCCTTTTTTGAAATGACCGTTGGGATGGCGTTTGACTATTTTGCTAAGGAAAATATTGATATTGCCATAATTGAAGTGGGTCTGGGAGGCAGATTGGATTCAACCAATATTATTATGCCGGAAGTTAGTCTTATCACCAATATTGGATTGGACCACACCCATATTCTAGGGGATTCTATTGAGAAGATTGCCATGGAAAAGGCAGGAATCATAAAACGAAATGTCCCTCTGGTAATCAGTGAGAGGCAGCGAGAAACAGAACTTATATTCACCCTTATCGCGCGCCAAAGACGGTCAAATATTGTTTTTTCCGATGAATTGGAGATTGCCGATTATCCATCAGATTTGCTCGGGGATTATCAAAAGCAAAATATTAGAGGAGTTGTTGCCTGCTTAAGACAGCTCCAAGAATTTGAAGTAACGGAAAAGCACATAAAAAAAGGATTGAAAAATGTGGTATCCAACACGGGTATTTTGGGCAGATGGCAGATTTTACAAAGTAAACCGACGGTAATTTGTGACACTGCGCACAATAAGGAAGGATTGTATTGGGTGTTGCAACAGCTCAAAAATCAGAAATATGAAAAGCTTCATTTGGTATTGGGATTTGTAAATGACAAAGAAATTGAAAATTTGCTCGACCTTTTTCCAAAAGATGCGCAATACTATTTTGTGAAACCAAATGTGCCTAGGGGTATGGAGGTGGAGAAAATATTGGAAATGGCTTCTTTGCTTCATTTAAAAGGTTCTGGTTACAAATCGGTGAACAAGGGATTTAAGGATGCGCTGCACAATGCTAGCGGCAATGATTTGATTTTTGTTGGAGGAAGTACATTTGTGGTTGCAGAAATCATATAACTTTTTTGTTCATATTCCTTTTTGTATGTAAAAAATGATGTTATATTTGCACTCCGTTTTCGGGCGCGTAGCTCAGTTGGTTCAGAGCACCTGGTTTACACCCAGGGGGTCAGGGGTTCGAATCCCTTCGCGCCCACAGAGGTAAAAAGCTTCCAATTTATTGGAAGCTTTTTTCATTTTAAAACCCTCCTGTTTGATGGAAGGAAGTGCTTTCAAAATAATTAATGCATGAAACTGAGGGATTCCAAGGCATAGTAGGACACAATGTCTGATTGCTTATTCCTGTAGCTTGGATAGCCATCTAATGGAGTTCAAAAATAGCCCTGCATTATCACATTCGGGGTCATGAATAGTTACTGGAATTTTCTCACCATCAATAAGTAGATTCAAACTTCTAAAAATACCTTGGTCAGTGCAGACTATTACCCTTCCAGCACCGAAATTAAACCCTATCATTCCCGCGTAAGCATCTGAGCCTTCTTCAATATCCATGCTCCTATCACTCGTTGGTGAGAAATTGATTGTATTCTTTGGAAAGGAAAGGATATTATCTTCTGGGTTTCTAAATATGGCCGCACCACACAGGAATTTAACGGTCTCAGGAAGAGTTTTTTCGGAAAGTCTTGAGGTCAGCACAGGGTGATTCGTATTGATCAAATCATTCTTTTTGGTCATTATGAAGTGACTGCATAAACCACATTTGTGTCCAGGGAAATTGGGATGATAAGCGTAGCCGTCCCTAAACTTAATACTAAAAGCTTCCAACAAGGGTAACGCCCCACTTCCTCCAGGGAAGTGGCTCAAGAACAAAAACAGGCTACCTCCGTTATACACATATTTTGTTATGTCCGTAACCTCTTCATTATGCAATGGTGATTTGTACATAACTTCCTTTTTTCCAGTCCCGGTTAGTTCAATTTTATCATTGGGCATGCCATGAATAACTAAAATGTCAGGTTTATTTTTATTCAGGTTTGTTGAATCCAGTTTCTGACCAGTGAACTCAACTGTAAAACCATCCTCTTCCATAATACGGAGCATTTCACGGGCAGTATCTTTTCCATAGGGAAGGGAATAGATGGTATTGTGCGATTCATCTATCAATATTTTTTTACTGTGCGTTCCTTTTAATGCTTCAAAAGCATAATTGTAAATAGTATCAAATTCGGCTTCCACCGTTCCTTGGGCATGGGAGAGGGCACAGATTAAAATAGTTAGCAACGCTACAAAGTATTTTCTCATTTCTTCATTATTTATGTCTATGATTTATGGTCTATGTTAACTCAAATTATGTTCAAGGAAAGACTTTTACAAAGTGGCCTAAATCCGCTCGAAAAAATCCTTTTTATATCTCCTTCCAATGGGGATCTTGTACTTGTCAATATGTATGTGATTGTGTTCAACCTTGACTATTTTTTCCAACGATACAATGAATGACTGATGTACTCTACAAAATTTGGTTGGGTCTAAATAAGTAAAGGCATCTTTCATATTGATTCTAGATGAAATCTGTTGCTCTTTGGTCATAAACAACATATTGTTGCCCAATTTTTCTAGATACAGAATATCTTGAGTGGGAATCAAGTATATGGCATTTTCGCTTTTTATTTTTATTGAACTGGGTGAATTGATTAGCTCTACTTGCTCTTTTACAACGTTCCCTTGCTGAATTTTTTTCTTTGCTTTTACGCAGGCTTTTAAAAATCGTTCGTATTCAATGGGCTTCAATAAATAGTCCACGACGTCCATGTCAAAACCTTCAACGGCAAATTCCGAGTAAGCGGTGGTAAAAACGAACTTCATATTATCAAACATCTTTGCCACGGAAATACCAGATAGTTCACTCATGTTGATATCGGTAAAAACCAAATCGATACTGTTTGTGTTTATATAATCAATGGCCTCAACAGGATTGGTGAATCCCTCACAAAAATTGATGAATGAAGTGCGTTTACAGTAATCTTTCAGCAGCTCAACTGCTCTAAATTCATCATCGATAACAATAACATTTATAGGGTCATTCATTAAGTTCCAGTTTTAATGTTGATTTAAAGGACCTCTCACTTCTTTCAATTGAAAACTCATGTTTTTTGTGATAGAGTAATTCTAGTCTTCTTTTTAAGTTCTTAATTCCTATACCACCTATTTTTTTGAGTTGTGTTTCCTGATTTTGAGGATAGCAAGAATTTTCTACCACTAGTTTCAAACAGTTTTTATCATCAATATCGATTTTGATTTTGATAAAAGGGTCTTCGTGATTCATTGAGTTGTGCTTGAAGGCATTTTCAACTATTGGGATCAATATCAAAGGGGCAATTTTAAAGTTTGATGTCTCACCTACCATCTCATAATCTATTTTCAACACGTTTGAATCAAATTTAAGCATGCTCATATTTATATAACTTTTCAGAAAAAACAGCTCTTTCTCCAATGACACCATGGGTTGATTTGACTCATAGAGAGAATATCTTAAAACTTTGGTTAGGTCGGCAAGGTATTTGGCAACCTCAGGATCTTGATTCTTTTGGGCAACGGAATAGATGTTATTGATGGTATTGAATAGAAAGTGGGGATTAAGCTGAGATTTTAAAAAGATCAATTCGTTTACCGTTTGCTCCTGAATAATTTTTTTTTGCTTGCTTTCGGTCAGAATGAAATCTTTTGCAAAAACATAAACCACTGAGAAAAGTAGAAAGACAAAATTGATTGTGGTGTATTGCTTAAAAAGTAATTCAATGACCATGATCCCTGGTCTAAAATAATAATACTCAACAATCGCGATAACCATAAAAGCGGCTATCAGGCCTAGGACATAGTGAAGGTATTTTCTTTGCTTGAAGAAAAGTGGATAGAGCACTAAAATATTAAAATAAAAAATCATTGCACTCATTAGGTACACCAACCAGTGATGTGCATCAATTTGACGTTTGTTGCCACTACCATATTGTTCCACAACCTTCATGGAGCTATCAGAGTTCTGCAACAGAACAAACAGCCCTAACCAGAAAATAATATGGGCAATAGGTTCTATGTACAAATTGAGAGGAGCTTTTCTCATAGATTAAAAATAAACTTAATGAATATTTACAATCCTTTTTTTAAATGTTCGCCCCATTATGGGCCGTAAACAACCAATTCTTGCAATTTTAGCTCAAATCACAGTTATCATGCTTATGCAACCATAATTGATTTATTCATAACACCTCTTTGATTTTGCTTGAAGAACACAAGATGTTTACGGAACAAATCAAAAAAACGAATCATGTCAAAAGAATATCAAATTACAAAGGCGTTTTTGCTTTCCGTTATGTTTTTTACTATAGCCATAGGCTTCAGCCAAGAGGAAAAAAAGACGGTGGAAGTGCTTAAAGTGATGAAGCTGTCCGAGGACAAATTGGATGATTATATTGGGGAGTATAGTATCAATGACTCAAACAATTTGAGAATTGAGGTCAATGCTCAAAATGGGAGACTGGCCATCATACTTCCTAAAGAGGATGTTGAAGAAAACGGGGAAAGGTATACAGTTTTGGAAAAGCTGACCTTGGTGGCGCAATATCCCGATAAGTTTTTTGTGGAAAACAATCCATTTCTCAAAGTTCATTTTACAAGAAGTAGAAAAACCAATAGGATAATAAGCCTCTTGTTCAATGCTAACAAAGTGGAAGAACGAGATGTTTTAAGGGCAAAAAAGGTCTATCATGAATAAGGGAAGCGTGGTTTTTGTTTGCCTAATTCTTATCCTTTTATTGGGATGCAAGGCATCTGGTCAACTAAAGTTTTCTGAGGGTATTGATGGTGAGGAGCTAAAGGAAATGGTCAGTTATCTGGCCTCAAAAGAGCTAAAGGGAAGAAAAACCGGGGAAATTGGCCAATTCAAGGCTGCGCAATACATTAGTGACGAGTTTAAGAAATTGGGGCTTAGTTCGTTTGAAACATCAGATACCTATTATCAAGAATTCAGTTTAGTGCAATCTGCACCGGATTTTGTCTCCTTAACAATTTCATCAACAGACCTTATTCACGAAAAAGACTTTCTGTATATCGGAGAGCACAATATGAGTGAAGAAAAAGATGCCAGAATCCATTATGTTGATCTTGAAAGTGGGCTTCCATGGGAGAGAGATGTGCTTAACAAAGTAGTTTTGGTATATCCTGAAGACGGCCATTCTTCCATAAGCTCAATATCACAAAGATTCAGTAATCAATTGGTCGTTGTTATTGTTGATGAATCGTTGAAAGAATTTCGGAAAAACTTTTCATCAGAATTAAATCGCAAAACCCATCTAAAAAAGTCAGATGAAATTACATCGCCAGGAATCATGGTAATCAATTCTGATGTGGCTTCCATCGTATTTGATTTCCCTATTGAGGATTTAAAAAAGTTCGGCATTCAAGACCCCAATAAACGATATGCTACTAACATTAAATACTTTATAAAGCGAAAAGAACAAGTTTTGAAAACCCAAAATGTTATTGGTCTTTTGGAAGGATCAGAGCAAAAGCACGAGTATGTTGTAATATCCGCACATTATGATCATGAAGGGGAGATTAATGGTGCAATATTCCAAGGGGCTGACGACAATGCTTCTGGAGTAGCAGCATTGTTGGACATTGCGGAGTCTTTTGTTGTGGCAAAAAACTCAAGATTTCCTCCAAAAAAATCGATAATTTTCGCAGCATTTACAGCAGAAGAACAAGGCTTGTTTGGATCGGACCATTTCGTTAACAATTTGACCTTTCCAGATATCAACATAGTGGCAAATCTAAATATGGATATGATTGGACGAATAGCTCCAGAGTACGATGACTACGGCAATTATGTATATCTATTGGGGGAGGACAAGCTCTCGGATGATTTGAAAAGGTTGGCGAAAATTGTAAACGACCAATATATAGGTTTGGATTTGGATTTCAACCAAGATGGGATATATCCTGAGAATTACATTAAACTTTCGGATCAGTGGAGCTTTGCAAAGAAAGAAATTCCGGTGCTGTTCTATTTTGGAGGACTACATGATGACTACCATCTTCCATCAGATACCCCTGAAAAGATAGATTATGGTATTTTGGAGAAACGGGCCAAGCTCGTCTTTCATACCGCTTACCATTTAAGTCATGCATTGGAATCTGCAATGGATTGATAAACAGTTTTTTTGAGCTTTGATATTAAGTTCTAAAGGTGTGTTAATCCATATTCCATATGATTTAAATCATGCTTTTTTATAAGGCCCCATTTTAATTTCGCGCCAAGCAGGACTAGTGGCATGATGGATTTGAAAAGTAAAATTAAAGACCTAAAGGAAAAAAAGAATGCGGTGATTCTGGCACATTATTACCAGGTTCCCGAAATTCAGGAAGTAGCGGATTATATCGGGGACAGCTTAGGATTATCGCAAAAAGCGGCAGAGACCGAGGCCGATATCATCGTGTTTGCCGGAGTGCATTTTATGGCAGAAACTGCAAAAATCCTGAATCCATCAAAAAAAGTGCTGCTACCGGACCTAGAAGCAGGGTGTTCCCTTGCAGAATCTTGTCCGCCCAGAAATTTCAAAAAATTTATTGAGTCCCGCCCTGGCCATACTGTAGTCACCTATGTAAATTGTAGTGCAGAGGTGAAAGCCTTGACCGATATCGTGTGTACATCTTCCAATGCCATTAAAGTAGTGGAATCCATCCCAAAAGAGCGTCCTATAATTTTTGCTCCTGATAAAAATTTAGGGAGGTATATTATGCAAAAAACCGGTAGGGAAATGGTATTGTGGGATGGAAGCTGTGTTGTCCACGAAGCATTTTCAATTGAGAAGTTATTGGAAGTGCACAACGAGCATCCAGATGCCAAGATTATCGCCCATCCAGAATCAGAAGAACACATTTTGAAGAGCGCCACTTTTATTGGCTCAACTTCAGAAATGATAGCATTTGTAAAGAAATATCAAGGAGACAAGTTCATTGTTGCCACAGAGGCCGGGATATTGCACCAGATGCAAAAGGAGGTCCCTTCGGCCAAGCTTATTCCCGCACCGGCAATTGAAGATAACACCTGTGCTTGCAGTGAATGTGCCTTTATGAAAAGGAACACATTGCAAAAGCTTTATGATTGCTTGTTGAACGAGAATCCAAGTGTTGAGGTGGAGCGTCATATCCGGGAAAAAGCCCTTATTCCCATAGAACGGATGCTCGAACTATCAAAATAGAATGATAAAAACCGATTACTTATCCATTGGGTCCGGTGTGGCCGGGTTGACTTTTGCAGTCAAAATAGCAGAAAAGTTTCCAGACAGGACCGTTACCATCGTGACCAAGAGCGATGAAGGAGAGTCCAACACTAAATACGCACAAGGAGGGGTGGCCGTAGTGCTAGATAATATTGAGGATTCATTTCAAAAACATATTCAGGACACTTTGATTGCTGGGGATGGACTTTGCGATGAATCTGTTGTGCAAATGGTCATCAAAGAAGGACCTAAGCGGTTCCGAGAGCTTCTGGATTGGGGTGTGAATTTTGATTTGGATGCCCAAGGGAACTTTAATTTAGGCCGCGAAGGCGGACATTCTGAACATAGAGTGGTGCACCATAAAGATATTACGGGCTATGAAGTGGAACGGGCGCTTCTACAAAGGGCGCATCAACTTAAAAATGTGGAGTTGCTACCGTATCATTTTGCCATAGACCTGATTACGGAGCACCACTTAACACAAAAGGACTCCGGAAAACTGTCATGTTATGGGGCTTATGTGCTCAATGAAAGAACCGGAGAGATTTTAACCATAAAGGCAAAATACACTCTGTTGGCCACAGGGGGCATTGGCAGGGTCTATGGACATACTACAAATCCCAATATTGCTACTGGAGATGGCATTGCAATGGCTTATAGGGCCAAAGCGCGTGTTAAGGACATGGAATTTGTACAATTCCATCCTACGGCACTATATGATTCCAACGAAGATTCGTCTTTTTTGATTTCAGAGGCAGTCAGGGGTTTTGGGGCCTATTTGCGAAACAAAAAAGGGCATCGCTTTATGCCGGATTATGATGATAGGGCTGAGCTGGCTTCCAGGGATATTGTTTCGCAATGTATTGACAACGAACTAAAAAAGACTGGAGATGCCCATGTATACTTGGATTGTACACATTTGGACATTACAGCATTCAAAGAGCATTTTCCCAATATTTATGAAAAATGTAGGGGTATGCATATCGATATTGCAAAAGATTGGATACCGGTAGTGCCCGCGGCCCATTATTTGTGTGGTGGAATTGTTGTGGATGAAAATGGGAAAACTACCATTGACAACCTATATGCATGTGGAGAATGCTCAAGGACTGGATTACATGGCGCAAATAGGCTGGCATCCAATTCTTTGTTGGAAGCATTGGTCTATGCACATAACATATTTAAACATCTGTCGGACAAATCTCTATTGTTTGACCATTCCGATTTGCCGGCTTGGAACGATAAAGGAACCAGTATTCCCAAAGAACATGTGCTCATTCAACATAACCTAAAGGAATTACAGGCACTGATGCGGGATTATGTGGGCATTGTTCGAAGCAATAGTCGTTTGACCAAGGCAATCATAAAACTTGATACCATATACAAGGAGGTGGAAGGTTTGTACAAAGAATCAAAGATTAACACTTCACTTTGTGAACTTAGAAATATGGTGAATGTGGCCCATTTGATAATTGGCCAATCCCTATCCCGAAAGAACAATAGGGGAGGTTACTACAATATTGACAACGCCTAAAGTTTTGGGCTAGGTTTTATTCAAGAATCTTTGATTAATATCAATGTTGAATAGATTCAATCAACAGGGAAAACAGAACTGCCCTCGCTTAAATCAGCAATAAGATCTTCAAGAGTGGTTTCCTCCAAACTTTTAACAAATTGATTATTTGCACCGCCCATAATATCGTGTAGCACGCAAGGATTTTCACTATCGCATTCATGGAAACCAAGTATGCAAGAACTCAAGCGTTGCTTACCGTCGATTACCTCAATAATATCAATCAAGGATATTTTTTTATTGTTGTCATGAAGATAAAACCCTCCTTTTGGCCCTTTGGAGGATGCGATGACCCCATGTCTCGACAAATCCTGTAAAATTTTTGCCAGGTACGATTTTGGGACATTGATTTTTTCACTGATGTCCTTAGTCATAAGTTTCTCTTCTTCATTGGAGTTTAAGGACAGATAAAGCACTGCTTTTAGGGCATATTTTGCAGAATTTGAAAGCATTCTATGTATGTGTTTTTTCGAAATATAATGATAAAAAGATGTTTTTGTCTTAAATATGATTTAAATCATGTTTTCAATAATTCCACCTATCTATTTTTGGGGAATTAACAAAAAAGGAAGCCCATGAAAATCAATAATTTAATTAGTACTGTGCTAATGGCTATGCTCATCGCAGCCTGTGGAGGAAAAACTGAAAAAAAGGAAGAGGATGGATTTAGCGTAAAAAGGCAAAAGACTGAGCAGAAAAAGGAGGAGGCTCCTGTTGCTAATGTGACTAAAGCTTCAGAAAGGGTAGATCTTACCACTAAGGGAGTAGGTCCTATTAAAACCATTACCCTGGATGCCCAGATTGACCAAGCCATGGCCGACAAAGGCAAGGAAGTCTATGACAAGATGTGTCTTGCCTGCCATAGAATTGGTAAAAAATTCGTGGGTCCTGCACCAGACGGTATATTGGAAAGACGTACTCCGGAATGGATCATGAACATGATTTTGAATCCCGAGGTAATGGTGAAGGAAGACCCTCTTGCTAAAGAATTGCTAGTGGAATTCAACGGATCTCCCATGGCCAATCAGAGCCTTACAGAAGAAGAGGCTAGAGCCGTGCTTGAATATTTTAGAACATTGTAACGTTTAGCTAATGAAAACAACCACCAAGATTAAATTAGTTCTTGGTTCGTTTCTTGCAGCCGGTCTTATCTGGAGCTGTAAGAACGAAGCCAAGACAGAAACGTCCACCACTTCCAATAAAGTGGAAACCGAACAATCCACCAAAAAGCAAGGTCAGGCCTTTTTAAAGGATGATGAGGCCACACCTAATGTTTTGGATATTGCCATTGGTTCAGAAGACCACAGTACACTTGTAGCCGCAGTGCAAGCCGCTGAACTTGAGAATGCCCTAGTAAATGCAGGACCATTAATGGTTTTTGCTCCTACCAATGCCGCATTCGCAGCCTTACCAGAAGGAACCGTAGAAAATCTACTGAAGCCAGAAAATAAAGGTGACCTGGCCAATATTTTAAAATACCATGTTACTCCTGGTAGATACACCAAAGATTTCTTGAAGAAGTTTCAAAAGTTGGGACAGGCAAACAATCAAGATGTTTTGGTAGAAGTAAAAGGCGATGATGTATTTGTGGGCGGGGCCAAAATCTTGGCCAGTGTTCCGGCAGGTAATGGAATTGTTCATGTTGTGGACAAAGTGATGCTCCCACCATCAGAATAAATCAGTAAAGAACAACTAATAACATAAAAACTATGAAGAAAATAATCAAAAATCCGATGCTCTTAATGCTGGGGCTATCTCTTTTTCTGGTGAACTGTAAAGACCAAAATCAAGGGAACAATGGGGCACTTACCTCAAATGCCGCGGAAAGAGTATATGTGGCCCCTGGAGAACATGATGAGTACTATGCGTTCATTTCAGGAGGTTTCAGCGGACAATTATCTGTTTACGGTCTTCCATCCGGTAGACTTTTCAAAGTAATACCGGTATTTTCCCAAGATGCAGAAAAAGCATGGGGATATAACGAAGAGACCAAACCTATGTTGAACACTTCCCACGGGTTTATACCATGGGATGATTCTCACCACCCAGATATTTCCCAAACCAATGGTGAGCTTGATGGACGTTGGGTGTTCATCAATGGTAACAATACTCCTAGGATCGCAAAAATCGACCTAAGTGTTTTTGAAACCACAGAGATTATTGAAATCCCTAACAGTGCAGGTAACCACAGTTCTGCATTCGTTACCGAGAATACAGAGTATGTTGTAGCCGGTACCCGATTCTCAGTACCAGTTCCACAACGCGATATGCCAATCAGTGAATATAAAGGTAACTTCAAAGGTGCTTTAACCTTTATCAGTGTAGATCCGGAAGATGGCGGAATGGATATAAAATTCCAGCTGATCATGCCTGGATTTGATTATGACCTATCTCACCCAGGTAGAGGTGAATCCCACGGATGGTTCTTCTTCACTACATACAATACCGAAGAGGCCAGTACACTTCTTGAAGTGAATGCTTCTCAAAATGACAAGGATTTCATCGCAGCGGTAAACTGGAAGAAAATTGAGGAGTATGTAAACAATGGAGGAGGTACTATGATGCCCGCAAGATATGCCCATAACGTTTACGATGATGCTACGCACACAGGAACCTCAACAATGAAAGAAGAGGTTTTGGTGGTGAACCCGAGCGAGGTTCCAGGAGCTGTTTACCTATTGCCTACTCCAAAATCCCCTCACGGATGTGATGTTGACCCAACTGGGGAGTATATCGTAGGAAACGGAAAACTATCCGCAGATTTAACTGTTCACTCATTTACCAAAATGATGGATGCCATAGAAGGCGAAAAGTTTGATGGTGATGCATACGGCATTCCAATCTTGAAATTCGAGGATGTACTGGCCGGAACAGTGAGCCAACCAGGTCTTGGGCCCCTGCACACTGAGTTTGATGGCAAGGGTAATGCTTATACCACATTCTTTATCTCCTCTGAGGTGGTAAAATGGAAGCTTGGAACTTGGGAAGTAGTCGACAGACAGCCTTGTTATTATTCCGTTGGACACTTGATGATTCCTGGAGGTAACTCAAGAAAACCTTATGGAAAATATGTGGTAGCCATGAACAAGATTACCAAGGATAGATATTTGCCAACAGGACCAGAGGTTACACAGTCAGCACAATTGTATGATATCTCTGGTGAAAAAATGGAGCTTCTTTTAGATTTCCCAACCGTTGGTGAACCACACTATGCTGCAGGTATAAGCGCAGATATTATAAAAGAACGTTCTAAAAAGATCTTTGATCTTCAAGACAACAAACATAAATATGGCATTACATCTGATGCCGATGTACGTGTGGAACGCGACGGAAATGAGGTACATATATATATGTCCATGATCCGTAGCCACTTTAACCCAGACAATATTGAAGGAGTTAAGGTAGGAGATAAAGTGTATTTCCACGTCACAAATCTGGAGCAGGATTATGACGTGCCACACGGTGTTAGTATGATAGGGGCAAATACCTCTGAGTTATTGATTATGCCCGGTCAGACAGAGACTTTTGTTTGGGAACCCAAGCAACCTGGTGTATGGCCATTCTATTGTACGGATTTCTGCTCTGCTTTGCACCAAGAGATGCAAGGGTATGTAAGAGTATCCCCTGCTAGTTCCAATATAGACCTTTCATGGTCTTTGGGAGAGTAAAGGATGCATATGGTTTTTAGTGATAGGTAGGGCTGGCTGTGTGGCCGGCCCACCTTTTGTCCAATAAATAGTTTAAAGTACCATGAAAAAATCGAGAATGATTATGGCTTTGGGCGCCTTGTTGCCCTTGTTGCTTTTCGTGTTTCCGTTATGGAAGATCACATTGGAAGCCCCTCAGTATCCCACACCGCTGGGAATGTACATTCACATCAATGATTTTGCCGATGCCAATCCACATGACATTAAGAACATCAATTTGATGAACCACTATGTAGGGATGAAGTATATCCCTGACGCAATCCCTGAATTTAAGATATTTCCAATTGGGATTCTTATTACCACCTTCATTGGTTTGATCATCGCCTTCAAGGCAAACTACAAATGGTTCCTGTATTGGTTTATTATGATGGTCCTGGTAAGCACGGCGGGTCTTATAGATTTTTATTTATGGGAACATGAATATGGTCACGATCTTGACCCTAAAGCCATTATGAAGTTTACCAATCCAGATGGTTCAATTATGGGATTTCAACCTCCCTTCTTCGGATCTAAGGATATTTTGAACTTTACGGCACACTCCTATCCCCAGCTTGGAGCTTATTGTTTGGGATTGGGAATTGCTTTGGGCTTTGTAGCATATCGTTTGGGTAAAAAACACATTGTGAAAACCTAGCCATGTATACTCGTAATCTCTTTTTTGGAGTTGTTGTTTTACTCTTTCTGGGTTGCAACCCTAAGCCAAAGCCCATTGAGTACGGTTCGGATAATTGCCATTTTTGTAGAATGACCATTGTTGATGCGCTTCATGCAGCAGAGGTGGTCACTAACAAAGGTAAGGTCTTTAAGTTTGATGCAGTGGAATGTATGGTGAACTACAGAAAGGAAATAGACCCAAATGAAATTTCCCTGTACCTATGCAATCATTATTCAGAACCCAAAGAACTTATAGATGCTACACAAGCCACCTTTTTGATAAGCGAGAATATTCCCAGTCCTATGGGTGAATTCTTGACCGCTTTTAAAACGGCGGACGAAGCACATATCCAACAAAAAGATAACGGAGGAGAATTGTATTCCTGGGATGAGTTGTTGACCAAGTTCAATAGATAAAATTTGAATAAAAAAATGTACACCATAGACAATCACATCAAGAACGAGACCTATAATGGGCTACAATTACACAACTTGATCAAAACCGAGTCTTTTGAAGTCTTATCCATAAGTATGGAAAAAGACTCGGTTTTTCCCGAACATGCATCACCTAAGGATGCCCAACTGCTTGTTTTGGAAGGGAGCATTGATTTTCATATCAACAATTCAAAATATAGTCTTACGGCCCATCAACATTTCAATTTTCCTAAGGACGAAAAGCATTGGGTGGAGGCCAACGAAAATTCCAAGTTTTTGATTATCAGGTAGCTCACAAACAAACATTTTTAAAAGATTATAAAAAGTTTTGGATACTAAACCGTATCTTCCAATAAACCTATACCATGCAATTTCTAGATAGGCTAGTTTTTATTTTTCTTGTACTTGGCAGCTGGCTATCTCATGGTAACACGATCGAGGTTTGCCCTTCGTGTCCAGTAAGTTCCGTTAAACAGGGAGTCTCCCTGGCATCGCCTTATGATACCTTACTGATTAAAAAAGGAACCTACAAAGAATTTGATATCCGCGTGGACAAACCACTGACTTTATTGGGGGAGGGGTATCCTGTGATCGATGGTGAAGATCAAGGGGAAATTATTACCATTGTCTCTGATGACGTTACGGTAGATGGACTTTTTATCATCAATGTAGGAACAAGTTACACCAGGGATTATGCAGCCATTCGAGTTATAAAGAGCAAAAACTTTAAGATTCAGCATGTAGTTCTGGAAAAGCTCTTTTTTGGAATTTATCTTGAAAAGGCCACGGACGGAATTGTTTATCACAATAAAATTATAGGTGATGCCGTAGAGGAATTCAATTCGGGTAATGGTATACAGCTTTGGTATTGCAAGAACATAAAAGTGGAGCAGAACAATGTTCAGCGTGTAAGGGATGGTATTTATCTTGAATTTTCGGATGAAGTTGAGATCAAGAACAACATAAGCATAAATAACGTTAGGTACGGACTTCATTTTATGTTCTCCAACAACGACTCTTATGAAAAGAACACGTTTGAAAACAATGGCGCTGGTGTTGCCGTAATGTTTTCCAAGCACATTAAGATGAAGGATAACATTTTTCGAAAGAATTGGGGTACAGCCTCCTTTGGGTTGTTGCTCAAGGAAATCAATGATGCTGATATCATTAACAATGTTTTTGAGGAAAATACCGTAGGTATAAGTATCGAAGGTTCCAATAGGATTAAATACCACAGAAACGATTTTGCCAACAATGGTTGGGCACTTAAGGTTAGGGGAGCCTGCTATGGCAACTCCTTTGAAGGAAACAATTTTATGTACAATTCCTTTGATGTTTCCTATAACAGCAAGTTGAACGATAATGAGTTCAAAGGAAACTTTTGGAGCAGCTATACTGGTTACGATTTGGATAGAAATGGTATCGGAGATGTGCCGTACCGACCGGTTAAACTCTTTTCGTATATTGTAAACAGGACTCCAGAGACCATTGTTTTGCTAAGAAGCCTTTTCATGGATATCATCGACTTCTCTGAAAAAGTATCACCGGTCTTTACCCCGGATAATCTAATGGACAGTTCCCCTTTAATGAAAAAAGTACAATGATTCAGGTAAACGATCTCCACAAAAAATTTGGAAAGAATCAGGTGCTGCAAGGATTGGACCTCTCCATAGATAATGGGGGCATTTTTGCGGTGCTTGGCCCAAATGGCTCGGGAAAAACTACCCTTATAAAAAGTATTCTGGGTATGGTCATCCCAAACAAGGGAGATATATCGGTACAAGGAAACCGGGTCAAGACCAAATGGAAATACCGAAAAGAAATCAATTACCTTCCGCAAATAGCCAATTTTCCAGGAAACCTTAAAGTAAAAGAGCTGATTTCCATGATAATGGATCTTAGACAAAAGCCAGTAGATGCGGAGAAGTTGATTGCACAGTTCAATTTAGAGCCACATTTGAACAAAAAATTGGCGACTCTTTCAGGAGGGACCAAACAGAAAGTAAACATAGTTCTAGCATTTATGTTTGATAGTCCACTGTACATTCTGGATGAACCGACTACTGGATTAGATCCCAACGCGTTGATTCAGCTAAAGCAATTGTTGGACCAAGAAAAGAAGAACGGGAAGATGATTCTGATCACTTCGCATATTCTACAATTTGTAGAAGAAGTTGCAGATGAGGTGATATATCTGTTGGAAGGAAAAATATATTTCAAGGGTAGCATAGCTGACCTACGAAAAAAGACTGGAAAAGATAATTTTGAACACGCCATAGCTGCCATAGCATCACAATCCAATGATTAAGATTTTAAAATATAGCTTTTATGACCTTATGCGTAGCCGATGGAGCTATGTATACTTCATATTCTATTTGTTGTTGGGTTTTGTCCTATTGTTTTTAAACAACGATGTCTCTAAGGCTGTAATAACCCTTATGAACGTGATTATAGTATTGGTTCCCCTTATCGGGACGATTTTTGGGGTAATGTACTATTATAATTCCAGGGAATTCACCGAATTGCTTTTGGCCCAACCCATTAAAAGGTCTTCAATCTTTCTAGGACAGTATCTGGGGGTAGCTTTCTCTTTGACATTGAGTCTTGTACTAGGACTTGGTATTCCCTTTGTTCTCTACGGACTTTTTGGAAGCAATGTCATTTGGGATTTTTCCCTGCTACTGGTCACTGGAGCCTTCTTGACCCTAATTTTTACTGCCTTGGCCTTCAATATTGCCATATCCAATGAAAACAAGATAAAAGGTTTCGGCTATGCCGTTCTTTTATGGCTCTTTTTGGCGGTTATATATGATGGGCTTTTCCTGATGTCTCTTATAATTCTAGAGGATTACCCATTGGATACATTTTCGCTTGTTGCGTCCATGTTGAATCCGATAGATCTTTCTCGTACCCTCATTCTGCTAAAATTGGATATTTCAGCTTTGCTGGGTTATACCGGTGCTGTGTTCAAGAAGTTTTTTGGAACTGATTTTGGTCTGTTCGTTTCTATTGCCATTCTCTTGTTATGGACCATTCTCCCTATCTTCAGATTGGCTTATAAAGCCAATAGAAAGGACTTCTAGTTTCCTGATAAAAATGTTTTAATCCTTATACCTTTCCTGCCAAACGGTCTCAATTTCCTCCAAAGTCTTTCCTTTGGTCTCGGGCATTAATCGTTTTACAAACCAGATTATGATTGCAATAAAAATCATAAACAAGAAATAGGGAAGGGAGCCATTCCAAATTCCTTGGGTATTTACTTCGCTCTCCGCAACAATGGGAAAGCTCTGGGAAACCAAATAGTTGGCAGCCCATTGTACGGCAACCGCAATCGACATTCCAATAGATCTCATTCGGTTTGGGAACATTTCAGACAACATTACCCATACCACAGGGCCCATGGACATGGCAAAAGCACCAACAAAAAGTAAAATACCAATTAATGACAGTATACCTACGTTACCGGTCATAAGCGTTACACCTAGTAGGCCAAAACCTAGAAACATGCCATATGAACCGACAATAACAAGTGGTTTTCTACCCCATTTATCTACAGTGGTCATGGCCAAAATGGTAAAAGCCACGTTGACCCCGGCCAATAAAACCTGCTGAGCAAGAACATCCTCTTGGCCAAAACCAAGTGCTTTTTCAAAAATGTCAGCACCATAGTACAAAACAGCATTTATTCCTGTAAACTGTTGCAAAAAGGATAGGACAGCTCCTATAACAATAATTGGAAGTATTCCTTTGGCGAAAATCTGCTTGAAGCCAATACTAGTATCTTTTTCAATAGACTCTTTGATTTCCTTGGCTTCTTCAATAGCTTGCTCAGAACCATGTAAACTAGTGAGGACCTTTATCGATGCTTCCTCCCTTTTTTTCAGCATCAGCCATCTGGGGCTTTTGGGAACAAAGAATAAGAGCAACAAAAAGAGAAGACAGGGGATCAATTCTGACCAGAACATCATACGCCATCCTGTTTCGGTATTATAAGCTTCCGTCTTTCCTGCACCAATTTGATAGGTGACCAAGAAGACAATGAAAAAGCCGAGTACGATCGCCATTTGATATAGGGTAACCATTTTACCTCGAATGTTAGCTGGCGACAATTCCGCAATGTACATGGGAGCATTCATGGAAGCAATACCAATTCCCATACCTCCTATAAGTCGAAACATTACAAGAACTGGGACGGTTTGCGGTAAAAACTCCGGCAATCCAGACCCCCAAGCCGAAACGGTAAACAACAATGCCGAAAATATAAGTGAATACTTTCGTCCAAATTTTCTGCTCAAAGGACCTGAAACTATTGCTCCAACAAAACAGCCCAACAAAGCACTACCTACGACCCAGCCTTTGGTTGCCGGATCTAATTCAAAGAATTTACTAAAGTAAAACTGTGTGCCGTTGATTACTCCTGTATCATATCCGAACAGGAAACCGCCCAAGGCGGCAATGGCACTTACAAACACAAGTTTTAAGGAGTTCTTTTTACTGGTCATTGGTTGCTTATTAAGTATTATCAATAATGGTAGTTAGACCGATGGATATATCCCCAATATGGGCCTAGGTCAGAATTGGAAAGATAAGCATTTCTATTGGGATGCTTTAAAAGTTTTTATGATCATGAAGGTCAATTGCTAAAATAATTTGGCTATGGATGGCTTTTTTGTTTGAAATGGCACTAAAACTAGTGTCACTGTTATTTCTAAAAATAAAAGCAAGAAAAATACTGGTCTCATAGCTGCATGCTTCCAGGTTGAATCCGTTTTTTGAACATAATTGATTGAATTTTAATCTTTCGGAAGCTTTAGTAATTATATTTGATGAAACACAATGCTGCACTGATGTATTTTTTAGGATTGGATATAGGAAGCTCCTCAGTTAAAATAGCCTTGGTAGATAGCAAAACCGGTAAAAACCTTGGTGTGGTTCAGGAGCCAGAAGAAGAAATGTCCATGTATGCTGCACAAAAAGGTTGGGCCGAGCAGAAACCTGAAGATTGGTGGCAATGTGTTTGTAAAGGGATAAAGAAAATCAAGAAAGCCCATAATGTTTCAAAAAATGAGATTCAGGGTATAGGCATATCATATCAGATGCACGGCCTTGTGGTTGTTGATTCTGAAGGTTCTCCATTACGAAAATCCATTATTTGGTGTGATAGCCGTGCTGTTGCTATTGGGAATAAGGCATTTAGTGAAATGGGAGAGAGTTTTTGCGAAGATCATCTTCTGAATTCTCCAGCTAACTTCACCGCTTCCAAATTAAAATGGGTCCAGGATAACGAACCGGAGCTTTATTCCAAAATCCACAAGTTTATGCTTCCGGGAGATTACATCGCATTCAAGTTTTCTGGAGAGATCACCACTACCGTTTCCGGACTGTCCGAAGGTATTTTATGGGACTTTAAAGAGGATAGAATTTCAACTGAAGTGTTGAATCATTTCAATATTGACCAAAAACTTGTGCCTAACCTTGTGGAAACCTTTTCGGAACAAGCTTTGGTTTCAAAAATTGGGGCTGAGGAAAGCGGATTAAAAGAAGGGACTCCTATTTTGTACAGAGCGGGAGATCAACCCAACAATGCCCTTTCTTTAAATGTGTTCCATCCTGGTGAGGTAGCTGCAACCGGTGGGACCAGTGGTGTTATGTACGCGGTTACCGATAACCTTTCTGTAAGGGAATGTGCAAGGGTGAACAATTTCGCACATGTCAATTATCAAAGGGATAAAGTTCAGAATATTGGAAAGTTGCTTTGCATCAATGGAGCAGGAATTCAATACCGATGGTTATTGAACAATCTGGCTGTTTCTTCTTATGAAGAAATGAACCAATTGGCTTCGGATATTGAGATTGGTTCAGATGGGGTTGGTTTAATTCCCTTCGGGAATGGTGCAGAACGGATGCTTCTCAACAAAAATATAGGGACAAGGATTGTGAATCTAAATCTCAATCGACATCATAAAGGACATTTGTGTAGGGCGGCCTTGGAAGGTATTGCATTTTCCTTTGTTTACGGTTTTGAAATTATGCAATCTGATGGCATTGACCCTCGGGTGATTCGAGCCGGAAACGACAATCTTTTCCGGTCTGAGATATTTGCCAATACCATCGCCACCCTTATAGACCAGGAAATCGAAATATACGATACCACTGGAGCCATTGGTGCAGCAAGGGCATGCACTCTTAAGGACGGGGATTATGAAAGATTTTCATCGTTTGCCAAAAATGACCATGTGATGACCTATATGCCCCTAAAGGATAAATCGGCCTACAAAAAAGCATATGACAACTGGAAAACTGAACTGGAATTGATATTAAATAAATAACAAATCAAAAAAATGGCAGCATTAATTGGAGAAAAGGAATATTTCAAGGGAATCAAAGAAATCAAATTTGAAGGAAAGGAATCCGATAATCCCATGGCATATAAATTCTATAATCCTGATCAAATTGTAGCAGGAAAGACCATGCGGGAACATTTCAGGTTTGCCATGGCCTATTGGCATACGCTCTGTGGAACCGGAGGAGACCCTTTTGGTCCTGGTACAAAGCAATTTCCTTGGACCACTTCCGCGGACCACCCTGTGCAAGCTGCTAGGGAGAAAGCTGATGCCGCTTTTGAGTTTGTGACCAAAATGGGTTTTGATTATTACTGTTTTCATGACTACGATTTGGTGGATGAGGCCGATACTTTGGTGGAATCGGAAAAAAGAGTACACCAAACGGTGGAATATCTAAAGGAAAAAATGAAAGCCTCTGGAGTAAAATTACTTTGGGGTACGGCAAATTTGTTTTCACATCCGAGGTTTATGAATGGCGCGGCTTCAAACCCCAATTTTGATGTTGTGGCACGTGCAGGAGCTCAGGTGAAAATTGCCTTGGATGCCACCATGGAACTTAATGGGGAAAACTATGTTTTCTGGGGAGGAAGAGAAGGCTATATGTCACTTTTGAATACCGATATGAAGTTGGAGCAGGACAACATAGGACGTTTTATGAGAATGGCTAGGGACTATGCAAGAGGGCAAGGTTTTAAGGGAACTTTCTTTATTGAGCCCAAACCTATGGAGCCATCAAAGCACCAATATGATTTTGATGCGGCCACTTCCATAAACTTTATCCGCGAACAGGATTTACAGGATGATTTTAAACTGAACATTGAGGTCAATCACGCTACATTGGCCCAACATACTTTTCAACATGAACTACAGGTGGCCGCCAATGCTGGTATGCTGGGAAGCATAGATGCCAATAGGGGGGATTACCAAAATGGATGGGATACGGACCAGTTTCCCAATAACATCCTTGAAACCGCAGAAGCCATGTTGGTATTTTTAAAGGCCGGGGGTCTGCAAGGTGGTGGAATTAATTTTGATGCCAAAACCAGAAGAAATTCTACTGATCTGGAAGATATTTTCTTGGCGCATATTGGCGGGGCGGATACGTTTGCACGAGGTCTTTTGGTGGCTGATTCCGTGTTGAACAACTCCAACTATGAACAACTACTGGCAAATCGGTATGCCTCTTTTGAATCTGGTAAAGGGCTTGACTTTGTTCGAGGATCTCTAACCATGAATGATTTGTATGAATATGCAAAAGTAGGAGGGGAGCCAGAACAAATAAGTGGTAAACAAGAGCTTTACGAGAACATATTGAACCAGCATGTTTGAACTTTATTGGCCCAACCTGGATACTGAGTTGAAAAAATAAGGGCAATAAAAAAGGACTTCGACCAAAGAAGGGAAGAAGTCCAGTTGTGTGGGATATACTGGATTCGAACCAGTGACCTCTGCCCTGTCAAGACAGCGCTCTAAACCAACTGAGCTAATATCCCATTAAAGAGGGTGCAATATCGGAAATTTGTTCTCAATCACCATACTTTATGGAATTCTTTTGGTTCCATAGAAAAAGGGGCCTTTTAAGGCCCCTTTTTAAACACTGTTACTATATGGATTGTGCTAGAGATTGTCCAAGCAGTAATCCAAAAGTTCCACTCCCGCTGCCGGGCTTGGTTGTAAATCGACCACTTCATTGCCATTCGCAGAAGTTACCTGAGCGGTTACTTCTTCATCAAAATCTCCTGAAGTGAAAATAATCGAAATTACTTCGGTTCCCGTGGGTACATCAAAAGTAAAGCTTGCTGCCCCTCCGGTGGTAAATGTATATTGTGTTGTGGTGCCGTCAATGGTAACATCAAGACTGGCATCGTTCCAACCATCACCAAAAGAGTCTTGCATTTCTATACTCCATGTACCCGGGGTAGGTACCGTAGGAGGACATACAATATTGGCTCTATATGCATAAGGAGAAGAAAAGAACGATCCCCCAGAAACATTACCTGTCGCATCCACATCGGTAAAAGAACGCCCGTCCGTAAGGTTTACGGCCAATCTTATATTGATTTGGTCACCTCCTGTTACAGAAGCTGGATCATTAGGTACTCCCAAAAGATTCAAAGCTTCCCCATACCCAATAGAAAAAGTGGTCTCGGGGAGTCCATTTACACTTTGCGAAAAGGCAGAAGCTGCAATGTTGGTAAACAGTGTTTCCGTTGCAGTTGTTGTGCCATTTTCTTCGGAGTTGTCCACAAAATCCAGGAATACATCTATGTCAGAAAGTAATTCTCCGTCGGTTACATCTTGATATTCCGCTGTAATGGTCCAAACAGATGATGGATCAAAAACATTAAAGGAATTAGGGTCTATATTGACGGTTCTTATTACAGCACCTCTAGTGGTGGCATCCACCACTTCGTTGGTAATCTTATCGTCTTCGCTACAAGAGGAAACAATCAGCATCCCCAAGGCGAACATAAAATATAATTTTAGATTTTTCATACACTTAAATTTTTGTTCATTCAACTTGTATTTAGTTCGCTACTGGCGCACTTGGGTTATTGTCCCAAAAAACCGGTTGTTGTTGGTTTGGCTTCTGGGAAATACTGGAATTATTGTTTACCGCATTGGTAGGATAATACATGGATCTAATAAAGACATCTGGATTAGGCTCCAAATTAGGTTGTAGCGTAGTAGGGAAACCAGTTCTTCTGTAGAAGTTATATGGCTCAACTCCATTACCAAAATGGGCAATCCAGTATTGTTCTGCAATAACATCCCATTTCCCATCCATGTCGGCACTGTCAAAATTGGAAGCAATGCTGCTTCTGTAACTGTCCACTTCTCCAGAGGTGGGAACAAAAGAAGTGTCTGCTCCTGCTTCGCGACCTGTTAGGAAGTTTTGGACCTTGATCACTGATTTATCCAATGCTGCCAACATGAAACCTCTTGCGGCTACATCATCTCCAGTGACCATTGCCACTTCAGCTCGCATAAAGTCCACGCCAAAGGCGGTTAACAAGTTTGTGATTCCATTTCCTCCGGAACCTGCGGTTGCACTGATTCCAGTGAAGGA
Organism: Flagellimonas nanhaiensis; assembly: GCF_003382275.1. Lineage (GTDB taxonomy): Bacteria > Bacteroidota > Bacteroidia > Flavobacteriales > Flavobacteriaceae > Flagellimonas > Flagellimonas nanhaiensis. Next base: position 34,528 of record NZ_QTJX01000001.1, read on the forward strand.
ATTATCATCGAACTTTCCTCCAACGGGATAGGTCCCAAAATTGGTCCTAAGAAGACCATCCGGAGGAGTTCCGTCAGCATCTCCGTGATCACGCCCCCAGTATCCATTGTCCAACCAACAGAAGGTAAAGCCACCATCTATGTAATGTTGTGGCGGAGCCTCCAAAGAACAGTTCAATACTTCTTCATCTGGTGGAATTTCAGCTCCGGGTACAAATTCATTCTGACGGTAGAAATAATACCTGATTCTTGGGTCATCGGTAGTGTCCATAAGGTTCATCAACCAATTGGACATATAGTCGGGCCCTCCACCTGCCGTGTAGTTTAGCCCATATCTAGGATGACGCGTATCCGGTTGGGAGGCACTGGTACCAGGCCAGTTGTATTGAAAATCGTCAGCGGTATCCTGAATATAGTTGCCGGAATCCACTATGGCATTGAAGCTGGCTATTGCGTTGGCGTCAACCAATCTACGCTGCAAATAGATTTTCATCTTCAAGGTATTTGCTGCCCTCTCCCATTTTTCATAATCATTGCCGTAGAAATAATCAGCGGCAGGATCTGTAGGAGGCGTGGTGTTGAAATTGGCGATTGCCTCGTCCAACAACGACAGCATGGTATCATATATTTCGGCTCCAGAATCTAATGAGGCGTTGAAGTTTCCTTCCTCTGCCTGAAAGATTTCGGAATAAGGGACATCACCAAAGAAATCTACCATGGTAACCATTAAATAGGCCTCAATAAATTGGGCAATTCCTAAATGACGGGTTTGTTCTGCTTCTATGGCAAGTGGGGTCATTGTTCTGATGTCCGCCATTATACCTCGGTAGGCATTTGTCCATTCATCAGCCATGTCGCTTCCTTGGTAAACGCTAGGATAGTTTCTCCCATTCATGTTGATGATACGGGTAAGCTGCATACCAAGTTCGTTGAAACCATCTCCATTGGTGACGCCACCAGATACCCAATTGTCATTTGGATCAAAGTTCGCATCTCCTTCAAATTGTCTCACAAAATCTTCCTGTATAGAACTAAGGAAAAAGTCCACACTGGCCTGTTCTGGAGTCAAAAAGTTTGGATCTTCCGTTAAATCCAGTTCTGTTGTTTCACAGGAAGCAAAAACAAGTATGGCTCCAAGTAAAACAGCTGTTATGTATCTATTGATGTTTTTCATTTTTTTCATAGTTTTTACTTAAAATGATGCCTTTACACTGAAACCATATCTTCTTGAACTCGGTCCATTGATAAAATCAAAACCAAACCCATTTCCAACTCCGGTACCTGATGTATTTGGGTCAAAATTTGCTCCCTTGGGAGTGTTAACTGCCCTAAACCATAGGTTTTGACCGGAAACGGTGAATGACAAGGCCCCAAATGGTGTATTGTCCAAGAATTTTTGGGGTACCCTATAAGAAAGGGATGCTTCCTGTAGACGGATTGTTGTAGCATCGAATACCTGCAATTCACTAGGACCAAACAACTGGTTGCTGAACCAGAAGGTGGAGTTGTTGATCTGCAGGTTATTTGGATTTCCGGAGCTATCCACCCCTGGTAGGATATAGGTATCTTCCCTGTTGTTGGTCTCTGGAATTAAACCTCTACCCAACAATGTAGATATGGTTGAAGAGTAGATATCCCCTCCTTGGGTGTAGTTCCATTGGAAGCCCAGTGTAAAGTTTTTGTAGCTTAAGCTGTTTCGCAAATTAGCTACCCAATCTGGATTTGGATCTCCAATGATACCGTCTGTTGGGGCCTGCACGTGAAGTCCATCGGCACCTACAACATAGTTGCCATCATCATCGGTAAGTATTCTAGTTCCAAAAAGAACTCCAAGAGGCTCCCCTTCAATGGCGGCATTACCTAAATTGTTGAATCCGGAGTAAACAACTTGGTCTGTGTCCAGTCCTAAATCAGTAACTGTGGTCTCATAGGCGGTAAAATTCAGATTGGTGTTCCAACCGAATCCTCCTTCTTCCTTTGGTCTTAACCATTGAACACCTAAATCAATTTCTACACCCTCCGATTCGATCTCACCAATATTGGTGGCTGTAACAGTAAAACCACTTGTTGGATCCAAAGGCCTGTCAAGTATCAGATCATTGGTGTTCCTTTTATATATGGAGGCATCCAAAGTAATTCTGCTGTTCCACCATCTTGACTCGATACCCAATTCAATTTCCTGCAATGTTTCAGGTTGTAAGTCTGGATTTCCAAGTCGAACCCCAGTAGTATTGGTCACGATGTTGGTGCCAGATGCGTCCTGTGCATCCTGCGTGTCCAAGGATAGGGTTCTTGCTATAGGATAGGCAGAGGATTCAAAGTTGGCGGAAACACCAATTCCCCCTCTTATCTTCAAGTAGTTCAAAATGTTCTCGGACCTTAACCCATCAATAGCTGCAGTTGGAATGAATGATAAACTGGCACTGGGGTAGAATTGAGAACGATTTTCCACTGCAAAATTTGATACCCAGTCATTTCTGGCTGCCAATGTCAGGTAGACGAAATTATCGTAATCGAAATCTGTTTGAGCATAAACCCCTACTAGGTTTCTTTCTGAAAACAGTTGAATCTCATTTTGGTTCAAGAAGTTGAAATGTCTTAATATTCCAAAAACTTGCTGTCCGTCACTGGAAACCCCATTTTGGTCAAAGACCGTTCTTCTGGAAGTGGCTCCCACATTGAAGGTTGCCCCAATCTTCTCATTTATGTCATAGTCCCCGTTCAGTACCAAGTTATGATCCCAAATGGTATTGGTGTTGTTCCAGGTTTCGTAAACGCCACTGGCCAAACGGATATCACCACTGTTACTATTGATACCACCCTTATTTTGGGAGTTGGTATTGTTTTCACTGTAGATGTCTATACCGGCCCTATATATAATATTTAGATTATCATTGATATCATATTGAACCGCGGCTTGCCCAAAAACACGATTTGTGTCTTGTCTTGATTCCGCATTGGCAACGGTCCATAACGGGTGCTGTATGGTATTGTCCTGTCTGTAGTAAACGCTACCTCCGGTAAGCGGATTCTGAAATGGAAGTCCAAGAATGTCAATACTTCTTGGAGTAAACCAAAGGTCTCCAAAGACGGAAGACCCAGAACCTGTGGCTCCGTTACCCTGACTTAAGGCCACGGGTGGAGATACAAATTTTGTTCTGGCGAAATTAAGGGTTCCGGTTACCGTAAATTTATTACTGAGCTGAGCCCGACCACCAATGGATAAAGTATTTCTGGTTACACTGTTGTTTGGCGTGAAACCATTGTCCTTCAAATATCCATAATTCATGTTGTAGGCTAATTTCCCATCATCCGAACCACCTCGCACATTTACTGATGTATTGGTTACTGTTCCGGTTTTAAAGAAATTTCTAACGCTATCGTAAGGCCTCCATGCGTATCGAGCTCCCTGGAATTCAGGAAATGCCTGAGGAATACCAGTTGCTGGATTGGCGCTGGAATAAGGGTGTTCCAGTGTTCCGGCATCATCAATGGCAGCTTGATTGGCCCATCCGGCTGCACCTTCTCGACTAAAGCTTGGTCCCCAGTTACTGAAGAACCAACCGAAGGATTGATCAAATCCGTTCCCATATTCATTTTGATAGTCGGGCAGAGAAGCAATTTCATTGAAGAAAATGGACGAATTCACCGTAATCTCGGTTTTTTTCGGTCCAACGTTTCCAGCTGAAGCACCTTTTGTAGTGATCAAAACCACACCGTTCCTTCCTTGGGAACCATATAGGGTGGCGGCGGCCAAACCTTTTAAGACATTAACACTTTCAATATTATTGGGGTCAAGGTCCAAGAAACGACTGGAACCGTTATTTCCGTTCACAAAATCGTTGCGATCACCTTGTCTACCTTGCGAGTTGGTGTCGGTACTAAACGGAACACCATCCACAATAAATAATGCCTGGTTACTTGAACTAAAGGTGGTTTGTCCTCGGATTATTACGTTAGTACCCGATCCAGACAGTCCACTTTGGTTGATAATCTGTACACCAGATGCTTTACCTTGTAGAACCCTGGCCACATCACCTTCAGGACGTTGTTCTAGTTGCTCTTCGTTTACCTCGGTTACAGCATAACCCAGAGCCTGCTTTTCACGTTTTATACCCAATGCGGTAACCACGACCTCTTCCAGAGCTTGGGTATCTTCTTCCATCTGGATATTGATTACATTCTGAGGACCTACTGAACGTCTCTCTGCACGCTGTCCAATATATGTGTAAACCAATGTCTGCCCTTCGCTGGCGGTAATCGCATAATTACCGTCAAAATCGGACTGGGTACCGTTGGTGGTTCCTTCAACCACAATGTTAACCCCGGGAAGAGGTATTCCCGATTGGTCCACGATGGTACCCGTAATTGTTTTTTCTTGGGACCTTGCCGCCATTACGCACAATAAGGCGAAGACTAATGTCCCAAACAGTTTCTTTACTTTCATAGAGTTAAAAGTTTTGTTAGTAATTAAAATGAGTTAGCGCAACTGAGAAAGGTAGGCGGGAGAAGGGGTTTGATAGCTAATTCAAATAATACTCCCTAATACGAAAACAAAACTTAATGGAAAGTCTCTATTATATGGTAGTAAGGCCTCTCACCGCCTTACCTTTACAATTGCAGTAGCAAAACAAGGGCATCATGCGGCGAGAGGAGTACTTCTAAAACGGGGAGAACCTATATTCTATATATGCCCAACGGGAAGTACTCTTTTTAACAGTTTTTTATCTGATACTTCTGATTAGAATAGCAAAAATTTCCTGTTAGTCTGGAAAGAATAAAAGGAAAATGCTGTTAATCTGGGTTTTGGGATTGGGAAGCTGTGTTGATACAGCTTGAAAAGTGTAGTTTATGAGGCGTAGAGGACCAAATTTCTATAGTCGTTGGGACTTAGGCCTGCTTCTTTTTTAAAGGCACTGTAGAAACTGGCCTTGCTATTGAATCCTACTTCATACATAACGGCTTTGACACTCATATGTGGATGGTTGAGAAGTAATTCTTGTGCCTCTCTTACCCTATAATAATTTAGTATGGAATAGAAATTTTTATTCAGATACTCATTGAGTACCTGGGAAACTTTGTATCGGTCTTGAGCTATATGGTGGGATAGGTCGTTGAGACCAATGGAATTGTCCTTAAAAAGCTTGTCCAATTCAAAGGCTCTCTCGATTTTCTGTTTTATTTCGGAAGCTTCCTGTTGGGTCAGTCCAGATTTGGCATATTTGGTCACTAAAACACCATTCTGCAAGTCTGGTTGTCCTTTATTTCCTGAAAACCAATGTTTCAAAATTGTTCTCATCAAAAGCTGTTTTGTGGAAACTATGCTTCTAGTTACTACAAAATCAATGAGTTGAAGTTTTTACCGATAAGGAATTACGTAAATCATCTTCGGGAACATTTACTTTAGAGAGGATTTTGGTAAGGTTCTTCAACCAAAGGTTGAAAAATGTCTGTTGTATAAAACCAATACTGGCTAAAGGACATCAAGAACTCTTTCCAGAGCCATTCCTCTTGAACCTTTGATAAGCAAGTTTCCCTTTTTCAATGGATTTTGACCAATGTAATCTTTAAGCGCTTCAAAGGATTTAAATTTTCTAAACGGTGTTTCGGTCAAATGGAAATTCTCTCCCACTAGGAATACTTCCTGGAACTCCAATCCTTTGGCCAAATCTGCTATTCGTTGATGTTCCTGTGCGGCTTCACTTCCCAACTCAAACATATCTCCAAGGATAAGAGATTTTTCATCACCTTCCATTTCCTTGAAATTTTCCAATGCAACCTGCATGCTAGATGGATTGGCATTGTAGGCATCCAAAACAATCTTAAAGCCACTTTGAGACATGACCTGAGATCTGTTGTTTTGAGGTTGGTATGCTTCTAGGGCAATTTTTATCTCTTCCAAAGGAACTCCAAAATATTTGCCTATAATTATGGCGGCGCAGCAATTGGTAAAATTGTACTTGCCAATAAGCTGAGTTTTGATGCTGGTCCCCTCTACTTCCAAAACCACAAACGGATTGGCTTCTATATACGTGATGTTGAAATATTGATGATTGGTTGTGCTGAACCCTATCTTTTTAACATAGGAATCCAGTTTTTGCATCTGAATGGGGTCATCGGCATTTAGAAAAACATACTTGTTGTTGGAGGTCAGGTATTCATAAAGTTCACTTTTGCCCTGAATTACTCCTTCTACACCACCAAAACCTTCTAAATGGGCTTTACCAAAATTAGTGATGTACCCAAAGTCCGGCTGTGCAATAGAACTTAAAAATGCTATCTCTCTTTTATGGTTGGCACCCATTTCCACCACCGCTATCTCGGTTTCGGGCTTTATCGACAATAGGGTAAGGGGAACCCCGATGTGGTTGTTCAGGTTTCCTTTTGTGGCAATGGTGCTATATTTTCCGGAGAGCACGGCGTGGATAAGTTCCTTGGTAGTGGTTTTACCATTACTTCCTGTAAGTGATACGATTTTAGCCTTGCATTGATTTCTATGGAAGGTGGATAGTTTTTGCAAGGTTTCCAATACATCATCACATAGAACGTACTTGTCGGATAATTTATAGGATTCTTCATCAATAATTGCGTAGGCCGCTCCTTTTTCCAGAGCTTCCTTTGCAAACTTGTTGCCATTGAAGTTTGGACCTTTAAGGGCGAAAAACAGACAATTTTCAGTAATCTTACGGGTGTCGGTGCAAACATCTGGATGCTGCAAAAACAACGAATGAAGTTCTTCCAAATTCATTGGTCGAAGATAAAAAAAAGCCCTGATGTTTAAATCAGGGCCTTTCTAATACACAACTTAAAACTTATTTTGCTTTTTTATGTCGAACAGTTTTGTTCTTGGATTTTGATTTTGATCCTACTCTGGACATTGCACATCTAAACCCGATATCGTCAGTAGCCATATATTGAGGCAGGTATCTTCTTTGTGCAGGGTCTAACCAAAATGCCCTATCTCTCCAAGAACCACCTTTGTAAACACGCACTTCATCATTGATCAATGAGGTACGATAGTTAGAGGTGTCGTACTGTCGAAGTAGTTTTCCGGTGGAATCACGCTCTACCTTATGTTTTGGAGAATCGTACATTTTACGGTTATCGGCTTCATCGCTGAATCTTTGGAAGAATCTTGAAGAACCAGCATCACCATCTCTATATCCTCTGTTATCACTCTTGTCAAAATTGGTCCTTAAATAGGTTTCTTCATCCGAAACTGGAACTTCCTTGATTTCTCCTGGAAGGTTGATTGCTACAATTTTACCGTTAGGTAGGGTATCATAAACAATTTGATCTTTAAGGATCTCTACCTTGCCATCTTCACCGATAGCTTTTTTCAAGAAGATATTTCCACGATAGTAATTAAAGTCACTGATTTCGTCATCAACAATGGGTCTGTATACATCAGCCACCCACTCACTTACATTACCGGCCATGTCATAAAGACCAAAATCGTTTGGTTTATAGGATTTTACTTCGGCAGTAATATCAGCACCATCATCAGACCATCCAGCAATACCACCGTAGTCACCTTTTCCTTGCTTAAAGTTGGCAAGTTGGTCTCCACGGCCTACACGTTGACCGTTTCGGGTATAGTCACCCTCCCAAGGATATTTTTTTCTACCTCTGTAGTTATTGTATTCTCTGGAACCGATTAGGGCCTGCGCGGCATATTCCCATTCAGTTTCCGTTGGGAGTCTATATTCTGGCATAATTACACCACTGCTCCTTTTGGCAAATACATTGATAGAATCTCTCTTTTGTTTTCCTTGTAGGGAGTCTATTTGTCCACCATAAACAGATTCTGGATTGTTCAGGTAAGCTTCTGTACTAAAAGTCCCTTCCACTTCTCCACTAAGCACTTGATACCTTGAATCCTGAGCTAAATATCCTTCTCTTTCCAACATGGCTTGGTTTACCCTGTCGGTTCTCCACTCAGCATATTGTGAAGCCTGAATCCAGTTTACACCAACTACCGGATACTCTGCGTAGGCAGGGTGACGAAGGTAGTTGTTGGTCATAGTTTCATTAAAGCCCAATCGGTTCCTCCATACCAATGTGTCAGGAAGTGCTCCTTTATAAATATTGGCATAGCTTGGATTTTCTGGTGGATATACGGCTTTCAGCCAGTCCAAGTACTCCAAGTACATTACATTGGTCACCTCGGTCTCATCCATGTAGAAAGATTGTACATGTTGTTGTGTAGGGGAATTGTTCCAATCATGCATGATATCATCTTGGACTTTACCTTTGGTAAAAGTTCCACCTTCAACAAATACGGTCCCTGGAGGAGTTTCCTGCTCCTTGAAATCTGAATTGTATTGAAATCCACCTTCTTTTGCATTTATTTTCCATCCCGTGGCTCTAGAGACGTTCTTAGAGGAAGATGAGGAATTTTTACAACTGGTAAAACCTCCTATCACAATAGCGCAAGAAAGTACAACTTTGATAAAGTGTTTTTTCATAATTTGGGCTTGAGTACTTTAAAACTCAGGGCTTTAGACCCTCAGTAACTTCAACTTGTTTTGATTTTTAAAATCCTTTGATGGCTTTAAAACGATGTTTTGGCCATAATATTTTGTGCTTCTCAAATAAATCTGGCAAGCCCGGTACGGGCGTTGGCCATACTTTTGTAACGTACAGCATGTCAAAATAGTATGAAACACCTAAGTTTTAACTGTATGCACATTAAGTAGGTGTATACTACCCCTGTTAAATATAGGTTGGCTATTATTCTTAACGGAAGCTTAAAAAAACTATTCGGTTATTATAAGAAATTAAGGAAATGCTCGTTTACATGTAATACGTCTAAAAGTATTTAGGCCTCAACAATGAACTAAACGCTAAAAATTAAAAATGAAAAAGTTACTGATATTGGCGGTGTTGCTTGCAACGATTGCACGTTTAAGCGCACAACAAGAAAGAGTAATTACAACAGCTGTCCCATTTCTGACCATTTCCTCCGATGCTAGAGCTTCCGGTATGGGCGATATGGGTGTGGCGACTTCATTTGATGCTTTTTCCCAACAATGGAACCCTGCAAAGTTTGCCTTTGCCACACAAAAAACAGGAATTGGAGTGAGTTATACTCCGTATTTGGAGAGTATCGTCAATGATGTATCCTTATTAAATGCCAGTTTTTACAACAAAATCAATGATAGAAGCGCGTTTGCTTTTAGTTTGAGATATTTTGGCCTCGGGGAAATTGAACTTCGACAAACAATTAGTGATCCTGCCACTTTGGTCAAACCAAACGAATTTGCCATAGATGGATCATATTCCCTAAAGTTGAGCCAAACCTTTTCCATGGCTGTTGGGGGAAGATTTATCAGTTCCAATCTAAGATTTCAGGATGGAGCACAGGATTCTCAGGCTGCCAATGCTTTTGCAGTTGATATAGCTGGATTTTTCCGTTCTAGAGAAATTGCATACAATAGTTTTGATGGAAGATGGAGAGCAGGCTTTAATATTTCAAATCTTGGAGGGTCCCTGCAATACGATGAGGGAGGTCAGCAGAATTTTTTACCTACTAACCTAAAGTTTGGGGCCGGGTTCGATTTTATTTTCGATCAAGATAATGTCTTGGGACTTCATACTGAGTTCAATAAACTTTTGGTGCCTACTCCACGTGATTTTACAGGAGATGGACTTATTACTCCTGAGGATAACGATGAATATCAGAACATTTCCTTTTTTAATGGTGTTTTTGAATCCTTCGGAGATGCTCCGGATGGATTTAGCGAAGAGTTGAAGGAAATAACGTGGGCCTTAGGCGCAGAGTATAAGTTTCGTGAAGCCTTTATGCTTCGCGGAGGGTATTTCAATGAAAGCGAAGACAAAGGGGCAAGACAGTTTTTTACCATGGGTGCAGGATTCAAGTTTAAGGCTGCTCAAATAGATTTGTCTTACCTGTTTTCGACTTCGCAGGTCAGAAACCCGCTTGAAAACACCCTTAGGTTTTCCCTTACCTTTAATTTGGGGGAAGAATACCTAAACGATTAGAAACAAAATCAATATTCGTAATAAACCTGTCCTTGGACAGGTTTTCTTATTTTAGCACATACCTGATAGGTTGAATCATGAAGAAAACACAGATCAGTTTTGAACTTTCCATCTTTGAAACTCCCGAAGAGCTATCACAAAACGATCAAAAATTGTTAAGTGAGGCAGAAACCGCCAGAGATAATGCATATTCACCGTATTCAAATTTTCAGGTTGGTGCGGCCGTACTCTTAGAAAATGGGGAGATAGTACATGGTAACAATCAAGAGAATGCATCCTATCCCTCCGGGCTTTGTGCGGAGCGTGTTGCAGTCTTCTACGCTGGGGCAAAATTCCCTGGGGTTCCCATCAAGGCAATTGCTATAAGTGCTTCTTCCAAAAAAGATGTCACAAAGACTCCCGCTGCACCTTGCGGCAATTGTAGACAAGCAATTATTGAATACGAGCAAAAGCAAAAAAGTCCTATTCCCATACTATTTCGGGGGAAGGTAGGGCCTATATATAAATGTGCTTCCATGGCAGATATTTTGCCCTTGGCATTCAGTAGCTCATTTTTGGGTGATTCTTAGACCAATTCTTTTCCCAAAACAGATATATATGTATTTTTGCTCTTCCCTATTAGAGGGCATTTTCACATAATATTACCGTTGATGAGAAAAATCACCAAAGAAGTCTACCTTAAATGGTATGAGGACATGTTGTTCTGGAGAAAGTTTGAGGACAAGTTGGCCGCAGTTTATATCCAACAAAAAGTACGTGGATTTTTGCATTTGTACAATGGGCAGGAAGCCGTACTGGCAGGATCATTGCACGCAATGGACCTTACAAAGGATAGAATGATTACTGCTTATAGAAACCATGTGCAGCCAATTGGAATGGGAGTGGACCCCAGAAAAGTAATGGCAGAGCTTTATGGAAAGGTTACTGGGACTTCCAAAGGTATGGGAGGATCCATGCACATTTTCTCTAAAGAGTACCGATTCTATGGTGGACATGGAATTGTAGGAGGACAGATTCCTTTGGGAGCAGGACTGGCTTTTGCGGATAAATACTTTAAAAGAGATGCAGTCACCCTTTGCTATATGGGAGATGGAGCAGTTAGACAAGGTGCTTTGCACGAGGCATTCAACTTGGCAATGCTTTGGCAGTTGCCCGTAGTTTTTATCTGTGAGAACAATGGGTATGCTATGGGAACTTCGGTTGCAAGAACTGCTTATACAACGGATATTTGGAAACTGGGCTTGGGTTACGAAATGCCATGTGCTCCGGTAGATGGAATGGACCCTGCCATTGTTGCCAAGGAAGTGGACAAGGCTGTAGAAAGAGCTCGTACTGGAGGCGGACCAACATTTTTAGAGATGAAGACCTATCGCTATCGCGGTCACTCTATGTCCGATGCACAACACTATCGTACCAAGGATGAGGTGGAAGAGTACAAAAAGATTGACCCTATCACCCAAGTAAAAGATGTGATTCTTGAGAAAGGTTATGCCTCAGAAGAAGACATAAAGGAAATAGATAAAAAAGTAAAGGCATTGGTATCGGAATGCGAAAAATTTGCTGAAGAGTCGGATTTTCCACCTTTGGAGCAAATGTACGATACCGTTTACGAACAAGAAGATTATCCATTTTTACAACATAAATTATAGGTAAATGGCAGAAGTGATCAACATGCCCCGCTTGAGCGACACCATGGAGGAAGGTACCGTGGCAAAATGGCTCAAAAACGTCGGGGATAAGGTAGAGGAAGGCGATATTTTGGCTGAAATCGAGACGGATAAAGCTACCATGGAGTTTGAATCCTTTCATGAAGGTACCCTTTTGCATATTGGTATTGCTGAAGGAGATGGGGCTCCCGTGGACTCACTTTTGGCAATTATTGGAGAAGAAGGTGAAGATATTTCAGGCTTGTTGGCAGGAGGTTCCGCCCCTGCCCAGGCAGAGGAAGCTCCAGCTCCGGCAACTGAAAGTAAACCTGAAAAAACTGCCGCTCCTGCAGGGGCCTCCATCCCAGAGGGAGTTGAAATAATTACCATGCCACGCTTGAGCGATACCATGGAAGAAGGTACCGTGGCCAGCTGGTTAAAGAAAGTAGGGGATGCTGTTGAGGAAGGTGATATCTTGGCAGAGATTGAGACAGATAAGGCTACCATGGAGTTTGAATCGTTCTACTCGGGTACGCTGCTACATATTGGAATCCAGGAAGGTGAAGGAGCACCTGTAGACTCTTTGCTGGCCATAATTGGCCCAGAGGGCACTGATGTTGATGCAGTACTCAATGCACAATCAAATGGAGCAACCACTGAAAGCGCGCCGGAGACGGATGCTGCTCCAAAAAATGTGGAACAAGTACAAGAAGCTGCGGTTGAAGCACCAGTAGTATCTCAAAATGGACAACGCGTTTTTGCATCGCCATTGGCAAAGAAAATTGCTAGTGAGAAAGGAATCAACCTTGCTGATGTAAAAGGTTCTGGAGACCATGGAAGGATTGTGAAACGAGATGTTGAAAACTATCAACCCTCACAAGCACCAGCTCCATCTATTGAAAAACCTTCAGAAGCCGTTACAGCTTCCGCCCCTGCGGCACCAATAAGTTTACCTGTTGGAGAGGAGAGCATGGAGGAAGTTAAGAACTCTACCATGCGTAAGGTCATTGCCAAGAGATTGGGTGAATCCAAATTCTCTGCCCCACATTATTATTTGACCATTGAAGTGGATATGGACAATGCCAAGGCATCAAGAGCGCAGATCAACAATCTGCCGGACACTAAAGTGTCTTTCAATGATATGGTATTGAAGGCCTGCGCGATGGCACTTAAAAAACATCCACAGGTAAATACTTCATGGAATGGTGATACTACGGTATACAAACATCATATACATATGGGTGTGGCCGTTGCCGTTGATGAAGGCCTTGTGGTTCCTGTAATCAAATTCGCAGACCAACTTAGCTTAACCCAACTAGGTGCGGCTGTAAAAGACTTGGCAGGTAGGTCCAGGAGCAAGAAGATCAAACCCGATGAAATGGAAGGAAGTACTTTTACAGTTTCCAATCTGGGAATGTTCGGCATATTGGAGTTTACTTCCATTATAAACCAGCCAAACTCTTCAATATTATCCGTTGGAGCCATTGTGGAAAAACCAGTGGTCAAAAATGGAGAGATTGTAGTGGGAAGTACCATGAAAGTAACTTTGGCATGCGACCATAGAACGGTAGATGGTGCAACCGGGGCACAGTTCCTTCAAACCTTGAGGGCTTATCTGGAGAATCCGGTAACTATGTTGGCCTAGTTTTATATTTTGAAAAAAGAATAACCGATTATAATGAAGCATCCTTTTAAGGATGCTTTTTTTATCTTTAAAAACATAAATTGAACAAGATGAAGAAAATTTTTAGCTTCTTTGGATTGGTGCTGCTGTTAAGTTGCGGTTCAGCACAAATAGTTGAAACTAAAACAGCTCCGGTTTCAGGACCAGAAGGGGTAAAAGGAAGTGCAGTGGGTGCTAACCCCGACAATACTTCCGCGGATACAAATTTTGCTTTTACTGATTCGGGTAGAGTAGGGGATATCATGAATTACTTGGCCTCAGATGACCTTAAAGGAAGAGATTCAGGAAGTGAAGGAATTGAAATGGCGGCTATCTATATTGAAAATTATTTCAAGTCCTATGGAGTGGAGCCCTTTTATGAATCGTACAGAGATACACTGACCAATTTTAAAAAACCATCCTATAATATTGTCGGTATTGTTGAGGGGAATGACCCTGAACTCAAAAAGGAATATATTGTTATTGGTGCACACTATGACCATATTGGTACCATCTCTCCGGAACATGGGGACTACATAGCAAATGGTGCAAATGACAATGCTTCCGGGACAACGACTGTAATGGAAATGGCGCGATACTTTGGGACCAAAAAAACCAACAAACGCAGTTTGATTTTTGCACTTTTCAGTGCCGAGGAAAAAGGATTGTTGGGTTCCGAACATCTGGCCCAAAGAATGAAGAAAGAGGAACTGAACTTATATAGCATGCTCAACTTTGAAATGACTGGTGTCCCATTGAAAGGAAAAGATTATTATGTGTACATCACAGGATATCACAGGTCTAATCTTGCTGAAGTGAGCAACAAATATGCTGGGGATAACTTGGTAGGGTTTTTACCCACGGCTAAAGAGTACAGCCTGTTCCAAAGATCAGACAACTACCCTTTTCATAAGGAGTTTGGAGTACCCTCCCACACGTATTGCACATTTGATTTCACCAATTTTGACCACTATCATAAGGTTGGGGATGAGGTTGAACTCATGGACTTTGACCACATGGCCACTTTGGTGAACCGAATGTTGCCCGTGCTTGAGGGTATAGCAAATTCATCCACACAAGAGATAAAAATGAATTGATTAAGAAATCCATTCATGGCAAATATTGTAATAACTGGAACTAGTAGGGGTATTGGTTTTGAATTGGTGAAACTCTTTGCAAAGGAGGGCCATCAGGTATTGGCTTTGTCCCGAAACGAAAAACCTATAGCGGATTTAAACTTACCTCAAGTACATACTTTTCCTTTTGATTTGTCCAATTCACAAGATTTTTCAAAAGTGTCCAACTTTTTGGAACAATGGGATAAGGTGGATGTGTTGATCAATAATGCCGGAAGTTTGCTCAACAAGCCTTTTGTAGAAACCTCCTTGACCGAATTTGAATCGGTTTACAAAGTAAATGTATTTGGTGTAGCGCAGTTGACCCAAACCGTTTTACCGAAAATGGGGCGGGAAGGGCATGTGGTGACCGTTAGTTCCATGGGAGGAGTGCAAGGGAGCGTAAAGTTTCCCGGACTTTCCGCTTATAGCTCAAGTAAAGGAGCTGTAATCACCCTCACGGAACTTTGGGCCGAAGAATTCAAGGAAACAGGACCAAGTTTTAATGTGTTGGCCTTGGGCGCAGTGCAGACAGAAATGCTCGAAGAAGCCTTTCCAGGCTATCAAGCCCCGGTTACGGCCTTGGAAATGGCATCATACATCAAGGATTTTGCTTTGACCGGACACAAGTTGTACAATGGTAAACTATTGCAGGTAAGCAATAGTACCCCTTGATCCATGTCATTCCTGCACGCGCTTTGGGGTACAATTTCAATTAAATCAGTTCAAACTTTTTTCGCTGCACTTCCTTTCCATTCAAAATAATGGAAACTTCATGTTTCCCTAAATGATATACCCTTGTGGTAATGGGTTTAAAGGATTGCTTTCGTATGATTTCTGAAATGCTCTTTCCGGGATATTCTTTTTCACTGATTTTAAACACTTTTCTGGATAGTGTACCATTGGCCTTTTGGTAATAAATACCATATTCCACTCGAATTTTTGAAGATGCGGTATTCGTGTTTTGAAGTTTAAAACTGAACTCGAGACTCTCTCCGATTCGAATTTTGGGAGTTATAACCTTAAAATCCTTGCATTTGATATGGTCAATATCTCCAAAACCGAACAATTGCATTATCTCATTGTTCCCTTGCTTCAATAGCGTACGGCTGGCATGTTTGGCAACCCAGTCCATATTCGGGTTGGTTCCATGCCATTTTTTTACCAAATCAATAGCAATGGCAGGATGGTCCTTGGAAATATCATTGACATTGTTGGCCACACTACGTCGTACGTATTCCGACTCATCATTCTTTAAGTTTTCCAATATGGGAAGTATGGCACTGGGGTCTTTCTTTAAATTGGGAAGGCCCATTGCCCATGGCAAACGAGGTCGACAACCTTCGGAAGATAATCTTCTAACATGTAGATTTTGGTGTTTGGACCACTTCAATAAAATTGCAAAAGCAGCTTCTTGATTTTTAAGGGTAAAAGGTCTTATCGCAAATTCACAAGAAACAAATTGAGTGACAGTTTCCATGGCATTCATGGAAATCTCGAACTCGTCCTGGCCATAAACTTCTATAAAATCAGGTAGAAAAATAAAACCTAATGTATCAATACCGTAATCATCTTGTCTAAGTATCTCGACCAAATCCAGTATGGTGCCAACGTTCTTTTTATAATCATCACCCAGATAGTTTCCCAAGCAGAGGGTAATATGGCGCATTCGTTGTTTTAGTTCCCTGCTTTCCCATTCAGCATCATGCACACTCTTCATAAAACCTGCTGAATCAAACTGCGGTAGAACTTCTTCGAACGATTTAAGGAACCGCTCGAAGAATGAATCACTGTATATAGTTTTTAAGAGTTCTGCCATATTATTTTGTTTTACTGATGCAAAAATAGGAAGGGGTTATGACAGCCTTATGTCAGCTGGGGACGAAATTTTTCATACCCTTTTTCGGAAAACTAACTTTTCGAAGTCGCGCTAGCGGCAAACTTGTAAATTTGTGGCAGTGAACACCACTTTACAAAAATATTTACCTGAACGCGCCATTGAACCTTGTTTTGAATTGATCAAGAAGCATGGAGTGCATTTAAAAGTTGTCAACCATCGGGTTACCCGCCACGGGGATTATAGAAGGATGCCCAATGGTCTACATCAAATTACCGTTAATGCATCTCTCAATAAATATCGGTTTTTAATCACGCTGATTCATGAAATTGCCCATTTGGTTGCTTTTGAAACCTACGGACGACGAATTAAACCTCATGGGCTCGAATGGAAACGTACCTTTCAACATCTGATGGTTCCCTTTATTAGACCCGAAGTGTTTCCTTCTAAACTATTGCCCATTATAGCGCATCATTTTAAAAACCCTAAGGCAAGTAGCAGTACGGATGCTCGATTGTCCATAGCCCTAAAAAGCTTTGATTCGCAGGAAAGTGATAAAAGTTATGTGTATGAATTGCCCATGGGAAGCGTGTTTAGGTTGTACAACGGGCGATTGTTCAAAAAGGGAAAGAAAAAAGTAAAACGATACGAATGTGTGGAATTGTCCTCGGGCAGATTATATTTGTTTCAACCCAATGCCGAGGTGGAGTTGATTAATGATACGTCCTTTGAACCACCCTTCTAAATAAGAATCAAGATAAAATGAACAAAAATTATTACGCAGTTTTGATGGCCGGGGGAGTTGGTTCCCGTTTTTGGCCAGTTAGTACCACAGCTAATCCCAAGCAGTTTCACGATATGCTGGGTACTGGGAAGACGTTGATTCAAAAAACCTTTGATAGGTTGAATCGTTTTATCCCCACCGAAAATATCTTGATACTCACCAACGAGCGGTACAATGATTTGGTTTTGGAACAATTACCTAAGGTAAAACAGGAGCAGGTGGTGTTGGAGCCAGCCATGCGGAATACCGCGCCTTGTATTTTGTATGCCGCGTTGAAAATCCAAAAAATGAATCCCAATGCGGTAATGATCGTAGCACCCAGTGATCATTGGATTGAAGATGAACAAGCCTTTGAGAATGATGTCAAGGCGTGTTTTGATAAATGTGAAAAAGAGGAAGTGTTGTGCACCTTGGGAATCCAACCTACTTTTCCCAATACAGGTTTCGGTTATATTGAATTTGAAAAGGGAAGTGACGAAAAGTTGAAAAAGGTGTCACAATTCCGAGAAAAACCCGATTACGAAACCGCAAAGGAATTTTTGGCCCAGGGCAATTTTCTTTGGAATGCCGGTATTTTTATGTGGAGTGTGAATACCATAGTAACCGCGTTTAAAAATTATCAACCCAAACAATACCAACTTTTTGGGGAAGGTATTTCTTGTTATAATACTGCTGATGAACAGGCTTTTATACAAGAAAACTATGCCAAGGCCGAAAACATATCCATAGATTATGCTATCTTGGAACAATCCAAGTCCATCTTCACCTTACCGGCCACTTTTGATTGGAACGACCTGGGAACATGGGGGGCATTATATGATAAACTGGATAAAGATGAGTCAGGAAATGCCGTTGTCAATGCCCAGACGCTCATGGAAGATGCAAAAGGTAATATGGTACGTTCGCCGAAAGGTAAGATTGTGGTAGTGGATGGCCTGGAAGACTATATTATAGTGGACAAGGAGGAAGTTTTATTGATTTACCCCAAATCCAAACAACAGGATATTAAAAAAGTACTGAACCAGGTAAAAGACAAATTTGGAGATCAGTATGCATAGCATATGAGTGAACATTTATTTGCAGATAATGAGCCCCCTACTCCGCAGGATAGTGGAGATGAAGTAAAAAAGGACTTCAAAGGACTTTTGGGCAGTATACGAAAGTTTCTCTCGGAACTTTTGGAAATAAGGACCAACACGGATGCCGCTGCAACCAAGGAATCTATCATTGATGATATCCCTTTTAAGGGACATACTTCCTGGATTCTAATCTGTTCCATCTTCATAGCCTCTGTTGGACTCAACGCTAATTCTACCGCTGTTGTTATCGGTGCCATGTTAATTTCCCCGCTTATGGGCCCTATTTTGGGTATGGGCATGTCATTGGCCATCAACGACATTGATACGCTGAGGCGCTCAATAAAGAATTTTACCGTAATGGTGGTCTTGAGTGTGGTTACCGCCTTTTTGTTCTTTTACCTCTTTCCACTTCGTGATGAATCATCTGAACTTTTGGCCCGTACAAAACCGGACATTCGAGATGTACTGATTGCCTTTTTCGGGGGTCTTGCCCTGGTCATTGCACGTGCAAAAAAAGGGACTATAGCCAGTGTGATTTTTGGTGTTGCTATTGCCACAGCTCTTATGCCACCGCTTTGTACGGTAGGTTTTGGATTGGCCATTGGCAAACCATGGTATGCAGCCGGAGCCATGTACTTGTTCATTATCAATACCATCTTTATAGGTTTAGCCACGTTTTTGGTCATCAAGTTTTTACGATTTCCGATGGTACGTTATGCCAACTCCCAAAAAAGGAGGTTTATAGCCAGAGTTGCTTCCATTACCGGAATTTTAGTAATGGTACCTGCCGGATTTACCTTCTATAAGGTTTTTCAAGAATCCTTATTTAAAAAACAGGCACAGGAATTTCTAAAAGAGACCGTCGAGGTATACCAGTTTCAGGGGGCTGGAAGATATGTGGATAATCTAACCAAATTGGAGTACAATGATGGAAAGACTCCATTGATTGAGCTCGTCTGCATGGGAGACGAGATTATTCCGGAAAATGTGGTGAATACCTGGCGAACTCAAAAAAATGAATTCTCCAGACTTAAAGAAGCTGAATTGCACATTATCCAGGGGGGTAAGGACGATTCCGAAGAAAAGTTCAATTATGTAAGTGAACTTTATGAGAAGAACAAAGCAGAATTACTGAACAAGGATGAGCAAATCAGACTGTTGGAAGAAGAAGTGGCCAGCCTGACCAAAAATGCTGGTAAACAAATCCCTTTTACGGATATCAGTGCTGAAGCCAAGGCCAATTATGAGAATATAGCTGGTTTGGGGTTCTCTTATCAAATGAGAACGGACTTTAGCAAATTGGATACTGTTCCTGTTTTTGAAGTGAAATGGAAAGATGGAATCCGACAGAGCCAAAAGAACACGGACGCCCAAAAAATGTTGGCCTGGCTGAAACTAAGGCTTCAAGATTCTACTTTGGTCATTAAAGAGGTGGAGTAGTTCAATTCCGTTCTTCTAGGTACATCTGTCGTACTTTTTTAAACAGTTCAGAGGAGTATACAAAATCGGTTACTGCCTTGTTGTCCGTTTTAAAGATTTCCTTGTTGGTGCCTTCCCACTCTTTATAACCATTTTTAAGAAAAATAATCTTTTCCCCTATTTCCATCACCGAATTCATGTCGTGGGTATTGATGACCGTGGTGATGTTGTATTCTTGCGTGATTTCCTGGATAAGATTGTCAATCAAGATAGCTGTTTTGGGGTCCAGACCAGAATTAGGTTCATCACAAAACAAGTATTTAGGATTCATTACAATGGCACGGGCAATGGCCACACGTTTTTTCATTCCTCCGGAAATCTCTGAAGGATACTTTTTATGGGCATCAATAAGATTGACGCGTTTCAGGACAAAATCCACACGATCTTGCATTTCGGACCTAGATTGTTTGGTGAACATGTCCAAGGGAAACATTACGTTTCCTTCAACGGTCATGGAATCAAAGAGCGCACTTCCCTGAAAGACCATTCCCATTTCCTGTCTTAAATCGCGACGTTCACTAATGGAAAGTTCAGAATAGTATTGCCCATTGTAACAGATTTGGCCCTCTTCGGGTTCAAAAAGACCTAAAAGACACTTCAAGAACACCGTTTTTCCAGAACCACTTTGTCCAATTACCAGATTGGTCTTTCCTTGCTCAAAGGTGGTGCTTATCCCCTTTAGTATATGCGAATCGCCAAACGATTTATGTAGATTTTCAACAATGATCATCAGCCTAGTAGTAATTGTGTTAGGATATAGTTCAGAATAATGATGACCACACTGGTCCACACAAAGGAAGTGGTGCTGGCCTTACCTACTTCCAAGGCGCCACCGCGCATATAAAAGCCATGATAGGAGGGCAGGGTGGCAATGACAAACGCAAAAACAAAGGTTTTTATGAATGCATAGGTAACATGGAAGCTGTCAAAATCCATCTGTAAACCTTTGATAAATTCTCCGCTGGGAGCATATCCACCAAAAACAGCAGCAATCCAACCTCCAAAAACACCAACAAACATGGCCACGGCCACGGCAAACGGATACATGAGCATCGCAATAATCTTTGGAAATACCAGATAGTTCAGCGAGTTGACACCCATTACTTCCAAGGCGTCAATCTGCTCTGTAACGCGCATGGTTCCAATACTCGAGGTGATATAGGACCCCACTTTTCCTGCCATAATGATGGAGGTAAAGGTTGGGGCAAATTCTAGGATTACCGATTGCCTGGTTGCAAAACCAATCAAACTTTTAGGTAAAAAGGGGCTATTGAGGTTTAAAGCAGTTTGGATAGTGACCACCCCTCCTATAAAAAAGGAAATAAATATGATGATACCCATGGAACCGAAAATCAACTCATCGATTTCCTTAAGAATCAGGGATCTCATGATTGGCCACTTGGTTGGTTTTTTAAATACTTCCCATACCATGATGAAGTACTTTCCAATCGCTTCAAGGTATTTCATGTGCTAAAAATAGACTTGCGGTGATAAAAATAAGAATATTGTGGAGCATTTAACCTTCATTTAAATTTATAAAAGGGAGAAATGAATAGTTTTGCATCACTAGATAAACTCCATCCATGAAGTATACAAGACTTTTATTTGTGCTGATGTCAATTTGTATTTTGAACGTTGCCAACGCCCAACGAAAAAAGAAAAATACCGAAGAAGTAAAACCTGTTGAAATTGTAGAGACACCCAAATTGGTTGTGGGAATTGTGGTTGATCAGATGCGTTATGATTACCTGACCCGTTTTTGGGGGCAATATGGAGAAGGAGGTTTTAAGCGTATGGTTGGAGAAGGATTCAATTGTAAGAACCATCATTTCAATTATGCGCCAACCAGTACTGGGCCCGGACACGCTTCGGTGTATACGGGAACTACGCCGGCCACCCACGGAATTATTGGCAATGATTGGTATGACAAATTTCAGGATGAAGAGGTTTATTGTGCTGCGGATGACAGATATTCTTCGGTTGGGAGCTCTTCAGATGCTGGAAAAATGTCCCCTCATAGAATGCTCTCCACAACAATAACCGATCAGCTAAGATTGCATACCCAAAAAAGAGGAAAAGTAATTGCAGTTGCTTTAAAGGACAGGGGGGCGGTATTGCCTGGAGGACACATGGCCAATGCCGCATATTGGTTTGAAGGTGGCGAAAACGGCAACTGGATTACCAGTTCATACTATATGGATACATTGCCGCAATGGGTAAACGATTTTAACGCTTCCGATGCAGTTGAGGTCTATAAAAAACCTTGGACCACATTGAAGCCTATAAACATCTATCTAGAAAGTGGCCAGGACAATAATAATTATGAAGGCAAGCTGGAGGGTGAAAACAATACAACATTTCCGCATGACTTACCTGGACTATGGGAAGCTAACATGCAGTTTGATCTCTTAAGAAAAACTGCGTATGGAAACAGCATTACTGCTGATTTTGCCCTAGCAGCCTTGGAAGCCGAGAATTTAGGGATGGATGCTATAACTGACTTTCTAGCCATAAGTTTTTCCAGTACGGATTATGTGGGACACTTTTATGGTGTCAATTCAAAGGAAATTCAGGACACCTATATGCGATTGGACCAGGATTTGGCTCGAATCTTTAATACTTTGGATGAAAAAGTAGGTAAAGGACAGTATACCGTTTTTCTCACTGCTGATCATGGAGCTATTCATGTGCCGAGCTATTTAAAGGATGAAAAAATACCTGCTGGATACTTGGATATGGACAACATGCAGGAAAAATTCACGGAGTTTTTGAAGTACAAATACGGAACCACGGATGTGGTAAAGAGCATTTCTAACGGCCAGATTTTCTTAAATCATAAGATTTTGGCCAATTTGGATATTGATTTGGATGATGCACAAGAGGAAATGGCCATGGAACTGCTAAGTTACAATCAACTGGATAGGGTGTTCACTGGACATCAGATGTGGCAGAACGAATATCGCGAAGGAATTCCCTATATCTTACAGAATGGTTACAATCAAAAACGTTCTGGAGATATTTTGATGGTACCTAAGCCCGGATTCATTTCATATAAATTAACCGGGTCTACCCACGGTTCCCCAATGATTTATGACACCCATGTACCCTTGTTGTTTTTTGGAAAGGGCGTTAAACACGGAAGCACCGCCAATAGAACCGAAATCCCAGATATTGCCCCTACCATAGCAACCTTGTTGGGGACAGCATTTCCCAACGGAGCTACAGGAAGACCTATTGGAGAAGTGTTAGACTAATTTGGCTTTTATTCCTTTCCATCTAAGTTTTCTTATAAAAACACCTTCTTCTTTGGAGACAAAACGCGGGGTGCTGGCTGCCATAGCTTTCAGATAGCCTACAAGCATGGAGAAGTACAAAAATGGATTTTTGGCTTGCCAGGACATTTTTAAGGCAGCTATTTTGGTAAGAGTAATTCCGTAACGCATTTTGTAAAGCGCTGCTCCTTTAGCTTGAAAATTTTTGGAGCTATAGCCATGCCCTGTTGGACGTAAATGCTTTACATGGAGTTCTGGAATGGTCGTTGTCTCAAAATCGTGATACTGCGCCAGAAGCACATCTACGGTATCCCAACCGACACCAGGTCGCAATCCGCCAATTTTGTTAAAGCAAGCCTTGTGGTACAACTTGATGGGACCACGAATATGGGATTTGTCCGCAATGCTTTCATAGACCCGTTTATCCCCCTTTTTAATATAGAGAAGTCCGGAGCACATACCCAGTTTCCAATTGGCTTGAAATTGCTTCAATACGGTTTCAAAATAGTTGGAGGGAAGAATGATGTCCGCATCAAATTTTCCTATGAGATCAAAAGAAGAAGCATAGGTCAACCCGAAGTTGAAGGTATCCACTACCTTTTTACCCGGAATGTGTTCATCTGTTGATTTTCGCTGAACGGTTTTGATCCATTCAAATTTTTTGGTGTATTCGTTGGCAATGGCAAAGGTATCATCGCTAGAATTGTCATCTACAATGATGACTTCGTCTGGAGTGTGGGTCTGCGCAACAAATGAGTCGAGACACTTCTTTAAAAAAGTAGCTTCATTGTGTGCGGGAATTATAATAGTGATCTGCATGGACTATCGCTCTGCATACACAATATAATATCTTGGCGTAAAATATCGAAATAGAGGTCTAATTCCTATTTTTTTTGTGGGATTGCTCCATTTAGCTGAGTCTTTGATGGTCCATCCAGCTTTTTCCAGAAGCCAGTCAAATTGCCAATCCTCAAATTCATGGTAGTGTCTGTCCCAAGGGTCATTCTTACTTTTATAAGCAGAGGCAAACCAAAGTCGAAGGGGAATACTGGCCACTAACTTTTGAGCCTTGATTTCTTTAAGTACATTAAAGGGAGCTACAAGGTGTTCGAAAATTTCGAATGCGGTCACAACTTGGGCGTCAGATTGAGTTACAGTGGTAAAATCCACGTCCAAATCTTCCCCTGAGGTATTATTAACCTCATAGCCCTTAGACTTCATGATATCGGAAAATGGATTTTCAACTCCTAGATCCAAAATGGATTCGGAAGTAGAGATATGTTTTTGTAAAAACGCCAAAGTGTGTTTGTAGCGTTTATTCGGAAAGTTGTTTTCGTACATCTAGCATCTATATACAATGGCGTTGATGTTCATTCCTGCACCAACGCTTGCAAAGATAACAACATCTCCCTTTTTAACTTGATGTTGCGGAAGTTCTCCCTGAAGGACCAAATCATATAGGGTGGGTATGGTCGCCACCGAGCTATTCCCCAGCTTGTGTATGCTCATGGGCATAATGTCTTCGGGAACATCCTTTTTATAAAGTCTGTAGAACCTTTTAAGGATGGCCTCATCCATTTTTTCATTGGCCTGATGGATGAATATTTTTTTTACTTCATCAATACTTACTCCACTTTCATCCAGACAGTCTGCCATGGCCTGAGGCACATGTGTACAGGCGAATTCATAAATTTTTCTACCATGCATTTTGATGTACCGGGTGTCCGGGCAGCCTTCATTGTTATAGGTTTTGTCAAAAAACAGGTAGTAGGCCTCCTCATTGGCATAGGTAACAGAAGCATGACTCAAGATTTCGCCAGAACTGGCATTGGCTTCAATTATTGAAGCGCCAGCGCCATCAGAATAGATCATACTGTCTCGATCATGTGGGTCTACAATTCTGGAAAGTGTTTCTCCCCCAATTACCAGACATTTTTTTGCCATCCCACTTTTTATGAAAGCACAGGCCTGAATTACCCCTTCAATCCAACCTGGGCAACCAAAAATAACATCGTAGGCTACACACTTTGGGTTTTTAATTTGAAGGAGGTGCTTTACTCGTGTTGCAAGGCTTGGTAAGGTATCACTTTGAATCTTCCCTGGTGTTAAATCACCAAAATTATGGGCGAAGATGATATAATCCAGTTCCTCTTTGTTTATTCCTGCATCCTCTATAGCCCTCTGAGCGGCCAAGTAGCCAAGATCAGAGGTTTTGAGTTCTGATTCTGCATAGCGTCTTTCTGCTATACCCGTGATGGATTTGAACTTTTCAATGATAACGGCATTGTTGTTTCCGATGGAAGCACCATCAGTGGCCAAAAATTCATGCTGTAAAAAATCTTCATTTTTTGTGACGATGGCGGGAATATAACTTCCAGTGCCTGTAATACCGATTTTCATGTGGAGGTTTTAATATATGAAAGATATGATCTAAAGTCTTTGTTGTTATGCACGCATAACAATCTATATGATGTCCAAGGTGATTTTCTAAGGGGTAAGAAAACAAAATCCCCCTAGTTTCAAGATAAAATAGGGGGTTCAGGCCAATAATCATGCTGGTTTTACTATGCTTCCATGTAAGCTTCGATTGGGGTGCAGGTACATATTAAATTACGATCCCCAAACGCTTCATCTGTTCTTCTTACTGTGGGCCAAAATTTGTTTTCGGCGACATAGGACAATGGAAACGCGGCTTTTTGTCTTGAATATGGGAAATTCCATGAATCATTCGTGACCATTTCCAGGGTATGCGGTGCATTTTTCAATACGTTGTTGGAGTCTTCTGAACTGGTCTCATCAATTTCTGCTCGGATAGCAATCATTGCATCACAGAACCTGTCCAATTCAGCTAAGCTTTCACTTTCTGTGGGCTCAATCATCAAAGTTCCCGCAACTGGGAAGGAAACGGTAGGGGCATGAAAACCATAGTCCATCAATCTTTTTGCAATGTCTACCACTTCAATACCATTGGTTTTAAAAGGTCTGCAGTCAACGATCATTTCATGGGCAGCTCTTCCTCGTTCCCCGGTGTAAAGTACATCAAAACTTCCTTTGAGTCGGTCCTTGATATAGTTTGCATTGAGAATGGCCACTTTGGTCGAGTTGGTGAGTCCTTCGGCTCCCAACATTTTAATATATCCGTAGGATATGAGGCACACCAAAGAACTTCCCCAAGGAGCTGCGGAAATTGCTGTAATTGCTTTTTCGCCCCCAGTTTCAATAACTGGATTTGTGGGTAGAAAAGGCTTTAATTGTTCTGCAACACAAATAGGGCCTACTCCTGGTCCGCCACCGCCATGAGGTATGGCGAAAGTTTTATGCAAGTTGAGGTGGCATACATCAGCTCCAATGGTTGCCGGATTGGTTAGGCCTACCTGAGCATTCATATTGGCACCATCCATATAGACCTGTCCTCCATGTTCGTGTATCAATTGGGTGATGTGGATAATGGATGATTCAAAAACCCCATGAGTTGAAGGATATGTGACCATTAATGCGGCTAAATTGCTGGAATGCAACTCTACTTTCTCCTTAAGGTCGTCAACATCAATATTTCCGTTATCATCGGTTTTGGTAACGACCACCTTCATGCCTGCCATAACTGCAGAAGCAGGATTGGTACCGTGAGCAGAAGCGGGAATGATACAAATGTTCCGATGTCCTTCTCCACGGGATTCATGATAGGCTCTGATGGTCATTAAACCGGCATATTCTCCTTGAGCTCCCGAATTTGGTTGAAGGGAGGTGGCTGCAAACCCAGTAATCTCATTTAATTGCGACTCCAGCGATTTTAGCATGTCCTGATAACCTTCAACTTGGTCTAGAGGTACAAAAGGGTGAATGTTTCCCCAATTGGACCAGCTTAAGGGCAACATTTCCGAAGCGGCATTCAATTTCATGGTGCAGCTTCCCAAAGAAATCATGGAATGGTTCAGGGCCAAGTCTTTGCGTTCCAATTTTTTGATATACCTCATCAACTCTGTTTCGGAGTGATAGGAATTGAATACCTCATGCTCCAAAAACGGAGTTTTGCGTTGAGATGGACCCGAAATCACTTCATCAATTTCAGCAGCAAAGGAGATATCATTTTTGATGTCAAGTGATTTCATGAAGCAATACATCAAAACTTTGACATCACTTTCAGAAACCGCTTCATTCAAGGATATCGATACAGTGTCAGCATCAACATAGTTGAGATTGATGCTGTTTTGTACTGCAATTTCCTTAAGTTTTTCCACATTTTTCACACGGACCAGAATTGTATCAAAGTACGAACTGTTCAATTGTTCCAGACCGAGTCCTTCCAAACCTTTGGTCAGCATTCTGGTATGGGTATGAACCTTATTGGCAATGTATTTTAGTCCTTCAGGGCCATGGTAAACGGCATACATGCCAGCCATCACTGCCAACAATACCTGAGCTGTACAGATGTTAGAAGTGGCCTTATCTCTTTTAATATGTTGTTCCCGAGTTTGAAGCGCCATCCGCAAAGCTGGATTACCGTCGGTGTCCTTGGTGAGCCCTATAATTCTTCCGGGAATGTTTCTCTTGTAGTCATTTTTGGTGGCAAAAAAAGCAGCGTGAGGCCCACCATACCCTAAAGGTATTCCAAAGCGTTGGGTAGTACCGACCACCACATCCACTCCCCATTCACCAGGAGAAGTAAGTAGTGCAAGACTCAATATATCGGCAGCAACCGCCACCTTGATTTCATGGGTTTTGGCTGTTTTTACAAAATTGGCATAGTCATGAACTTGACCGTATTTTCCCGGATATTGCAGCATTGCACCATAAAATCCTTCTGAAAAATCGAATGTTTCATGGTTGCCTACAACAAGTTCAATGCCCAATGGTTCAGATCGGGTCTGTAATAAGCTTAAAGTCTGGGGAAGTATTTCTTCGGAAACAAAAAACTTAACGGCACCTTCCTTTTTCTGCTGTCTTGATCTTATATCAAAAAGCATGGTCATGGCTTCGGCAGCTGCAGTACTCTCATCCAACAGGGAGGCATTGGCAATTTCCATTCCGGTTAGGTCACTGACCATGGTTTGGAAATTTAATAGTGCCTCCAATCTTCCCTGCGCTATTTCAGCTTGATAGGGCGTATAGGCAGTATACCATCCGGGATTTTCAAGTATGTTACGCTTGATTACTGAAGGGGTCAAAGACTCGTGATAACCCAACCCAATATAAGTTTTGAATACTTTATTTTTCTTGGATAGTTCATGGACATGACTTAAAAACTCATGTTCACTTATCCCTTCGGGAAGGTTTAAGGGTTTCTTAAGTCTAATATCATCGGGAATGGTCTCGTGAATCAACTGGTCCATGGTGTCTGTCCCAATAGTCTCCAACATTTTGGGAAGATCTTTTTCCGTAATGCCTATATGTCTGGCGGCAAACATTTCTGTATTCATGTTCAATCCAATAAAGTGCACAAAATTAGGGATTAATTCGACGAAAATAGGCAATTTTGAAAAGCTCTGGACCAAAGTTGTTAACCAAAAATTAACCTTTGTAGTAGGCAATAGAATTTTGTTCAATGAGGACGTTGAAATTCATTTTTGATTTTTATTTGGATGCCAGCATTCATGTTGCTTTGGCAGTAATTTCTCTTATGGGCTGTACTTTTTATTTCTTAAACATTTCCTGGAATCTTTCGTTGATGGGTTTTGTTTTTTTCAGTACTGTGGTATGCTACAATTTTATCAAGTATGGGGTAGAGGCATACAAATACATTATTGTATCCAATTCGTACCATAAAGGGATTCAGGTATTCAGCTTTCTTTCATTTGGGCTTGCCATGTATTTTTTTGTTCAGTTGAACACTTCAATTTGGATTGCGGTAGTAGTATTGGGATTGTTATCCACCCTGTATGCAGTGCCATTACTACCTGATGCTAAAAATTTAAGAAACCTTGCTGGTTTCAAAGTTTATATTGTGGCTTTAGTGTGGACGGGGTTTACGGTATTGCTTCCAGTTTTGGATGTTGATTATTCCATTGGTTGGGATATTGGGGTGCTGATGGCGCAGCGTTTTATTTTGGTTTTGGTACTCTTGTTACCTTTTGAAATAAGGGATTTGAAATGGGACGATCAAAACTTACGGACCTTGCCTCAGGTATTGGGAGTTAAAAAGACCATAGGTCTGGGCTTGGGTTTGACGATGCTATTCTTTACCCTAACTTTTTTAAAAGATGAAATTACCACTATGGAAATTTGGACGAGATTGGTTTTGGGTATTCTTTTGATTTCTGTCCTCTTGGTCAATCAAAAAAAACGTGGTGGGTATTTTGTTTCTTTTTGGGTTGAGGGTATTCCGATAATTTGGTTGGCAGTCCTACGGATGGCAAGTAACTTCTAGATTCTTTTCTCCAAATCTTTTTTCATAGCGTCCTTTTCGCTTTCTGACAACACGTTCAATTCTGCCCGATCACAAAGCGAGGTCAACGCTTGGTTGCGTTTGGTGAACTTAGCACAAGTTTTGCAATACAAGATGTGCATGCGCAATTTTAGGATCTCCCAAAAGCTCGCTTCCTTGTATTGTGATCTATTGCAAATATTTGATGCCTCCTCACATGAAATCTTCATAACTAAAACCAATTTTCATTTAAACAACCCATGAGTGCCGTTCTTGCCCGGTGAATCATCACCCAAAGGTTGGACGGATTTATTCCCAAATCATTACAAATGTCCTCGGTACTCATGCCCTGAATGGTTTTCATTTTGAATACCAACGATTGTTTTCTGGGCAATTTGGAGATACATTCCTGAATGGCCATTCCCAATTCCTCGTTTTCAAGTGCGTTATCGCCATCTTGACTAAAAGGGTCGGCTACTTGTTCTTCCAGCCAATCTCCTTCAGAATCTGAATCCGAACCATAACTGACACGAACTTCGGCCTTGCCTTTTTTGGAATTGATTTTTCTGTAGTGATCAATCACCTTTCGCTTTAAAATTGCAATGAGCCAGGTTCGCTCGGCGGCATCGCCCTTGTAATTTTTAGCGGAATTGAGACCTGCGTAGAAGGTTTCCTGTACTAAATCTTTGGCAATCTCAGCGTCACTAACGCGTGCCACTGCATAGTTAAAAAGGTAATCTGCGTACTGGTCTACCCAATTTTGAGGATGAAGCTCGTGTAATGCCATATCTGTTTAAGAATATCAAAAGTAATTGATTTTAGTTTATGATCTATAGCTGTTACAAACGACGATAAAAATTATCACGAAAAGTTCATGAACCTGGACTTTAATCAAAGATTAACAATTTTCAGATGGAAACAACATAGATTAACCTGAACTGATTTGGAAGAAAGTTGCTGGGAATAAATGATCCAAAATCACTGAAAGCTCAGAATATTTAGTAAATTACTAGTATTCAGCAGGATAAAACCATAAATCAACCTCTTAACATGAAAAACTTTTCAACACTTACAGCCCTATTGGTCCTATTTAGCAGTTGCTACAGTTACAAGAATCTAAAACCTTTGGGAAATGATTTTGTACAGGGTGAAAAATATGAGATAAGAATTGGAAATCGAGAAATGCAAAGAGTGTTGATCAAGCAGGTTACAGATTCTACCATAGTCGTTGAACAGAATAAAACAGAGATAACCATTCAAAAGTCAATGATAACCGAAAGCAGGATTAGAAAGTTTGCTACAGGTAAAACCATTGTAGCTAGTACTTTAGGAGTATTGCTGATTATAGCCACCTTTGGTGTAATCTCATTGTCCAGCGGAGGTGGGGATGGTCCAATATTGGAATGTTGCTAATCCTTCAATTTCAACAATCCCGCTCTCTCCAATAAGGGCTCAATTTTGGGCTCTGCCCCCCTAAAACGTTTGTAGAGTACCATGGGGTCTTCTGTTCCACCCTTAGAAAGCACATGTTCCTTGAATTTGTCTGCAATATCTTTATTGAAGATTCCATTTTCCTTGAAATAAGAAAAGGCGTCCGCATCCAACACCTCTGCCCATTTGTAGCTGTAATATCCTGAGGAATACCCACCTTGGAAAATATGAGAGAATGAAGTGCTCATGCAGGTTTCCGGAGTTTCAGGGAATAGATTGGTGTCTTTGAAGGCCCCTACTTCTTGAGCTTTTACATCTTTGATGTTGGAAGGGTCGGACCCGTGCCATGACATATCCAAAAAACCAAAGCTTAATTGACGAAGGGTTGCCATACCTTCTTGGAAAGTTGCGGATTCCTTTATCTTTTGAACCAAATCCATAGGAATAAGTTCTCCCGTTTTGTAATGGAAGGCAAAAAGCTCTAGAGCTTCTTTTTCATAACACCAATTTTCCATGATCTGACTTGGCAATTCAACAAAATCCCAATACACAGACGTCCCGGAAAGACCTGAATAGGTAGTGTTTGCCAACATACCATGGAGGGCGTGTCCAAATTCATGGAACAAGGTGGTCACCTCGTTAAAACTTAAGAGAGAGGGCTTGGTGGGTGTGGGTTTTGTGAAATTGCACACATTGGAAACATGTGGACGACTATTTTGACCATTCAAAATGTACTGTGCTTTGTAAGAGGTCATCCAGGCGCCACCTCTTTTTCCCGGTCTTGGATGAAAATCGGCATAAAATAGAGAAACCAGGTTTTTAGACTCATCGTAAACCTCAAAGGTCTTCACTTCAGCATGGTATTTGTCTATATCAAAAACCTCTTCAAAGGTGAGTCCGAATAGTTTTTCGGCAACTTTAAAAACCCCAGAAATCACATTTTCCAGTTTAAAGTATGGTTTCAGTTTTTCATCATCAAGATTAAACAATTTTTGTTTTAGCTTTTCAGAATAGTAGGCACTGTCCCATTTCTGCAATTGACCAATACCATCCAAATCTTTGGCAAACGCTTCAAGTTCCGCAAACTCTCTTTCTGCAGCCGGCTTAGCTTTTTCTAAAAGTTCATTCAGGAAACTGAGGACTTTCTTTGGTGTTTCGGCCATTCGTTCTTCCAAAACAAAATGGGCATGTGTTTCATAACCTAAAAGGGTGGCCCTTTCCTGTCTTAGAGAAACAATTCTTAATATGTTGTTTTGGTTGTCAAGATCATCCTTATGAAAGCCTTTACTACCAAAAGCCAGGGAGAGCTGTTTGCGCAGGGCCCTATTCTTGGCATATTTCATAAAAGGGATATAGCTGGGATAATCCAAGGTAATCAGCCATCCTGTTTTATTTTTTGATTTTGCCAATTGGGCCGCGGCTTCTTTGGGTCCATCAGGCAGGCCATTTAAATCCTCCTCATTGGTTAAGTGAAGTTCATATTTATTGGTTTCGGCCAATACGTTTTCTCCAAACTTCAATTTTAATTGAGCAAGTTCGGCATCGATTTCACGTAAGCGTTTTTTGTCCTTATCTCCAAGATTGGCACCATTTCTACTGAACTTTTTATAGCTTTTCTCCAACAGGGTTTGTTGTTCGGGAGTAAGATTCAGGTTTTCTTTTTGCCCGTAAACCAGTTTTATCCTTTCAAAAAGTCCTTCATTTAAAATGATGTCGTTGTTGAATTCAGAAAGAAGTGGAGAGACTTCCTGGGCTATTTTTTGGATTTCTTCGTTAGTCTCCGCAGAATTAAGATTGAAAAAAATACTGGAAATCCGGTCCAGCTGCTTGCCAGAGAAATCAAGAGCTTCCAAGGTATTGCCAAAACTTGCCGGTTCCGGATTTCCAACAATCTGCTCTATCTCTTTTTTGGCATTTTCAATGGCCTTAAGGAAAGCGGGTTTAAAATGTTCGTTCTTTATTTTAGAAAAGGGTGCTTTGTCAAATTCTTCAAGCAGGGGATTATTCATAGGTATTTTTCTTCGTTTTTTTTAATCGTAAATGGGTCACTGTCAAATCGGAAACCAAAAAAGCAAAAGCAATTATTGAGGACAGCGCGGCTGCGGTCAGAAATGCAAAACCTCTGGCGGTATCCATGGTAATTCTGTTCATGGCCTCTTTGGCTTCTTCCGTGTATTCATGTAGGTCCACAAAACCATTTTGGTCCAGGTCAAAACTCAAGGCATGTTGCTTTAAATAGTGCCATCTTATTTCAACTATTATAAGGATCGCGGCATAGAAAGCAAAACACAACAAGGCACTTCTCCAAATACTTCTAGCATATGGATTCTGTACTTTTTTTCGTGCCAAAAGTATGATCAGTACGGCAAAAAGACCTAACAATATGCCTATTTCATTGTAGCCTAACATGAAGCTTTGCGGTTATCACTTTCCCTTGATTTCTTCGGCTCCTTTGATTACTTTTTCTTTAAGACTTTGTTTGTACAATTCAACTTTGTCCAGAACGCACTTGTCAGCACTTCCAATAATCTGAGCTGCCAGAATTCCGGCATTTTTGGCACCATTAAGGGCAACAGTGGCTACGGGGACACCTCCTGGCATCTGGAGTATGGAAAGCACAGAATCCCAACCATCAATGGAATTGCTGCTCTTTACAGGAACCCCGATTACTGGAAGGGGAGACAATGAAGCAACCATCCCCGGTAAGTGGGCGGCCCCTCCTGCACCGGCTATGATTACGGAGAAACCATTTTTATGAGCGTTTTTCCCAAAATCGAAAAGTTTTTCCGGGGTTCTGTGGGCAGAGACGATGTCCATTTCCACCTCAATGTCAAATCCGCGTAAAATATCAACGGCATCTTGCATAACAGGAAGGTCACTTGTGCTTCCCATAATTACGGCTACTTTGCTCATATCTTTTATTTACTTATAACGTTAATGGTTTCCTTTACCTTTTGGGCCATCTGTCTTGCCCTTGTCATATCTTCATCCACAATGGTCACATGCCCCATTTTTCGGAATGGACGGGTTTGTTTTTTTCCATAGATATGTGGAGTTACCCCTTCCATATCCAATATGGTATCGATGTTTTCGTAAACCACATCGCCGGTATATCCTTCTTTTCCCACAAGATTTACCATAACCCCGGCCACCTTGCTTTCCGTTTTTCCGAGGGGTAATCCCAATATGGCCCTTATATGTTGTTCAAATTGATTGGTGTAGCTGGCTTCAATGCTATAATGCCCACTGTTATGGGGCCTTGGAGCCACTTCGTTGACCAAAATTTGGTCGTCCTGTGTCTGGAACAGTTCCACGGCCAGAAGACCCACATGCTGTAGGTTTTTCGAAACTTTAAGGGCCACTTCAATAGCTTTTTTTGCAACGGAATCTTCAATTCTCCCAGGGCAGATTACGTATTCCACCTGATTGGCCTCGGGGTGAAATTCCATCTCCACTACAGGATAGGTTTTTGTTTCACCATTAGGGCTTCGAGCTACAATAACCGCAAGTTCGTTCTTAAAATCCACCATTTGCTCCGCAATACATTCCACATTGGGTAAGTCTTTGAGGTCTTCCTTTGTTCTGACCACTTTTACTCCTTGTCCGTCATAGCCAAACTGGGCGCTCTTCCATACAAAAGGGAGTTGAAGTCCTCCATTGCTGAGACTATCTTCAATTTCTGAGGTATAGGCAAATCGGGAAAAAGGTGCGGTAGGGATTTGATTGTCGGTATAAAACAGTTTTTGGTTTGCCTTGTTTTGGATGATTCTAAGCGCCTTGGTAGGAGGGTACACAATCTTTCCTTCCTGTTCCAGCTTTTCCATCGCATCCAGATTTACATTTTCAATCTCAATGGTGAGGACATCCACATCTTTGCCAAAATTATAAACCGCATCAAAATCCATAAGGCTGCCCTCAACAAATTCGTTGCAGGCAATCTTACAGGGAGCTTCAGGTGAAGCATCCATGACTTTGGTATAAACGTCCCATTTTCGGGTTTCATAGAGCAACATTTTGCCCAGCTGACCACCTCCTAAAATACCGAGTTTAAAGTTGGAAGAAAAGAAATGCATTGACCTGCGAATTGGAATGAATGCAAAAATACGGGAATTCCTTTAAGGGATGAAAATATCAGAAAAAAGCACCCCCAAAAATGTTATCTTTGCCAACCTGATAGCATGGAAGATAAGTTGATAAAACTTCACGATAAAGTATTCACGCCTTATTTAAAAGAGGAGGAAATATTGGCTGCCATTGAACGCATGGCGGAGAAAATCGCTGCGGACTACAAAAATGAGGTTCCTCTTTTTGTTGGCGTGCTCAACGGTGCGTTCATGTTTGTTTCAGATTTTTTGAAAGCTTATCAGCATCCATGTCAGGTTTCATTTGTGAGATTGAGTTCCTACCAAGGGTTGACCTCCACTGGAATTGTGGAGACCTTGTTGGATGTGTCGGATGATATTGAAGGTAAGAGTGTCATTATTTTAGAAGACGTCATCGACACCGGTAGGACTTTGAAAAAATTAGTTCACCTTTTTTCCAAGACCAACGCAAAAGAATTTAAAATCGCATCTCTTTTTCACAAGCCTGAGGTCTACAACGGGGAATATACCATTGACTACGTGGGCTTGGAAATTCCCGATAACTTCATAGTAGGTTACGGTTTGGACTATAATGAATTGGGGCGAAACTTAAGGGAAGTATACCAGTTAAAACAACAAGATATGATCAATCTAGTGCTTTTTGGAAAGCCAGGAGCAGGAAAAGGGACCCAAGCAGAGGTTTTGAAGGAAAAATACAATCTGAAGCATATCTCCACTGGAGATGTGTTCCGCTATAATATCAAAAATGGCACTGAATTGGGTATGTTGGCCAAGTCCTATATTGATCGAGGGGATTTGGTGCCTGATGAGGTAACTATAGATATGCTAAAGGCTGAAGTGGAAAAGAATCAAGATGCCGCTGGGTTCATTTTTGACGGTTTTCCACGTACCGAAGCACAGGCCGAAGCCTTGGACAATTTCTTGGAATCCAAAGAAATGAAGGTCAACGCAACCATTGCCCTCGAAGCTGAAGATGACATTCTAGTGGCTCGTTTGCTGGAACGTGGCAAAGAAAGTGGTCGTTCAGATGATCAGGATGAAAGTAAGATTCGTAACCGCTTTGACGAGTACAAACAAAAAACGGCACCTTTAAAGGCTTACTACGAAAAACAAGGGAAGTTCCACTCCGTGAATGGTATTGGAGAAATCAAAGAGATTACCGAGCGCTTGAGCCAGGTAATTGATGCTTTGAAGTAATTGCTCTTCCGGAATTACCTTTAATAGTTAAAAAATGACCGAAGGCAACTTTGTTGATTATGTGAAAGTGCATTTAGCCTCCGGAAATGGAGGCAAGGGCTCCGTGCATCTTCATCGCGAAAAATATATTGCCAAAGGCGGACCAGATGGGGGTGATGGAGGTCGCGGCGGTCATATCATTGTAAAGGGGAACAAAAATCTTTGGACCCTTATCCATTTTAAGTTCAAAAGACACTTTAAGGCCGGGCACGGGGAACACGGGAGCAAAAACCGTAGTACAGGTGCCGATGGGGGTGACGTATACTTGGAGGTGCCGCTAGGGACCGTAATCAGAGATACAGCTACTAATAAGATATTGTTTGAGATTACAGAAGACCAGGAAGAAAAGGTGATTTTGGAGGGAGGAAAAGGTGGTCGCGGAAACTGGCATTTCAAAAGTCCAACCAATCAGACCCCAAGGTATGCCCAACCGGGTATCCCTGGTCAGGAGACTCAAATTACACTTGAACTCAAAGTTTTGGCAGACGTTGGGCTTGTAGGTTTTCCCAATGCCGGAAAATCGACCCTATTGTCGGTTATGACCTCGGCAAAGCCCAAAATTGCCGATTATGAGTTCACTACGCTCAAACCCAATTTGGGAATCGTTCAGCATCGCGATTTTAAGAGTTTTGTAATGGCCGATATTCCAGGAATAATTGAAGGGGCAGCAGAAGGAAAAGGTTTGGGACATTATTTTCTTAGGCATATAGAACGCAATGCAACGCTTCTTTTCTTAATACCTGCCGATAGTAAGGATATTAGCCAAGAATATGCCATTTTACTTGATGAGTTAAGGCGATATAACCCAGAACTTTTGGATAAGGACAGACTTGTGGCCATTTCCAAGAGCGATATGCTGGATGAAGAACTCATGGAAGAAATGCGGGCCGAAATGGAAGAGGATTTTAAGGATGTCCCCTTCCTTTTTATTTCTTCGGTAAGCGGTTTTGGGGTTCAACAACTCAAGGATAGACTTTGGGCGCTGTTGAACGAATAACCACCTGTATTCGTCATAGCAAACCAAATATTGATTAAATTTAAGGTAGTCCAAATACTACCATGCGATACCTTTTTGCCATAGCAATCTTTAGTCTGTTAATCTCTTGCGGCTCCGTAAGAGTAAATTATGATTATGACCGTGGCACTGATTTTTCAAACTATTCTACCTATAATTATTTTTCTGATATAGAATCAGGACTGAGTCAATTGGACGAAAAACGTCTGGTACGCATTTTAGATTCCACCTTGCAATCCAAAGGATACCGTTTGGATGAGGAACCGGATTTTTACATCAATATTTTAAGTAATCAGTATCGGAGCGGCTCCAACAGCGCTGTTGGTGTAGGAATTGGTGGAACCGGAAGAAATGTAGGCGGCGGTGTTTCTGTTGGCTTGCCCATTGGGGGTTCAGGAATCCAGCGTCAAATACAGTTCGATTTTGTTGATTCACAAAAGGATGCACTTTTTTGGCAGGCCATTAGCGAAAGTGGGTATCGGGACAATGCTTCACCCAGTGTTAGGGAGTCTAGGTTGAGAGCAGTCGTAAAAAAGGTCTTTTCCAAGTTTCCTCCGGAATAAACAACATTTTTCAATAGCTTCTTAGTGTTAGTTTTTCCTCACAAATCTCCGTAAAGATTTTGTCTGGAGCTAAGGAATTGATTTATAATGTGTAACAATTGACTTTAAAACCAGTCTAATTTTGAAAGTCAGCGTCAATTTCAATCAAAAACTAATGAAAACACTATGAAAACAACACAAAAGATCAAAAATTTTTGTGGACTGTTCCTATTGTCTTTTTTGGGAATAGCCATAAATGCCCAGGATTTACCAGGAAATACAAGTTTGGTAAGCTCTGATGAAGAACTACTCGCCCTTACCAAATTGGATGAAGGGGATTACAGGTACACCGTAGAGGATTATTTTGGAAACCCTAAAGGGTTTACCTTCAGATTTTCCCCTGACGGAAAATATCTTTCCTATCGCGAACGTGATGAAAATGGAAAACAACATATTTATGTAAAGAATTTGGCCACCGGTGAAGCCAAAATGGCTATTGAAGAAAAGGAAGAGTTGGTAAGGGGATACGGCTGGTTAAATAACCAAAGGTTATACTACCTCATGGACAAGGGAGGAAACGAGAACTATCATATTTATGCGGTGAACCTAGATGGAAAAGACCTGAAGGACCTTACCCCTTTTGATGGGGTTCGGGCACAGTTTACAGAACTACTCCGGGAAGATAAGGACCACCTTATTGTTTCCATGAACAAGAACAATCCTCAAGTCTTTGAGCCCTACAAAGTGAATCATATCACTGGTGAATTAACTCAACTTTACTCAAATGATGATCCGAACAACCCCATTTTTGGCTACAATTTCGATAAGGATGGAAAACTCAAATCCTTCACCAGAATCAGGGATGGTGTGGAGCAGGATATCTATTACGAAGATGGTGATGAGGGATATAAGTTGCTAAAAAGCCTAAACTGGAAAGACAATTTTGTCATTCAAAATTTTAATTACGGAACAGCGTATCCCCATGATGCCTACGTGGTCTCCAATTTGGAAAGTGACAAGGCTGAAATTCAGTTGTATGATCTTAAGGAAGACAAAATGATTGAAAGGGTCTTTGTCAACGATAGCTACGATGTGCAGAGTATGGGGCTTTCCCGTACCAGAAACTATGAGGTTGACTACTTTTCCTATGAAGGCGAAAAAAATATCCTAGTTCCTATTAGCGACCCTTACAAAGCATTGGATTCTAAAATGAAAGAAGAGCTTCCCGGCAAACAATATAGGGTTCTGGACACAACAGAAGATGAAAATCTCTTTATGGTCTATGTGGATAGTGACCGTTTATACGGTGTTTACTACGCGTACAATGTTGCCAAAAATGAGTTGGAAGAACTCTACAATACCATGCCCCAACTTAAGGAGGAGGATATGTCAGAAATGAGGCCAATTACCTTTACCAGCAGAGATGGAATTACACTACATGGTTATATCACACTTCCAAAAGCTGCATTGGCAGGTGAAAAAGTCCCTGTAATTGTAAACCCTCATGGGGGTCCACAAGGAATCAGGGATTCGTGGGGCTTTAATCCCGAAGCACAACTGTTTGCTAGTAGGGGTTATGCTACGCTACAGGTGAATTTCAGGATTTCAGGAGGATATGGAAGAGAGTTTTTGGAGTCCGGTTTTAAACAAATCGGAAGAAAGGCCATGGATGATGTTGAAGACGGATTAAAGTATGTTGTTGAACAAGGTTGGGTAGATGCCGACAAAGCAGCCATATATGGAGGTAGTCATGGAGGTTATGCGGTACTTCGCGGCTTGACCAAGACTCCAGACCTATATGCATGCGGAGTTGATTATGTGGGGGTTTCCAATTTGTTCACTTTTATGAAGACAATCCCACCATATTGGAAACCTTATCTTAAGATAATCAAAGAAATATGGTATGATGAAGATGTTGCCGAAGAGAAAACAATCATGGAAGAAGTATCCCCCGTATATCATGTGGACAAAATTGAAAAGCCATTGTTCGTGGTCCAAGGAGCCAATGACCCTAGGGTTAATATTGATGAGTCCGATCAGATAGTAAGTGCCCTTAGGGCAAAGGGTTTTGATGTACCCTATATGGTCAAATATGATGAAGGCCACGGGTTTGGCAAAGAGGAAAACAGATTAGAACTTTACAAGGCCATGATGGGATTCTATGCCAAGCATTTGGACAAACAAGAGATTCCAAAACCCTTAAAGGATTAAGATAGAGAATTGATATTCAATAAAAAAGGAGCTTTTATAGCTCCTTTTTTATTTGAAGAAAAATCAAGTCATGGTATAATACCGTTCACCAATTCCATTTTACCGCTGGCCATAATTTGCTTCTCTAAAGAAAGGTACTTAAGTACTTTAGCTGTGTTTAATTCAAAAAACCGAGCGCCATGATCACTTTAGCAAAACTAGTAATTACGTTAGTCCTAGAAATTTTGATTTAATCAAAGAGTAAAACCTTAATTATGAAAAAATTGAATACTGCACAGAAAACCATTTTGATATTGGGTATTTTAGGTCTACTAACAGCCATTTATGGTAAATTCAATGGTTGGGAATACAAGACTTATTTTATACTTTTCTATACCAGCACCTCTTTTATGTGGATTGCCTTTTTAGATAGTAAGGAAAAGTGTTGTTATCCATTTAAAAGAAAAAAGACCAGAACTGATGTTAAAGGGTCTGGGATACCCTCATAAAGTTAAAAACCAACATTTGGGTAAAAGGTATATTTGAAAAATTCTAGAGAAGACTATTGGAACTGAGCAAAAAGAAGAACAACTATATTTTTTGGACACTCCAGATTGGGGGCTGGGGTTTCATTAACGTACTATCCGTTTTCACACTAAAACAAGTTAGTGTTGAATTTTTGGTGTATTCGGTGGTTCTGGGAACAATTATTGGAGTTTTTTCCACTTCGATTTTACGTTGGTATCTAAAAAGGAACATCCAATTTGACAAATTTGGATTTCAGGAGTTTCTTAAAGTTGGTATTTCATTTTTGGTAACAGCGGCACTTTTTGGGGCCTTAAACTTATTATTTGGTTTTTTGTACATCAAGTTTGGTCCAAGTTTGACAGAATCAGAGTTGAATTTATTCAAAATCTATGACAACCCTTGGATTCAGGTCATGAATTCACTTTTCCTTATTGGCGCCTGGGTGGTTACCTATCTGGTCATTAAATTACTTCTTAAACTAAATAAGGAACGCATTGAACGGCTGGAGCTTAATTCCCATTTAAAGCAGGCCCAATTGAATACATTAAAAGGGCAGATCAACCCTCATTTTATGTTCAACAGCCTTAACAATATTCGTGGGTTAATGTTAGAGGATGTGGAAAAGTCCAGGGAAATGCTCACCAAACTTTCTGAAATACTCAGATATTCTCTCACCAAGAACAATATCAACGCTATCGCGGTCAAAGAGGAATTAGAGATGGTGGATAACTATATCGACCTTTCCAAGATCCAACTGGAAGACAGACTGGATTTTGAGAAGAGCATAGAGAAAGATACATTGGATGTACAAATTCCGCCCATGATCATTCAATTGTTGATTGAGAATGCCGTGAAGCATGGAATTTCCAATTTAAAGGCCGGAGGGAGAATATTGTTGGGCATCAACAAACTTAATGATGGTTTGCAAATTGAGGTACGGAATACCGGTAAACTCAAAATGTCAAAAGATTCTACCCAATTAGGTAT
This sequence comes from Flagellimonas nanhaiensis, assembly GCF_003382275.1. Classification (GTDB taxonomy): domain Bacteria; phylum Bacteroidota; class Bacteroidia; order Flavobacteriales; family Flavobacteriaceae; genus Flagellimonas; species Flagellimonas nanhaiensis. Next base: position 75,800 of record NZ_QTJX01000001.1, read on the forward strand.
AAAAAATATAAAGCAGCGCTTGAAATTACTCTACGCAGATAGTGCTTCCTTCTCGCTCGAGGAAATGGACAAAGAGGTCGTGGCCAAAATCAAAATTCCGTTGACATGAAAATAAGGGCTGTCATAGTGGAGGATTCAAGACTGGCTCGAAACGAGTTGAAGGAGCTCATAAAAAAGTACGATGAACTTGAACTGGTAGGTGAGGCAGAAAATGTGGACAATGGGTATGATTTAATCCAAAAAGAGACTCCAGACCTATTGTTTTTGGATATCAATATGCCGGAAAAGGATGGTTTTGAGCTTTTGGAGATGTTGGATGAGGTCCCCATAACTGTTTTTACCACTGCTTTTGACGAATACGCCATAAAATCCTTTGAATACAATGCCTTGGATTACCTATTGAAACCTGTAAGTGAAAAGCGTTTTGCAATGGCTTTGGACAAGGTAAAGGCGCAATTAGCTGGAAACAAGGAGAAACCTTCAAAAGCCAAGAAGCTATCTGAGAACAGTCAAATATTCATCAAAGATGGAGAATCATGTTGGTTGGTTCGGATAGGTGAAATTTCCCAGTTTGAGATTGTAGGCAATTATACCCGCGTATTTTTTGAGGATAAAAAACCCCTACTGTACAAATCCCTTAACCAAGTGGAGGAAAAACTCCCGGAGGAATCTTTTTTTAGGGCCAATAGGCAGCAGATAATCAATACAAATTATGTGGAGAATGTGGTACCCTGGTTTAATGGCAAGCTCAAACTTAAAATGAAGAATGGCGAAGAAGTTGAAGTATCTAGGAGACAGTCCTACATTTTTAAAGATAAAATGAGCCTATAACTGTACTAGAAATAAAAAGGACCTTCTTTAGATAGAAGGTCCTTTTTTCTTTAGGCGCGTAAAATATCTTTATAGCGATCTTTATACCCAATGAGGGCGGCTATGTTCAAAATTAATAGCCCTAAAGCTGGACCAATACCTTCTGGAGCCAAGGTGGCGTGAAAGAGTACGGCGTTTACCGAAACACTCATTAAGATTACGGCCAATAAGGCACCATATTTGTTAAAAATTAGGGCAAGGCCCGCAACAATTTCAACTAAGGCAACCAATGTCATGGTATGTGTCGATGACATCGCACCAAAGTAGCTCATGACATTTTCAGGCATTTCCCCCATTGGAATGAAATGGAAGAACTTGTTCAATCCGAATATCAGGACAAACAATCCCAGCAGTATACGGACTACCATAAAAACTTTTGAATTCATAAGGTTTATTTTTAGTGATTGGATAATAAAAATAACCAAAAATTGCAAATATGATAAAAATAAAGCCTATTTCGCTTTGATTTTTTAGCTACAATGACTTCAAAAGACCTCCGTCAATAGGGATATTGGTACCCGTAATATAGGCAGCCTTATCTGAAGATAGAAAAGCGACTAAAAATCCATATTCCTCAGGATTTCCAATGCGTTTCATGGGAACTTGATTTTCCATGTTGGAACGGACTTCTTCCGCAGAAATTCCCATTTTTTCGGCTTTTTTGGCATTGAGTTGGGTAATTCTGTCCGTGTCAAAATATCCTGTCAACACATTATTAATGGTAATTCCATCTTTGGCAATGTCGAAGGCAAGACTCTTTGCCCAAGTTACCACAGCAGCCCGTATTGAGTTGGACAGTGCCAAGTAATTCAACGGTTCTTTCACCGAAATGGAAGCTACATTAACAATTCGGCCCCATTTCTTTTGTTGCATATGCTTTAGAGCCAGTTCGGTGGTGAAAACTACTGACTTAAAGAGAAGGTCAAAAGCCTCCTGGTAGTCGTTTACGCTCTTTTCAAGAGCTCCACCGCCTTGAGGCCCTTGTGTATTGTTGATCAAAATATCAATGGTATTGCTTTGAAAAAATGAAACGATGGTTTTTTTGTAGGCATCAAAATCCGAAAAATCGACAACCAAAAATTGGTGTTTTTGACCATGGTCGGTGTTCAATGTGTCCAATACCTCCTTGAGTTTGGCCTCATTCCTTGCCATAAGTGTTACATTGGCCCCGCTTTCAGCGAGCTGGTAGGCTATAGCCTTTCCTATCCCTTTGCTGCTTCCTCCTACCAAAGCGTTTTTTCCGGTTAAAGTTATCTTCATCGTTATTTGTATTCTTCCCTTGCAGGACTAAAAATATCCATTAATCTACAAGCAGTTAAGGCTTTTCCTCCGTGGGGAATGTTGGAGGGGATGATTACCACATCCCCAGGGCCATAAATTTTGGTTTCTCCACCTAAGGTGAATTCAAAAGAACCTTCAACAACATGCATAATCTGTTCATGTACATGGTGGTGTTCCGGTACTTCCGCATGCTCTTCCACATTCCAAAAAACCCAGGTCATACTTTGGGAGTGGACCATTTTGCCATGGTAACCAGGCATTATTTCTTTGCTGGGTATGTTTTCTAAGTTCATGAAGATTGTCTAGAGTTTTATTTTTGACTTAATTTTTTTTGCTACACTGTTATAGTATTCTCTGCTGAGTTTTTCCGTCCAAATCGTTGGAGAGTTCCCGTAAATGGCTATATAGGATACCTTATTTTCTATTGATGAGGTGTGCCAATGCTCAATATCTTTTTCACACTTGATGACATCTCCTTCTCTTATGATGATGGGGTCTTTTCCTCTCTCCTGATAATACCCTATTCCCTCTATTACAATTAATACCTGAGGAGTACTATGCTTGTGCCAGTCCAGCGTAGCATTTGGGCTAAACGTTGCTTGGGTAATATTATAATCCAGACCATCTTCTTCACTAAGCAAAAAATTCAGCCATGCATCTCCTAAATGATGCGTATTAGGCGCTTTAGCACCTTTGTCAGTGAATGATTTGATAGGATACTCGGAATTTTGAGCGCATACCGTAGTAGATATAGAGAGGACTAGGATGAATATGAATTTTTTCATTTTTAAATGATTTGCTAACAGAAAAGTAATCAATACGGGTGAAATGATGCTATAAAGGTTACATTTTTTGGATAGGGTACTTTACCATGGTATCCCCGCATTATTTCCTTGGATTCTGTCTGATTAAAGTTGTAGTTAGAAATTTTACTTCAATATAGAAATTAATTAGGGGATTGGTTTGTTTGTTATGGAAGTGCCATTGGCTATTTTTGGGATATAATTTGTATTGATGAACATCCATTTTATAGCCATTGGAGGAAGTGCCATGCACAACCTGGCCCTAGCATTGAAACATAAGGGATATTTCATTACCGGGAGTGATGATGTAATTTTTGAACCTTCAAAAAGCCGTCTTGAAGCAGAATCCCTGTTGCCTGAAGCTTTTGGTTGGTTTCCCGAAAAAATCCATGAGCAGTTGGATGCAGTGATTTTGGGAATGCATGCCAAATCGGACAACCCAGAGTTGCTCAAAGCCCAGGAGCTTGGCCTGAAGATATATTCATATCCAGAATTTCTTTATGAGCAATCTAAAATGAAGACAAGAGTGGTCATTGGAGGAAGTCACGGTAAAACCACCATCACGTCCATGATTCTTCACGTATTGCATTATCATGAAATTGAGGTGGATTATATGGTGGGGGCACAATTGGAAGGCTTTGATAGAATGGTACACTTGACCGAGGAGAATGATTTTATTGTTCTGGAAGGGGATGAGTATCTGTCCTCTCCAATTGATCGCAGGCCCAAATTTCATCTCTACAAACCAAATATTGCCCTGTTGAGCGGGATAGCATGGGATCATATCAATGTATTTCCCACGTTTGAGAACTATGTAGAGCAGTTTCAAATTTTTGTAGAAGGAATTGTTAATGGGGGCAGTATTACCTATAATGAAGAAGACCTTGAAGTAAAAAGAGTGGTAGAAGCGTCGGAGAACCCGATCAGAAAATTTCCCTATTCCACACCAAATTATCAAGTAGAAAATGGTACTACCCTGTTGGAAACCCCGGAGGGAGAATTGCCCATTGAGATTTTTGGCAAACACAACCTCAACAATTTGGCCGGAGCTAAATGGATATGTCAGCAAATGGGTGTTGATGAAGCTGATTTTTATGAAGCAATAGCATCTTTCAAGGGAGCCTCAAAACGCATGGAGAAGATTGCCGAAGGTTCAAATAAAGTGGCATTTAAAGATTTTGCCCATTCTCCCAGCAAAGTAATGGCAACAACTAGGGCAGTTAAAGAGCAGTTCCCTGAAAGAAGGTTGCTTGCCTGTTTAGAGTTGCATACTTATAGCAGTCTCAATGCAGAGTTTTTGCAGGAGTACAAAGGAGCCTTGGACGCCGCTGACGATGCGGTTGTCTTTTATTCTCCTGACGCTGTTAAGATCAAAGGGTTGGAGGAAGTGACTTCAGAACAGATAGGTCTGGCTTTGAATAGGGAGGACCTTCAGATTTTTACGAATTCCAAGGATTTTCAGGATTATCTTTTTAGACAAAATTTTGATGACACCACTTTACTGTTGATGAGCTCTGGGAATTATGGAGGGCTCAACTTTGATGAAGTGTCCAAGTTATTTTAAAGCACCTTTTCAAAAGTCTTGAAAAGGTGCTTTGGAATGTATAATTGTATTCTAGACTCTGTTCCAGACAAAAGATTTTTCGTCTTCCCGGATTTTCTCACTGCTTTCCAGTCTTTTGTATTGTATATAGGTCACCAGCAGAGGAATCAAGCAGAAAACTGCTGAAGCACCATTGCCATAATCAGAGATAAGATGGGCAATAAAACCAAGACTCAGATTCAGAAAGAAGCCGGCATAGACCCATTCAATAAACCATTGTCCTTTGTTTAGCACCAGTAGCATAACCCCTAGCACTTGGGCAGCACCTAAAAGGTGAATCAAATGAGGCGGGTAACCTAAATTCTTGAATGTTTCCACAACAATTTCATAGTTGATAATGGAGTTGATTACGGCTCCAAGCATGGCTAGACTAAAAAAGGCCAAGCAGATACGATAAAGTAATTTGTTTGAACTCATAATGATAAAATTTGGTACCCTTAAGTTAAATAGGTCACTGCGGTTAGTTTGGAGACCTTCGGCGAGGAGGGAAAACCTGTAGGTGAATTGTTCATTGATAGCTTCCGATGGCATCTTGAACCACTATATGACGCTTTGTGAGAATCCCAGTTGATGGTTTACTGCTTTTTTGTCATAAATATGACCCATGGAACAGTAGTTGCCAGCGGTAGTACATGAGGTTTTCTTTTCAAAAAATCATGAAGAAAACGCAACGTTTGGTTTCCGTTCTATTGGTAGCCTTTATGTTGGGGGTGTCCAATGTTGTCTTGGAAGAAGATAGAATGGTAAATGATTCCAGAAAAAAGGTGGAACAAAAGGAAATCCAAGATGTTGATGATGTATAAAGTCTTTGAGAATTACAGATTCTTAAGAAGTGTTTGGAATCGCACATCTACATAAATAGCCCCAAAATAGCTGAATTATTTTCCCACTCTTTGTTGAAATAGCATCTAAACATATTGTGCGGGACATATGACACAGTTTTTTTGTAAAATTGTATCTGCCTAAGGGCAAATTAAAAGGGGAGATAGGCAATGTTTCAACATTAAGCCAACCTCCATTTCTCCCGAATATTTTAAGAATCGATTTACTTTTTAATTCGTACAAAGGGTTCCTTTTAAGGAATACCTACTTATGACAATTACATGAATTAATCCCCTATATTTAAACCATGCAAGAAAAAACTGCTACCTTTTCCATTAAAAATTGGGCTGATGATGATAGGCCAAGAGAAAAACTTGTGCTCAAGGGAAGTCCTGTATTATCTGATGCCGAATTGATTGCCATTTTGATAGGTTCAGGGAACAAGAAAGAAAGTGCTGTTGAACTGTCAAAACGTATTTTGGCTTCCGTTGGGCACAACTTGAACGAGCTTGGAAAGCTATCGGTGAATCAATTGATGAAGTTTAAGGGAATAGGCGAGGCCAAAGCGGTTACTATAGCAGCTGCGCTGGAAGTTGGAAGGCGAAGAAGGGGAGAGGACACCGTGAAGGTGACCAAGATTAAGGGTAGCAGAGATGCCTTTGATTTGCTTTATCCAATGATGGGCGAATTGCAACATGAGGAATTTTGGATCGTGTACCTTAACAACTCCAATAAAGTGATGCATAAGTCTCAGTTGAGCAAAGGAGGCATTACAGGGACTTTGGTTGATGTGCGTCTGGTGCTTAAGCAGGCTCTTGAACTAGGGGCAGTGGGCATTATTCTGGCCCACAACCATCCTTCTGGAACATTGAGACCGAGTACGGCAGATAAACAGATTACCGAAAAACTTAAGACAGCAACAGAGGCTTTGGATATTAAAATTTTGGACCATTTAATCTTGACCCAAAACGATTATTTAAGTTTTGCAGATCAAGGAATTTTGTGATTGACGCAACCCTATGTTATTGATATTTACCCATAAGATCACTAATCGCCTCACCTATACGGCAAAACATATTTTTGAAAAAATCCTGGATCTAGATGTCACCTTTACTACCAAAGTGGAGGATTTTATCAAACATTCAGGTCCAAAAATGACCTATTCCAAACAACCGCTTCAAAACGAATTTTTCTTGCGTAGCAATGATCTTTTGTTTGAACAAGGAATCAACGATATTGAGATCAAGGTTACGGAATGGGAAGGAGTTCCTTGTTTTTTTTCCACTGGTGAAAAAAGCTCGGTACCTTTTGATATTTTTTCTGCCAGTTTTTATCTGCTGAGCAGATATGAAGAATATCTCCCACATGTCAAGGATAGTGTTGGTCGGTTTCCGGTAAAGGATAGCGTTGCATATAAAAACAAATTTCTTGAGCTTCCAGTAATTGACTTATGGGCATACAAACTACTCTCTTTACTTACAGAACGTTTCCCCGATATTAAAAAACCCAATAGGGCGTTCAGTTTTACCTCAATTATTAATGTGACCACTTCACATTGCTACGCGATGAGGGGTGTGGCCAGAAATTTTGGTGGATTTCTATTGGATCTCGGCAAATTTAGGTTTCGGAGCTTTTGGGATAGAATTTTGGTGCTGTTGCGTTTCAGGAAGGACCCGTATGACAATTTTGACGAGTTGGTCGAGATTCATAAAAAGTTTCCCATAAAAACCATGTTTTTCTTTCAATTTGCCAAACATTCGGCCCATGACAAGAACATCTCGCCCAACAACAACAAGTTTAGATATCTAATCAAATCGGTGGCAGATTACAGTGTTGTTTCGCTCAGTACTTCCTTCATTTCTTCTACGGACAAATCGGTTCTAAAAGAAGAGAAAAAGCAACTATCCAGTTTAATCAATAGGCCCATTAATTATTCTAGACTTCGGTATAATAGGGTTAGCGTGCCAACTACCTATAGAAATCTTGTAGAAACTGAGTTTACAGATGATTTTTCCATGGGCTATACCCACGAAATAGGATTTCGGGCAGGAACCTGCACCCCTTTTTACTTTTATGACATCAATATGGAGGCTAGACAACCGCTAAAAGTACATCCCTTTGCCATGCACGACTATGCGCTTGTGGAATGTAAGAATAGGGAAGAGGTTTTTGAAAAAATGGATAAGCTTTATCGGCTAGTGAGAGAGGTGAATGGAAGTTTGGTGATAGTTTTTTCCAATGAGCTTTTGGGGGGCAAGCATAAGTTGAACTGGATGGAGTTGTACCAATCCCTATTAAGAAGGTACTATGTTTAGAAAGAATGTAACCGACATTTTTTTTGATTTGGACCACACGTTGTGGGATTTTGAAAAAAATTCAGCACTTACCTTTGGTAAAATCCTAAACGAGAACGGTCTGGATGTTGTTCTGGACGATTTTTTAGAGGTATATGCTCCAATAAATCTGGAATACTGGAAACTGTATCGAGAGAATAGAGTTAGCAAGTCAGAATTACGTTATCAACGGTTACGGAGAAGCTTCGACCATATTGGGGTTACCGTTTCTGATGAAATGATCAATATCCTGGCTCATCAATACATTCAGCATTTATCCTCGTTTACCCATTTAATACCCAATACCGTTGAGGTGTTGGACTATTTGGCCCCAAAATATAAGTTGCACATCATAACCAATGGCTTTCAGGAAGTACAAGAGAAGAAACTTAGAAAAGGCAATATCCACCATTATTTTGTAGAGGTAATCAACTCCGAAACAGCCGGAGTAAAAAAGCCACATCCCCAGATTTTTGAAATGGCCTTAAAAAAGGCATCGGTTGAACCTGAAAACGCATTAATGGTCGGGGACAATCTGGAAGCAGACATACAGGGGGCAATTTCTGTTGGAATGAAAGCACTGCATTTCAATGCTCATAGGGAATCTGAGCACCAAGTTTGTCAAATGATTAACGATCTTATTGAAATAAAAAGCATTTTGTAGAGTTATAGTAGGGTGCGGCCAACCCTATGTTGTTTTACTAAAAAAATGCTTTTTACTGCTATGAAAGGAATTTTTTTCCGCCCCTTTTTCTTCCTGCTCGTTCCATTGATATTTTTATCATGTACTGAAGAACTGGATTTTGACCAGTTTGATGACCTGAGCGTTACACCAACATTGGCTTCCGGACTATTCTATCTGGAGTCTACAGAAGAATTCATCAATACTGTGAATGTATCTGGTGTTTTTTATGAGCAGACCTTCAATTTTGACCCATTCAATGAACAATTTGTGGCAGAACGCCTGCTAGAGGGAACACTTAGCTACGAAATTGAAAATACCACCAGTAAAAGAATAACACTGTTTATTGAATTTTTAGATGAAGCCGATACAGTATTAGATACAGAATCGTTCACAGTTGACCCCGCCCCATCTGGCACTCTTACTAGGGAAGTGGCTTATGGTCCGGCGGGAAGAAACATTGATATTTTAACCACCACATCGTCACTTAGGGTTACCGGTGGAAACCTGAGCGATACAACGAGCACTTCTTCAGAATCAGAGCCTAAAATCATTCTAAGGTCAGCGGCGGAATTCTTATTCAGATTAAAATGAGGTTGGGCAAACTGTTTTTTGGTGCCGCTTTTTTCGGGGTTATTTCACTATGTGCCCAGAATAAACAATTGCTGTATGATTTTTATGAGATTCCACAGTCACTCATGATAAATCCTGGGGTAAAGACCTTGGAAAAATGGCATACCGGAATCCCCGTTATTTCAGGATTGTCTTTTCAGGCGGCTACAAGCGGAGTTACCGTTCATGATCTTTTCGCCGATGATGGGATCGATTTTACCACTAAGGTTAGGGAAAGGGTCTTGGATGCAATGAGCAGAAAAGATGATTTTAGTACCACCAGCCAAATTGAAGGATTCAATGTTGGGTTCCGGGGTAAGAACAGGCCAGACGATTATTATTCGTTTGGGATGTACGGAGAAACAGATATCATCGTCTATTGGCCTAGAGATTTGGCCATTTTGGCCTTCGAGGGCAACGGAGGGGCAAATATTGGAAGGAGTTTTGACCTGGGAGACCTGAGTTTAAGGGGAGAAATGGTCAATGTGTTCCATTTTGGAATCAACAGAAAGCTTAGCAATACCCTTACCGTTGGGGCGCGTGCCAAGTTGTACTCAAGTATTTTTCAATTTCAGTCTACGGGTAATTCAGGATCTTTTATAACCACCCAAGGGCAGAACAACATCTATACCAGTCGTATTGAAGCAAATATGCGACTTAGAACCGCTGGTGCAGATGAAATAATAGACATTTTAGAAGAAGATACCTCAACAACTCAAAAAGATTTAACGAGTCTATTTACAAAAAGAGTTCTGTTGGGAGGAAATCTAGGTGTTGGTTTCGATGCTGGCTTTAGCTATAATTTAAACCCTCAGACCACCATAACTGCCAGTGTTTTGGATGTTGGGTTTATCTATCATTCAAAAGATGTAAGAAACTTTACCCTTAAGGGTAGTGCCATAACAGAAGGTATTACCGTGTTTTTGCCTGAGGACATCAATGATGTGGACAACGATCTTTGGCAGGAGCTTGTGGACGATATAGAAGCATCCCTTCCCTACGAAGAAAATGACAATGGGTACATTTCTCTTAGACCCATTAAAGCCTACGGTTCCATTCGCTATGATTTTGGCCAAGCTGAGGATAGAATTGAAAATTGCGGTTGTGGAATAAATGTTAAAGAGGCCTCTAACCCGGACTTATACCGGAACAGTGTCGGTGGGCAACTCTTTTTGCAATACCGTCCAAGAGGTATACAACCTGCCTTAACAGCATTTTATCAAAAGAGACTTGGAAGAGCATTTTCTTTTAAGACTACATATACCGTGGACAAATATTCACTTTCAAACGTGGGATTGGGGCTCAATTTTCAGGCTGGGCCGGTCAATTTCTATGTAATGGGAGACAATCTTCTGGGTTATCAAAATATAGCCGATAGTCATTACGCATCTTTACAGTTCGGATTTAATATTATATCTTGGAACGATAATTGATTATCCATTCCATATGAGATTCAAAGTAGTATGCATATTGGCGTTTGCAATAGGATTGCACGGTTCCATGAAGGGACAATTGAACGACTACAAGTACATTGTTGTGCCTAAAAGGTTTGAAGCTTTTAAGATAGAGAACAGGCACCAGACTAGTACAATGGTCAAGCATTTCTTTGCCCTTAATGGATTCAATGCTGTCTATGAAGACGTTATGCCCGAGGACTTGGCCAACAATAGATGTCTTGGATTAACGGCCGATCTTCTGGATAACTCATCCTTGTTTACCACCAAAACAATCATTGTCCTTAGAGATTGTCAGAATAACGAAGTCTTTAGAACGATTGAAGGAAGAAGTAGGTCCAAAGAGTTTAGAATTGCGTACAAAGAGGCCATTGAAAACTCTTTTGCCTCCTTTAAAAGTATGGACTATGCGTACAAACCAAAAAAAGAGGTAGTGGAAAACAAAAAGGAAGCTCCCATTACAGTGAGTTTCAAAAATGATATTAAATCACTCGAAAATAAACCAGATTCTAAGGTTGTGGAGCAAGAAGCCACGCCAGAAAACCAAACTTATAAAGATAGAACTCCCAAACCTTCCACTATGACCAAAGTGGATAAAGTCGAAGAAATGGCTACTGAAATTGAAACGAAGAAACCCGTTTCAGAACCTCAAGGCTCTCTGCTTTATGCGCAACCTATAGATAATGGTTACCAGCTGATAGATAGTACCCCAAAGGTTATCATGAAACTCCAGAAAACATCCGTGGACAATATCTTTTTGGCGGATTATGATGGAAAGAATGGAATGGTATACAAAAAGGGTGACAAATGGTTGTTGGAATATTCAGAGAACGGAAAAACTCAACAGAAAGAACTCAATATTAAGTTCTAAAACCCGTACTTATCCTTCCATCTCTTTTTTAGGAACTCTCTCATGGCATTTTCTCTTGGATTTTTACCTGGACGATAGAAACTGGTACCTGATATTTCCTCCGGAAGAAACTCAAAATCCACAAAGTTATCCTTGTGGTCGTGGGCATAATCATAGTTTTTACCATACCCTAAATCTTTCATCAGCTTGGTGGGTGCATTTCTTATGGCCAAAGGAACCGATAGGTCTCCGGTTTCCCTTACTTTTAACTGGGCTTCTTTTATGGCAAGATAACTTGCATTGCTTTTGGGCGAACTGGCCATATAGGTGGCACATTGACTTAGGATAATCCTAGCTTCTGGGTATCCAATGGTATTTACAGCGTTAAAGGTAGCGTTCGCAAGCACTAGGGCAGTGGGATTGGCATTTCCAATATCCTCAGAGGCCAAAATGACCATTCTTCTGGCAATAAATTTCACGTCTTCACCACCCTCGATCATTCTGGCCAGCCAATATACCGCTGCATTGGGGTCACTACCTCTAATAGATTTAATGAAAGCGGAAATGATGTCGTAGTGTTGCTCTCCTGTTTTGTCGTAGAGCACCGTGTTCTTTTGTACTTTGTTAAGAACAGATTCATTGGTTATGGTGATATTGTCACCACTTTCAGAATTGACAATGAGTTCAAAAATGTTCAATAGTTTTCTCCCATCTCCCCCTGACAACCTCAAAAGCGCTTCAGTTTCTTTTAGAGTTATCTTTTTAGATTTCAGGACTTGATCCGTATCCAAGGCTCTTTTTAAAAGAGCCTCTAGATCTTTCTTGTCAAACGGATTAAGGACATATACCTGACATCTGGATAAAAGGGCGGGAATCACCTCAAAACTGGGATTCTCCGTTGTGGCACCAATCAGGGTGACCCAACCTTTCTCCACTGCCCCTAATAGCGAATCTTGCTGTGATTTACTGAACCTATGTATTTCATCAATAAACAAGATTGGATTTTTAGAAGTAAAGAGCCCGCCACTCTGCTTGGCCTTTTCTATGACCTCCCTCACGTCCTTTACCCCGCTGCTTATGGCACTCAATGTGTAAAATGGCCTGTTGCTTTCTGTGGCTATAATATTGGCCAAAGTGGTCTTTCCCGTACCTGGAGGCCCCCAAAATATGAGAGATGGAACTATGCCGCTCTTAATTTGATGCGTTAATGCGCCTTCCTTACCAACCAGATGTTGCTGACTGATATAATCTTCTAAAGTTTTGGGCCGAATCCGTTCAGCCAAGGGTTCGTTCATAGGGATAAAAATAAGATAAAATTGTAGTCAGTTACTCACCATTTTTTACATGATTTAAGCATTCAACATGACAATTTGTGTAAATTGAGGGAAATGGTCGGATAATTGATTTAATCGATTCTATGCATACAAAAGAGCATTATAAGTTCTCAAACAAGGTGCTTTTGGCCCCTTTGATAGGTGTACTTGCCATATGGACAGTATTTTGGGTCGAGGTTCGCTTTGGGATTAACTTTAATGATTTTGGAATTTACCCAAGAAGACTTTCAGGTCTAAAAGGTGTTCTCTTTGGACCTTTTATCCATGGGTCGTTGGAGCATCTCTACAACAATACGCTTCCCTTGGCCATATTGACAGGATTTCTCTATTATTTTTATAACAAAGCTGCAGGAAGGACTCTTATTCTTGGGATTCTCATTTCAGGCATCATGACGTGGCTGATCGGAAGACAATCCTATCATATAGGAGCTAGTGGGGTCATTTATGTATTGGCAAGTTTCATCTTTTTCAAGGGAATATTTTCAAAGCATTTTCGATTGGTGGCCCTATCATTGGTGGTGGTATTTATATATGGTAGTATGATCTGGTATATTTTTCCCATAAAGGACGGTATTTCGTGGGAAGGCCACCTCTCTGGATTTTTGTCGGGACTATTGTTGGCCTTGACCATTAAAGTTGAGGTTCCCCAAGAGAGAAAGTATGATTGGGAAAAAGAGGATTTTACCGAGGAGGATGACCCATTTTTAAAACACTTTGATGAAGAGGGAAACTTTATAGAAGGTAACCTTGAGGAGCAGCCAGAGGATAGAACTGTCCGAATCAAATATCATTACAAATCTGACAAGAAAGATTAGAACCTACTTTCTGCGTTGACGAACAACTTCATAGAGGAATACCCCACAGGCTACGGAAACATTTAGAGAGCCTATTTTACCCAATAACGGAAGTTTGGCACTGCCATCTACCAATTTAAGTACGGAAGGGGAAATACCTTTGTCCTCGGCTCCCATCACAATAGCAGTGGGGCCTGCCATATTTACGTCATAAATTTCTTCCTCGGTTTTCTCCGTGGCCGCTATTACGCTAATGTTGGTGGATTGAAGATAGAAAATAGCGTCCTTAAGATGATCCACCTTGGCTATTGGAACATTAAAAACCGCACCTGCAGAGGTTTTTACAGTATCGTCGGTAATGGGCGCCGCTCCTGTTTTGGGTACAATAATACCATGTACACCACAGCATTCAGCTGTTCTGATGATGGCCCCAAAATTTCTAACATCAGAAACTTGGTCCAGTAACAAAAAGAAGGGTTTCTCTTCATTTTGTACCACATTTTCCACCAGTGATTCAAAATTATGGAACTGCACAGGGGAAATCTGGGCAACCGCACCTTGGTGGTTATTTCTGGTCAGTCTGTTCAGCTTTTCAATGGGAACATACGAGCAGCTTATTCTCTTTTTTTTGAGGGTAACCTCTAGTTCCCTGAACAAGTCGCCTTTTAAGCCTTTTTGGAGAAAGATTTTGTTGATGGGCTGTTCTGCTTCAATTGCTTCCAATATTGCCCGTATTCCATAGATTTGTCCGCTCATGACGATTATTTGCTCAGTTGTTTTTGGAGGTTAGGCTCAAGAGGAAATTCTGTGAATTCCAAGTGGGCCATCGTTGACCGTATTGATCAGATATTGTCCATCACTTGAATTTGAAATCAACTCGAGACTTTTTACATTTCCATTCAAGAACAGACCTGAATCTTGTTGGGGAACACTTTTGTACCCATCTTTTCCATTAGATAACAAAATGACTCCCGACATGGCATCCAGTCTTGGGGTTTCCACTTCGGTTTCGTAAATATTTCCTGCGGTAACTACATCTTCAAAACCATCTTGGTCAACATCCAAAAAGACACAATCCAATAACGGAAATGTTTGACTCTCAATTGGAAGGATTTTCTTTTCAAAATTCATTTCACCCTTATTGATCAATAAAATGGATTGAAATTCGGTGACACTGTTCTCGTAGGAGTTGTCAAGTTTTTCGCCATAAATATCAACAAGGGAAGCGTTGGCAAATTCTGAATAGGTTTCAAATTTCTCCTTTATAAAAGGCATTTGTTGAGAGGAACATTCCCTTCCCCGTACTGGAACATAGGTGCCATTGTATTTTTTGCTCAGGACAATATCGTTGGTGCCATTATCATCAAAATCCGTGGCAAAGATTTTAAAGGGCTTTTCTTTGGAGGCCTTGAATTTGATATTTAGTCCAATGTTTCCAACAATATAATCTTTCAGTCCGTCATTGTTTATGTCCGTTTCATGAATGGAAAACCACCATCCTTTTTCCTGTAAGGTGCTGTTGTCCTTTCCAATTCTTTCGAAAAATCCTTGCTTGTTCATGAAAACACCGATACCTGTCCACTCACCGACAACAATGAAATCCTCCCAACCGTCATTGTTGATATCCGTGGTCTGTATATCGTTTATGATGCCAAAATTCAATAATTCAGGGGCGACTTTTTGGGTAACATCAACAAGTTTGCCCTCCATATTTTCATATAGGGTGGACTCTTGATGGTTGGGGTATTTCTGCGGAACCACTCTGTTTCCTACCAGAATATCTTTATCCCCATCTTTATCATAATCAATAACAGTTACCGATTTTCCATTTTTGGGATAGGAACTTAGGATACTGCTATTATGCTTTGAAAACTGCCCTTTGCCATCATTAAGGTATATCCTGTCTGTATGGTATGAGGAGTTTTCAGCAAACTCATTTCCACCGCTTACCACATATAGGTCCAAATCTTGGTCTCCATCAAAATCAAAGAAAATAGATTCCATGTCCTCATGCTGTGCATCTGCAGCTAGGGCAGGGGAGTTTACCTTTACAAATCCTTTATTGGATTGTACAAAAACCTGTCCCGGTTGTCCAGAAGCACCTCCAACGTGAATATCTTCTAAACCGTCATTATTAATGTCCCCTTTAGTAATAAATGGTCCTATGGTGGATTGTTTGTAGGGGAGGAGTATCTCCTTTTCAAAGTCATCAAAAGCATTCTCCTTGTGAACGAAAGTCAAACCTATCTCTCTTTGATTGGAGGATGCGAAATACGAATCATTCGCTAGGCTTGATTTTGATAAGTTGGTGGCCTCCGTTTCTTTAAATGTGAGCGTTGTATTGGAAGGCACATTGAACTTTTGTTCCATTTTTCCAGATTTCCAATAGATGGTCACTGTGTCTACTGTCTGGTGGTTGCCCACTCCAAAAAAAGCTTTGTTTTCTTGTGCAGATCTGTACCCCCTGATTCTCTTTATTTCGACCATTTGGGAATTGCCGGCTATATCAATCTCCACCTTGGCAAATTCTTCTGACATGTCGCCTTCTGCAATGACTTTTAAATAATTGCCCAGCTTATTTTCTATGGATAGATTTTGGTATAGAAAAGCTTCATCATCCATATTGTTGATGACAATATCCAAATCCCCATCATTATCAAAATCACCGGAGGCAGCTCCATTGCTGAAAGAGAAATCACTCATGCCCCAATCTGAAGCAACATTTTTGAATTTGAGCTCAGAGGTTTTTTTATATAGGATATTGGGAAGCTTTTCAGAGGGCATAGACTCATATAGCTGCTTCTTTACCTCCAAAGGTACTTGGCCCCTATACTTTTGCTTTGCTTCAAATACTTGACGTTGTAGGTCATTATCCAACGCATAACGACGATATCCATTGGTCACGTGGATTTCCTTTTGCCCATCAAGGTCAAAATCGTTCATGAGTACAGACCAGCTCCAATCGGTATTGGCCACTCCCGAAAGCTGCGAGATATTATTGAATTTGGCATCTCCAATGTTCTTCTGCAATGAGTTGTACATGTATTGGTGGTGGAACCCGGCCTTATTTACCAGATAGTCAAAACGTCTGGTGTTCATCGAGGCCATTAGGGTCTTGGAGCGTACGTGGTCATTAGCGGCCATGTCCAGAACAAAAATGTCCTGTAGGTTGTCATTATCCAAATCCGCAATGTCCATTCCCATTCCGTAGAAAGAAATTTGATTGGTGGATGATTTTATCTGATCTGTAAAAGTACCATCATGGTTATTGATGTAGAGTACATCCGGAAGGTAGTAATCACTGGCCATGTACACATCCATCCATCCATCTTCATTTATATCGGCAACGGAAAGTCCAAGGCCATAGATTGGTTTCTCCATTCCGGCAGCTTTGGTGACATCCACGAATTTTCCTTTATCATTTCGATATAGGTGAGAGGAGTTAAAATGTGTGGTTTCCTTATCGGCGTTTACATACCTGCTGAACGTTATGGGGTCCATACCGTACAGTTCATTCTCGTTCATCACCAAACAGTCCAAATCTCCATCCTTGTCAAAATCAAAGAAAACGGACTGTGTACTGATGCCCATGTCAGCAAGGCCGTATTCTTCCGCTTTTTCCTGAAAGGTTCCGTCTTGTTGGTTGATAAACAGCAAATTTTTTCGCAAATCTCTAGTGTTCGGCCCTCCTTGGGAAACATAGATGTCCATCCAGCCATCATTATTTATGTCAACAAATGTGACCCCGTTGGACCAGTTTTTCCCTTGGTTAATTCCCGAAGTTTCAGTTACATTATCAAACGTTAATCCTCCTTTGTTGAAATAGATTTGGTTGGAAACCTGGTTGCCACAGAAGAAAATATCGAGAAGACCATCATTGTTCAAATCTTCAACTCCAACACCGGCACCATTATAGAAATAGTCATAATCGAACAAATTGTGCATTGTAGCTACATCATGTTCTATATTGTTTGCAAAGGTAATGCCGCTGTTGCCGCTTTCTATTTTGGTAAATATCGCTTTTTTTTGAGTCGTGTCCTTGCTTGTTTGGGACTGTTCTTTATCCTTTTCATTAGAGACACAACCGGTAACCAACAATAAAAGAAGCGGTATCCGAAAAAAATTGCTCATAGAGTTCTTTCATTTTTAAGACCATGGCCCCGAAGATAAGTTTTCTGGACAGTTGTAACAAATCAAAGGCCTAAAGCCATAACGGCCGGGTCATCTTTGGCATAGTGGTACGCCCTCCAAAAGAATCCCTGTGACCAGAATTTCCAAACTACTTCTCCACTTTCAGTTACTTCCCAAACTCCAAAATCTCCTTCTGTAATGAGTCTATTGCCATTTGGCAGTCTTACTGAGCCAGATACTTTCGGGGAATAGAGATCGGGATTGGTGAAGCTCCATGCGATTTCGGGTTCATTGTCGGTATTTGGAGACAAAGCTAATGGACTGGGAAGCAGAAATTCATATACTGTGGACTGCTCAGGGGTCGCACCGTTACCATTAGTGAAGATTGAAATTTTACCCAAATCAACCCCATCTAAAAGAAGTGGATGGTGATTGTTTCTAAAAAGTCTTTCTCCGATAGGATTGTTATATGCAGTTGGGTTTCCGAATCGGTAAATTAAATCTCCTCCTTTACCCAGATTTCCGCCGCTGTGGGAGGCAGCCTCCTCTACAGTCGTACTATGGTCAATGACCCATACTTCGTGATAAAAATTAACACTTAGGTAAATAAGGTCGTTGATTTCATCATATTCAATACCATTGGCGTGCATAATATCTCCCTCTTTATCCAGAACATAATTAAGGTTAATGAGCTGGGGATTATCGGCAATGGTTCCAAAATTTTCTTTGGTATTGTCATGTTCTTGAACCAAGTGGTCCCAGGCATGCCATTCCCATACAATTTCATCTGTAGTAGAATCGATTTCAATGATGGCCTCTGGGAAAACATCTATTCCCAAACTGGAACCGGCCAATTCTGCTTCGGCCATTGTCTTCTTTTCCCAGACAATGGTGATTACATTTCCGTTAGGCAGCAATTCCACATCATGATGGGTTATATATTCTTCGGTAGAATAATCAAAATTCCATTCTACGGTACTATCAGGGCTTACAAATTGTAGCTTACCTCCTTGACCTCCATATTCAATTTTGGGATCTTCTGCTTTCATAATGCCCACTAAGCGTCCATCTGGCAAAAGCTCCACATCGTTACCTATACCCGTGGGCAGGTCCCATTCATGTAAAATAGCGGATTTTTTATCCATTAGGTAAACGCGATCGTTACCTGCATCATTTATAAGGACATAGCCATCGTATAGCAAGTCACTGTTCAACACTTCAACGGTGCCAGCTGTTTCTGGAGGAACCGTGGGAGGTGTATCATCATCCGTAGGTGTATCGTCAGATGGGGTGTCATCGGTAGGGGTTTCCGAGGTGGGATTCTCATTGTCTTGAGGTAGAGGCTCAGGCTCATCACCGGTACATGAAAAGATAAATAAAGAAAGCGCTATAGCAACTAGTGCATGGTAATATGTAGTTTTCATAGAATCTTTTAAATCAAATTTAACCAAAATTTGGTGGTTATATGTCAGGCCAGAACGAAATTAGGAAGAGCTTGAAAATCAGATTATAGGGTAAAGAAAGGGGTGCCCATGGCACCCCTTTTGTATTTAATCATAAAATTAAGTCTTGCTCTATTCGCAAACAAGAAGCTCAATCTCACCTGCTGCTGCATCACCAAGTGCTACTGAAGCAGCGGTATTTCCGTTAGGATCGATAATCTTATAAGAAATCTCACCATCCCAATCTCCGGAAATAAAGGTTATTGTCAAAGTGGTAGCACCTTCAGGAATTGTAAATGTTCCTTCAGCACTGTCTCCTGTCTCAACCAAGAAACTTTCTACATCACCACCATCAATTTGAACATCTAGACGTGCACCGTTCCAGCCGTCTCCATAGTCATCTGACATTTCGATAGTGTACTCTCCAGCATAAGGAGCATCGGCATTCAATTGGATACACTCTGTTACAACCACAGTATCAAAATACTCTGTTCCGCTTTCAGATGTAGTAACAACTCTTCCATCGGATGTAATAGCTTCATATCTTAAATTGAAACCATCGTTCAACCCAAGAAGATCAAATGATAGGTCAGGTCCGTACAAATCGTCCAAGGTAACTACAAAGTCCAAAGAAGCAATTCCTTCTGCATCAACAGTAAAGTCATCCGCGAGGGTGAAAGTTCTGAAAATGGCCTCATCTTCTGAACGATCAATTCCATCGTCTTCAATACTTCTGTCGATAAAGCGACGATATACATTGATAGTTTCTACAAGACCTGCATCTACAAGTAGAGAGTCTCCTACAGACAATGTAACTGAATAGTCCTCATTAGGATTAGTAAGTGAAATCTCATTTGCATTAACGTCTGCTATTCCAAAAGCAATACCATCATCAACAGTAAAGGTATATTGGTAAGGAGAGCTAAAGAAAGAACCACCACTAACGTTACCGGTTGTACTGGAATTATCAAAAGAACGACCGTCAGTCAAGAACAACGTCATATCTACTACAAACTGATCTCCAGGTAGTACGTCTATCAAGGCAACGCCTGTAGCGGAAAGAGCATCGTTAAGAGTAATACTGTAGTCGAAACTTGGAAGACCATCTGTTTGTCCAAATTCAGTTATTGTAGCCAACGCAGAACCAGAAACAGAATTTCCGTTACCATTGTTGTCCACAAAACTAACAGTGATTTCAACTCTATCGACCAAATCGCCTCCTTCAGCGTCTTGTTCTTGGATTGTCCATGTAAGCTCACTGGCAGTGTTGAACATGTCAAGAGCACCTGAGGACGCCAAGGTCCTTAAAATAGCTCCTGCCGTAAAGTTCTCCTGCACACCAACGGTGACCTTATCGTCTTCGCTACACGAGGCGATAAAGACCCCTAGAGCGAGCAGTATATAGATTTTTAAATTTTTCATGAATTCTAAATTTATGTTCATTACAATTTTTTTTAGTTAGCTGGTGGTACTCCATTGTCATCCCAGAAAACAGCTTGTTGCTGATTTGCTTTTTGAGAGATATTAGAGTTGTTGTTCACAGCATTTGTAGGGTAATACATGGATTGAATAAACACATCTGGGTTCGGCTCCAAGTTAGGTTGCAACGTAGTAGGGAAATTGGTTCTTCTATAGAAGTTGTATGTCTCTACACCATTACCAAAGTGAGCAACAAAATACTGCTCTCCCAAAATGTCCCATTTTCCACTAGTGTCAGCATCATCAAAAGCAACACCTACTGCATTAACAAAGCTAGTTACATCTCCTGCTGTTGGGGCAAAAGAAGCATCTGCACCTGCAAAACGGCTTGCAGAGAAATCCTGAACTTTTGTAATGGATTTTTCAACTGCGGTCAAAAGAGCAGCTCTAGCACCAGGAACATCTCCGCTGGCCATCGCAGCTTCAGCAATCATAAAATCAACACCAAAGGAAGTCAAAAGGTTGCTAATACCGTTACCGCCTGATCCTGAGCCAAGAGCGATTTCACCAAAGCTGTCATCATCAAACTGTCCTCCAACAGGATATACCCCGTAAGCAGCTCTTAACAGTCCATCTGGTGGAATACCGTCTGCGTCACCATGATCACGACCCCAGTATCCATTGTCCAACCAGCAGAATGTAAATCCTCCATCTATGTAGTGCTGAGGAGGAGTTTCCAAAGAACAGTTCAAAGTCTCTTCGTTTGGATCAACTCCGGGTGCTCCAGGAACACCTGGACTCTGACGATAGAAATAGTATCTAATCCTTGGATCTTCTGACGTGTCCATTAGGTTCATTAACCAGTTGGATTGATAATCACCACCACCAGTGTCCGTATAGTTGATTCCATATCTAGGGTGTCTTGTATCAGGTTGTGAAGCACTACCTGAAGACCAAGACCAAATCATATCCTCAGAAGTATCTGAAATATAGTTTCCACTTGCAAGAATAGAATTGAAGCTAGCCAAAGCACTGCTATCAACTAATCTACGCTGCATGTAGATTTTCATCTTCAAAGTATTGGCAGCTTTTACCCACATTTCATAGTCGCCAGCATAATAGTAGTCTATTGTTGGCTCTGCTGCTGCTGTGCTATTAAAATTGGCGATGGCTTGGTCCAAAAGAGCCAAACTAGCGTCATAAATGCTCGCCCCAGAATCCACAGCTGGGTTAAAGTTGGCCTCTCCTTCTGCAGTAATGGCTTCTGTGTAAGGTACATCTCCAAAGAAATCTACCATGGAAACCATTAAGAAAGCCTCGATAAACTGACCTATTCCAATATGGTGGGTAAGGCCTGCTTCTTCCGCTAATGGATTCATTTTTCTTAAATCCGCTAAAATACCACGGTAGGCATTAATCCATTCATCATCCATGTCCGAACCTTGGTAGGCACTAACATAGTTTCTACCACTCATATTCACGACACGTGATAGTTCCATTCCAATTTCAAAGAAACCGTCACCAGTGGTATTACCACCAGATTGCCAGTTATCATTTGCGTCAAAATCGGCATCACCCTCAAACTGCCTAATGAAATCTTCTTGAATAGAGCTCAAGAAGAAATCTGCACTAGCTTGGTCTGGGGTAAGTGCATTTGGGTTTTGTGTGAGGTCCAATTCGGTAGTCTCACAGGAAACCATTGCTAACATGGTTCCAAGAACCGCTGTTGCTATATACTTATTAATATTTCTCATTATTCTCATAGTTTTTTTAGTCTTAGAATGTTGCTTTTACACTCAACCCATATCTTCTTGAGCTAGGACCATTGATGAAATCAAATCCTTGTCCGTTGGTTACCCCAAGTCCCGCAGTGTTGGGGTCAAAGTTGGCTCCTTTAGGCGTGTTGAAAGCTCTGAACCAAAGGTTTTGACCAGAAACAGTAAAAGTCAAAGCACCAAATGGTGTCTTGTCCAAGAACTTACTTGGCAAGGAATAGCTCAAAGAAGCTTCTTGCAATCTTAGCGTAGTAGCATCATATACTTGCAACTCACTTGGACCGAACAGTATGTTACTGAACCAAAAAGTAGAGTTGTTAATCTGAAGATTGTTAGGATTACCGCTAGCATCAACACCTGGAAGAATGTAAGTGTCCTCCCTGTCAATAGTTTCGGTAATCAAACCTCTACCAAGAAGGGTTGAAACAGTAGATGAATAAACATCACCTCCCTGAGTATAGTTCCACTGGAATCCTAAAGAGAAGTTCTTGTAGGAAATAGAGTTGCTAATGTTAGCTACCCAGTCAGGGTTTGGATCTCCGATTATACCATCTGTAGGATCTTGAACGTAGTTACCATCAGCACCTACAACAAAATCTCCATTGTCATCTCTCAAAATACGGCTACCGAAGAAAACTCCAAGAGGCTCATCTTCAATTGCCGCGTTTCCTAGGTTAGAGAAACCTGAGTAAATAACTTGATCGGTATCAAGACCTAGGTCAGTTACCGTAGTCTCGTAAGCTGTGAAGTTCACATTGGTTCTCCAGCTGAATCCGCCTTCTTCACTAGCTCTGAACCACTCAACTCCAAGATCAGCTTCAACACCTTCAGATTCTATCTCACCAATGTTTGTTGCAGTAACTGTGAAACCAGTTGCAGGATCAAGAGGTCTGTCTAGAATCAGGTCATTTGTTTTACGCTGGTAAATAGAAGCGTCAAAAGTAATTCTGTTATTCCACCATCTTGACTCGATACCAAGTTCGATTTCTTCCAATGTTTCAGGTTGAAGGTTCTCGTTTCCTAAACGAACACCTGTAGTATTTGTAACTACGTTAGACCCTGTTCCATCTTGGGCATCTTGAGTGTCCAAGAAAAGAGTACTGGCAACAGGATAGTTACTTGTACCTGCATCAAAGTTTGCAGAAACACCAATACCACCACGAACTTTCAAGTAGTTAAGAATGTTCTCAGATTTCAAACCGTCAAAAGCAGCGGTTGGAATGAAGGATACACTGGCACTAGGGTAGAACTGAGACCTATTGTCTTTAGAGAAATTGGATACCCAATCGTTCCTACCTGCCAATGTAACATATACTAAATTGTCATAATCAAAATCTGCCTGACCATAAACCCCAACAATGTTGTTTTCAACAAATGTTTGGATTTCGTTCTGGTTCAAGAAATTGAAGTGTCTTAGCACACCAAAAACTTGCTGACCATCACTTGCAACACCATTTTGATCAAATACATTTCTTCTTGAGGTAGCACCAACGTTAAAGGTACTTCCGATTTTTTCTGTTAGATCAAAATCACCGTTCAAGACCAAGTTGTGATCCCAAATTGTATTGGTGTTGTTCCAAGTTTCGTAAATACCGCTTACAGTTCTAGCTCCTGTACCAATACCTCCTTTATTTTGGAAGTTAGTGTTGTTCTCACTGTAGATATCAATACCAGCACGGTATATCAAGTTAAGATTATCCGATAGGTCATACTGAATAGACGCTTGTCCAAAAACCCTATTGGTTTCTTGGTTTGATTCAGCGTTAGCCACAGTCCATAGTGGGTGCTGGATAGAGTTGTTCTGACGATAGTAAACACTACCACCGGTAATTGGGTCTTCGAAAGGAAGTCCTTGAACATCGATACTCCTTGGAGTAAACCAAAGGTGTCCAAAAACAGAAGAACCTGTACCAGTTGCTCCGTTACCTTGGCTCAATGCCACAGGAGGAGAAGTAAACTTGGTTCTTGCATAGTTCAACGTACCACTAACGGTAAACTTGTTGGACAAAATTGCTCTACCACCTACAGAAAGTGTGTTACGAGTAACTGAGTTGTTAGGTGTAAATCCGTTGTCCTTTAAGTGTCCATAGTTAAGGTTGTATCCAATTTTCCCGTCATCAGAAGCTCCTCTTACGTTAATGGAAGTATTGGCAACAGTACCTGTTTTAAAGAACCTTCCAACACTATCGTAAGGTCTCCACTCATACAAAGCACCCTGGAACTCAGGAAATGCAGCTTGAATGGCACTTGTAGAAGTTGAATAAGGGTGTCTTAGGAATCCTGGTGTTCCAGAAAGAGTACCATTAATGGCATTCTGGTTACCCCATCCTGAAGGTCCTTCTCTGTCAAAACTTGGTCCCCAGTTACTGAAGAACCATCCAAAAGATTGGTCAAATCCATTACCATACTCATCCTGGTAATCAGGAAGCGAAGCAATTTCATTGAAGAAAAGTGATGAGTTTACTGTAATCTCTGTCTTTTTTGGTCCAGAAGCTCCAGCAGAACCACCTTTGGTAGTAATAAGGATAACCCCGTTACGACCTTGAGAACCATAGAGTGTGGCAGCAGCCAAACCTCTAAGAACGTTCACGCTTTCTATACTGTTTGGATCAAGATCCAAGAAACGGCTTGAACCATTGTTACCATTTACAAAGTCTTGACGGTCACCTTGCCTACCTTGAGAGTTTGTGTCAGAACTAAAAGGTACACCATCCACAATAAAAAGGGCCTGGTTACTACCACTAAAAGTAGAAAGACCACGGATGATTACATTTGTTCCTGACCCAGAAAGACCACTCTGGTTGGTAATCTGTACACCAGCCGCTTTACCTTGAAGCACACGGGCAACATCACCTTCTGGACGAGACTCCAAATCCTCTTCTCCAACTTCGGTCACCGCATAACCTAATGCTTGTTTCTCCCTTTTAATACCAAGGGCGGTAACCACAACTTCTTCAAGAGCCTGGGTGTCTTCCTCCATTTGAAGGTTGATCACATTCCCGGCGCCAACAGCCCTTCTAGCATCTTTTTGACCTATGTAAGTAAAAAGTAGTGTTTGGCCTTGACTTGCATTGATGGCGTAGTTTCCATCAAAATCTGTTTGGGTACCATTGGTGGTCCCTTCTACGACAATGTTGACCCCAGGTAACGGAAGACCGTCAGCATCCGTAACAGTACCTGTAATCGTCTTGTCTTGTGCAAAGGATATATGCACAACAAACGCCAATAATAGCGTTAACAATCCATTAAGTTTTGTTCTCATTTTAAAATTATTTGAATTAGCTAGCCGCTAAAATCATAATTTCATGTTAATAATCCAAACTAATTTTACTAAAATTTTAAGAGAACCCCCCGTAAATGCGATAACTGCAAAATGATTAGCAATGATTATCAACTCATCAATTTGAGTGCTCTGGAATTATTCTGTTTGCAATTTTCATGCATTGGAAAAAAATATTCGGTTTAAAATATCAGCACTATTGAATTGTTTCTCCGGGAGTCGTATGGCGTAATATGATGGAGGTTTGTGGAATTAATCCAAAAGAAAATCTCGCTAAATGATGTTTTCGGATTTATACCTTAATTATATATACTACTTTTTTGGTTGTTGTTTTATGGAAGAGAAGATTTTGAATTCATGCGGGGCATAGATTTTTTTTTCGATTAAAATAAATTTAATCTTCAAGGATTTGAATTATTCCTAAATATCACTACATTTGCAGCCCTCAAAAAGAGGGTTATTTAGTTTTTAAAGGAAATTTAATGCCAACAATTTCACAATTAGTACGAAAAGGAAGAGTCACAATTACCAAGAAGAGTAAATCGGCTGCTTTGGATTCGTGTCCTCAAAGAAGAGGGGTTTGTACGCGGGTTTATACCACCACGCCAAAGAAACCAAACTCAGCAATGCGAAAAGTTGCAAGGGTTAGGTTGACCAATGGTAAAGAGGTCAATGCGTATATCCCAGGAGAGGGGCACAACCTTCAGGAGCACTCGATAGTATTGGTTAGAGGTGGAAGAGTAAAGGATTTGCCTGGTGTGCGATATCACATTGTCCGTGGTGCGTTAGATACTGCAGGAGTTGCAGGAAGAACGCAGCGTAGGTCAAAATATGGTGCCAAGCGTCCCAAAAAGTAATCAACTTTTAAGAAGAAGCAATGAGAAAAAAGCAGGCAAAGAAAAGACCGTTGTTGCCAGATCCTAAGTTTAACGATCAGCTTGTTACGCGTTTTGTGAACATGATGATGTGGGATGGCAAAAAATCAGTTGCATTTAAGATTTTCTACGACGCAATAGATATTGTGGACGAGAAAAATAACGACGAAGAAAAAACCGCTTTGGAGCTATGGAAAGATGCACTTTCCAATGTTATGCCCCATGTGGAGGTTCGCAGTAGAAGGGTAGGTGGGGCTACATTCCAGATTCCGATGCAAATTCGTCCAGACAGGAAGATATCCACTGCTATGAAGTGGTTGATTAGTTATGCAAGAAAGCGTAATGAAAAATCCATGGCTCAAAAATTGGCCGCTGAAATTTTAGCAGCAGCCAAGGAAGAAGGGGCGGCAGTCAAGAAAAGAGTAGATACACACAAAATGGCCGAGGCCAATAAAGCATTCTCACACTTTAGATTCTAGTCAATACAATGTCAAGAGATTTAAAATATACAAGGAATATAGGTATTGCAGCGCATATTGATGCTGGAAAGACCACTACTACTGAGCGTATTCTTTTTTATACAGGTGTAAGTCATAAAATAGGTGAGGTGCACGATGGGGCAGCTACCATGGACTGGATGGAGCAAGAGCAAGAGCGTGGTATTACCATTACCTCTGCTGCTACAACATGTACTTGGCAGTTTCCTACGGAGAATGGAAAGCCTACTGCCGATGCAAAAGGATACCACTTTAATATCATTGATACTCCCGGACACGTTGATTTTACCGTTGAGGTAAATCGTTCATTGCGTGTTTTGGATGGATTGGTCTTCTTGTTCAGTGCGGTTGATGGTGTTGAGCCTCAATCTGAAACTAACTGGAGATTGGCCGATAACTATAAAGTACCTCGAATCGGATTCGTGAACAAAATGGACCGTCAAGGTTCTAACTTCTTGAACGTGTGCAAGCAGGTTCGTGAAATGTTGGGATCCAATGCAGTGCCGATTGTTTTGCCAATTGGTGAGGAAGCTGATTTTAAAGGTATTGTTGATCTTGCCAAGAACAGGGCTATCGTTTGGCACGATGAGAACTTTGGTTCTACCTTCGATGTTATCGACATTCCTGCGGAAATGCAAGATGAAGTAAAAGAATACAGAGCTGCTTTGATAGAAGCTGTAGCAGAATATGATGAGGAGTTGATGGAGAAGTTCTTTGAGGACGAGGATTCCATTACTGAAGAAGAAGTTCATGCTGCCTTGAGAGCTGCTGTTATGGACAGGGCCATCATACCAATGGTTTGTGGGTCTTCCTTCAAAAATAAAGGAGTTCAATTCTTGTTGGATGCTGTTTGTCGTTACTTGCCTTCTCCATTGGATAAGGATGATATCGTAGGAACAAATCCTGATACAGGAGGCGAAATTACTAGAAAGCCAGACCCAAAAGAGCCCTTTTCTGCTTTGGCATTTAAGATTGCTACCGATCCTTTCGTAGGTCGTTTGGCATTCTTTAGAGCTTATTCTGGTCGTTTGGATGCTGGGTCTTACATTTTGAACAACCGTTCAGGTAAGAAAGAGCGTATTTCTCGTATCTATCAAATGCACTCCAATAAGCAAAATGCAATTGAGTACATAGAGGCTGGAGATATTGGTGCTGCTGTTGGGTTTAAAGATATCAAGACTGGTGATACTATGTCTGATGAAAAACACCCGATTGTACTTGAAAGTATGGATTTCCCTGACCCGGTAATTGGTATTGCTGTTGAGCCAAAAACTAAGGCTGATGTGGATAAATTGGGTATGTCTTTGGCTAAATTGGCCGAAGAAGATCCAACCTTCCAGGTGAAAACTGATGAAGCTTCAGGTCAAACTATTATTTCAGGTATGGGTGAGCTTCACTTGGACATTATTGTAGATCGTCTACGACGTGAGTTCAAGGTTGAAGTAAACCAAGGTCAACCTCAAGTGGAGTACAAAGAAGCCTTGACAGCTGTTGCCAACCATAGAGAGGTTTACAAGAAACAAACCGGTGGTCGTGGTAAGTTTGCCGACATCGTATTTGTTATGGAACCTGCCGAAGAAGGTAAAGCTGGTCTTGAGTTTGTAAATGAGATTAAAGGAGGTAACATTCCTAAAGAATATATTCCATCTGTTGAAAAAGGTTTCAAAGAAGCTATGAAGAATGGTCCTTTGGCCGGGTTTGAGATGGATAGTATGAAAATTACTCTTAAGGATGGATCTTTCCACCCTGTGGATTCTGATTCTCTTTCGTTTGAGCTTGCTGCAAAACTTGGATACAAGGAAGCTGCAAGAGCTGCAAGAGCTGTATTGATGGAGCCTATTATGAAACTGGAAGTACTTACTCCGGAAGAAAATATGGGTGATATCGTTGGTGACTTGAACCGAAGAAGAGGTCAGGTAAACAATATGGATGATAGAGCTGGTTCCAAAGTTGTAAAGGCAGAGGTTCCGCTTTCTGAAATGTTTGGATATGTAACTTCCTTGAGGACATTGTCTTCAGGTAGAGCTACGTCCACTATGGAATTTTCACACTATGCAGAAACTCCTTCCAACATAGCGGAAGAAGTAATCAAGACAGCAAAAGGAGTAACCGCTTAATTTCAGCAAGATGAGTCAAAAAATTAGAATAAAATTGAAATCTTACGATCACAATTTGGTGGACAAATCTGCTGAAAAGATCGTGAAAACGGTAAAAACTACCGGTGCTGTGGTTACTGGACCAATTCCATTGCCAACGCACAAAAAAATATTTACGGTTTTGCGTTCACCTCACGTGAACAAGAAATCAAGGGAGCAGTTCCAGTTGAGTTCTTACAAGAGACTTTTGGATATTTATAGCTCCTCATCAAAAACCATTGATGCCCTTATGAAGTTGGAACTTCCAAGTGGTGTTGAGGTTGAGATAAAAGTGTAAGTATGTTCCATCCTTTAGGATGGAGGACATGTCTCGAACGATGGTTCGGGAAAAACGGTGAAAGAAAAAATCTGGGTCAGAGCAGAAAATTTTCTTGACCCAATTTTTTTGCCAGAAAATTGGCAAGCAATAAAAAGAGTAAACAATTAATAATTAATTAAATATGTCTGGGTTAATAGGTAGAAAAATCGGTATGACCAGCATCTTTGACGAGAATGGAAAAAATGTTCCATGTACCGTTCTTGAAGCTGGACCATGCGTGGTTACCCAAGTCAGAACCGAAGAGGTGGACGGGTACAGTGCCCTTCAACTAGGTTTCGATGACAAGGCAGAAAAGCGTGCAAACAAGGCCGAAGCCGGTCATGTTAAAAAAGCAGGCGCTTCTCCAAAGAAGAAAGTCGTTGAATTCCGTGATTTTGAAGGTGAATACAAATTGGGAGACACTGTTGGTGTTGATCTATTTGTAGAAGGAGAATTTGTTGATGTTATTGGAACATCAAAAGGAAAAGGCTTTCAAGGTGTTGTTAAAAGACACGGTTTTGGAGGTGTTGGACAAGCGACCCACGGTCAGCACAACAGATTAAGGGCTCCCGGGTCCATTGGTGCTGCATCATATCCTGCAAGAGTTTTCAAAGGAATGAAAATGGCAGGAAGAATGGGTGGTGAAAGAGTAACAGTTCAAAACTTGAGAGTGTTGAAAGTGGTACCTGAGAAGAACCTTATTGTAGTTAAGGGCTGCGTTCCAGGTCACAAAAATGCTTACGTAACAATTGAGAAGTAATGAAGGTTGCAGTTTTAGATATCAAAGGAAAAGAAACTGGAAGAAAGGTAGACCTTTCTGACGATGTTTTCGGTATAGAGCCCAATGAGCATGCCATCTATTTAGATGTAAAGCAATACTTGGCACACCAGAGACAAGGTACCCACAAATCCAAGGAAAGAGCTGAGATTGCCGGTAGTACCCGTAAGATCAAAAAGCAAAAAGGAACTGGTACCGCAAGGGCGGGTAGCATCAAATCTCCTGTTTTTAGAGGAGGGGGTAGAATTTTTGGTCCAAGACCAAAGGATTACACCCAAAAATTGAACAAAAACGTTAAACGTTTGGCCCGTAAATCAGCCTTGAGCATCAAGTCAAAAGAGAAAGCGTTGGTCGTTGTGGAGGATTTCAATTTTGAAGCGCCAAAGACCAAAGATTTTGTTGCTTTCTTGACATCTCTTGGTATAGAAAATAAAAAGTCCTTGATCGTGTTGGGCGATACAAATAATAATGTATATTTGTCGTCGCGCAATTTGGAGCGTTCTGAGGTTGTAACTAACTCAGAATTAAACACTTACAAGATTGTAAATGCAACCAATGTAGTGTTTACCGAGAGTGCGTTGGAAGGAATAGAATCAAACTTAAAGAAATAGAAGTATCATGAGTGTGTTGATAAGACCGATCATTACGGAAAAGATGACCGCTGACAGTGAGCTTTTTAATCGCTACGGTTTCTATGTTGACCCAAGGGCCAACAAATTGGAGATTAAAGAAGCGGTTGAGGCAACTTATGGTGTTTCTGTGGAAAAAGTAAGGACCATGAACTATGGGCCAAGCCGTAAGAGCCGCTATACCAAGACTGGAGTTCAGCATGGTAAGACAAATGCTATGAAAAAAGCAATTGTTGATGTGGCCGAAGGTGATATTATTGATTTTTACAGTAATCTATAAAGACAGGAAATGTCAGTAAGAAAATTAAAACCGATAACCCCTGGTCAGCGTTTTAGAGTAGTAAACGGATTTGACGCGATTACTACTGATAAGCCGGAGAAAAGCTTGCTTGCTCCGTTAAAAAAGACAGGTGGTAGGAACAGTCAAGGAAAAATGACCATGCGCCATAGAGGTGGAGGTCATAAAAGAAGGTATCGAATCATCGATTTCAAAAGGGATAAGCAGGATGTTGAGGCCACAGTGGTTTCAATTCAGTATGATCCCAATAGAACTGCATTTATTGCTCTTGTTGAGTACAAGGATGGGGAAAAACGATATGTTATTGCCCAAAATGGTATGCAGGTAGGGCAGAAAATATCTTCAGGAGCTAAATCTGCTCCAGAGATTGGTAATGCACTTCCGTTGAGCGATATTCCTTTGGGTACCATTATTTCCTGTATAGAGCTAAGACCGGGACAAGGAGCTGTAATGGCAAGAAGTGCTGGGACGTTTGCACAATTGATGGCAAAGGACGGAAAGTTTGTTACCATTAAGCTTCCTTCCGGGGAGACCAGAATGATTTTGGCCACTTGTTTGGCTACGATAGGAGCGGTTTCCAACTCAGATCACCAATTGTTGGTTTCTGGAAAAGCTGGTAGAAGCAGATGGTTGGGTAGAAGACCTAGAACAAGACCAGTGGCCATGAACCCAGTTGATCACCCAATGGGTGGTGGTGAAGGAAGGGCTTCCGGAGGTCACCCAAGATCTAAGAACGGTATTCCTGCAAAAGGATTCAGGACTCGTTCTAAGACAAAGGACAGCAATAGATATATCATAGAACGTAGAAAGAAATAAAAGACACAGTAAATGGCACGTTCATTAAAAAAAGGACCATACGTTCATCATAGTCTGGAAAAGAAAGTACAGGCAAATATAGATTCAGGTAAAAAGACAGTTATCAAAACTTGGTCAAGAGCCTCAATGATAACTCCTGATTTTGTAGGACAAACCATAGCAGTACACAACGGTAGGCAATTTGTCCCTGTTTATGTTACTGAGAATATGGTAGGTCACAAACTTGGAGAATTTTCACCTACAAGATCTTTTAGAGGTCATGCAGGAGCCAAAAACAAAGGTAAAAAGTAAGTAAGCAATGGGAGTTCGTAAAAGACAAATGGCCGAGAGGTTAAAAGAAGAGAAAAAGCAGCTTGCTATTGCCAAGTTGAACAACTGCCCAACATCTCCAAGAAAGATGCGTTTGGTGGCGGATTTGGTTAGAGGAAAGCAGATTGAAATGGCCTTGGCTATTCTAAGGTTCAATCCTAAGGAAGCTTCAAGAAGGTTGGAAAAACTCCTTCTTTCTGCCATTGCCAACTGGGAAGCTAAAAACGAGGATGCCAGTATTGAAGATGCAGATCTTTATATCAAGGAGATTCGTGTTGATGGCGGTACCATGCTAAAAAGATTGCGACCAGCTCCTCAAGGAAGGGCGCATAGAATTAGAAAACGTTCCAACCATGTTACCATGATCTTGGAATCCAATAACAACGCTCAAAGCTAGAAAGATATATGGGACAGAAGACCAATCCAATAGGAAATCGCTTAGGAATTATCAGAGGATGGGAATCCAACTGGTATGGCGGAAACGATTACGGTGATAAGCTGGCTGAGGATGATAAGATCAGAAAATATGTCCATGCACGTTTGGCAAAAGCCAGTGTGTCTAGGGTAATTATAGAAAGAACCTTAAAGTTGATCACCATTACCATTACCACGGCAAGACCTGGTATCATCATTGGTAAAGGAGGTCAGGAGGTTGACAAGCTTAAAGAAGAGCTTAAGAAAATCACCAATAAGGAGGTTCAGATCAATATCCATGAGATTAAAAGACCAGAACTTGATGCCAATTTGGTGGCTGCAAGTGTGGCTAGACAGATAGAGAGCAGAATTTCCTACCGAAGAGCAATCAAAATGGCAATTGCAGCTGCAATCCGTATGAATGCCGAAGGTATTAAAATTCAGATTTCTGGACGTTTGAACGGAGCTGAAATGGCGCGTTCAGAATCCTACAAAGAAGGAAGGATTCCGTTGTCTACTTTTCGTGCAGATGTAGACTATGCTTTGCATGAAGCCCACACTACCTATGGTAGATTGGGAATCAAGGTTTGGATCATGAAAGGGGAAGTTTATGGAAAAAGAGAGCTTTCTCCATTGGTAGGATTGTCAAAAGGTCAATCAAAGGGCGGTAAACAAGATGGTTCAAAGAAACCACGCCGTAGAAAGTAATAAGATAAAGTTAGGTAAACGATGTTACAGCCAAAAAGAACAAAATTTCGTAAAGCCCAAAAGGGGCGTATGAAAGGTAACTCCCAAAGAGGGCACCAGCTATCCAATGGCATGTTTGGTATAAAATCTTTGGATTCCCACTTCATTACGGCCCGTCAAATTGAGGCTGCACGTATTGCTGCGACAAGGTACATGAAGAGACAAGGGCAGTTGTGGATCAAAATATTTCCAGATAAACCTATCACCAAAAAGCCTCTTGAGGTTCGTATGGGTAAAGGTAAAGGTGCCCCTGAGTATTGGGTGGCAGTTGTAAAGCCTGGAAGAATCATGTTTGAAGTGGCGGGTGTGCCTATGGATATAGCTAAAGAAGCACTCAGACTTGCTGCACAAAAGTTACCTGTTAAAACAAAATTTGTAGTAGCTAGGGATTATTCCGCTTAATACTTAATTAGGAAGAAGATGAAACAATCAGAGATAAAGGAACTTTCTATTGAAGAGCTAAAGGAAAAATTGGCCGATTTCAAAAAACAATATGCCGATTTTAAAATGGCGCATGCCGTCACTCCTTTGGAAAATCCTATGCAGATTAGAAAAACTAGAAGGACAGTGGCAAGACTTGCAACAGAATTAACTAAAAGGGAATTACAATAATTGGTTCTGCCTTATGGAAAACAGAAATTTAAGAAAAGAAAGAATAGGCGTTGTTACCAGCAACAAAATGGAGAAATCAATTGTGGTTTCTGAGGTAAAACGAGTAAAACACCCTATGTACGGGAAGTTCGTTTTAAAGACCAAGAAGTATGTTGCCCATGACGAGAAAAATGATTGCAACGAAGGTGACACTGTTAAAATAATGGAAACCAGACCATTGAGTAAGACAAAATGTTGGAGGTTGGTTGAAATCCTAGAAAGAGCTAAATAATTATGGTACAGCAAGAATCAAGATTAAAAGTAGCGGACAACACTGGGGCAAAAGAAGTTTTGACCATCCGTGTGCTTGGAGGAACAAAAAGAAGGTATGCTTCCCTTGGTGACAAAATAGTGGTCACTGTAAAAGAAGCTACCCCAAATGGTACTGTAAAAAAAGGTTCTGTTTCAACAGCAGTAGTTGTTAGAACAAAGAAGGAAGTAAGAAGACCTGATGGTTCTTACATCCGCTTTGATGATAATGCATGTGTGTTGTTGAACCCTACTGGTGAAATGAGAGGAACCCGTGTCTTTGGACCGGTGGCAAGAGAGCTTAGGGACAGACAGTTCATGAAGATTGTTTCATTGGCACCTGAAGTGCTGTAACAGAAATATTCAGAGAGATGAAGTTGAAAATTAAAACAGGGGATACGGTAAGGGTAATTACTGGCGACCATAAAGGAAGCGAGGGAAAAGTACTCAAGGTAGACCGTGAAAAGAACAAAGCTTTGGTTGAGGGTGTCAATATTGTATCCAAACACGAAAAGCCAAGTGCTAACAATCCCCAAGGAGGAATAATACAAAAAGAGGCTCCAATACACATTTCCAATCTTTCGTTGATTGATCCTAAGTCTGGTGATGCCACGCGAGTGGGTTATGAAGTAAGAGATGGAAAGAAAGTTAGGTTTGCCAAAAAATCCAATGAAGTAATTTAGTCATGAGTTACATACCAAGATTAAAGAAAGAATATAGGGAGCGCGTGATCAAGGCGCTGTCCGATGAGTTTGGATACCAAAACGTGATGCAGGTTCCAAAATTGGAGAAGATAGTGGTTAGCCGCGGAGTTGGTGCTGCCGTATCTGACAAAAAGTTGATAGATCATGCTGTGGATGAGTTGACCAATATTACAGGTCAAAAAGCTGTAGCTACTTTATCTAAAAAAGATGTTGCCTCCTTTAAGCTGAGAAAAGGTATGCCTATTGGTGCCAAAGTAACACTAAGAGGTGAGCGTATGTATGAGTTTTTGGACAGATTGATTACTTCTGCCCTTCCTAGGGTTCGTGATTTTCAAGGAGTAAAAGCTACCGGTTTTGATGGAAGAGGAAATTATAACCTTGGAATTACGGAGCAGATTATCTTTCCAGAAATCAACATTGACAAAATCAACAGAATCAACGGAATGGATATTACTTTTGTGACCTCCGCTGAGACTGATAAAGAAGCAAAATCATTGTTAACCGAATTGGGAGTACCCTTTAAAAAGAACTAATATGGCCAAGGAATCAATGAAAGCCCGTGAGAGAAAAAGGGCAAAGATGGTTGCAAAGTATGCCGAGAAAAGAAAGGCTTTGAAAGAAGCTGGTGACTATGAAGCTTTGCAAAAGCTTCCTAAAAATGCATCTCCGGTACGTATGCGCAACCGTTGTAAATTGACCGGAAGACCAAGAGGTTATATGAGGACTTTTGGAATATCCAGGGTTACTTTTAGGGAAATGGCCAACAAAGGCTTAATTCCAGGAGTTAAAAAGGCAAGTTGGTAAATAGATAAAGAAAAGAAATGCTTACAGATCCAATTTCAGATTATTTGACCAGGATTAGAAATGCCAACATGGCAGGTCATAGGGTAGTGGATATTCCCGCTTCCAATCTTAAAAAACAGATTACAAAAATATTGTTCGATCAGGGCTATATTTTGAGCTATAAATTTGAGGACGATAAGGTGCAAGGAAACATCAAAATTGCCCTTAAGTACGATAAGTTTACCAAGGAACCTGTCATTAAGAAGCTCCAAAGGGTAAGTAAGCCAGGTCTGCGTAAGTATGCAGGTTCAGGTGAATTGCCAAGGGTATTGAATGGTTTGGGTATTGCCATAGTGTCTACCTCTCATGGGGTAATGACCAGCAAACAGGCCAAGCAAGAGAACGTGGGCGGTGAAGTATTGTGCTACGTATATTAATTGAGAAAAGAGAAGAAAAATGTCAAGAATAGGTAACAGTCCAGTTGCAGTACCTGAAGGGGTAACCATAGAGGTCAACAACAACGTTGTGACCGTTAAGGGTAAATTGGGTGAGCTTTCCCAGGACTTTTCAGGAGTAGCCGTAAAGGTTGAGGATGGAAGCGTTTTGGTAGAGAGATCCTCTGATTCCAAAGAGCATAGGGCAAAGCACGGATTGTACCGTGCACTCATTTCCAATATGGTAGAAGGAGTATCCAAAGGATGGACCAAGGAATTGGAACTTGTTGGTGTAGGTTATAGAGCTAGCAATCAAGGACAGAAGTTGGATTTGGCCCTTGGGTTCTCGCATAACATTGTTATGAACATTGCTCCGGAAGTGAAAATTGAAACAATTTCCGAAAAAGGGAAAAACCCTATTGTTAAACTAACATCCCACGATAAGCAATTGGTTGGTCAGGTTGCCGCCAAAATAAGATCTTTCCGTAAGCCAGAACCTTACAAAGGAAAAGGAATCAAGTTTGTGGGTGAACAACTAAGAAGAAAAGCAGGTAAATCAGCTTAATAATTAGGACTATGGGACTATCTAAGACTGAAAGAAAATTACGCATAAGACGAAGAATACGAAAAGTATCTTTCGGAACTGAAGCAAAACCTAGGTTGTCTGTCTTCAGGAGCAACAAAGAAATATATGCACAGTTGATCGATGATAACAACGGTGTTACCTTGGCAGCAGCTTCGTCAAGAGACAAGGATGTTGAGGCTAAAGGAACCAAAAGTGAAGTAGCCAATGCAGTGGGTAAGGCCATCGCAGAGAAGGCACTCAAAATTGGTGTGGAGACCGTGGCTTTTGATAGAGGAGGAAACCTTTATCATGGTAGAGTAAAATCATTGGCCGAAGGTGCCAGGGAAGCAGGACTAAAATTCTAAAAAACTATGTACCAGAAATACAAGAACGTAGAAACAGTTAAGCCAGGTGGACTGGAGTTGAAAGACAGATTGGTTGGCGTACAAAGGGTCACCAAAGTAACAAAAGGTGGTAGAGCCTTCGGTTTTTCGGCAATAGTTGTTGTTGGTGATGAAAATGGCGTGGTTGGTCATGGTTTGGGGAAATCAAAAGAGGTGGCTACCGCAATTGCAAAGGCCATTGAAGATGCCAAGAAAAATTTGGTAAGAATTCCCTTGAACAAAGGTACACTTCCTCATGAGCAAAAAGGAAAATACGGTGGAGCACGAGTATACATTCAGCCTGCATCGCATGGTACCGGGGTAATTGCCGGTGGAGCTGTAAGGGCGGTATTGGAAGCAGTAGGTGTACACGATGTGTTGTCAAAATCACAAGGGTCTTCCAACCCGCACAATGTTGTAAAAGCTACTTTTGATGCACTATTGCAACTAAGAAGTGCTGATGCCGTTGCAAAACAAAGAGGTGTTTCTTTGGAAAAAGTCTTTAAGGGATAAATAGAGGATATTATGTCAAAGATTAAGGTAAAACAGGTAAAAAGCGCTATCAAGAGACCACAGGATCAAAAAAGAACCTTGGAAGCACTTGGATTGCGTAAAATAGGACACGTTGTTGAGCATGATACAACACCTAGTATCCTTGGAATGATAAATAAGGTAAAACACTTGGTTTCCACCGAGGAAGCTTAAAATATATAGCAGGACATGGATTTACATAGTCTTAAACCGGCCGAAGGGGCTGTACATAAAGAAGGAAAACGTGTAGGAAGAGGAGAGGGCTCTGGAAAAGGTGGTACAGCTACCCGAGGGCACAAAGGTGCCAAATCCAGATCTGGATATTCCAAGAAAATTGGATTTGAAGGTGGTCAAATGCCATTGCAGAGACGTGTTCCTAAATTCGGTTTCAAAAACATAAACAGAAAGGAATACAAGGGCATCAACCTAAATAAACTCCAAGAGTTGGTGGACAAGGGTATTGTCAAAAAGGAAGTAACCTTGGAAATCTTGGTGGAGAACAGATTGGCCCACAAAAATGATTTGGTGAAAATTTTGGGCAATGGAGAATTAAAAGCCGGCCTAAAAGTATCCGTACATAAATTTACTGCTTCCGCTAAAGCCGCTATCGAAGCTGCAGGAGGCGAAGCAATAAGTTTATAAGATAAAGAAGCATGAAGAAATTTATTGAGACCATATCAAATATCTGGAAGATTGAAGAACTAAGACAACGTATCATAGTAACCCTTGGGTTACTTTTGGTATATCGTTTTGGTGCACAAATTGTTCTTCCTGGTATTGATACTACCCAATTGGCACAATTGACCTCAAATACCGAACAAGGTATTTTGGGAATTCTTAATGCTTTTACAGGAGGAGCGTTTGCCAATGCATCGGTATTTGCATTGGGAATCATGCCTTACATTTCTGCTTCCATTGTGGTGCAATTGATGGGAATTGCGATTCCTTACTTGCAAAAACTACAGAAAGAAGGAGAAAGTGGAAGAAAGACCATCAACCAGATTACCAGATGGTTGACCATTGGAATCTGTATCGTCCAAGCACCTGCATATTTGTTCGGTCTTGGAGCGCTGGGAGTTCCAGACAGTGCCTTTGTATTGGGTAAAGGTCTGGATTTCATAATTCCAGCTGTAATTATCTTGGTGACCGGATGTGTTTTTGCTATGTGGTTGGGTGAGAAAATTACGGATAAAGGAATAGGAAATGGAATTTCGTTGTTGATTATGATCGGTATTATTGCTACAATGCCTCAATCATTTGTACAGGAATTCATTTCAAGAACTACCAACAATACAGGAGGAATCATGTTTATGTTGATCGAGGTGATTGTATGGTTCTTGGTGATCTTGGCCAGTGTGCTGTTGGTGATGGCTGTACGTCAGATTCCAGTGCAGTACGCAAGAAGAACTGCTTCCGGTGGTTACGAAAAGAATGTTATGGGGGCCAGACAGTACATTCCATTAAAGTTGAATGCCTCTGGGGTTATGCCCATCATTTTTGCACAAGCAATTATGTTCGCTCCAAGTCTTTTGGGAAGAACGTTTAACAATACAGCCGTAGGACAATGGATGGAAGTTCAGTTTGCCGATATTTTTGGTTTGGCTTACAACATCCTATTTGCTGTGTTGATTATAATTTTCACCTACTTCTATACAGCGATTACCGTGCCTACCAACAAAATGGCAGATGACCTTAAAAGAAGTGGTGGTTTTATTCCCGGTATTAGACCTGGAAAGGAAACTGGGGATTTTTTAGACAAGATTATGTCTTTGATCACATTACCTGGATCTGTTTTCTTGGCACTGTTGGCTGTGTTGCCCGCAGTAGTGGTCAAATTAATGGACGTGCAGGCCGGATGGGCGCTGTTTTATGGAGGAACATCTCTATTGATTATGGTAGGGGTGGCCATAGATACTGTACAACAGGTAAATTCATATTTGTTGAACAGGCATTATGACGGTTTGATGAAAACCGGTAAAAATAGAAAAGTAGCATAATTTATGGCAAAACAGCCAGCAATAGAACAAGACGGGACCATTATTGAAGCATTGTCAAATGCAATGTTCAGGGTGGAGTTGGAGAACGGACATGTTGTTACGGCCCATATTTCTGGGAAGATGCGCATGCACTACATCAAATTGCTTCCTGGAGATAAGGTTAAGCTGGAAATGAGCCCGTATGATTTAACAAAAGCAAGAATTACTTACAGATACTAAGCGATGAAAGTAAGAGCATCAATAAAGAAGAGAAGTGCCGAGTGCAAGATAGTTCGCAGAAAAGGCAGATTATACGTAATCAACAAAAAGAATCCTAGATTTAAACAAAGACAAGGGTAATTATGGCAAGAATTGCAGGGGTTGATATACCTAAACAAAAGCGTGGCGTTATTTCACTTACCTACATTTACGGAATTGGTAAAAGTAGGGCACAAGAGATTTTGAAAAAAGCCCAGGTAAGCGAGGACACCAAGGTTTCTGACTGGAACGATGATGAAATTGGAAAGATCAGGGAAGCTGTTTCAGAATATACCATTGAAGGTGAGCTTCGTTCCGAAACCCAATTGAACATCAAGCGATTGATGGATATTGGTTGCTACAGAGGAATTCGTCACAGATCTGGATTGCCGTTGAGAGGTCAGCGTACCAAAAACAATTCTAGGACTAGAAAAGGAAAAAGAAAAACTGTTGCCAACAAGAAGAAGGCAACCAAATAATAATTAATTAAGTAGTCATTAGTATTTAGACGTTAGAAGAATCTGTTTGAAATGTAAAAGTCTAGGATTCCAATAACTAAGAGCTAACAACTAGAAACTAAAAATATGGCAAAGGCAAGTACCAAAACAGCTAAAAAACGCAAGGTAGTCGTAGAATCTACGGGCGAGGCACATATTGTTGCATCTTTCAACAACATCATTATATCCCTTACCAACAAAAATGGAGACGTAATTTCTTGGTCTTCTGCTGGAAAAATGGGATTCCGTGGGTCTAAAAAGAACACTCCTTATGCTGCTCAGATTGCAGCTGAGGATTGTGCCAAAGTGGCTCACGAAGCTGGATTGAGAAAAGTGAAGGTCTATGTAAAAGGACCAGGGAACGGTAGAGAATCTGCAATTCGATCTATTCACAATTCAGGAATTGAGGTTACTGAGATCATCGATGTTACCCCACTTCCACACAACGGATGTAGACCACCCAAAAGAAGAAGAGTTTAATAATCAAGTATAACTATGGCCCATTAGGGTCTTCACGGAAAGTGCAGTTAGATTATCGAAGGATAAGCCTTAATTCATGATCGCACTTTCAAACTAAAAGAAGATGGCAAGATACACAGGACCAAAAACAAAGATCGCCAGAAAATTTGGAGAAGCGATTTTTGGAGACGACAAGTCGTTTGAAAAGAAAAATTACCCTCCGGGACAACATGGTAACAACAGACGCCGTGGAAAGAAATCTGAATATGCGATCCAGTTAATGGAGAAGCAAAAAGCCAAATATACTTACGGTATATTGGAAAGACAATTTAGAAACCTTTTTGACAAGGCCAACAGAAGTAAAGGAGTGACCGGTGAGGTTTTACTTCAATTGTGTGAGGCCCGTTTGGACAATGTAGTCTACAGAATGGGCATTGCTCCTTCAAGACGAGGTGCTAGACAATTAGTTTCCCATAGACATATTACTGTAAATGGTGAAATCGTTAATATTCCATCCTATAACCTTAAAGCTGGGGATGTAGTTGGTGTTCGGGAAAAATCCAAATCCGTACAGTCAATTGAAGATTCCTTGGCTGCAAATAGCAGTGTTTACGAATGGATTACTTGGAATTCTGAACAGAAGGAAGGAACCTTTGTAGCTGTTCCAGAAAGACTTCAGATTCCTGAAAATATCAAGGAACAATTGATCGTCGAATTGTACTCTAAATAAAATTCAACATTAGTCCTATTATGGCATTACTTAATTTTCAGAAGCCCGATAAAGTTATAATGATAGATTCAACAGATTTCGAAGGGAAATTTGAATTTCGCCCTTTGGAACCTGGTTATGGATTAACAGTTGGGAATGCGCTGAGAAGAGTTTTGCTTTCCTCTTTGGAAGGCTTTGCTATTACCTCTGTGCGCATAGATGGAGTTGAACATGAGTTTTCTGTTATTCCTGGCGTCGTTGAAGACGTTACAGAAATGATATTGAACCTAAAGCAGGTTCGTTTTAAAAG
Source organism: Flagellimonas nanhaiensis (assembly GCF_003382275.1). GTDB lineage: Bacteria > Bacteroidota > Bacteroidia > Flavobacteriales > Flavobacteriaceae > Flagellimonas > Flagellimonas nanhaiensis. The sequence goes on from NZ_QTJX01000001.1 coordinate 117,611, forward strand.
ACAGATTGATGATGTTGAGAGCGAAACTGTTTCTGTTTCCGTGAGTGGAAAAGAACAGTTGACTGCAGGAGATTTCCAAAAGTTTATTTCCGGATACCAAGTACTAAATCCAGACTTGGTCATCTGCAACATGGATCCCAAAGTGAACATCAATTTGGAGATCATCATTGAAAAAGGACGTGGATACGTTCCAGCAGAGGAAAACAAAAAATCCAACGCACCTCTAGGTAGCATCGCTGTGGATTCTGTTTATACCCCGGTTAAAAATGTAAAATACAGCATTGAAAACTTTAGGGTAGAGCAAAAGACCGATTATGAAAAATTGGTTTTTGAAATCGTTACTGACGGTTCAATTCACCCAAAAGATGCACTTACAGAAGCAGCTAAGGTACTGATTCACCACTTTATGTTGTTCTCTGATGAGCGTATTACGTTGGAGGCTGATGAAATTGCACAGACTGAAACTTACGATGAGGAATCTTTGCACATGCGTCAGCTATTGAAGACCAAATTGGTAGATATGGATTTGTCCGTTAGGGCATTGAACTGTCTTAAAGCTGCCGAGGTGGATACCTTAGGAGATTTGGTTTCCTTCAACAAGAACGATTTGATGAAGTTCAGAAACTTTGGTAAAAAATCATTGACTGAATTGGAAGAGTTGGTTATCAACAAAGGACTTCAATTTGGTATGGACCTTTCCAAATATAAACTGGACAAAGATTAATTAATCATATTTTGCTCCCCGTAAAAACGGGTCTGGAAGCAAGATGATAAAATAGAAAAATGAGACACGGAAAGAAATTTAATCACTTGGGAAGAACGGCCGCTCACAGAAAGGCTATGTTGGCCAATATGGCATGTTCTCTAATTGAGCACAAGAGAATCAATACCACTGTAGCCAAGGCAAAGGCCTTAAAGCGGTTTATTGAGCCTTTGATCACCAAGTCCAAGACAGAGAACAATCAGACTACCGAAAAAGGTATGCACAACAGAAGGATTGTTTTCAGTAGCCTTAGGAGCAAACATGCGATTACCGAACTTTTTGGAGCCGTTGCTGAAAAAGTTGGTGACAGACCAGGAGGGTATACCAGGATCATTAAGCTGGGTAACCGTCTTGGGGACAATGCAGATATGGCCATGATAGAGTTGGTAGACTTCAACGAAGTTTACAACGCTGGTAAGCCCAAGAAGAAAACTACCAGAAGAAGTAGAAGAGGTGGAGGTAAAAAAGTGGAAGCAGCAGCTCCGGTCGCTGAAACCAAAACCGACGATTCTGAAGAATAGAATAAATGTTATTAACTATTGTATTAGTGGAAAAAGGATAAGTGAAAACTTATCCTTTTTTTATGTTTTTTTGTGAAACCATAATAAAAATCGCATGAAGTATCAAGAAAGGAAAAAGGCACTATTATTATTGGCTGATGGAACCATTTTCTATGGAAAGTCTGTTGGCAACAAAGAAGGGACAGCTGTTGGCGAGGTATGTTTCAATACGGGAATGACCGGATATCAAGAGATATTTACCGACCCATCCTATTTTGGCCAATTGATGGTAACCACCAACGCCCATATTGGAAATTATGGAGCACATACCGAGGAAGTAGAATCCGATTCTATAAAAATAGCAGGCCTGATTTGTAAAAACTTCAGTTACGAATATTCAAGGCCCAGCTCAACCATGAGCCTTTTGGATTTCTTGGACAAAAACAACCTCTTTGCCATTTCCGATGTGGATACTAGAGCGTTGGTCAGCTACATACGGGATAATGGAGCAATGAACGCTTTAATATCCACTAGAGTGGATGAAATTGACACTTTGAAAGAAGAGTTGAAGCAAGTGCCTAGTATGGAGGGTCTTGAGCTCTCTTCAAAAGTTTCTGCCAAAGAACCTTACTATTATGGGGATGAGAAAGCGGATTTTAAAATTTCCGCCCTTGATATAGGAATCAAAAAGAATATTTTGAGGAATCTTGCCAAAAGAGGAGCGTACATCAAAGTGTTTCCGTATAATACTTCTTTTGAGGAGATGAAAGCTTGGAATCCGGATGGATATTTCATATCCAATGGTCCTGGTGATCCAGAGCCTTTAACCGATGCCATTGATGCGGCCAAAAAGATGATAGCCTCAGAAAAGCCATTGTTCGGTATATGTCTCGGACATCAGGTGTTGGCCCTCGCCAATGGGGTTTCCACCTATAAAATGCACCATGGACATAGGGGAATCAATCATCCTATTCTAAATTTAGTGACAGGAAAGGGGGAGATTACCTCACAGAACCACGGTTTTGCGGTAAACAGGGAAGAAGCCGAAGCGCATCCAGAGTTGGAGATTACCCATACCCATTTGAATGATCATACTGTAGCAGGTATCAAGATGAAGGATAAAGATGTTTTTTCAGTTCAATATCACCCTGAAGCAAGTCCGGGACCACATGATGCAGAATATCTTTTTGATGACTTTTTTGATGCGATAAAGAAGGAATCCAACTAAAACGTTATAGTTTATTTTTAGGTTATTATCAGCGTTTTATGAGACTTATCATGAAGCAAAACATGACTCCTTTTGTATCTTTGCGCAATTAATTTCAACCATAAACTTTAGTTCAAAATGAGCATTATTATCAACATCCATGCAAGACAGATTTTAGATTCAAGGGGTAACCCTACCGTAGAAGTTGACGTGGTTACGGAAAACGGAATTTTAGGAAGGGCAGCAGTGCCGTCCGGAGCCTCTACAGGAGAGCATGAGGCTGTTGAACTGCGAGATGGAGCAGATTCGTTTATGGGTAAAGGCGTTGGCAAAGCCGTAAACAATGTAAATACCATAATAGCTGAAGAACTGGTGGGCACATCGGTTTTTGAACAAAATTACATTGATCAGACCATGATGGATTTGGATGGTACTCCCAACAAGTCCAAACTGGGCGCCAATGCTATCTTGGGAGTTTCTTTGGCAGTGGCCAAAGCAGCTGCAAATGAATTGGGAATGCCCTTGTACCGTTATGTAGGCGGGGTAAGTGCCAATACATTGCCAGTTCCCATGATGAACATTATTAACGGGGGATCACACTCGGATGCTCCGATAGCCTTCCAGGAATTTATGATCATGCCAGTTAAGGCCAAAGACTTTAGCCACTCCATGCAGATGGGAACAGAGATATTCCACAACCTTAAAAAGGTGTTGCATGACAGAGGATTGAGCACTGCCGTAGGAGATGAAGGCGGTTTTGCGCCTACCCTGGATGGCACCGAAGATGCTTTGGACACCATTGCAAAAGCTGTGGAAAAAGCAGGATACAAATTTGGAGATGAGGTAATGATTGCATTGGATTGTGCCGCTGCTGAATTCTATGAGGACGGAAAATACGATTACACCAAGTTTGAAGGAGATAAGGGAGCCGTTAGAAACTCTGAAGAACAAGCCCAATATTTGGCCGAACTATGTGCCAAATATCCAATAATTTCCATAGAAGATGGTATGGATGAGAATGATTGGGAAGGCTGGAAGTTGCTTACCGACAAAGTTGGGGACAAAGTCCAGTTGGTTGGAGACGACCTTTTTGTGACCAATGTTGAAAGACTTTCCAGAGGAATCGAAAATGGCATCGCCAATTCCATTTTGATCAAGGTTAACCAGATAGGAACCTTAACAGAGACCATTGCTGCTGTGAACATGGCCAAAAATGCTGGTTATACTTCGGTAATGTCCCACCGTTCTGGGGAAACTGAGGATAATACCATTGCCGATTTGGCTGTTGCACTGAATACAGGGCAGATAAAAACGGGCTCCGCTTCTAGGAGTGACCGTATGGCCAAGTACAACCAATTGCTTCGCATAGAAGAAGAATTGGGAAGTACAGCCTACTATCCTCAGGAAAAAGCCTTCAAAGTGAAATAATTGATAATGATTTTTTAGCATACCAAAAGGCCTTTCCCAATACGGAAAGGCTTTTTTTTGCCACAGTAATAAACTTTATCTAAATTAAAGGATCGAACCAACGAATCTAACAAACTTACCTAATGAACAATTTTGTTTTTGTTGCGGCCGAAAATGATGCCTTGGCCAATTGTAAAGCGGGCGGAATGGGGGATGTGGTCCGGGATGTGCCCAGACAGATTTCGGAACGTGGTGACAAGGTGCACGTGGTTGTACCTTCCTATGGAAGATTGCACCATGATGGTCTTTTCAAGACCAATCTTAATTTTGATTTGCGAGGACAGACTTACACTGCAGAGCTTTACGAAGTACAGCCCAAAAAGGACTTTCCCAATATTGTACATTATGTAATTCATCATCCAGAGATTGAGGCTGGAGATATAGCACATATTTACCACAATGATCCTGAAGAACCTTTTTATACTGATGCGATCAAATATTTCATATTTGGTATTGCGGTAGCGGAAGCCATAAAAAAAGGAGCTTTTGGAACCGTAGATGTCATCCACTTGCACGATTGGCATTCCAGTTTATTACTTTTTCTGAGGGAATACCATGATGACTATTCCAACTTGAGGGATATTCGAATTGTATATAGCATCCATAATCTGGCCATTCAAGGTATTCGTCCTTTTGATGACAATTATTCCTCAGTAAGAAATTGGTTCCCAAATGTCGTTTTTGATTATCGGGCTTTGATGGATTACCGTTACCAGGATTGCATTAATCTTATGGCCGTTGGCATTCGGTTTGCAGATGCAGTACACACGGTTTCCCCTTCATATAAGAAAGATGTTATGTTGCCCAGCTCTCCACCCGAATTCATTGGTGGCGAAGGACTGGAAAAAGACCTGCAACTAGCCAATGAAGAAGGTCGACTTTTTGGAATCCTGAATGGCTGTAACTACAAGAATATTAACGTGGAGGAGAAGGGCCAAATTTACAGGAATACAGTAAAGGCGCTCTTCAGATGGTTACAAATGGAAGATAAAAAGTACAAATCGGACTTTTTGGCCCACACGGGAGAGAAGATAATGGAATATGTGGGTAATCGTCCTAAATTTATTGTTTCGAGTGTAGCCAGGCTGACGGAGCAAAAATTCTACTTCTTCAAGCGTTCTCCCGAAGCCTTTGTTGAGATTTTGAAGAAATTGGAAAAAGTGGACGGTATTTTCATGCTTTTGGGTACAGGAGCTCCAGAATACGAAGAGTTGTTCAGAAAGATGAGTTACGATCACAAGAACTTCATTTTTACCAATGGTCAGTCAGAGAGTTTGATCGACTCCATTTACCTGGAATCTGACCTATACTTTATGCCAAGTCTGTTTGAACCCTGCGGAATAAGTCAAATGTTGTCCATGCGTAATGGTAACCCATGTCTGGTGCACTACACCGGAGGGTTGCGAGATACTGTATCGCACATGAAAACGGGTTTTTGTTTTGATGGAGACAATTACGACGAAAAAATCAAGAATATGTTGGATGTTTTTGACGAAGCTCTGGATGTTTTTCAAAATGACCAACCTAAGTGGAAAAAGATTCAGACAGCTGCAAAAAAGAAACGTTTCACCTGGAAAAAATCGGTGGATAATTACTACAAGGATCTCTATAAAATAGAAGGTAAATAGGAACGATGGCTACCCCATCAAAATTTACGTTAATGTATTTACAAATGCGGCCCAGATAATTGTTAATGGGTATGCTTTTTCGTAATTTTAACACCCTATTTCTATTAATCTATTAAATCTAAAAATGTCGTATAAAGCTACACTCGAATATGGGGGAGAACGGTACGAATTCCCGGTGATCAAAGGTACTGAAGATGAATTGGCAATTGATATCAAAACGCTGCGCGGAACCACTGGAATGGTTACTATTGACCCGGGTTACAAGAACACGGGTTCTTGTGAAAGTGCCATAACCTTTCTTGATGGAGAGAAAGGAATTCTGAGGTATCGAGGGTACTCCATTGAAGATTTAGCGGAAAAAGCGGATTTTCTGGAGGTAGCTTATCTTTTGATTTTTGGTGAATTGCCCAATGCCGAGCAACTATCCAAATTTCATAACGATATAAAAGAAGAATCACATGTAGATGAAGAGATGAAAAAGATTTTGGATGCATTTCCAAAATCAGCGCACCCTATGGGTGTACTTTCTTCATTGACCAGTGCATTGGTGGCCTTTAATCCTACTTCAGTAGATGTTTCTTCGGAGGAGGCCATGTACCATTCCATTGTTCGCATTTTGGCCAAGTTTCCGGTATTGGTTGCATGGACTCAGCGCAAGAAAAAGGGACTTCCCTTGGATTATGGAGATGACACCCTCGGATATGTGGAGAACATTCATAAAATGATGTTCAAAAAACCAAACCAAGAGTACAAAAAGGACCCGATTGTCATAGATGCTTTGGACAAACTTCTGATACTTCATGCGGATCATGAGCAAAACTGTTCTACATCTACCGTGCGTATTGTAGGATCATCCCATGCTGGACTATTTGCTTCTCTTTCTGCAGGGATATCTGCACTTTGGGGACCATTGCATGGAGGGGCCAACCAGGCAGTTTTGGAAATGTTGGAAGCCATTCAGGAAGATGGTGGAGATACCAAAAAATATATGGCCAAGGCCAAGGATAAAGAGGACCCTTTCAGATTAATGGGCTTTGGACACAGAGTGTACAAGAATTTTGATCCACGTGCCAGAATCATCAAAAAATCAGCTGATGAAGTTTTGGGAAGCTTGGGGATAGAAGACCCAATTTTGGATATTGCCAAAGGATTGGAGCAAGAAGCTTTGGAAGATCAATACTTTGTAGATAGAAAACTGTATCCCAATGTGGACTTTTACTCTGGAATCATTTATCGTGCGTTGGGCATTCCAACCGAAATGTTCACGGTAATGTTTGCCTTGGGGCGACTGCCAGGTTGGATTTCGCAATGGCGTGAAATGAGACTCAAAAAAGAGCCCATTGGAAGACCAAGACAGATTTACATTGGGGAAAACCAAAGACCCTTTGTCCCACTGAAAAAGAGAAAATAACAGAAAAGGTGGTTAAAAACCACCTTTTTTTATGCCTTAAACTTTTCCATTTCCTCAGAGTTAGACAAGTTTTACAATACGATTTCGACTTAGGAAATCATTGTATGGACTTTTGTCTTTTTTCTTTTTTTTGGGCCATTGAAAATCGTGGGTAAAACACTAGATTTGCTCCAAATTTTGGTAAGGTATGATGCAATTGAATATAGTCGATGAGACTAGTCCTTTGAAAGCAGTGATTCTGGGAACGGCACATAGCTGTGGACCAACTCCCAGCGCAGAGGAAGCTTACGATCCAAAATCATTGGAACACATTTTGGCGGGAACCTATCCCAAAGAGGAGGATATGGTTCAGGAAATGGATGCCTTTTCAAAAGTGTTTGAAAAACATGGCATAAAGGTGTACAGACCGGAGATTTTGGAAGATTGCAACCAGATTTTTGCCCGTGACATTGCTTTTGTCATTGAGGACAAATTGTTTCATGCCAATATTTTGCCAGATCGGGAACGCGAATTTACGGCCATTCATGAGGTATTGGATCAAATCGACCCCAATAAGATCATTAGGCCACCGGAAGAAGTACATATTGAAGGCGGAGATGTAATGCCCTGGAACGACTATATTTTTGTGGGCACCTATACTGGGGAGGATTACCCTGATTACATAACTGCGCGAACCAATAAAGAGGCGGTGGAGTACCTTAAGGAGATGTTCCCGCATAAGACAGTAAAGGCATTTGAACTCCGTAAGTCCAATACAGACCCCAAGGAGAATGCCCTGCATTTGGACTGTTGTTTTCAACCTGTTGGAAAAGACAAGGCCATTTTGCACAAAAACGGCTTTTTGGTAGAAGAGGAGTACCAATGGTTGGTAGATTATTTTGGAAAGGAGAACGTTTTTGAGATCACCAAAGATGAGATGTACGAAATGTTCAGCAATGTCTTTTCCATTTCTCCAGAAGTAGTGGTTTCGGAAAAAAAGTTTACCAGATTGAACAACTGGCTAAGAGACCAAGGATTTACCGTAGAGGAAATTCCGTATAGTGAAATAGCAAAGCAAGAAGGACTGTTACGGTGCAGTACCATGCCCCTGATCAGAGAATAGATAGTTAAACCCCATATTTCTTGCTGCCACAAGAAAGTTAAAATTGAACAGACTTGAGAAGACAGATTACCAACACCATTTTAATGGTTCGTCCGGTGAACTTTCGGATGAACGAGCAGACCGCGGTCAACAATTACTTTCAAGAGGATTTGCACCTAAAAAAAGGCGACCTCAATCTAAAGGCACAACAGGAGTTTGACCAATTTGTTAAAGTACTCCGTGAGCACGGGGTGAATGTTATCGTGGTGGACGATAATATGGAGCAGGATACTCCAGACTCCATTTTTCCCAACAACTGGGTCTCTTTCCATGATAGCGGAACAGTTTGTGTATACCCCATGTTTGCCGAAAACCGAAGAAAAGAGCGCAGGGAGGATATCTTTGATACCCTGGAGCAGGAAGGTTTTGTGATCAACAACATCATGGACTACACTTCTGCAGAGGAAGAAGGAGTTTTTTTGGAGGGAACAGGTAGTATCCTAAAGGATAGGGTAAATCAAAAAGCCTATTGTGCCCTTTCCGAACGTGCCCATGAGGAGCTGTTCATTGAGTTCTGTGAGGATTTTGATTGTTTCCCCGTTATTTTCCATGCCAACCAAACTGTGGACGGAGAGCGATTACCCATTTACCATACCAATGTAATGATGGCCATGGCAGAGGACTTTGTGGTTATTTGCCTCGACACTATTGACGACAAAAAGGAGCGTAAAAATGTGGTGGAGCATATTAAAAAGGATGGCAAAGAGGTCTTGGACATTACCGAAGAGCAGATGTACCACTTTGCAGGGAACATGTTACAAGTAGTGGGGGCCAATGATCAACGTTATATGGTGATGAGCTCCGCGGCCTATAACAGTTTACGTCCAGACCAGATTGCGGCCATAGAAAAGCATTGCGGCATTATCCATAGCCCATTGGACACTATTGAGGCCAGTGGAGGTGGTTCTGCACGTTGTATGATGGCGGAGGTGTTTTTACCGAAAGCATAAAAAAGGGCCGCAAAGCGGCCCCAAACTCAACTAAAATTACAACGAACTAATCCTTAATCATTTGCTGGGTCATATTCCCAGATATCGGCATAGTAGGTCTGGTCTTGCCTACCGAGGCCCATATAAGCCTTCCCGTTTAGGCCAATGGCCCAAGGCCAGAGTCGGCCACTTCCTTCAAAAGCTGTTTTTTCTGCCCAAGAATCAGTGGCAAAACTGTAGCTCCATAGCCCTTTTGAAAAGCCATTGCTTTCTAGGTTGTAACCGATGCCAATGTAAGCAGTATCATTGATCATAAAATTGCTGAAATGCACTAGGTAGGGCCCTGGAAAATCCGCTTTTTGGCTCCATATGCCTTCGGCACCTTGAGAGGGGTCAAACTCCCATAGGTCTTTAAAACTTGTACCATCGTTTACCCCAAGGGCCACATACCCTTTGTTGTTATAGCTGAAACCAGCTGCTGCAAATCGTCCATTCTCAAAACCGGCCATGGGTGACCAGGTATCGGTATCGGGGTCGAATTGCCACAATTCCCCAAAGGATACACTATCTGCATTGGAACCACCATACACATAGGCTTTTCCATCAATTACAAAACTGGAAGAAAATTGTCTGGGTTCAAAAGAAAGGTCTGTAAGTTCTGCCCATGTTTTTGTATTGATGTCATAACTCCAAAAATCTTTGGATAGAGTTCCTTCTCCAGAATTTCCAGAACCTATATACAATTTACTCCCGATAATAAAACTGAAGACCCCGAACCGTCCCGATCCTGGATAGATGGTCTCCTGTTTCCAAGTGTCGGTTGCTGGATCAAATTCCAAAATATCATCAAAGGTGGCGTTTCCATCCCCATTACCCAGTCCTACATAGATTTTCCCAGTATAAGCATGGGCCATGGCCAATTGTCTTTTGGTTCCGATAAAATTGGTGAGCTGCCTCCAAGGTTTTATGGTAAAGTCTTCTGTGGAGGTGGCTGTTTTGCCCGCTACGGTAACACTAATGGGACCTTTGGAAGCCCCGGTGGGGACCAATACTTTTAACTGGTTTTCCGTTGCAGTGTTCACCACTGCCATAGTACCATTGAATTTTACGGTGTTTTCTGCAGCCTCGACACTAAAATTTTTACCGTTTAGGGTGACCAAGGTGCCCTGGACCCCTTCCAAAGGAGAAAAGTTGAAAATTGAGGGATTTACCTCTGGTTCCTCTTCGGGTGCAGGGCTATCAGCTTTGCTACATGCGGCCAATAAAAGGCCAAAACTTAAGGTCAGTGAAATAAAAGGGTTATGCGTTCTCATAATAATAAGGTTTTTGAACAAATTTTGTTCAAAGGAACCCTATCCCTTTGGTACTTAGAGGGAGCGATTTAGGAACGGGGAAGATGAGTTGATGAATGCAGGTTTTGAACCAATGGATAGAATATAATGTAGTAAAAAGACTGCAAAGCTGTTTTGTTGTATGGTAATAGGCAATTTTGGGTCAGGCTGAACTTGCCTATCGGCAGGTAGGCTTCTTTCAGGGTCTTTCTTTTTTAGGGCTTTGACACGAATTTCACCAATTGGACCGAATGTCTTTGCCATTTCGAGCGGAGTCGAAAAATGCTTAAGGGCATTTGTATTTTCGCTAGGATTTCGACTGCGTTCAGTCTGACAGCTGAGGTCCATTCACCGTCATTTATAACCCAGTCCTGAATGGAATGAAGGAGCTTTGACCCATCTTCTTTTTTGTCATTTCGAACGAATGTGAGAAATCTTTCCAATGTTTGCTCGTCATACCGAACTTGTTTCAGCATCTCAAAGTAGTGGGATGAGATTCCGTGTCAAGCACGGAATGACCTTTTCCTGTCATTTATAACCCAGTCCTGAATGGAATGAAGGAGCTTTGACCCATCTTCTTTTTTGTCATTTCGAACGAATGTGGGAAATCTTTCCAATGTTTGCTCGTCATACCGAACTTGTTTTAGCATCTCAAAGTGGTGGGATGAGATTCCGTGTCAAGCACGGAATGACCTTTTCCTGTCATTTATAACCCAGTCTTGAATGAAATGAAAGAGCTGCGGGAAATCTACAGATTAGAAGAGATTTCTCAATCAATGCTATGCATCTCATTTCGAAATGACAATAGCACATTGTTTATTGCTCCTCAACCCAACCACAACATCCCTTAACGCACTGGCCACTTGTTGTACCTCCCTTTGGGAGAAGGTGTCTTCCTCCAAAAAAAACAACATAAAAATGCCTAACTCTAGAATTTGAGCCAACTCTTCCGGGGAGCCGTAAGCATCTTCAATCCATTCCTTTAAAACTTCTGCTTCCATATTGGGGGCAAGAAAAGTTATTAATGCCAGATATTTCATGCCATATATGGCAAGATGCATAAAAGAAGAATATATGTCACTTCGAGCGCAGTCGAGAAATCTTGTGAAGTACATTGCCCAAATAGGTCTCGACTGCGCTCGACCTGACATTTGTACTGGATTTTACTCCTCCGCAACCGTGAACTCCCTTATGGCCTGGTTGGGTTCCATAATGGTATGGCCCTGCCAAAACTCGGGGTTATAGCGGGGCATATATGTAGCCTGTACGCTTTTGTCCTCTTTGTAGTCGGTAAACTGCGGTTCTTGGATCAGGCTGTTTTCAAAGACCACAAGTTCCCATTTGTTGGTGTGGCCCATCCTAAAATCTATGTTCAGAAGCAGTTCATTCTGCTTACGGCGGCCCTTTACATGTTTGTTCTTTTCCACCACCTTTAAGGGACGGTCCACAGCAAAGTATTGTCCAAAGCTATAGTCCATAAACTGCAGTTCGTACTTTTTGTTGAGTAGTTGGGCAAAACGCATAGTGCCCTTGTAGAGCACTTCGCGGTAGGTAATGCCCAGCAGCCTAAAGTTGCGCAGACGGTTCACGTTTTCAAAATCTAATCGCATTATGGCAAAGTCCTCTATATTTATATAGAGGCGACCCTTAAAATCGGCACTACTTCGCCTAGGTGTAAAGTCAATAACATACACGCCCTGGTCCGCAATATCGGCATAGCCCACAAGCTCAAAGTGATATTTTCGGGTCTTTTCAATAAGGTCCAGTTTGCTGTCCTCTTTATGATAGAGCTCTTTGAGCAGTTCTTTGAAAATATAACGTTGGGAGTCCAGGAGCCCGGAAATGGTATCCTTTTCCAATTCGTTTTGTACAGTTTCGGCCTGTTCTTCTTCCATGTCGGACAAAATAGAGTCCACCTGCACCTTTTGGCTAAAAATCCCGGATTTGATCTTTAGATAAGAATCTGATTTAATGTTTTCCTTGAAAATGGCCTCCATACGGGAGCCCAAGTCCTCGAAGGAGGCAATCTCACTCTTGTCGTACAAATCGGCAGCTTTGAGGATGTTCAGTTTGTATTTACCATTGTTTTGATATAGGTCGCCCAAACTTTCGGTATAGTGGTGGTTATTTCTAGGGATGGAAGCGGCTATGCTGTCCATGAGTTCTTTGTTGAGCTCCTTGATGGATGATCTCTCAAAACCAAAATCTACCTTGTGGATGTTGCCAAGTTCTGCCTTCCGAAGGAAGAAACGTTGCTTTACCGCATCTTTGTTGATGTTCTGGGGTAGACGCTCTTTCACTTTTTCAATGATTTCGTCCACAGTGAGTTCTTTATCGAACAAATATACCCCACTGAGTTCAATGGCCTTGGGCTTAAGCAGTATCACATTGTCCTGTAATTGCTCCAAGGTGAATCCTTTTTTGGCATAGCCCATGGAAGAGATGTAAATGGAATCCAAAGCGGTCATGCGTTCATCAATAATAAAACTAAAAAGACCTTCCTCGTTGGAGATAACCCCTTGGTGCTCCCCATATTGGATAGTGGCATAGGGAATGCCCTTTTGGGTCTTGGCATCCACCAATTTGGAACTTACAGTTTGAGCAATAAGTGGAACGGTGATAAAAAGGGAGAGACAAAAAGTAATCAATGGTCTGATCATGGACATGGTTTCGTTTTTTGAATACCTCGTGCGCTTGCTACGAGGTAGTAGCCTAAAGACAACCCAACCCTAAAAGGGTTGCATGTGTTTAAGACGAATTTTAGTGGAATTTGTAACAAACATTGTTCCGATTTTTTGTGAATCGTCATGCTGAACTTGTTTCAGCATCTCCAAAAGAGTTTGAGATTCCGTGTCAGTGAATGCAATAAAGAAGTTATTGGAAATTCCTCTTTTTAAGGTTTTGACACGAATTCTTCCAACTGGTCCCAATGGCTTTGTCATTTCGAACGAATGTGAGAAATCTACAGATTAGAAGAGAGTTCTCAATCAATGCTTCCCATTTCATTTCGAAATGACAAGTTTATCGTGTTCCACAGATTTCTATGGATATTCAGAGTAGTTATGCTCTTGCCAATTTTTTGATCATTCCTCCAAATATGAAATAATGAAAGGGAAGTACACTGTACCAGTACAACCTTCCCCTAAGGCCTCGAGGCCGGAACGTGGCAGTTTGATGTAATTGTCCTTTATCATCAATTTTAAACTCGAGCCATGCCTCACCTGGAGTGCGCATTTCTGCAAATAGGAGCAGACGTTTTCCTTTTTTATCGGCCAATAGTACCCGCCAGAAGTCGAGTGCATCCCCCGGAAAAATTTTGTCTGGATGGGTACGTCCACGCCGTAGACCAGGGCCTCCATTAAGTTTGTCCATAAAACCACGAATTTTCCAAAGCCAATTGGCGTAATACCAGCCAGATTCGCCCCCAATACGCCAAATCTTATCAAGTACGGCCTGTTCGTTTTCAATGGAAATTGACTGTTTATCCTGAAGCACCCCATATTTGGGCACTTGAATATACTTTTCCAGATCTTTTCTGATTTGTCCACTCGCAATACTATCTTTCCAGCTACTTACCACCAGGTTCTGTTCTATTTTTTTGAAAGCCATTGCAATGGCCTGTTCGTAGGAATGGGTTTTTACTCCCAGCAGCTTTTCGAGACGGTTGTCCTTGGCCACCACTTCCATTTTCATGCTGTCCACTAAGTTTACTGCCAGTTTGTAGGAGGTTGAAGTAACAAAATAGAGCCAATATGAAGAGAGTTTTGGGGTCATGATGGGAACGGTCAAAATCCAATTTTTAAATCCACGAACCTTGGCGTATCCCTTGAGCATGCCTTTGTAAGTAAGCACATCTGGTCCTCCAATATCAAAAGATTGCCCGTAGGTGGCCGAATTGCCCAAAACACTGGTCAAAAAATGAATAACGTCTCTTATGGCAATCGGTTGGGTTCTGGTCAACACCCATTTTGGAGTAATCATTACGGGTAGTTTTTCGCATAGATCTCGAATAATTTCAAAAGAAGAGCTTCCTGAACCCACAATAATGCCCGCTCTTAAAACTGTAACATCAAAAGAACCTTGATAAAGAATGTCCTCAACATTCTTCCGGGAACTTAGATGTTTGGACAATTTTTTATCATTGACAATACCACTGAGGTAAATGACCTGTTTTACATTGGTTTTTGAGAGTAGGGAATTGAAGTTTTGTGCAGCCAAGGCTTCTTTTTCATCAAAATCCCCAATGGAGGTGGTCATGGAATGGATTAGGTAGTAGGCTGCATCAATATCGGAGGGAATTTGAGTGTTTTCCACATCCTCAAGAAAATCCACTTCCACTACTTCAATTTTGGAGCGGGTCAACGCATCCACGGATAGGCGTTTCTCATCCCGGACGGCACAGATAATCTCATGGCCCAATTCCAAAAGTTGGGGCAACAAACGCATGCCGATATAGCCGTTGGCTCCGGTAAGGAGGATTTTCATGAATTGCGAAGGGTATACATTTTATAGATAAAATAAAATGGGATAAGTCCATTCAAAGCCCATAGACCGATAAGTAATTGTACATCTACCGTATCCACCATTTCTTTTATTTGAAGCAAGATGACGAAGGTGGTAATCAGAAATGCGATAACAAAACACAGGTTCATGACCGCTAACATCCGAAGGCCGGTTGCATAAAGTTTTGGAGCGTTTTTTTCGGTGACCTTTATGGGATAGTTCATATTGTACGGCTTCATTTTGGTAACCATAAAACCCATTCCAAAATATAGTGCAGCACTGATTACGGGTATGATCCACAAAGTGGACTTATGCCCATAACCATCTACTTCGCCCTTCCAATTAAAATGGGTGGGAATAGTCTCGGGCAAATCA
Organism: Flagellimonas nanhaiensis; assembly: GCF_003382275.1. GTDB lineage: Bacteria > Bacteroidota > Bacteroidia > Flavobacteriales > Flavobacteriaceae > Flagellimonas > Flagellimonas nanhaiensis. Next base: position 132,866 of record NZ_QTJX01000001.1, read on the forward strand.
AAATAAAAGTACAACACCAGCAATATGTTTATGGCCACGATAATCCATCCGGCCTTGATCAATTTTTTATCACTCTCGGTGGGTTTAACCTCTATCTTGGGCTGGTTCTTGAACAAACTCATAAATCTTCAATCGATGTGGGTGTATTGTCGGCCTTATAATCCAATAATTTTTTAAAGTACTTCTGCACGGCTTTGGTGTCAGACTTTACCTTGATGAAATAATGGTCTCTGTACAAAGTGTACTGGGCAAAATCGCCCTTATAGATGTTCAGTTTGTAATAGGGAATGATCAGGCCATAGGTCTCCAATAGGGAACGAAATCGAATAATAATGCCCTTGGGCCGCATCTCAATGTTGCAGGTGTTGAGGTTGTTGTCCAAAATAAGCAAATTCTGTATCTCAATACAGGTGTCGGTAATATGGAGTTTTGGAGACCCGATGCCTTTCATCTCCCATCGTTCTTTAAGCGTGAATGGTTTGCCAACCGTGTCATCAATCTTTTTGGTGATGTTCTTGTCGGAATAGGAGACATTCAGTAGCATCTTTAAAATTAATTAAAATTGTGGCTACCTATTGGTCCATGCTCTTGAAATTATGTTACAAACGGCTAAAAATACGTAGTTTTGCGGGCTGAAACGCTTTATAGATGAGTTTGCAGAACGAATTGACCGAGAAAGTCATTGCAGCCGTAAAAGAACTGTACCAAGTTGATTTGCCAACGGTGGAATTCCAGCCCACCCGAAAAGATTTTGAAGGGGATATCACCGTAGTGGTTTTTCCCATGTTACGCTTTGTAAAGGGGAATCCGGTAGAAATAGGGACGCAAATCGGAACTTATTTACAGGAACATGTGGATGAGGTTTCCAAGTTCAATGTGGTCAAGGGTTTTTTGAATGTGGTTATTGCCGATGACTATTATCTCAACTTTTTCAATACCATTCGGAACGAGGTCAATTTTGGGTATACCAAAACGGTATCAGATGATGCAGTAATGGTGGAATACTCATCACCCAATACCAACAAACCGTTGCACTTGGGGCATATACGGAACAATTTATTGGGGTATTCGGTTTCGGAAATCTTAAAAGCCTCCGGGAAAAAGGTATACAAGACCCAAATTATCAATGATCGGGGCATCCATATTTGTAAAAGTATGTTGGCCTGGGAAAAATTTGGAAAGGGAGAAACTCCAGAAACTTCCGGATTAAAGGGAGACCATTTGGTTGGGAAGTATTATGTGGCTTTTGATAAGGCCTACAAAGAGCAAATTGCTGAATTTGTGGCTGGTGGAGTGCCAAAGGACCAGGCTGAAAAAGAAGCGCCAATTTTATTGGAAGCCCAAGAAATGCTCCGAAAGTGGGAAGCGGGCCATGCAGAGACCGTAGCTTTATGGAAAATGATGAACGGTTGGGTGTACGAGGGCTTTGATATCACCTATAAAAATTTGGGGGTCGATTTTGATACGCTCTACTACGAAAGTGATACCTATCTGCTCGGTCGAGATGTGGTAAAGGATGGCTTGGATAAGGGAGTCTTCTTTAAAAAAGAAGACGGAAGTGTTTGGATCGATCTAACGGATGAAGGCCTGGACGAGAAGATTGTACTCCGTGCTGACGGAACAGCAGTTTACATGACCCAGGATATAGGTACTGCCATTCAACGGGTGACGGATTTCCCAGACATTAATGGGATGGTCTATACGGTGGGGAATGAGCAGGATTACCATTTTAGGGTGTTGTTCTTGATTTTGAAAAAATTGGGATATACATGGGCGGAACAGTTGTATCATTTGAGCTATGGAATGGTGGATTTGCCCAGTGGAAAGATGAAGAGTAGGGAAGGAACTGTGGTGGATGCCGACGATTTGATCAAAAGCATGGAAAATACCGCTGAAGAGATTTCTAGGGAACTTGGTAAGTTGGATGGCTATTCTGAAGAGGAGAAACAACAGCTGTACCGAACTATTGGGCTTGGTGCCTTAAAATATTATATTTTAAAAGTGGATCCCAAAAAGCGGATTTTGTTCAATCCGGAGGAGTCCGTTGATTTTCAAGGAAATACAGGTCCATTTATCCAGTATACCTATGCAAGGATTCAATCCATACTTCGCAAAGCGGATTTTGATGTCTCTGCTGCACTTGATGCTGCATTTGGCCTCCATGAGAAGGAAAAAGAGCTGTTAAAACTCATCCAGCTTTTCCCGGAAACGGTTCAATTAGCTGCGGAAAACTACAGCCCGGCCCTTATTGCCAATTATACTTATGATTTGGTGAAGGAATTCAACTCGTTTTATCAACAGGTATCCATTTTGGGCGAACCCGATGCCCAGAAGAAGCTTTTCAGGGTGCAATTGTCCAAAAAGGTTGGGGAAGTCATTCAATCCGCATTCAAGCTTTTGGGGATTGAGGTACCTGAACGAATGTAGGTTTGTGAGATTTATTGGTCTTAGGCCTAGTTCCAGTTTTTAGCGATAATTTTGTTGTGGAACGTTGATAAAATATGCGGCAAATGACCAAGGTTAAACTAGTTTTTATAATGTGTTTTGTAGGGTTTTTATCGATTAAAGCCCAAGAAGAGATAAAAATCCACTCCCATAACGATTACCATCAGCGGATACCTTTTTGGGATGCATTTACCTCGGGTGCCAAATCCATTGAGGCAGATATCATCCTAAAGGATGGGGAATTGTTTGTGGCGCATGAAGAGAAGAGTATAGCACTTGGCCAAACTTTGGAGCCCATGTATCTTTTACCCTTACAAAGGGCCAAACAGCTTTACGGAGAGGAACAATTGGAGTTTCAGTTAATGTTGGACGTCAAAACTGATGCCTATAAAACACTGGATGCCATTGTGATGCTTCTGGATCAATATCTCCGCTATTTAAAACCCTACAACCAAACCGGCGTTTCCATCGTCATTTCGGGCAATCGACCAAAGGAGGTAGATTATGACAACTACCCAGAACATATCCAATTTGATTGTCAGAATATTTTAACGATGCCACAGGACAAATGGGACAAGGTTGCCATGATCAGCATCAATTTCAAAAAACTCTCTAATTGGAACGGGGAGGGTGAACCAAAAAATCTGGAAAAGGTTAAAGAGTTTATCGATTCTGCCAAAAAGTTTGGCAAGCCAATCCGTTTTTGGGGAACCCCTGACACAGAAGGTTCTTGGAAAACTTTAATTGATTTGGGGATTGACTTTATTGGTACGGACGATCCGTTAGCTGCCAACTCTTTTATAAAAACTAAAAACTCACCCTAAAGCTTACATTAGGGGTAAGGCCAAGAGAAATACTCTCCACGGTTTCAATTTCGTCATCTTCGTTAACGCGGTAGTATTTGTTTAAGCTGTTCTTTCTGTTGGTCATGTTGATCAAAGAAATTCCGGCATTGGCTTTTACACCGCGACTGAGATTGAATTTGTAAATGGCAGAGGCATCCGCACGGAAATAATCATCCAATCGACTGCTGTTGGGAGATTTGTAGTTTATCCTTGTGGGAAAGACCGAAGTATCCAAGCCTTCGTCGCCATCCAATGGCTCTGTAAAGGGTTTTCCCGTGCGGTAATTGATTCCCAAACTCAGTTTTAGATTCTTATAATTATAGGTTCCGGCAAAGGTGATGGTATGTCTAATATCCAGATTATTGGGAAAACTGTTGGGTACTATGGAATCAAAATTGTAATCATTCTTATTGTAAGTGTAGCTCAACCAAGTACTGTAGTTGTCTCCTCTTTTATTGATTAAAAACTCCAATCCCTTTACATCATAGCTGCCAATTTCTCCATTGAACTGATTTTGGTTTTGAAAACCTTGGGTACGAGTACTTATTCCGTCCACATTTTTATAAAAACCTTCTAGCCCTAAGTAAAAGTTGTTCTTTTCATAGTTGAAACCGACGGAGCCTTGTTTACTCTTGGTAATAGGAAGGTTATTGTCATCGGATAAGGTCCAACGGCGTTTCTCTATGCCCAGGAAGTTCTGTTCCAAGTCTATGACCTGATTGGTGGTCTGACTTTTGAATTCCCCTAAAAACTCCATCCTAAGGTAATTGGCCAATTTAAAATTGAGGTTTATACGAGGTTCAACCAATAATTCTGAAAAGGTATTCAGGTTTTCCACAAAATTGACGCGTGCGCCAGCCATGGCAATGAATTTGTTTTCCTGGGAATGAAAATTGATTCCGGAGTATGGGGCGTGAATTCGGATTACCCCTTTGGTATTGGTATCAAAACTAGGTAGGGTTACAAAGGCCCTGTTTACAATACCAGTTTCAATGTATTGGAATCCGTTGGCCCATTCCAATTGCTCAGAAAGTTCATACTGAGAGTGCAATTTCACCGCTCTTTCATCCACAATGTTCTTTTGGTCCAACTGCTGCACTTGATTGCTAAAAATACTTTGGGCATCCAAATTGTATCGGGAATAGTACACGTTTAGATGTGTGGAAAGCCTATCTGTCCATTGGCTCTGTAACTGTCCCCCAACTGAAAGATTGGTCTGATCTAAAATACTATTAGTGGTTTCAAGGGTCTCTGTATTGGTCTCAACATAATCAAGACTGTTCGCTATAGTAATAAAGTTCAACCTCAACTTGTGGAAATCATTGATGTCGTAAAGTAGTTTTCCGGTAAAATCGTAAAAGAAGAAATTTTCCTCTCGGTCGATATCATCGTCAACAGAAACATTATTTTGATTGGTGACTTCACTATCCTGAAAGGCCCGGTCAAAAAACTGGTTGTAGGTTGGGGTGTTCAAAAAATCGGTAGATGAACGCCTTGCTGAAAACTGAAATCCAATTTTATGGGTAATGGGGATTTGACCGTAGAGATCACCACTTATCAAATTAAGACCGGCCCCGCCAGAGAAATAATCGGGGATTTCATTGTTGGTCTCCATTTGGATTACACTGCTAACACCATCACCAAAAGCTGGGGGAGTACCGTTTTTAATTACAGTTACTTTATCCGTTAAATAAGGATTGAAGGCAGATATCAATCCAAAGAAATGACCAGATTGATACATTTTTATGCCATTCCAAAGAATAAGGTTTTGGTCATTGGTACCTCCTCGCACATTGATGTCAGACACGGTTTCATCAATACTTTTAATACCCGGAAGAGCTTGTACCGTTTGTAGGATATCGGGTTCAATGAGTCCTGGAAGAATACCGAAATCGGCAGTGTTCAAAGTGATACTGGCATCTGTTTCCTTGATGATGCCTGTTGTAAGGAATTGGTAAACGATTACCTCGTTCAATTGTTCATAGTGTTGCGCCAAAAGAATTTTAGGACATCCACCTTGTTTGAGCAAATCTTCAACGTTGATATATTTGGTCAGATAGCCCAAATATCTAATTTTTAAAGAGGCATCTCTTGGAACATCAGTAAGTCTAAACGAACCATTGGATTCAGTTATCTGCGCTACGTTGGAGCCCAAGACCTCTATTGTTGCTCCCGAAACCGTGTTTTCTGCAAAATTATCAAGTACACTCCCACATAAGGTTATAAGAGTACTTTTGGTGATTGCATAGTAGCGATCGTTGAGTTTTTCCGTTTCTAATTGGAATTGGGTCTCTATGTAATTGAGGATATCATCAAGGTTTACCAAATTATTTGGTACGTTCACGGAAATATCCTCCAAATCTTCATTGAGGTATGAAAATTTAATATTGAACGTGTTCTCTAAGTCCTTGATGTAGGAAACCAAAGGCGTAGCCGATTTCTGTTCTTCCTGAGCCAGAACGGGACAGAAAACTAGCAACAGAAATACTGAAGAAAGACCTATAAAGCTATTGCGTAGCGTTTCCAGCATAGAAAAGCACATTATCACCCTCTTTTTTATAACGAATTTTAGATGGGGTGCTTATACTTTTTAACGCCATATTTAGGTCTGTGTTGCTAAAAGTACCTGTAAAAAGTAAATCTGTGTTTACATTTTCGGTTTTTACGTTAATGTTGTATTGTCTTTCCAATTCTGAAAGCACATAACCCAGAGGAATGCTCTCAAAGCTACTTTCGTTGTTCATCCAGGTAGGCTGTGCAGTGCTGAGCTTTGTAGAATTGGCGATTTTACCATTTACGACCACAAATGAACTGCCCGCAGGAAGTTTGGTCTCCGTGTTGTTGTGGGTTACACTGACCAGACCTTCGTAACAAGTCACTTCAAAGAATCCTTCTCTGTTCTCCACATTGAATTGGGTCCCTAAAACGGTAACTGTTCCATGGTCTGTAGATACTGTGAACTTTTTTCCTTTGGCCACTTTAAAGAAAGCCTCACCTTCTAAGGAAACATTACGTTTTGTATCCCAGTCCTTTTTACTGAAGGATACCTTTGTGCCAGCGTTAAGGAAAATCTCGGAATTATCCGGTAGTGTTACTTCTGAGTGTTCTGCAAATCCTGTGATTACCGATTCGTCGAGAGTGCTTACATAGAAATAAGAACCAGCAAGCAATACGGCAATAACAGCAGCTACCCTCAAAAACTTCTTGAAAGGGTTAAGGGTAATAACCTTGGGAGCTTTGCCAATGTGGTCTTCCTTCAGGGTTTGAAGGGCACTGTCCACATTAAACTCAGGAGCCTTCAACGTACCTGAAACCTCCTTTAGCTTTTGGTATGAAGCATATTCGTCGGACTTTTTAAATTCCGCAAGTTCAGCTTCTGAAAGTTCTCCGCTAAGCCATTTTGCCAAGTAATTTTCTTGCATGATTTCTATGCTTTACAACTTTATAACAATCAATCTAAATAAAACCCTACTTTTCAATTAACAGTTTTCAGTTATCAATAAATAGTTGTAGGTCGTTTCCCGTTTGATATTTCCTCTTGATAATTGTCAATTGTTCATTGAATATCATATCCCATCAATTTGCTCCCTTAAAGATTTTAGGGCCAAATGCATTCGCTTTTCTATGGCCTTTACACTTACTCCTTCCATTTCTGCAATTTCCGCATATTTTTTTCCATCTATCCTGTTCAACAAAAAAGTGGTTCTTTGGTTTTCAGGCAATGCATTTAGTGCTCGGTCTAATTTTTCCTGATATTCTTTTTCTTCCATCAAGAACTCGGGGGACTCATTGGTACGGTCATTGGCCCCTTTGGCATATTTTAATCTGACCTTTTCGGCCTTGATTACATTAAGGTATAGATTGTTGGCCACAGTATATACATAAGACTTTGCCTTTTCAGGGGTAACCTTGGCGCAATTCTCCCAAAGTTTTACAAAAGCTTCCTGAACGGCATCATGGGCTTTTTCCTCATTACCAAACTTATAATATATATAGTTGAATATCGTTTTGGAATTGGCCTTAAAGATGGAACTGAAGATTTGATCTTCACAGACATTGTTCATGTGGGCTGGATTGTTCTATTTCAAAGATATTTTAAAAAAAATTAAGATAAAGTAGGGTTTTCTTTAAGAGAGTTGTTTTAAGAATGAATTTTAACCCCATAATCCAAATTCGTTATGAAAAAGTTATTGAATAGCCTGTTGTACGTCAGCTTGGTTACTTTGGCATTGAATTTTACCGCATGCCAATCAGAGTTTGAAGAAATCAACGGCAGTAACGACCAAGAAACTATTAAAGCTAATTCTTCTACGGCTGCATTGATTGAAAAAACATCTTCCAATGATGGTTCTTATGATAATATCGTTGATGGAGCGAGCTGTTTTGCAGTTCAGTTCCCTTATACGGTTGAAGTCAATGGAATTGAAATCACCATAGATTCTAGAGAAGATCTAGACACCATAGAAGATATTTTTGATGAGTTGGATGACGATGAAGATATCCTTGATATCCTTTTTCCAATCACCATCACTCTGGCCGATTTCACAGAAATTGTAATTGAGAACAAAGAGCAGTTACTAGAAATGGCCGAAGATTGCCTTGAAGGAGGAGATGATGACGATATAGAATGTATCGATTTTGTATACCCTATCACAGTTTACACGTTTGATATCAACGAGCAACAAACAGGTGAGGTAAAAATTGAAAGCGATGAGCAGTTGAGAAAATTCTTTGATGAATTGGAAGACGATGACCTTATCAGCTTGGATTTCCCGTTGACCTTGAAAAAGTATGACGGTACAGAAGTTGTTGTAAACAGCAATGCCGAATTGGCCATGGCCCTTGAAGGTGCAAAAGATGAGTGTGATGAAGATGATGACGATGACTACAACGACGATGACTTTGATGAAGAAAGATTTGATTTTTGTTTGACCGAATGCCCATGGGAAGTTCGTGAAGTTGTTCGTGACAATGTTAACAACACTGACCAGTATTTGGAATATATAATGGTCTTTTCCGAAGATGGGGGAGTTACCGTCAAGGACAGGGAAGGAAATATCCTTAACGGAACATGGAGCTCTAGTTTTACTGATCATGGTCCGCTATTGACCTTGGAGTTTGATACCTTGGTTGACTTTAACCTAGAGTGGCTGGTTTATGAAATTGGTGACCATACCATAAAACTATATGCTGAAAACGGTAACAAAATAATCCTTAAGCAACTTTGCGAAGATGATGATGAAGTTGACCCAAATACGTTGAGAGAAATTCTTAAAGAGTGTGAGTGGATCATCAAAAAAGTGAAGAACCAAGGAGAAGAGATTGAAAGACTTATAGGATATGAGTTCAAGTTCTTGCCAGAAGGTGTAGTTACCCTAAGTAACGGAATCATTACTTCTGAAGGTACTTGGGAGATAGGAATGAACGATAATATGGTGTTATCCTTGATGATAACCATGGGCGATGAACCTGGAGTAAGCTTTGAATGGCCGCTTAGACATTTGGATGATAATAGGTTGAAATTTGAAGTAGAAGAAATAGATTATGAGCTTATTCTATTGAGAGTTTGTGATGATAGTGCCAACGATGGAGATGTGCCGGAAATCAGAAATATTATGATGGGTGGACCATGGAACGTGGCCCTATACCAAGAAGGTGAAGTAGATATGACCGATGAGTTTAACAATATGGACTTTAACTTCTCCACAATGCACCAAGTTGAGGTGTCTGTGAACGATGACCCAATCATCGCAGGTCTTTGGAGAATATTGAGGGACTCGGACGAAGGTCTTAAGTTCTATCTAAACTTTGACAGTGAAGACATCTTTGGAGAATTGACCGAGGATTGGAAAATCGTTGAGGTCTCAGCTTCAAGAATTGAGTTGAGGGACGAGAGCGATGACGGATCTCTTGAAATCTTGGTCTTCGAAAAACCATAAAGTTTTCCCCAATTTTTTTATGAAAAGGACGGCTCTCCCCAAAGCCGTCCTTTTCCTTTTATTATTATTAAATTTGTCTTCTTTTAAAATGAAGGGAGAACCATGTTCGATAACCTAAGTGATAAGCTGGATAAAGCACTCCATGTCCTAAAGGGCCATGGACAGATAACAGAGATAAACGTAGCCGAAACCCTTAAGGAAGTAAGGAGGGCGTTACTAGATGCGGATGTCAACTTTAAGATAGCCAAAGAGTTTACCAATAAGGTAAAAGAAAAGGCGCTGGGCGAGAACGTACTCACCACATTGCAGCCGGGCCAACTCATGGTCAAGATTGTAAAGGATGAGCTTACCCAGTTAATGGGTGGAGATGCAGAGGAGATTGACCTTTCGGGAAATCCATCTGTCATTTTAATGTCCGGGCTACAAGGTTCTGGTAAAACCACTTTTTCGGGAAAGCTTGCCAACTACCTCCAAAGCAAAAAAAGTAAAAAGCCCCTTTTAGTGGCGTGTGATGTATACCGTCCTGCGGCCATTGACCAATTGCACATAGTAGGGGAGCAGATAGGGGCAGAGGTCTATTCCGATAGGGAGAACAATGATCCCGTGGCCATTGCCAAGGCAGGGGTAAAACATGCCAAGGAAATTGGTGCTAATGTGGTCATTATAGATACCGCAGGTCGTTTGGCGGTAGATGAACAAATGATGACGGAGATTGCCAATATCCATAAGGCAATAACGCCTAATGAGACCCTTTTCGTGGTAGATTCCATGACGGGACAAGATGCTGTCAATACTGCCAAGGCCTTCAATGATATTTTAAATTTTGATGGGGTTATCCTCACCAAATTGGATGGTGATACGCGTGGTGGTGCGGCCATCTCCATCAAGTCCGTGGTGGACAAGCCCATCAAGTTCATCGGAACAGGGGAAAAAATGGAAGCCATAGACGTTTTCTACCCCTCCAGAATGGCAGATAGGATTTTGGGAATGGGAGATGTTGTCTCCTTGGTGGAGCGCGCCCAAGAGCAATTTGATGAGGAGCAGGCGCGAAAAATCCAGAAAAAGATTGCCAAAAACCGATTTGGATTTGATGATTTCCTGACTCAAATACAGCAAATCAAGAAGATGGGGAACATGAAGGATCTTATGGGCATGATTCCTGGTGCAGGGAAAGCTCTAAAAGGTCTGGATATAGATGATGATGCCTTTAAACATATTGAGGCCATAATCCACTCCATGACCCCGGACGAACGTTCCAATCCATCAAAATTGAATGCGAGCCGCAAAAAACGCATAGCTGCGGGCAGTGGTACATCCATTCAAGAAGTCAACCAGTTGTTGAAACAGTTTCAGCAAATGAGCAAAATGATGAAGATGATGCAAGGCGGTGGTGGCAAAAAGATGATGCAGATGATGCAGAACATGAGATAACCCTTAACCAATAGACCAACAAGACCAACCTATGGAGATTCTGGATGGAAGAAAGATATCGAACCAAATAAAAGAAGAAATTACCGTTGAAGTGGCCCAAATGAAGGATCGAGGCGAAAAAGTTCCTCATTTGGCAGCTGTTTTGGTTGGAAATGATGGAGCTAGCCTGACCTATGTGGGAAGTAAGGTTCGTTCCTGTAAAAAGATTGGATTTGAATCTACTCTTATTCATCTTCCAGAGGAAACAACAGAGGAAGAACTGTTGAAACATGTAGAAACACTCAATACCGATTCAGATATAGATGGCTATATTGTGCAGTTGCCACTTCCCAAACATATTGATGAACAGAAGATATTATTGTCAATTGACCCCAATAAAGATGTAGATGGATTTCATCCTGCCAATTTTGGAAAAATGGCCTTGGATATGGAATCTTTCATTCCAGCAACCCCTTTTGGCATCATGGAACTGTTGAAGCGTTATGATGTGGACACCGAAGGAAAACATACCGTGGTAATAGGCAGAAGCCATATTGTTGGAAGACCTATTAGCATTTTGATGAGTCAAAAAGGAAAGGCTGCCAATGCCACGGTCACCTTGACTCATAGTAGGACAAAAAACATTGAATCGTTCACAAAAAATGCGGATATCATTGTTTCTGCTCTTGGGGTTCCAAAATTTTTGAAAGAAGATATGGTCAAAGATGGGGTTGTGGTCATTGATGTGGGCATTACCAGAGTACCAGACCAATCCCGCGAAAAAGGATACTACATAACCGGTGACGTAGACTTTGAAAATGTAAGTAAAAAAGCATCTTACATTACTCCCGTTCCTGGAGGTGTGGGTCCCATGACCATAGCTATGTTGCTAAAAAATACCTTACTGGCCAGGGAAAGGCACCTCAAATAATTAATGGCACTTAGCTTTTCTTTCCTACCTCTGAGGTAATTTGTTGCTCATCTTCCGGAGTAAGAAAATCAAAATCGGTTTCCTCTTCATCATTGGTACAACCAGATAGGGCCATAGAAGAAAAGAGTACGGTAATAACTAGTAGGATACTTTTCATGACGCTGCGATTTGGGAGGCAGTAATGCCAATATTGTACATTTCATAACGATTTAAGATTCTTATTCTTGCATTGTACACCAAATATTCGATAACTTACTTCTCTGAAAATCATTACTTATGCCTGGAAGAGTTACCAACAAAGTGGTATGGATAGTATTTGCATTTTTAGCCATTAGTATAGGGCTTTATCCACTCGCGTATCTTTTTGTTTCCAGTGAATTTGGTCTTTTAACCAGTAAGACAGCAGAACTTCTTTCAAATACAGTTTGGCGGCTAGGTTTTTACGGGCATATTGCTTTTGGGGGATTGGCTTTGCTAACGGGTTGGTCGCAGTTTAGTAAGAGAATCAGGGCAAAAAATCTCAATCTGCACCGTAATTTGGGCAAAATATATACGGTCTCTGTGTTAATCAGTGGAATATGTGGAGTATATATTGGTTTTTTTGCCACGGGAGGAACAATAGCTTCGCTAGGATTTATTCTCTTGGGAATAGTATGGCTGTATACCACCATTAGGGCTTATGCAGCAATAAAAAACAAGGACCTTTCCTTGCATCAAGGTATGATGATTTATAGTTACGCAGCTTGCTTTGCAGCGGTTATGCTTCGTATTTGGTTGCCGCTGTTGACATTGGCCATTGGTGAGTTTTTAACAGCATACAGGATCGTGGCATGGTTATGCTGGGTTCCAAACCTTGTTTTTGCCCATTTTTGGGTCAGAAAAAAGGGTTTTACTATAGGCTGATTCCTATTTGGCAAACAATTGCCCCATATCTTTGAAGGCCTTAAACTCCAGGGCATTTCCTGCCGGATCTAAGAAAAACATGGTGGTTTGCTCCCCAACTTCACCTTTAAAACGGATGTAGGGTTCAATGATGAAGTTTATCCCCTTCTCTTGGAGTTTTTTGGAAAAGGATTCAAATTGATCCCAGGGCAGTACAACGCCATAATGGGGTACAGGTACGTTTTTGCCATCTACGGGATTGGTATGAAGCTCCTCATCTGACTTTGGTTTGTAATGGATTACCAATTGATGGCCAAACAAATTGAAATCGACCCAATGGTCGCTGCTACGGCCTTCTTCACAACCTAGAATATCCCTATAAAAGACTCTACAGTCATCCAGATTGTGGACAGGAATGGCCACATGAAAAGGGGTAATATTTTGCATGATGGAATTTTATCGAAAATTAGGAAATTCTTCGCTAAGCTTCCAAAAAGGCAATGATTTGCTCGTTCACCTCATCTTGATGCATGGAATGACCCAACCCCTGGGTGCTGACCAGTTGGCTGTCCTTCCAGTTTTTATTGACTTTTTCAGAGGCATGGTAAGGAGCAATTGCATCCAATCTGTCATGAAAGAGCAATCCCTTTCGTGAATTGGACTTTGCAAATTTTGATGTGGAAAATTCGCGAATGCGGAATCCGAACCTATTCAAGATATAGTCATCCAAAGCTTTCATTACCCTATTGTTGAAACGTAACAGGTCTTGATAGTGCTCCATGATTTCATGAAATTCAGAAGGTGCACCGATAATGACCATTTTTTCCACTTCGGGGTTTGGATTTTTGTATTCATGGTACATTAGGGTCATACCCCCCACAGAATGCCCAACCAGATATTTGGGACTGTATTTTTTTACCATGTGGTTAACAGCTTCTTCATACAAGGGTACATAAAGGAGTTTTCCTGTTGAATGACCATGGGCAGGAGCATCAAAAGCAACTACATTGAAGTCTGCATCAACCAATTTTTTAATGAGGTTTCTCCAACGGAACGTATTGCTCTCCCAACCATGCACCAATAGCACAGTTCCGTTGTTGCCCTTCCAGTGATAGGATTGTAATTGATGGTTGTCAATATACTCAACACTATGCTTTGCTTTTTCAAGATAACCGGCCTGTTGTGGCAAAATCCGTCCTTTTCTAACCGTGCAGAACAGGTTAAAGGCCTTATGAGCCGCTTTTTTTGGGGAAAACAGGGTGTAGAGGTTAAAAAACTGGCCATAGGCCAACGGAAGTATCTTGATGAGTAGTTTTTTCATTTGGTTACTTTTTGTAACTTACTCTTTAATTGAAACTAAAATTAAAGATTCATTTTCAAACAAAAAAGAAGTCACCTACCTCAAACCAAGTATAAAAATGGAAACTGTAGCTGAAAATCAGAATGTTAGGAATGCAAAAAAATTGGAAAAAATGTTTGGGCATATTGATTTTAAGCATCCTCCTGAACTTTGTCCCGTCCGAGATGTAATGTCCGTAGCCTCCGATCAATGGAGTATTCTTATTATTCTATGGTTGGGGTACTTTCCGGTGTTGCGTTTCAACAAGCTCAAAAAGTATGTTTATGGCATTTCCAATAAAGTGTTGAGCCAAAGATTAAAAGTACTTGAGGCTGATGGGTATATCAGCCGTAAGGCATACCCCGAAGTTCCTATTCGGGTAGAATATAGGCTTACAGATTTTGGACAGACTTATGTGGAAAAGTTATTGGAACTTACGGAATGGATGCAGACCAATAGTCCCAAGGTTTTGGCCAACCGTGAAAAATATGGGTTGATTTAATTTCTTATTCCCAACCAACCATTAAGTATTTTATTTTGGCCGTACCGGGTATCTGAACCGCTTCAATATTGGAAGTGGTATACCGCAAATTCGAGGGCAGTTCTTCTTTATCAATGGTGAAATAAAGGTTACTTGACTTCGGAAAAATCACCACACTGTTCAAGGTGGTCACAATCTTTTTAATGGAGTAGCTCTGCTGAATATCTTGAAATGTACTACTGAGCCCAATTCCTTTTGATGTACTGTACCGAGCATCAAAAATCCTGATGTTTTCAACCGTTGGGATACTATCGGAATTTGTGGTGAGGGTCATTAAGTGTTTTCCGCCTTTTTCAAAAACTTTGACTTTTTTGGAGATTTCTCCAATAGTTATGGCACCCGTGTCCTTAACAATGGAGTCCTGGACAAAAATAGATTCCAATTCTGATACGGAGCTAGTTTTTAATAAAGGTCCTACGCTACTTTCTGTAATTAGAAATGTTGTGTCCTTTTCACAGGATTGTAACCAGGAAATGGAGCAGGCTAGGACAAGAATAAGGAATGTTTTTTTCATGAATTTATCGAATCACTTTTTTCAAAACCCCTAAAACTCCCCTTATAAAAGTGGCACTGGTCAGCACTTTTACCACTGGGTTCATTCGGGTACTTCTTCGTGTGGAGGTTCTCCTTCTTGAGGTTGTTTTCTTCTCTTTTTCTTTTTCAGCCTCTTTTTCGGCTTTTTCAATTTTCTCGTTCAAGATTTCGTAAGCACTCTCACGATCAATCTCTTCATTGTATTTTTTTACAAGCTTTGACTTGCCAATGGCCTCTTTTAGCTCGGTGTCTGTGAGGACATCCATGCGGCTCATGGGAGCTCTCAACAAAGTGGCCGCCAATGGAGTGGGTCTTCCCTTCTCATCCAAGGCAGAGATCAAAGCTTCCCCAATTCCCAACGAGGTAAGGATTTCTTTGGTTTCATAGAATTCCGAAATGGGATAGTTTTCCGCAGTTAGTTTAATAGCCTTCCTATCCTTGGCCGTGAAGGCCCGCAGTGCATGTTGGACCTTAAGTCCAAGTTGGGCCAGGACGTCATCTGGGACATCTGTCGGGTTTTGGGTAACAAAATACAGTCCAATTCCTTTAGAACGAATCAACTTTACAATACTTTCGATTTGATCCAGAAGCGCTTTGGAGGCATTATCAAAAATTAAATGCGCCTCATCAATGAAGAAAACCAATTCGGGCCTATCACTATCTCCTTGCTCAGGAAAAGTTCCATAGATTTCCGCCAGGAGGCTCAACATAAAAGTAGAAAACAGTTTAGGTCTATCCTGAATGTCGGTCAGCCTAACAATATTGATATAGCCCCGTCCCTCATCATCTATTCTTACCAGGTCATCAACTTCAAAGGATTTTTCGCCAAAGAACAGATCGGCACCTTGTTGTTCCAGTTCTATGATCTTTCTTAGAATGGTTCCTGTAGAACTCGTGGATATTCTTCCGTAGGATTCCTGAAACTCCTTTTTGCCTTCTCCGGTTGCATATTGCAATACTTTCTTAAAATCCTTCAGGTCAAGTAAAGGAAGCTTATTGTCGTCACAATATTTGAACACTACGGCAACTATCCCTTCTTGGGTAACCGTTAGGTCCAGAATACGGGAGAGTAGCACTGGTCCAAATTCAGAGACCGTGGCCCTTAGTCTTACTCCATTTTGTTCCGACAGGGATAGAATTTCTACGGGAAATCCTTTTGCTTCAAAGGGGAGGCCTATTTTTTCGTGTCTTTCGTCAATTTTTGGGTGACCTGGACTGGGTTGCGCAATTCCGCTCAAATCGCCTTTGAGGTCCATCAGCAATACTGGAATTCCTTTTTCTGAAAGGTTTTCAGCAAGCACCTGCAAGGTCTTGGTCTTACCGGTACCGGTCGCTCCGGCAATAAGCCCATGGCGATTGAGTGTTTTTAGCGGTATCTTCACTAAGGCATTGGTCACAGCTTCACCATTCAGCATACCAGCGCCAACGGTTATAAAGTCTCCTTTTGTGGTGTACCCCTTCTCAATATGTTCAAAGAATTTTTCTTTGCGGTCCATGGCGTTCAATTTCCGATAAAAATAGGGTAATTTTAGGCAAATCTAAAAACACACTTATGAAAGCTATGCAATATGTTTTTTTGTTCATTTCACTGTTTGGAGTTTCTGCGTTTGGCTATGCCCAAGAAGAAACAGAGCTTATTTTTCATGAATCCCACGAAGTGAAAAAACAAAGTGCTCCTTTTAGTGATGCCGTCCAAGCTGGAAATCTATTCTTTTTGGCAGGACAGATTGGGATGGACCATTCAACCCGTACCATGGTCGAGGGAGGCATTAAGCCAGAAACCGAGCAGGTCATCAAGAACATTGAGGCGGTTTTGGCCCATCATGGTATGAAACTGGACAATGTGGTGAAGTGTACCGTTATTTTGAGCACCATGGAGGATTTTGCTGCTTTCAACGAAGTGTATTCCAAGTATTTTACCAAAAAACCTGCGCGGACTACCTTCGCCGCTAAAGGTCTTGCCCGAAATGCCAAAGTGGAAATAGAGGTTATGGCCATACGCTGATTGCTTATTTAGTGCAAGGAGACGTATCTTTGCACAATGGTTGAAGAAAAAGAGCTGGATTTAGTAAACAGAGGCTTGATGCTTCCTTTGATGGAAGAGTTTTATACGATTCAAGGAGAAGGTTTCCATAAAGGGACAGCTGCTTATTTTATTCGTGTTGGAGGTTGTGATGTTGGTTGCCATTGGTGTGATGTCAAAGAAAGTTGGGATGCCGAAAAACATCCGCCCACTTCTATTGAAAATATTGTTTCCAATGCAGCAAAATATTCCGATACCATTGTGGTCACAGGAGGTGAACCTTTAATGTGGAACATGGAACCTTTGACCAGTGGCCTAAAGGCCAACAAACTAAAAACCCATATTGAAACTTCCGGGGCCTATCCTTTGACCGGCACATGGGATTGGGTCTGTCTTTCACCCAAGAAAACAAAGCTTCCGGTAAGTGAGGTCTATGAAGTTGCTGATGAACTCAAAGTCATTGTTTATAACAGACACGATCTTGTTTTTGCCGAAGAGCAAGCCGCTCAGGTAAATGAAAACTGTGTGCTTTATTTGCAGCCCGAATGGAGTGTTCGGGACAAGGTAATACCTTTAATAGTGGATTATGTCATGCAAAATCCAAAATGGAAGGTATCCCTTCAAACTCATAAATATTTGAATATTCCCTAAGGTTTATCTGCCTCCGTTGTTCTGAAGGTCTAAAATGCATTCTGCGTCCAGTTCTGGAACTGCAGGAGCCCCTTTTGAAGCACTGCGTTCCATCATTTTCATCATGGAACCACCAAATTGAAGCTCTGACCGCATAAGACAACCTTGAACGTTACAGTGATTATTGCCAACCTCCTGGTCGTTTTCATTAAGTTCAGTTTCCTCGTGGTCGTTAACAGGATCGGTGCCTAGGTTCACCAATCCAAACAAATGTCCAAATTCGTGATTCAATGTAGCAGTTTCAACATCCGCTAAACTAATGAGGGTACTGTTTCCAAGCAGATTTCTTATGGTTTCTTCGTAAATAATCATGGAGGTATTGCGGTAAACAGCTCCAAGGGTCACAGCGCCTTGACTTTCATCATCTTCATCTGAAGGAGCATCAGCAAAATAGATATAAATGGCCAAGGTCCTGCCATCATTGTATGCAGTTCTGTTGTCAGTTTCTAAATCTGCAATTTCATTGAGCGTCAAGGTCTCCTCGTTTGGTGAGGGAAGTTCTTGGTATATGAAGTTGATGTCCTGCTTAAAAGTGCGTTCCCTAAGGAAGTTTTCAAAGTTACTGACTGTTTCGGTAGTTGGCCTAAAACCGGCTACGTAGGCAATCTCAATCAGTAAGTCATCAAAATTGTTATTGGCAAGGATGTCGTTGGCCGACGCTCCTGTTGCAAGAAGATTTGCTGATTTGTCAACACCTCCGTTCGGTGAGGACCCTCCGTTGTCCGAAGAACACCCTAAAAGAAGGATGGTCAGAAACAAAAGCAGAAGATTATTTTTCTTTTTCATAACAACTCAATTTTAAATAAAACGCTTCGCCATGGATTCTATTATTATTTAACGGTAAGTTTAGCCAAATAGTCGTAGTGTTCACCCATTAATATCAGTTCACAGTCCAGATTATTTGCCAAACAAGCGTTTTGTAAAGTATTGTAATCAACATACAACCAAGGAAATGGACTTCCTTTTTGTCCTTTATATTCCATGGTAAACATGACTTCTCCATAGTATTGGCCATTATTTGGAATCCAGTATCCTCCGTCTTCATCCTGCTCAAACATATAGATGATATCACTGGAGTCGAGTAAAATTTGCCCATTTGGGTTTAATAGGGTGGATAGATGTTTTAAGAAAGCCCCTAGATTTTTTAAAGTTCCAGCTAGCCCAATTCCGTTCATGAGTAAAAGTATGGTGTCAAATTTGTCCTTGTCGTAGTCAAGTATGGAACAATTTTCCACAGATTTTACTCCTCGTTCCCTGCAGACTGTGGCAGCTCCGTCCGATTGATCTAAGGCGGTGATTTGAAATCCCTTTTCTTGAAGAAGCAAAGAGTGGCTGCCGGCTCCGCATCCAACATCAAGGACTTTTCCCTTGGCCATCTGCAAGGCTTTTTGCTCTAATGCTGGCATTTCTTCAAAACTTCTGAACAAGTAGGGTAGTGGAATACTGTCCTCCTCGTCCAAAGAAGAATAGGTTTTAATATCCTCTGAGTATTTTCCTTGATGGTACTCCAAAAGGGCCTTGCCCAAAACATCAGCCATAATATGGGTTTGTTTGGTACAAAGGTGTGACTTAATTTGTAGAGTAGGGTTTAATTGAGATCTCTTTTTTATGTTTGTTTCCTATGGAAGCTGAATTGCAACAATTGCCGCAGAAGGCAAAAGAAAAACATGCAGAGAACAAAAAGTTCTTCAACAAACTCAAAAAGCGCCCTCCCAAGAATTTGGATTATGTGATGCAAGAGCTGCATCAAGAAGAGTTTGAACGCACAGACTGTCTTGATTGTGCAAATTGCTGTAAAACCACAGGCCCGCTATTTACCAACTCGGACATTGAACGAATTGCCAAGCATTTTAGACTGAAACCATCCCAATTCATTGATCAATTCTTAAGAATTGATGAGGATAATGATTACGTGCTACAAACGGTGCCCTGTACTTTTTTGGGAGCGGATAACTACTGCTCTATTTATGAAGTCCGCCCCAAAGCTTGTCGAGAGTTTCCACATACAGACAGAAAGAAATTTCATCAAATCAGCAACCTGACGTTGAAAAATGTCAGTATTTGCCCGGCGGCGTATAATATTGTTGAGGCGATGAAGGCGAAAATCAAACTGTAAGGTTTTTATATCTTTAGGCACATGGAAGAGATTATTGCATATTTTGAGACCATTCCTTCATGGCACAGAAGCCTAATCTTGGTTGGAGGAATTACTTTTTTTTGGATTTTGGAGGGAATAGTTCCTCTTTTTAATGTTCCATATAAAAAATGGAGGCACTCAGTTCCCAACTTTTTCTTTACTCTAACCACTATTCTTGTCAACTTTCCTTTGGCATTTTTACTGCTGAAGACATCGGATTGGGCGGTGGCCAACAAATTTGGAATCATCAATTGGTTGCCAGAGATGCCTTTGTGGCTTTATGTGTTGCTTGGCTTATTGCTTTTGGATTTAATAGGAGCTTATATGGCACATTGGGTGGAACATAAGGTAAAACCGTTGTGGATGGTCCATTTGGTCCACCATTCTGATCATAATGTGGACACCACTACAGCCAATAGGCACCATCCTCTGGAAAGTCTGATTCGGTATTCCTTTACATTGATAGGGGTTTTTATCGTCGGAGCTCCAATCGGGATTATAATGCTCTACCAGAGTCTTTCTGTTGTGCTTTCACAATTTAACCATGCCAATATCAAATTGCCCAAAAAGGTGGATATGGCCATCAGTTTTTTGATTGTAAGCCCAGATATGCATAAAATCCACCATCATTATAAATTGCCATACACAGATTCCAATTATGGTAACATTTTTGCCATTTGGGACCGGATTTTTGGTACCTATATGATTATGGACCGGGAGAAAATTGTTTATGGGGTGGATACCTTTCCTGATGAAAAGGAAAACAGCAGTATCAAAGGTCTGCTAAAGCAACCATTTCATAAATATAGAAGGCCTACTACTGACGGTCAATCGTAGATTAAATACTTTTCTCTGATCTTCCTAAAGGTTTCCAGCTCTTCTTGCCAGGTAGCCTTTATCTCTTGTTCTGAAAGACCAGCTTCTATCTGTTTCTGTAATAATGGTGTGCCGGCATGTTTGGTAAAGCCACTTGTGATAAAGAATTTCGATTTGTCCACGGAGTTTTGGTAAGCATCAATCACCCATTTCAAGGAAACTTCTTGCATTCGTTGGGTTTGGGATAAGTCATTGCCAAAACATGTTTTACCTTCTTCTTTCGGGTATTTGGAGCCAAAATTAGGTTCGGGAATATATTGAAAGTCATATTTTGTGCTGTCCATAAAAGAAGCTCCGTAGCGCTGAAACTGAAATTCCGTACCCCGCCCAGCATTGACATTGGTTCCTTCAAAAAGGCCTAAACTGGGGTACAGGGTAATGGAAGCATCATTGGGCAGGTTAGGGGATGGTCGTATGGGTAGATGATATTCGGATTGATGGGTGTAATTTTTCAGGGGAATCACTTTTAAATCAACTTCCTTTCTTCCTTCTAACCATTTTTCTCCATTGAGCATTTTGGCGTATTCCCCAATAGTCATCCCGTAAACCAACGGAATCGGATTCATGCCTAAAAAACTGACGTGTTCTTTTAGCATGGTTGGTCCGTCTATATAGTGTCCGTTGGGGTTAGGGCGATCTAGCACTACAATAGGAATTCCTTTTTCAGCACAGGCTTCCATTACCAATTGCAATGTGGCAATGTAAGTATAGAACCTGACCCCAACATCTTGAATGTCAAATACCACAATATCCAAGCCATCCAATTGTTCTTGAGAGGGTTTCCTGTTTTTTCCATAAAGGGATGTAATGGGCAAGCCTGTTTGCGCATCCATCCCATCTTTTACATGTTCTCCCGCATCTGCTTTGCCCCTAAACCCATGTTCCGGAGCAAAAACCTTTTTAATGGTTACTTCCAGGGATAACAGGGAATCTATTAAATGTGTATGTCCATTTTCATAAAAAATAACACTGGTCTGGTTGGCAACCACACCAACCTTTTTGTTTAGGAGCAAAGGAAGGTAGGCTTCGGTATTGTTGGCGGCCACCTCAATTTTGGCCACGTTGTTTTCACTATGTTGGAGTTTGTGTTCCTGTTTTTTTTGTTGTCCCTTACAGGATGAAAAAAACAAAACCAACAATAAAACTGTACTTTTGAAAATAGATAAAATGGGCATTCGTTGAATTTAGAATTGTTTATTGCCAAACGCCTGATAACAGGGAAGGAACATAAAATTAGTATTTCCGCTCCTATAATAAAAATTGCCATTGCAGCAATCGCCATTGGTGTGGTCATGATGCTCATTGCCCTGGCCACAGGAGTGGGT
This sequence comes from Flagellimonas nanhaiensis, assembly GCF_003382275.1. Lineage (GTDB taxonomy): Bacteria > Bacteroidota > Bacteroidia > Flavobacteriales > Flavobacteriaceae > Flagellimonas > Flagellimonas nanhaiensis. The sequence goes on from NZ_QTJX01000001.1 coordinate 154,783, forward strand.
CTAAAAAGAAAAATAAGGGAAAAAGTTGCTGCTTTCAACGGCCATATTCAAATTTCCAACTACGATAACAACAACTCAGAAGTTTCGGTTTCCCCCATTGATCTTAATCAGGATTTTTATCCGGAATTCAGTGATGTAGAGGGTGTGGCGCATGTACAGGCCGTGGCCACCAAGGGTGGTATTATCCGCACAGAGGATACATTTGAGGGGATGCTGGCCAAAGGAGTGGGCAAAGATTATGACTGGTCCGTCTTTAGTGAATACATTTTGGAAGGGAGGTTGCCTGATTATTCTGGAAAGCTTAATGAAGAAGTACTGATTTCCAAAATGATGGCTAATCGGTTGCAATTAAAGGTCGATGATTCTTTTTTCTCGTTTTTTCTGAAAGATGGCGATGCCTCGAAAGTGCCCAACAATAGAAAATTCAAAATCGTAGGCATTTACGATAGCGGTTTTGAGGAATTTGATGCTACCTATGTTTTTGTCGACATCCGTCATATTCAGCGGATGAATAAATGGGACCAAAACCAAATAGGAAACTTTGAGGTCTTTCTGGAGAATTTTGACCAATTGGAGGAAAAGAGCAATGAAATTTATGGCAAGACCATATCAAGCTTGGACACCCAAAATATAAAAACCAAATACTATAGAATTTTTGAATGGATCGGGCTGTTCGATTTCAATATAGCACTCATCATTGGTATAATGATTATTGTTGGGGGAATCAACATGATCACGGCCCTGTTGGTCCTGATTTTGGAAAGAACTCAAATGATAGGTGTATTAAAAGCCCTTGGTTCGGCAAACTGGAGCATTCGGAAGGTCTTTTTGTACAATGCCACCTATTTGATTGGAGTTGGCCTGCTTTGGGGGAATGTGTTGGGGCTGGGGCTGTTATACCTTCAAAACCAATTTAGGATTTTTAAGTTTCCCAATCCTGAGGAATATTATATTGACTACATCCCGGTTTATATTGATGTTCCAACCGTAGTCTTGCTCAACTTGGGGGTAATGGCGCTCTGTCTTTTAATGCTTTTGCTGCCTTCACACATTATCACCAAAATAACACCTGTAAAAGCCATCAGGTTTGAATAACAATGTTGAAAAGGATGAAAGGAATTTTATCTTTTGTTGACATACTCACCTGAATCAAAAAATTATCTTTGCCACCATTATGGAGTACGCAAAAAATATTTTGGGGACTATAGGAAATACCCCTTTGGTCAAAATCAATAAACTAACTGCTGAATTACCTTGTTTGGTGTTGGCCAAGTACGAGACGTTTAATCCAGGAAACTCCGTAAAGGATAGAATGGCACTGCAAATGGTTGAGGATGCTGAGGCCTCGGGACTGCTTAAACCTGGAGGTACAATTATAGAAGGAACATCAGGAAACACGGGTATGGGATTGGCCCTTGCTGCAGTAGTAAAGGGTTATCGAATGGTCTGCGTGATAAGTGATAAACAGTCAAAGGAAAAAGTGGACATTTTGAAAGCAATGGGCAGTGAGGTGTACGTATGTCCAACCGATGTGGCCCCAGACGACCCAAGGAGTTATTACTCAACAGCAAAAAGACTATCTACGGAGATTCCCAATTCGTGGTATGTTAACCAATATGATAACCCCAGCAATACCAAGGCCCATTATTTGACAACTGGCCCAGAGATTTGGAAACAAACTGACGGTAAGGTCACCCATTTTGTAGTTGGAGTTGGAACAGGCGGAACTATCTCGGGAGTTGGTAGTTACCTAAAAGAACAAAACCCAAATATTAAAGTATGGGGTATTGACACCTATGGCTCCGTGTTCAAAAAATACCATGAAACAGGAGTTTTTGACGAAAATGAAATCTATCCCTATATCACTGAGGGTATAGGCGAGGATATACTTCCCGAAAATGTAAATTTCAAGGTCATTGACGGATTTACCAAGGTCACTGATAAAGATGCCGCTGTTTATACCCAACGTCTCGCCAAGGAAGAAGGAATGTTTTTGGGCAATTCTGCGGGAGCTGCCATTAAAGGACTCTTGCAACTCAAAGAACATTTCACAAAAGATGATGTGGTAGTGGTGCTCTTCCATGATCATGGAAGTAGATATGTAGGTAAAATGTTTAACGACGATTGGATGCGGGAGAAAGGATTTATCGACTAAAAATTGATAAATTCAGGATTAAACTTTCCGGAATTTAAAAGATTGTTGAATTCGTCGAAAAAGTAACAGAAGGGCGTTTTGACAAGTAAACTATCAACACAAAATCATGGTTGAACTTAAAAGCGGAAACTCAAAAGTAGGGATAGACCAAGGGGAATTGGTCAGTTTTGTCGTAGAGGGACATGAATATATCCATCAAAAAGGGAGTCCAGGTTGGCGAAGCTCCGATACAGAAATGTTTCCGATCATAGGTCCGGTAGACCAAGCGGGTTTCAGGGTCAATGTTCCAAATGGAGAGGCAATTCAAGATCAGCATGGGTTGTTACGTGAACTGGAGTATGTGTTGCTAGAAAGTACTGAAAGCACAGCGCAATTTCAAAAGGAGTACAAGGCAGGAACTTCGATCAAGAATTCCAAGTTTCCTGAAAAATCAGATAAGCAATGGTTGACATGGCCTTACTCATTCATCTTTCAGAAGTCATTTGAACTTAAAGATAATCGCTTGACCATCAGTTTCAAGATAACTGGTGAGCGGGATATGCCCTTCATGTTAGGGTACCATCCAGCATTTAAGATTCATACCAATGACTCCAGAATCATAACGGATGACAAGGATTTTTCCCTAGATGAGGTTTTGGCAGTTGGAAGTAGGGCACTTCAGGTTGCCGATTGCACTTCCATTGTTTTAAAAGATAAAAAAGAAATCCAAATTGATACCGAGGGATTCGGACATTTCATGTGTTGGACAGAGGTTAGAAATATGGTTTGTATTGAACCCATTTCATTTTATCCTTACTCGGTAGAACAACAAAACCTGCATGAAGGGTTTCAGCTTTTAGAAGATGAAGCAAATTTTGAGGTTACGCTCACCGCTAAGATTTAGCTGAACTTTTGCTTCAATTCTTCGACCGCATGAGCGGTTTTTCTATTTTTTTCATCTTGACTTAGAATGGCAGCAGGTGCCATACGTTCCGCACAATCTTTTATAGGGCAACGCTGGCAGGTTACGCCAACATCATAGGTTTTTATGCTTGGATCGTTTAGGAACTGTACTTTTTTTCGTAGCTGATTGTTGATGAGCAGTCCGATTCCAACGCTTCGATAGACATCTTTTTTGAAGGGATCCTTAGTGGCAGAGGCAAATATCAAATACGATAGATCATCATTGGGGTAATGCGATATTTGGATTTCCATATGATGTTCTCCTCCAGAGCGCTCTATTTCTTGCAATACCCGAATGGAGGCCCATCTCCTACAATACTTTTCGTTGGTCTCGTTACCGTGAGGAGAGTGTTGATGGGTAAGATGAAGTTCCTTGGTAATATCAAAACGCTGTGATCCTTTTTGATGCGCAAACCGAAGAAAAAACAGATTTTCTAGCTGGTAATCGGCCGGAAGAATGTTGGTAAGCCTTTGGTAAAGAGATTCTGGAGAAGCATTGAAACGCTTGGTCATCCTGGCCAAAAAAGTCTTGTCAAATTTTGGTTTGGCCAAGAAGCGGTCCAAATAGCCTTTAAGAAGTTCTCGTGGAATCACCAAGGCGCCAGCAAAGTACGAGGCAGAAAGATTGTTGAATACTTGATCAAAATTTTCAAACTTGATCCAGGTAAAGGTGTAGAGTCGCTCTGAAATGGAAAGGTAGTTGTAGGCAATTTCCTTTGCATAGATGAAAGTGCGTTGCGCTTCGTCCACATGATCAGCCACTAAAAGGGTCTTGGTTTTGGGCACAAAGATGGAACGTAGGTTGTCTAATTCCCTATAGGTAATAAGGTCTTCATTGTTTATGGTGTAGCCATACTCCTCAATCAAAATCTCTTCCAGCTCTACGGAAGAAACCGATTTATTCAGATTTATCTGGTATGCTTTGGCAAAATTCAAAACCTCGGTCTCTAGATCAGGAAAGAAGTTTTGGTTGGCCTCCTGATAGGATCGTAGCGCTGCAAGGTAAAAGCTCTCTTTGCCAAAATCATAGTGTTTGGCTATTTCAATTATGGTGCTGATAAAGGCGTTCACCTTGGTAGGGGCGTTGGCTACAATATCAATGAGGTCACTTTCCTTGATTCCGAACAAGTTGAGGGGGAGTTCCTTTAAGATGTTGGATTGCAACAACTCACCAACAGGAGCCAAGTTCTTGTCCAGTTTTAATGAGACCAGATTGTCATAGGGGACCTCTAGCTTGTCTGCAAGGAGTGCAATCTTATCCGTTTTTGGATACTTTTTCCCCTTTTCAATTTCGTTCAGGTATGATTTTGATAGCCCGGTAAGCTTGGAAAGCCCGAACAGGGACAGCTTTTTTTTGCTTCGTACCTGCTTCAGCTTCAGCCCAAAAATCAATTTGATGTATTCTTCTTCCATTTTTCGCAACCAAAGATAGGATATTTTGCGAATTCAATAAAAATAGCGTACATAATCAAATTAGCGAACGTTCGCTTGTTTTTTCAAAAAGTTTGATCTATCATTGTTTGCACAAATCAGTTAGTCATGGAAAATACATTGATCACACCAACAGATTTACAATTCTCGAAAACAGTGACCAACTACTATCCGGAATTATTGACGGATGGTGCTTTGGAATTTTTGGTTGAACTGCACAAAAAGTTTGATAGGGAGCGATTACAGTTGTTACAGGAACGTATTCAGCAACAAATGCGATTTGATGAAGGTGTTCTGCCACAATTCCCACCAGAAACTGCCCAGACCAGAATGGCAGATTGGACGGTCAAACATATTCCACTGGATCTTCAGGATAGAAGAGTGGAAATTACCGGTCCGGTAGAACGAAAGATGGTAATCAATGCATTGAATTCAGGAGCGAAAACTTTTATGGCCGATTTTGAGGACAGTAATTCACCAACATGGGATAACTGCCTTCAAGGGCAACAAAACCTCATCGATGCAAATGCAAGAACCATTTCTTTTTATGATAGTAAAAAAGACAAATCATACAGTTTAAAGAATGAAGTGGCTGTGTTATTGGTAAGGCCACGGGGACTTCATTTAAATGAACGCCATGTTTTGATCAATGGAGAGGAAGCTTCGGGCAGTCTGTTTGATTTTGCACTTTATGTATACCACAATACCAGGACCTTGATGGCTCGAGGTTCGGCACCTTACTTTTATCTCCCCAAATTGGAGCACTATTTAGAGGCGAGATGGTGGGATGAGGTGTTCTCTTTTGCTGAGGAATATTTAAACGTTCCCGTAGGAACTTTCAAGGCTACGGTTTTGATCGAAACCATTACCGCCAGTTTTCAACTGGACGAAATCATCTATGAACTCAAAAATCATATCGTAGGCTTAAACTGTGGACGTTGGGACTATATTTTTTCATACATCAAAAAATTTAGGAATCATCCAGAATTCATATTGCCAGATAGAGATCAAGTCACTATGACGGTTCACTTCATGGATGCATATTCCAAGTTGGTCATAGAGAGGTGCCATAAACGTCATATCCATGCCATGGGAGGTATGGCGGCACAAATCCCAATAAAGGACAATCCAGCTGCCAACGAAGCAGCTTTGGAAAAAGTTAGACTTGATAAAGAGCGGGAAGTGAAGAATGGCCATGACGGCACCTGGGTTGCACACCCTGGTCTTGTCAAGATTGCCATGGAGGAGTTTGACAAACATATGCCAGAGGCCAATCAAATTTATGTAACTGGAAGACATGGTGAAATATCTGAAGCCGATTTGATTGCCAGTCCAAACGGGTCCATTACGGAAACGGGTATAAGAAAGAACATAAATGTGGGGATTTTGTATTTGGAATCCTGGCTCAAGGGAAATGGCTGTGTGGCCCTATATAATTTGATGGAAGATGCTGCTACGGCGGAGATTTCTCGCACACAAATATGGCAGTGGAGAAAATTTAGGGTCCAGTTGGACGATGGCAGGAAGTTTACTGACGAATTGTATACCCAAATATTTAATGAAGAAGTGGAAAAAATAACCCATTTGGTCGGGGAGGCCAATTTGGTCAACACCAAATTTGAACAAGCCTTTGAATTATTTGATCATTTGGTAAGGGCAAGGGAGTTTGAAGAATTCCTGACCTTAAAAGCCTATCAGGAAATAGCATAGACTATTCAATTATAGCACAAAAACAAAATCCCATGAATGGGCGAACATTACATGGGATCTTAATTCAAATTCGAAATTTAAAATTATGGAAAAAAAGCAAAAGATTCAAGCGTTGCTGACAGATTGGACGGTAAATCCAAGATGGAAAGGCGTAGAAAGGCCATATACGGCAGAGGAGGTAATCACACTTAGGGGATCCTATGATATAGATTACACCATTGCCAAAATAGGGGCCGAAAAGCTTTGGAAAAAACTTAACGAGCAGGATTTTGTTGCCGGTTTGGGTGCCTTAACGGGCAATCAAGCCATCCAAGAGGTAGAGGCTGGTCTGGAAGCTATTTATTTAAGTGGATGGCAAGTGGCAGCAGATGCAAATTTGGCCGGAGAGATGTACCCCGATCAATCACTATATCCTGCCAACAGTGTACCCATGGTGGTTAAAAGAATCAATAATGCCCTGCTGAGAGCCGATCAAATACAGGTTGTGAACAAAGCAGCTAACAAAAAGGACTACCTGGTTCCCATTGTAGCCGATGCTGAGGCCGGATTTGGAGGTAACTTGAATGCTTTCGAGCTTATGAAATCCATGATTGAAAGTGGGGCAGCAGGCGTACACTTTGAGGATCAGTTGAGCTCTGCCAAAAAATGCGGACACCTGGGTGGTAAAGTATTGGTACCTACACAGGAGGCCATCAACAAACTTATCGCGGCTAGATTGGCAGCAGATGTCATGGGCGTACCCACCGTCATTATCGCCAGAACGGACGCTGATGCGGCCAACCTTTTGACCAGTGATATTGATGAGCGAGATCATAAATTCATTACTGGGGAACGCTCACCAGAAGGCTTTTTCTATGTAAAAAACGGATTGGAACAAGGAATAGACCGCGGATTGAGCTATGCTCCCTTTGCAGATTTGCTATGGTTGGAGACCTCTACCCCTGATTTGGAGCAAGCTAGGAAATTCGCAGAAGGAATCCATGCCAAATTCCCTAATAAAATGTTGGCTTATAACTGTTCGCCATCATTCAATTGGGCGGCAAAACTGAGCATAGAAGAAATGGAGACCTTTAGGGAGGAACTTGCTGCCATGGGCTATAAGTTCCAGTTTATCACCCTTGCGGGGTTCCATGCCTTGAACACAAGTATGTTTGAACTGAGCAAATCTTACAAAGAGCGCGGAATGGCAGGTTATTCTGAACTTCAGCAAAGAGAATTTGCCTTACAGGAATCTGGATTCAAAGCGGTTAAACACCAAGGTTTTGTTGGAACCACATATTTTGATAGCGTCCAGAATATAGTAACCTCGGGAACAGCTAGTACAGTTGCTATGAAAGGAAGTACGGAGACATCTCAATTTTGATGTTTATTCTCGACAGTTGGTTGGTAAATGCCCCATTTTTGGGGCATTTGTTTTTTATATCACAAAAAAGTTAAAAAAATCTTAAAAAACGTTACAGGATTCACCCTATTAACTTTTAACTTAGACTGAGTGGTTTTTAGAATACTAGTAAATGTTTAAGCGTTTTATTGAGAAAATTGGGATCATGAATTTCATCATGATTCTGGTTGTACTATCCATAATCATTGTTTCCGAGATGATGTTTCTCAACGGGAAAAAATTGGAAGCAATTTTTATAGCGTTATGGGCGCCCACCATATTGGGCTTTATGAATTACTTTAAACACAAGGAATAATGGATTTTATTTTGATTTATTCCCTTATTGTGGCCGTTATCTTTATTATATGGTTCATTTTCATTGTAAGGATGTACAATAAAATAAAGTGATGTAATTACAGTAAAAAGGACTCTACCTTAGGCATCATGGACTGAATGATCCGTTCTGTTTCCAAGGTGTTTTTTTGGGGAATGAGATGAGCTTCAATATCTTCCAGTGTGGAAACCTCAATCTCTTGGTCTATGAATCCATAGCCTTTATATACCCCTTCTTCGATAAGAACAACCGCACTTTCATTGGAGTCCCTTCCTTTTTCCTTGATAACCCGAATTTCAGACTCCAGACTTTTCATATGATTGATGGCATCCCAAACCTTTTGGTTGTATACATCCACTGGTTCAGAAGATGTACAGATTCCTTCACAGGATTTGATTTCATGATGGGAACAAGCTCCATGGGTCTGTTGCAAGTGACAATACTTGGGGCATAGCGCAAAATTTTTGCACATTTCTTCTAGATAGGCCCTGCAATCGGTTTGATTGTAAAATACTTTAATGGGATTGGGGATACCCTTTAGGGTATTATAGGCCAGATGTACAATTCCGTTTCGGTCTTCGTACTGAAAGATGGCGTATTGCCTTATTGTTCGTTTTTGTGCCCTATTGTATAAAGGAAAATGTTTTTTGATTTCTGCTGATTCCATTAACAACGCCACAAGTTCACTTCCGGATAGCGTAAAATCAATATCAGCCGTTTCCTGGCACAACTGTATTTCCTTTGAGCTTTTGTCATAAAAATGACCCAGCACCCTTTTTTTAAGATTGATGGCCTTGCCGACATATATAATCTCCCCTTTTTGGTTTTTAAAATAATAAATACCAGGTTTTGGTGGAATGGCATCAAAAACGGACTTAGGTAAATGTGGGGGTAGGGTGGCCTCTTGACTCCGTGCATTCAAAAATTTCTGAAATACAGGTTCTGAGTCAGGCGTATTTAACAACTTTTGAAACAAAATTGTTGTAGCATGGGCATCACCTCCAGCTCGGTGTCTATCCTTTAACGGAATTCCCACAGAAGAACACAATTTTCCCAAGCTATAGGAGTGAAGTCCTGGAATCAATTTTCGAGATAACCGAACAGTGCAGAGCTTTTTTCGAATAAAATCCACACCAATTTGTCTAAACTCTTCCTTGATCACTCCGTAATCAAAGTTCACTGCATGTGCCACAAAAATGCATCCATCTGTGATGGACAAAATATCCTCTGCAATTTCCGTAAAGGTCGGGGCATCCTGTACCATTTGATCGTCAATGCCCGTAAGTCCTGTTATAAAATATGGAATTGGACATTGCGGATTGACCAAGGTATTGTACTCCTCGATAATCTCCTGACCATCATGCTTATAAATGGCAATTTCGGTAATCTTGTTCCCCTTTATGCCGTTTCCTGTGGTCTCTATGTCGATGATAGTGTACAAATCGAAAAAAAATGGACCTTGAAATTAGGGATATTGTGAAAAGATGACAAATTTTGGTTTTACTTAAAATAATGTGCAATCAAGAAACATGCTTTTGCCCATGGAGTACCAGATATTAAAAGTTAGCCCAGAACAAGCAGAAAGTATTCTACTACAATTATTTAATATTGAAGGAAGTGCTTCTTCATTGCCGGGTGAAATCGACTTTAACTTTAAGATAAAAACAACAAATGGCGATGGTTATATCCTTAAAATTTCCCGAGTAGATGAGGACACGGACTATCTGGATTATCAGCAACAATTGTTGCAATATGTTGAAAAAAAAGGTGGGGAATTAATTTCCCCCAGAGTTGTTAAGGATAAAAATGGAAAAACCATTTCCGAATACACGGATGACCAGGGAAACATCAGAAAAGTTAGGTTGCTCAGCTGGATTTCGGGACGGTTATGGAGCAAGGTAAACCCCCAAATGGATGAACTGCGTTTTACTCTTGGGAAGCAATGTGGACTATTAACAACCGCCCTACAGGCATTTGACCATCCGTTGGCACATAGAGACTTTGAATGGGATGTGGCTAAGGCCCTTTGGACCAAACAACATCTTGATTTATTTAATAAGGAAGAAAAGGAAATACTCTCCTATTTTATAGAGTTGTTTGAGAATTACCAGCATTCTTATTCAAAACTTCAAAAATCGATTGTTCATAATGATGCCAATGATAACAATATCATTGTCACGGGTGACTTGGTTAATACAAAGGTAAAAGCCTTTATTGATTATGGTGATGCGATACATACCCAGGTTATCAATGACGTGGCCATTGCATGTGCCTATGCCATCATGAACCATAATGAAGCTTTGGATGCGGCTTTGCCCATTGTAAAAGGATACCATGCTACCTTTCCTTTAACGCAAGAAGATTTAGAACATTTGTATGTAGCCATTGCCATGCGATTGGCCATTTCGGTGACCAAATCTGCGTTGAACAAAATAAAGGAACCAGACAACACCTATTTGTTGGTAAGCGAAAAACCAGCCTGGGAAGTGCTAAGAAAATGGTTTAAAATCGACCCAGATTTTGCACATTATTGTTTTCGTCAAGCTTGTGGCTTAACTGCCCATCCTCAAAAAGAAAAATTTGATGAATGGGCGCAACAAAATAGCTTTTCGCTTGAATCTCTGTTTCCAACAGCGCCCGGTAACAATGTGTTCCAGGTTGATCTCAGTGTTTCCAGTCTTTGGGTTGGACACCAAGAAGAATTCAATGATTTGGAATTGCTCCAGTTCAAATTTGAAAGACTTCAAAAAGAACATCCCGATAAAGTCATTGCAGGTGGTTATCTAGAACCTAGGGCGCTTTACACATCATCCGCTTATGATAAAGCTGGAAATAGCGGTAGAGAAAGTAGAACTGTACATCTTGGGGTCGATTTCTGGTTGCCTAGCGATACTCCGGTGCACGCCTTGTTCGATGGTGAGGTCGTAACTGCAACGAATGATGAAGGGGACAAAGAATACGGTGGCTTGGTAATTTTAAAACATAGTTTTAACCAGCTAGAGTTTTATACCCTCTACGGACATTTGTTGCCTGAAAGTGCTACTCAACATAAAATTGGAGACCTAATTAAAAAGGGAGGGCGTATCGGTGTTTTAGGGAATTTTCCTGAGAACGGAAACTGGGCACCCCATCTTCATTTCCAAATTATGTTCTCGATGCTTGGCTATAAAAACGATTTTCCCGGGGTGGCCTATCCTAATCAGCTAGCTGTTTGGAAAGATTTATGCCCAGACCCCAATCACCTTTTCAAAATAGAAAACCTTAAGCCACCAAAAAGAGCTGATGACAAATCTGTAATCGATTTTAGAAAAAAACATCTAGGGAAAAGTCTATCCCTTCAATATAAAAGACCAATTAAAATGGTGAGGGGCTCTGGTCAATATTTAATAGACCAACACGGGCGAAAATACTTGGATACGGTTAACAATGTGGCCCATGTTGGACATGAAAACCATGCTGTGGTCAAGGTGGGACAGCAACAAATGGCCTTGCTCAATACCAATTCCCGCTATTTACACGAAAATATCAATGCTTTGACCGAAGAACTGCTTGAAACCCTTCCACCAGAACTATCTGTTCTTCATTTTGTGAACTCTGGAAGCGAAGCAAACGAACTGGCCATTCGGATGGTTAAAGCAGTAACCGGAGAGAAGGACATTATCGCTTCTGAAGTGGGGTACCACGGAAATTCCAATATGTGTGTAGACATTAGCTCTTATAAGTTTGATGGAAAAGGAGGTTCAGGTGCACCTGAGCATACCCATATTTTTCCATTGCCCGATGCTTTCCGTGGAAAATATAGAGGAAAAGACACTGGTAAACTATATGCCAAGGAAGTCCAGAATCAAATTGAAGCTATACATGCGAAGGGCAGAGGAATGGCCGCATTTATCATAGAACCTATCATTAGTTGTGGAGGTCAGGTTGAATTACCTGATGAGTTTCTGCGTTTGGCCTATGAACATGTCAGAAAAGCTGGAGGGCTTTGTATTTCTGATGAGGTTCAGGTAGGCTGTGGCCGCATGGGCAGAACTTTCTGGGGTTTCCAACTGCACAATGCAACCCCTGATATTATTACCATAGGTAAACCTTTGGGCAATGGACATCCATTGGCGGCTGTGGCCTGCACGTTGGAGGTAGCGGAAAAATTTGACAATGGCATGGAGTATTTCAACACCTTTGGCGGCAATCCGGTGTCTTGCGCCATAGGAACTGAGGTGCTTCGAACCATAAAAAGGGAAAAACTACAGGAAAATGCGCATACCGTAGGAACCTTCCTTAAGGAAGAACTGAAAAAGCTAAGTCCCGAATTTCCAATACTTGGTGATGTTAGGGGACAAGGCCTCTTTTTAGGTTTTGAATTGGTGGATGCCAATTTGAAGCCACTTGGTGATAAAGCTGACTATTTGATCAACCGTATGAAGGATCATGGAATTTTGATGAGCACTGATGGCCCGGACCATAATGTCATAAAAATTAAACCACCACTTGTCTTTTCTATCGAAAATGCCGAAGAACTGATTTTTTACCTAAAAAAAGTTTTTGCTGAAGATTTTATGATAGCTTAAATCTTACTTACAATAAAACTTGTCGGTTTATGACACCCATTATGAAAAAAATGCAAATGGAAAGCACCAAACAACATATGGCTGCGTTCAGATTAGCAGGTACAGAAAATTCTTTTTTGAGATTGTTCACTATGGTTTTCATGGGGTAATATTTTATAACAAAGATTTGAATACCTCTTGATGGTGCCATAAGCAATCGATAAATGCAAAAAAGGAGGGTTAAACGGTAATGGGTTGGATTTTAGTCGAAAAATGAAGCACTTTAACCAGTTTTTTTATCGGAAAATGGCGGCGGATTAACCTTTTTTTGGCCAACGAACAATTTCCTAAGCTACAGGAGTGTGGTCTACAATCAAAGTTCACCGCAAATGCCAAAAAAATGCTGTCATCTATAACTAGAAGAAAGGTTTACAACATTTTGTTCCTGTATTCCATTGGGGTCATTTGGTGTTGGCGCTTAAAAGCAACAGAGAAGTTATTGGCATGGGTGTAGCCTACTTTTTCGGCTATGGATGCCACGGTTTCTTTGGGGTCCATAAGAAGCTCACAGGCTTTCTCAAGACGTACAGTGGTCAAAAAACCGATTACCGGAGTCTGAAATAGCGCTTTAAATCCCAATTTTACTTTGTAATCGTTTATTCCAAATTCTTTACAGAGGTCTTTTATTGAGATGTCCTCCTGAAAGTTATTTTGGATGTGGTCCTTGATTTCATAAAGCTTAAAAATATCCTCTATGTTCAAACTATCCAATTTGGAATCAGTTACCGCTTTTCCATCAGTTAAAAATGTTTGGATGGCCATAAGTTCGTTTCGCTGTATCCCAAACCATGGTAAATGGTCGCTTCCCTCGGACAATAAAAATTGAGAATTGGGAATTTGCTCATGCATAAATTTGCTATGGCCATATTCAATGAGGCTGTCCTGTTTTCGGTGCAATAACAATGTTGGACAAGTCACTTTCTCCAAATTCTCCCGTACATCAATACCTATATTCATTTCATAGAACATTTTGGCGGTCTTTGGGCTGGCGCTTCTTCTAAGAAAACTGGCCCACTGGTTTTGCGCCCTTTGATCATTTGCTACACTTGGTGCCATCAAATTAAGACCTACAGGTTCTCCCCAATGTTCAAAAATATGCTGTTTGATTCTCTGGTGTTGTTCTTCCGAATGTCCAAACGGATAATCTTCGGACTTTATCCATTTGGAAAAGCTTCCAACCAGAATAAGCTTGCTGACCATATTGGGATAGTTGGCCGCTAAATGTACCGCAAGTGGCCCGCCTTCAGAAAGCCCAAGAAAATTTGCAGTGCTAACACCGATAGCCGACAAGATTATCCGAAGATCATCAGCTCTTTGCTTCAAATTTGGCAATGCATTTTCATTCACGGTATCAGATAGTCCGGTACCTCGTTTATCAAACAATACCAGCTTGCTAAACGAAGCCAAATATTTGAGCCAAGCGGCCAATTGGGGAATGTTCCAACACTCCTCAATATTGGAGACCCACCCGGGAATAAAAACCAAATATTCTCCCTTTTGCCCTACTACTTGGTAGGCCAAGTTGATATCTCCAGAACGGGTATATTTTGTTTCCGGCGGCATAGTGGGTAAATGTAAACATTGTTTCAAGGCCTAAAAAATCCTTTTCTAATAGAATTGAATCCCCAATGCAGATGCAAATGCCTATTTGACGCCCATACTTTTGTTCAAAAGCACTGAGAATGATTTATGTGACCATTGTATTTCTTTTAATGGTATTTGCAATAGGAGGTCAAATACAACGAGACATTCCTTTGGAAAAGCTAACCGGTCCATTTTCTGATGAAGATTCAAAATTCTTTCTATGGAATGGGGTTCAGATTCACTATAAGGATGAGGGAAAAGGAGAACCCATAGTATTGCTGCATGGCTCATCATCCTCATTGCATACCTGGGATGGACTTACCAAGATGCTTAAATCAGACTTTAGAATTGTCCGAGTGGACCTTATCGGTTTTGGTTTGACGGGTCCAAATCCCAAACAAGATTATTCCCTTGAGATGTACATGGATTTCATCAACAGCTTTGCTGACCATTTGGGACTACCCAGTTTTACAATTGTTGGAAATTCTTGGGGTGGCATGTTGGCCTGGAACTTTGCGGCACAGAACCCACAGCGTATATCGAGCATGGTATTGATTAATTCTGCGGGGTTAAAAATGAAGACGGTGCCCACTAGGTTCAAACTGGTAAAAACCAGTATGGGAAGATGGATTCTAAAAAACACCATGTCAAAATGGATGGTGAAAAAAGGAATAAAGGAAGTGTATCATCAACCATCCAAAATAGATTCCGAGCTGGTTGAGCGATATCAATCATTGACCTTACGGGAAGGAAATAGAAAGGCATTTGTTGACATTGTACTTGCCCGGAAGCTACCGGACATCAATAAGTTGCTCAAAATAAATGTCCCCACTCTGATTCTCTGGGGAAGATATGACCTGCTATACCCTTTAAAACAAGCCCGAAGGTTCAAAGAGCTTCTTGCCAAGTCACAGTTGAAAATAATTGAAAATACTGGCCATGTGCCGATGGAGGAGGCTCCTTTGGCGTGTGGCAGGGAGATAAAAACATTCATAAAGTCTTTACAATAGAACTAATCATGTGTACAAAAAAAGTAATGGAAGGAAACCCTGTTAGAGGAAGAATAAATTCTTGGCTATTGGCCATATTGGATGGGTATATGCATTTGTTATATGGAAAACGCAAACGAAATCTATTTAGGAAGCTTCCCAAAACCGTTGTTGAAATTGGCTCGGGGTCAGGTGCCAATATGAGGTATTTGCCTAAGGGAACCCATTTGATCGCTATAGAACCCAATAAATATATGCACAGCAGATTGCATAAAAAGGCAAAAAGAAATCAGGTGAACATTCAAATTTTGCCCAATTCTGCTGAAGCGATGCAAATTGATAGTAACAGTGTGGATGCCGTTGTCAGTTCCTTGACTTTGTGTACAATACCAGATGAGAATAAGGCTTTACAAGAAATTGAGCGAATTCTAAAACCGGGAGGTAGGTTCATCTTTGTTGAACATGTTGGAGCAAGGAAAGGCAGTCTACTCCTAAAACTTCAAAAACTGGTGTTTAGACCTTGGTTTTGGTTTTTTGAAGGGTGCCATACCCATAAAAATATTGGGGAAACTCTTCGGCAGTCCAATTTTTCAGAGGTCAATATTGAAAATTTCATGTTCTACAGCCCTTTTGTGCCCATTACCACCCAAATTTCTGGATATGCAATCAAATAAAACTGAGGGTTGCACAAGTGAGAACGGGAATATCCATTTTGAAGGAAGAACCATTGATTATACTCTATGGAGAAGCCCAAAAAGCTCAAAAGCAGTACTGATAGCTCCAGCTATGGGCGTTTCCCGAAGGTTTTATGGAAAAATTGCACAATACTTTGCCCAATTGGGTTACAGCACAATCACTTTTGATTATTACGGAATGGTAGGCAAAAACAACTATGATGACTATGGTCCGGTTAGACTAAAAGATTGGGGCATCAAGGATATTGACACGATAATTGGATTTGCACTAAAGGAGTTTAGCGGGCAAGAATACTTTTTCCTTGGGCACAGCATTGCAGGCCAATTATTCCCGTTGGCGGCTAGAAGCAATAAGATCAGTCGCGCATTTTTTGTAGCGTCCCAAAATGTGAGCCAACAAAATTGGGAAGGTCTTTCAAAACTTAAGGTGGGTCTGTTCTGGAATTTGATTGTTCCACTTTGCTGTGGACTGTTTGGTTACGTTCCTGCTCTGGCCTATGGGGGCAAGTACAGCTTGGACCAATTTATAGCAAAAGATTGGGCCAATTGGGGGAAAAGTCAAAACGGAATTTTAAGTAAAGTTCCCCAAGCATTGTCCAAGTATACTGCTATTGATGTGCCCACCAAGTTTTTAAGCTTTTCCGATGACCGAATGTTGGCGCCATTAAAATCTGTGGAGCATCTATTCGAATCTTATGGTAGTTCGTGTAAAGAGCATGAGCACATCAACCCAAAAAGATTAGATAAAGCCTCAATCGGTCATTTCAATTTTTTCAAGCAGGAATACGCTTTCCTATGGCCCAAAATTGATGCATGGTTTATAAAAAAGCAACAAAACTAAAGAGTAACCCATTACATAAAGAAAATGACGGATAATAAACTTCTAAAAACATTGAATTCAAAAGACATAGCTATTGCAGGAATTGCAGTAGTAGTAGCCGCCAGCAGCATGGTAACAGATTTCACTGGATTTGTGGAACTGGGACTGGGATTTGCACTTTCATTATTGATAGGCTTTTTGATTCATTTGGCTTTGGGCTATAGCTTAAGCAATTTGGCATCCAAATATCCAAAAGCGGGAACACTTTTCAATTATTCAAAAGAAATAATAAAAGGCAAAAAGGGAACCTACATGGGTCTATTTCTGGGACTTACATTTTATATGGGTGTGAGTTTTGGTATTTCTGCCGAGGCCAATGCCGGTGCCTTTGCACTCAAAAAACTTGTAGGTCTGGAAATACCAGATATGTGCTATGTCCTTTTTCTTTTTCTATTGGGGGTAATTCCCAATATCTTCAATGTAAGAACATCTGCTAAAGTGGCCGGTGCAATATTGATTGTAATGTTGGCCATAAGATGGTATTTTGGGCTGAAGGGCTTTTTTTCTGGGCAATGGGATGTGCACAACCTGGCCGATACTCCAATTTTGCTATGGGGCGACAATGGGATTCTCACTAAAGGATTGGCCTTGGGAATATGGACCTTTGTGGGAATTGAATTCTGTGCCTCATTCGCTGAAGAGGTCAAAAACCCCAAAACAATGATATTTAAAGGAATACTGATGGCCCTTTTGGTCATCTTGTCAACTTCCTTGATCATGGGAATGGGAGTTATTGGTACATTACCCAAAACCGATTGGTTGGCCATTGTACAATCTGATCTTGGATGTGCAGGAGATTGTCCTCAATTGGCTGTGGGATATCAGATGATGGGCAATACAGGTTTATGGGTCATGGCCTTAGGCTCAGTCTTGGCAACCATAAGTTCATTGATTGTTGTTTTTTCGGCTATGCCAAGATTGTTGTTTGGTATAATCAGGGATGGTAATTTCCATGGAAAACTTCCCATTTTCATTAAAAGAATCAATCCAAGAAGTCATACCCCGATCAATGCGATTTTAATTTCACTTGCCCTGTATGTTATTCCATCAATGTACTCGCAACATGTGGGGGAATGGGTGATTGCTGCGGCCTACATTGGACTTATGATGTACGGGTGCTATCATTTTTACTTTGGATTGAGCCTATACAGGCACAAGGGCAAAATACTTCCTTTGATACTAGGTATCATAGGTGTTCTCCTTAGCGGATTGACCATTTTTATTGTGTTTTACGGGGCGCATTCCAATTATGGATTAAAAACACTTTGGGTATTGGGAGCATCCTTGTTGATTACCCTAGTTCTGAGTCATAAAAGAAGTTCTGAAAAAATTCGGGCAAAACTTCACAAATCTTAATACTCTAATGATAAAAGAGAAAAATATGCAGAAATTAATATTGTATGGTTTTGTCCTCATATTTGGCGTCTTAGCTTTTGCCCAAGAGAAAGATACATTAGTTGTGGCAACCTATAGATATGCCTTAAATGACCGTATAGAAAATCTTAAACCGCTTTCTGGATATCTATCCAAATTATTCCAAGTGAATGTTACAACGAAAAGCTATCAGACTTCAAGAGAACTGATTAAAGCCATTCATAGAGAAGAAGTGGATATAGCTTTCATAAACACTTTTGGGTATCTCTTGTTGGCTTCTGATGATAAAACTATGGAACCCTTGGCTACACTCAAGGTCCATAGAAAGGCAAAGGATAATTACAAAACAGTGCTTTTGGCCAACAAATCAGTCGAAATAAGTGATTTGCAGAGTTTAAGAGGTAGGGCTGAGGAACTAAGTATAATGTTTGTTAGCGAAACATCTACCTCCGGAAATTTGGTTCCGCGACTGATACTGAGCTCGATTGGGTTGAATTCACCTGAGAGTCAATTCAAGCAACTGTTTTATGGCCAAAATCATGCGAACACCTTAGAACAATTATCTAGAGGTAAAGTTGACGTATGTGCCGTGGGTAGTACGGAGTATTTCAAACAAATTGAAAGTAATCCAGGTCTAAGAGATAAGATTAATGCTATTTTCTTATCGGATGAGATTCCACTTGGTCCGGTTTTGGTGAGAAAGAGTTTATCTAAATCTTTCAAGAGAAAATTCACACGGTTACTGCTTCGGCTTCACACTAAGAATAAGAAGGTTCTAGAGGCTATAAAATCTGGGTGGTCTGAAGCCAAAAAAACCAAAAACTTCATCAAAATTGATGATTCGTACTACGATTCCTTTAGACAGTTAAATGGAAATGAGATAGACTTAAAACTGATTTTGACCAAATTTTCAAAACCTTAAAATATGTGTGTTGCTTGTGAAATGAACTTGGAGCAAATGGAATCATTCGCGCAAAGAATGATGCAGATTATCAACGAAGGCTCTTTGGGGTTGATGATTTCCCTTGGGCATAGAACAGGCCTGTTTGAGTGCATGAAAACCATGGAATGGGCCACGAGTGTGGAGATTGCAAAAGTAGCTAACCTTAATGAGCGCTATGTGAGGGAGTGGCTCGGTGCCATGGCGGTAGGAAGAATTGTAACCGTGGACAATACAGGAAAATTATTCAATTTGCCCAAAGAACATGTACCTTTTTTAACCAGAGAAGGTGGGAATAACATTGCGGTCTACGCACAATATTTATCTGTTATGGGTGGGGTAGAGGATAGACTTGTTCAATGTTTTGAAACAGGAGAGGGGATTGCATATGAAGCCTATGATAGATTTCATGAGGTCATGGCAGAAGATAGCGAACAAACTGTTTTGAGCTCACTTGTTGAAGATATCATTCCTTTGGTGCCGAATGGTTTGGAGAAACTGGAAGAAGGCATCAGTGTACTTGATGTTGGATGCGGAAGTGGCAAAGCTTTGCTTATGCTCGCGGAGCATTTTCCAAATAGTAATTTTGAAGGACTCGATCTCTGTGGCCCTCCCATTAAAAGTGCCCAAGAAATTGCTATGCAAAAAGAGCTAAAAAATGCAATTTTTGAGCAGACAGACCTTACAAATTTTGAATTTGAAAGGAAGTATGATTTGATAATGGCCTTTGATGCTATCCATGATCAAGCAAGACCAGATTTGGTCCTAAAGTCCATTCATGGGGCGTTGGAGACCAATGGTATTTTTTTAATGCAGGATATTGACGCTTCTGAGAACGTTTGCAATAATTTAGATCTTCCTTTAGGAAGCATGTTGTATGCTGCATCTTGCATGCACTGCATGCCTGTATCGTTGGGGCAAAATGGTATGGGATTGGGAGCTATGTGGGGCGTGGAAAGAGCAGGGCGCATGCTTACGGAGGCTGGTTTTACCTCAGTTAAAGAACATAGATTGGAGCACGATGTTCAAAATTGTTACTTCGTGGCACATAAATAGTGATCAAGAAAAGGCTGAAACTTTAAATTACCTCCTATGGGTTATTAGGTTGTTCCCACCAATGTTCCGATTCATTATTGAGATTCCCTAGGATAATCGGTTCTCCTATTTTGGGGCTTATCATATGAATTTGTAATTCTCTGGCCTTTTTTGAAACTCGTTCAATGGGGTCTGTCCAGGAATGCAGGGCAAGTTTGAATGCTCCCCAATGAATGGGCATAATTGTTTTTGCTTTAACATCGAGCCCGGCTTGGGCTGTTTCCTCAGGGAACATGTGGATATCTGGCCACATTTTGTTGTATTGGCCACATTCCAACATAGCAAAATCAAATGGACCGTAAATATTACCAATTTCCTTAAAATGTGGGGAGTAACCACTATCTCCACTGAAAAAGATACGCTCACTCTCAGAAAGGATAACCCATGAGCTCCACAATGTACTTTGCCTATTATTGAATTTTCTTCCAGAAAAGTGTTGTGCAGGAGTACAAACAAATTGAAGGTCATCAAAGTAGGTGTCCTGCCACCAGTCCATCTCCATGATAGCATCCTTGGGAACATTCCATGACTCAAGATGAACACCCACACCTAAAGGAACATAGAATTTACCAACTTTGTCTTTCAGTTTCTGAATGGACTCATAATCCAAATGGTCATAGTGATCGTGAGAGATAAGGACAGCATCAATTTTTGGGAGTTTTTCTATTGCAATAGGGAGTTCTTTATTAAATCGAGATCCACCCAGCCAAGGATGGGGAGCTGGAACGTCTCCCAGCATAGGATCTATCAAAATGTTTTTGGAATTGATCTGCAACAGAAAAGACGAATGCCCAAACCAAATCAAACGAGTTTGAGAGGTGTAGTCCGCTATGCTGGTTGAATCGATTTTTTCAACTGAAAGATTCTGCCCAGGCCGTCCATTTTCCACCGAGGAAAAGAAGAATTTTCTCGTCATGGTAAGCAGCTCGGAAAAACTGGGGTCTTTCGGAACGTCCTCAGTGTTCTTAAAAATCCCTTCCCCAAACTGTTTTGAAGAAGCGTATTGTTGCTTTCGTTCATCCGAAACATCACCACCAAACGAAGGATTAAAGTTCACAAATAAGAAATATGCAAGAATAAGGATGCCTATAAGCACCAAAGTGTATATTAACATTCGCTTTAGGAGTTTTAGGAGTATTCTCAAAATGTTGATGATTTAATACGGAAGGGACATAGATTCCCATGTTTTCCAAATGTTTTGCTTACTCAAAGCAATAAATTTAATGTAATCTATTGTCTTGGTTCAATTTTTTGGTTTACTCTGACAGAATTGCCGAATTTTGTTCAGCTGCAAATACATTGAACCTTCATAGTTAGAAACAAGAACAGTTATCGGTCCTACTCTATTTTTTGAATGAATATAGTAGCCTCCAAGAAGTTTTTGGAGGTTCTGTAATTCTTTTGCTTAACAAAGTTTACATGAACAATTTCCCCAAAGCTGGATTGACTTTCAATTGAGTTTATGCTCTTTACAATGGATAGAAAATCGCCTCTTAGTACCAAATCATATGTGGTAAAGGAACTACTGTTGGTCTCATAGATATGAGGGGAATTAAAATCAATAATTTTAATATGGTTTTCCTTGGCCACCTCATTTACAAACCTTAATAGGTTGTTCTCCATAGATTTGTTCTCAAGATTCAATGCCAGAAGAATTGAGTCCAATGAAGACTCTTTTTTTGTAAGAGCGAATAATTGTTGTGAGATATTCTCGAATTGCTGTTCTTCCGTTTTTAGGTTTAAATATTCTTTTCTTAATGTCCATGTTTTTTGGATTGCCATTTTATAACATAATAATAGCACAGTAATAAAGACCCCTCCAAGTAGAAGAATTTTATTTCTTGATTTCCGTAACATGGACTAATATCTTAAAATTTGAGCTTGTTTCATTTTCGTAATCATAATCCCGCGTCTTCAGCGACTCTATCCAAGGTAATTTTTCCAAATTTGAAATCCATTCTGAAAAATCACTATTGTTCCTGCAGATTCCTATAACCTGTATGGTTTGTTCTTTCAGTTCTATTGATTTTGAAGGCCTAACAGGCTTGGATAATGGTTGATAGATGAGTTCTTCTAGAAGAATACTTTCAGGAACAGTAACAGCCAGTCTATCTAGATAAAAAGATGTCTTGGAATTAGAGAAAGACAGTATTGCCTCAACTTTCTTTTCCTTTTCGGCTACTTCAGAAGTAATTCTGGTTAGACTTGTTTTATTCTCGTCCTTAAGTAGTGTATTCTGTTCTAGTTGTTGTATTTTCTTGAAATAATAACTGAAAAAGACAAAGTTGACCAACAGCAATATTAATATGGTCACTATAGAGGATTGCAAAAGAATTCCATAAACTTTTTTGTCTCGATGTTGAGTTCCTAGCTTGGAATTCAATTCATTAAGGTTTGATTGCGTTTTCTGGTCTCCCGATAGAAACTTAAGAACTACCGAAAAAGAAAGTAAAGCAGAGTTGCTGAGTCGTAACCCATTGACATCGTATTCCACAGGAGCATTGTCATTGTTCTCGGTGATTGAAATGTAAGGCGCCAAATTGCTATGCAAAGAGATCTTTTCTGAATTTGTGAGCACGTAATCATCCTTAACGAAGTCCCATATTTCACTGAGAGAGGTTGGGCCGATAGATATTCCGGCTATATGAAGTTTTATTTTCTTAAAGTAATCAACGAAACCTTCAACAATTTCCCTTTTAACAACACTTAATATTAGGCTTTGATTCAAATGAACAGCCTGAAAATAAAAGTTTTCAAAGTTTAAACCTGGAAAGCTTTTTTCTACTGCGGTCATGACCTTTCCGGTTGGGTCAGATTCCAAAACTTTGGTTATGACTTTATCGGTATTGCAAACAAAATAGAGAGGATGATTTTTACGTGCAAATTCCTGAAGTAGTTCAATGTTGTCAAGTTGATGATTGTTTAGAACTATCAGATCACCTTTCTTTTTACTGATTTCCAATAACCGAAATTTAACGGAACCCTGGTACTGGTATGCCTCCAGACCATAAAAAGTAATCCCTTTTAAAACGTATGTTTTTAATCGTTCTAACACTAGTATATTACAGTAGGTTTTATTAGAATGGTAAGCTTTTGCTTAGAATCTTCTCTTTTTCTTTTACTGAACAACCATTTCAGTATTGGGATTCTTGCTAAAAAGGGAACACCACTACCGCTATCATTCTTTACTTTTTCCTCTAGGCCACCTAAAATTGCCAAATCTTGGTTTTGCATTCGTATTATAGAGCTGAATTCTCTTGAGGTAAGCCCAGGGGGAGCTTCATCTTCAATACGGTCACCACTAAAATCTGATTGGATGACATTGATATCTAGAGTAACTTGACCATTACCGGAAACCAAGGGTTTAATACTTATGGCCAATTCTGCATCTATAGGTTGAAAATTTCTGATTTCTGATGTGCTTGGAATTTGTGAGCCGTAAAAACTTTGGCTGGTTACTACATAATATGTGGTTTCACCTATTGACAGATTGGCTCTATGCCCATTTAAGGTTGATAATTTTGGAGTAGATTTTATTTTTATGTTTCCATTTGCCTCCATTGCTTTTATGGTGGCAAAAAATTCGGGAACAACCCTTCCAATATTAAAAGAGCCAAAGCCATCAAACCCTCCAATTATCTTGTTTACAGTTTTAGCTCCTAATGTAAGATTGGTCTCCGGAAATATTCCGCCAGAGGTTTCAACTGGATTTTCTCCGATTCCCCAGCTAATTCCTGTTTCAACAGTAGCAGATTTTCTTACTTCTATTAACATGACCTCAATAAGGACAACAGGTACAGGTCTATCAATCTCCTTTATGAACTTCTTAAACCTGTTAATGCTGGCAGCAGGTCCGCTGATCAAAAAACTGTTAAGCTCGAAATCAATTTTGATATCTAGGTCAGCAACAACATCATCAGGAAGTATACTTACTATTGCCTCAGCGTTGGAGGCATAATCATTGAATTGATTACTTCGAGTATTGATGCTTCTTGTATTAGCAGAATTTTGTCCAAAATTCCCCTGAGGGGTGCCAAACGCGTTTGGGCTGTTTTGAAAACCACCACCTCCAAGGTAATTTATTCCTCCTGCAACAGTTCTTCCCGCAGATCTCCTATAGCCAGATGATTGCATTGGGTCCCCCAAAAGCTCCACCGACCTGTGCATCATTTGTACAACCTCTAATTTGCGGACACTTAGTTGGTCTGCTGTACCAAAAAAATACAGGTCATTCTCTTTCTTAAAGGTAAAATTCAATGAGTTTAATTGAGGTGTGAGATTTAAATTTGTGTCGGCTCTGTTCCTTGTTGGACCATTGGGACTACCAATTGGTTGTGTTTGGACACTGGAAGGTTTGTTTTCAAATATTTTGGTCAATAAATCATCAAAATAAATTTGCTTAGCCTTAATGGTTACATTTCCAGCTGATGTTAGCGGAGCTGCGAGATAAATATCCAGATCAAGATCCAAACTAATTTCTTTTACCACTTGCGCAATGGGAACATCTATAAAATCTACATTTAAAAGTCTATTGATAGTATCCAATACCTCATACTGAAAACTGTTATTTCTTAAAAAGCTTGTTCTTGAACCTTTGGCAATATCTTCATTATTCAAAACCACTTGGTTGAACAAATAAAACCCGTCTCTAGATTTAGAAAATTTCAAATTGTTGGCTTCCGCAAGTTTCTCCATAGCCAAATCGTAAGGCACCTTCTTTATATAGAGTGTTAACGGAATGTTTTCCATACCATCACTATACAACATGTTTTGTCCTGTAACATCGGTTAGTTTTCGAAACACTTTTTCCAGCGGGTCCTCTTTTAGGTCCATTGAAATAAGGTTGTTCAACGCTTCAAATTCAACTTGAATTACTTTTTCAGGAATAATCTCTGGGGGTGGTTGATACTTTTGGATGGAAAGGATATTTCCAGTGAAATTAATATCAAGGTGATACTGTTTACATAAAAAAAGTAAAAGGTCTGCAACGGTTACATTGGAGAAATTGTTTACAATATTGATTCCCTGAAGGGACGGGTCAATATTAATGTTTACTTTGTGCACTTGTGATACCGCTAATAGAAAGTTGGTTAGTGATACACTGTTAACATTGATGTCAAGTTTCAGATTTTCAGAGAGCCCCGGGTTGTCAATAGTCAAGACCTCAAGATTGTTTTTGATTTTTTGTATTCTATTCTCCTCTTGACCGAAGGTTAGAAATACAAAAAATAATAGTATTGGGAGCAAATAGTTTTTCATATAATCAGTTCATTAGCAAAGGGTAGATTTCTTCAATCGAGGTAGCTCCCTTTTCAACAAGAATGAGGGCATTTTGCCTTAGGGTTGTAACATTGCCTTTAATAAAATAGTTGTCTATTTCCAAGGAATTATCTTTGATATGGGGAATTAGGTCATTTGTAATTGGAATGACCTCATATATCGCTTTCCTACCACTATAACCAGTATGGTGGCAATCTTGACAACCAATGGGTTTAAAATGATAGGTCAAGCTTTTAGGGGGAATAAAATTGTCCGGGAATAAACTTTGAGTTGTCTTTTCTTTCTTCTTGCAGGAGTTACATAGTTTTCTAACCAAACGTTGTGCTACACTAATATTCAAGGTACTTGCTATAAGAAATGGAGGGATGCCCATATCTATCAATCTTGAGATGGTCGCCCATGCAGAATTAGTATGGATTGTTGATAAGACCAAATGTCCGGTAAGGGCGGCCCTAATGGCCATATTGGCTGTTTTTACATCTCTGATTTCTCCTACCATGATTATATCTGGATCCTGACGTAAAAATGTTCTTAAAGCACTTGCAAAATCCAACCCTATGTTTTCCTTAAGTTGTACCTGGTTTACCCCTTCTAGAGTGTATTCTATGGGGTCCTCAATGGTTAAAATATTGGTTTTTGTATCATTTAGCAGTTTTAGCGTGGCATATAGGGTTGTTGTTTTTCCAGAACCAGTAGGACCAGAAATCAATACAATACCATTGGGCTTTTTTATTGCTTCTTTATATGTTCTTAATTCACTTTTGTTAAAACCTAGATCCTTCAACGAAATGGTATTTGTGTCCTTGTTGAGAATCCTTAATACTATTTTCTCCCCAAAAAGAGTCGGAAGTGTTGAGGCACGAATATCAAATTCTACTCCTTTAGATTTCATTGTAATTCGCCCATCTTGCGGTAGTCTCTTTTCGGCTATATCCAGTTCTGCGCGAATCTTTATTTTATTAATGATCGATGGATATTCGTTTAATGGGATATTGAACTGTTCAATTAATTTACCATCCAATCTAAAACGGACCCTACAGTGATTCTCATAAGGCTCAAAGTGAATATCACTACTCCCAACTGCTTTAGCATTGAAAATGATTTTCTCTAAAAAATCGGGAGTATAGTGCAACTCACTATTTTGGAATTGCGCTTTGCGATAGTTCGCCGTTAAAAAATCCTGTAATTCTGATGTAGGCAGTTTTTCAAGTTTTGTGGAAAGTCCTAAGACTATTTCCAATTCTGATGCCAGCTTTTCAGGATTATCATTATCCGTCCAAAAAGTAACAACGCCATTTTTTTTGATCTTAGGTACGATTCTATAAAAGAAGGCTTGCTCGGCTGTAATTAACTGAATCAAATTTTTGTCTACCAGAAACTTTTCGCTCGTATCAATGGCCATATAATACAGTAGTATTAAAAAATAAATCAAACGAGAATATGAGAATTAAAAAAGTACCCATTAAACCTGCCAATGGAATTGTTCTGAGTTTAAACCTGTTCTTGATTGAAAGAAAAGTAAATAGGGAAAAAAGAATGGCACATACAAAAAGAACCACAAATGAAGTACTTGGAAATCCTAATGCAAAAGCATAAAAGAAGAGAATATCTCCAAGGCCAATACTATGGTCCAAGAAAGCCTTCTTTGCTATCAGATTGGTATAGATATACAAAATAGCTATAACACAACTAACCAATATACAGTTTATGACCATATAGTAAACAAAGACTTTCCAATGAATGGTATTTGTAAAATGAATGAAAGCAGATAACACCGCAATAAGAGGAAAAATATACCACAGCACCCTTCTTTCTTTAAAGTCTTGATATGCCATAAATCCCAGACTCACAATAAGTAACAGTTTAATAGGTGTAATCAATCCTTAATAACTTGTTTGGGGTTTCCAGTTTGGTCAACTTCCCAAACATTCATGATACCATCTCCATCAAAATCAGTAATTGCTTCGGCCCGAGCTTTAAATGTTGAGTTGTCCGCTGAAATTATTTCATAGACATAGTTGGCAGTCCCATTTTCCATCACTGTTTTTGGAGCTTCAAAATCCAACTCATCCATTATGTTGGAATATTTGCTGTTCATGTAACGGTAAGTGGTTTGGGCGTTGTAAATAGCCTTTAATTGGACTTGGGCTTCCACACTTTTGGCTTTAGATATCAAGGGCATTAGATTGGGAAGTGCAAGTAAAAGCAAAATCCCAATGATAGCCAGTACAATTAGTGTTTCTTGAAGGTTGATTGCGGCTATTTTTCTATCCCATTTTTTTTCTCGATTTGATTTAATATGGAGGTTGTTCATGAATACGGGTCAAAGAAATTATTAATCAATTTACCAAATGTATCTTACTTGAAAAGTAGCTTTTTTCGTGTATATATTAATATAATATTCGTATTTTTTTTTGAAATATTAAGATATTGTTAACTCTCTATAATGTTGTTTAAGCACAATCAATTGAAAGTCATAATGTTAACAATGAATCGTAAATTCCTTCGTAAAAAACATTTCATTTCTCATACATAAGTAGGAAAATATTTATTAATTTTTGTCGGAATAAATAATATTAATAACCAGCCAGAATTTCCGATGAGTATTAAAAAGTATTCTAAGAAAACTACTTTTTTTTCGTGCTTGATATCCAAAGTCAACAGAAGATTACTAAAACTCTTACCGATTTTCAATTTTGTTTTCTCTGTTCCAAAAACTCATGAAAGGAACAATAGAAATAATGCCTCTGAGGTAAACTGCACAATAGAGCTGATTATTTATTGGAATTGTACAAATAAATCTTTAGTCCATATAAAAAACACAATAACATATTAAGTTGATTATGAAACATTTTAAAATTTACATCCTATTTGGTTTGAGTGTGCTAGGGATAGCATCAGTTCAATCACAACAACTTCATACCCATAGCAATGCTGCTAGTATGAGCAATGAGGCTAACTCGGTATCAGGATGGGGAGGTAGCGCCACAGAAAGCTCGGTTTCTTCAGAAGTGTATTCAGGAAGTTATAGTATCAAGTTGGAATCGCCCAACAATGGATGGAATTATGCAGCCTATACTTTTGCTACCACGGCAAATGAACAATATGTCGTCACGTTCTACGCCAAGAGTGCCAGCTCTAGCAATCCTGCACTCTACTGGGGTGGTGGTGGAGTTGTGGAAAACCAGAAAATTGATATCACAAGCTCAAACTGGACGCAATATTCCAAAACTGTTACGGCAAACGGTACCAACATAGCACTTAATATATATCCAGGATCTCCTGCGCTTGCCGGGGAAAGTGTATATATAGATTACTTTTCCATAACTCCTTTGAGCGGAGCAGACACCCAGGCCCCCACCGCGCCATCACTTCTGAGCAATGGCCAGACAGACACAACCGTAGACCTATCGTGGAGCGGGGCTACTGACAATACCGGGGTTACCAATTACAAGGTTTTCAAGGACGGTGTCCTAGAAACCACCTTGGGTAATGTCTCTAGCTACCAGGTAACAGGACTTACAGCGAGTACCGCTTATAGTTTTACCGTTACGGCCCTTGATGCCGCAGGCAATGAGAGTGTGGCTAGCAACGCAGTCCCGGTGACCACGAGCTCCACCTCCGGTGGTGGAACCACAGGAGGGCATTGGACGCAGGATGGCACAAATATTTATTACAATGATGGAAATGTGGGGATAGGGACAACAAATCCCTCGGAGCTTCTGGATATCAACGGAAATATTGAGGTCAACAGGATGGTAAAGATAGACGGCCATGGGGCTGTTGGATCGCTTCAGATTATGGACAATACAGACACGGGTACATATGATGTGTTGCTACGGGGCGATGCGGGCAGTTCATATATAAAATCGGGAAGTTTTGGTATTGGCACTTCCAATCCGTTGTCCAAAGTACACATATTTAATGGCTCATCTGGGCAAAATCCCCATAACTACTCTGATTTGTCTGTTGAGGATACGGATCATGTTATGATTTCCTTAATGACTTATAATACTAAGCAGGCCTACTATGGCTTTGCAGATACGGATGATGGTTTTGTAGGCGGAATTCAGTACAGTCATCCAGATGATGCGCTTCATTTTAGGGTTAACAATCATTCTTCAGATATGATGATTGATGCCAGTGGTAATGTTGGCATCGGTACTACTTCTCCAGATGCAAAACTAGCAGTAAAAGGCAACATCCATGCAGAGGAGGTCAAGGTAGACCTTTCGGTGCCAGGTCCGGACTATGTGTTCAAAGAGGATTATGACCTCAAATCCTTGGAAGAAGTCCAAAACCATATCAAAGCACATGGGCATTTGCCCAACATTCCATCGGCCAAAGAAATGGAGGCTAACGGCATTGATCTTGGAGAAATGAATATGAAGTTATTGGAGAAGATCGAGGAGTTGACGCTTTACATTCTTGAACAGGAGAAAAAACTAGAAATTCAAAATTTCCAAATTGAAAAGCTTGAAAATAAAGATAAAAGGATAGTTGAGTTGGAAAACCGGCTTAAAAAAATAGAACAATTTTTAAACCAAGATTAATGAGAGTTTTATTCTCAATATGTATTGCGTCAACGACATTTTTTTCAATGAATGCACAGATAACCAACATTTTTCCGGACGATGGAAATGTAGGGATCGGTACACTAGCTCCACAAGCAAAGTTGCAAGTTCAAAGGACAGGTACTATTGGGGGGGTGTGGAACCCGTCCAATAGTTATTTTACCATGTTTGATGGTGGAGGGCAGTATACCATAATGGACCCAAATGAATTGTATGGCTCCCATGTCTTGCATATCGGGACCAAGGATGGTGCTGACATAGTGAAATTTCGGTCGGTTTTTGATTCGGGTTTGGCAGCTGACCGGATGATTATAAAGAGCAATGGGTATGTGGGTATTGGCACCAATTCCCCAACAGGTAAGTTACATGTTTCCACCGGTACCAGTGGTGATGCTATTTTTAGGTTGGAAGCGGATACCGACAATAACAATGAATATGATAATCCATTGATTGAATTTAGACAGGATGGTACTGGAGTAGGAGCAAATGTGGGATTTTCGGAAGGTAACTTTGGGGGAAACATTTTTGGAATTGGCACTAGATATAGTGGACAAGATAGCTGGAATACTTTCACTATCAACACTCAAAACGGCAATGTTGGAATTGGCACTACTACTCCAGATGCAAAACTTGCTGTAAACGGTAAGATTCACGCCGAGGAGGTGAAGGTGGACCTTTCCGTTCCCGGCCCGGATTACGTGTTCAAAGAGGGGTATGACCTCAAATCTTTGGAAGAGCTCCAAAACTTTATATGGGAACATGGGCATTTGCCCAATATTCCATCTGCCCAGGAAATGGAGTCCAACGGTATTGATCTCGGTGAAATGAATATGAAGCTATTGGAGAAGATCGAGGAATTAACGCTATACATACTTCAAATAAAATCAGAGAATCAACATTTGAAAGAGTTCCTTTTGATTGAAAACAGCGATCGAAAACAATTAAATAAAAGGTTGGAAGATTTAGAGAATTTAATAATGATTAAAGTAAAGCAAAAATGATGAAAAAAATAGTTTTGATTTTAGGATGCTCTTTCGCTATTGGAATTAATGCCCAATGGACAGAAAATGGCAGCGCTATCACAACTACAGATATAGTTGGTGTTGGAACAACCAGTCCATTGGCAAGTTTCCATGTAATGAAGGAAGATGCTGGAGTTAAGTCACAATTTTCCATGTCCATGCTGGAGGCAACAGATGCTCAATTGGATATCGTTTCCAGTTCAGGAGGTACTTGGGGGTCGGCCATCAATTTTATAGAAGGGAATGGGGTTTCCAACACCAATGTTTGGTCTTTGGTAAGGCAGACCACACTAGGTTCTGGAGACTCTGGGTTACATATAAATTATGGTACTCAGAATCGTCATGATAATACAACCTATGTAACTTTTAAAAATGACGGCAAAGTAGGTATAGGAACCGCAGTCCCAAGTCAAAAATTGGAGATTTACAATTCAAATTTGTTCAATACCAATATGAATCCTGAATCCCAGGATCATATCTCCTTCACCTCAAATACCCCAGGGATTGGAAACTTTTTCGGTGGAATAACTTGGAAAACCGGATCGAGGAGAAGGGCGGCCATTGCAGCTGTCCAAGAACACACAGATTCTGATCATATTGGACTTGCATTTTTTACCCAGGGCACTGATGGTCCAGGGCCAATTTACGAGAGTCTTAGAATTGCGAGGAATGGTAATATTGGCATTGGCACCACTACTCCAGATGCGAAACTAGCGGTCAACGGAAATATCCATGCTAAAGAGGTAAAGGTGGACTTAATGGGTTGGCCGGATTATGTCTTCAAAAAAGGACATGACCTCCCTACTTTAAAAGAAGTGGAAAAACATATCCAAGAAAAAGGCCATCTCATAAATATACCATCTGCAAGCGAAGTGGAGGAAAATGGAATTCAATTGGGAGAAATGAACAAGTTGTTGTTAGAGAAGATTGAAGAACTAACACTGTATGTAATCGAACTGAAGAAAGAAAATCAAAACCAACAAAAAGAAATAGAGCAACTAAAAAAGCAGAAGAAATGAAAATAAAAACGTCTTTGGGCAGCTTGTTGCTATTCATCCCAATAATCTCGATTTCACAAACGCATGCCGACGCAAGCATAGAAAATGATCTATATGTCAATTACAATACGTATTCCAGTGGATCAACTGGCGACGGTAGAGGGAACCTCATACTTTTTGGCGATGGTAGTAATGGTGGGGGATGGCAATCTTCCATTAAATGGTCAGGAAGGGATGGTTTTAATAGTTCAACTAGTAGTGGTACAAGGGTAAATGCCGAAATCGGCATCACCAACGTGGGCACTTACGGGAAGGCAGATTTAGTATTCAAGACAAAAGGTTCCAATGATAACAACGCACCCACTCAAAAAATGCGTATTAGAGATAATGGAAATATTTCTGTTGGAAGCGAGATTTACCCGAAATCCCAATTTGTGGTAACAAGTAATTTTGGCGCAAATGTATCGGGTTCAACAGGAGGAAATGCCATTTTTGGTTCCAATATAAGTGTGGTCCAAGGCGGAGCTGACCATAATAAATTGATAACACCATCCAGCCATAATGGAAACTATGGCTATTCTGGAATGAGGAGCAGTTGGGGGAAATTATATTTCTACACAAAATATGGAAACACTACTCAAGGAGAAGTCATTACAGATGACCCTCGGATGATTATTGATCATTCTGGGAATATAGGAATCGGCACCACCAACCCAGGAACATGGAAACTTGCCGTGAAAGGCAAAATCCGAGCAGAAGAGATCAAAGTGGAGACCGGTTGGGCCGATTATGTCTTTGATGAGGATTATCACCTCCCCACACTAGAAGAAGTGGAAAAGCACATTCAAGAAAAAGGCCATCTCATCAATATTCCATCTGCTGAGGAAGTGGAAGAAAATGGAATTCAATTGGGAGAGATGAACAAGTTGCTGTTGGAGAAAATAGAAGAATTGACCCTATATACCCTACAGCAGCAAAAAGAAATTGATATTCAAAAAGAGATAAACCAAAAACTGGAAAATAGGCTGTTAAAACTAGAAAACGAACAGAAAACCCATGAATAATAAATCTAAAACAAATCACCAAAAAGCAGGTGCTTCAATGAACAAACTGGCACTGCCTCTATCCCTGTTGGCCTTATTGGCAAGCGTAGCCACATTTTATATTTCCCACTCCAAGTCAGAACTGGTCTATGTGGACATTAACAAATTGGTGGAAGGCTATGAACGGACCAAGGTAGAGCGTGAGTCCTTTAATAAAAAGGCAAGTACACTCAAGGCCAACGTGGACAGTTTAATGGTGGATTGGCAGAATGAGCTAAAGGATTATGAAAAAGAACGTTCCTCAATGACCAAGAAGGAATTGGAACTGAAACAGCAGTTGTTGCAGAACAAGCAACAACAGATTGCCAACTACCAACAGGCCATTCAGAAACAGATTCAAGATGAAGATCAAAAAATGACCCAGACCGTAATCAACGATATCAACGATTATGTAAAAGAATATGGTAAAAAGGAAGGCTACCGCATCATTTTCGGGGCCAAAGGTAGTGGAAACATAATGTATGCGGAAGAGGTTTCAGATTTGACACAGACCGTGTTGGAAGGTTTGAACGCAGAATATCAAGGAATCTAGTATGGGAATAGCAAACCGAATATTCTTTAAAAAGAAGATGGGGATTTGTGCAATGACAATTGCACTGTTGTGCTCAGTGGCGTCATGCAAACCGAACACTTTTGATTCAGTGTCCAAACTATGGTCTCATGTAAAGGATGAAGAGAATGGATACCATCACCAAAAAATGGTAGGCAATGTAATCTATACTTTGACTTATCGGCCCACAGACATCTTGGTTAAACAGGCACTTGGGGATAACTATACCGAGTTCAAGGTAGACAGTCTTAGGAACAAATATGGCGATTACCTGTATTTCAATCTAAGTATGAGCGCCAATGATCAAGAACTGCTCAACAGCAAGGCGAGTGATAGGAACGCCTTTGGAGCCATGGTGAACCAACTGGCATTTGGAATGGCAGAAAAGGTACACCTTATTGGTCAAAAAAGAGATACCATTCCTATGGCGGACTATAGCTATCCAAGAATGTATGGCATGTCCAATAGCACAAATATGTTACTGGTATATCCCAAAGATCCAAGATTGTTGAAAGGAGAATTCTTCCATTTTACCATAGAAGACTTAGGTTTTTCTACAGGAGAGGTCGGATTTAAAATCCCAACAAAAAGCTTAACCAACGAACCAAAATTGAATTTTAAGGTATGAAGAATGAACTAAAAATGGGATTGGCCTTGATAGGATCATTCATATTATCAAACCCAATTGTTGGACAAAAGGCACCTGTTTTGATTAAGTTTCACGATGGCCGTGTAATGGAAGGGTTGGGTAAGTTGAAAAACAATGAAGTTAAGTATTGGTCTCAAAAAAAAGCAAAACCTCAATATTTTTCCTTCCAGGAATTGGAGTCATTTAGAATTAAGCAAGGGGCTGAATGGGGTAGATACCGCAGTATTCAAGTGAAAAATGTGGAAGGACCGATTATGCTCGAATTGAAATTAGCTGGAAAAGTTAGTTTATATCAACAAAGCTCCCATGGATATATGCCAACTGGGCCTGGTGGTGTTGGCAGTGTTGGAGGAACCGGTTTTGGTGGAGGACAATTCTATGCCATAAACCGTTATTACCTTAAAAAAGAAAATGAAGAAGCCATACATATGGGTTCAAATCAACTTTTTGAAAAAAGCTTCAAAAAAGCGGCTTCAGAATACTTTAAAAATTGTCCCTCTTTAGTGGAGAAACTCCAGAAAAGGGAATATAAAAAGAAACACATAGAAGAGGTTGTAGCCTATTACAATAACAAATGCAATTAAATAATCAAATATCAACGATGAAGAAAACCAAATTTTCCCACAAAGTCATGGCAGTGTTTTTAACACTTACTTTTCTGCCCAGTTTAGTTCCTGTAAATATGTTATTGGCTTCCAATAATGGGCCAACAACACCTGAAGCCACAAGTTTTGAACCTGTGGATGCTACGGATATGGTAAACCTGTCAACAGGAAACCTCAGTTACGTATTACCATTGTTGAATGTGCCATCACCCGAAGGGGGGTACCCTTTGGCTTTGGCGTATCATGCAGGTATTGCCATGGATCAAGAAGCTTCATGGGTAGGGCTTGGATGGAACCTGAACCCTGGGGCCATTAACAGGTCAGTCAATGGCTATCCCGATGACTACAATTCAGCATTGTTGACGGAATATTTCTATGATGAAGGGGGTAGTGAAGAGGTATATTCCTTGTCTGTAGGGTATACATCACCTGAAGGACAAGTTTCGGTTGGTTTAGGGTTATCCTGGGGGAGTAATTTGAGTTTGGGAGGAACGGTTAGTGTAGGTTTTGGTTACAAATTTGCAGGAGATGCAGGCAGCATAGGAGGAAATCTATCCGTGGGGAGAAACACGGGATTTAGTTTAGGAGGGACAACGGCAGGTGGTCTATCATTGGGAGCCGGCGTTTCTGGAAGTGGTTTTAATGGATCCATTGGGATTAAAAATGATTCAGGGTTTAAGATTGGAGCCTCAACTTCTGGAAACGTTAACCTTGGGTACAGTGGCGAAACAGGGAATGGCAATTCAAGTTATGTGGGGATAAGCATGTCTTCATCAGGGGTGGGAATAAATGGAGGAGTTACTAATCTAACTGGAAATGATGTAGACGGCGGCGTTGGTGTTGGCCTCCAATTGGCTTTCAGTAACACAGTAAAAATGGGGGATTATGTCGTCAAATCCAGTGGATACAATATTCCTTTGGTGGTTCCAACTCCTATAGGTTTTTTTAGTCTATCCTTTGGAAAGCAGAAGTTTCGTTATTATCTGGGAAAAAAAGAAGAGAATTACGTAAATGGGCCTGTTTATTTTGCTCAATCTCAGAACCCTACGGAAATTGTTGATTATTGTTGTGTTAGAGGACCCAATAATGTTTGTATTCAAACTTGCCAAAAAACGATAACATTGGGGGAGTCTTTTATGGATATAAATGAATTTTCGATTGATAGCGAATTAATAAGTTCTTCAACTGATGTGACGAATAACAATCCTGTTTTTCCAAATTATGATCGTTATAATGTTCAGGCGCAAGGGCTATCAGGCGGAATGACAAGTAGGATATTTGAAAATGGGGCGCTGTTTGGTCTGACAAATCGGACTAACAGTGATGATTTTACATTGGATTATTTAATTGATGGTTCATCGACAGCGCCACCAGATCATACGCAATTCAACCAGACTCCAAACTTTTATTTTGATAATGAAATCAGCACCCACTTAAATACATATGAAGCTAACTTTGACTCTTCAACATCAAATAATACCATTATCACTGATTACTTTTCAGGACCTACTAATGTTACTCCAAATACAAGACGTAAAACTGGAAATTACATTGAGTATTATACCAATGCTGAGATTTTGGATAATTACAGCTCGATTAAAGGTTTAGGGTATTTAAAGCCTGCAAATACTGGATTTAATAGAGATGCCAAACCTCTACAAGGAATCGGAGCATTTAAGATTACCGCAGCGGACGGTAAAACATATCATTATTCCTTACCTGTTTATAATCACGAAACTGTTACCCGTACATTCGGAATAATAAAAAATAATAATGATAGCCCAAAGACTGAAAGTGATTCCTATTTTGAAAAGCGGCAATTGGAACCTTATGCCACGCATTGGTTACTGACTGCTGTGACAGGGCCTGATTATGTTGATAAAAACGCCAATGGTTATGCCGACAGGGGAGACTACGGCTATTGGACGAGTTTTGAGTATGGAAAGTGGTCCGATGCCTTTGTTTGGCAAACGCCTTACGGGAAAGATTATTTAACTAATCCAGATGATGATGATATAAAGACTTGGATCAAGGGGAGAAAGGAAATGTATTATTTGGATAAAGTAAAAACTAGGACCCATACTGCATTATTTGTAAAAGAGGAACGATTGGATGGCCGTTCTGTAGATTGGGCCTATAATTCTGTTTCCCATATTGATGACTTGAATCAAAACAGTGGTGACTATGTGAATCGCTTTACTATCCCCTCACAAAATCAGCTGCGTCTTCAGAAAATCATTTTGCTTAACGAGGAGGATGATACCATTACGAAACACTATGGCGCTTCTTCCTCCCAGAGTTTTACCATTTCGTTTAACGATTCTGAAAAACCTAGCGAAACGGTCTATATTAACATATTGGACAATGTACTGGATACAGGGGATAACATCTCCAGTATTCAAGACAAAATCGTTAAAAGTATTGAGTTCAATTATGATAACAGTTTGGTAACCGGAGCACCCAACACTCAAAACAGTTTTGGCAGATCTACATTGTTAGGAGTTAGTTTTAAAGGAAAACAAGGTATTCAATTGTTACCACCATATACTTTTGATTACTGGCATAGTACTTTAAGCTATAATGTAGATAGAAGAGATAATTATGGATACTATGAAAACCTTAATGATGCATGGTCTCTAAGGACCATAAATACTCCTGAAGGAGGCCAATTGGAAATTGAATATGAGACCAATAAATTTAAAAGCATCACTAATCAGCTGGAGTTTACGGATTCTGGGCAATACATTTCCGAATTTAATTCCAATAATTATGGAATTACGGATATCAAGTTGACCAATAATACAACTGATGATTTAGGAATTTTGTTAGGTGATAAGGTTTACATTGACTACACAAGACAGGAATGTACTGGCACTACCACCTCTATTAAATATTCATACAAAGGACTGGGAACAATAACTTCAAATTTAGGAGGTGGGGTTTATTTGGCATCCTTGGATGGGAACCAAACCACAGAATCGCTTAGTATACCATGTTATCACATAAATCTTACCCCCACAAACTCTGTTGAAGTAACATATTATCCTAGAACATCTGTACTTTATGAACAAGGCGGCATTCGTGCTAAATCTATTACTGCTACCAATGGGGCGGATACCTATAAAACGGTGTATTCGTATGGTGAAAACAAAAGTGGATGGGGGTATGTAAGTTATCTGCCTTTTGATTCAGAACAGCAATTGGAAATTCCTTATAGTGCGGAACTTCCGGCGCCAAGAGCAATGTATGAATATGTTTCCGTTGAGAACGAAGCTAATGGACAGCCTTCATTGATTGAGACTGTATATAGATTCAACGTGATGAAGGAGAAATCCCAGACTTCTATAAAATATGGCGATTTCTATGAAATAGAGACAAATCGCGATAACACATATACTGATGCATCAAACCGAGAAATAGATATAAAAAGCTATACAGTTAAAGACAACCTAGCCTCTATTGGACAGCTTTTAGAGGTAAAAACCATAAATAACGAGGGACATATACTGGGTAGAACTTCAAATGAATATTATACAACCCAGAATGTTCCAATATGGCAAGGCAAGGAATCGTACCAATCATATAAAGAGGTGGACTATGTCCCATCTTACAAAACTGATAGGTGGTTAATAAATGCTTCCTCAAGGATTCGCTATCCAAATATGTTAAAGTCGACTACTTCATATAATGGAGGATATTCGTATACCACAGAATTCAAGGATTTAGATCCGATAACAGGTCAAGCAACAAGGATTCAAACCACTTCTGCTAGAGGTGAGGAGATGAATGTGGTAACTGTGCCTGCTTATACCATTTCTGAATATTCAGAAATGGGGAGTAAAGTGGATAATCCGAGCAATAAAAATATGTTGGTTCAAAATGCCATGAGCAAAACCTATTACAATGGTTTGTCCGATTTGGTTTCGGTTGGAATTACCACCTGGAAGCCTTACGAATATACCTCTACCGAATGGGTAGGTGACCCACCTAATCAGGTCGCTCTGAATAGGAATCATAATGTTTGGAGAAAACATAAAAACTATACTTGGCAAGGAACCTCTAACTCAGATGGAATTTTCACTGGGTATAATGATTCAAACGATGATGGTTTTGATTGGTCTTTGGAGGTAGATGATATAGATGTTACTCAAAGTTCAGAATGGAAGCAACTTTCAGAAATTACAGCTTACAATGCGTTTTCTAGTCCTATTGAAGTAATGGATGTCAACCAAAATCTGGCTTCGACTAAGATGGGGGATGATGATTCGAAAGTTTTTGCAAGCGGAAGTACGAGCAAGGATAAGTTTTTCTATTCTGGTGCAGAAGATTTACAAGGGCCAAATTCTTCTGGAGGTGTTCAACGTGGAACAGCCTCTTTGTCATCTACAGCCCATACAGGATCCCATGCGCTTCAAGTGGATTCAGGAGAAACAGCTTACAGGGTTACAGTAAGCAATGGAGCTGGAGCAGCAAGGGGGTATAAAATTTCGCTTTGGACATTAACCGGTTCTTATACCAATGTTCGAGTAAATGTTGGGGGAACAAATATTAATTATGATTCAGATGAAATCATATCTGCAGGAAACTGGACGCAGTTGAATTTTTATACGGACATTCAAAATACGAAGAATGTTTATGTTACTACAATGGGTAGTACTGTAATTGTGGATGATTTCAGGATTCACCCTGTTGAAGTGGACATGACATCTTATGTTTATAATCAATGGGATGAACTGACATCCATTTTGGGGAGGACCAATCTGGCCACAAAATTTGAATATGATGAGGCAGGGAGACTGATTCGAACATACACCGAAGTTGGAGATACTCCATCCCTGACCGGCGGTTTCAGAATCATAAGTGAAAACCAGTATAATCATAAGGTAGCCAATGAGTTGGATGCGAATAACAATGGAATCATTGACAACAATGAGGTCTATAGTGATATGCAGGTGGCACAATCTGCTTCCAATGGTTACTCCAGCACTGGGGTTCTTACCACTTTACCAAGTGGCGGATCTGGGAATTATCGATATAGCTATGCTCATGGATTGGTAACTTCATCGGCGGAAGTCTCCGCATTGAACAATTATGGAACAGAAACAACCAATAATCAATTTACTATAAGTGCTACCATTCCCTGTTCTGGAGGGTCTTATGGTTACAATGCCTATGCGGTTAAAACTAAAATCCGAGATGTTGGCAGTGGAGAAATTAAGATAAAGGTGGCCTATTTCAACAAAGGCTGCGCTGACAATGGAGGTGGAGGAGGTGGAGGAACTCCCCAACAATAAGCCTTATAGAGATGAAATACAACACCAAAACTAAAATAGAAAAAATGAAAAAAATACTAATCACAGCATTGATTGCCTGTTTTGCAGGGATTATTTCAGTATCTGCACAGGATTGTACCAATTGTTTTGATGATGGACCTGATGGTTGCGGAAAATTGGGATATTATGATGGTGATGGTGATGGCTTTGGAACTGGTTCCCAAACATGTTTTTTTGGTTCAAATCCTGCAAATTATGCAACAAAGGGTGGAGATTGCAATGATAACAGTTCCTCGGTTTATCCTCGCAAGTTTTATGTGGACAATGATGGGGATGGTTATGGAGGAAACACAAGCACCTTTATATGCCAAGGTACGTCGACAGCACCATCAGGATTTTCTAGGAATAGCGGAGACTGTGATGATAGCGATTCTTTCATCACTATTAAGAGAACTTGGTATGCAGATGTGGATAATGATACATTTGGAGACTCCTCAACAGGGTCCTATGGATGTACACCACCCCCAGGGATGCAGAACCCAGTAACAAGAGGAGGGGATTATGACGATACCGATGGCGGAATTACTAATGTGCAGCCTAGAACTTTTTATTTCGACAATGATGGAGATGATTATGGGACCAGCTCCAATACAGTTTACAAAAGTTTTGCACCTACGGGTTATGTGGAAGATGCTGGAGACTGTGACGATAACGATATAGATATTAACCCGGAAACGCTATGGTATTTAGATGCCGACGGCGATGGCCTCGGGGCATCTTCTACCTATAATAAGGTGCAATGTACACAACCTCCGAATGACTCTAACGGAAGTTATGTGTTAAACAAAAATGATCTTTGCCCAACGGTTAATGGCCCTCAGGCCAATAATGGTTGTACAACACGAAATCCTTTAGTGGTCAATGACCGAGATAAAAACTGGATTTGGTCTATAGCATATGATACAGATAGCAACATTAAAGGAAATGGAATCAATTATTTTGATGGTCTTGGTAAGCCTACCCAAACTCAAAGTTTGGATATTAAAACAGGTCAGATTTGGGCAACTCAAACTATGTATGACTCCTATGGACGACCAGCATTGAGCACTTTGGGAGCCCCTATTGGAATTAACGGTTACTTCGAATACAAAGATGATTTTATTCAAGACAGTTCAGGAAATGCCTATAATCGGGCCGATTTTGAGACTAATCCCGATAGCCCGTCCACGGTTAATGCCCAAAATAATACTTTGGGTTGGTACTATAGCAGTAACAACAATAGAGAACCTTATCAAGATGTAACTTCTTACCCTTTTTCAAGGGTCATATATAGTGAACTCAACCCAGGAACCCCTATTAAAGCTATAGGTGGAAATAAAATTAATAACGAATGGCCACAAGGTTATACGTTTACCATGCAAGCAGGTAATGAACTTTCCCAAAGTGTCGCTTTTAATGATGCCACTTACGCCAACGCTGCCTACAAAATCAATAAAACAGTAAGCAGGGACCTACATGGTGTGGAAAATGTGGTATTTACAGATGGAGATGGAAAAGTTTTGGCAGCGGCCAGAAGTGGCGGTGCCACTTCCAGAACGGCTACGCTTACCATAGGCGGATTGGGTTATGTTGATATCCATGTGCCTTCCGGTAGCAACATGGGTTTTACAGTAAGTGCCAATGGATACTCCATCACTACACACGATTTGATTACAGAATCTACGGTAACAGCTGCCAATAGCTTGCCCAATGGATTTTATAGGGTTTCAGTAAATGATCCTGATTCTTATAACCCGGCAAGTCCGGTCACTGTGACCTATCATGAAAATTATTATGACTATGCATTAAATGAATACGACAATGCAGGCCGACTCGTGTTTTCATACCAACCCATACAAGGAAACAATGATGCCCGACGTACAGAGTATCGTTATAACAGTTTGGGACAATTGATATATACTAAGAGCCCAGACGAAGGAGTGGTGGAATTCAGATATCGAAGTGATGGACAGATCCGGTTTTCCCAAAATGCTGTTCAAGCAACGGCAAACGAATTTTCATATACCAATTATGATGAATACGGACGACCAGAAGAAAGCGGTGTGCTGCAAAGCTCACTTTTTACCACTGCGGATGTGGACGGTTCCCTCCCCTCTGGTACCAAAAGGGAAGTAGTGACCACGTTTTATGACTCTTTTCCTTCCCAGTTCAATACCTCCACCTATAGCGGGAGGACCGACCCTACATTTTTATCGGGGAATGTAGCAGCTACGCAGAACGACCAATGCACTACACTTTATAGTTAT
This sequence comes from Flagellimonas nanhaiensis, assembly GCF_003382275.1. Classification (GTDB taxonomy): domain Bacteria; phylum Bacteroidota; class Bacteroidia; order Flavobacteriales; family Flavobacteriaceae; genus Flagellimonas; species Flagellimonas nanhaiensis. The sequence goes on from NZ_QTJX01000001.1 coordinate 197,260, forward strand.
GATGTATACGGTAGGTTGGAATGGCTGGTACAGAACATTAATGGTATTGGGACCATAAAGACTTTGGATTATGAATACGATCCCATTACAGGAATGGTGACCCGGGTCATCTATCAAAAAGATGCCTCGGATGAGTTTATCCATAGGTATACCTATAACAATGCCAATGAACTTATTAAAGTGGAGACCTCTACCGATGATATCAGCTATGCCACTCAGGCTGAATATTTTTATTATGAATCGGGAGGGTTAAAACGGGTAGAGCTGGCAGATGGTGTCCAAGGAGTCGATTATGTATACAATATGGCCGGTCAGCTTAAAGGGATCAACCACCCAACCTTGGGCAATTCCAGTTTGGATCCCGGAGGAGATAGCAATGACCTCTTTGGTATGCAGGTGGATTATCATAATGCAGATTACCAAAGGGCATTGGCCAATATAGAGGCCACAGTGTATGGTACGGACCAGTTGAACGGGAATATTAAGGGAATTCGTTGGAACAATGACCCTGGCACTATGGTAAGCGGGGAACAGCGCATCTATAGCTATTCCTATGATCGAAATAACTGGCTTACCCAGGCAGAATACGGGGCTTTTATTGGCACGGGCAACAGCAATGCACAACCTACCATAACCGATAGCAACACCTATACCAGTAGTAGTGGAAACATAGATTTGGAAGCCACTCAAAGTATCACGCTGTCCCCTAATTTTCATGCACAAAGTGGAAGTGACTTCCATGCCAAGATTGTAGATTTGGATGGGTTTAACGAAAATGGCAGCGGAGACTATAACGTAACAGGTATTGAATACGATGCCAATGGTAATATTCAACGGCTGATACGGAACAAACAAACCTCGGGCAACACTAATGCCATGGATAATTTGACGTACCACTATGATGCTGCCAAACCCAATAGACTGACCCATGTAGACGATAGTAGTGGAGATGTCTCTGGGGCCGATGACATTGGTGACCAAGCAGCTAACAACTATAGCTATAATGCCATTGGGCAACTGACAGGTAATAGTGCGGAAGGCATTACCTATAGCTATAATGCCCAAGGGTTGGTCACTGAGGTGACCGTTGGTGGCAATACCCGGGTAAAATTCAATTATAATGAACGTGGGCATAGGGTAAAAAAAGAAAGTTATACCACAGGGGGGCAGCTTTCGGGTACTACCTATTATGTGCGGGACTTTACGGGCAACCCCATGGCCATGTACTATCGACCCAATGGGGGTAGCATAACCCTACAGGAACAGCCTTTGTATGGAAGCCAACGTTTGGGCATGCGTTATGAAGCGGACAATAGCTATGTATACGAGTTGACCGATCATTTGGGCAATGTACGGGCCCTCTTTAAAAAGAATGGCAGTAGCCCCAACCTTCAGGGTTTTACGGATTACTACCCCTTTGGGATGACCTTACCGGGAATGAACACATTGGGGAATAGTTACCGTTATACCTACCAAGGCCAAGAGAAGGATGGTGAAACCAATAAAGAAGCCTTTCAATTACGGTTATGGGATGCGCGGATTGGAAGATGGTTGACAGTTGATCCTTATGGGCAATTTTATTCTCCTTATGTTGGGATGGGGAATAATCCTATAGTTGGTGTTGATCCAGATGGTGGTTGTGTAAAAGGATATACCGATGATAATATCCCAATTCCATGTGACAATGGAACAGAGATTGGTCAACAGGTTACTGATGTTAATGGAGATATTTGGGAGTGGAACGGTGATCTCTATGCTATGAAGCTTGATGAAGTAACAGTTTTTTTTAATAGTAGTGAGCATAAGTCTTATGCTCGGAATTATTTTCTATTAGATAATGAGGCTTCCATGGGAGAATATAAAGCTGCACTAGCTATATCTGAACAAAAAATTCAAGATGTAATTAATGTTGTTGAATTTGGGGGATTAGCCTTAAGAATATCAGAAATTATTGGCTTATCAAGTTTGAGCAGATCTCTAGCTAAAAATGCAATTAGAAATAAAAGATCCTTTTCTCCCAAGACGAGACTTTCTAAGCCAGTTTTAACTGTAAATAGTGCCGGCGTTAAAATGGCCGTTGATATTTACGAAGATAATTATGTTATATTACAAGGGTCGGTTCATGGAAAAAAGACCCAAATTGGGGGTTATTTTTATAGGTTTGGAGACAAAGTAATTGTAGAAGGTGCGGATTTTGCAGGTGAAATAGGGATAACCGGAATAAGGGATTTGGCAAGGGAGTTTGCAAAATCAAATGGTGTTAAAAATGTCATTATTAATACTGGAAAACGTACTACAGGAGCATTTCCTGGGAAAACACAACATTTTAATTTTCAATTTTAAATGAAGAAAATATTCATTGTTTCATATAATCCATCCTTTAACAGATTAGATTTTATAAAGTTCATTTTTGAGAATACAGAGAATGGGTTGATTGAGTCTAAAAAAATTTTAGATGAACTTATAAGTAAAGAAAAAGTAACTTTTGAAATAGAGAATGATAAGGTTATAGATTTTATACACGGACTTCGTGAATTAAAGGTTTTGTGTGAAATTGACGAAACATCATCATGATTAATTAATGTTTATCAATTGTTTTTATTACCTAATTCATAACAACTTGTATTAGTAAAATATTTTAAAATAAGGAAACTTCATATGAACTTAAAAATGAGAAAAATTTTGAGCATATTCATTTTTAGCTTGGCGCTTATGTCAAATGCTCAATTAGATAACAAAAGAGTGTATGTTGGGGTCAATTACCCTTTGGCTGTGGGAGACAATGCCTTTGAGGTGGTGCAGGGCGGTATTATAGATCTAGAGGCCGGTTTTGACTTTGTGGCGTTGGGGCCGGTAAAATTGGGTTTTTCCACCAATGTAATGTTCAGTGAGGGAGACCCCAATGATCTGGGGGAACCCACTCCGTTTAAAAAGAGCAAGTCCACTTTGGTACAGCCACGTTTTAATGCTACCTTAGATAGTAAGGCCCTGCCCAAATTGCGTCCCAGTGTGGGCTTGGGCTATACCTTTCAATCCCTGAGCAACGACCTTAAACTGGGACGCGAGGATATGGGCTATGATGAAAAACCCAGCTTTGATGGGCTTAATGTAAACTTGGGCTTGCGTTATGATGTGATCAGTATCATATACATCAAGGCCCAATACGATTACATCCGCCTTTCTAAAAAACAAGGTTATGTGGACTCTGATTTTTTTCGCAACATTGGCCTGCTCAAATTTGGGATTGGAGTGAGAATATAGCATTTGATACGGTTATTTGGAGCGCGCAGCGATGAGAAACTTATATCAGGCATTTATTATTTCTAACAAGCATAGCTTGGAGAAATCTATGGATCAGAGTATCACTGAGTAAACAGGCTATAATGAACATAAAACACCTCTGGATTACATTGATATGTATAATGGCCTTTTCGCCATGCGATAACGATACATGCCCAAAGGGTTCTGTGGCCATTAAGGATGTAGAAGGCAATGTGGTGGATTGTTTTAACCCTGTTGAAGTCCATAACTTTGAGGAATGATAAAATGGTGCCTTTTGGGGATGCTGGTTTTGGGAACATTGCCCGTTATGGCCCAAAAACAGGCTGCTATCTGGTATTTTGGCCGTAATGCAGGGCTTGATTTTAACTCCGGGTCCCCACTGACCTTGACCAATGGAGCGTTATCCACACAGGAGGGTTGCGCTACCATCTCAGATGCATCGGGCAATTTGTTGTTCTATACCGATGGAATCACGGTTTGGAATAGAAACCATCTGCCCATGCCAAATGGGGCAGGACTTCTAGGTCATCCCTCCTCCACACAGTCGGGAATTATAGTGCCATCACCGGCTAATACCAATATTTTCTTTGTATTTACCGTTGATGAAGCGGGAGAATCAAACGGGCTACAGTACAACATCGTTGATATGACATTGGATGGCGGCTTAGGTGATGTAACCACCAAAAATGTACCGCTGGCCACTCCCGTGACCGAAAAACTGACCGCCGTGGAACATGCCAATGGCACGGATATTTGGGTATTGTCCCACCGCTATGGGAGCGATGAGTTTTTAGCCTATTTGGTCACAGGTACAGGACTTAATACCACTCCGGTGGTCTCCGGAGTTGGGATTAGCCACCCTATTCTGTATAACGGCCAAGGGGTTAGAGGATACCTAAAAGTATCTCCTGATGGTCAGTTTTTGGCCTCGGCATCCGCAGGTACAGTACACACTGAGCTTTTCCGTTTTGATAGCAGTACGGGTCAGGTAAGTAGTCCCATACTTTTGGATTCTTTTTTTCCACCTCCTCCCTTATTTGGAGGTAACAATCCCTACGGTATTGAGTTTTCTCCTGATAGTAGCAAATTATACGTAGGCAACACAGTTTCGACGGCTTCCTTCACATTTACCAGTACTTTGTATCAGTTTGATATGGGTATCTATGATCAGACAACCATTATTAATTCCGGATTGGCCATTTCTCCCCCCAAAAATGGGGAAACCGGGGCATTGCAATTGGCCATTGATGGCAAAATTTATGTGGCACACCATGGAGAGTCAAGTCTGGCGGCAATCAATGACCCCAATTTAAGTGGATTGGCCTGTAACTATCAGGACAATGTGGTGTCCTTGGGTGTCGCTACGAGTGCGTTGGGTCTTCCTCCTTTTATACAATCGTATTTTCTTGTAGGGTTTTCCGCAGACAACCTTTGCTTAGGAGATGCAACCGAATTTAATGTCACCTCAAGTGAACCTATTTTGAGTATTGCTTGGGATTTTGGAGATGGGAATACCTCTACGCTAGAAAACCCTACGCATACCTATGCTACAATAGGCACATACACGGTTACGGTTACGGTAACGACCGCATCAGATACCGCTACTGAAGTTAAGGATATTGTAATAACCGATACTCCCGTTGCAAACGCACCCCTTGATATAGAAATCTGCTTGGTTGATGCCATTGTGCCTTTCGATTTTTCCTCTAAGGATAGTGAAGTTTTGGGGGTACAATCAGCCACTGATTTTAGTGTTAGTTATCATCCCACTTTAACGGATGCCCAATTGGGGAGCAACGCTTTAGCTGTTCCCTATACAAATATGAGTTTCCAAGAGACAATATATGCGCGCATTTCCAGTATAGAAAACCCCAGTTGTTATGATGTAACTAACTTTGATATTTTGCTCAAACAAGCTCCAATATTGAATGTGGTGGACGATTGGACAGCCTGTGATGATGATGGAGATGATCAGTATGCTTTTAATTTGAGTATAAAGGATTCCGAAATCTTAAATGGACAAGATGCTTCAATTTTTACCATAACGTATCACGGCTCCCAAACAGATGCAGATAATGGAACTAACGCTCTTGGCACCAATTATACAAATACACTGCCAAATGAAACCCTATTCTTTAGAATAGAAAACGCAACCTACCCTGAATGTTTTGAAACGGGTAGTTTTAATATTGAGGTCATTGGCCAGGTGGTTGCCAATACCCCGAACGATTTGGAAATCTGTGACGATAACAATGACGCCAATGCCATTTTTGACCTTTCCCTGGCCGAAACAGAAGTGATAGGTGGCCAGAATCCATCAAATCTTGTGATCAGCTATCACGATTCACAAGCAGATGCGGATGCGAGTAGTAACCCTTTGCCAATTATCTACCCAAGCACACAATACCAGAAAATCATTTATGTGCGTGTGGCCAATATCTCGGATAATTCTTGTTACGATACCACTTCTTTTCAATTGAACATTTTTGATACACCGGTCGCACCGGCTCTACCCGATTGGTTGGTTTGTGATGATGACAACAATGGACAGTTTCTTTTCGACCTTTCCCAAAAAGCTGATGAAATCCTCACAACTGTTTCGGGTAGTATCCTTAGCTTTTATGAATCCCAAATGGATGCTGAACTGGATCAAAACCCAGTCGCAGGTAATTATACCAACATTGTTAACCCCCAGACCATTTACTTTCGATTAGAAAACAACAATCAGGAGGAGTGTTTCGATATTGGACAATTTGAACTACAGGTATTGGATTCCCCAACTGCACAGGTACCAACCGATATTGTGATATGTGATACAGATGAAACAGGAACCTATAGTTTCAATTTAAGTCAGAAAGATGCTGAAGTTCTTAATGGACAGGATTCAGCCATTTATGGGGTTACCTACCACACTTCAGAATTGGATGCTTTGAACAAGGCAAATCCAGTCTCAAAAAACAGCTATCAAAACACTGACATGTATGAAACCCTATATGCCAGAGTTGAGCATAACCAACTGGGTTCATGCTACGATATAACCAGTTTTGACCTTAGTATAAGTACATTGCCCCAATTGAATTTAGAGGGCATCTATGTTATTTGTCCGGACAACCCGGATTTGATAATTGATCCGGGAAACTTTGAAAGTTACTCTTGGCAGGATGGATTGGGCAACAATATTGGGAGCCAACGAATTCTCCAAATTGCTGATTTAGGCAGCTATCAACTAACTGTGACCCAAACAACCAATGGTATAACCTGTGAAAATGCGACTTTTTTCGAAGTGGTATCGTCTGGAGCACCTGAAAGTTTTGAAATCTCTACAAGTGGATTTTCGGATAACATTGAAGTAACCGTGAGCGCTGAGGGAATTGGCGATTTTGAATATTCAATGGATGGTGTCAACTATCAGTCCAATAACAAATTTGAGGTCTTTCCTGGAAAATATACTGTTTATGTCCGAGATCTATATGGATGTAGGACCTTAAACCAAGAAGTTACTATATTAGGATTTCGAAGATTTTTTACACCAAATGGAGATGGTTTCCATGAGAATTGGAATATAGTTGGCGCTGATGATTATCCGAATTCCAAACTTTATATCTACGATAGATATGGCAAGCTGTTGCAACAAGTCTCGCCGCAAGGTATCGGATGGAATGGGGAATACATGGGCAGACCTTTGCCGGCTTCTGACTACTGGTTTAAATTTGAGTATGGTGAGGGTGAGGTATTTACTGGACATTTTACATTAAAACGATAAGATGAAAGCTTTTTATGATAAAAAAGCATGAATTTTCTTTATTTTAGATGTAAATAAATTCAATGAAAAATTCCAGATTTTTTGGCTTCATATTAATTGGAGTTACTTTGCTCCATAGTTGCAAATCGTACAAAGCCCAAAAAGAAGAAGCGTTGTTGAGTTTCCCAGATTTAGGCACTTTGGTGATGACCAAAGGGGATTTGTGGTATAGTGCCGCCGAGCAAATTGGGGTTCCAAAATGGTCTAAACTTAAGGTAGATGTACAACAGTTACCGTTCAATAGGACAAGTTATCTGGACTATGCGGCACATATGCAAAGGGCGGGAAAAATCAATAGTATTTCCTACAACGACTCGTTACCCTATAAACCAAAATACCTCAGGTTACAGTTACTGGATAAGGTAGGTCTCGCCAGTTTGTTGAACAATGAGGCCCATGACCAACTAAGGTCTTACATTTCTGCTGATGACGCTTACAAGTTGGTGACAGGTTTGAATATTACGGTTCCAGAAACCGATATGCCCTCTTTTCTGCAGGCAGAGGCAGTTCAATTGCAGAAGGATAGGTATGGAAGCGTTCAACTTGTCGTGATTAACGGTGATTTTGAAAAACGGTACTTTTTTTCGGAATTGCATGTATTTGGCTATCAATACAATCATTTTTGCTGGGGCGAGGACCAGTATCATAACTTAATTATAGAAAATCTCATTTCCGAAGGGCAGAAATGTCCTAAAGGAACCTATGTGAAGGCTTCTAAGGTAAATGGAGATAAAGCATATCTTAAATTTTGAACTATGAGGAAGGTTAGTATGGTGATATGGGCTGTGGCACTCGTATGGGTATGTAGCTGTGAAGATATTTTGGAAGTCCCTGATATTACTGGTGAGACGGTTTCCATTTTGGCACCAACGGATGGAAGCGTTATCGCATCCAATGCAGTCGGTTTTAATTGGGAGAAGGTAAATGAAGCTGCAGCATATAGAATTCAAATTGCTGCTCCGGATTTTGATAACACCGTTCAGATTATTTTGGACAGTATAGTACAAGAGGACACTTTGGGAAATGTATCAACACGAATAAATCAGGATTTGCTTAATGGAACCTATGCATGGCGGGTAAAAGCATTGAATAGCGACTATGAAACGGTGTATTCACTGAGCAGTTTTCGAGTAGAAGGGGATGAAAATTTGGATTCTACCCCTCCCAACATACCGCAATTGGCGGCTCCGGCCAATGGGGCATCACAAAGCAATGCTACGGTCAACTTTTCTTGGACCAGGGAAGATGTTCCCGGTACAGCTGAACGTGATAGTATTTTTATTTACTCCGATGAGAATCTACAGAATCTTTCAACCAAGGCTCTGGGGGCCAATAAGACATTTACTATCGATTTAGCTGCCGGAACCTTTTATTGGTTTGTAAAAGCGTATGATACCGCCGGCAATGAAAGCGACCCCAGTACCACCTTTAACTTTACCATAAACAATTGAGCAAGAATGTTAAAACATACGTTTTGTTGGGGCTTGTCCTGGCCATTTGGGGTATAATAGGGTACAGATTACTTGGTGTGTTCTCTCCAGAATCAGACGGACTCTCGGTTGTTGCAATCGATGATTATCAACCTAAAAAAACCATCAAAAAGGATACATTTAGTTTAATAGCAGATTATAGAGATCCTTTTTTGGGAACAAGGAGCAAATCAACCCGAAAAAAACAAAGTACTACTAAGGTCAAGGCTCCTACAACACCGTTTCCCAATATAGTTTTTACAGGCCTTGTTTCGGGTGGCCAAACCAAGGATAATATTTTTTTTGTGACCATAGCGGGCAATCAAAAGCTGATGAAGAAGGGAAGCACCAATGATGGAGTTACCCTGTTGGGCGGTTCCTCCAAAAGCATTAGGGTCAGACATAAGGGAATCGTAAAAACAATACCCATACAGAATGCTGAGCAATAAAAAAGTCAAGGCTGGGGCTCTTCAATTTGTCTTATTTGTTGGGGCGTTGATCGCAGTATTATTGTTGACTTTTGTTCTACTACATCAAGCGCATCAACTTTTTGACAAAAAAACGTTGAAAACTGTCCAACTAGTGCAAAAAGCGGATATGGGTGTTCAATATGCCATGGAGCAAAATTTGCCCTTGAACAATTCTGTGTTATTGAATCTACCGGGAGATGATGGCATCAATGTATATGTTGAAAAATCTTATTGGGGCGTTTTCGAAAAGTATTCGGTAGTTACAAAATTTAAAAAAAACAAATATGTTAAAACAGCCCTTGTTGGGGGAGCAATGGGGCAACAATTCCCAGCACTATATTTAAAGGACAATGATAGACCAATGATCATAGCCGGCCGGTCAAAAATTACCGGAAACGCCTATTTACCCAAACAGGGAATCCGGCCAGGAGGTATTGGCGGACATTTTTATCAATACAGTACTCCAGTTTTTGGAAATACGAAACACAGTTCCAAAGAACTTCCCTCTATTGATATGTCTTTGAAGATTTCATTTGAAGAGCTTTTGAACCCATTGTTTGGGGATGAGGGAAATGGTCAATTAAGGTACCAGAGAAATATGAAAGTGATGAATTCCTTTAAATCATCCACACAATTGGTAACAGGATATGTTCTTAGACTCGATGATATAGAGCTTGTTGGAAATGTTATTGTGGTTGCATCCGGTCAAATTGAAGTTGGAGCGCATAGTACGATCAATGATGCGTTACTGGTTGCGCCCAAAATTGTAATAGAAAGTGGATTTAAGGGGTCATTACAGGCCATAGCTTCACGGGAGATAGTTGTTGAGGAAAATGTAGAACTGGAGTATCCCTCTGCTTTACTGGTGAACATGGAAAAAGGGGTAGTTCCCAAAAAAAATGGGATTCCAAATATTCTTGTTAAAAAGAATAGCACTGTTCGCGGAGTAGTTTCCTATCATGGAAAGTTGGCCGAAAACTCGTTCATTCCACAAGTAAAAATTGAAGAAAACGCCTTAGTTCAAGGAGAGGTGTATTGTGAAGAAAACCTGGAATTAAAGGGAACGGTGCACGGTAAGGTCTGGACCAACAATTTTATTTCCCTTGAAAATGGGAGTGTATATCAAAATCATTTGTTCAACGGTACTATTGATTCCAGCATATTACCAGTACAATTTGCTGGTCTTGTGCTGGATGATAAGAAAACAATTGCAAAATGGATGTACTGAAAAAAGTTAAAGCCTCTACTTTGATGGAAACTATGGTGGCAACGGTACTTATTGTGGTTTTGTTTATGATGGCCAGCCTTGTACTCAATTCACTTTTTGGTGCACAGGTAAAGAACAATACCCAACCATTGAAGAATCATTTACGAAAATTGGAATACCTGTATAATCATAAAAAATTGAACTTTCCCTTTTATGAAGAATGGGAAGGATGGGAAATTAATTTGAATCAATCCGGTAGTGATAGAGTTTTAGAATTCAATGCTACACGTTTCGAAGAACCTAATGTACGGGCAATAAAGCATGTTTTTTATGATAAAAATAACCCATAGAAAAGTTTCGGCATTTACGCTAAGTGAAATGCTGGTGGTTATGCTTTTGACCATCATTGTGGTTGGTTTGGCATTTTCCATGTTAGGCTTGGTACAGCGACAGATGTGGGGCATTCAGGATAATTATGAAACAAAAACAATTGAAAATGTATTGCAACAAGCTTTATGGATTGACTTTGGAAGGCATTCTCAAATTCAGGTAACCAATGGGAATAGCACTTTGATCATGGCTAATGAATTGGAATCCACTACATATTATTTTATGAAGGAATATGTTCTAAAGGACAGGGATACTTTTCATACCAACCTAAAGGTTGATAAACTCTATTTTAGAGGAGATGAGGTCCAAGGGGGTATTGTTGATGCTATTGAGCTGGCTGGAGTGATTGAGGGTAAAACAAAGCACTTTTTTATCTATAAGAGCAATGATGCAGCAATTTTCATGAATTGACAGAAAATGGGTTTTAATCTTCAAAATATTGCACACAAGGAGTCTCCAAAGAGAGATGATACCATTGGAAAGGTAAAGAAACCATTGCTTGAGCGTGAAGTGAGGTTGTTTGGGAAACCTTTTTCGAACAAGAAGAAAGAAGATTTTTATACAGAACTAAGTATTCTGCTCAAGGCTGGCATTACATTAAAGGAAGCTTTGAAATTGATTGAAGATGGTCAAAAAAGAGAATCCCACAAGGCACTTATCAATTTTTTGGGTGAAAGCTTGCTTTCGGGAAAAAGTTTTTCTGAAGCCGTTCGGGAGAAAAAGGAATTCACGGAGTATGAGTATTATTCAATAAAAATAGGAGAGGAGTCTGGAACGTTGGAAACCATTGCCAAGGAGCTGGGACTTTTTTTTGCAAAGAAAAATGAACAGCGAAGAGATTTGGTAAATGCTCTTACCTATCCAATAATTATTCTGATTACGGCCGTTTTGGTGGTAATTTTCATGTTACGATTGGTTGTGCCCATGTTCCAGGATATCTTTAAGCAGAACAATGTGGATTTACCTTGGATAACCAGAATGATTATTAGTGTTTCTGATTTGATCAAGGATTATGGTTGGTGGATCTTACTTGCCTTGATAGTTGTGGTATTTGGGAGAAAACTTCTTTTTAAACAGGATAAATTCAAAAGGGCAGCAGATTATTTGATGATGAGAATACCGTATTTGGGCGCTTTTTTGAAAGCTGTATATCTTGCACAATTTACCAGAGCACTTAGCTTATTGACAGCATCAAAGATCCCAATGCTGAACAGCATCGAAATGGCCGGTAAAATGATTGATTTTTATCCCCTGCGAGATGCTTTGGATTCGGTGAATAAAAAAATCATACAAGGTGAAAGTCTTAGTAATAGTCTAAAAGATAGAGCTATTTTTAGCAATAAGATGATATCCATGGTGAAGGTGGCGGAGGAGACAAATCAGACAGAATTTATGTTTGACAGGCTCAATCAACAGTACGCCATTGAGGTACAGCAAAAATCCAAGCTTTTGAGCACTTTGTTGGAACCCATGATTATCTTGGTTGTTGGCACTTGTGTAGGGGTCATTCTCGTAGCAATGTACCTGCCAATGTTTAAATTGGGTACTGTATTAGGAGGGTAAAATTGAACACTGTTTAGTATGCCAATGTAAACAACATTATTAGACTTATGGGTGTATTTGTCCAGGGAAAAGTATTGTCCTAGGAACAAGAACCTGCCTTTCAAACTACCAATAAGTAATGACTTCCAGACTTCCAAGAGTTTGCCTCCACATTGTGGGCGGATTTCTCAAATTTTATCTGATTCTTTCATCAAAAACCACATCCAAAATCCAAGAAAAAGGTAAGGACTACAACAGCTCTTTCTCTATAGCTATTTTAATAATGCCCACACTATTTTTGGCCCCAAGCTTGCTCATGATATTCATGCGATGGGTTTCCACAGTTTTTGGACTGATGAACAGTTTTTCTGAGATTTCCTGAGTGGTCAATTCTTCAGAAATAGCTATTAACACATCATGCTCACGTCTGGTCAACTTAGGCTTTAGGCCATTATCACTAGCTGTTTTGGTTTGACCCAATAGTTTTTTATGTAGGTCTGCTTGCAAAAACACCTCCCCAGATAACACTTGGGTTATTGCAGTCAAAAGTTCCAATTTATCCGTGTTTTTGAGTAAGTAGCCGTGCACCCCATTTTTAAGCATGCGTTTTATAAATGAGATGTCCTCAAAGTTGGTGAGCGCAATTATTTTTAAATCTGGGTACTTTTTTAGCAATTGTTTGCTTAAATCTATACCGTTAATATCCGGTAAATTAATATCCAACAACAAAACATCGGGTTGTACTTTAGATATCCCCTCCAAGGTTTCCGATGCATTTTTATAGGTACCCGAAATGGCAATTTCAGGTGTATTTTCAAGCATGGAAGCTATACCCTGCAATACCATTTCATGATCGTCGGTTATGGCTATTTTAGTCTCCATTCAAGAGTTCTTTATTAATGTCAATAGTATAGGAGGTTCCTTTGTCGTTGGAAATGAAATCCGTGGTGGCATTTAAATAATCTGTCCTTGATTGTACATTGCCCAAACCAATGCCATCACTTTCAATGGTATGTTTATCAAAGCCCTTGCCGTCATCTTCTACCGTTATTTGAATAATATTCTCATGGGCACTTATCTGAACATTGATATGTGAGGCTTCGGAATGCCTTACCGCATTGGTTACCAGTTCTTGAATAATCCGAAAAGCGTTTACTTCTGCTTTTTTAGGTATATCGATATCTTCACCAAGGTGTTGAAAATTGATTTCTATGCTGGGAGAAACATCATTTAAATTGGCACAATAGACTTGAGTGGCTTCCAACAAATTAAAGTTTTCCAGTGACGGCGGAATCAAATTATGGGAAATGGCCCTTACTTGTTTGCAGGAATCATCTATCATGGCAATTGCCTCTTTGATCACAGTATTGTTCATTTCCAGCAAGGACGACAATTTATATTTAATGGCTGCTAAATCACCATTTACTCCATCGTGCAACTCTTTGGCAACTCGAAGCCTTTCCTTTTCCTCTCCTTCGATCAAAGATTCCAACGTTTTAATCTGAAATTCTCTTTTTAGGGTCAGTAGTTCCTGATTTTTCCGTTTTTGACGCTGTTTGAACAAAAATATCAACAAAGTTGTACCCACTATCAAGAACACAAGTCCTCCCAGCATAAAATTGTTTTGGGATTTTTTGGCTTGAATCTCAGTTTCTTGTTCTCTGAGAGCTAGTTGTTGTGTTGCTATTTCTTTGTCCTTTTTTTCGGTTTGGTATTTTTTATCCAGCTCATTAATGTTTTTAATATTTGCTTCGTTTAGGATACTATCTTTATAAACAACGAAGACTTTATGGTATTCTAAGGCTTCTTTATATTTTTTCCTTTTCTCAAAAAGCCTATATAATTCTAGGTTCAATTCCTTTACATGTTGTTTGCTGTTGGAATTTAGGGCAACACCCTCTTTTAAATATGTCTCGCTCTTTTTTAGATTGCCCAATTCCGAATGGGCAGTGGCTAAATTTGACAATGTTTGCAACAATTCCGTGGAATAGTCATTTCTTTTTTGAATTTCATATGCCTTCTCAAAAAAGGGAATGGCCTTTCTAAATTGTCCTTCTTCATTCAACAATAACCCAAATTGAAAATTGACCAAGGCCACTCCAAAATCACTATCGGCGTTTTGATAATTGGCCAAAGCTCTCTCATAGTACGAACGGCATTTTTTCAGTTCATTCTTGTTTTTGTACGCATTGGCCAATTGAAAATAAACATCCCCCAGATGTTCATCTTTCCTTCCTAGATTTTTATAAGTGCTCTCAGCTTCTTTTAATGATGTAATTGCCTGATCGTATTTTTTCAAATCAATATATACAATACCAATACTGTTCAGGGTAGAAGCCACCATGTCAGCATTCCTGGTCGCTCTTGATAGTTTATTGGCCTCGATAAAGTTTCCAAGGGCTTTTTCAAGATCTCCCTTTTGGGAATATACCACACCCTTTTCATAAAATGCATAGGTGAAGTTCGCCGTATCTTTAACAGATTCAACATAATCTTGGAACTTTGTTAGACTTTCAAGGGCCTTATCATAATCCCCTGAAAGTCTGTAAAGCACTGAAAACTGAAAATTACTCAATGCTATTTCACCAGGAAGTTCAAGTTCTTTGTAAATGGTGATGGAAGAATCCATATGTGCTATTGCCCCATTCAGATCTTGAAGCTTAAGGTACCAGCCAAGTTCGTAATGGGACTTTGCTTTTACAGTGTCATTATGGGTCGCTTTTAATACTTGATAAAGGCTATCAATAATAACCGTGGTTTGGCCGATAATTGACGGAGAGCACAGGAAGGCAATCAAAACACAAATAAGAATTCTATTTTTCAAAAAGGCTGAGTTTAGTTTAACTAAAAATAAGTACAATTTTCTCTTAATTGCATATATCGCTTCCACCAATCACCCATTTATCCCCGTTAATGTAATAAGCTCCATCTTCAGTGTAACGTTCTATGGGCATATAATTCACTTCACCTGCATTGGATACCAGTCGCAATACCATATAGTCATGAATCATCATCAAGCTCCACAATCCCACGCCAGCGCTGTTGTTTGATGATACATGTCCATCAAAAGCACCACCTCCTGCACTGAAATCGGAATATCCATCAAAAGCAAACTGGCCATTTGAGCAAAAATTTATGGTTGTTTTGCCACTGGAACCTACACTTATGGTATTATCGTAATCGCTTGTGTAATATGAACTGAACCTCATGAGTTTTCGCCCTTTGAACATGTTGGCCTTTTGTTGGGCCAATCGGTTCATGAATGGTCTATACCTGATCGACTTGGAGATTTCCACCGCCATATCTTGATATGAATCCTTAAAATTCTCTTGCAATGCCATTACTATGGTCATAACCCCACCTACTTGCCATAGTTTACTTTTGGAGACCACAGCTACCAGTATAACCTGTTGTTGGCCGGCATATCCCTGGTATAGGGCTATATAATCCCCATTTTCCAATTGCATCACATCACTGGCCAAGGCAGCTTCAATACCTTCTTCTTGAATGTTCTGCTGCATGTTATGCAAAATAACCTGTTCTGTGGCCCATCCATGTTCCATCAATATAATGGCGGCCTCCTCGTTTGTATTGCTTATCGAGATCTGTCCATAGTTTTCTTCTTGAACCTGCCAACCGTTGGGCAAGGAAGCATCAATGGCAATACCGCTAAACTTTGTTTGTGCAACTGAGGTCATGGTAACTAATAACAGTATTAAAAGTGTTTTCATCATTTTAGAGGTTGAACTATTTTTCTCCATGATATTCTAGTTAGTGGCAACAATGATTTCCCCAGTATTTATTTGATAATCTTCGATCCGTATTTCTTCTACTTCCCCATCGCATAAACAAGTAGTGGTTTCCCACATTGTCTGCACCTCTGTATCGTTAAAATTAGCACGCTTTAATATGGATTTTTGACGATCCTCACTTTGGGTGAACCAATAGATGTGCTGGTTCTCTACATCAACTTTTATTCTATGAGGCAGGTTGTCCGAAGCAGCGGGCTGGTTTTCGGGTATGTGCACAAGGCTTACATTGGTCTCTGAGCCTTCAATGGTTGTTGTGCCCACATTATAGTAGTTACCATATTTTAGGACCATATATACCGTTTTGTTGTCAGCGCCCATAGCAATATCATGTATTTCTATACTGTCTTGGGAAAAAACTGCGCTACTTTCCCATGAACCCTCACCGCCTGGATTGTAAACATATAAAGTAGTCCTGTCGTGCATAATCAAGATTGGCGAGCCATTATTGTCATATAGTAGCATTTTTTGGATTGCATTTTCCCTGGTAGCATTGTCTATCTGGGCTATCATTGTTTGGTTGGTTCCATCGGCATCCATTCTGTAGAGTGCATGACGTGGTACTTTGGTCAGGTCGGCACCTTCCAGAAAATAGTAGATTTCTTGTTTATCATAATCTTTGGCCAAGGTGCTGAACAGGAAGTTTGCATTGGAGACTGTAGTACTATTTAGGTTCTTGCCTTCCATATCTGTGGAGAAAATTTCTACGTTCAATCCTGCCAGGGTTGAGCCAAAAAGCAATTCCTCTTGATCAGGATAAAATCTCATCCCCTTGGCATCGATTACTTGATTGGTTATCAGATTGGCGCTATGACCGTCTTCATAGACATCAATTCGCAGTACGGTCTCGTTCTTCTTGTCGGACGCAAAGAATTGGAATGTGATATCATTGGTCGGTTCTTCCTCCTCCTCTTCCTCTGCTTGTTCATCTGTTCCTGCCAGACATTCTACGGTTCTTGTTACCGAAGCATTGTTGTCATTGGCATCCCTGAACAGGAAATTAAGTTTGTAAGTCCCAGGAGTATCTGTGGAAAAATTGGCCAGCAATTCCATCACCGTGTTGTTTTCACTAAAACTACTCTCCACATCAGCATCGACTAAATCACCATTAGCATCTTCAATGGTCAAAATTCCAAAAACCACTGCATTGTTATCTGTGGCCCTTGCACGTATTTGTAAAGTAGTTGGGGTTGATTGACTGCCCGACACATAAAAAACCGGGTTGTCTGATGGCGCTAAGACTTCTATTACAGGAGCATCTTCATCGCCATCAAGCGGTTCCGCTTTACAACCAAATAACAACAAGCTTATAAGAACAGGTATTAATACAAATTTTAAGGTTTTCATTGGACTAAATTTTATTGATTACTAAGTAGTTGCAAGGTAGTTTTGGGCTTTGGGAAATAGTTAAGGGGATTCCCTGACTTTAAAAAAATCAGGGAATCCCCTTAGAAAATAAACTGCTGAAAAAAGAGGCTTTACCTTAAGGTAAAATTTAGTTGTTCCGTTAAACCTGCTCCCTAACCCCATCCAAAAACTCGGCTTCTTCGTGCGGAATTAGTTGGGCGGCCATTTCCAGAACAGATAAAATGCTCACATCAGGCTCCACAATGGCTTCATGATTACCCGAGTTGGGATTGTCCAAAGCCAAAATGCATACGTTAAGGAGGGACTCCAACTTAAAAAGCAGGTCGCGATAGCCTTTAAACCGTAAGTGCGTAGCGCTAAAATCCCTTTTCTGGGGCGTTAACGAACCAAAATAAGCTTGCAAAGGGAGGTCTAGGTTTTGTATTAATTCTTTATGAAGATTTTGCTTT
This sequence comes from Flagellimonas nanhaiensis, assembly GCF_003382275.1. Lineage (GTDB taxonomy): Bacteria > Bacteroidota > Bacteroidia > Flavobacteriales > Flavobacteriaceae > Flagellimonas > Flagellimonas nanhaiensis. Next base: position 215,048 of record NZ_QTJX01000001.1, read on the forward strand.
TTATTACACATTGTCAACTTTTTATACGACAAATGTATTTAAAAGAAATAGTCTGTCAAACTTTTGTATGACAAAAATGTCACACCATAAGTTGACATTTGTTTTGTGACTAAAGAAGAGCTTAAACAAAAAGTGGGGGAGCGTATTGTTGAATTACGCACTGGTAAGGGGTGGAGCCAGTCTGATTTGGCTAGAGCTTGTGGAAAAGACCGTCAAGCTATGGAGAAATTAGAAAACGGCAAGGTGAACCCAACCCTGTACACACTACTTGAAGTTGCCAAAGCCTTGGAAGTATCTTTGTCGAAGCTTATAAATTTTTAGAAGTGTATTCCTGAGTAGAGATTCAACTTAACATGCACTTTGGTTAATCGTCATAACTAATTCGCTCTCGAATACCTCCACTTGCTCTATGTATTATAACGTCTGCCTTGTATTTTTTGGCCAGACTTTTGGCTTTGCGAATGGCCGTACTCTGTTTGCGATGTTTGCTGGTGATTCGTTTGTTACCTTCACGACGTACGGCCCAATCTCCTTCAAAAGGGACCACATGTTGGTGCCAAGTCCGACCTCGTTTGTTGCTCTCGTTGCTACTAATAAAAGCCTCAATGAGATCAATTAGAATTCGCAACCAAGTTTTTCCTGTGGACATGGGAATTAGTAATTGTTTCGAAGATAATGGTAATCAACCAAAGTGCAGTGTTGAATTTTAAATCAAACGTTTGTTTCTGAACGCAATGCCAGAACCCGATTTCAGGTATTTTTCAAAAGCATAAGCTTTTTGCCTATCGCTGAACACAATATAAGTGACCAATTCAAAGGGTAAACGGTAACTGGTAGAAAACGATTTGCCTTCCCGGTGTTCTATTAATCGTCGTTGTAGATTATTGGTAAAACCAGTATAGAATTTCCCATCACTGCATTTAAGAATGTAAACCGTCCAATTCATATCTAAAAAGTTTAATGGAACTACCGTGGACCGGGTCCACCGAAGCCAAGTGTTCAGAACAAAATAGAGGTTGAAAAGTAAAAAAAAGCCCTTCTACGCTCTAGGTAAACCTTGAGCTACGAAGGGCGTAGGTGGAGCCGGAGGGATTCGAACCCTCGTCCAAACAAGCAACCGCATTGCTTTCTACATGCTTAGTTCTTGTTCAATTTTAGTGGCATGGCTGACCAAAAACCGCCTACCATACCCTTAGCTTCTTAAGTTTTACACCATTACCGAAGCCGTAATAATGCTATGTTGACTTTTATGGTGCCCCTAAAAAGGTCGCCATCAACAAGGGCTACCAAGGGACATTTAGCTTTCGCGCCTTGCGCGACTAGGCTAGGACTTACTGTAATTCAGTCGATTAAGCAGCTAAAGCGTAGTTATTTTCGCCATTTAAAAAGGTTGAAATAGAGATTTACGAGCGTTAATTTCATAGCTCGACATGCTTACAATCCAATTGGTCTTGCTGTCAAAACCAGTCGGCCCCATAATGAGATATCGAATTATGTCCTGAACTTGTTTCAGGACCTCATAATCCATTTCCCATTTTTTTATCAAAGAACAATAGTATTTTTGCGGGCGTTTGCCCCTTCACCTGTCTTTTTCACCAAATGGTTTCAAAGACCACAGGTTTCGGAGCACCGGGCTATCGGTTGTACACGCATGCCCTGCTAAAGCAGTGCGAAAGCGGGGTACCTGCCTCTATCCCTAACGCAGCTTGCAAAGGTATTCCAAAAACTGTTCCAAAAAAAGTTTTGCGTACCAAAGCTTAAATGTTATGTTTGTCACAATTCGAAAATAAAAAGTTATAAATTAATGAAGTTCGGAATTATTAGGGAACGAAAGAACCCACCAGATCGTAGGGTGGTATTGTCTCCAAAGGAGTGCCAAAATGTCCTTTCCAGTTTTCCTGAAGCCCAAATCAATGTGGAAACATCTCCCATAAGAGTCTTTTCGGACCAAGAATATGCCTCCAAAGGAATTCCTGTAATGGAAAATGTTGAATCCTGTGATGTAATGCTAGGGGTAAAAGAGGTTCCCATTGAAAACCTGATTCCGAACAAAAAGTATTTTTTCTTTTCGCATACCATAAAAAAACAACCATACAATAGGGATTTACTCAAAGCTATCCTTAACAAGAACATAGAGCTTTACGACCATGAAGTGATTACCAATCCAAAAGGCCAACGTTTGGTGGCTTTTGGTCGCTACGCTGGTATTGTTGGTGCCTACAATGGTATTAGGGCCTATGGCCTAAAATTTGGGACTTTCAACTTGCCCAAGGCAGAAACCTTGAAGGACCAGCAGGCCCTGATCGATGAACTCAAAGCTATAAAGCTTTCCAAAACCAAGATCTTGCTCACGGGCAGGGGAAGGGTTGGAAATGGAGCCAGGGAAATGCTGGATGCCATGGGTATTAAAAGAACTACAGTGGCGGACTATTTGAAAAACTCCTTTGATGAACCGGTATACTGTCAGATAGATGCTTCGGAATACAACAAAAGGAAGGATGGAGTGCGTGGGAGCAAAGCTGACTTTTTACAAAACCCTGAAGAGTACAGATCAAACTTTTTTCGCTTTACAAGGGTAACAGACCTCTATATTGCCGGTCATTTTTATGGGGATGGAGCTCCGTTTCTATTTACACGGGAAGATGCCAAAAACCCAGAATTCAAAATAAAAGTTGTTGCGGACATTAGCTGTGATATTGATGGTCCTGTAGCCTCGACCATAAGGGCGTCCACCATAGCAGAGCCTGTTTACGGATATGACCCCAATACAGAGAAGGAAACAGATTATAGGGATGAGAGTGCTATTGCGGTAATGGCGGTTGACAACTTACCCTGCGAACTTCCCCGTGATGCCAGTAATGGTTTTGGTGAAGCCTTTTCAAAATACGTGATTCCAGCATTTTTTAATGGGGATAAGGACGGTATTCTGGAACGGGCCAGAATGACAAAAAATGGGAGGCTGACCAAACGTTATTCCTACCTGCAGGATTATGTTGATGGGCGTGAATAATAACACTTAATCGACATATTGTAATCGTCGGTCTCAGGTATGTTATTTTTTGTTATCTTGGACTTTCCTATTAGCGCCAAACTAGTGAAATTTAATTGGGTAATTTCTGGAAAAACCGATCCAGCCACCAAAAAGGTATGCATTGATCTAGAATATCAATTGCGACCTAAAATCACCAAGTTCCTCCTAGCCAGACTTGATGCTGATTCTTGTGCGGATTTTTCGTGTTTTTATTTTGATGTGGATGTTGAAAACAAATGGGTGACCATATCCAAAAGAACACCTCAAAAATTCATTGACAAGGTTCAACGTGATTTTGATACCGAAATCAACGGCTCCACATTTATTTCTGTCGCCTAAACTCTATTTTTTTCAAATCTATTTCCCAGTTAATAATCGGATGCTGTTTTGGAGCTACGTAAGCTCCCAAAGCCTTTAATTTTAAGGTCAAGGAATCCACTTTTTCCAGCGTTTTGATTTGAAGGGTTTTTGTTCCTTCAGCGGGTACTGTAAATACTGGAGAGCTGGAATAAAATGTGTACGGCATTGCATTTTCAAAAATCAGATTACTACTTGAAGCATTGTGCAAAAGAACTTTTAAGATGGATGTGTTTTTAATGTATGTGGCCTCCTTAACAACAATACAGGCCTTAATTAAGGGAACGAGATTTTCTTTCTTTCCTACCAAAAGATCATTGAAAACAGCGACTGTTCTACCAGCAAAGAGCGCATCTTTTAATGAACTTTCAGTTCTTTCCTTTGCAAATACCAAAGTGATGGGGCGGTCGTGGCCTTTTTACATATAATCCCAATCAATCAATCCATGGATATCACTGGTGCCCATAATGGTCAAGTTTTGTTCCAAGGCCAGTGCCAAAGATTCCTCAGCATAATCACCATCATTGATGACCTCAATGCCATGCAGCTCCCCATTCTTTATCCGGTCTTTTTGAAAATTGCTTAAAATTGGGGTTCCTTTTTGCGATTGCGGATACCATGCAGGATGATTCCAAAATACAAAGGCTCCCTGTTTTTTGGCTTGGGCAAATTGTGCAACGGAGTCTTGATCCATAAGTTTATTGGCATCAGTAACAAAGATAGCATTACTATGTCCTGCAGGAGCACTTCGGGTAATTTCAGAGCCATTAATGATCATAAGATTGTGCTCCTCGGCCTCTTCTAAAGCAAGCTGAAAAGAACGGTTTCTATCTGGATGGGGAATATCTTCGTAATGAGGCTGATATTCCAAATGTTCCGTTAGGGAGATTACATCGAGATTATCACGTAACGCTTCCATTACCCTTATAGTGGGCCATACATTGCCATCTGAAAAAACGGTGTGCTGGTGCAAATCGGTCTTGAGGGTCACGTAACCTGGCACATCCGGAAAAGTTATGGTTTTTTTGGTTTTATGAGAGTGTTCTTGGGCAGTTAAGAAAGATGCAACGAAGAAAATTAGATACAAAGGTTGGAATTTCATGGCTGTGGTTTTTCCAAATTTAGAAAACCCTGCTTGTAAGATGATTTTATTTATAGTTTTTCTTGGTTAAGAAACGGTTAATTGAAAGGTTTTTTTCGATTTTTGAACTGTGAACCCAGCAGAAGACTATATCCTAAACCAACCAGAGCCCTACAGGAGCATACTATTGCAGCTGCAAGTACTCATTGAAACAACCGTTCCTAGATTGGAACTTAAGTACAAGTATAGAATCCCTTTTTATTATTTGGATGGAAAACCGTTCTGTTATTTAACTGTAAAGGCCAAAAAGAAATATGTTGATATGGGGTTTTGGAGTTCTGCACATCTAACCGTTCACCTGGACAAAATGGTGACCGAGGGTAGAAAGGTGATGAAATCGCTCCGCTATTTTAGTTTGGAGGATATTGATCCTGAAATTTTGGTGGAGGTACTACAGGATGCCAGCAAAGTGAACCACAAAGGTTTTTGGAAGAAATAAATAGGGATTTGTTTCAAATACTTCGAGAAATGGAATTTTGAAGCAGCGATATTACTTTTTTGGAAGGAGCAATCTGATAAGTGGTCTGTATACGATCAATTTCCTTTTGAATATTTCCAAGAAACTTGGTTTCGCTTATATTCCCTTCTTTGTGATTGACCAGTGCCAGAAACCATTTGTAATAAGGAAACGAAACGTAGTTTTTAAGAAAACCGGCCTCGCGATCTATTAAATTATACTTCCTGATGGTTTTTTTTGCCTGCTGGAATTTCCCCAAATGGAGAAGTGTTTCAATATAGGTCCTGAAAAACTTGTTCCAGTTGTGCTCTAGAATATCTTTCTCGTACAGAGCCAAACGATTTTCAGCATATTGCCTCGAATTTTGAAACTGGCCGTTGTCATTGTAGCACTTCATCAAAGAAGAAATAAAGAGCGTTCGGTTGTATTTGTTTGACATTTGCCTTGCAAATGGCCGGGCCTCCATCAAAAGACGAAGTGCTTCTTTGGACCTTCCTAGTTTCAAAAGGTTGAAACAATAGTTGTTGAGGTACATCACATAGTCATTGCCTTGCTCGCAAATGGAAAGTTTTCCATAGTAAAGAGCTGAGTCGTATTGATGGAGCTTCATGAGGATGAGTTGCTTGTTGCCATAATAGTTCAGCAACAATTTTCTGGAATAATAGGACCCATCCTCCAGATGGGGCTCCAGTTCGGTATAATATTCCAATACCTCTTCCAACATTTCATTTTTGAGCAGCGCAACATAACTCAGTAAAATAAGTGTCTGATACCTATTGTATCCATCAAGTCCTTTGTCTTTCCAAAGCCTTCGCAGCCAGGAGACCCATTTTAATGAATTTTGTGAAATATGGGAGTTGTGATAATCCGTTACAATGTCCACCGTGGCTTGGGTCATTCTGTTGTTGACTTCCTTGAACCGGGCATAATCATCATGATAATCGTGGACAAATTTGTGGATCAGCTCATAGTCGTTCAACCTTACCCGGACCAGCAAGAACATGAGGTAATTTTTAACCACCTCAAAAAAGCGAATAAAATGAAAATGATGCGGGTTGTACAATCTAATCAATTGTAGCAACTCCTTTTCTTCTTCGGAAGAAATGGTATCCGTTTTAATTCGGATATCAAAATAGTTAAGACGTTCGTAATAGTTGTCGGTGCAAAACCCCTTAAGCTTTGCCTGCATCCAGTTCATCAAGTGCGAGTATTTGCGCTTGTCTATATTTGCATCAAAGGACTTGTCTTCTTCTTTGTTGAGAATGTTGTGGTGGAGTGTATCAAAAATGGCCTCCCTATCGACATCTTGGAACTGCTTGATCCCGTTCAGCAGGAGTATCTCATGTGGTAAAACCGAGTTTGAATAAGAAATGAATTTCTTTAGTTTCATAAACGTACTCTTTTAGCAACCAATGAGCCTCCCTACATATGGATTTGGGCTACATGACCAATCCGCCATCTACGCTAAGGACGGCCCCATTTATAAAATTGGCCTCATCTGAAGACAAAAACAGGTATGCATTGGCAATATCCTCTGGAGTTCCCATTCTTCCCACAGGGGTTTTTTCTTCTAGGTTCTGAATTACTTTTTCGGGAATGGTGCCTACCATTTCGGTTGCAATAAAGCCAGGTGCAATGGCATTCACGCAAATACCCTTCCTGCCCAGTTCCCTTGCCCATACCTTGGTCATCCCAATAACACCGGATTTGGTAGCCACGTAGTTGGTCTGTCCAAAATTCCCGTATAGTCCAACAATTGAGGCTGCATTGACAATTTTTCCCGCTCCTTGCTGTACCATGTGCTCAGATATGGCCTGGGTGCAATTGAATACCCCGGTCAGATTTACATCCAGTACCGTTTTCCATTGTTCAGGAGTCATTTTTTTCAACGTGGCATCACGGGTGATTCCGGCGTTGTTTATTAAAATGTCAATCTTTCCATATTTTACGATGACCTCCTCAACGGCTTTGTCTACTGACTCCCGGTCTACAGTGTTCACTTGTTGGAACTGCAGAGGTGTACCTTGATTTGCATCCAGTAGAGCTGCCCCAGCTGCTTGATCTATATCCCAGCAAATAACTTTAGCGCCTTCCCTCAAAAATCGTTTAATGGTTGCTTTTCCGATACCCTTTGCGCCACCTGTGACAATGGCAACCTTGTTGTTTAAGCGTTGCATAATAGTTGTTTTCCGATAAAGCTAGGGTATATTAGCTAGGCTAAAGATAATAGAAATTAAAAATTAGATATTGACTAATGATAAGTATGAAATTTATATATCTATTAATCAGCTTATTAAATATAATATTTAAGTATTGACTTTATGCAACGTCAAGTCATTATTCCATTCATTTTTTCCTTAATTCTCCAATAGTGGGAAGGATTTACAAATTTTAGTCTTAATCCAGGTCGAAAACTTCAAATGGAACTTAAAAAGTCCATAGTCACAATTTAATTCCTCTTTAAAGGTTTGTCCACAATAATTTTAATCTTGAATTGAGATATTGATAGAAAAACAATGCAAATATTGTTGAATATCCATTATTGGGAGAACAAAACCATCATTTTATAATTATGACCGACTCTTATCAAACCATAACCTTAATAGTACTAGTTGGGTTCATGCTGGGTTTGATATATCTCGTGTATAAGTCAAGGACAACGTCTGATAGCATAGAGGTATATGCCGTGGGAAATAAGTCCTTCTCTTCCATTTCTGTGGCCCTTTCTTTGGCGGCATCAATTACCAGTGCGGCAACATTCATTATCAATCCAGGTTTTATCGCATTATACGGATTTAGCGCTTTTTTAGCCTTTGGAATAGTAATGCCCATGGCCATTTATGTGGCACTGATCATTTTTATCAAGAGGTTTAGAAGGTATGGAATGGATGTAAAGTCCATATCTATAGCAGATTGGGTTGGAAAGCGATATAATTCTCAGTTTTTAAAAGTGTTTTTTGGATTACTCAGTGCCTTGCTCATCACCTTTATTGTTCTCATTTGTGTAGGTATGACCAAGGTAATTTCCAAAGCATTGACCGCTGATGAATTATTGGTGCTCGTATTGATAGTGGTGGTTGTGTTCACCTATATGACCATTGGAGGGGCCAATACCATGGTGTATACCAATTCTTTACAGGCAGTTTTAATGATTATTGTCGCCATATTGTTACTCGGTTCCGGGGCCGATTTATTATTCAAGTCGGGAGAGGAATCTTTAACAGCACAACTAGCATCCATAGATCCGGCACTAACGGGAATGTTCAACCCAGAAAGTCCACTTTTCAGGGATTTCTTTGAAGTTGTGGTCTGTAATACCATTGTGGGAATAGCCATAGTTTGTCAGCCACACATCCTTACCAAGTCTTTGTTGATCAAAAAGGATTCACAAGTGAATAAGTTCCTGTTATATACGGTCCTGATTCTTATTCTTTTCTTTTCTGTGGTGTTTGTTGGGGCTTATGCAAGGGTAAGTTTCCCAGACCTATTGTTCAATGGAAGTCCATTGAAGATGGATGGAATAGTTTCGGCCTATGTGGTCCATCGTTTTCCGGTTTACATTGGAATCGTAGTGATTCTTGGTTTGTTGGCGGCCGGACTTTCCACGTTGGAAGGGCTTGTACAGTCTATTCCGACTACAATTACCAATGATTTTATCATGCCCATTGCCAAGAAGGTACAATGGGAGGTATCCCCAATGAAGGTGAACAAGTTTTTGACTTTTATGGTTGCCATATTTGCCATTCTACTGTCATATGATCAATTGATCAATCCAAGCTTGAGTGTTGGAATATTTGCCCAAAACGGTGTTTATGCCTTTTTCTCGGCAGCTTTTGTTCCTGTGTTTTTTGGCATTTTCACCAAATCTCAAAACAGACTGATTCCAATTATAGCTTCAATAGTCGCCATCCTTACTCATTTTGGAGTCTATTATTTGGAGTTGACACCCTATATGGAAGGAATGTCCGTGAAAAATCCGGCAGTGGCCTCAGCTCTTGCGCTTTTGTTGTCCACGGCAACTGGAATCATTATCTATATCATCAAACCAATGAATAAAAAGCATTTGGAATATGCGAACACGTAAAATGAAAGGGAATAGGTTGTTTACAGTGAAGTTGTTCATGTTCGCGGCCTTAATGTTCACTTTAACCAGTATGGGACAGAAAGTAGAATCAAAGACAATAAGGCTGCCAAAGCTCAATAAGGAAATCCACTACCTGCATAAAGGTTCCGGAACCGAGAAATGGGTTTTGGTCCATGGTCTTGGAAGCTATTCACAAGCTTATGCCAAGCTACTGGATTCCTTGCCACAGGGTATTCAGGCATTTGCTATTGACCTTCCCGGTTTTGGAGAAAGTAAAATTGAGGATTTTGAACCGGGAATGGAGCGGTATGCTTCAGTGCTGAACGAATTTGTGGAGCAATTGGGATTGGCCAACGTGACCGTTATGGGGCATTCCATGGGAGGACAGATATCCATGAAATTGGCATTGAAGCAACCAAAATGGTTAAAAAAGCTGGTTCTTTTTGCTCCTGCAGGCATAGAGCAATTTTCTGATCAGGACAAAGCTTGGTTTGGTCAGGTGGTTACGGAATCACTTTACTTAAATCTTACTGATGAGCAGGTTCGCCAAAACTTTGACATCAACTTTTTTGGTAACAAACTGCCAAAAGACGCCGAGTTCATGTTCCAGGACCGAATGAAAATCAAAAAAGATGAAACGCTATACCAAGAATACTGTAGCACTATTGTAAGCTGTATTCAAGCAATGTTGAAAGAACCTGTTTATTCTGAAATATCAAAAATTGAAGTTCCAGTGCTGATTTTTTATGGAAAGCAGGATGTTTTAATTCCAAATAGAATATTGCACGCTGACCTTTCTCTGGAGCAAATGCTGAACACTTTGAAGAACGATTATCCAGATGTTGAGATAAAGGCTGTGGATAACGCTGGTCATTTTATCATCTGGGATCAACCAATAAAAATACTTGAAGCAATCCGAACATTTTCGGAGACAAACTAATAATTAACTAAACTCAACTCATAATGAAAAAAATTCAAACGCTATTAGCATTGTTTGTGGGCATTCTTGGAATGTATGCCCAAGAAGTTTCCGTGACAGGAAAGGTCATGGATGAAGATGGTAGTCCACTGGAAGGGGCCAGTGTTTATGTGGCCGAAATCAGCGTAGGGACTACTACCAATGCAAATGGAGAATATGAACTGGCTCTGGCCCAAGGAAAACACCTTATACAGGTTTCTTATATTGGATATTCACCAGCTGCTGAAACTGTAGAAGTGGGAGACAGTGGCGCCACTCTGGATTTTACCCTGTTCACAGGCCTAAATCTGGATGAAGTGGTCATCATATCTGGATCAAAGAAAGCTGAAAAAATCACCAATTCCCCTGCAACCGTAGTGACCATTGGTCCAAGACAGATTGAACAGTATGCAGGGAACCCTGGTGAACTTTTGGCACGCAAAAAAGGTATCGATTATTTCCGTGCTGGTATTGCAACTCCAGCATTTAATATTCGAGGTTTCAACTCCAATTTCAACTCAAAAAACCTTCAGGTAGCAGATAGTCGTAATTCTAGTTTAATTGCTACTGGACTGCCCATGGGTCCTCTGACCACTACCATCAAAGAAGATATTGAGCAAATTGAAGTAGTATTGGGACCAAACGCAACCCTTTATGGGCCCAATGCACACAATGGTTTGATCAATACTATCACCAAAGACCCCAGAAAATATGAAGGATTGACAATAGCAACCAATGCTGGGGTGAACAGCGATGGTAATGGTTTTTACTCTGGAAGATTTCGATATGGAAAAAAACTAAGTGATAAATGGGCAATTAAGGCAACTGGGGAGTATACGAAGGCCACCGAATTTATTTATGCCGACTCTGTCTATATTGATAGAGATTTGGATGGCGTAAAAGAAGGCTATCCTGAATTTGAACTGGACAATGATGTAAAATTCCTTAAAACAGAAGCCAGTGCATACTTTTCCCCTAAAGAAGGAACGGACCTTATTGCTACCTACGGACATAGTAACAGTACCTACCTTTCACCAACAAATGTTGGAAGAAACCAGATAATCGATTGGAGAATAAGCTTTTTTCAATTGCGATTCAAAACAAGGAACTTCTTTGCACAAGCATATTACACCACAAGTAAGACAGATGATACCTATTCCATTGACGAGAGAACCAAGCAATATTACCGGGGGATAGACTCTGGACTTTCTGAAGCTGAAGCTGCAGGGGATTTTTCCTATCAAAGTGGAGCAAAATTTATTGATGATTCAAAAAGATGGAACGCAGAACTGCAGTATAGCAATACGCTATTTGATCGTCTAGACCTGGTAACGGGCCTACAATGGCAATTGGATCGTGCCAATAGTCACGGTACTTATCTTTTAGATACTGATGAGGATGATTACATTGATGTTGGACAAGTAGGGGGTTACCTTCACCTTGATTATGATTTTGGGGATGGTTTTAGGGGAATAGCTGCCTCAAGGGTAGATAATCACAAAGTATACGGGACCAATTTTGTACCCAAATTTGGATTGCTCAAGGAGTTTGAAAAAGGTACGGTTAGATTTACATATGGTCAGGGTATAGCCGCTCCAACTATCCTAAACCTTTATGGTAATTTATTCTCAGGACTCATTTTGGGTAATGCCGAAGGATTTACCCTAGCAGACGGAAGTATGGTAGAATCCCAGGGAGTTGAAAAGGTAAACACCTACGAGGTGGGGTACCGAGGATCGCTGTCCAAAAAGTTGTATGCTGATGTGAATGCATACTATAACGTCAATAAAGATTTCCTTAGCCCGGTAACCATAGTTGGGGTAACCACGCAGCGTGGTGATACGCCCATTGAAGAAGTACAGTCGGGATTTGCAGCCTTTGGGGGTCTTGTGGCAACCTATATAAACTTTGGAGAAGTACATACCTACGGAGCAGATTTGGCATTGACCTATTCCATTTCTCCAGAATGGAACATGACCGCCAACTACTCCTTTTTTGATTACTCTTTTGACGAAGATGATCAGGACAACGATTTTAACGGAGACGGAGAAGTCAACTTTTTGGATTTCTTGGTGAATTCGCCCAACAACAAGTTTGGATTGGGGTTGAACTATAACGGTTCAAAATTCTTTGCATCTGCCTTTAGCAGATGGGTAGAGGAGTACAACTATTTTTCAAGTTTCCAGATTGCTTCGGAAACGTTGCCCGACTTTACTTACCGTGGGTTGCCCATTGTGGAGAACGCCCGCAGTGCAGATTCATTCAATTATGGGCCTTTGGGAGGATTCGTGACATTTGATCTTAACTTCGGTTATCATGTCAATGATAATCTTACACTATCTGTTGCGGCCACCAACCTTTTCGATACAGAAATGAGGGAATTTACCGCTGCTCCCCCTACTAGGGGACTGTATGTATTGGAAGCAAAAATCAATTTGGACTAACCAAAAACCTTTTAATGAAAAACGCGAAGATTATATCATCGGGGATGTATGTCCCTGATGATATCTATACCAATGCCTATTTTGATGAACTGTTGGGTGAAGATGTGGATACATGGCTGCGGACCAATGTCGAAATTTTTGAAAGAAGATGGTGCAAACAGGGAGAGTCCACCGCAGATTTGTGTGAAAGAGCAGCCAAATCAGCATTGAAAAACGCTGGACTCAAAGCTTCAAATCTGGACTTGCTGATTGTGGCAACGGATACTCCGGAGTTTGTGTCACCCTCAACAGCAGCTGTGGTCCAAAATAGGATTGGCGCCAAAAATGCTGGGACTTTTGACCTTAATGCTGCCTGTGCAGGCTTTGTGACCGCTACTGAAACCGCCTCCCATTTTATTAAAAGTGGAGGAGTTGATCATGTCATGGTCATTGGTGCCTACGGCATGAGCAAATATTTGAACAAAAAGGATAAAAAAACGGTCACTCTTTTTGCTGATGGAGCTGGAGCTGTAATTCTTACCTCGACCGATGAACAAAACAAAGGCCATCAAGTAGGTAAGCTAATTTCTAAAGGAGAATATGCTGAATGGATGGGTATTTACGCAGGAGGAACCAAACAGCCCATAGATCAAAAGGTTATCGATGCAGATGATCACAAACTAAAGTTTGTCAAAAAGTTTCCTCCCGAACTCAATCCAGAAATGTGGAGCATGCTGGCAAGACATTTGGTCAATAAAATGGAAATCGAAATGAATCAAGTTGACCATTTCTTGATTACCCAGATCAATATTAATGCAATTCGGGAGACCCTGAAGATTTTGGAAGTGGAACCGTCCAAAGCCCATACGGTAATGCACTACTATGGTTATACAGGTTCTGCATGTATCCCCATGGCATTTCATGATGCTTGGGAAAAGCAGAAAATAAAAGAAGGAGATACACTTCTTTTTATTGGTTCAGGAGGAGGTTTGGCCTTTGCGGCAAACGCTTTTATACTGTAACTTTAAAATATGGTAAACAATTTTGACTGGTTTCTGAAATGGGCCACCTACACACCACAAAAAGTGGCTGTAAAAGATGCTGCCACAGGGAAGGAACTTACCTACGGACAGCTTAACAGTGCATCCAATGGTATAGCAAAATACCTGAGGGACAAATATGGGTTGGAAAAAGGGGACCGTGTCGGAATCATTGCAGAAAATGACCTTACCCAGGTATTGTTGTTCGGAGCGGCCCAAAAGATGGGATTGGTCCTGGTGCCCATAAATTATCGTTTGGCACCTGAAGAAGTAGAGTATATGCTGGGTGATGCAGAATGTCATCTGGTACTTTATGGCGAGACCTCTTACGATGTGCATCAAATAAAGCATAAGGCCACCTATGAACCCATTGCTCCGTTTATCCATTTTATAGATGATGAGGCCCCGTTGTATTCGGAACAGTTGGATGAGGACGATGCAATATTTATTCTTTATACCAGTGGCACTACGGGATTTCCAAAAGGAACCTTGTATACCCACAAAATGCTTTTTTGGAACAGTGTGAACACCGCGTTGAGTTTGATTATTAGCAGCAATACCCGGACTCTTAATTGCATGCCCCTTTTTCATACCGGGGGATGGAATGTGTTGTTGACCCCGGTACTTCATCATGGAGGGACCATAATTTTGTTCCGAAAGTTTGATGCAGCTACAGTTCTGGATGCTATAGTTGAGGAAAAATTGGACTTGTTCATGGCTGTTCCTACCATGTTGAAGATGATGGCGGAACTGCCACAGTTTGAAAATACGGACATAAGTTTTCTCAACTACATTATTGTTGGAGGAGAAAGTATGCCCATTGGACTGATCAAAAAATTTCACAAAAAAGGAGTTCCCATTAGACAGGGGTATGGTCTTACCGAAGCGGGTCCAAATCTAACATCCCTACATCAAAGCGAGGCAGAACGGAAACAAGGCTCCATTGGTAAGCCCAACTTTTATGTAGAGATAAAAATCGTAAATGAAGAGGGGAAGGAAGCAGAATCCAATGAATCTGGCGAACTATGGATTGGTGGACCAAACGTTACCCCTGGGTATTGGAAAAATGCTGAAGCCACCTATGAGGCCAAACACGAAGGTTGGCTTAAAACCGGGGATGTGGCCAAAATGGATGAAGATGGATTTCTTTACATAGTTGATAGAAAGAAACACATGTACATCAGTGGGGGAGAAAATGTGTACCCAGTTGAGGTTGAAAGGGTCCTGCTGCAACATGAAAAGATAAAAGAGGCTGTTGTGTTTGGAGTTCCTCATGAAAAATGGGGAGAATGCGGAGTGGCGCTATTGGTCGTTAATGATACAGTAACCCAAGCTGAAATACTAGAGTATTGCCGACTTAAACTCGCAAAATTCAAGATTCCTTCGGAAATTCATTTTATAGAATCAATTCCAAAGAATGATACTGGGAAAATCAATCGGAAAAAACTGAAATCCGATTTTATGGCGAAAGTACATTAGATCCGTTCAGCTCATAATGAGTTGACTGCCTTTCTCAAAGTGACCAAATCCGTAAGTAATTTTTCCAGAAGAGCAAGGTCAAGCATGTTGGCTCCATCGCTTTTGGCATTGGCTGGGTCAAAATGTGTTTCCATAAAAAGTCCATCAACACCTGCAGCTATTCCAGCTCGTGCCATGGTACCAATCAATGCTGGACGACCTCCTGTCACTCCTGAGCTTTGGTTGGGCTGTTGCAAAGAATGGGTCACATCCAAGACCACAGGAGCATATTGTTTCATTGTGGGGATTCCCCTAAAGTCCACGATCATGTCCTGATATCCGAACATGGTGCCTCGATCTGTTATCCAGGCATTGTCATTTCCAGAATCTGTAACTTTTCTAACGGCATGCTGCATGCTCTCCGGGCTCATAAATTGTCCCTTTTTAAGATTGACTACCTTGCCTGTTTTGGCAGCTGCCACCACCAAATCGGTTTGTCGCACCAAAAAAGCAGGTATTTGCAAAACGTCAACGTATTCAGCAGCCATTTCGGCATCAGTTACTTCATGAATGTCTGTGACCGTTGGAACTTTAAAAGTTTCAGAGACCTTTTTCAATATTTTCAGTGCTTTTTCATCACCAATACCCGTGAAGGAATCTATTCTACTACGGTTGGCCTTTTTAAAACTACCCTTGAACACATAGGGAATCTGAAGTTTATCGGTAATGGAAACAACTTTTTCGGCAATTTTCATTGCCATTTCCTCGCCCTCTATGGCGCAAGGACCGGCAAGAAGAAAAAAGTTGTTGCTATCTGTATGTTTTATATGTGGAATTACGTCTAATTGCATCAGTCTCCTTTTTTGGCAAAAATACTATTTTGAAAAAGGATATGTTATACTAATACCCAATTAACCTACTATGCGAAAAATTTTAATAGGCTCATTGCTACTGTGCAACATTGTTGCGTATGCCCAATTTGGAAAGAACTGTGAGATTCGTCAAATGAAGTTGAATGTATTCAACCCTGGTTTGGAATACGAAATGGGCCTTGGAGTAAACAGCACCCTGGACGTAAGGGTGGCTTGGCAGGTGGCCCTGGAGCCGGCAAGCACCACACCCTTGGAAGATTATGATTTTTTTCCTGCGATTACAGTCCAGAATAGATACTATCACAATTTCAATGGTCGGCATAGACGTGGAAGGTCCATTTATGGGAATTCAGGCAATTACTTGGCGCCTAGTGTTGCCCTGTTCTCTCCCGGAGAGAGGGTTGTTCAGGACCAATTAGTGGATGGTGTGCACGGTTATGGAGGTCTGGTGTATGGAGTACAGCGTAGTTACAATTCTGGGTTAAGCTTTTCTATTGATGCTGGTGCTGGATATTATGTCGGTCCCTTTAAAGGGGGAGTTCATCCCGTTGTGAACCTGAGTTTGGGTTGGATAATCAGCGAAAAACGTTGGTGTGTTGGACGCTGATTGCATATTGAATTAAAGCATTATTCGTTTTATGGCATCCATGTATCCTCTGCTTACCCTCACTACGTCACCATTTTCCATGGTCACATCATAGCTTTTGCCATATTTGTTGAGTTCTTTAACTCTGTCCATGTTCACCATAGATGAGCGATGAACCCTTAAAAAAATCTGGGGATTGAGTTTTTTCTCAAGGTCGGATATTCCAAAATTGCTGAGGTAGACCTGATCTTTTGTATGAATCTTGGAATAGTCGCCATAAGCCTCGATCCAAATAATCTCCTCGCATTTGATGGTTATCAGTTTTTTGTTGAAATGAACCAGCACCCGGGCAGGATAAGAAGCTTCCTCCATAAACACACTACGTGCCAGTGCTTCTATTTTAATATTGCTGGAATTGAGCTTTTCTATGGCTACTTTAAAACGTTCCTTGGTATAGGGCTTTAGAAGGTAATCAACCGCGTGTACCTCAAAAGCTTTTAAGGCATATTCGTCAAAAGCGGTGGAGAAAATAATTTTTGGAATCTCGTCCAAATGGTTCAATACTTCAAAACCGGTTTTTCCAGGCATTTGGATGTCCAAAAAGACAAGGTCCGGCTTAAATCTGTTTATCTCGTTTATGGCGTCCACACCATTGTTCACCTCTGCGATCAAAACCAACTCTGGGTAGTCCTCTAGATATTCTTTTATCAATGTCCTTCCGGCCTTCTCGTCATCCGCAATCAAAACTTTTTTCATAGGGCAAAACGTATTTTTAGCCCTTGAGGCTGGTTGTCCAAGACTTCTATTTGAGATTGATACATTTTCTTGAGACGTAGTCGTGTATTGGTAAGTCCAACACCTTTGTTAAAAATACTTTCCTTGTTTTTTACTCCAATACCGGTATCGGCTATTTCAAATCGCAGTTTTTCGGCCTCTTTGAAAATGGTAATGGATATTTCACCACCCTCCATTGCGTTGGAAATACCATGTTTTACCGAATTCTCCACTAAAGGTTGTAATAGCATAGGGGGGATTTTCTCTGCGTAGAGTTCTTGGGACACATTTATTTTGACTTTTAAGCGTTCTTCAAACCTTGCTTTTTCAAGTTCAAGGTATTTTTTTACGAAATCCAACTCTTCTTTCAGACTAACCAATTCTTCTTTGCTGGCTTTTAACTGATATCGGAACAAATCTGCCAAGGTGGCTATAAGTCGTCTAGTTTCTTCTTGTTTTGCTGGCACCGATGCATTGATCGTATTGAAAACATTATATAGGAAATGAGGATTAAGCTGAGCTTTGATGGCAGCAAGTTCGCTTTTAAGAGCGGCTTGTTTTAACTCTCCTTCAAGTTTCAGTTTTTTTTGATTTTCCCTATAATGCTCGTATGCATGAAAAATGCCGAATTGTATTAAATAAAAGAGGGCAGGAATGTATAAATCCCATACCTGTCCAGAGCCTTCAAGATGGAACCAGCCCAAGGATTCACAAACATCATAGTATACAATACGGGAGGTATAGATGAACACGGGGAGGATAAAGGCATGGAGTATCAGTCTTTTCCATAGTTTCTGGTGTTTAAGTTTTACAAATATCAACCACCAAATAGGAATGGTGAACAAAAGAAATATGCCATACTGTAGCCCTCCGCCATCAATAAATGCCCTAACGCCCAGCAAGGTGATGTTTTCGTTGGAAAAATCAGAGGAGCTCAACCAGACCGTAAGATGATAGAAGAAAGCCGATACAATATAAAACGATAGCACTAAAAGAAGTTCCTTCACTTTAATGCCCCAAATAACCTTTTTGTCCATAAATAATAGTTCTACCGGTAATGTACTCCTTATTGGATATGCTCTAAAATACATAAAGTTGAATTGACCTATATGCCGACGAATGGACCGGGCAATTGAGCAGTCCATGGGCCAACTCATCGACATTCTCTTTTAAAAAGGTAACCAAAGTCAAAATTTTGAGTATTCAATATTTAAAACCATAAACATGAAAAAACTAGCTGTACTACCTCTTTTACTTTTGGGACTATTTGCTTCTGCGCAGGATATTAGGGGAACATTAACTACTTCCACTGGAGAACCAATCCCATTTGCGGCAATAGCTCTCAACAGTCCATTGGATTCTACTTTGGTGAAAGCCACTATAAGTGGAGAAGAGGGCGGGTTTGTTCTCAGTGGAATCATGCCCAGTGAATACCTATTGAAAATAACAGCCCTTGGTTTAAGCGACATCCAAAGAAAAATTAATTACAGGGGAGGAGAACGCAATTTGGGAACACTTGTTATGATGGAGAATGCCCAGAGCTTGGAAGAAGTTACCGTTGTTGCGGATAAACCTATGGTTCAGGTTTTGGCGGATAAAACTGTTTTTAATGTGGAAAATACCATCAATGCAACGGGAACAAGTGCTTTTGAGCTATTGAGAAAGGCTCCTGGGGTCATTGTGGACAATAATGGAGGAATCATCGTAGAAGGGAAGACTGGGGTACAAATTTTCATCGATGGCAAGCTATCGGTGCTTCAGGGTGAAGATCTGATCAATTATTTGGAAAGTCTTCAGGCCACCGATATTGAAGCTGTGGAAATCATTACGCAACCGTCTTCTAAATATGATGCAGCTGGAAATGCGGGGATCATAAACATCAAACTAAAAAAGGATAAAAGTCTTGGCACCAACGGTACATATACCTCTGGTATGACCAATGGCGATTTTGCCAGATTTAATTCGAGCTTAAACTTCAACAATAGGGGTAAAAAGGGAAATTTTTATGGTACCTATAGCAATCGGTTTGGCAAAAACACAGGTTTTATCAATTTGTTCCGAACGCAGTCCGGCACCCAGTTTGATGCCGAGACCAACAGCGTCTACGACAGGAACAGCAACAATCTTAAATTGGGTTACGATTATTATCTGAATGACAAACACACCATTGGGGCTATATTCAATGGAAATTTCAACAATGGTTTCAATACAAACAATACCAGAACCCCCATTAGGCCTGTTGAAGTTCAGCAAGTGGATAGTGTGCTGGTAGCTCTGAATCAAACCGACAATACCTCTTACAATATCAACGCCAACCTAAACTACAGATATGCCGACACCTTGGGCTACAGCATAAACTTGGATTTGGATTTTGGCAAATACAACAGTGATAGAAATGCCTTTCAACCCAATACCTATTTCAATGGGGATGAATCCCAAGTGCTCACGGAGCGTATCACCTTTCAACAAACGCCTATCGATATTAGCATAGCTACAGTTAAAGCTGATTACGAACAAAACTTCTTAAAGGGAAAATTGGGACTTGGTGTCAAATTTGCCTATGTGAATACGGATAACACCTTTGATTTCTTCAACCAAATTGGAGGTGCTAACGTGCTGGATGCAACCCAAAGCAATCAATTTGAATATAAGGAAAACGTCAATGCTGCTTACTTTAATTACAATCGGAAATGGGGCAAATGGAACCTGCAAATGGGTTTGCGAATGGAAAATACCATTTCGGACGGAAAGTTGGAAAGTGCACAGGAGAATGAAAATGAACGCGTAGAGCGAAATTACACCGATTTCTTCCCTTCGGGCGGATTGACCTACCAATTGAACCAAAAGAACCAGTTTGCCTTAACCTACAGCAAAAGAATACAACGACCCAACTATCAGTCACTTAATCCGTTTGAATATAAATTTGATGAGCTATCTTTTGGAAAGGGGAATCCATTTTTACAGCCGCAGTATACGGACAACATCAAACTTTCCCACACCTTCAATTATCGGTTGACCACTTCCTTGAGTTATTCGTACATCTCGGACTTTTTTGCAAGGGTCACCGTTGCAGAAGGGGAAAGTGCCAGTTTTTTGACCACTTTAAATGTCGCTGATCAGGAGGTCATCAATTTGGGGATTTCGTACCCTAAAAAGATATACGAATGGTGGAATCTATATTTCAGTCTTAACGCCTATATCAGTGATTACAAACCCACAAGCCCGGAGTTCTTAGCTATAAAACAGGAAACCTTGAGCTTTTATGCACAAAACACGTTTACCATTTCCAAAGATTTTAAAATGGAAGTTTCGGGTTGGTATAGTTCGCCTTCTATTTGGGGAGGAACCTATGCCACACAATCCTTGGGGTCTCTAAATGTTGCATTTCAGAAAAAGTTTTTCAGTAACAAAGTCACAGGTAGACTGGCATTCAATGATATTCTGTATACCGTGCCATGGAGGGGAACCACACAATTTGGCGATTTGTTCATCGATGGGACGGGAGGAAGCGATTCACGACAGGTAGCATTTAGTTTTACATACGATTTTGGGCGAAATGAAATCAAAAAAGCAAGAAAAAGGAAGACTGGATTGGAAGATGAAAACAAACGTATTGGAAATTAAGGGTTTAGATTTTTGGTTTGATTTTTGATTCAGAGATCGGCATAACCAAAAATTAAACTCGCATGAAGGTTTCCACATTCTTTTTATTTTTTCTTTTAGTTGCAAATTGGAGTTTTTCACAATCCAACGGTAAAGTTGAAGATCATCAATTAACGCTCAATTTTTTACTGCCGGGAGTGGTATATGAGCATGGAATTTCCAATAACTCGACTATTACAGCTGAAGCAACTATTGGTTTGGCTTACAGGGATTCAGATTTTTTTGATTCCGGTTTTGGTATTTATCCTATTGGCAAAGTACAGTATCGACATTACTACAATTTTCAGAGAAGATTGGAGAAAGGAAAAAACATTTCCAGGAATACAGGAAACTACATTGCACCTATGTTGGCAGTTCAAGGGGGTAAAGCCGTTGTTGGGGATTTGGACTATGCTTCGGATTATTTTGGAGGAATAGGAGCTGTTTATGGCTTGCAAAGAACTGGTCGTAAAGGCCTTAGTTTTAGGTTTGAAGTAGGTCCAGCTTATTTCTTTGATGAATTAGACAATGATTTTGGTTTGTTTATGGCACTTAAACTAGGGTGGGTGGTCAATAAAAAGAAATAAAAGCAAAATACTCAAAATCAATAAGATAAAAATAACACAGGCGTGGTCGTCCAAGAAAAAAATAGCAGTATCTTTGCGGGCTTAAAAATCAGGTTATGTCCAAAATCAAGAATATTGCAATCATCGCCCACGTAGACCACGGCAAGACCACTCTAGTGGATAAGATCATGTATCACTGCCGTTTGTTCCGTGAAAATGAGAACAAGGGAGAGCTAATTCTGGACAATAATGATTTGGAACGGGAACGGGGAATCACCATTGTTTCCAAAAACGTTTCCGTGGTGTACAAGGACACTAAAATCAATATAATTGATACTCCTGGTCACGCCGATTTTGGAGGTGAAGTAGAGCGTGTTCTCAATATGGCAGATGGTGTTCTTTTGTTGGTTGATGCCTTTGAAGGACCTATGCCCCAAACCCGATTTGTATTGCAAAAGGCCATTGATTTAGGTTTAAAACCTTGTGTGGTCATCAATAAGGTGGATAAGGAAAACTGTACTCCAGAAGAAGTGCATGAAAAAGTCTTTGACCTTATGTTTGAGTTGGGGGCCGAAGAATGGCAGTTGGACTTTCCAACGGTTTACGGTTCGGCAAAGCATAACTGGATGAGCGAAGATTGGCAAAAGCCCACCGAAAATATTGAACCCCTTTTGGATATGGTGGTTGAGCATATACCGGAGTTTAAGCCCGAGCAAGGGTCAACACAAATGCTGATTACATCTTTGGATTTTTCTTCCTTCACCGGACGGATTGCCATTGGAAGATTGCAGCGGGGAACACTTAGAGTGAACCAGCAGATTTCTTTGGTAAAACGAGATGGAGGCATTGTGAAGACCAAAGTGAAGGAACTATTTACCTTTGAAGGTCTTGGTCGTCAGAAAGTGGATGAAGTGGTTGCAGGGGATATTTGTGCCATTGTTGGTATGGAAGGTTTTGATATTGGTGATACCGTGGCCGACTTTGAAAATCCCGAAAAATTGAAGACCATAGCCATTGACGAACCTACAATGAGCATGTTGTTCACTATTAACGACAGTCCATTTTTTGGGAAAGATGGCAAGTTTGTTACCTCCAGGCATATAAAGGAACGATTGGAAAAAGAGCTGGAAAAGAACCTTGCACTTCGTGTTGAAGAAACCGATAGCGCGGATAAGTTCATGGTCTTTGGTAGAGGGGTACTACACCTTTCTGTTTTGATCGAGACTATGCGACGTGAGGGATATGAGCTTCAAATTGGGCAACCTCAAGTTATCATCAAGGAAATTGATGGTGTCAAGTGTGAGCCAGTGGAGCACTTGACCATTGACCTTCCTGAAGAAGTATCTGGAAAAGCGGTTGAAATGGTTTCCATTAGGAAAGGGGAGATGACCAGTATGGAGGCCAAAGGTTCTCGAATGATCTGTGAGTTTATAATTCCATCAAGAGGAATCATCGGTCTAAGAAACCAATTGCTTACCGCAACAGCTGGGGAGGCCATTATGGCGCATAGATTTTTAGAATACCAACCCCTAAAAGGGGAAATTGCCCAAAGACAAAATGGGTCTTTGGTGTCCATGGAAAATGGAACCGCAATTCCTTACTCAATAGATAAATTACAGGAAAGAGGTAAATTCTTTATTGATCCAGGAGAGGATATTTATGAGGGGCAGGTCATTGGAGAAAACTCCAGAGGAGATGACATGACCATCAATGTCACAAAGACAAAAAAATTATCAAACGTACGTTCAGCAGGAGCGGATGACAAGGCCAAGATCGTACCGGCAATCAAGTTTTCTTTGGAAGAGGCATTGGAGTATATTCAGAAGGATGAGTACGTGGAGGTTACTCCTAATTACCTTAGACTTAGAAAAATCTTCCTAAAGGAAGTGGACAGAAAACGAAATAAGATAGACTAGCTTTCGGTTTTTAAATGCCCATGGTGCTGTTCCCTTAGGCATGCCACGGCGGCTCCAATGATTCCTGCGTGGTTCATGAGCTCGGCTTTTACAACTTCGGTATCAACATCAATCAAATGGCTGAATTCTTTCCATTTTTTGGAAGTTCCCCCACCAACGATTATAAGGTCTGGAGAGACTATCAGTTCTACCAATCTTAAAAATTTGTTGAATCGTTTACCCCATTTTTCGTAACTGAGGCCTTCACGTTCTTTTGCCGAAGCAGCCGCCCATTGCTCTATCTTTCTGTATTTTTTGTAAGGAATCTGGCCTAGTTCAAAATTTGGTAATAAGATGCCATTGTAAAAAGCCCCACTACCTAGTCCGGTGCCGATGGTAACCATGATCACCAATCCTTTCTTTCCCTTTCCCACTCCATAGTTCATAGAGGCATATCCGGCAGCATCCGCATCGTTTAGAACCGTAAACTCTTGCCCAGTGGCCTCTGTAAACAGTTCATCAACATTTACACCAACCCAACTGGGATGTAGATTTCCTTCGGATAAGCATATCCCTTTTTTGACAATAGAAGGAAAACCGCACCCAACAGGGCCTTTATAATTGAAATGGTCTACAATCTGTTTTACCACTTCTGCCATTTCATCAGGCTTTCTAGAAGCTGGGGTTGGTATGCGATGGCGTTCTGTCAACATTTCGCCTGTTTCGGCGTTCACAAGTGCACCTTTAATACCGGACCCGCCAATATCTATGCCAAGTATTTCCATAAAGGGAAAGTAATTTTAGTTTTGGCAAAGAAACAAAAAACTTTTGGCGGTCAAAGTGTTAGGGTGCAATCAATATCCACCAGTTGTCAACGGTCTCCTTTTGAGGTTCTGGACTTTGCGTATTGACAAACGCGTTGTTGGATTGTATTAGATAGCTTTTTGTATTACCTCGAATACTTTGCTCCCATCACATTTGAGGGTTTTGTGAGGGTATTTTAAAATAAGTGCATAGTCATGTGTGGCCATTATTATGGTACGTCCATTCTGATTGATGTCCTGCAATACTTTCATGACCTCCACACTGGTCTGCGGATCTAGATTTCCAGTAGGTTCATCAGCTAAGATGAGCTCAGGGTCGTTCAGTAAGGCCCTGGCAATGGCGATGCGTTGTTGTTCACCTCCCGATAACTCATGGGGATATTTAAAACCTTTGGTTTTCATTCCCACTTTGTCCAATACTTCCTCAATTTTTGAGTCCATTTTAGAAGCATCGGTCCATCCAGTGGCTTTGAGCACAAACCTAAGGTTGTTGTTTATATTGCGATCTGGCAGTAATTTAAAATCTTGAAAAACAATACCCAGCTTTCTACGCAAAAAAGGGATGTCCTTTTCTTGTAATTCTTTAAGGTCAAAATCAACTACGCTTCCAGTTCCTTGTTTTAAGGGAAGATCTGCGTACAAAGTCTTCATAAAACTACTTTTCCCGCTTCCAGTTTTTCCTATTACGTAAACAAATTCTCCTTTTTTTACCTCAAGGTCAATATGGTTCAAGATTAGGTTTTCATTTTGGAATACGGCTACATCCTGTAATTTTACAATTGTATCGGGCATAATATTACTTTGGAAAATAAAGGTACTAAGTTCTATAATTATAGCTCACATTCCATTGGCTAAATTCAAGTTGATTAGGAAATCGACATACTTTGGCCCGTATTTTGACGTTATGTTTACAGTCAATCGAGAACAGCGTAGAACACTATGAATCGAAAAAGCCTCCTTTTGTTTCCCATTTTCTTGGGAACTTTTTTCATACTTACAGCACAGGAAACCAAAGTATATTTTCATGAGGACAAAGAATTTCAAGAAGCTTTGGCCTTGTACAACAATCAGCAATATCAAGCTGCTCAAGCTATCTTTGAGAAAGTAAAAGCTACTTCCAAAAACTCCGAAACAGAGGCAAACAGTGCCTACTATGCGGCTAATGCCGCTATACGATTGAACCAACGCGGAGCGGATAAATTGATGGAAGACTTTGTGGAGCGCTATCCTACATCCACCAAACGCAATTCGGCTTTTTTGGACGTGGCCGATTATTATTTTGAAACCGGAAAGTATCCGTATGCCCTAAAATGGTACAAAAAAGTAGACGAATCTTCTATGTCCCATGCGGATCAGGAACGGTTCAATTTCAATAATGGGTACGCTCTGTATGCTTCCAAAAGGCCCAAACAGGCTGAACGGTATTTGAGCAAAGTGAGCAATTCCCCAAAATATGGGTCGCAGGCCAAATATTATTTGGGATACATTGCCTATGAGCAGGATGATTATGATGAGGCAAGTGCCAGATTTGATCAAATCACCGATCCTGAGCTTCTCAACGAGAAACTGTCATATTATCAAGCGGATTTAAATTTTAAACTGGGAAATTTTGAAGAGGCCATTGCTATGGCCGAAAAGCAATTGCCCAAATCTGATAGAAAGGAAAAGTCAGAGCTCAACAAAGTTATAGGGGAGAGTTATTTCAACCTTAAAAGATACAGTGAGGCCATTTCCTATCTGGAAAAATACAGAGGTAAACGGGGTAAACTGAACAACACAGACTACTATTTATTAGGGTACAGCCATTATAAACAAGGAGATTATGAGGGCGCGATTCAACAGTTCAATAAAATAATAGGGGGAACCAACAGCGTTTCCCAGAATGCCTATTATCACTTGGCGGAGTGTTATTTAAAGTTGGATAAGAAGTCAGAGGCCTTAAATGCGTTCCGAAATGCATCGCAAATGGATTTTAGCGCGGATATCCAAAAAGATGCACTACTCAATTATGCCCGACTGAGCTATGAAATAGGAAATCCCTATGAGCCAGTACCCGAAGTAATGGCGGCCTATTTAGAAAAATATCCAAAGGATGAACACCAACAAGAAATACAGGAGCTTTTGGTGGATTCCTATATCACTTCAAAGAATTTTGAAGGAGCCATGCAGCTTTTGGAGGAAAACAAGGGCTATGCCAGCAAGGAGACCTATCAAAAAGTATCTTATTACCGAGGGGTGGAATTGTTTATTGATGGGGATTATGAACAAGCTTTAGAGCGATTTTCCAAATCACTAAAAAGTGCAGAAAATTCAAATTTTGAAGCTAAGGCACAGTATTGGAAAGCAGAATCTGAATATCGACTTAATCGTTTTGATGATGCCTTGATCAGTTTTAAGCGATTTAAAGGCTTACCAGGGGTGAATTCCATTCCAGAACATGAAGAATTGGATTATAATCTGGGCTATTGCTATTTTAAACTCAAGGATTACAACAGTGCCATATCTCATTTCAAAACGGTGACAAATTCCAACTTGGTCGATTCTGAAAAACGTGGCGACGGGTATCTGCGATTGGCAGATAGTTACTTTGTAACCAGTAAATATCGTCAGGCCCAATCGGCTTATGAAGAAGCTTCAAAAATGAATGGTCCGGAGCGGGATTATGCTGCATTTCAAAAAACCTTGTGCTCTGGGTTTTTGGGAAACAATTCTGCCAAAATTGATGGATTGAACCAATTTTTGACTCGCTATCCAAAATCAAGCCTAAGGGACGATGCTTATTTTGAACTCGGAAATACCTATGTTAAAACAGGACAGGAAAGTGTAGGCTTGCAAACTTATGATCAATTGATCTCTGAATATAGCCGAAGCAAGTTTGCCCCAAGGGCAATGCTAAGACAAGGTTTGGTACATTACAATGCCAGCCGAAACGATCAAGCTTTGGTCAAACTGAAACAGGTAGTACAAAAATACCCTAGCACCCAAGAGGCAAAACAAGCCGTAGCCACGGCTAAATTGATCTACGTAGATGAAGGTAGAGTGAGCGAATATGCAGCTTGGGCCAGAAATCTTGATTTTGTAGAGGTAACAGATGCCGAATTGGATAATGCCAGCTTTGAGGCTGCCGAGCGAAAATATGTGGAAGGAAAGTCTGATGCCGCGATTCGTGCCTATGAAGATTATTTAAAAGAATTCCCCAATGGCATTCATGCTTTGGATGTCAACTTCAATTTAGCCCAACTCTATTATGCAAAAGGAGATAAGGAACAGGCACTGGCCAAATATCAGGTTGTGGCAAATAGCGGTAGTGGCGAATTCACGGAACAGGCACTGACACGGGTGTGCGAAATTTTTGTGGAAAAACAAGACTATCAAAATGCCATTCCGTACTTGGAGCGGTTGGAAAGTACTGCGGAAATTGTTCAGAACAGAACTTTTGCCCAATCTAACCTCATGAAAGGGTATTACGGTCAAAAAGACTACAGAAAAACCATTGCCTACGCAGAAAAGGTGTTGAATGCTTCCAAGATTGACAATAGGATAAAAAGTGATGCCCAGATCATGATAGCACGGTCGGCCATAGCCACCAACGATGAAGTTTTGGCAGAAACGGCCTATAAAGAGGTCCAAAAAATTGCAACAGGGGAGTTGGCGGCTGAAGCATGGTATTATGATGCCTACTTCAAAAACAAGAACCAGGATTTTGAAGCTTCCAATACAGCAGTGCAAAAATTGGCAAAGGACTTTGCTCCCTACAAGGAATGGGGAGGTAAAGGGCTTGTGGTTATGGCAAAGAATTTTTACAGCTTGGGAGATGCCTTTCAGGCCACGTACATTTTGGAGAGTGTGATCAGCAATTTTTCAGAATACGAAGAAATTGTTGCAGAGGCAAAAGGAGAACTTTCTATGATCAAAGCCAAGGAAGCCCAGACCAATTCATCCGTTGACCCCAACGGAAACTAAATCTACACGCGGTATGCAAAAGAACATCTATATAGTATCACTAGTATTTTTGAGCCTTTTGGGAACAGCAGTTGCCCAAGAAACCGATGACATAGGTACTGAAACGGTTACGGTTGTGAAACCGTATTCCCCAACTGTTTCAGATGCCTTTAAGGTGAAGTCTGCCCCAAATCTCAATGATTCTATTGTGCTTCAAAAAAAAGAAATTAACTACAGCATATTTTCAGTGCCCGTAGCTTCTACATTTACTCCGGCAAAAGGAAAAGCCTCCAGGGTTAAAAAAACGCCGCCCCCTACATTGTACAATTCCTATGCTTCGGTAGGATTGGGCAATTATAACAACGCCTTGGTAGATGTATATACAAGCAGGGAATTTAATAGAGGAGAGGATTTGTTGGATTTTGGATTGAGTCACCATTCTTCCCGCGGAGATATTGATTCGACACCGTTGGATACCGATTTTTACAATACCCAATTGGATGTCTCCTATGCGAAGAAGGATAGAGATATGGATTGGGGAGCCAGTGTTGGATTGCAGCATCAGCTGTACAATTGGTACGGAATTGAAAACGGAGCTTTTGATGAAATCACCATTGCCGGCATGGACGAGCAGCAAAACTATTTCAATGCAGAGGCCAAAGCCCATATAAATATGGAAGATTCCTTTTTTAAGAAAGGGACTGTTTTGTTGAGACGTTTTTGGGATGCCACCGAATCAGGAGAAAATCGGGTAGTGATCAATCCAACCATTGAATTGCCCATTACAGAGGAGTTGGTCACCATTGGGGCCAAAATGGATTTTGTGAACGGAAACTTCAAGAATACATCGCTTAACAATACAGTAAACGATGGGGAGATAAATTACAGTCAATTTCAGGTAGGGGTGACTCCAAGTCTTTTGGTACTTCGTGATGACTTGAGATTGAATCTTGGAGCTAGCTTTGTTTATGGATTGGATACCGAAAACAGCGACAGCAATTTTTATATCTATCCAGCAGTAACCGCATCTTATCGTTTGTTGGACGAAAATGTTATTGCCTATGGAGGAATTGAAGGTCAACTAAAGCAAAATTCGTATCACGGTTTTGTAAATGAAAATCCGTACGTTTCCCCAACGCTCACCATTCAGCCTACCGATCAGCAATATGAAGGCTATTTGGGATTAAAAGGGCAATTGCTTTCCAATGTAGGGTATAACATCAAAGGATCCTATACAGCGGAAAACAGAAGACCATTGTTCTTTTTGAATCCACAAAACCTGTTTAGGGATGACGAAAAGAGCTACTTCTATGGAAATTCTTTCCAAGTTTTCTACGATGATGTAAAGACCCTGGGCATTTTTGGGGAGATCAATGTTGATGTCAACCGAAACTTTTCACTGGGAATCAATGCCGAGTTTTACGATTATGATACCGAGACCGATAATCCTGCCTGGAATTTACCTTCAATAAAAGGATCTGTGTTCATGGATTACCAGATTAACAAGCAATGGTATTTAGGGGCCAATTTGTTTTATGTTGGAGAACGGGACGATTTAGTAGCGCAAGTGGTCCAAAATGCTTTACCATCCGAATTTCCTTCAACCATTGTTACCTTGGATAGTTTTTTTGATGCCAATGCGCATATTGGTTATCGATTCAATGAACAACTTTCTGTTTTTGTAAAAGCATCCAATATTGCCAATAACGATTATCAACGATGGGCCAATTTTAGGGTACAAGGATTTCAGGCTCTAGCAGGGGTTTCCTACAAGTTTGATTTTTAGGCGATTCAAGCCAAATTGCGTCTATCTTTCCATTGATGTGATTTTCAGCTACTTGGGCAATAAAGAGGTCATTTATTCGTTTTTTTGACTACCAACCTCAATAACCTAGGGGTTCCGAAGACTGTAAAGTTATGCGGAAACGATGCTATGACATATTGACCCTTTCCTTTTTCATGGTGCTCTGTACTACGGTTCTATCGCAGAATTTAGTGCATAACGGGAGCTTTGAAGACTTTGTGGAGTGTCCCATAAAAATGAGCAACCTAAACAGGGATGCCGAATATTGGAATGCCCCCACTTTGGGTACTACAGACTATTTTAACGAATGTAGCCGGACAAAGCTGGGAATCCCCATGAACTTTAAGGGCAAACAAGAAGCTTTTGAAGGTAGTGCTTATGCAGGACTCTATCTATTTGCCCCTAAAGATTACAGGGAATACATTCAAGTAGCATTGACCGAGACCTTACAAAAAGGACATAGGTATCAATTATCCCTTTCCCTTAGCTTGGCCGAGAAATCTGATGGGGCGGTAATGGACATGGGAGCGGTTTTTTCAGAAAAACCTTTGACCGTTCATACAAAAAGGCAACTTTCTAACTCGGCGCTGGCATCAAAGAATATAAAAGCGACCCATGCCAAACAGTTTACTTCAAGTGGTTTTTATGATGACAAAAAGGAGTGGATGCAGATTAGCTTGGAAATTGTGGCCAAAGGTTTTGAAAACCACCTGATACTTGGAAATTTTAAAAGCAACGGCGGTACCAACTATCTAAACTATAAAGAGGCCTCCGGAAAAACCGAAGGTTATTCATACTACTATATTGATGATGTTTCCCTTAACTACATTGGGCCAGATTACCAACCCAATGAGGTTTATGTGCTGGACCACGTCAATTTTAACTTTGATCGTTTCGATTTGCAACCTAAGGCTAAACAAAGCCTAAAGGATGTTTACAGTTATCTTAAGAAAAATCCGGACTTAAAAGTTTCCATAAGCGGCCATACAGATGACCTGGGTTCTGATGAATACAATGATGTATTGTCAAGACAAAGGGCCAGTACCGTTGCAAAATACTTGATTGCATTGGGGTTGGATAGACAACGTATAGAATCCAAAGGCTATGGCAACAAGATTCCTGTGGATAGCGCCCTTACCGATAAGGCCAGAAGAAAAAATAGAAGGGTAGAATTTGTGATGACCAAGTTTGAGGATGATAATTAAAGGTGAAAAGCTATTTTCCCTCCAACATCTTTCTCATTTCTTCATTGTATTCCAGTACGATCTCCCCAGAACTACCACCACTTAAAACAAAGAAAGACTCCGTTTTGTAACCTTTGGAGCTGATTTTTATTTTCCAGTGAAAATCTTTTTCACTTTCCAGGGTGAAAGCGCCATCAAAATCTGTGTATGCGATATCCTTGGTATCATCGATTTCAACCGTAGCGAAATAAATTGGGAGCCCCAATTCATCAATAATTTTTCCCGTAACGGTATTTTGGCCAATTCCAAAAAATGGGAATAAGAATAGTATCAGCACAATGGTTACTATGCGCATTACAATAAGATTTGGACTTTAGTAACGCTTTTTATCAAAATTTAGTGTGAAAAATGAGGACAAAATGCAGAAAATAGTGATTGTAAAAACCAGTAGCAGAGCAATATAAAAGAAAAACATGCGTTTTTAAGCTTGCACGGGAACCTAGTAAACAAAGTTAAAATGGGTTACCGTACATTATCTTTTTTCAGTATTAGTTTGTTGGTGTGCACAGCACTTTCCTCACAAAACTTGATTTTAAATCCAGGATTCGAAATCAATGACCAATGCCCATCCAGAATTGTAAATATGGATGTGCTGCTCCAAGATGTTTCTTTGCCAACATCCAGCTCAGGAGATTACTTTCATCAATGTGGTTCAGAGGATTTTAGTATCCCGGAGAATTTCAAGGGAAGTCAAAAGAGCGCCGAAGGTTCCGGTTACGTAGGACTCTATTTTTATGCGTTGAACGATTATCGGGAGTATGTTCAATTAAACACGGCCAAAAAACTACGTGAAAAGCATCCTTATAAAGTATCATTACAGGTGAGCCTGGCGGAAACTTCCAAAATGGCACTGAAAACCATGTCAATTATAATGACAAATAAAAAGGTAAAGGTACCTAACAGCTCGGTTCTTACCCATTCTAAATTGGACTTACAAGAGGATGTTGAATTTCATGAAATAGCATTGAAGGCGGATAAGTCCATGGCGGAGAAAGAAGGTTGGGTTACATTGACAGCTGAATTTGATGCCAAAGGCTTTGAAAACCATATCATATTCGGAAACTTTCAGACCAATGATAATACTACGTTGTTAAAGTCTGAAAAACTCCCCTCATCCAGCGATTTCTCGTACTACTATCTGGACAATTTTGTTCTCGAGGAATTACCTAGGGTAAACTATGAAGAGGATAAGATCTACGTGTTGGAGAATAATCCTTTTGAACCAAAAGGCTATGAACTTGACGCCAAAGCAAGGAAGGATATTCAAAAAATCTTCAAGTATCTTAAAGAAAATGCCGAGGTACAGATGAAAATTACTGGGCATTCGGATAATATTGGCACTCCAGAATATCACAAGTTTATTTCCTCACTAAGGGCTAGGGCCGTTGCTCTTCACTTAAAAAAGTTGGGTATTGATGATAATCGCATTGTCTGGGAAGGTGTTGGGGATACCAAGCCACTGCGCAATGGAAAAATAAAGGCCAAAGACTTTGAGAACGGTCGTATAGAGTTTGTGATGACCAAGTTTGATGATCAATGATTCTTTGACTTTCATTTGCATTTTCTATTTTTGGAGGAAACCACTTCGTAATGAAAAAAATTTTCCTCTGTATTTCAGTTGTACTTGTTTTTGCATCCTGTACTTCCAAAGAAGAAGTTGATCTTGTAATCTATAATGCCAACATCTATACCGTTGATGCTGATTTTTCAATGGCTTCTGCCGTTGCTGTTAAAAATGGAAAGTTTGTAGCGGTTGAAGATGAGGCAGCTATCCGGGAAAAATTTGAAGCCAAAAGAGAGATTGACGCTGGCGGAAAAACCATTGTCCCAGGATTGATTGATGCCCACTGCCATTTTTATGGCCTAGGGCTAAATCAACAAGTAGTGGATTTGGTTGGAACCGAAAGCTTTGAGGAAATTTTGGATAAGGTGGTCGCCTTCCATAAAGAACGCCCTTCCAACTTTGTATTGGGTAGAGGATGGGACCAAAACGACTGGGAAGTAAAGGAATTCCCCACCAAGCAGAAATTAGATGAATTGTTTCCTGATACACCTGTAGCTTTGGAACGGGTTGATGGCCATGCCTATCTCGTGAACCAAAAAGCCTTGGATATGGCTGGGATAACCAATGATACCTCCGTAGAAGGAGGCGAAATCGTTAAAAAAGATGGTAAAATCACAGGAGTTTTAGTAGACAGACCTATGGGTATGGTAGATGCGGTCATACCAAAACCTAGTAAAGAAACCCAGATTCAGGCTTTAAAAGATGCTGAAGAAATTTGTTTGGATTATGGTCTTACTACAGTAAATGATGCAGGTTTAGGCAGGGCAACAATAGAATTGATAGATAGCTTGCAACAAGCAGGAGACATGTCAATAAGGCTCTATGCCATGGTAAGCAATTCAAACGATAATTTGGATCATTTCCTGAACAAAGGGGTCATAAAAACAGACAAACTCCATGTACGTTCTGTAAAGGTATATGGAGATGGGGCCTTGGGGTCAAGGGGTGCGGCATTAAAAGCTCCTTACTCGGACCATGACGGACATTTTGGTGCCATGGTAACTCCCGTTAATGAAATAGAAGCTCTAGCTGAAAGAATAGCCCAATCTGATTACCAAATGAATACCCATGCCATTGGAGATTCTGCCAATATTGTAGTCTTAAGAGCATACAAAAAGGCCTTGGAAGGAAAAGAAGATAGGCGTTGGAAGGTAGAACACGCCCAGGTGATTTCCGAGGCGGACTTCGATTACTTTGAACATGGAATTATTCCTTCAATTCAACCTACCCACGCCACAAGCGACATGTATTGGGCAGAGGATCGTTTGGGACACGAGCGTGTGAAGGGTGCCTATGCCTATAAAAAATTACTCAATAAGGCTGGAATAGTGGCTTTGGGAACAGATTTTCCCGTAGAAAGAGTGAGTCCGTTCCTTACCTTCTATGCTTCGGTGGCCAGACAGGATTTAGAGAAATACCCTGAAGGCGGTTTTCAAATGGAAGATGCCCTTTCTAGAGAAGAAACCTTAAAAGGGATGACCATTTGGGCGGCATACTCCAATTTTGAAGAAGACGAAAAGGGGAGCATTGAAGTAGGGAAGTTTGCCGATTTTGTCATTTTGAGCGATGATATCATGACAGTTCCTGTTGATAACATTCCAAACCTTCAGGCTGAGCAGGTTTTTGTTTCAGGAAATCAGGTAAAATAGAAAACGGGCCTAAAAGGCCCGTTTCGTTTCACATTAAAATTATACTGGTTACAGCCCTATTGGCAATGAAACACGCGTGGTGCCCCACCCCATGACCATAGCACCTTCATCATTAAAAGCAATAGAGAAAGCTTCCAAAGATTCGCCATCAGTGCTTGCAGCTGCACTAACACGAGCCACATCGGCGGCACTGTCATAAGAGTAAGCTCCCCATTGGTTCAGATTACTGTTCAGAATTACGGTCCACTCTTTTTCACCTGGAATAGTGAACATAGAATAGGTTCCTGCCTTTACAGCTGTTCCACCTACAGTTACATCTTTATAAAAAGTGATTTCTGCGCATTCGTTGGCTC
Organism: Flagellimonas nanhaiensis; assembly: GCF_003382275.1. Taxonomy (GTDB): domain Bacteria; phylum Bacteroidota; class Bacteroidia; order Flavobacteriales; family Flavobacteriaceae; genus Flagellimonas; species Flagellimonas nanhaiensis. Next base: position 249,712 of record NZ_QTJX01000001.1, read on the forward strand.
CAGTTCTCCAAACTTTTCCTGCAGGAGCAAGTTCAGAAAGGCTACGTCCTTTTAGTTGGGGACGACTATAGATTACTCGTACCGATTTATCGGATACTCTATAACTCGCCGGAAAAGAAGCTATATCCGCAGGGCTTTTGTCAAGGCCACTGAATTTCTGGGCAGTTGCCTCAGTTGAAAAAACCAATGCTAAGGTTAAAAAAGCAAATAAGAATACATTTTTCATGATTGTGATTTTAGTTGTTCCCAAAACTAGGATGTAATTGAGTGCTGTTTTTATAAAGAGACGTTAAAATTTAAGAACCTTACAATATGTTTGAAATTCTATAACTAAATCTAATTATAATTACAATAAAGTTGATATTTAAGTTTTTAAGTATTGAATCATAACTAAAATTGATATTAGTATTTAATAATGAAATTTTATATGCCATTTTTGTATCTCAATTGTAATAAATAGTATTTGTATGTGCGGAATTGTATGCGCGTTTGATTTAAAGGAGAGTACTGAGGTTTTGAGGCCTCAGTTGTTGGAGATGTCCAAGAAAGTTAGGCACCGAGGGCCAGATTGGAACGGGATTTATGCCGATGAAAAAGCTATTCTGGCACATGAAAGATTGGCCATTGTCGATCCCGCTTCGGGAAAACAGCCTCTGTTGAGCCAAGATGGCAAATTGGTACTGGCGGCCAATGGTGAAATCTACAACCATCTGGAACTTAGAAAACAATTTGAGGGGAAGTATGAATTTAAGACTCAATCGGATTGCGAGGTTATCCTGGCCCTTTATCAAGAAAAAGGTGTGGATTTTGTGGATGAATTAAACGGAATTTTTGGCTTTGCCATTTACGACAGCGAAAAGGGCGAATACTTTGTGGCAAGGGACCATATGGGAATTATTCCATTATATATTGGATGGGATAAAAACGGAACCTTTTATGTAGCCTCAGAATTGAAGGCTTTGGAAGGTACTTGTGCCAAGATAGAACTTTTTCCTCCTGGGCATTATTTCCACAGTGCCGAAGGAGAATTCAAAAAATGGTACAAGAGGGATTGGATGGAGTATGATGCCGTCAAAGAAAACCAAACCAGCATAGCTGAAATACAAGAAGCCTTGGAAGCGGCCGTACACCGTCAATTAATGTCAGATGTGCCTTATGGAGTGCTTCTTTCAGGAGGTTTGGATTCGTCAGTGACCTCTGCTATTGCTAAAAGGTATTCCCAAATGCGAATAGAATCAGGAGATACCAAGGAAGCTTGGTGGCCACAGCTACACTCTTTTTCTGTTGGGCTGGAAGGCTCACCGGATTTGGAAGCAGCACAAAAGGTAGCTGATCATATCGGTACTATCCACCATGAGATAAAATTTACCATCCAAGAGGGATTGGATGCTATCAAAGATGTAATCTACAACCTTGAAACCTACGACATCACAACCATACGTGCCTCCACACCCATGTATTTAATGGCGCGGGTAATCAAATCCATGGGAATTAAGATGGTGTTGTCCGGTGAAGGGGCCGACGAACTTTTTGGAGGATATCTCTATTTCCATAAAGCACCAAGTCCAAAGGATTTTCATGAGGAAACAGTTAGGAAATTGGATAAGCTCCATATGTACGATTGCCTCAGGGCAAACAAATCTCTAGCAGCCTGGGGAATTGAAGGCAGAGTTCCCTTTTTGGACAAGGAATTTATGGATGTGGCCATGCGTATCAATCCAAAAGATAAGATGATCAATGGCGAACGAATGGAAAAATGGGTGGTTCGCAAAGCGTTTGAATCCTATTTGCCCGAAAGTGTGGCCTGGAGACAAAAAGAGCAGTTCTCTGATGGAGTTGGATATAGTTGGATAGATACCCTAAAACTGCTGGTGGAGGAAAAGGTGACCGATGAGCAGCTTAAAAATGCCCATTTTAAGTTTCCTATCCAGACCCCTACCACCAAGGAGGAATATTATTATCGTTCCATTTTTGAGGGTCATTTTCCCTCAGATGCAGCAGCGTTGAGTGTACCACAGGAACCATCTGTGGCCTGTAGTACCAAAATTGCATTGGAGTGGGATGAGGCATTTAAGAACATGAACGACCCCTCTGGAAGGGCGGTGGCCCACGTCCATGAGGATGCCTATGAAAAATAACCAATAAGTGTTTACATTTTAGAGCAGGAAGATGATGTTTTGTTTCATTTTCAATTAGTCGGAAAAGCCCCTTAATCAAGGGGCTTTTTTAATGGCTCCAACGGCGTTTGGGCACGATAAAACACGCATTGTTTTTTCCACACTTTTTGTTGATAACTTGAACCGAGCGGATAGCTTCAACTACCCAATTTTACTGGGTATTCCTTATATTTGTAAGATTTGAAAATTTGAAAGTAAATACTAAAAATATATGAGCGAAGAAGCTAAGAAAAACCAGTATTCTGCGGATAGTATCCAGGCCCTTGAGGGTATGGAGCACGTGCGTATGCGTCCTTCCATGTACATTGGAGATGTAGGTACAAGGGGCTTGCACCACTTGGTATATGAAGTAGTGGACAACTCCATTGATGAGGCCATGGGCGGTTATTGTGATACTATCGAGGTCATCATAAATGAAGACAATTCCATAACCACCAAGGACAATGGACGGGGAATCCCAGTTGGATTGCATAAAAAGGAAGGTGTTTCTGCGCTTGAAGTGGTCATGACCAAGATTGGGGCCGGAGGTAAATTTGATAAAGACTCCTATAAGGTTTCCGGAGGGCTTCACGGTGTTGGGGTTTCCTGTGTTAATGCACTCTCCAGTCATTTAAAGGCTACAGTATATCGTGAAGGAAAGATTTGGGAACAAGAATATGAAAGAGGTAAAACCTTATATCCGGTAAAAAGCATTGGTGAAAGCAAGGAAAATGGGACCGTGGTCACATTCACCCCGGACGATACCATTTTTACCCAGACTACGGAATATAGCTATGAAACCTTGGCCAATAGAATGCGGGAATTGGCTTATTTGAACAAGGGGGTAACCATCAAATTGACGGACAAGCGCAACAAGGATGAAAAGGGAGAATACATTTCTGAGACCTTTTACTCCGAAGAAGGCTTAAAAGAGTTTATCCGATTCTTGGATGGCAACCGTGAACCCCTTATTCAAAGTGTGGTTTCCATGGAGGGGGAAAAGAACGGAATTCCTGTGGAGGTAGCTTTGATTTACAACAATGGGTACACCGAAAACCTTCATTCTTATGTGAACAACATCAATACACATGAAGGAGGTACCCACTTATCAGGTTTTAGAAGAGGTCTTACATCGACCCTTAAAAAATATGCGGACAATTCTGGAATGCTCGACAAGGTCAAATTTGAGATATCCGGAGATGATTTCCGTGAAGGATTGACGGCTATTGTGTCTGTTAAAGTGGCTGAGCCACAGTTTGAAGGGCAGACCAAGACCAAGTTGGGGAACCGTGAGGTTACCAGTGCGGTGAGTCAGGCGGTTTCAGAAATGCTGACCAACTATCTGGAAGAACATCCGGAAGACGCCAAGCAGATAGTTGAAAAAGTAAAATTGGCAGCTCAGGCAAGACATGCCGCTGCCAAGGCACGGGAAATGGTTCAACGAAAGAACCCGATGACAGGAGGCGGACTTCCCGGAAAACTATCCGATTGTTCGGACCAGGACCCAGAAAACTGTGAGATTTTCCTTGTAGAGGGTGATTCCGCAGGAGGAACTGCAAAAATGGGTCGGGACCGAAATTTTCAAGCCATATTGCCATTAAGGGGTAAAATACTTAATGTGGAGAAGGCCATGCAGCACAAAGTTTTTGAAAATGAGGAAATCAAGAACATGTACACTGCCCTTGGGGTCACCATTGGTACCGACGAGGACAGCAAAGCCTTGAACCTTGAAAAATTGAGATATCATAAGGTTATTATCATGTGTGATGCCGATGTTGATGGTAGTCACATTGAAACCCTGATTTTGACCTTTTTCTTCCGATATATGCGTGAATTGATTGAAAACGGTCATGTTTATATCGCAACTCCACCTTTATATCTGGTTAAAAAAGGAGCAAAGAAGAGATATGCCTGGAATGATAGCGAACGTGATGAAATTGTAGAATCCTTAGGAGGCGGTGCAGGTATCCAACGCTATAAAGGTCTTGGGGAGATGAATGCGGAGCAGTTGTGGGATACTACAATGAATCCTGAATTCAGAACATTGCGTCAGGTGACCATTGATAATGCAACGGAATCAGACCGAATATTCTCCATGTTAATGGGCGATGAGGTGCCACCAAGACGAGAATTTATTGAGAAAAATGCCGTCTATGCCAACATAGATGCATAGATAATGGCCATTCACAACAAAAACTCGCTCCAAAAGGGCGAGTTTTTTAGTTTTAGGAAAAATTTGACAAGATGAAAAGAATAATTCTTTTGTTGGCATTGGTCAGTTTTTCCTCTGGAATGGCACAATCCAACATCAATGACCTTCTAGCAGCAGGTCTCAACGATGCTGAGCGTTTTACCACAGCTTGGTTGGTGCCAGTAACCGAAGCAGGGGTTTATAGCATCTCAAATGGCTGGTACAACTCAGCTGATGCGAAGCCTTTAGGCGGATTTGAAATTTCGATAGTTGGAAACCTAACCGGTTTTAAAAACAAGGATGATAAAAAATCCTTCACACTCAATACTGCGGATTACGAAAATCTTCAATTTTTGGATGGAAGTACCTCTAAAGAGGTAGCCACCGCTTTGGGTGATATTGAAGGAATAGATGTGGCCATTGTTGCTACCATTGAAGGGCAACAGGTAAACACTCAATTTGAACTTCCTTCCGGATTGGCCTCTGAAGACTTGAATTTTGTTCCTTCAGGGTACATACAAGCCAGTGTGGGCCTTATTAAAGGAACAGAGGTAAAGGCCAGGTTTTTGCCCAAAATTGACACAGATGATGTTAAAATAGGGCTATACGGCTTTGGAATACAGCACGATTTTACCAAGCACCTTCCAGCAGATAAACTACTTCCAGTGGCTATCTCTGCTGTAATAGGGTACACTAAGCTGAGTGGAGAATATGATTTCTCCGATACGGGTGTAATTGCAGGTGAAAACCAAAGATTGGATGCCCAATTTAGTTCCTGGAACTTTAGCGCAGTGGTATCCACCCGCTTGCCCGTTATCAACTTCTATGGAGGATTGAACTACATTACAGGAAAATCAGAAACAGATATTTTAGGAAGATATGAAGTCCAAACAATTGGCGCTCCAATTGTGTATACAGACCCTTTTAACATTAGCAATAATGTAAGTGGAGTGTCGGGTAACATCGGAACCAAATTGAAGCTTGGATTCTTTAGATTGAATGCAGATTACAATTTAGCCCAATTTAACACCTTTACCTTTGGTATAAACTTTGGGTTTAGATAGAAAACCAACCAACCAATAAATAAGAAAGGCCCCAACTCTAGAGTTGGGGCCTTCTATTTTCATAAGTGCGTCTTCCTAATTACTCCCTGGTGGCGAAGACGGAGCCATTACCCAAGGTCAATGCTTCTGGATCATTTGCTTGTTCCAAATTAACTATAACATCCTCAATCTCGGGATTACCATAAATAATGGTATATGTCCCGTTATCTTCGGACCATTTAAAGTCAGTGTAAAAAACAAGTTTGGAGTCTGAATAATTTTGGTATCTACCCAAGTAGACATCATTAAAGGTCCACTCTTCGCGGGTAGTGGTTGAGTTTTTGTTGCTGTCCGCAGGAGAATCACTTTTTACCCATATACCCAAAATAGGATCGTTGTTTTCGGGTATACTGGTACAATTGCTTATTGCAATTATGGATACTATGGACAACAATGAAAAGAACTTTTTCATGGTTAAGTAGGTTAAAACAGATTTCGGGACTATTATAACGGCATTACACAACAAATTATTGCATGATGACAACAATATAAAACGAGACCTTTCCCTTTTGATTGAATCCCGGGTTTTTAAAGAAAAGGTTACTGTGAAATTTCTTTGCGAAACAGGGTTGAAAATGGACAAATGTCAGGTTTTATCTAACTGAGATCCCGTATTTTTGTCCGATTAAAATTAAAATCTAATAAAATGAAAGTTACCGTAGTTGGAGCTGGTGCAGTGGGGGCAAGCTGCGCCGAATATATAGCGATGAAAAATTTTGCATCGGAAGTTGTCCTTTTGGATATTAAAGAAGGCTATGCCGAAGGCAAGGCCATGGATTTGATGCAGACAGCATCCCTTAACGGTTTTGATACCAAAATCACTGGAAGTACCAGCGATTATTCCAAAACGGCAAATAGTGATGTTGCGGTAATTACTTCAGGTATTCCTCGTAAACCGGGAATGACACGTGAAGAACTTATTGGAATCAATGCAGGAATTGTAAAAACTGTGGCCACAAGCCTTTTGGAGCACTCTCCAAATGCCATTATCATTGTGGTAAGTAATCCTATGGATACCATGACCTATTTGGTGCATAAAACCACAGACCTGCCTAAACATAAAATTATTGGAATGGGCGGTGCTTTGGATAGTGCCCGTTTCAAATACAGATTGGCAGAAGCTTTGGGAGCCCCCATTTCAGATGTTGATGGAATGGTAATGGGAGGCCATAGCGACAAGGGAATGGTACCGTTGATCGGACATGCTACCAGAAATAGCGTAAAAGTTTCAGAATTCCTTTCAGAAGAGCAAATGCAATGGGTTGTTGAGGAAACCAAAGTTGGAGGTGCTACATTGACCAAACTATTGGGTACCAGTGCATGGTATGCTCCTGGAGCTGCGGTTTCATCCTTGGTACAGTCAATAGCTTGCGACCAAAAGAAAATGTTCCCATGTTCCACCTTGTTGGAAGGGGAGTATGGCTTGGATGATATTTGTATTGGAGTCCCTGTGATCTTAGGGAAAAATGGTATTGAAAAAGTGGTTGAAATTGAACTAAGTGACGCAGAAAAGGCCAAAATGAAGGAAAGTGCCGGAGGCGTGAAGAAAACCAACGGATTGCTACAATTGTAGACCAGTCTTAACCATACTAAAAAGCCATTTCGATCGAAATGGCTTTTTTATTTTAACAATCTAACAGGGTTTCCAATTGCAATTCCATCAATTTCTATTGGCAAATCTTATGGGAAATGATATATTTGCACGCTGTTTAAGAAAACTTCTAAAAATTTAATAATCAATGCAAAATAAAGGACTTATAAGGCTTTTCGCGCTCCTTTTTGGTTTGGTGAGCATTTATCAGTTATCCTATACTTTCATTACGAGCAAGTTGGAAAAGGATGCTGAAACTTACGCCGTTAGCCAAATATTGGAAACAGAAGAGGACTATGTGGCAAGGCGTGAGGCTTTAGAGGCATCATACCTGGATTCCATTGGAACCAATCCGGTTTTGGGTTTCACCAGCTACGATGACGCTAAGAAGAAAGAGCTGAACAAGGGATTGGACCTTAAAGGGGGAATCAATGTTACCCTCCAGATTTCGGTAAAAGATATCCTGAAAGGGCTTGCGAACAATACTAAAAATCCAGTTTTCAATAAAGCATTGGCTGATGCCGATAATGCTTCCAAAAATAGCCCAGATACTTATTTGGATTTGTTTTTTGATGCATTCGATGCCATCAAGGGAGAAACCAAACTGGCTTCGCCTGATATTTTTGCGAACAAAGGATTGAGTGATGACATCAATTTTCAGATGACCGATGATGAAGTTAAGCCGGTTATCAGAAGAAAAATTGATGAGTCCATTGTTTCTGCGTTTGAAGTATTGCGTGAGCGTATTGATGGTTTTGGGGTTACCCAGCCAAATATCCAAAGGGAAGGTAATTCTGGACGTATTTTGGTAGAGCTTCCAGGTGCCCGCGATATTGCTAGGGCCCAGGAACTGCTATCAAGTACCGCCCAATTGGAGTTCTGGGAGACCTATCAGCAGAACAACCAAAGTTTAGGAGCATTCTTTGTGAGTGCCAATGAAAGACTTAAAGAGATATTGGAGCCTGTTCAAACAGAGGAGGAAACTACTAAGCCGGAATCAGAAATAGATTCTTTGCTATCCGATGTTGCTCAGGATTCTTTGGATTTGACGCAGCAGGTAAACCCGTTGTTAGGTAAATTGATTCCTGCTAGCCCTGGCAGCCATGCTGTAGCTAGGGCCTTGGTTACAGATACTGCAGAAATTGGAGGGTATTTGAGAAGACCGGAAATCAGAAGATTGTTGCCAAATGATATTCAGTTTACCAAATTCCTTTGGGAAAGACCGTCCAAAGACTCTGAGGTAGTAGAGTTATTTGCATTAAAATCCAATAGAGATGCTGTTCCTAGGATAAGTGGAGATGTTGTCTCTGATGCCCAGGATACTTTTGACCAATACAACAAACCTGCGGTAAGCATGACCATGAATACCCGTGGTGCTAAAGAGTGGGAGAAGTTGACAGGTGATGCTTACAACAATCAAACAGGTATAGCCATTGTCCTGGACAATAAAGTATATACAGCTCCTGGTGTTTCTTCTGGACCCATTTCTGGTGGTCGTTCTGAAATTACAGGAACCTTCACGGTAAATGAAACCAAGGATATAGCTAACGTACTAAGAGCCGGTAAACTTCCTGCTTCTGCTGAAATTATTCAGTCTGAAGTTGTTGGACCTTCATTGGGGCAAGAAGCCATTGATAGTGGTTTCATGTCTTTCTTGATTGCTATGGCATTCGTGTTGGTATGGATGATTTTCTACTACGGAAAGGCTGGTATTTTTGCTGATATAGCTTTGATTTTCAATATCCTGTTGATTTTTGGTGTGTTGACCAGTTTAGGTGCTGTTCTAACGCTTCCAGGTATTGCAGGTATTGTATTGACCATTGGTATGTCGGTAGATGCCAACGTACTTATTTTTGAGCGTATCAAAGAAGAGTTGGCTAGAGGAAAAGGTAAGGCACAGGCCGTTGAAGACGGTTTCAACAATGCGTTGTCCTCTATTTTGGATGCCAACATTACCACAGGACTTACAGCTATTATCCTTTTCATCTTTGGTTCAGGTCCTATTAAAGGATTTGCTACTACCTTGATGATTGGTATTGTAACTTCCTTGTTTACCGCAATATTTGTTACCCGTTTGATGGTGGATACATACCTTTCCAAAAAGGGAAGAAGATTGGACTTCTCCACGGCTATTACCAAGAATCTGTTCAAGAACTTGAGCATAAACTTTCTGTCCAAGCGTAAAATTGCCTATGTAGTATCGGCAATCTTGGTTGGTGTTAGTATTTTCTCATTGTTTACAACTGGGCTGCAACAAGGTGTTGATTTTGTCGGAGGGCGTTCCTATCAGATTAGATTTGAAAAGGCAGTCAATCCTTCTGAAATCGCTTCAGAATTGAATACTGTTTTTGGAAGTGGAACCAATGTAAAAACTTTTGGTGATGCCAACCAGATTAAGGTAACCACTCCTTATAAAGTTGATGTGGAAGGAATTGAAGTTGATACTGAGATTCAGGAAAAACTATATTCCTCGTTGCAAAAATACTTGCCCGATGGAACCTCTTTTGAGGATTTCACAGTAGGAGCTTCGGAGAAATCAATTGGGATTCTTCAATCTGTAAAAGTGGGACCAACCATTGCCGATGACATTAAAAACAATGCATTTTTGGCAATATTGGGCTCCTTGGCAGTGGTTTTCCTTTATATTTTATTGCGATTTAGAAGATGGCAGTTCTCCCTTGGAGCGGTTGTCGCCGTATTCCATGATGTTATGGTGGTTTTGGGGATATTCTCTTTGACCGGTAAGATAATGCCCTTCAATATGGAAATTGACCAAGCCTTTATAGCGGCTATTTTGACCGTTATTGGTTATTCCTTGAACGATACGGTGGTTGTTTTTGACCGTATTCGTGAGATAGTGAACCTAAAAGGTTGGAAAAATGGTGAAAATATAAACCAGGCATTGAACAGTACTTTGAGTAGAACTTTGAATACTTCCTTAACGACTTTGATCGTGCTTTTGTCCATCTTCGTTTTTGGTGGGGAAAGTTTGAGAGGATTCATGTTTGCCATGATTGTTGGGGTGATGGTAGGTACTTACTCTTCCGTATTCATCGCAACTCCGGTGATGTTCGATAGTTTGAAAAAGAAAATAGGTGAAGCTGTTGCTGCTGCAAAAGCATAACCTTATAATATCAGATTTTAAAAAGCCATCCTTAAAGGATGGCTTTTTTTTGTTTAAATATCATTAAGAGGAAAGAGGAATCACATGATAATCAGTCTTTGTTTTTAGCAAAGACCTCCAACCAAGAAACCAACTGACTGAACAGGGTAAAATGCTTGACGACGCGCAGTTGTCCATTAAACCCCCATTTATCGCGTTCTTTGGGATGGTTGACCATATAGCTCAATGCTTCTGCTAAACTTTTAATATCAGTGGGGTCATTATTGATTTTTCCTGTTTTGTTGTGTTCAACCTGAAACTTAAGCCCAGCCGCACCTGATACCAAAACCGGTTTTCTCTTCCACATAGCCTCAGTGGCCGTTAGACCAAATCCTTCTTGAATTGAGTTTTGAACAACTATACTGGATGATCGTTGCAGTGCATTTACAATCAGAGCATTTTCTTTTGGATTGTCCAAGGGGAGCAACAAAATGGCAATGTCATTTTGCATATCATTATCTACTGCCTGGTATTCTTCGGTCAGTTCCTTTAGGACTTCCTGTCCTTCAGGGTCATCCGATACAAAAGCCGGGTCTGGACCACCAAGTACCAAAAGGGTCATTTCAATCCGTTTGTATTCCAAACTATTGGGGTCACCATTTTTACGATTGTCCAGTTTCACTTTTATAAAGGCCTTCATGAGCTCTCTGAACCCTTTTAGGCGGTCCCAACGAGATATTTCAGTAATGATGGGCCTATAGAGAAAACCAAGGTCTCCCAGTTCGTTGACATCCCCAAAATCACCATTGGGTAGTACCCGCCTCACCAAATGGTTGTAACGATCATATAAAATGGACTTATGTTCTTCCAAAATTCCCGATTGATATAGTATACCAATGCACTTGTGAATTTGGAGGGCCCTGTTTTTGTGACTTAGCGGGTCTATGGCCGGTGGGATAATGGAAGTTCTATTTTTTAATCCTTTTGGGACATAGGCGGGAAGGCTGAAAACAAAATGATCATAATCGTTGGTGTAAGGACTCAAAAACTCCCAAACAGCATCTGTGACAGGAGTATCTTCTTCCAGACCAATGTGGCATCGCCAAACGATTGCCACTTTTTTCTCTTTTTTGATCATGGCAGCAAGTGGCATGGGTTGGGGATCGTGGACGACCACAATATCCCCGTCATTGATGAGTTCAAGGGCCCGATCTAGGTTTTGTTGGTTTACGTTCTCGTAAACCTTACGGTCCTCATCCGTAAAAATGCCGTTGCCGCTACCATGAATGGCATTGTGTATTCTTTTGGTCAAATCGAAAAATGCGTTTTCCGAGGCTTCAATTACCAACCACTCAATGGAGACCCCAAGTTCTCTAAGAATTCGCATTTGGCTTGGTAGCATTTCTGCAACCCCACCTCCAATGGCAGTAGAGTTGATCATCCAGATTGTGCGTCCTTCTATGGTTTTGATGTGTTTTTTGGATTGCTCCAAAAAGTCGAGAACAGATGTGTACAAAGAGCCATATGCCTTATAATCCTCAATTTTGGCACCTGGCTTTACCTTAATTTTTTGCATAGGGGAGGGAGTTTTGAGATATCCTTTAAGATAGCAAAAAACCAATGATTATAAGATAGTTAAGAGAGTATTTTACAATGGTAAAGACAACTTTTTGGACATAGCCTGAAAATTGAAATGCTCTTTTCCTATTTGGAAACCGTGGTCACCAATAATCCTAAAACCATTTTTTTCGTAAAATCTTATGGCACGGAGGTTTTCTTTTAGAACAGATAACCAGATTTCTTCATATCCAAGGTTTTGAGCTTTTTCCAATAGCTTACTTTGAAGGGTGAGACCAACCTTTTTGGATAGAAAATCCTTCAGTACATATATTTTTTGAAGTTGACAGATGTTGTTGGATTCAATAAAAGGTGAAGATGAGTTCAACTTTAACTTAGCATAACCTATAGGAAGATTGTCTACGAAGGCCAGCCAATAGAGATTGTTGGGCTTGTCAATACTGTTATGGAGCTTTTCTACATTGAACGTTCTATCAAGATAGTCCAGCAAGTCCTGTTGGTCACCAAAAAGATGCCCAAAGGTCTCGGTAAAAGTAAATCGCCCCAAGAGTGCTATGGTAGCAGCATCTGAATTGTTGGCCCTACGTATTTGCATAAGGTATTATTTTGCCTACAGAACCGGTTTTTTTCATTTCCAGAACAAAATTGAATTCTGGGTGCAATCCAATTTCTTTTCTATGGGAAACAAAGATAATGGCACTGGTGGTTTCTCGGGAAATCTTATTGACCAATGACACAAAAAGCGAAGCTCCTTTGTCATCCAATCCGGCGGTAGGTTCATCCAGAATCAATAGGGGAGGATGTTTGATCATGGCCCTAGCGGTCATCACCAATCGTTTTTCTCCCATACTAAGTTCTTTGAAAAGGCTATCCTTTTTTGAGGAAAGCGATAAAAGTTCCAGCCATTTATGGGCCAATCGCTTTTCGGTATCCGTGGGCTGTACATAAAGTCCAATGGAATCGTGTAAGCCCGAAATGATCATGTTTTCCAAAGTGTGGTATCCTCGAAACTTGTCGATCATTGCCGGGGTAAAGTAGCCTATCTTTTGTTTAAGGTCCCAGACACTTTCACCACTTCCCTTTTTTAATCCAAATAGGGAAAGCTTTTGTCCGTATCCCTTATGGCTATCACCGGTAATCATCGACAATAACGTAGTTTTGCCACTGCCATTGGGGCCGATCAATTGCCAAAACTCCCCCTGTTTGATGTTCCAATTGATGTTGTCCAACACCTGGCGTCCGTCAAAGCTTACTGAGACATTGTTGAAATTGACCAATTCTTCACTCTGCAGATTTACGGTTTCCATGGGCTGCGGAATACGGCCTTTGAACTTTGTGGTTTCTTTTTTGTGTGATTCCCAAAAGGCATTTGAGCTAGGGTAGGCCATTAGCTCATTTTTGTTTAAACTGTAAAAATCGGTGGTAACGGGGAGGATATCTTCCAAACGCCCCACCAATTGTACCAGTGTTTTACTTTCAGAGAGGGCACATAGCGTATCCCTTAAATTTTGGCGCGTTTTGGTATCTAGGTTATCAAATGGGTTTACAAGAACCAAAAAATCTGGTTGCTGGGTTATTAAATAATTCAACAGGGCCTTTTTTTGCTCCCCGCTGCTCATGGATTTAAGAGACTGTGTTGTGTTTTTGGTCAGAATTTTAATATCATGGCGCTCTTCTTGATCCATATACCGCTCAATCTCTGACCTTGAGAAAAGTAATCCATTCTTGCCATCCAAGGATTTAAATACGGTTGTTTCCTTACCGCTCAATAAATTTTTTACAAAGTTTTGGGCCTGTGAAGATTGATCTGTTAAAATGGCAATGGTGGTCTGGCCCATAGATTGAAGCAAGTCACGGATTTGTATTTGAAATTAAAGATTATCCTCGATTTACCCTAAAAATATGTACTGGATTGTCTCTGTAAACAGTGGTCTTGTCCAAATACATGCCATTTTTAAGGGCCACTTTTTGGGAAGGGATATTGTCCACATGGATAATAGAAATCAAGGAGTCGGTAAAATTATGTTCAAAAGCATAGGTTTTACACTTTTGCGCCGCTTCAATAGCAAAACCCTGTTGCCAAAAGTGGGGCAATACCGAATATCCAATTTCCAGCTCTTCTATACCATCAACAGTTTGAACCAGTAGGCCACAGATGCCAACTAGCTCTCCTGTGGTTTTCAATACGAGGGCATTCATGCCCCCAGTATTTTCTTCATAACGTTCAAATATTCTTGCGAACTGCGCTTGGCAGGCTTCAATAGGGTCTGCGGGAAGTCCTTCCCAATATTGTGTGGACCTGGGGTCGTGATAAAAGGGCAGCCAAGTTTCAAAGTCTGAAGGCAGTAAGTTTCGAAACTGCAAACGTTCCGTAGTTTGATTTTCAAGCAGAAATTTTGCCATTAATTCTTTTTAAAGACAATACTGTCGCCTATTTGTAACCCTAAATTATCTGATATCCCAGCATTGATTTCGAGCACATATTTTACGGGTACTTGCGAAGAAAGCCCGCTTTCATCAAAGGGATTGGCGTTCTTTTGAAAACTGGCAATCTTTTGATTTTTATCAATATAAATGATGTCCAAAGGAATTTGGGTATTCTTCATATAGAAGGAATGCATGGCCACATCTTGAAAGATAAAGAGCATCCCTTGATTTTTTTCCATGGATTCTCGATACATTAATCCGGTTTGCGTCTCGTAATCCGACTCCGCGATCTCAATATCAAAACGAGCTATTATAGAATCGGTATTCGATTTAAAGATGGATAGATCGCCTTCCTTGCTGAATGTTATGACCTCTGTTTTGATTTCCTTTTTTGAATCGCTTTTGCAAGACGCCAAAAACAAAACCAGAAGTATACAGGAGATTAGGTATTTCATTTATGAAACTTTTTGTGGGCTAGGGCGAAACATGAAATAAAGTCCAATCATGATCATTGGAATACTCAGCCATTGTCCTGTAGAAAGCAATCCCAGTGATTCTTCAAATCCTCCTTGGCTTTTCTTGAAATATTCTATAACAAACCGAACAACAAAAAGCAGTACCATGAACAATCCAAAGAGGTACCCAACTTTGTCCTTTTTGTCCGTTTTCCAATATAGCAGATAAAGCGCGATGAATACAAAAAGATAGCACACACCCTCATAAAGTTGGGCAGGGTGCCTATAGGGGATGGATTCCAAAAGGTTGGCAAAATCTGGATTATGCTCAATGGCTTTGTATGCAGCGCCTGCAGTTTTTTCTTTGGTCAGGGCCATGGCCTTGTAGGCAGGCATATCATCCGAATCCCTGATGAACCTGGTGGCCATAAAAAAAGACTCCTTGACTTCCTTACCATTGATTTCGGAGTTGAAAAAATTTCCTAGACGGATAAAGCAGGCCCCAATAGCGGAAGGTATGACCAATCTGTCCAATAACCACAACATTTTTATATCCTCCCATTTTCTGCAGTACAGCCAAACCCCAATGATTGCTGCTATGGTAGCTCCATGACTGGCCAATCCGGTAAAACCAGTGAATTCATACCCGTTGATGATGCCAAATAGAGATCCTGTTGCACTCTCGCGTATAGGTAGCAATATTTCCAACAGGTGGTCTTGGTAGTAGGCCCAATCATAAAAGAATACATGTCCCAATCGGGCTCCCAACATGATGGAAACTACGGTGTATATGAAAAGGGAATCCAACTTATCCATCGACTTCTTTTCGTTTTGGAAGATTCGTTTCATAATGAACCAACCCACAACAAATGCAGCGATCCAGAGAAGGTTATAATATTTTATTTGAATAAACCCCAGTTTAAACAGTGTTCCTTCGGGGTTCCAATTGAATCCAAGAAAATACATTTAAGAAAATTTTGGACTAAGATAGTTAAAGATGTAAGACAGCTTTGTTTTTAGATGTTAGATTTGAGCTAAATGAGAAACTGTTTTTTGATTACTACTATTCTTGGGAAGCGAAAAACCCTTAAGGAACTGGGTCATAACCGCTACCTCCCCAGGGGTTGCAGCTGAAGATACGTTTTATGGATAACCAGCCTCCTTTGAACAATCCGTGTTTTTTTAGTGCCTCTAAGGTATACGCGGAACATGTGGGAGTGTATCTGCAGGTAGAAGGTGTATAAGGTGAAATTAGAAGCTGATAGGCTCTTACAAGAAGAACAAAAGGTGCGATTAGGATTTTTTTTAGCGATATGGTTTTGGTTTCGCTATGATCTTCCATTTATCTTCAGTTTAAGCTATACGTGGTCCCATCCTTTCCATCCTTGATTTGGATACCCAGGGCATTAAGGTCGTCCCTGATTTTGTCCGAGGTGGCAAAATCTTTGTTGGCACGTGCTTCATTGCGGAGTTGGATCAATAGTTCCATTACTCCATCCAATGTGTTGGAATCGTCATTGAGGGCAGATTGGTTCTCAATTCCAAGAATATCGTATACAAACGCCTCCATGGTGCTTTTAAGCAAAGCTTTATCGTCTTCCGTGATGCTCTGTTGACCTTCTTTAATCAAATTGATACGTTTGACGGCATCAAAAAGGTGCGAAATAAGAACTGGCGTGTTAAAATCATCGTTCATGGCGTCATAGCACTTTTGTCGCCAATTGTTCACATCAAAATTTGATGTACCCCCAGTTTTTAGTCCACCAAGACTGTCCATGGCCTCCATTAGCCTATTGTATCCTTTTTCGGAAGCTTGCAATGCATCATCACTGAGGTCCAAAATGCTGGTGTAATGCGCCTGCATCATGAAAAAACGCACAACCGCAGGGGAATAGGGCTTACTTAAAATATCATTGTCTCCACTAATCATCTCCGCAGGATAGATATTATTTCCTGTGGATTTGGACATTTTTTTCCCATTAAGGGTCAACATGTTGGCATGCAGCCAATATCTCACCGGAGATTTTCCGGTGCTGGCCTCTGCTTGAGCAATCTCGCACTCATGATGGGGGAACTTAAGGTCCATTCCTCCTCCGTGGATATCAAAGGTTTCACCTAGATATTTTGTGCTCATTGCGGTGCATTCCAAATGCCATCCTGGAAAACCATCTCCCCATGGAGAGGGCCATCTCATAATATGTTGTGGCTCGGCTTTTTTCCACAAGGCAAAATCTTGCGGATTCTTTTTCTCGTCCTGGGCGGTTAGTTCACGGGTGTTGGCAATCATATCCTCCAACTTTCGCCCGCTCAACTTACCGTAATCATTACTCTCGTTGAACTTAACCACATCAAAATAAACAGAACCGTTTATCTCGTAGGCATAGCCTTTTTCAATAATTTCCTTGATAATCTCTATCTGCTCAATGATATGTCCTGTAGCCGTAGGCTCTATACTTGGCGGTAATAGATTGAACTTTTGAAGGGTGTTGTGGAAATCAACAGTGTAACGTTGTACCACTTCCATAGGTTCAATCTGTTCAAGTTTTGCTTTTTTGGCGATTTTATCCTCACCCTCATCCGCATCATTTTCCAAGTGCCCTGCATCGGTGATATTTCTAACGTATCTTACTTTATACCCTAAGTGCTTGAAGTATCTAAAAACCATATCAAACGACATAAAAGTACGGCAGTTCCCTAGATGCACATTGCTGTATACCGTAGGTCCGCAGACGTACATTCCAACATATCCGTCCTTTAGAGGGACAAAAGGTTCTTTTTTACCAGAAAGTGAATTGTGTACTCGAAGTTCTTGGGTTTGGTAAAGTTGCATTGAAAACTATGGATTAAAAATCTGTGTCAAGGTTGATGTAGTCCAAAAATTCCCTTCTAACTGCTTCGTCCTTGAATTTTCCACCATACTCAGCAGTTACCGTGCTACTTTCAATATCACGGATTCCTCTGGAATTTACACAAAGGTGCTTTGCGTCAATAACACAGGCAACGTCCTCCGTACCCAACACTTGTTGAAGTTCTTTAACAATTTGGATGTTCAAACGTTCTTGAACCTGGGGCCTTTTGGCAAAATAATCTACAATTCGGTTCATTTTGGAAAGTCCTACCACCGTTCCATTGGAGATATAGGCTATATGGGCCCTTCCAACGATGGGCAACAGGTGGTGTTCGCAGGTGGAATAGAGTACAATGTTCTTTTCCACCAACATTTCACCGTACTTGTACTTGTTTTTGAATGTAGAGGATTCGGGCCTTCTTTTTGGATGCAATCCACCAAATATTTCCTTCACATACATTTTGGCCACCCTTTGAGGGGTACCTTTTAAGCTGTCGTCATCCAAATCAAGTCCTAGGGTCAACATAATTTCACGGACACTTTTCTTTATCCGTTCAATTTTTTCCTCCTCGTCCAACACAAATGCATCTTCACGGATAGGGGTATCCGCAGACGACCCAATATGGTCATTTCCCCTTTCGTCGTACTGTTTTTCCAAAGCCTGTCCTAGTTTCATAGCTGTAACTTCAAGAAAGCAAAGATATACATTAATAGCCTATTTAACATCTGGTATACCCTGTTTGACAACATAAATTATTGTTAAGGAGCAACGCGAAGTACTTTTATGTTAGCAAACCTACGCTCTATGGTAAAAATTGTGGTAAAGACCATAATAGCTATCTTCCTATGCCAAGTAACCTTTGCACAGGTTACTAATGATTGTGGCAGTGCAATCCCTATTTGTAGTAATACCCCCATTAATGGTGGAACCAATGGTTATGGAACGGATGATTTCTATGGAGCTACTTCTAGTGGGTGTTTAGAACAGACCACTTCCGGTTCAATTGAATCTAATTCTGGCTGGTACCGATTCCGGACCGCTGCTTCCGGAAGATTGGGGTTTAATATCGGACACAATAGCAATGAAGATTGGGACTTTGCGCTGTACCAAGCAAGCAATTGCGCCACATTAGGAGATCCAATTCGATGCAACTTCTTTGATAACAGTGATTTTAAGAGTTTTATTGGGGTTGGTGAAGATCCCACTGGAGATGTGGATTCTGTCCATTATGAGGACTGGTTGGATGTAAATGCCGGCGAAGACTATATCCTGTTCATTAATAATTTCAGTAATGTAAACTCAGGGTTTTCCATACAATTCACCGGGGATATCTGGGTTACAAATCCCAATACTGCGTTGGACTGCTCTATTGTCAACAATCTTTTGGGCCCTCCCATTGCTGCATGCGAGAACGATCCTATTACGTTAGATGCTACCACCTCTGGTGCCATGGCCTACGAATGGTACAGGAATGATGGAAGCGGGTTTCAGCTTATTGCAGGGGAAACTGCGGCTACATTTAATGTCTTGAATTCATCAACTTATAGAGTTGTGGTAATCACAGGTACTGGAAACATTGTTAGTGATGTACAAGTTGGATTTACGGCTATTCCTGTTACGCAAGCGGTGAATGATGAAGTTTTCTGTCATACCGCTGATATGATTTTTAATTTGGAGGATAAGGACATTGAAGCACTTGGAACCCAAGATCCAGATGATTTTATTGTAAGTTACCATACTTCGCAGACAGACGCCAATCTAGGGTTAAACCCTTTGACCAAACATTATGCAAAAAGTGTGGGACAAGAAATAATATATGTGCGGACCACTTCATTGACCAACCCAAATTGTTTTGATGCTTCACAAAGTTTTCTTTTAGATGCCATTGAATCCCCCAACTTAAGTTTTGAAGAAGAAGTGGTCATTTGTGAGACCGCTGGCAGTGCAGTAATCGGTGAAACTATGCCCAATCCTAGTTATACGTATCTGTGGAGTACTGGTGAGACTACTCCAAATATTAGTGTTTCGCAGGGTGGGGAATACACACTTACCGTTACCAATGCTTCAAACGGAGTGAATTGTGAAGCCGTAAGAACCGTAACAACAAGTGTATCGATTGCTCCAGAAATTACTTCCATAGAGATTGATGATTTTAAAGCAAGCAATACAGTTACCATAGTTACTGATATTGCTGGAGATTTTGAATATCGCTTGAATGACGGTGAATACCAAACCAGTAATGTTTTGACCGAAGTGCCTCCTGGAGAACATAGAGTGTATATACGGGATGTCCATGGCTGCGGTGAGATTCAACGTGACATAGTGGTGGTTGGTTTTCCGGCCATTTTCTCTCCAAATGGTGATGTGCTTAACGAAAGCTGGCAGATTGAAGGACTTTCAGAATTAAGTTCACCCATTGTCACCATATATGATCGCTACGGTAAATTGATCAAACAAATGACAGAACTTAGTGCTGGATGGGATGGGAGCTTTAATGGAAAGCCTTTACCCTCCACAGATTACTGGTTTAAATTGTCTTATTTGGATAGCGATGGAAACAGAGTTTATGCCAAATACCTACAAAGCCATTTTTCACTTCGCAGATAGCACATTGTGCATTTTATCGATTAACTGTACAATTTTTGGGTTGAAATCATACTAAAAGTAGGGTTTATGCAGTTATACTGGTTATAGTATACAAGAACCCCATAGCCCCAAAATTCTATGAGAACCCTATGTATTGCCATTTGTTGCCTCTTCTTCTTTTATTTTAAGGCAACCGCGCAAAACTCACCAGATTGTAGAACTGCTATTCCTGTCTGTGCCGATGCACCCATATCTGGCATCACAGATGGAGGTGGTGATATTGATGATTTTGATCCTGATGTGATTCGACAATCTGGTTGTTTGGAAAAAGGGAGCGTAAGCTCTGCCAATCTGGAAAATAATTCGGCTTGGTATGTATTTAGGGCTGGGACCGATGGACAAATCGGTTTTGACATAGAGGCACTACCTGTAAACCCAGGAGGTGTGGTTACTGCAGAGTGGGATTTTGCCCTTTATGGTCCTTTTGATCAAACTTCGGGTCAGAATTTCTGCGGTCTTGTTGGGGATGGAACCGCACAACCAATTCGATGCAATTACGAATATAACGACACAGGATTTACTGGTATTGGTGTTAATCCTATTGATGGTAGGGTAGGGGCACCTTTTGTTAGGGGAAGTCAGAACACTTATGATGAATGGTTGGATGTGACCGCTGGTGAAATCTACTATCTTTTCATCAATAACTATAATACCAATTTTGATGGCGATCCTGAATCGTTTACGTTAACCTTCACTGGTAGTTCTGTGGATGCCGATCAAAACAGCGCATTGGATTGTACACTTCGTGATGAATTTTTGGGATTGGATATCATTGCCTGTGAAGGAGACCCTGATATTGTTTTAAGTGCATTGAATTCACCCGCTGGGTCCGATATTGGCAGTGTGGAATGGACAGTGGACTACGATGATGATGGTACCATTGACGATACTTTGACCGGTACTGGGCCTTTTGGTGCTGAGCTTGTTGTTTCCAGCCCCAATTCTGGTCGCTACTTTGTGGAAATTACCACCGCATCTGGAACTCCCCCGACCGTAGTGGACAATGGAGGTATCTTGATTACCTTTTATGGAGAACCCGTTTTGGATGATGTAGTGATCGTGGATTTGGAGACCAGTGATATTTCAGACCCCTATGACGTGGAGTTTGTACCACAAGGCGATGGAGACTACGAATACGCCATAAATGGAGGAGAATTTCAGGATGACCCCATTTTTCTGGATGTACCTCCAGGGCTGAATACCGTAATCGTAAATGATAAAAATGGCTGTGGTACCTTAGAGCAAGATTTCTTAGTGGTTGGGTACCCCAAGTTTTTCACTCCAAATGGAGATTCTTTTCACGATACATGGAACGTTCAGGGTATTGAGAGACTGTCCGATGCTACCATTTATATATTTGATCGATACGGAAAGCTGTTGAAACAGTTGGACGACGCTACTGGCTGGGACGGAACCTTCAACGGTAGAGACCTTCCATCTTCTGATTATTGGTTCCGATTGGAATATGATCAGGATGATCAAGGAGTTTTAGTGGCCCGATCCGTAAGAAGACATTTCTCTTTGGTCAGATAACAAAAAAAAGGTCGGAAAACAATCTTCCCGACCTTCAGTTAAAAGAAATGAATCTAAAATTTTATGGTGTAGCCCAAGGTTACATTGGTGTTGATTCTATTGATCATAGCTGAGCTATTGATTCCTGAATCAAAAAGGAAGGTGTTCACGTCCTGTTCTGTACGACTAAAGGCTAAATCCAACCTGCTTCCACCAAAATTGTACCCGATACCACCAGAAAAACCAGTTAAATCCCCGATAATGTCACCGCTTTCATAGGGACTTTCCTCATATCGATAACCAGCTCTTAAGCTAACCTCGTCTATTCTTAATTCCCCGCCCAATCTATAGGTGTTTACAACACCCAGTTGGTCTGCGATAAAGTCATTTTCTGAAGTAAAACTTGGGTCAGAAGTGGGTCTAAGCTCAGCCTGGGACATATCTTGATAACCATAGTCAAAACTTAGAAGTCCATCTTTTCCAAAGACAACGGCGACACTTCCGGTGAGTTTTCCTGGAGTCTTGATTCGGTACTCTTCAAACAGGTTGACAATGCCAAAATCGATGAAATTAATATCAGAAACCGCAAGAGTGGAATTAATACGTTGCGAAGTATCATCGGTAAGCTCGTACCATGTTGGGGATTGATAACTACCTCCAACCCTAACATTGTCGTTCAATTTGGCGATGGCTCCAAGACTAAATGAAAAACCATATCCTTCTGTGTGAAGAAAATTATCAAATGTGGTAAGCTGAACCGGTGAGTCTTGATCATATCCAGTTTCATCCAACAGTGTCAATCTTTCATAAAGAATATTATGGAAATTTAAGGAAGCACCAAGGTATAGATTGTCCTGATACTGCCCTGCAAAGTTTAAGGTAAATCGGCTGTTATAGCCCGTTGTAGTTTGTAAATATTCTTGGTTTACAACACCATATTGAGCATTGGAAAAGTATGAAGTATTGGCGTCATCGTCATCTGTTGGTTCAATAATACCTGCCTGGAATCCCAGAAATGCCTGTTGGGCGCCAAACCCAAGGGAAGCACCGATATCCAGGTAAGCATCTTCAATAAATTCTCCTTGTTGCACTCGTAATGGTCCAAGGGCTTGCCCTTGGGCAAAATTTAGAAAATAGTTGTCAATTCCCAAAGACGTATTTCCAGCTGCAAAAAATTCGTTATCAAAGTTTTGGACCATGTCATAGTTGAACGCAAGTGCCAATTTTTTCCATGGGCTGTTTGAGGATTTAAAGACAAAAACACCTCCCACTTGATTCAGTTCCAAATCGTTGATATCCGTACTTCTTACACTGTTTCCAAAAAGGGCTTCGTTGTCCCTGTTGTAATTGGATCCTGTTATGGTGAGTTCACTGTGATTAAAAACTGCAGAACCTGCCGGATTTATGTTTAGGGAAGATAAATCGCCCCCAAGTGCTCCAAAGGCTCCACCCATAGCTTGAAACCGGGCCGTTCCCTGAATGTTTTCCGTGCTATAGCGCAATACATCATCAATGTTCTGGGCACTTGCAAAAACGCATGCCAATACCATTATGAAAGTTATTCTTCGTTTCATTTTCTTTGATTTAGTTTGAGAATTTTAATGAAATCTAGTTTCTTCTACCGCTTCTTCCAGATGAAGACCTAGCTCCAGATGATCTACTTGAGCCTCCAGAACTTCTATAGCTTCCAGAGCTTCTGGAGCTTCTTCCTGAAGAACTCCTGTAACTCCTGCTACTTGAACCTCTAGTGCTGCTTCTGTAGCTTCCTGAACTTCTTGAGCCACTTGAAGACCTTCTGTAACTACTGCTTCGTGGTGCCGATCTACCTGAAGATTGGTAGCTCCGGGTACTGCGACCTGAAGATGAACGGTAACCGGATGATGAATTCCTGTTTATGGTGCCGCTTCGTCTATAGGTACCACTACTTCGAGTTGAAGGAGAGGTGCCGTATGAGCGGTATGTTCTTGAACTGCGATAATTTGGTGCAGATCGGGTACTTCTGCTTGTACGATAACTTCTGTTTCGGGAAATAGCATCTGCACTCACGGACCTTCGGGCGGTTGTTCCCCGATTATAGGTTCTTGAGCTTCTGCCTACAGCACTTCTATTTACATTGGAACGTCCAGTACTTCCTCTATATCTGGAGGTGTATCCACTTCTTCGTGAGGCAAGATTAGATCTTCCACGCAGAGTAGTTCCTGGGATTACAGAGTTTGAATACCCCCTTCTGCTCCTATTATAGGAGTATCCCCAGTTTCGGTACCCTCTGTAAGGTCTGTTCCAACCGTATCCGTAGTATCCACCCCATCCATAATATCCACGTCCCCAGTAAGGATTGCCCCAGCCGTAGCCTCCCCATCCCCATCGGTTCCATCTCCAAGGATTGTTCCAGCCCCAGCCCCAGCCGTAGCCTCCCCAGCCCCAGCCATTCCAAAGCCAAGGGTCGTTCCAGCCCCAGCCCCAGCCGAGACCGCCCCAACCAAAGCCTCCCCAGCCCCAGTTGTTGTCGTAGACATTGATGGTTAAGTTGGTGGGATTGTCACCCCACCCGGGATTGCCAGTATATACATTATTATTGGCAAAATAATCGGTTTGTTCCCCTAAGGGAATGCTATCGTTTTCTATTGCGCTTGAATAGCTATCTATGTCGGTAAAGATTTCGTCCTCTAAGATTTCCCCATACTCATCTGCCTTCTGACCAAAATAATCCCCATAGATATCATTTTCTTGTTTGTTGATTCGTACAGCTTCGGCAGACCTTTTTTCAACCCTAACAGATGGATTTCCATCAGAATAGATGCCATCATCATCATAATATGAAGCTTGCTGGTATGATCCACAGGAAACAGCCAAAAAAGAAATCATGAGAAAGCCGGCCAGAACTTTAAATTGAGAGCGGGGTATAGAGTTTGTCATCACGCAATTTTTATTGTTGGACATATTAAAAATAACTAGTTTTACCGAATTATTTTTCTAATAAAGTCACAAGTTTTGTGCCAAACTATTGTAGATGGGTAAAAATTTAACGAGCAGAAGCGAAGACTATTCCAAGTGGTATAACGAACTTGTTGTGAAGTCAGACTTGGCTGAAAACTCTGGAGTCAGGGGATGTATGGTCATCAAGCCATATGGTTTTGCAATTTGGGAAAAAATGCAGGCCCAATTGGATAAAATGTTCAAGGAAACAGGCCATGAAAATGCATATTTTCCGCTTTTTATTCCAAAATCGTATTTGAGCAAGGAAGCAAGCCATGTTGAAGGTTTTGCCAAGGAATGTGCCGTGGTCACGCACTATCGTTTAAAAAATGCGGAAGATGGCAGCGGCATTGTTGTGGATGAAGATGCCAAGTTGGAAGAGGAACTCATTGTAAGGCCTACATCGGAGACCATAATTTGGGATACCTATAGAAAATGGGTGCAGTCCTATCGAGACCTTCCCATAATGATCAATCAATGGGCAAATGTAGTCCGATGGGAAATGCGTACAAGATTGTTTCTCCGTACCGCAGAATTTTTATGGCAAGAAGGGCATACGGCTCATGCAACTAGGCAAGAGGCTTTGGAAGAAGCGGAGCAAATGATGCATGTTTATGCAGATTTTGTCGAAAACTATATGGGAGTTCCCGTAATCAAGGGTACAAAAACTGAAAGCGAGCGTTTTGCAGGTGCAGAAGAAACCTATTGTATTGAAGCGCTTATGCAGGATGGAAAAGCTCTACAAGCTGGAACTTCACACTTTTTGGGACAAAATTTTGCCAAGGCCTTTGATGTGAAATTTGCAAATAGGGAAGGTAAGCAAGAATATGTTTGGGCCACTTCATGGGGGGTTTCTACCAGACTTATGGGAGCATTGGTAATGACGCACAGTGATGATAACGGATTGGTACTTCCGCCTAAGTTGGCACCTATTCAGGTGGTCATTGTACCTATATATAAAGGACTAGATCAACTTGATTCCATTTCGGAAAAAGTAGATTCTTTGGTAAAGGAATTGCGCTCCAAGGGTATTTCCGTCAAATATGACAAAAGGGATACCCACAAACCTGGGTTCAAATTCAACGAGTATGAATTAAAAGGTGTTCCTGTTCGTATTGCTGTGGGCCAAAGGGATTTGGAAAACGGCACCTATGAAGTTGCTCGAAGGGATACATTGCAAAAAGAATCTGTAAACGCGGAGGATGTGGTAAGCAAGATAGAATCTTTGCTGCAAGAAATTCAGGAAAATATCTATAAGAAAGCCTTGGATTACAGAAAAGACCATATGACCGTGGTCGACTCTTATGAAGAGTTTAAGCAAGTAATTGAGGAAAAAGGCGGTTTTGTGGCTGCACACTGGGATGGAACCATGGAAACCGAGGACAAAATCAAGGAAGAAACCAAGGCGACTATAAGATGTATTCCGTTCAATACAGAAAAAGAAGAAGGAAAATGTATGGTGACCGGTAAACCTTCTTCCCAAAGGGTATTGTTTGCTAAGGCTTACTAAACAGAGCAAAAAATAAAATTACAGTTGCAAGACTTAAAAATAGTTGTATTTTTGCATCCGCAATTGTGCAACCTTAATGGCCCGTTCGTCTAGGGGTTAGGACGCCAGGTTTTCATCCTGGTAACAGGGGTTCGATTCCCCTACGGGCTACGAAGTTCAACTTAAGGCAGGTTTTGTCGTTTAAGTTTGAATTTTTTTAGATTGAATGGCCCGTTCGTCTAGGGGTTAGGACGCCAGGTTTTCATCCTGGTAACAGGGGTTCGATTCCCCTACGGGCTACTAGAACAATTTTGAAAGCATAAATTAAGACAATGGCAAACCATAAGTCAGCATTAAAGAGGATTAGAAGAAACGAAGCAGTACGTTTGCGCAATAGGTATCAGCATAAGACTGTTCGAAATGCCATCAAAAAACTGCGCAACGAAGAAGATAAGAAAGCAGCTGAAGCTCTGTTGCCTACCGTGGTCGGTATGATAGATAAGTTGGCCAAACGCAACATTATCCATAACAATAAAGCGGCCAATTTAAAGAGTAAGTTAATGAGTAAGGTGGCCGCTATGTAAACCTTCCTCGTTATACAGTATGGAAATGCCTCTCATTTGAGAGGCATTTTTATTTAAGTATAGTTAGACTGTTTTCTATCCTAACGGAAGGCCTTGCGTTTTCCCATAAGTAAACCTATAATGAATAAAGAGTACATGATCATGATTAAAACTATCAGTACTTTCCAAAAATAGTAGGTGACCCAAATATCATATCGCAAATAACCGGTCAACCAGATGTAGGGGGCCAACAGGTAAAAAATAAAAGTTCCCACGCTTACCCAGAAAAGTAGGTTGTGTTTTTGTGGATACGGATTTGTTTCCATCCTTTTTTCCTTAAAGTACAGAATGATGCACATTAGCAGTACCAGGGAGCCAATTACATCTGCATAATAAAGGCTGACGTAAAAGGGGTTTTGAAAAAATAGGCTTACAGCATAGCTGAACATCGCAACTACTGCACCATATTTCACCCACTTTTTATAGGTTTTGGATTTGAGTACCCTCCAATAGACCCAATAAAAGAAAAGAAAGGTAACCACTTGGTAGATATTGTAAATTATAATGTTACGCCAAGAATATCTGTCATCTGAAAAAAACTGAAACTCCTCATGGTACTTGATGAAGTAACCAAGAAGCTCTGTAAAAAAGGTATACGCAATAAACATTGGAAAGTATTTCAATGCAGTATCAAAATATCTTCTGTAGGTCAATACAGAGATTATCCAGGTAAGGAGATAAAAGGGAACAAAATAATGCTCCTTTAAGAAGTCGTAGATTTCAGGGGCCATACAACCGTTACATTAAAAATCACCTGGAGGAGGAGGGGAAGAATTACCCCTGTTTAGATTTAAGCTTCCCTCTTGCATTGCGGGCGAAGGGCTTAATGTAGGAACAAAGCTTGCATAGGATTTTGTTTTTTCGCCACTGGTTTGGCCCATTCCTTTTGCGTCCATTGCATCTTTGATCAACTTGGCTTTTCCATCTGCGCCAATGTAGAACCCAAAATCCTTGCCATCTACATTTATGGTAGGAACTAGGAAAATTGAATTCTGTCTTGGATGTACAATCTTCTTTCCATCAGGAAATTTTTCCTTGTTGGGATAGTTGGCAAAATAGAAACGTAGAGATGAAATGTCCACTCCGGCACCTTTTGCTTCCTGTTCTATATAGGCCATATATTGTTTGATTTCGGAATATTCAAATGAGGTAAAACGTGCTACTTCAAACTTTTCATCATCATTTTGCTCGGCCTCAAACTGTTGGATGACATCCACTCTGTTCCGAGTATAATTATCATATAATGATTTTGATTCTTCCAAAGTAATAATTCCCTTCGGGGGAGCAACTCTTTCTTGTTGGTGCTTAGGGGATTCAGGTTCGGAGGATTCCTTTTTTTGCCCTTGTTGACAAGCTCCAAGCATAAGTGAGAGGGAGACCAAAAACAAGGTGGCTGTGTTTCGGGTGTTTTTCATTTTGTAAGTGTTTTAGTGTTCAATTTTGAGGGAATTGTTTTAAAGATATGCCATTTCTTTAAAATAGGTCAATAAAAAACTCCTTGGAAAGCACCAAGGAGTTTATATAGTATTGATTTTCAATTTCTTACAAAGAAACTATTCGTTCATGGTCAACAAAAACTCTTCATTGTTCTTTGTTTGTTTTATACGCTGTTCCATGAATTCCATAGCCTCAACAGGATTCATATCCGCCAGATATTTTCGCATGATCCACATACGTTGAATGGTATTTTCATCCAATAAAAGATCATCTCTTCGTGTAGATGAGGAAATTAAATCTATGGCAGGGAAAATTCTACGGTTGGAGATTCTACGATCCAATTGCAGTTCCATATTACCGGTACCTTTGAATTCCTCAAAAATAACCTCGTCCATTTTAGAACCGGTCTCGGTAAGAGCAGTTGCAATTATTGAAAGCGAGCCTCCATTTTCAATGTTTCTGGCCGCTCCAAAGAAACGCTTTGGTTTATGCAGGGCATTGGCGTCAACACCACCACTTAAAACTTTTCCGGAAGCAGGTTGAACGGTGTTGTAGGCACGGGCCAGACGCGTAATGGAATCCAAAAGGATGACCACATCGTGGCCACATTCCACCAAGCGCTTGGCTTTTTCCAGCACAATATTAGCAACACGTACATGCTCAGTAGCTTCCTTATCAAAGGTTGATGCTACTACCTCACCTCGCACATTTCGTTGCATATCGGTTACCTCTTCAGGGCGCTCATCAATCAAAAGGATTATTTGATAAACCTCTGGGTGGTTGGCCGCTATGGCATTGGCAATATCTTTAAGCAACATTGTTTTCCCTGTTTTGGGCTGGGAAACGATCATACCACGCTGTCCTTTTCCAATGGGAGAGAACAGGTCCATAATTCTAGTGGATATGGTACTTTGGCGTTCTGCCAACTTAAATTTTTCTTTAGGGAACAATGGCGTAAGGTGTTCAAAAGAAACACGATCCCTGACCACTTGGGGGTCCAAACCATTAATTTTGTTCACCTTGATCAAGGGAAAGTACTTTTCTCCTTCCTTTGGAGGTCTAATATTACCTAAAACAGTGTCCCCGGTCTTTAATCCAAACAGTCTTATCTGAGATTGTGAAACGTAGATGTCATCTGGGGAAGACAGGTAGTTATAGTCCGATGAGCGCAAGAATCCGTATCCGTCTTGCATGATGTCCAATACACCTTCGCTCTCAATAATACTGTCAAACTCAAACTCGGGCTCTTTGTACCTGTTTTTTAGGTCCTTGTCAAAGTTGCTGTTCTTTTTGTCATGCCCACCATTTTTTTGGTGTTGCGGTTGGTTGCCTCTTTTATGCCCGCCTTGATTTTTTTGGTGGGTATGTTGTTTGTGGTCCCTTTTTTGCGATGGCCCTTTGGGATCCTCATTTTTCTCTTGAGGTTTTTTCTCGTCTACGGATTGCTCCTTTATAGGGGCTGCTTTTTTAGCGGACTGATCACCTTTGGGTCTTGAAACTCTTTCTCTTTTTGGCTTTGGAGTACCATTTTCTTGTGGAGTCGCAACGGCTTTTTCCACAACTTTAGGATTTGAGGCCTGTACGTCAAGGATTTGGTAGACCAAATCCAATTTTTTTAGTGACTTGAATTTGGGAACATTAAGGTCTTTTGCAATTTCTTGTAACTCAGGAAGCTTTTTAGCTTTTAGATCTGAAATCTCGAACATTAAGTAAAGAATAAATTAAACTTGTCTAATTCTGAATAATTGAAGTAAGGTTATTTGGGGAACTACTGGAGGAAAGATTTCCTTTGGGTAAGAGCTTCACTAATAACGGCACAAGTATACAAATTATTTTTCAAGAATAACCCCATTTTTATCAAAAAGAGGGCTATTTTTGCCTTTCGAAATTGATTTGCACAATGATTCAACGTATTCAGACGTTTTTTTTGGTGCTGGTTGCCCTGATTGCGGGGATTCTACCCTTTTTTCTTAGCCTCTGGGTCAATGCTGACGGAACAGGGGTTTTTGCGGAAAATGTGCTATGGGTCAATGTGGTATTTTATGCCTCGGCAATCTTGGCAATAGTTTCGATTTTTAAGTACAAAACAAGACAACATCAATTTGTGATAAACAGATTGAATATGATATTGAACCTTTTTTTACTAGGATTTTTCGTTTATCGATCGCTAAACTTATCCGGAGAAAGTGAAATTTCTGAGAAGGGTATTGGGATGCTGATTCCTGTATTTTCTATCGTTTTTCTGGTCCTGGCCAACAGGGCTATCAAAAAGGATGAAGATCTTGTAAAATCTGTTGATCGCTTGCGTTGAACCTAACATCTTAGTAGTATTAGTGCGAAAAACCCCGGCTTTGGCCGGGGTTTTTATTTTAAATTCATGTTTGCCTCTTTAATAGCGGAATAATTCAAGCACAGTGTCTATGACTTTAATGTACTATTAAGCTATAAATCAAACTTCTCTTTAAAATGGGCAACATGAAAACCCGCTTTCACTACACTTTTGTGCGCTTTACTTTTTTTATCAAGCAATGGGTTGGTATGGTTGAAATGGATAAAATGGACTTTGCTCTTTCCTTCCGAAGGAAGATTTTTGAATTGTTCCATGCTTTCTATCACAAAAGGATGGGGGATTTCTTCAATATTTCTGGTATTGATTTCAGTTCCACTATAAAAAGTGGCATCCAAAAAGGCCAAATCCACTTTTTGAATCTCCTGCTCAATATCCTTTTTCCATTTAGACCACTTGTCAATATCAGGAATAAAAAGAACCGATTTGTTGGGTCCCATTATCCTAAAACCTACGGTTTCGGAAAACTCATCCCTATGTGGAACTTTTATGGGTATGATCTGCAGATTGTTTGAAAGCATCGTAATTTCTTCGTTCTGAATGGGAAGTATACTAATATTGCCCAAATCTATCAATTGGTTCCAAGGGCCGTTGGTTTCCAAAAATGTTTTCATTTTGGGCATGGCATACACCTTAACTGCATTGGACCCGAGGGCCTCCCTCCCTAAATACATCAACCCTGTATAATGACCAATATGGGCGTGGGTCAAAAAAATGCCATCAGGTGTTTCGGAGGTTTTTTTTGATAGGTTTTTGAGCAATTTAAGTTGTTCGGAGATATCTGGAGTGGCCTCGAACAAATATGATTTCTCGTTTTCGTGGTCCACTACGCCTAAAGAAACCACTTTTCGTGTATTATCGGGATTTTTAAAAAGCTCTTTGCAACATTCTTTCTGGCACCCTATATGGGGACTTCCCCCGTCCTGCACCGTGCCCAATATGTGTAAAGTTACTTTTGCAGATTGGATTTCTTGCGCAAGGGATTGATCTGCACTTTTTTTATCGTTTTTGGTGATACAGGATGAAATTAATAGCGCCAATGCAAAAAAATGAACCTTCATTTTACCTTTTTCCAAGTTCAACTACCTCTAAATCTGATATGTTTTTACCATCTATCACAAATCTCAACATGGTCCTTACATGATGAAATCCATGTTTGCCACAGGCTCCGGGGTTCATGTGTAAGAGTCCCAACTTTTTGTCGCTCATCACTTTTAAAATATGTGAATGGCCACATATAAATAGTTTAGGTGGATTTGTTCTGATATTGTCCCTCACCTTCACATTGTACCTTCCTGGATAACCTCCAATATGCGTGATCCACACATCCACGTCTTCGCAAAAAAAACGGTTGTGTTCTGGAAATTCTTTCTGAATTAGGTGGTCATCAATATTGCCATGTACACCTCGAACCCTACCATATTTTGCCAAAACATCCATGATTTCCAGATTTCCAATATCTCCGGCATGCCATATTTCGTCTGTCTGGGCAGCATACTTTAAGATGGTGTCATCAATATGCCCATGAGTATCCGAAAGCAACAAAATTTTGGTCATAACGCTAAAAATATGCTAAAAAAATTGGGTAATCTATCTTTTGGAGGGGATTGAATTATCTTTAACGAGTTAAAAGTAAAGTATTCGATTGAGATATTTTATCCGATTTTCCTATTTGGGGAAAGCCTACCATGGATGGCAAAAACAACCCAACGCCATTACTGTCCAAGAAGTATTGGAAAATGGCTTGTCCACCCTTTTGAGAAGCAATACAGAAATTGTTGGTGCTGGAAGAACAGATACAGGAGTGCATGCCAAGGAAATGTACGCCCATTTTGACTATGAGCCCATTGCGGACAAAAATGATCTGGTCTATAGGTTGAATGCCTTTCTTCCAGAAGATATTTCCGTTTATGGCATTCACAAGATGCAAGAGAATGCCCATGCCCGTTTTGACGCCGTGGAGCGTACCTATGAATATTGGGTAGTTCAATCCAAAAATCCATTTTACAAAGACTTGGCCCATTTTGCAAGGTACCCTTTGGATATAGAAAGTATGAATGCAGCGGCTTCTTTTTTAAAAGAACATGATGATTTTGAGTGTTTTTCAAAATCCAACACAGATGTCAAAACATTTATATGTGATGTACGACACGCCAAATGGGAAACCAAGGAAGATAGATTGATCTTCACAATTTCGGCAGATCGTTTTTTGAGAAATATGGTAAGAGCAATTGTAGGGACGTTGTTGGATGTGGGAATGGGTAAAATGAAGCCTGAAGAAATCAACAATGTGATCAAGAGCAAAAGTAGAAGTGAGGCTGGGGTTTCCGTCCCCGCAAAAGGATTATATTTGACCAAGGTTTTATACCCTCAAGATATATTTGATGAGTAAAAATGACGAAATAGGAAAAGCGTTTGATTTTGGTTTGTTCAAGCGTGTTTTTGAACATACCAAGCCGTACAGGGTTATCTTTTGGGTAGTGGCCTTTGTGGCGGTATTGTCTGCTGGCTTTGCTGTTGAGATTCCCATTTTGGTGCGTAGGATCATTAATGAAGCCTTGGAAAACAAGGATGCCCAGCAACTGTTCACTTTGGTGCTTTTGATGCTTGGGGTACTTTTTGGTCAGGTGGTCAGCCAGTTACTTTTCAATTACTACGCCAACTTACTTGGTGAATCTGTCATCAAGGATATCCGCATACGACTATTCAAAAAAATGATGAGCTTTAAAATGACCTATTTTGACAACTCATCAATTGGGGTGTTGGTCACCAGGGCGGTTGCTGACATGCAACGTATTGGAGAAATATTCAGTCAGGGATTTTTTGTGATTGTGGCCGACGTACTTAAGATGTTATCCGCGGCAGCAATTATGCTCTATGCCAGTTGGAAGTTGGCACTGATCGTTTTTGCCATTCTCCCCATTATTTTGATTGCTACAAGACTGTTTCAACAGGCAATGAAAGTGGCCTTTATTGAGGTAAGGGCGCAAGTGGCAAATCTAAACTCCTTTGTTCAGGAACGAATTGCAGGAATGAAAATCGTGCAGCTGTTCAATAGGGAGGAAATAGAGAAGGAGAAATTTAGGTCAATCAACGAAAAACATCAGAATGCCTGGTTAAAAACAGTTTGGTACAATTCCATTTTCTTTCCCGTAGCTGAAATTTCATATTCAATAGGAATTGGTTTGGTGGTTTACTTCGGGGTAATTCAAAATATTGAAAACGAAGCGCTCAACGATACTGGTTCCATCTTTGCCTTTTTCTTTTTGATGGACCTCTTGTTCAGACCGCTACGACAGATTGCTGACAAGTTCAACACGCTTCAAATGGGCATGGTTGCAGCAAATAGGGTATTTAAGATCCTGGATACGGACAGTCATATTGCGGACACTGGTGAATTGGTAAAGGAAGACGTCAAAGGAGCCATTGAATTCAAGGACGTCCGTTTTGGCTACATCGAAGATGAGGAGGTCCTTCATGGTATTTCTTTTTCAGTAAAGGCTGGCGAGACCGTGGCCATTGTAGGGGCCACAGGTGCTGGAAAATCTACTATCATCAACTTGCTCAACCGTTTCTATGAAATAAACTCGGGTGAAATTTTGGTTGATGGCCATAGCATTCGAGACTATACTTTAAGATCGCTACGTTCGCACATAGCTATTGTTTTGCAAGATGTCTTTCTGTTTGCTGATACGATAGCCAATAACATTTCATTGCGTGATGAATCCATTTCCCTTGAGGAAATAGAGGCTGCGGCCAAGCAGATAGGGGTGCATGAATTTATATCAAGTCTTCCGGGAGCATATCAGTACAATGTAAAAGAGCGGGGAACCATGCTTTCCAGTGGGCAACGGCAGCTTATAGCATTTCTAAGGGCCTATGTTAGCGACCCAAGTATCTTGATTTTGGATGAGGCCACATCATCTGTGGATACTTATTCTGAGCAACTGATCCAGCAAGCTACCGATAAGATTACCGAAGGTAGGACTTCGATTATCATTGCACATAGATTGGCCACCATTAAGAAAGCCGATAAGATCATTGTTATGGATGCCGGCGAGATAGTGGAAATTGGCACGCACAAGGAACTACTTGAAAAAGGTGGGTATTATAACGATTTATATGAGGCCCAATTTATGGCCGAAGAAGTGGCTTAATACTACCTGGGAACAAAACCTTTAATTGCAACCAAATATTCTTGTTCTTGATTGGTTTTCCAAAAAAGAATCAAAACGATAGAAGAAGTTTAAAAGAAATTTTTAGCAGTGGTTATTCCAAATCCTTTTTAATTAGAGTTGCCAGTTCTTTTGCCCCCTTGAACGGAATGAACTCTCCATTCTTTATGTAAGAGATTGAACCGGTTTCTTCACTAACCACAAGGCAAATTGCATCGGTCTTCTCAGTAATTCCTACCGCAGCGCGGTGGCGCAACCCGAACCTTAGTGGAATATTACGGTCATTGGAGACAGGTAATATAACCCGTGTTGCCGTTATATAGTTATCTTGGATTATCACCGCACCATCATGAAGCGGGCTATTTTTAAAGAAGATACTTTCCAAAATGGGTTGGGTGATTTCAATGTTCATGGTATCACCAGTTGATTTAACGAAATCAAGAGAGTTGGTTCGTTCCATTACAATAATGGCACCTGTCTTGGACCCTCCCATATTTTCACATGCCCCTATTACTGCGTCCACATCAGTTTTGGTGGACATGACCTCCTGCTTTAAAAATTTAAAGTGACGTGTAAAATTACGTTTGGTGGCAAAGTTTGTGGATCCTATCATCAACAAAAACTTTCTTATTTCCTGTTGAAAGACAATAATCAAGGCAATCAATCCAATGTTCATAAACCCTCCCACCATGCTGCTGATCATCTTCATTTCCAAAAGCTCCGTCAATTTCCAAAGGGCCCAAACAATGACAATTCCTATAAAAATATTGATGGCAACGGTTCCTTTGACCAGTTTGTAGATATAGTAGAGTAAAACGGCTACCAGCAGAATGTCTATGACATCTGTAATCTGGAATTCAAGAAAATTTAGAAAATCCAACCGAGGTGTTTTTGTAAAATTAGCAAAAATAGCATAACCAAAAGCTAGAGGGCATTAGCCTTTAAGGCTTCAACCAATTTTACACATTCCATAGCCTCTTTTACGTCATGCACCCTTAATATATTTGCTCCTTTCATCAGTGCAATGGTATGTAGTGAAGTGGTGCCATTTAAAGCTTCTTTAGGAGATGTTTCCAATATTTTATAGATCATTGACTTTCTACTCAAACCTATCAAGACGGGAACTTTGAAGCTTTGAAACAAGTCCAAATGGTTCAGTAGCGTATAGTTCTGTTCAGTGGTCTTGGCAAAACCAAATCCGGGATCAATAAGAATGTCATTGATTTTGTTTGCGGTTGTCTCATTTACTTTTTCCGAAAAATAGAAAAGTAAATCCTTGATGAGATCATCATAATGAGCCTGTTTTTGCATGGACTGTGGGGTGCCCTTGAGGTGCATCATTATATAGGGGACCTGATATTTTGCAATGGTCGAGAACATACTGGGGTCCAAGTTCCCAGCGGAAATGTCATTGATCATTGCGGCTCCCATTTCCAAGCTTTCTACGGCCAGTCTACTTCTAAAGGTGTCAATGGATATAAGCGTTTTTGGAAAGTTTTTTAGAATCAGTTCCAAAATGGGAAGCAATCGTTGCATTTCTAATTCTTCTTCAACATGTTCGGCGCCAGGTCTGGAGCTGTAGGCACCCATATCAATAAAAGTAGCGCCATTCGCCAACATTTTTTCTACTTGGTTGAGAATTATGGATGCATCTTTATACTTTCCTCCATCATAAAAAGAATCAGGAGTAAGGTTCAAGATACCCATGACTTTTGGGGTGGTTAGGTCGATCAGCTCACCTTTGCAGTTTATGACCATAAACAATACGTGCTTTGTTGGGTTTGATTATCTTTGGCAAGGTGCTTTGTAGGCACCCGAACATGGACGAAATTTACGCAAATTAGCACGAATACATGCATCAGACTTCCCAACAATATGACACGGTCATCCACACCTGCAGGGAACTGTTTCTTAAGAAAGCGCAGGATTATGGTACCGCTTGGCGGATATTGAGATTACCTTCATTGACCGATCAGGTCTTTATAAAAGCCCAACGAATAAGAAGCCTTCAGCAAAATGAAGTGAGAAAGGTGGATGAAGGAGAGCAATCCGAGTTTATTGGAATAATCAACTATTCCATAATGGCTTTGATTCAATTGAAAAAGGGTGTGGCGGAACAACCCGATTTGACCGCCGAAGAAGCCATTGCTCTTTATGATGAAGAAGCTGCCGTCACCAAAAAGTTGATGGAAGACAAAAACCATGACTACGGCGAAGCCTGGCGTGACATACGTGTAAGCTCTCTTACGGATTTGATTTTGCAAAAACTATTGCGAATCAAGCAGATTGAGGACAATCAAGGAGAGACTTTGGTTAGCGAGGGAATAGATGCCAACTATCAAGATATTGTCAATTATGCCGTGTTTGCAATGATTCATTTAAGCGAGAAGGAATGAAGTATTTGGTTTGGATTTCAAGAATATTTGTCGGAGTACTTTTTATCATTAGCGGACTGATCAAATTGAACGATCCCGTGGGCTTTTCGTTCAAATTGGAAGAATATTTTAGTCAGGGAGTGCTTAACCTTCCTTTTTTGGAGCCATTAGCTTTAGGTATTTCCATTTTTGTGGTCATTGTTGAGGTAATTCTGGGGGTACTTCTTCTAATTGGATTTAAACCAAAATTTACCGTTTGGAGCCTTTTGTTGATGATAGTGTTTTTTACATTTTTGACATTCTATTCGGCTTATTTCAATAAGGTGACGGACTGTGGATGTTTTGGGGATGCAGTAAAACTTACCCCTTGGGAGTCGTTCACAAAAGATATAGTGCTTTTAATATTCATATTGATTCTGTTTGTAGGAAGAAGGTTTATTACCCCAATTTTTAATGCCAAAACCAATTGGATTGTTGGGGGAGTTGCCTTGCTGGCCTGTATTTTGTTTGCCAACCAGGTATTGAACCACCTGCCGTCCGTAGACTTTAGACCATATAAGATTGAGGCTAATATCCAAGAGGGCATGACCATTCCGGATGATGCTCCTAAACCTGTTTATGAATATGCTTGGAGGTTTAAGGTTGATGGTTCGGAAAAAATCGTTGTGACCCATGGAGAGTATCCCAGTGTGGATGGGGAATTTATAGATGTGGAAACTACCGAAATCCAAGAAGGATATGAACCGCCCATTCATGATTTCACCATTGAACAGGAAGGGCAGGATTATGCCGCTGAACTTTTGGAGGAGGAAAAACTGGTTATGGTGGTAGCATATGACCTGGCTAAGAGCAATCAGGAATTTTTCACTGAAGTGGCACAAGTAACCTCGACGGCAAGAAAAAAAGGTTACAAAGTAATTGGCATGTCCGCTTCAAGTGATGAACTAAAACAACAAATCGCAAAAAAATACGGCCTGGATTTCAGTTTTTATTTTACTGACGAAACTACGTTAAAGACCATTGTGCGTTCCAATCCGGCAGTTTTGGTCTTGGAAAAAGGAACCATATTACAAAAAGTACATTATAACGATTTGGACCAACTAAGTTTTTAAAAGATATAAATAACACTAAGAAGACCGCATTATGAGAACCAAAATAGTAGCAGGAAACTGGAAGATGAACAAAACCCTTGAAGAAACGGAAATTTTACTTGCAGAACTTTCCGCCAAATTGCCCGATACCAATGCAGAGGTAATAGTTGCACCAACTTTTGTGAACTTGGTGGCGGCCCAAAGAAGCCTACAGTCATCCACGATTCAGGTAGCTGCACAAAACATGCATTTTGAGGATAGCGGAGCGTTCACAGGTGAGATATCGGCTGAGATGTTATTGAATATTGAAGTGGATGTTGTCATTATTGGTCATTCCGAGCGCCGTGCCCTTTTTGGTGAAACCGATGAACTTTTGGCTAAAAAAGTTAAGACGGCCATAGACAAAAACATGAAGGTGATTTTCTGCTTTGGTGAGGAGTTGGAGGAAAGAAAGTCGGAAAACCATTTTGCAGTGGTAGAAAGCCAGCTTAAAAACGCGCTTTTTGATTTGGATGCCAGTGCATGGAAAAATATTGTTTTGGCCTATGAACCTGTTTGGGCCATTGGAACTGGCGAAACAGCAAGTCCAGAACAGGCGCAAGAAATGCATGCATTTATCAGAAAAACAGTTTCAGAAGCCTATAATACATCCATTGCGGATGGAGTTCCAATTTTGTACGGAGGCAGTGTAAAACCAGGAAATGCTGGTGATATTTTTTCCAAACCAGATGTTGATGGGGGACTTATTGGAGGAGCTTCTCTAAAAGCCGATGACTTTGTGGACA
The DNA here is from genome assembly GCF_003382275.1 of Flagellimonas nanhaiensis. Lineage (GTDB taxonomy): Bacteria > Bacteroidota > Bacteroidia > Flavobacteriales > Flavobacteriaceae > Flagellimonas > Flagellimonas nanhaiensis. Next base: position 288,621 of record NZ_QTJX01000001.1, read on the forward strand.
TCATCAAGGCTATCTAACACCATATTACAATTTTGGTTTATCTAGAATTTGATTTTAAGGTCAACCCTGTCCAACCTGCAGCAGATATTTTGATCGCAGAGTTGGGAGCCTTGGGTTTTGAGAGCTTTGTAGAGAATGATTCAGGGCTTGTGGCCTATATTTTAAAATCAGATTGGGAAGAAGGTATGTTGAACTCGCTTTTTGTTCTTCAAAACCCTGATTTTGAAATCACCTGGTCCATAAAGGAAATAGCACAACAAAACTGGAATGAAGAATGGGAAAAAAACTTTCACCCAATTTCTGTTGGAAACAAGTGTTTGGTAAGAGCCCCTTTTCACCAACCGGGGCAGGTAGAGTTTGATATAATTATTGAGCCCAAAATGAGTTTTGGAACAGGGCATCATGAAACCACGCATATGATGCTTCAACATATCTTGGATACTGACATGAATGATAAATCAGTGTTGGATATGGGGTGTGGTACCGGGGTTTTGGCCATTCTGGCAAAAATGAAAGGAGCTTCTCATGTGGAAGCTATCGATATTGACGAATGGTGTTTTTTGAACAGTCAGGAAAACGTGGAAAGAAATGGGTGCGAAGACATAGCGGTTTTTCAGGGTGACAGTTCTCTTTTGAAGGACAAAAGCTATGATATTATTTTGGCCAATATCAACAGAAATATCTTGCTTGAAGACATACATATCTATTCCAAGTGTCTGAACCAAGGAGGCTTACTTTTTTTAAGTGGCTTTTATTTAGAGGATTTAGATGCAATTTCCTCAAAATGTGGGGTGTATGGATTGGAATATGAAAAAAAGTTGCAAAAGAACAATTGGGTTTCTCCAAAATATGTAAATTAGAAATACAAATTCCAAAACCATGGGAATCAAGGAGAAAGGTTTAGAGGAGCTGCTTTTGGAAGAAGATACGGTAAAGCAGCATGAGATTGTGCTTTTCAATGACGATGTAAATACTTTTGATCACGTTATTGAGACTTTGATAAATGTATGTGAACATACCCCTGAGCAAGCGGAACAATGTTCCCTAATTGTGCATTTTAATGGGAAATGTACCGTTAAAACGGGTGAATACACCTTTCTTAAGCCTAAATGCTCCAAATTGTTGCAAGCTGGATTGACCGCCGAGATTGTTTAGCATTTCAAAATGATCAAGAATTCTTTACATTGAAGTGCACAATTACCATATTCATTTGCAGTAAATTTGTGTAGAGACCAATCAGTAGTAAACTATTAATCTTCTTACCTGGGAATGAGTGAGTTCTTCAAGGCTGAATTAAAGGACCGATTTTTGGAATATTCGCTGGATCGAAAGGATTACTTTGAGATTCAGACGCTTTATGATGAATTTCTTCGCCCCAATTATAGTCTTCAGTTTGTTGAAAAATTGATCAAGGAAATCCAGGATTATGACCCTGGCCTTTTGGATAGTATGAGCGGTAACGGGATGAAGATTTTTATGCTGGCCTCAACATCATCTACACAAGACTTTTTAGATGACGGAGGATTTATGGACATGTACGTAAAAGAAGAGGAGAAATGGGACACCTTTTTGGGTCAATTGTCCAGCAACCGTAAGATGTCCAAGGATGAAAAGCAGTTGCTAAAAAAGAAGTCACCTGTTCTAAAAAGGGAAAAAACACTTTTGATTGTTCTAATTTCCGCCATAGCGTTTAGTTTTATTTTTGCGCTTTTCAGCATTTTAAAAGGAGCTTTGGAACCAGAATACGTTCCCTTGGACGAGTTTGAGCGGAAAATGGAGCAGTTTAGGCAACAAAATGAAAACGAAAATCAGTTGTTGCAACGGAAACTTGAAAAGTTGGAGCACACATTGGACTCTATACAAGGCACTCTTTCCAAGTAGTGTCTACTATTTATCAGGTTAAATTGAGGATTTTATTTTAGGGCTTTGTTCAGGATAATTTCGCGAACTTCATTCAGGTAGCTTCTTCCAATGGTATATCTAATTCCGTCTATTTCCACACTGTTCCCTTCCAAGGATTCTATTTTATCCAGTGCTACCGTAAAAGATCGGTGAATACGGATAAATTTATCACTGGGCAGTTCCTCTGTAAAACTGCTCAAAGTCTTATGAATGATATATTTATCAGCAGTTGTTTTAATACGGATATAGTCCTTTAGACTTTCCACGACCAAAATCTCATCCAGGTATACTTTTTGTAGTTTCTTATTGTCTATTTTGATGAAAAAATTGGGTTTTTCGCTTCCAGAACCCGTGTTGTTTTTTTCTACCATTATATCGGTTACCCGGTTCACCGTTTTTAGAAATCTTGGAAAAGGAATCGGTTTAACAAGGTAATCCAACGCTTCCACCTCATAACCCTGAAGCGCATATTTTTCATGTGCCGATGTGATTACTACTTGTGGTTTGTATTTTAAGCATTTAAGAAACTCAAAACCATCCAATACCGGCATGTTGATGTCCAGAAAAATGAGATCTACCTTGTTTTCCTGCACATAATTGTTTGCATCCACAGCATTGGAAAATGTAGCGACCAGATCTAGTTGGTCCAATTTTAGCGCAAAGTCTTCCAGCACTTTAATGGCGAGTGGCTCATCGTCAATTATAATCGTTTTAATCTTCATTTTTTGCTAACACGAAGTTTCAAAAGTACATTGAAGTTATTGTTTTTTTCTTCCAATCGCAATTCATAGTCTTCGGCAGGGTAACCTAGCTCCAATCTTTTTCTCACATTTGAAAGGCCTATGCCCCCGCTACGGGTAGGTAAGGTACTTTTTCCCTTTTCTTTGGGAATGTTGTTGGTGAGTTCAAAATATAGGAAATCCCCTTCAACCTTGATGTTGAGCGAGATTTTCATCTGACCAATATTTTGACTGGCGCCATGTTTAAAACTGTTCTCTATCAATGGCATTAAAAGCATAGGTGCAATTACCTTTCCATCCAAGTCCCCAGAAATTTCCACATCTACTTCCAACGAGTCATCAAAGCGGATACGTTCCAAATCAATGTAGTTCTGAATACATTCAATTTCCTTTCTTAGTTTCTGTTTTCTCTTATCGGTTGCGTACAAAAGATATCTCATCAATTCAGAAAGCTTCAGAATTACCTCAGGTGCTTTATCAGACTTTGTTAAAGAGAGGGAGTAAATGTTGTTGAGTGTGTTAAAGAAAAAATGGGGAGACACTTGGGACCTCAAAAACCGGAGTTCTGTGGCCAACTGCCTTTTTTCAAGCTCATGGAGCATGCTGTGCTCTCTGAGCCAGTCTATAGTAATTTTAATGGCGGTAACAAAAGAGATAACATACAGTTCGCCCAACATCATTTGAACACCATAATTAAATGTAAGAGTGTCTATGGCTTCTGGTCCTTCGGGCCAAACATTGGTACTCAGCAGATAATAGGTGAGATAAAATTTAACATTGAGCATGGCATACAATGACAACAACATCAATATGGCATAGGTGATGTACTTCTTTTTAAAGACAAACTTGGGCATTAGGAAATAGATGTTAAAGTAGGTAAGTGCCATATGGATAGGAAATCCGATGATGTTACTTTTTAAAGAATAGTCATAGTCATCATAATAACTTCCCCATCGTAATGTATTGAAAATGAAATATATAACCCAAAAAAGAATATGGTGTTTGTAGGTGACGGGGTAGTTGCCAATGGACTTTCCGGACATGAACGACTTGGACTGGCTCTCCTTTGTGGTATCTGTTAATATATCGACTGAAGTTTTCATATGTTATTGGTCAATTCTGGATTGTTGTTGGTCTAAAAGATAGTATGTTCAAGAATAAAATTATGAATATTAAATAATTGTTTGAAGAAGACACTAGTATACGGTTTTGGAAAAAACCAGATAGAACCCCCAACTTTGCATTCAAATTCCTAACCAAAATTAATTTGCAATGTTAACTAGAGTTATTGCTTTTTTCTTTGTGCTGGCTTCCTTTGGGCAGACCAATGTTCCACGCTCTTATGTGGCACACAAGGTGTCCAGTCCAATTGTTGTAGATGGGGTGGATACAAATTCTGAATGGCAATCGGTAAATTGGAGTCAAAGCTTCATCGATATTGAAGGAGTTAAGAAACCCCTTTACGAGACCAGAATAAAGATGCTTTGGGATGAATCCTATTTTTATTTGCTCGCAAAAATGGAAGAACCGCATGTTTGGGGAAATCTAAAACAACGTGACACCGTAATTTTCTACAACAACGATTTTGAGGTTTTTATTGATCCAGACGGGGACACACATAATTATTACGAACTGGAAATAAACAGTCTCAACACCCAGTGGGACCTTTTTTTGACCAAACCCTATAGAAATGGGGGTAAGGTACTGGATAGTTGGGATATTCAAGGGCTAAAAACGGCTGTAGATGTCGACGGTACAATAAATTACTCTTCTGATATCGACAAGGGCTGGACATTGGAGATGGCAATTCCATGGAGTGTGATTACTGAAGCAGCAAATCATAGTGGTTTTCCTGTTAATGAATTTTGGCGAATTAATTTTTCTCGGGTCAATTGGCAGTTCAGCCTAGAAAAAGGAAAATATGCTAGGAAGAAAGATTCAAATGGGAAACATCTTCCGGAATACAATTGGGTTTGGTCTCCTCAAGGAGTAATCAACATGCACGAGCCCGAGCATTGGGGTTACGTAGTTTTTTCTGATAAGGAGCCTGGGCAATCTACTGATTTTCAAATTCCAAAAGATGAATATGTCAAGTGGGACATGTATGGGCAATACAGAAATGTATTAAAGGATCAGAATGTGGCCCTTCCTAAAGAATTGAATACCCTTCAGGTGAAAATACCCCTGACCCTTGAAAAGCATACTACAGGATGGAACCTTTGGTGTATAAGTCCGTTCACTGGAAAAAAACTGATAATTGATGAGGATGGAAAGTTCACCCAAGAATAAAACAAAAATTCCAGGTCATCAATTTCTCCTAGTAGGGGTTTTGGCTATTGTGGCTGTTGGTTTTTTGGACAATCAAATACAACAAAGATCCACGAAACAACCCGTAACGGAAACTAGGGTAGAAAAAGAGGTGGCGGACTTTAAGTTTTGGGTTTGGGTTTCTATTGATGAAAATAAGACTGATACTACCTATACTAATGAATTAAGAAAATATAAAAATTATGGTGTTGATGCCATATTGGTCAGTGCCTCATCGGCTCAAGATTATTTGGAGTCACTGAAAACCATTGCAGAAAAAGAAGGGTTGGAGTTGTTTACTTGGACTTATACAATGGACAATGACAAAAATCCAACCAATAATGAAAGTCTAGCGCAAGGAAGTGCTCAACATAAAGAACATGCACCTAAATGGCATGTGGATATTCTTTACTCATCTAATACGCATAGCATGGATGGGACAGATTTTGATTGTGCTGGGCGAATTGAACGACAGGATGAAGAATCGTTCAAAAAGAAAGATTCTAAAAATTATTTTGGAAAACACTTAATGGAATCGTCCCCTGCCGATTTTAAAAAGACAATTCTTGGAAGACAAAATCAAGGTGCCAAAGCAGTTTCCATTTTTGAGACATCTTTACTTACATCAGGGCACTGGGAAATTATTAAAGAGCTCAAAAGCGAATTTGAATAGTGAAATTAGATACCGAAGATAGCAAATCCAGGAAGGTGAATAAGTTGCTTTCACTGGTGCTTCTGGTCCTTTTTTTAGGTGTAATAGTGCTCTACAGGGCTCAATTCCAATAGGTTAAAATTTAATAGAAGAAGGATGCATCAAAGCTTTCTTTTTCCCTTGTTATTTAGCTCTTCCCAATTGTCATTGGTCGAAAAAAGTTTCGTTAACATAATCATAAAGTAATTTTAGTGTCAGCTTAAAATTAGAATTAACTAACTAAACAACAATCTAACGCTTGACTTATGAAAGAAATTAAAAAAGTTTTAATGTTCCTTGTATGTCTTTTGGCCTTACAGGGGATTGAAGCGCAGATAACCGTATCTGGTGTTATTACGGATGCAGATACTGGTGCGCCTATTCCAGCAATTACAGTTGTTGAAGAAGGGACGACCAACGGGACCTCTGCGGATTTTGATGGAAACTACACCATTGATGTTCCAAGCAACGCTACACTGCGTTTTTCATCCATTGGCTATGCAACTCAATCAATTGCAGTTAATGGTAGGACTACAATAAATGTAGTAATGCAGGAAGACACAGAAATGTTGGGTGAAGTTGTAGTAACTGCCCTCGGTATTAAAAAGGAAACCCGAGCCTTGGGTTACTCCATTACTGAAGTAGCCGGGGAAGAAATCTCGGAAATTAAGCAGGTTAACGCAATCAATAGCCTTCAAGGTAAGATTGCGGGTGTTAACATTACACAGAATGCTACCGGTGCCGCAGGTTCAAGTAGAATTGTAATTCGTGGTCCAAGTTCTTTTGGAAATAACCAACCGCTCTATGTAGTGGATGGTATTCCAATCGGAAATGACAACAACGGTTCTGCAGGAGAATGGGGTGGAGCCGATGGAGGTGATGGTATTGCCTCACTTAACTCCAATGACGTGGAATCCGTGAGTGTTCTTAAAGGTGGTGCCGCTTCTGCACTGTACGGATCAAGGGCTGCCAACGGGGTTATTTTGATTACCACAAAATCTGGTGCTGAAGCAAAAGGATTTGGAATCGAATTCAACAGTACGGTAACAATTGATCAGTTTGACACTTCTATTCAGGACTTCCAGAAGGAATATGGTCAAGGTAGATTTGGTGAAGCACCAAGTAGCCAGGAAGAAGCATTGGAAGATGGTTACAGTTCTTGGGGGGCAAGATTGAACGGAGGTAATGTGGTTCAATGGGATGGTACTTCAAGGCCTTATACCAATAGAGGAGATAACGGTAAAAAATTCTACAGAACAGGTAGTACCTTTTTTAATACAGTGGCCATTACTGATGCTAACGAAAAAACAAACTATAGATTTTCTGCCACAGATATTTCCAATACGGATATTGTACCCGGATCTAATCTGAACAGAAAGATTTTTGCTTTGAATCTAGGATCCACCTTGGCAGAAAAACTTACACTAAATGTAAATGCCAAATATTCTGTGGAAAAAACATTTGGTAGGCCTAGATTGTCCGATTCGCCGGGTAATGCTAACTTCTCGGTAGCTCTTTTGCCTGCTAACATTAATGTAGAAGATTTGGCGCCAGGAATAAATGAGGATGGCTCTGAAAACCTATTTACGGATAATGTTTTTTCTCAGAACCCATATTTTGCAGCAAATTTCTTTAGAAATGAAGATACGAGAAATCGTTTCATAGGTTCGGCTTCCTTACGTTATGATATTACCGATTGGCTCTACCTATTTGGAAGGGCAGGTATTGACCAGTACACTAGAAGAGGTGTGGAAGTAGAGCCTTACGGAACAGGATTCCGTCCTTTGGGATCTATGAATGATAGGGAGCGAAGGTACACTCAGGTTGACTCTGATATCATGATTGGTGTTGACAAAAATGTTACTGAAAAAATTGGAATTAGTGCTTTTGTAGGTGCTAACCGAAACAAAATAGAATCTGAAGAACTGGTTCTTGGAGGTAGTGACTTTATCGTAGCTGGTCTAGAAGATATTGGAAACCTAACCAACCAAAGTAGAAGCAGGACTTTTTCTGAAAGAGCCATTGGTTCTGTATACGGATCGGCAGAATTTTCGTATGACAGTTGGGCATTCTTGACCGTTACAGGAAGAAATGACTGGTTCTCTACTTTGTCATTCCCAGGAAAAGAAACTTCAAACAATGAATTCTATCCTTCGGTCAATGCAAGTGTTGTATTGTCAGACGCACTTGATTTACCTGATGTTTTTGATTTCTTAAAAATAAGAGGTGGTTATTCAGAGGTTGCCGGTGGTGCTGATGAAGCGTATCAGCTGGCCTTAACCTATCAAATATTTGGACAAGGTCATCAAGGTCAACCATTAGGTAGAATTTCTAACAGTTCATTACCTAATGCTAATCTGGTTCCGTTCAGTAAAAAGGAGACAGAAATTGGTTTGGATGCCAGGATGTTGGATAACAGACTTACATTGGATTTGTCCTACTATACCAACGAATCTTCAAGACTTATCGTTGGAGTGGCATCTTCCTTTACTTCTGGTTTCCCAACTGCTGAAGCTAACCTTGGGGTGATAGAGAATAAGGGTATTGAGTTTTTGATTGGCGGTAGACCTATCGTTACTGAGAACTTTACTTGGAACACAAGTTTCAATGGTTCTTATAACGTTAGTGAGGTTATCTCAACTAATGAGGACGAAAGTGAAATCCAGGTGGGACAACCTAGAACCTTTAGTGTTGAGATAAAACAAATTGTAGGAGAGCCCTTTGGAACCATAAAAGGTCGTTCTTTTGACAGAGATGCACAAGGAAGGATAATTTATGACATTGACAGTGATGGAGTACCAATTGCTCGTGAAGCTGCGGATCGTGAGATTCTTGGTGAAGGAATTCCTCCATTGACCTTAGGTTGGACAAATACTTTTACCTATAAAGATTGGTCACTTAACTTCTTGATTGATGGTAAGTTTGGAGGTCAGATTTATTCAGGCACAAATGCCATTGCTTACGGAAATGGTCTACATAAGGCAACATTGGAAGGAAGAGAAAATGGTCTTACTGTAACAGGTATTGACGGTGCAACAGGTAGTGAATTTACAACTACAGTAGCTCCAGAAGATTTGCAGACATACTATGGTAGAATCAACGATTTTGCAGAGCCTTTTGTTGAGGATGCGGACTATATCAAGTTCAGACAGCTGGCTTTGGGCTATTCGTTACCAAGCAGGTTCTTGGAGAATACTTTCCTACAAAGTGTAAATGTACAATTTACGGCGCAGAACCTATTCTACCTCATGCGAAGTGTGGATAACATAGATCCGGAAGCTGCTTATAATGCAGGTAACTCTCAAGGTCTGGAGTACTTTGGTGTACCACCAACAAGGACATACGGATTTAATTTAAATGTTAAGTTTTAAAAAATTGTAAGATGAAAAGAATATTCTATATAATTCTCGTTTTAGCTGTAATTGCATCGTGCGATAATGGCTTTGAAGACATGAACGTTGACCCTACGAGGCCATCCCAGGTGTCGGCATCTTCAAAATTAACAGCGGTTCAGTTGTTCACTTCAGGCGACCGTTATGAAAACTGGAGAGCTAACCTGATATACAGTTCCACAATGATGCAGCACTTTGCTTCCTTGGCAGGATACTGGACAGGAGATAAATACACTAGGAATGCAGGATACGCCTCTTCCTTGATGGAAAGATATTATGGGGACGCATTGAAGAACCTTATCAATCTTCAAGAACAATTAGATGCTGAAGAAAGTCCTGATGAAATGAAGGGCATTGCACGAATCATGAGGGTGTTCATTTTTAGTAGATTGACGGATATGTATGGCGATTTACCCTATTTTGAAGCAGGTAAGGCCGTATCCGAAAATATTTTGAAGCCTGTGTACGATGAACAGAGTGTAATATATCCAGACATGCTCAATGAGCTTCAGGAAGCAGTTGGACAATTGGGTACAGGAACCTCAGAGTTTGGTGACGCGGATATCATGTTTCAGGGCGATCAGGAAAAATGGCAACGTTTTGGAAATTCCCTTATGTTGAGATTGGCATTGAGATTGATTAAAGTAGATCCGGCAGGAGCTCAACAATGGGCATCCGCCGCAATTTCTGGCGGTGTAATGCAATCCAATGATGACATTGCTTATATAGAGCACACATTGGGCCCAGAAGGTATCAATAGAAATGGTAATGGACAGGTCTTTACGGTTGATAACAATATGATTATGAGTGAAACTTTCATCAATGCACTTCAAGGAGACCCCAGAATTTCTGTGTTGGCTCAAAGAAGAAGTGATGGAAGTACAAATCCAGCAGATTTAAGAGGATTGCCCAACGGTTTGGATAGCGATACTTTGGAAGGAGCCACTGGAGAAACAACCACAGATGCTTTTGCTGATCCAAATAGAGATATCATAACCGGAGAGGATGCACCCATGTTCTTCCAAACTTATGCTGAGGTTGAGTTTATGTTGGCAGAGGCCAATGTAAGATGGGGATTGGCCGGAGACGCTGAAACACATTATAACAATGGGGTTAGAGCGGCAATGGAAATGCTTGCCATTTATGGTGATGCGGCCATCATTGATTCTGGTGATATAGATGACTATTTAACAGCAAATCCATATGACGCAGTTAACGCCATTGAGCAGATTGCAACTCAATATTGGATTGCGACTTTCCTTAATGAATATGAGGCTTTCTCAAACTGGAGAAGAACTGGTTTCCCAGCATTGGTACCCGTAGACTATCCTGGAAACGTAACCAACGGTACAATCCCAAGAAGGCTAACATATAGTGAAGGTGAAAAAGTAAACAACACCGAAAATTATAATGCTGCTGTAAGCAGACAAGGTCCCGATGAATTTACTACGCGGGTATGGTGGGATGTTGAATAATTTTTATCAAAAAAGGCTCTCATAAATAATTAATATTTTGAGTTAGTTTAGTTTATTCAAGTAGTAGTAAGGGAGAGGCAACTCTCCTTTACTTTTCTTATTAAGTTTCATACTAACTAGGAGTTTCATGAAAAGCAATAGATTACGGCTGCACTATATTATTTCAGTTTTGGTAATTGGCCTTTTTTCCAATTTCACCAATAGTAATACACCTGACCCAAAAACTAGGTTCACGCTTCTGACTTCAGCACATACGGGAATCGATTTTTCCAACAAAATATTTGAGGCACCACAGCACAGTATTTTAAAATATGCCAATTTTTATGGTGGGGCTGGGGTAGGCATTGGGGATTTCAATAATGATGGATTACAAGATATTTTCTTCGCAGGCAATTTGGTGCCTGACCGTCTTTACCTGAATAAAGGAGGACTTGAATTTGAGGACATCACCAAAAAAGCTGGTATTTTGGACGACGGAGGATGGTCCACAGGAGTAACTTTGGCCGACGTAAACAATGATGGACATTTAGATATTTATGTGAGTAGGGAGTTGTACGATGAAAAACCTGAATGGCGCACCAACTTACTGTACATAAACAATGGCGATGGCTCCTTTTCTGAACAAGCTGAAAAATGGGGTGTAGCCGATGATCAAAGAACCCGTCATGCTACCTTCTTGGACTATGACAAGGACGGTCTTTTGGACCTTTTTTTACTTACCCAGCCTCCAAATCCTGGAAGTTTGTCCGCTTATATGGGTACAGAACTTTTAAAACCTGAATACCACCTAAAACTCTTCAAGAACAAAGGCACTGGTTTTGTGGACGTGACCGAGAAATCTGGCCTAAAAAAAACTGGCTTTCCAAATGCCGCATCCGCCAGTGATATCAATAATGATGGCTGGCCAGATATTTATGTGGCCAATGACTTCTATGCCCCAGATTTTCTGTTCATAAACAATCAGGACGGAACCTTTACCAACATAGCAAATGAAGCACTTCCCCACATGTCCTATTATAGTATGGGAGTAGATGTTGCAGATATCAACAATGATGAATTGCTGGACATTTTTGTGTTGGATATGGTAGCCGAGGACAATTTCCGTTTGAAGTCCAATATGAGTGGAATGGACCGGCAATCCTTTTGGGATGTGTATAATCAAGGCGGGCATTATCAGTATATGTATAATGCACTGCAATTGAACAATGGAAATAACACCTTTAGTGATATAGCCCAGTTCACGGGAATGGCGGCCACAGATTGGAGCTGGTCCAATTTAATTGCGGATTTTGACAATGACGGTCTTAAAGACGTTTATGTCACCAATGGACTGTTGCGGGATATTAGGAATACAGATGCGGACAAAGCCGTTGCTGCTTACCTAAATCAAACCCGGTTCGACTGGCTTAAGAAACACCCAGATGGGGGAGGGTTGAACAATATTTTTGATATAATCGATTTAAAGGAGGTTGTAAAACTATTGCCTTCTCAACCCCTTCAAAACTACGTGTTCAAAAATAACGGAGACCTCAATTTCAAAAAGGTAATGGAAGAATGGGGACTTGAGCAAAAATCCTTTTCCAATGGCTCCGCTTATGGAGATTTGGACAACGATGGGGATTTGGACCTTGTGGTGAACAACATCAATGCTGAAGCATTTATATATCGGAACAACTCCGAAGAAATAAGTTCCAGCAATTACCTAAGGATTTCTCTGAAAAGTAAAGGAGGAGAACCAATCCACGGAACAAGAGCAAAACTTTATACAGGAGGGCAAGTGCAGATGATAGAGGCCACCAACGTGCGGGGAATCTATTCTACCAGCGAACCTTATGTCCATTTTGGATTGGGGTCACATGCAGAGGCGGACAGTCTGGTTATTGTTTGGCCAAATCAAAAGAAATCTACCATTACAAATGTTAAGGCCAACCAATTATTGGAGGTGAATTATGAGGAATCAAATGGCAATGCAAAGATTTCGGAAGACAAGAAAAAACTATTGGTCGATGTAACCCATGATTTTGGTTTGAAATACAAACACGAGGAGAACATATTTGACGATTATGATATTCAAGTATTGCTCCCTCATAAGCTTTCGCAGATGGGCCCCGCCCTTTCTATTGGCGATGTAAACAACGATGGTCTGGATGATGTTTTTATAGGAGGTGCTACAGGAAAATCCGCAGCTCTTTTTGTACAACAACCAAGCGGGGAATATATCCAAAGCAACGGAGGACTCTGGACAAATGAAGCCCCGTATGAGGATGTGGATGCGCTCTTTTTAGATGTAGATGGCGATGGTAGTCAGGATTTATATGTGGTCAGTGGAGGCAACAAGTATTCGATGTACGATTTGCACTACGTTGATCGCTTGTATCTAAACGACGGAAATGGAAACTTCAAGAAAGGAGCTATAGTTGATGTTGATAGAGTGAGCGGGTCCAAAGTAGTTGCAGCAGATTATGATGCTGATGGAGATTTGGACGTATTTGTGGGAGGAAGACATAATCCCCATGATTACCCATCACCAACTACCAGCACATTATATGTAAATACAAATGGACAGTTGGTCAATTCAAACGAGCAAAACGCACCCGGACTGAAAGATTTGGGTATGGTTACTGATGCAGTTTGGTTGGATTATGATCAAGATAATGATCTAGATTTGGTTGTGTCGGGTGAATGGATGCCGATAACCATTTTCTCCAATGAAGGCGGTGTCTTGGCACAAGTTTCAGTACCAAGTTTACAACGAACCCGCGGATGGTGGTTCAGTTTGGAAAAAGGAGACTTTGACGGCGATGGGGACGAGGATATGATTGCAGGTAACCTTGGGTTGAATTACAAGTACAAAACATCTACCGAAGCTCCTTTTGATATCTACTATGAAGATTTTGACAACAATGGGCGCAGAGATATAGTTTTAGGCTATTACAATGATGAAAAACATTATCCACTACGTGGATTCTCCTGTTCTTCCGAACAGATTCCAGGGCTGAAGAAGCAGATAAAGAAGTACGACATCTTTGCGGATATGGAAATTGACGAGGTCTATGGGGCCTCAAACCTAAAAAAAGCACTGCATTTCCAAACTGACACTTTTGCTTCTGTTTACATTGAAAATTTGGGCGACGGAGGGTTCAAGCTAACAGAACTTCCAACAATGGCACAATTATCAAATATAAATGATGTATTGGTAGATGACATCAATGGAGATGGCTTTTTAGATGCACTCTGCGTAGGAAACCTATATGTTTCCGAAATAGAGACACCCAGGAATGATGCTGGAATTGGGGCATTATTACTTGGTGATGGCCGTGGAGGTTTTACCATGCAACACCATTCCAGTAGCGGTTTCTTTGCGCCGGGAGATGCCAAGAAAATTGTAAAGATGAAGCATAACAACAAACCAATCTTGGCTGTTGCCAACAACGACGACCTATTGCAAATTTTTAAATGGAAGTAAATCAAGTTGTTTGGCATTTCATTTTGATTAAAAGATAATAACCAACATGTTCCAAATGAAAAACACGAATTACCTAAAAGAAAAATTAATGACCACAATGGCTTTGACATTGTTGGTTTTGTGTTTTTCATGTAAGAAGGAACAACCCAAAGATACTGCCGAGAGAGTCCTGTCCTATGTGGATCCTTTTATTGGAACCGGAGGGCACGGGCATACTTTTCCTGGTGCCGTGGCACCTTTTGGGATGGTGCAACCTAGTCCAGATAATGGCCGGGGAGGATGGGATTGGTGTTCAGGATATCATATTACAGATTCCCTGATTACCGGATTTGCCCAGTTGCATTTGAGCGGAACGGGGATTGGCGACCTAGCTGACCTTCTTTTAATGCCCACCGCCAAAGCTGTAGATTTGGAACTTTTTGGTAAATCCAGGGACAGTCTACCATACGTTTCACAATTTACCCATGATGATGAGGTGGCATCCCCGGGATACTACAGTGTCTTATTAAAAGATTCAAATATCAAGGTTGAGCTTACTGCCAATGAATATGTAGCTCTTCATAAATATACCTATCCAACAGGAGTTGAACCTTCTTTTATTATGGATTTGGGATATGCTGTCAATTGGGACAAACCTTTGGAAAGTCATATCACCTTGGAAAATGAGAAATTAGTGGTCGGATACCGCCATAGCACAGGATGGGCCAAAAATCAAAAATTGTTTTTTGCGATAGAATCCTCTGAGCCACTTTCCATAAAAAGATTTGTTGCAGACTCCAAAGAAGCTACTGAATCCAATGACATTTCTGGAGTAAAGACTGGTGCGCAGTTTTTTATAGACCCCAATACTTCTGTTGTTGAATTAAAAATAGCCGTATCATCAGTAAGCATTGAAAATGCCAAGGAAAACCTGAATGCAAAGGGCAAGGGTACATTTGAGGAAACTCGTACCAAAACTGAGAAAAAATGGGAATCGGTGCTATCCAAAATTAAAGTGGAAACCCCTGTAGATTCACTAAAAACTATTTTTTACACCGCACTGTACCACACCCATGTGGCTCCGTCATTGTTTAGTGATGTCAATGGTGAGTTCAGACTTCAAAACGATAGTATAGCCAGGATTTCAAAAGGGCATGTGTATTCAACCTTATCCCTATGGGATACTTTCCGTGCAGAGAACCCATTACTTAATATTTTACAACCGGAGGTTTCCAACGATGTTGTCCTTTCAATGCTGGCCTATTATGATGAACAGGGAAGATTGCCAGTTTGGACCCTCTATGGTAATGAGACCAATACCATGACTGGGAATCACGGTGTTTCAGTTTTGGTGGATTCGTATTTAAAAGGACTCAGCGATTATGATGCGGAAAAGGCGTACGAAGCGGCCAAAGAAACCATGATGAGGGATGAGCGTGGCTTGGCCCCCTATAAAGAATTCGGTTATATCCCTTTTGATAAACTGGATGAGTCCGTCACTATAAGTCTGGAATTTGCCTACAATGACTGGTGTATTGCCCAAATGGCAAAAGCTCTGGGAAAAGACGAAGATTACAACTATTTCCTTGAGCGTTCCAAGGCATACCAGTACTTGTTCGACAAAAACACTGGATTTATGAGGGGAAAATCTTCTGATGGAGACAATTGGCGGACCCCTTTTGATCCCAAGTACTCCAATCACAGGGAACATACCGATTACACGGAAGGAAACGCATGGCAACATAGTTGGTTTGTGTTGCATGATGTTCAGGATTTTATAAACCTACATGGTGGAAATGAGCCTTTTGCCCAAAAACTAGAGCAGCTTTTTACTGAAAGCTCCGAAATAACCGGGGAGAACACCTCTGCGGATATATCTGGATTAATTGGTCAATATGCCCATGGAAATGAACCGAGTCATCACATAGCCTACATGTTCAACAAGGCCGATATGCCTGGGAAGACACAATATTGGGTTCGAGAGATTTTGGACACTCAATACAGTGTTCAACCTGATGGATTGAGTGGTAACGAAGATTGTGGGCAGATGTCCGCGTGGTATGTTTTTAGTTCCATTGGACTTTATCCAATGAATCCGGCTTCTGGGCAATATGAATTTGGCAGCCCCATTTTCGAAAAAACCACCATTTCACTAGACGCGGACAAGTCGTTTGTGATAACGGCTCCAAACACATCATCAATCAACAAATACATACAATCAGTTAAACTAAATGGAAAACAACTGGACCGAACTTATATCACCCACAAAGAGCTTATGAATGGAGGTACTTTGGAGTTTGAAATGGGTTCGGATCCACAATAAGGACATAATAGCGGCCAAATAATTTATGGAAATAGTAGATGTTTCAATCATCGTAGCCTATGTTTTGCTGACACTCTTTGTCGGAATTTGGGTTTCCAAAAGGGCCTCCCAAGGACTTGAATCGTACTTTTTAGGAGGCAACAACATCAAATGGTACTACCTGGGTCTAAGCAATGGGTCAGGTATGTTCGATGTTTCCGGAACAGCTTGGATGGTCGGCATTCTTTTCCTTTACGGAGCCAAAAGCTTTATGTTTATGTGGCTTTGGCCCGTATGGAACCAGATTTTTGTGATGATGTTCTTGGCCGTCTGGATTCGAAGGTCCAATATCATGACCGGGTCCGAATGGATATTGACTCGTTTTGGGGATGGAAAAGCCGGAAGGGCTTCCCACCTTATTATCGCGGTTTTTGCCATTATATCCACTATTGGTTTTATAGCATACTTTTTTGAAGGAGTAGGCAAGTTCATGGCCATTATTCTACCTTGGAACATCCCTTTGGAATTTGGAGATGTTTTACTTCTTACTTCTGAACAATCCTATGCGCTGATCATTATTTTCCTGACCACCCTTTATACTATTAAAGGGGGAATGTTCTCTGTGGTGGCCACAGAGGTTTTGCAATATATAATTATGGTTGTGGCAGGAATTCTTGTTGCAGGATACGCCTTTTTTACCATCAGTGATATCGAAATAAACTCCATAATATCTGAAGAATGGAAAAATATATTCTTTGCCACTGAACTTGGGCCACATTGGAGCTCAAAATTTCAGGCGTTTAATGATTTGATAGATACGGAAGGTTACAAAATGTTTGGTGCATTTATTGGAATGTCACTTTTCAAAGGTTTTTTTGCGAGTATCGCCGGACCGGTTCCAAGTTTTGACTTCCAACGGATACTTTCTACCAGAACCGTTAAAGAGTCAGCCTATATGAGCGGATTTACCAATTTGGTACTGTATATCCCCAGATATTTACTCATTGCGGGAATTGTGGTCATTGCTTTGGTGGTTCTAGCCCCAGAAATGAGTGCAAACCCTAGCTTGGTGGGAGACGATTTGGAAATTATACTTCCAAAAGTTATCAATCATCATATTCCAATTGGTGTAAAAGGACTTTTATTGGCTGGACTTTTGGCAGCTTTTATGTCTACCTTTTCAGCTTTTGTAAACTCGGGCCCGGCATATATTGTCAACGATATATATAAAAAATATTTTAAGCCTGAGGCTTCCAACAAGCACTATATCAAAGCAAGCCATTTAGCCTCTTTTGTAGTGGTCGGACTTGGAGTTTTTATGGGGTTTTTTGCTGAATCCATTAACTCGCTAACACTTTGGATAACAAGTGCCTTATACGGTGGTTATGTTGCTGCCAACTTTTTAAAATGGGTTTGGTGGCGCTTTAATGGTTGGGGATACTTTTGGGGAATGCTGGCCGGTTTACTGGTGGCTACCTTTCAATTTGTACTGGATCAGAATAAAACCGGATTTACACAAGACACTGTGCTCTATGAAGTTTCAAACATGCACGTGATCTATCTATTTCCATTGATTTTTGGCTTTTCGCTATTGGGATCGATTTTAGGGACTTATTTTACCCAACCCACCGATATGAAAGTGCTGAAATCATTCTATAAGAATGTAAAACCCTGGGGCTGGTGGAAACCGGTGTATGATGACATCAAAACAGAGGATAGTTCTTTTGAGAAGAATGATAATTTCTGGTTTGACATGATGAATTGTGCCATGGGTATAATATGGCAATCAAGTATGATTCTATTGCCTATCTATTTGTTGATACGCGATTACCCAAAAACCATTTTCACCTTGATTGTTTTCATTGTCACGTCCATTATCCTAAAGTATACCTGGTTGGACAAAGTCAAGAAAATACCAAACTAGTAGTAAGAATTTAATAGAGCAAAAACAATAATGGCAAGCATTCATATTCCCTGGCAAGAAAGACCAAAAGACTGTAAAGATATTCTTTGGAGGCACACCGACAATCCCATTATTGAGCGTGATGCCATACCCTCTTCCAATAGTATCTTCAACAGTGCTGTTGTACCTTTTCAGGATGGTTTTGCAGGAGTCTTTAGGTGCGACAACAAAGCCGTACAGATGAATATTTTTGCGGGATTCAGTAAAAACGGCCTGGATTGGGAAATAGAACATGACCCTATCAAATTCAAAGAAGGGAACACCCAAATGATCCAATCGGATTATAAGTACGATCCAAGGGTAACCTTTATTGAGGACAGGTATTGGATTAGTTGGTGCAATGGATATCATGGCCCAACCATAGGAATAGGATATACTTTTGACTTTAAGGAGTTTTTTCAATGTGAGAATGCCTTTTTGCCATTTAATAGAAACGGCGTACTGTTCCCACAAAAAATAGATGGAAAATATGCCATGTTGAGTCGGCCTAGCGATAATGGACATACTCAATTTGGCGACATATACATTAGCTATAGCCCAGACATGAAGTATTGGGGAGAACACCGATGTGTAATGAAAACAACTCCATTTGAGCTCAGTGCATGGCAATGTGCCAAAATTGGGGCAGGACCAGTGCCTATATTGGTCAATGAAGGCTGGTTGATGTTTTATCATGGAGTGATAAATACCTGCAATGGGTTCAGATATTCTATGGGAGCGGCAATTCTCGATAGAGATAATCCCGATCAGGTAAAGTATCGGACACAGCCCTACTTGTTGTCTCCACAGACACAATATGAATGTGTGGGAGATGTGCCCAATGTTGTCTTTCCGTGCGCAGCCTTACATTCAGAAGAAGAGGACAGAGTGGCCGTGTATTATGGTGCCGCCGATACCGTTACGGCTGTTGCCTATGGACGACTTTCTGAAATAGTAAAATTCACTATTGAAAATAGTATATAACACTATCTGTAATGATGGAATGATACCTGGATAATGATAAGATATGTAGTTCTAATAGGAATGTTGTCCTTGGTTTTGTCTTGTAAAGATGGAGCCGATAAGAATAGTGCTGCAGAAACCCTATCCAGTTATGTAAATCCGTTTATCGGAACAGACGGTCCTGGCAATACCTATCCAGGTGCCACATCACCCTTTGGAATGGTGCAGCTGAGTCCGGATATTGGAATTCCCGGATGGGATAGGATTGCAGGATACTATTATAAGGATTCAATTATAACCGGTTTTTCTCATACGCATTTGACAGGTACCGGAGCAGGAGACCTGTATGATATTTTGGTCATGCCTGTTAATAATCGTTTTTCAGAACGAATAGAAGCAAATAACCATAAACCCTTTTCTCATTTTGATCATAATCGTGAGGGAGCTTCACCAGGGTATTATTGGGTAGATTTGGTTGATTTCGGAATTAAGGCCGAGATGACTGCTACTCCAAGAGTTGGGGTCCATCGATATACTTTTCCAAAGGCTGAGGATTCCAAGATACATGTAGATTTAGGGTATTCGTTGAACTGGGATAAGCCTACGGACACCCATATTGAAGTGGTCAATGATTCGGTAATTAGAGGTCATCGTTTTTCCACAGGTTGGGCAAGGAACCAACGACTGTTTTTTGAAATGCAGTTTTCCAAACCGTTCCAAGATTTTAGTTTAACTGAAAATGGGAATGCCGATTCCAAGATTGTCTTGGATTTTGAAACCCATGAAGGAGAACAGATAACCCTGAAGACAGGATTGTCCTCCGCCAATGTTGAGGGAGCCGCTAAAGCTATAGCTGTTGAAGCAAAAGGTAGTTTTGACACTATTCGCGAAAGAACCGAAAAGCTATGGGAAAATGAGCTTCAAAAAATAATAATATCAACAAAAAATAAGGACCAAAAGGCTGTTTTTTATTCAATGTTGTACCAATCTATGTTGGCTCCTACCTTGTACAGTGATGTTAACGGAGCGTACAAAATGGCAAATGATGTGAATGGATTGTTCAAAAATCCCAATGATACGATTGCAATGGCCAGGGGATTTAATCGATACGATACTTTTTCCCTTTGGGATACCTACCGTGCAGCACATCCCTTGTATACCATTGTTCAGCCGGAAAGAGTTTCTGATATGGTGAAATCGTTGTTGGCGCATTATTTGGAAACTGGCATTCTTCCCGTATGGTCCATGCAAGGCAGTGAAACCAACATGATGATCGGGTACCATGCAGTTCCGGTCATTGTTGATGCCTATTTCAAAGGATTTGAATTTGATGCCGAACTGGCGTACAAAGCATGCAAACAAAGTGCCATGGTCAATGAGCGCAATATTGGTGAGTACATGGAAAAAGGATACATTTCAGTGGATGAACACCACGAGAATTGGTCTGTTTCCAAGACTTTGGAGTATGCCTATGACGATTGGTGCATCGCCATGTTTGCCAAAGATTTGGGCAAACAAGAGGACTTTGAATATTTTTTGAATCGGTCCAAGAATTGGAAGAACCTTTACAATACCAAAAACACTTGGTTACAGCCCAAAAACTCCCAGGATGGATTCATCTATCCCTTTATTCCTAAAGAATACACCCCGTATTTCTGCGAGAGCAATGCATGGCAATATTATTGGTCCGTTCAACAAGATATCCCTGGACTCATAGAAGCCACCGGGGGTCCTGAAAGGTTTACTCAAAAGCTGGATTCAATGTTTAGCTTAAAACCTGTTGAAGGAGACAAACTTCCAATTTTCAGCACAGGCATGATAGGGCAATATGCCCATGGAAACGAACCTAGCCATCATGTGGCCTATTTATATAATTATGTAGGGCAGCCTTCAAAAACCCAAGAACTTGTCAAAAAAATCAGGGAAGAACAATATCGGAACGAACCCAATGGACATTGTGGAAACGAAGACTGTGGCCAAATGTCATCATGGTTTATTCTAAGTGCATTGGGAATCTATCCGGTAAATCCGGCTCAAGGTATTTTGGACCTTGGTGCGCCTATGTTCGAAGAGGCCACAATAACGCTTCCCAAGGGCAGGAGTTTTACTATAAAAGGTCAGAACCTAAACGACCAGAATAAATATGTAAAAGCGGTTTATCTAAATGAAAAGCGACTGGACCGTTGGTTTATTACCTATGACGAAATAATGGAAGGAGGCACATTGGTTTTTGAAATGACAAACCTTCCAGTTGATAATGAGGGAATTGATCACCTACTTCCCGAACCGAACAAAGTATATTGAAAATGAGAAAAGTAAAAATTAAGTTCCTTCCCTTGGCATTACTGGCGATGATAGCAACAGGATGCACTGAGCAAAAAAATGGGGGCAAAGAACCGTCTCAAATAGAAGAAGTATCCCTACTGGAGTATGTTAACCCTTTAATGGGGACCGATTCAGATTTCAGCCTATCCAATGGAAATACCTATCCAGCCATAGCCACGCCATGGGGCATGAATTTCTGGACACCCATGACGTCCAAAATGGGAGATGGTTGGACTTATAAATATGACGAGTATACCCTACGAGGGATAAAACAAACACACCAACCAAGTCCCTGGATAAATGATTATGCAGCATTCTCGCTAATGGCGGTCACTGGGGAATTAAAATATAAGGAAGACGAAAGGGCATCCCATTTTTCGCACAAGGCAGAAACCGCAAAACCTGATTACTATTCGGTATATCTGGCCGATTATGACGTAGTCGCTGAGGTGGCCCCTACGGATAGAGCAGCACATTTTCGATTCACATTTCCTGAAACGGACAATGCCTATATCCTACTGGATGCTTTTTTTAAAGGTTCCATGGTAAAGATTATTCCCGAAGGGAATAAGATTATTGGATACTGTAGAAACAACAGTGGAGGAGTTCCGGAAAACTTCCATAATTACTTTGTGGCTGAGTTTGATAAACCTTTTGAAATAAAACAAACATGGGGCGATAATTGGAAATTGGATGAAAACTCCTCGGAGAAAAAGGGTGAGCATGTGGGAGCCATTGTCGGATTCAAAACGAAAAGAGGCGAAAAAGTACATGTAAAAGTAGCCTCATCTTTTATAAGTCCGGAGCAGGCGCAACTTAACCTTGATAGAGAAATTGGAGGCCAAAGCTTTGAAGAAACCAGAAATAAAGCTTCAAAGGCTTGGGAAAACGAACTGGCTAGAATTGAAGTAACCTCAAACAACATTGATCATTTAAGAACATTTTATTCTTGCTTGTACCGCGTACTGCTGTTCCCAAGAAAGTTTTATGAGCTGGATTCCAATAATAAGGTAGTGCATTACAGTCCGTACAATGGTGAAGTACTTCCTGGATATATGTTTACCGATAATGGTTTTTGGGACACGTTCAGAGCTGTATTTCCTTTTTTTAATATGATGTACCCCGAGCTAAACGCTCAAATAATGGAGGGATTGGCAAATACCTACAAAGAATCAGGTTGGTTGCCAGAATGGGCCAGCCCTGGTCATAGGAACAGTATGATTGGTTCCAATTCGGCACCCATCATAGCTGATGCACATTTAAGTGGAGTAGACGGTTTTGACAAAGAGCTGTTGCTTGAGGCAATGCTCAAAAATGCAACTGTATCCGAAGGTAGACCGGTAAATAGTGTTGGTAGGGCCGGAGTGGACTATTACAATGAGTTGGGATATGTTCCCTACGATGTGGGAGTTAACGAAAATGCAGCCAGAACGTTGGAATATGCCTATGCCGATTTTACCATCGCCCAAATGGCCAAGTCCATGGGAAAAGATAAGATTGCTGAAAAATACTATGAGCAGTCCATGAACTACAAGAAGCTTTTCGACCCAGATACCAAACTGATGCGAGGTAAAAATAAAGATGGCACTTTTCAGGCACCTTTTAATCCGCTAAAATGGGGAGATGCCTTTACCGAAGGTAATAGCTTGCATTACACCTGGTCTGTTTTTCATGATGTACAAGGGCTTATCGGTTTAATGGGAGGAGATGATGAATTTGTGTCCATGCTCGATGGGGTTTTCAATATGCCTCCCAAGTTTGACGATTCCTATTATGGGTTTACCATCCATGAAATTAGGGAAATGCAGATTATGAATATGGGGAATTATGCACATGGAAACCAGCCAATTCAACATATGGTCTATCTGTACAACTATGGGAAACAACCCTGGAAAACCCAAGAGAAGATAAGAGAAGTCTTGACCAAGCTTTATACCCCAACTCCTGATGGATATTGTGGGGATGAGGATAATGGACAAACCTCTGCTTGGTATGTGTACAGTGCATTAGGATTTTATCCTGTGGCCCCAGCCACAAACGAATATGTTTTGGGAAGTCCTTTGTTTGATGAGGTTAAGTTACACTTGCAGAATGGAAACACATTTACCATATTGGCAAAGAACAATGGTAGGAATAGTCCATATATTCAAAGTGCCCAATTGAACGGAGAGACATGGGACGCTACTTTCTTAAAAACCGATGTTCTTCAAAAAGGGGGGAACCTGAATTTTGAAATGGGTTCAGAACCTAATAAAAACCGGGGTGTTTCCCAGACATCAATTCCATATTCACTTTCAAATGAAAACTAGCCTCAAAATATTGATTTGCTGTCTTATCACCTCGGCAGTTTGGACTCAGCAAAAACCCTCGGTCCTGGTCAATCCTTTTATTGGTTCGTCCAATTTTGGCACCACAAACCCTGGCCCGATTGCTGTTAGGGGAATGGCAAATGTAGCTCCTTTCAATGTCGCTGGCCCCAAGAACCTGCCTTTGGAAAAGGATAGTCGTTGGCTTTCCACACCTTACGTGCATGAGAACACTTTTCTTACTGGATTTAGCCATATAAACTTGAGTGGAGTTGGATGTCCTGAATTGGGGGTCATCATCGCCATGCCTACTACGGGTGAATTGGTTACCGACCATCTTCTGTATGGTACAACCTATTCAAACGAAAAAGCTTCCGTAGGATACTATTCCAATGTTTTGGATGATTACGGAATTCAAGTGGAGGCAACCGCCACTACTCGCACCGGAGTCAGCAAATATTCGTTTCCTGCAGGGAAGGCCAATATTTTGTTGAATTTGGGACTTGGGCTTACCAATGAACAAGGTGCCCAAGTTAAAGTAGTCTCCCCAACAGAAATTGAGGGAATACGGACCATAGGTTCGTTTTGCTACTACAAACCAGAGGAAAGTTATCCCGTATACTTCGTGGCCCAATTTTCAGAACCTGCAGAAACATTTGGTGCTTGGAAGAAGCCTAGGAAGTACGATGGAGTGGAAGCACAATGGATGGGATACAATGGAAAGACCAGAATAAAGGAAGGGTTTAGAAAAGAGGTGGTAGGAGATAGTATAGGAGCTTATATGAGTTACCATTTTGATAAACCTTCCGTTGTGGAAATGAAAGTTGGTATTTCTTATGTAAGTATTGAAAATGCAAGGGAAAACCTGGAAAAAGAAACTTCTGGAAAATCATTTGATGAAATAGTGGATGTCACAAGGCAAGAATGGGATAATTACCTGTCCAAAATTGAAGTGGAAGGGGGCTCGCAGGAGCAAAAGACCATTTTCTACACGGCACTTTACCATACCCTCATCCATCCAAGCACATTGAATGATGCCAATGGCGAATATCCAAAAATGCGAACTCGGGAAACCTTAAGGACCGATGGTACGAGATACACAGCCTTTTCCTTTTGGGATACCTATAGAAACTACCACCAACTGATGAGTTTGGTGTACCCAAAGCAACAATCCGACATGATAAAAAGCATGCTGCAGATCTATGATGAGTCAGGTTGGTTGCCCAAATGGGAACTGAATGCCACAGAAACTACTACAATGGTTGGGGATCCAGCCGGAATTGTGATTGCTGACTCTTATTTAAGAGGTATTCAGGATTTTGATGTTGAAAAGGCGTACAGGGGCATGGTGAAGAGTGCAGAGCAATTAGAAAATAATCCTCTTAGACCAGGAATCAATGATTATTTGAACAAAGGTTATTTGACAACGAAGACCACCAATAGTGGATCGGTTTCCGTGACGCAGGAGTACAATATTACAGACTTTGCCATAGCCCAATTGGCTAAAGAACTGGATAAAAAACAAGATTATAAACGCTTTTCAAAGCGATCCGTCTCCTATAGAAAGTTGTTCGACAAAGAATTTAACCTCCTTCGCCCCAAAAATGATGATGGTTCGTGGCTTACTCCGTATAACCCAGAAACGGGAGCCAATTTTATTAAAAATCCAGGTTTTATAGAAGGAAACGCTTGGCAATACACGTTTATGGTCGCCCATGATGTAAAAGGGCTGATGAAGTTGATGGGCGGCCAAAAACCCTTCTTAGGACGACTCCAAGATGTTTTTGACAATCAGCAGTTTGATATGACCAACGAACCTGATATTGCTTATCCATACCTTTTTAATTATGTAAAAGGCGAGGAATGGAGAACATCAAAAACAGTAAGTGCACTACTTAAAAAACACTTTAAAAATTCTCCAGACGGCCTTCCTGGCAATGATGATACAGGGACGATGAGTGCATGGGCGGTTTTCTCTATGATGGGGATTTATCCGGTAAGTCCTGCTGAACCTTATTATGCATTGACAACCCCCACTTTTGACAAAGTTACCATTTGGCTGGACCAAGAATATCAAAAAAATCAGAAGTTGGAAATAATTAAATCCGGTTCTGCTGGAGGAAATGATAAAGTAGATTTTCAAGTAATTTTAGATGGAAAAAAAATAGGCAGTCCCTTTATTTCACATCAAGAACTTATAAAGGGAAAACAACTTCAGTTTAAAATGGAATAATGGCTTTGGGACGAATTGATAAGATCAAAGGACAATGAGTAAAAGATATGTGATTGGGGCAGACATTGGCGGTTCACACATTTGTGCCGCCGTTGTGGATGTAGAGAAGTATACCATTCTTGAAGATACCTTCATATCTGAACATGTAGACAACACGCAATCCAAAGCAGGTATCATAAAACAGTGGTCCGAGGTATTCAATAAAGTTTTAGATAAGAAGGAGAACGGAGTTATTGGTCTAGCTTGTGCTATTCCTGGTCCATTTAATTATTCCGAAGGAATTGCCAAATATCCTGAGGGATTTAAGTTTTCGGAGTTGAACGGAGTCAAAATTGAGGATGAATTGTCTCCCTTACTCGCATCGGAAACCACATTGCCTATTAAATTTTTAAACGATGCCACTTCATTTGCCGTTGGGGTTGCACGTTCCAATCCAACAATAAAAGACAAAAGAACATTGTGTATTACTTTGGGTACCGGTTTGGGGGCAGGTTTTGTAGATAAAAGACTTCCTGTGTTGAGTGGTCCTACAGTGCCCCCAAATGGTTGCCTTTGGAATCTGGAATGGGATGAGGGAATGGCAGACGATTACTTTTCCACTAGGGGGATTATAAAATTGTATGCAGATTTGGGAGGTGAAAAGATAGTGGGAGCAAAGGAACTGGCGGACCGAATAGATACAGACCCTTTGGCCGTTAAAACGTTTGAAGTCTTTGGAGAAAACCTGGCCCAATTCCTCACGCCATACCTAAAAACTTTCAAAGCTGACGCTCTCGTCATGGGAGGGAGCATTTCCAAAGCTTTTTCCTTTTTTGGACCATCCTGTGTTGCCAAATTGGAAGCAAATGGAGTTCAGTTGGAGGTATTGGTCTCCAACATAATGGAAAAAGGGGCAATCTTGGGCTGCACTTGTGTCTTTGAACAAGATTTTATGGAAACCATTGGAAATGATCTACCTAAAATTTAGCCTTGCTAAAACTTAATATGTAATTTGTGGGAGAAATCAAGTTTGACATAAGACCAAACTACTCTTTCAGTTTGGAAAGGCTTAACCAGTGAACAAACATCATGCAAATAATTGAGAACTCGAAGGTCTACGATGCAATCATTGTAGGATCTGGAGCTGGCGGTGGTATGGCCACAAAAATTTTGGCCGACGCCGGTTTAAACGTGGCCGTTGTTGAGGCAGGCCCATTTTTTGACCCTGCCGACCCAAAACAGCAAACCCAATTAAAGTGGCCCTGGGAAAGCCCTAGAAGAGGAGCGGCCACGGTTCGCCCTTTTGGAGATTTTGATGCCGCCTATGGCGGATGGGAAATTGAAGGCGAACCCTACACCCATAAGGATGGTACAAAATTCGATTGGTTTAGATCGCATATGTTGGGAGGAAGAACCAATCACTGGGGGCGTATTTCACTGCGTTTTGGACCAACCGACTTTAAACATAAAGATGTAGATGGTTATGGCGATAACTGGCCCATTGGTTATGAGGACATCAAACCCTATTACGATAAAGTAGACAAGCTAATAGGAGTTTTTGGAACCAACGAAGGATTGCCAAATGACCCGGACGGGTTCTTTTTACCACCACCCAAACCTCGTTTGCATGAGCTTTACTATATAAAAGGAGCAAGAAAGAGCAACATTCCGGTTTATCCTTCGCGAATGTCCATGTTGACCAAACGAATCAATAATGAACGTGGGGTTTGTTTCTATTGTGGACAATGTAGCAGGGCATGCCAGGTCTACGCCGATTTTTCAGCAGGAACCTGCTTGATTTTCCCGGCCCAAAAAAGTAGAGGGCAAGTAGACCTCTTTGTCAATTGTGTGGTACGTGAGGTAACTACGGATAAAGAAGGACGGGCAACAGGGGTTTCCTATATCAATAAAGAAGACAGAAAAGAATACAAACTAAAGGGTAAAGTGGTGGTGCTTGGAGCTTCCGCATGTAGCTCTGCAAGGATTCTGATGAATTCCAAAAGTGCCCAACATCCAAATGGTCTAGGGAATAGTAGCGACCATGTTGGAAAATACCTGCATGATTCCACCGGAGGTGGTCGCGTAGGATTTGTCCCCGATTTAATGAATCGAAAGGTGTCCTATAATGAAGATGGAGTTGGCGGAATGCATGTCTACTCCCCCTGGTGGGGCGATAATTCAAAACTGGATTTCCCCAGAGGATACCACATTGAAATTTGGGGAGGAATGGGCATGCCCAACTACGGTTTTGGTTTTAATGTAAATGAATTCAACAAATTCTTTGGAACCAAGGTGGGCGGTTATGGTGATGTTTTGAGAAGCGATGTGAAAAAATACTATGGAGCTATCGTTGGAATGAGTGGTAGGGGAGAATCCATTGCGCGAAAGGATAACTATTGTGAAATAGACCCCACTACGGTCGACCAATGGGGTATTCCGGTGCTGCGTTTCCATTACAAATGGTCGGATTTGGAAAGAAATCAAGCACGGCACATGCAGCATACCTTTGAGGAAATTATCCACAATATGGGGGGTACACCTTTAGGTGAAGCGCCAGGAAAAGATGAAGATTATGGCCTGCTTGCACCGGGAAGGATTATTCATGAAGTGGGAACCACCAGAATGGGGGATGACCCAAAAACATCCGTAACCAACAAGTTTCAGCAGTTGCATGATGTGGACAACGTATTTATTGTGGATGCCGGACCGTTTGTCTCCCAGGCTGATAAGAATTGTACCTGGACCATTCTTGCATTGTCTTGGAGAGCTTCGGATTATATCGTTGACCAATTGAAAAAACAAAATCTATAAAAATGGATAGGAGAAAAAGTTTAAAGTCCATGGTTTTGGGAACTGTTGCTGGAGGTTTGGCCCTGCATGGCTGCAAACCAGGAGAGGGGCAGACGGAAGAAGTGGTCCAAAAAGCTGAGGTTTTTTATGGAAGGACCCCAGAGGAGAAAGAATTGAATGCGGAATTGCACGAAATTCAGTTTTTCAACGCCCATGAAATGGCAACCTTAGCTGTTTTGTGTGATTTGATTCTTCCCAAAAGTGATGAATTTAAAAGTGCTACGGATGCCCAAGTGCCAGATTTTATTGAATTTATGGCCAAGGATTTGCCAGAAATGCAAACTGATTTACGTGGGGGGCTAATGTGGTTGGATCATGAATCAAACTCTAGGTTTCAAATGGAGTTCAAGTCCCTAGGGCAAGAGCAGCAACATAAAATTTTGGACGAGGTGGCCTATTACGATCCAGAAGTTCCAGAAGAAGAACGACCAGCTTCCATAAATTTCTTCTCCTTGGTAAGAAATTTGACGTTGACCGGTTTTTATACCTCAAAAATTGGCATTGAAGAGTTGGGCTACAAAGGAAACATGCCCAACGTTTGGGATGGAGTTCCTGAGGATGTGTTGAAACAACACGGCATGGCTTACGAAGAAGAGTGGTTGGCCAAATGCGTGGACCAAAGCAAACGAAATATTGTAGCCGAATGGGATGAAAATGGAAACCTAATCAGTTAAGCAGGAATTATATAGCTTACGAAAGAATTTTTACTAGTGGGATACTTCAATTGGAGCCCTCTAGATAAAAAACAGCCTTTTTCCCTAACAGAACTACAAAATAACGGTTTCTAAAATGAGTTTTTTCTAGGGTTTTCAATAGCTCCCTTTTACTAATGGACCCGTGCTCCAGTAACATACCGTTTAACTTCAAAAAGGTGATCAATACCACAGAATCCTTTTCTTGCAGATAATCCAGATGGGTTAAAATGTCTTTGGGTTCCTGAATAAACTCAGAGGTTTCCACCAACCTCAATTTTTCAATTTCTTGGGTCTGTGCCACTACGGTAAGCTGAAAAAGTCCGAAGAAGCCAAATAACAATTTTTTCATGGGTTAAGATTTGGCACGAAACTGAACGTTTTAAACCTAACCTAAAACCCGATTCTTGCGATACTATAATTTTTGTGGGTCAAAAACCGCATTAGCAAGAATCGGGTTTTCAGCAAAAGACTAGGTCCATTTCTTCGCAGTCTTAAAATTATAAGTATGAAGACTGCAACTATTCTATTGGCAACCTTTTTAACTATTGGCCTTAAGGCACAAACAACTTTTAGACCCAAAAAAAACAAGCAGCGGGTAGTGGCCATTGAAACCAATGAGACCATGAAGATAGACGGTATTTTAAATGAAAAGGCTTGGGATTCGGTGGAGCCGTTGACCAATTTTATACAAATAGAACCTAATCAAGGGCTTCCTTCTCAGAATAGCACTTATGTGAAGGTCATTTATGACAAAAACAACTTGTATCTGGGAGTATTTTGTGTGGATAGCCTGGGCGCAAAGGGAATAAGAGTGCCAGATTTGACCAGGGACTTTTCGTTTAGGACAAATGATACGTTTGCTATAGGAATCGATGGATTCTTGGATGAACGAAATAGTATGACGCTGGCCACAAACCCATATGGAGCGCAAAAAGATTATCTGTCTTTTGATGATGTATATTTTGATAGCGATTGGAATGGTCTTTGGAAAGTACGAACGCAAATTACCGATATCGGGTGGTACGCCGAATTTGAAATACCCTGGAAAACCCTGAGATATCCTAAAGTAAATGAAGGAACACAAGACCTGGGTGTAAATTTTGTACGCCAACATCGCAGATTGAATGAAATATCTGCCTGGGCACCATATCCACGATCATTTGGTTTCAACAGATCTGAATACTTTGGAATTCTTAAAAATATGGATCTTCCAAGGAACAAGACCAATCTGCAGGTCAATCCATTCACGTTGACATCCTATGAGGAAAGAAAAACTAACGGAGACCTGTCCAAAATTGACCGAAAGCACAAGATTGGAGGGGAACTAAAATGGGCCATTAACTCCAATACTTTGCTGGATGTAACCTTTAAAACCGATTTTGCCCAGGCCGATGCTGACCAACAAGTGAACAATATTAGTAGATTCTCGGTTTTCTTTCCAGAAAAGAGGTCCTTCTTTCTGGAAAATGCCTCCCTCTTTGGGTCTGGATTGCTCAATGACGGTATCTCAGGGAATATGATCATTGCGCCTTTTTTTAGTAGAAATATTGGATTGGACGGTGAAGGTGGGCAGATTCCCATTGATTTCGGTTTGAGATTGGTAAACCAATCGCCACAAAAAAATTATGGACTTATGGTTATTCGAGAAGGCGAAGTTGCTGAAGTGGATGGGCGCTATAATTTGGTAGGGAGATATTCCAAAAACTTTGGAAAACAAAATAGGGTTGGTGGAATTTTCACTTCTAGGACCAATGCTGACAACACCAATGCCGTAGGTGGGTTGGATGGCTTTTTTAGATTAGACAATGTACAGAGTCTGGGTGCCATGTTTTTGAGCTCATACGATACTGATACGGAACATAGTGGGTTTGCGGGATACATACAATATCAATTAAAAACGAATGGAGTAGAAACCTGGTGGACGCAGTCCTATGTAGACAATAAGTTCAACCCTGCACTCGGTTTTTTGTCCAGAAGGAATGTAATTGCAACTTCTGTAGGAACTCAAGCGGATTATAGAGGACAACGACTTCCTCTTAAAAGTCATCTAAGATCGTATAAGCCTGGTGTAAAGATGAATTGGTATCACAATGCCACCAATGGCCGACTAATGGAAAGGGAATTTGTTTTCAGTCCAATCCGATTGGAAACACATCAAGGCGATTTTGTCGATTTTGCACTGAAATCCCAGTACCAAAGGATTACGGAGACATTCAGACTTTTGGACCGAGAAATAAATCCAGGGGAATATAAATACTCAAGGTTTGTTGTTATAGGTGGAACCGACCCTTCTAAAAAAGTTTCAACTACAATGAGTTATGAAGGCGGAAACTTCTTCAATGGTACACTAAATACCTTAAATGCGTCCTTGCTGTTTATCCCCATACCCCAGATTAACCTAAAAAGCTCTTTCTTAAGAAATGAATTCAAAAATTTTGGGATGAATAGAGCTTCGGGCAAGGTGGACCTTTTAACTGTGGAGAGTAGGTTGTTTCTAAATCCAAGAATCGGTCTTTTTGGAATGTATCAACACAATACTTTGAACAATTTAGATGCTTACAACATTAGGTTGGCGCTGGAATACAAACCCTTGTCCTACTTTTATTTGGTATTCAATTCCAACAATTTTCAAAATGGATTGGAATCATTTGAGCAAAAACAGGCCATCATAAAGCTCAGTTTCTTAAAACAATTTTAAAAAGGACTATTCTACTTGTATATACAAGTATTTAAGATATATTTGTATTATGAAGTATGAGTTGCAAGATTGTTTTGGAGCAAGAATCAATGGATTGAGTAGGGTTGTAGATTCCATATATCGTAAACATTTGCAAGGACTTGGTCTAACACAAACTCAACTTAGCGTAATGATGGTGTTGTACAAAAAGGGAGAGTCTGAACAACATGAAGTTGCTGATATGCTTCATTTTGAAACTTCTTCGCTTACCAGAATCTTGGTTCGATTAATAGATCAGAACTACGTAACCAAAAAAGGTGCTGTCAATAGGCCTATAATTGGACTTACCAAGTCCGGGAGCAGCAAAGTTGTGGAGTCAATTCCATCTTGGGAAAAGGCTATGGACGAAGTGCATCAAATGTTGGGTAATACCTCGGTAGCTGCGTTTGAGGTATTCGAGGCGGGGTTTAAATGATATTTTTTTGATTATTAACTTGTATATACAAATTGAATGATGTAATGAACGAAACAAAAATTTTGGTAACAGCAGCAAACGGTCATACCGGATTTCCTGCGGCAAAGGAATTACTTGATCTGGGGTTTTCGGTAAGAGCGTTCGTAAGGAATCCAAAAAACAAAAATGCTAGGGAATTAAGTCGCTTTGGGGCAGAAATTTTCGTGGGCAATATTGAGGATATAGCGGATGTAAGAAAAGCTTTGAATGGCATTTCGCGAGTGTATTTTGTACCTACATACCCCAACCTTCTTTTTCAAGGAACAACATTTGTAAATGCCTTGGAAGAATCTGAAGTCGAACATGTTGTGCTATTGACACAATGGTTGTCCTCAAGTCGGCACCCTTCTGTGTATACCAAGGAACACTGGTTGGTAGATCAGGCTTTTAAGAGGCAATCCAAGACAAAGTTGACCATACTTAATCCAGGACTTTTCGCCTTTGTGTATTTCATGACTCCAGAGCCACTTGCACAATTTGGAATCCTACCAGATTTTGGAGAGAATGCACCTCCATCCAACGAAGATATAGGTCTAGTAGCAGCACATATTCTCAAAAATCCGGAAGAACACCCAGGAAAAATATATAGGGTAACAGGGAAGGATTTACTGACCGCCGATGAAATGGCTCAAATTATTGGAAAGAATTTGGGAAGAAAAGTTAAGGCTTCCAAAATGTCATTTTCCATGATGTACAAAGTGCTTAAGGCGTCTGGGTATCCCCAAATGGATGCCTCACAGGTAAAATACTATATTGAGGAGGGCCATAAAGGCGCATTTGCATTTAAAGCACCCAACAATGTGGTCAAGGAAATAGTGGGGAAGGAACCTGATGGTTTTGGTACCATAACCCGCAGGTATCTTATGGAAAACCCTATGGCAAAACAAAGTTTGTGGAACAAAATCAAAGGTATGAAGTTCATGTTGAAGGTACTTTTTACCAAGACCTGGAATATGAAAACCTTTGAAAAAGAACGGGGATTTCCTTCATTGAATAATCCCGATTATGTACTTGGGTCAGAAGAGTGGGGCAAGAACCATTAAAATTTTGCCCATAGTATGATGGAATTCCCGGTGAACAAAGAACTTTTTCCGTTTCAAAATAATTTCCTCAAAATCTGGAACGGAGCATCCATTCATTACATCAATGAGGGGAGTGGCAAAGAAATCTGAACCCCCTCTGAAAGTTATGGAACAATAGCACAACTTTCGATAGTGCAATCACTTCAATGAACCCATCGAAAAGAATGTCACGTTTTTATTCGATGAATTGTCAAACAAATGAATTTTAACCCTTTTCAATTTTCAATATAATTATGTCGTATTTAGAACAAACCAAAGACACAAACAACTTCTTAGAGGTATTGGTCCAAGATCATAAAAGGTATATGCCCATTATGGAATTTCTTGATAATCTAACTCAACAGAAATCAGAACTTACATGGGAAGAGAGAGAAATGATATCCTTGGAGGTCTCAAAGGCCAATGGAGCGGAATTTTGTATAGGCATCCACAGTGGCATGCTCAGAGCAATGGGGTCCGCAGATAATAAAGTAGCTGAAGAAAAAATAAAACCTGTATTGGCCTTTGCGAATAAATTGGCCAAGAATAGCAATCAGGTGAGTCCAGAAGATATCAAAATATTACGGAAGGCTGGCTGGAACGATCAAACTATTGAAGATATTATCGGTTTGGTATCTGCAATTTCCATATATGATATTCTATCAAATGGGTTTGGTTTTAAGGCAAGTCTTCCGCAAGAGGTATTTGAACAAATGGGACAGGGAACTCTTGAAGCCGGTGGTTTTGTTGCCCAGTTTAAATCATTTATCCAGTAGAAACAAAATAAGTACCGTGCCCCTCAAGGGGACGGTACTTGATAATTAGAAACGGTATCAAATAAAAAACAAAAAATGAAAGATAACAAAGCAGTAATCGATGTGGTGACCAGATTTATCAGTGGAGGAGATGAAAGCAATGTGCAACTTCTTGAAGATGTCTTGCACCCTGATTTTAGAAATGTACAATATGGTTTCTTTGAAGAGCAAGGAGTTTTCGTAATTGACAAACCCAAATATTTAGACCTTATCCAGAAGGGTACTTTTGGTGGAACTCCACGGGCCATGGAAATTGAGCAGGTAGATGTGTACACAAGCATAGCTTTTGTAAAAGCTAATTTGGAAAGTGAAACAATGGTATTTCATTCCCATATTTTGGTGATTTGTGAAAACAACAAATGGAAAGTGATTGAAAACTTCCCTCACATTGCATATAAATCTTAATGAAGCCACGGTTGAATAAGGAAAAAATAAAAATAACCCTGATCAATTGGTTGGCTATTTATCCAATTGTAATTTTAGTGCTATTATTTTGGAGCCCAGGTTGGAACCGTATTCCCTACCGGTCAAGACGTTGATTTTGACAATTGTTATTGTTCCACTTATGGTGTTTATCGCGGTACCCTTGTTGTCCGCGATCTTCAAACGGATTAAACAATGAGCATAGACAAAAATGGAAAAGGTAAGCATAGAAAAAAAGTTAAAAGAATACGGTTTAGTGTTACCAGAACCTACAGAACCAGGAGGTAGTTATGTATCAGTCAACACAAGAAATCATGTGGCATATGTGTCTATACAATTTCCTATCCTAAATGGTGACTTTTTGTTTAAGGGCAGATTGGGCGAGAAGGTGTCAACGGGAGAAGGGCGAAAAGCCATGGAGCTTTGTGCTTTGAATGTGCTTTCACAAATTCACCATAAAATTGGTTTTGAAGCCGTTCAAGGACTCAATCATTTGGATGCCTATTATCAATCCAGTCAAAATTGGGATGACGCCCCACTGGTTGTTGACGGTGCCTCTAATCTTTTTGTCAACATCCTTGGGGACAAGGGAATGCACTCTAGGGCCATTTTTGGAGTTCAGAAATTACCAAGGGATTTTTGTGTTGGATTGACCACTTCATTTTCTCTTGCGCAATGAGCTATAGCTTTAGACCATATCAACAAAGAAAACAACAATTGTTTAGGGTGTTCCATGAAAATGGATGGCAGGTTAAGATCTATGGAATAAATCTCACTGTTGAACCCAATGAAGCTTTTATAAGCACTATTCTTAAAGAATTGCCAAGCCCGGCAAGGAATGAACACCGCTATGGTGTTGGGTTTTTAATTGTCCATAAAGGAATTAAGGCCAATTGGTTCCTTTTGAACTGGTGGGGTTATGAGGATATCATCCATCAAAAGCTTTTTTCATCACCAATTGATGATTTCGATAGAATAGGCAAAGTGCACGACCGCACAATAATGGCCTGTGTTCATGAAATGGAAATATATCATAAGGAAATTGAATTATGGAAGAAATTTGTTTTAAGGCTGGGTGAGCCAGATTTTGAATCTTACCTATCACTTTATAACTGACCAAAACCGTACTTTCTGATTGTATATTGCAACCACTTTTATATTTTTGCGTTTTTATTTTACTGGGAGATAGGTTACCTAACAAAGACCATAAGAAAACCAATAAAACAGTCAGAAATGAAAACCTCCATAGCTTTATTTGCACTTATACTATGCATTTCTTGTCAAAACAATAGTTTAAAAAAAGATGAGTACAATATAGCACAGGAAGCTGTGCAGTTCAGAATTGCTAGGCCAACCAACAACTTGGAAAAAATCAAGGATTTTTATGTTGGTGTACTCGGACTTGAAGAAATTGAATCGTTCAAAGGGCATCAAGGCTATAGTGGGATCATGTTGGGTCTACCAGGCGACCAATATCACCTAGAGTTTACAGAACACGATGAAAGTTCCGAACTACCAAAGCCAACAAAAGAAAATTTAATGGTCTTGTATTTTGATACTTCAGAGAAATATAACAACGCCATCAGTAGATTGAAGAACAAGGGATACATGCCCGTTGAGCCCGAAAATCCATATTGGAAGAAAAGAGGGGAAACCTATGAAGACCCAGATCATTGGAGAATTGTGTTGTATAATGGGATTTACCAATCAAACAGGTAATCTGCATTAATAACAAATGCTTGGTCTTCAGTAGGTACTTTTTGTTTTGAACTTATTCCAAAATATGCCCTCCAGAATGGTTGAGCATGGTTCCCGTCATATAACCCGCGAGGTCAGAAGCTGCAAGCACAATGGCACCGGCGGTTTCTTGGGTAGAGGGCAATCTTTTTAGGGCCGTTTTTTGCTGTTCGATAAAACCCTGCATTTCATCCCTGCTCAAACCCATATTAGCCCCCATGGTGGTAAAAGTATAGTCAATAGTAGGGGAATCCGGCATGGCTTCAGACCTAACTCCAATGACCCTAATACCTTCGGCTCCCCATTCCGTTGCTAGACTTTTGACCAACCCTTCGGTTGCGGCATGGGACGCTGAAAGGGCCGTACTCCAAGGCGAACCCACTTTGGCCAGCGTAGAGGTAATGAAAATGATGACCCCACTTTTTTGTTTGGCCATTAGGGGAAATGCCGCCCTTGCCGTGACAAATTGGTTGGCCGTGGTAGTTTTTAAAGGAATAAGGAATTGTTCCAAAGTAACATCCACTGCCGGCTTCCCATGATTGTATTCTGCAGGATCGGATGCGCTTAAATTGATAACGATGTCAACGGATACGCCTTCACGTTCAAACCAGGAGAAGTATTGTTTTACTTCAGCTTCATTTAAGGTGTCCACCCATCTTATTTCACCTAAATCAGAATATTCAATGCCGTCAACATTAATGTCTGATAAGTAAACATTGGCACCACTTTCTTTAAAAGCTTTGGCTACCTTGTTTCCCAGTGACCCTTTTGCGCCAAAAATAAGCGCATTCTTATTTTGCAGTAGTTGATGTTCCATTTTTCTCTTTTTTGAATGATAGTTGCCGGCCTCATTGCCGAATGCTCATTATTATTGTATATTTGACTGGTTGCAAAAAGCAACTGGACAAATATAATTAAAACTAATTGTATTTTACAACTGGTTTTATAATAAAATTGGTTATTGATGAAAAATTGTAAGTCACACTGTCCTATTAATCAGGCCTTAGAGGTGTTTGGAGATAAATGGACCTTGCTGATTATCAGGGACATTATGTTTGATGGGAAGCGTTACTTTAGGGAAATGTTAGCTTCGGATGAGAAAATCGCCAGCAATATTTTGTCCGACAGATTGAACAAACTTGAGGAGTTTGGAATCTTGGTCAAAACCAAAGATGCGCATCATAAACAGAAAAATGTGTATAGCCTTACCGAAAAAGGTATAGATCTTATGCCAGTGATGATACAAATTGCGGATTGGAGCACCAAACACCGAGAAGTATCGGAAAAAGATAGGATCCATGTAGGGGAACTGGTAGCAGGAGGACAAGAACTACAGGATAAACTTCAAGGCGCTCTCAGAGAGGAACTGGAATCAGTTTCTAAGGAAAAAGCCTAGGCTTAGGTCTAAATCTAGATTGGTGAAATATTTGCTTTGACCGGATATGCTATGTCGGTTCATTTTTCTGGCTTGCCAATACCTTCTTCAACATACGATTTAAGGCTGTCGGTTATAAAGAAGTCCCATGCGGATGAACAAACATCGTAGCAATTAAACGCGGGTACCAACCCTTCATGGAGAAAATCGACCCTAGAGACGCTGTCATCCTCTTCGAGGATGTTCCAGTGTAGTTTTGTTCCCAGCCACTCTTCTTTAATGCCCTTAAGACCGGCATGCACTTGGTTAGATTCAATACATTCCCAAGTAATGCGAATGTTTGGAGTAAAATCAATGACCTTGAAACCCCAATAGGCTTCACCAAAAGAAACCCTAAAAACGGTTTCTGGCCCAGTTATAGGATGATTTACCTCACCCCACCACTTGTCAATACGTAAGGTAAGAGCCTTAAAAATGGCTTCATTGCTTCCATATATTTTAACCGATTGCGAATAGCTTTTCATGAGAGTATTGGTTTTGTTGTGTTTATTGCAAATATATTATTCTGATTTTATAATACAACTAGTTTTATTATAAAACTGGAATGTATCAAAAGCAATAATCTTTTTACAGAGCAAAAAGAAGTGTTGACAGATTAAAGTTGATGGTGCTCGTATCTCAGAACAACTTTGCACAACAACAAAACGAGTATGAGATTCTGTTTAAACCTACTGATTTGTGTGGTCTTTCCAAGCATCATTTTTGGTCAATCAGCGACAATTTCTGGCCGCATCAACGATGATACAGAAAAGCCAGTTCCATTTGCTAATGTAATGCTGTTTAAATCTGTAGATAGTACTATGACCAAGGCTGGAATTACCAATGAAAATGGGGTATATCAACTCGATAATCTTTCGGAAGGAGATTATTTTTTGGAGTTTTCTTCTTTGGGCTATCAAAAATTGACCCT
Organism: Flagellimonas nanhaiensis; assembly: GCF_003382275.1. GTDB lineage: Bacteria > Bacteroidota > Bacteroidia > Flavobacteriales > Flavobacteriaceae > Flagellimonas > Flagellimonas nanhaiensis. Next base: position 327,740 of record NZ_QTJX01000001.1, read on the forward strand.
GAACAATATTACTCTAGCTGAAAATCAACATTTGAAACTGGGAGTATATTTTTTGCAACCCGAGGTAGAACAACTAACTGAGGTAACTATCACAGCCTCAAAACCAATGGTTCAAGTTAAAGCGGACCGGACAACTTTCAATATTCAAGGTACCATAAACAGCGTTGGCACAGATGGTGTTGCCTTACTGAATAAAGCTCCGGGGATTTTTGTGGATAACAACAATAACATTTCAATATTGGGCCGCACCGGAGTCTTGATATACGTCAACGGTAAAAGGTTGCCCCTAAAAGGGGATGACCTAGCCAACTATCTGGAAAATATACCTTCTGAGCAGATTGATAAAATTGACATTATCACTAATCCTGGAGTGCAATATGATGCAGAGGGAAATGCGGGTATCATTGATATTGTTTTAAAAAAGGACAAGAATTTAGGAGGAAACGGTACCATCAATTCAAGCTATTCACAAGGAAGGTATGCCAGTATGGTGTTGAACGCCATTGGAAATTTCAGGAACAAAAAATTGAACATATTTGCTTCGGCGGGTGTTTCCAATAGAAAACGATTCAATGAAAGCAGTTACAATAACTTCTTGAACAATATAGTTTTGTATGAAACCAATGATTTCGTCGGCAAATCTAACAACCACAACTATCAACTAGGGGCTGATTTATTCCTCTCCGACCAACACACCTTGGGCACGCTTATAAGTAGTAATGTGAGGGATGGGAGTCTTAAAGCCCATACTAGAACAGAAATTTCCAATGCAGCCACATCAAATCTGGTTGATAGTACCTTGGTGGTGAATGGAACATCAAATGCCAGAAGAACCCAGAAGACCTATAATTTATATTACCATTTTGCAGATTACGGTGGTAATGCTCTTCAGTTAAATTTGGATTATGGAAAATATGAAAATAGGTCCAATCGTTTTCAGCCCAACCAATATTTTGATGTTGACAATCAACTATTATCTGAAGAAACAAACAGCATAGACATTCCTACCGATATTGATATCTACACCATTAAGGCGGACTATGAAACCCATTTGGGGCAAAGCAAAATAGAGTTGGGATCTAAAGTCAGTAGAATCAGAACAGACAATACCTATCTTTTTTTTGATGGAGCAATAGGAGATAGGATTCAAAATGATCAACGTTCCCGTCAGTTTGCCTATACCGAGAATGTTTATGCGGCCTACTTGAACTACTCTTTGCCATTGAACAAAAAAGTAGATATTTCAGTTGGTTTTCGAGCGGAGCAAACACATGCACAAGGAGATTTGGAAGCATTCTTGCCAGAACTTGAGGAGCCACCGGTTAAATTGGATTATCTGGATTGGTTTCCGAGTTTCAGGATTTCTTGGAGGGTGAATGCGGAGAATAGAATGTTCATGAGCTATGGCAGAAGAATCAATCGGCCCGACTTTAGTAACTTAAATCCTTTTAATGATCAGATAAATCTGTTGTCCTCTGAAAAAGGGAACCCGTTCCTAAGACCCGAAATTCAAAACAATGTTGAGCTCGGGTACTCCTATAAATCCAAATACAACTTTAAATTGACCTATAGTAAAACGGAAGATAAAATTACAAGACTGGTAGGACCAGATGCAGATGAACCACGAGCTACTTTTGGTACATGGGAAAATTTGGGCTTTCAGGATACTTTTGGATTGAGTTCCAATATGTCCCTAAACTTCAACAATTGGCTAAAAAGCTATCTTAATTTCAGTGCATCCTATATAGATAATCAGGCCAATTTTGGAGATAACGCCATTGTTGACCTTCAGGTGTTTTCCTATAAGCTCTATCTCCAAAACTCGATACAACTTCCTAAAGGAATAACAGGAGAAATATCAGGATATTATAATGGACCTACGGTCTGGGGAGGGGTTTTTGAAATGGAACCCAATTGGAAGCTAGACCTTGGACTGCAGCGTAGATTTTTTAAGGATCAATTGAACATTCGCCTACTTGCCACGGATATTTTTTATACAAGCAATTGGCAAGGTACTGCAGATTTCAATGGATTGTACTATGTTGGTAGGGGTTTCAGGGATAGCCGAAGAATCAGTGTTAATTTATCCTATAACTTTGGAAACCAGAAAACAAGGCGTAAAAACAGGGAAAAAGGATTAGAAAATGAAGGCAAACGGGTTGGAAGCTAAACATGGGTTCATGAACCTATCTTTTCAAAAAATAATTCGCTATGAACCACTTATACATATCTTCTTTTGGTATATGGTCCTCTTTTTCCCGTATGTAAAATATTTAGGCCGTGAGGGCGGCTATCCAATAGATTTTAGGCATGAACTTTTGGCTTTGCTTTTTGATATCATTCCTACTTATCTGGCTTACTTTTGGTTTTTTCCATACAAAAAGAAGTCAATAGGAATCCCATTGTTCATAGCTGCTTGCATTGTGATTGCAATCATTTACAATTATTTTGATGGCTATTTTCATCCTGGTGACCAACATCCCCAAACATGGAAATTAATTCTATCCAGTTTAGTGAGGTATGCTTCGTTGATAACCGCCTTTTTTGCTTTGTTTTCCATTAAGGAAATGTATAGGAAACAACGAGTTATTGAGAACATTTCCTTAAAACAGCATCAGGCAGAATTAAGCATATTGAAAGGACAGATAAATCCACATTTTTTGTTCAACACCTTAAATACAATTTATTCAAGTGCCCTGGACAAGGATGACAAAACCGCGGATTTGATTCTGAAGCTTTCAGACAACTTTAGATATATTCTTGTTGAAGGCCAACAAGATGCCGTTAGCCTTAAAAAAGAAATTAGACATTTAAAAGATTATATCGCCCTGCAAAAAGAGCGTCTGGCAGATAAGGTATCTGTTGATTGGTTTGAAGATATAGAAGATCCAGATGCCCAAATTCCGCCGTTGCTATTAATTTCTTTCATTGAAAATGCCTTTAAGTACAGTGGTTTATTAAAGGGAAAGAATAACCCAATAACTATTCAGCTTAAATTGAATGGGGGTAAACTTTATTTTTATTGTGAGAATTCATGTAAGGATATAAGGAAAGAAGAAGTTGATGAGAATTGGAACGAAAGTGGAATTGGAATCGAGAATACAAAAAAGAGGTTACAATTGCTGTATCCAAATAAACATGAACTGAGAATCAATTCTAAAAGTCCAAAATTTATCGTGGAGCTACAAATTCAATTGTTATGATAAAATGCCTGATTTTGGAAGATGAAAAAGCGGCACAAAAGGTCTTGAGGAATTTTGTGGAAAAGACACCGTTTCTGGTCTGCTCAGGTGTTTATGAATCCGGATTGCAAATTGCTCCGGATGAATTGAAAGAAATTGATATACTGTTTTTGGACATCCAATTGCCCGAGCTCAATGGATTGTCTTTTCTAAAAACATTGAACCATGCTCCCAAAATCATTGTAACTACTGCTTTTCCCAACTATGCGGTTGAAGCATTTGAAGAAGCCGTGGTGGATTATTTGCTGAAACCTTTTTCATATGAGCGGTTTTTTAAATCTGTGAGCAGGGTAAGCAACATTTTAGCGCTCCAAAACCAAAAAAAGGAGAAGAACATCTTCGTATATGCGGACAAGACATTTTACAATGTTCAGATTGATGACATACTGTTCCTTAAATCAGAGGTAGACTATGTTTGCCTGGTTACTAAGAATAAAGAATATCTAATTCTGGATAGTCTTAAAAACTGGAAAGAAAAATTAAGCGACCATAATTTTGTCCAGGTTCATAGATCCTTTATTGTAAGTATTGGGAAAATTGATAAGGTAATAGGAAATCAGATATACATTGGAAAAACAAAGATCCCGATTGGAAAACACTATAAAGAGGATTTTTTAAAACTGTTAAAGTGAAGCTTTTAGAGCCTTAAAATCATAGGAGAGCTTATTTTTAGCTGAAAACCAATGTTTAATTAGTCATATAGCGCATTTATGGATAGAAAATCTTTTATTAAGACCGGAATTGTTGGCAGTTTGGGTCTAGGAGCCTTACCGGTTTACGGATTTGGAGAGAATCAAACCGAGCCTGAGCCAATTAAAACTGAACTGGTCAAGGAGTTTGTACTTGCCGGTCATTTCAATCTGGATAAGGTAAAAAACATGCTAAATGACTATCCCAATCTTATTTATAGTAGCTATGACTGGGGGAACGGGGATTTTGAAGAAGCCATAGAAGGTGCCGGACATAAAGGGAACAAAGAAGTTGCAAATTACTTGATTGAGCAAGGTGCACGGGTAAATTTGTTCGTGCTTACAATGCTAGGGAAAACCAATTTGGTGAAACCGATGCTGGAAGCGTATCCCAATTTAATTTTTTCAAAGGGGCCGCATGGGTTGACACTGCTTCACCACGCTGAAGTTGGGGGAGAGCAGTCAAAGGAGTTGTACAATTATCTAATGGAAAAAGGATTGACCCAAAAAAGTATGAAACTTAGGTGACGCAATGTATTGTCCCTTTAGGGATTTCAAACGGTATCATTAGCTGATTGTCTAGGAATATAGTTGATATATTTCTCTTTTTTAATAAGTAAATATTTGAATTACGCTTATAATGCATTTGCAAAGGCGCTTCTCAGTTGATGACAAAAAGGGCCTGTTTTTGTCACAGCTACCGTTTTCAGTTGTCCAATCACTAAACAAATAGTTTAACCTATGATCAGGACAACAGTTGCAGTAATTGCAATGAGCATATTAATCTTCTCATGCTCAAGAAAACAAAAACCTAATTCTAACAACCACGAAAACAAAATGGAAAACGTTGAAACAAATCAGGTCTATGAAATTGCTATCTATCAAATTAAAGATGAGGTCCACGAATTTAAAAGGATACATTCGGGAGCACTAGATCATCTGTCCAGTTACCAAGGTTTTATTGACTCAAAATCTTATGAGAACATCAACAACCCCAATATGTATATGGATATGGTGTTGTGGGAGTCCATAGAACAAGCAAAGAACGCGCAAGAAAAATTTGAGCAAGGAAGTACCCAGGTAGTGGGAGAGTTTTTGTCATCCATGAATGCACCGATATTCTTTGACCATGTGAAGGTGCTGGAAAATGGAAACTTAAAGTTTAGAGAGGTAGAGGAAAATGGTATCCTGGAATTTGCATCATTCCACATCAATTCAGGTGCTTTGGAACAATTCAACAAAGATAGAATGAACATGATGAACTATATTGGAGAGAATTATTCCAATTTTAAACAGGTAAAAACGGTTCAGTCCATTGCGGATAAAACCCTAATCATCGACATAGCCCATTGGGGAAGTGCTACGGAGTGCCATAAGGCACAGCAAGAACTGGAACAACATGAGCTGTTTTTACAATTTGCCAGCAGTTTTGATCCCAACAAAGAAATGATGATGGAGTTTTTCAAGCAGATCAGGTAATCTCATTATTTAAGAAATAAAACAATGAAAGGCACATTGATAGATAGTAATTATGATGAAAATGAGAACTTGCAGCTTAGAGTGAATGCGGTTGGAGGTGACAGGACTGCTTTGGAGAAGCTCATAAACAACCATTATTCATTCATCTACAATGTAGCTTGGAAAATGACTGCTGAACCCTCTGATGCGGAGGATATTACCCAGGATATCATTATAAAGATCATTACAAACCTTTCTTCGTTCAAGGGGCAATCTTCCTTCAGGACATGGTTATACAGGCTTGTGGTTAATCATGTTCTAAACATGAAAAAGCGGCATTGCGAATTCCTTATTGGTACTTTTAGTGAATATGGAGATGTATTGGAAAGGATGCCCAATGCCGACTTTCCCAAGGAGATAAATTCTGATCCAGAAAAGGAAATGATACTTAAAGAAATCAAATATAGCTGTACTGCCGGTATGTTGCTCTGTCTCAGTCGTGAGCAGCGGTTACTCTATATTTTAGGGGCCATATTCGAAATTGATCATACTTTAGGTGCAGAAATCATGAACTTGTCTAAAGACAATTATCGACAAAAACTAAGCAGGGCTAGAAAGGAGTTGTCCCAATTTATGAATGACAAGTGCAGTCTCATTACAAAAACAAATCCTTGTAAATGCAACAAAAAGGCGAAGGCGTTTATAGAGCAAGGTGTAGTGGACCCAAAAAAGCTAGTTTACAATACCGACTATGTGAACAAGATATTTGCCCTTCTTCCGGTAAAGCAAGATTCTATGGAGATGGTTTTGGAAGAAAAAATCAAGCAACTATATCAAGATTCACCTTTTCAGGAAAAAAAGGAGCTTAAGGAAAGATTACATCAGGTCATCAGCTCCAAAAACTTTGGGCAATCTTTTAATCTCAATTAATTCATTTATTGGATATATATAATAACTTTATTGGAATTTAGGATTCCATAAAACGAACGATATGTCCGTAGTTGTTGATATAGATGACAAATTAGATTTTGAAAGGCACTTCAAGAATTTCAGGAAAAATATTGTTGGTACGAACCAGACATTTAATTCACCCTATGGCGAACAAAAGTTGATTTATGCAGATTGGACCGCCAGTGGGAGGTTGTACAGGCCCATTGAAGAGAAGCTTTTAAACCAATTTGGCCCTTTTGTGGCCAATACCCATACAGAGACTTCAACAGCTGGGGCCGCTATGACCCTTGCCTATCATGAAGCCAGAAATATTATAAAACGCCATGTCAATGCATCGGAAGATGATGTATTGATTACGGAAGGCTCCGGTATGACAGGAGTCGTCAATAAACTCCAGAGAATCCTGGGTCTAAAGGTGTCCGAGAACCTGAAGGACCATACCACTGTCCCTGAGGACAAACGACCGGTGATTTTTGTCTCTCATATGGAACATCATTCCAACCAGACGTCTTGGTTAGAGACCATTGCAGACGTAGTGGTAGTGCCGAGTAATAGGGAAGGATTGATTTGCCTTGAGGAGTTTGAGAAGACAATCCGGGCACATGAGGGCAGAAAGTTAAAAATAGCTTGCGTTACGGCTTGTTCCAATGTTACCGGAATCAAAACCGAATATCACAAGATTGCCTCCCTGATACATAAATACAACGGTTTGTGCTTCGTTGATTTTGCCTGCTCCGCTCCTTACGTGGATATTGATATGCATCCAGAAAAGGAGGATGAGCATTTAGATGCCATTTTCTTTTCACCACATAAATTTTTGGGTGGCCCGGGTAGTTCGGGAGTTTTACTTTTCAATAAAGAACTTTACAAGAACACGGTTCCGGACAATCCGGGAGGTGGTACGGTAAGCTATACCAACCCGTGGGGCGAACACGATTATTTCAATAATGTGGAAACAAGGGAGGATGGAGGCACCCCTGCATTTTTGCAGACCATTAAAATAGCCTTGGCAATTCAGCTAAAGAACAGCATGGGTACGCATGCCATAGACAAAAGAGAAGCCGAAATCAACAAAGTAATGTTCAATTGCCTTGAGGGAATCGAAGGACTGAAGATTATGGCACCCCAACACCAAGAGCGACTCAGTATTTTCTCTTTCTATTTTGAAAAGTATCACTTCAACTTGGTAGTAAAGTTGCTCAACGACCGATTTGGAATCCAAACCAGGGGAGGATGTTCTTGTGCTGGCACATACGGTCATTATTTGTTGAATGTTGATCAAGACACTTCCCATGAAATACAAAATTTGATTCTTCAGGGCTGTAATAAAGATAAACCAGGGTGGGTACGCTTGTCGCTTCATCCAACAACAACCAATGAAGAACTGGATTTTATCTGCAGATCTTTGGTCTCATTGGCAGAGAATATAGAGGAATGGTCCAAGGACTACGAATACGATATGGACAAGAATGACTTTTTCCATCGTACTGCACCACCAGTTGAACGTACCTTGGTGGAAGATTGGTTCAAAAACTTGTATTGAACGCCCTTTTATAATATCACAGAATTCCACAAAATGAATACTTGAACATTCCTTGGAATGAACACCGCTGTCTGTTGATGCCAAAGTGCTTGATCTTGTTTGAATTAGCGCCAAAAAGTTTGCGATAAAATGGCATAAATACTCCCTCTTTGGCCACAAATTTTGTACATTGAAAACAAAACAACCTCTCCTGTGATTAATGACTTGATCAATAAGGGCAACATCAGTTATAATGCGGGCAATTATGACGAAGCGATAAGGTATTATTCGCAGGCCCTTGAGCAAGCTCCTTCCAATGCTACTTGCCATAACAACCTAGGAGCCTGTTACCATATGAAAAAGGAATATCCAAGGGCTATTTCCTATTTTCAGAAAGCCCTATCACTTGACCCTAACCATGCTGCCGCAATGAAATCCTTGGGCAATGTGTATTTTGAAACCCATAAGGATGATGAAGCTTTGGAATGCTACCTAAAAAGCATTTCTTTGGAACCTTCTGATGCGACTACCCATCATTATTTAGGGGTAATATATGCTGGCAAACAAATATGCACCAAAGCTGTTGAACATTTTGAAAGGGCTGTTCAATTAGCTCCAAAACCTGAGAGCTATAATGAGCTGGCCAATGCGCATTTTAAGCTTTTTGAATTCGATAAGGCGGTAGAATACTTTACAAAGGCCCTTGAGCTAAGACCAACCGAACCTTTGTACCAAAACAACCTAAAAACAGCAAGAGATTCACTGGCTGGCTTTGCCGCGGATCCAGCCAAGCTGCGTTCACTACAGTTCAATGAAAAAGGTAATTCCTACCATCGGACCCAAGAGTACGATCAAGCTATTTTTTACTATCAGCAGGCGGCAAATGAAAATCCAACAGATCCGGTGCTCTATAGAAATTTGGGTGGCAGCTTTACGGCCAAAAAAGATGATTTGGGGGCCATTCAAGCTTATCTAAAGGCTATATTATTGGATGAGTATGATGCGAATACCTACAACGATATGGGTTGTTGTTACGTTAGACAGAACAGATTCCAAGATGCCATTGAAGTTTTTGAAAAAGCAAAGGCTTTGGACCCCAATAATAACTACTACAAACAAAATCTTGACTACGCCAAGGAACAAAGCCAATTGAGTCCAGAGCAGGTTGGTGCGCATAAGCGGGCTACGGAGTTGAACCAAACCGGGACCGATCTTTTCAGCCAGGCCAAATACCAGGAAGCTCTCGGATATTACCAACAGGCTTTAGCCTTAAATCCAAAAGATTCCGTGATTAGTTTTAATCTGGGAAATGCTTTGTTTAGCCTAGGCAGGTATGAAGAGTGTTTTTCCTATTTGCAGAAATCGTTGGATTTAGACCCAAACAATGTGAACACGCTGAACTTGTTGGGAAATTGCTATACCAAGACCAAACGTTTTTCCGAGGCCATCTCCATATTTCAGCGGGCTCTTGCAATAAAGGAAGATGCTGACGTTTATAACAATTTGGGAAGCTGTTATTTTTCTAACCATGAATATGTTCCGGCTGCCGAGTTTTTTCAAAAAGCATGTGATTTAGATTCTGAAAATGAGGTGTACAAGGCCAATGTTCAAATAGCCAAGTCCAACCAAAAGATTTACCACGGCCTTGATCCGGAGAAAATCCGGGAAATTGTAGCCATCAATACGCAGGCCATGGACGCCTATAACCAAAAAAACTTTTCAACGGCCGTCTCGCTTTTTGCTCGATATTTGGAAGAATTGCCCAATGACCCCATTGGCAACTACAATTTGGCCACAGCGTATCATGCTCAGCAGGATTATGAAACATCGGTTTCGTATTATCAAAAAGCATTGGAGTTAGACCCAAAATATGCAGATGCGGCGGATGCGCTTGGTAATGCATTCAGGGATAAAGGGGATTTCAAAAATGCCAGGTTGTCTTATGAACAAGCTCTGAAGATTAATCCCTCCCATGTGGCCGCAAATAAGAACCTAGGGTTTCTGTATTTCAAACAGGAAGATTTTAAAAAAGCCATTGCCCATTACCTGAAGGTGGTGGAGCTGAATCCAAATGAGGATGATGCCCACAACCAATTGGGCTTTTGCTATTTCAAATTGTATGGGTTTACCAAGGCGTCCTCACATTTTCAAAAAGCGGTGGATTTAAATCCTACCAATCCAACTTACAAGGACAATTTAGCTGCGGCCTTGGCGGAAAAGGAAAAACATGGCGACGAACTGGATAAATCGGATAAGCCCTCACTAGATGAGGTAATGAAGGAAGTTAATGCCATGATTGGTCTTGACAATATCAAAAATGATATTGAAACATTAACCAAGTTCACAAAAATTGAGAAGCTTCGAAGAGATAAAGGTCTCTCCAAAAACCCGATAAGTATGCATACCGTGTTTCATGGTCCTCCGGGAACAGGAAAAACAACGGTGGCCAGGTTGTTGGGGAAAATATATCATGCCCTTGGGATTTTGTCCAGTGGACATGTTGTAGAGGTGGACCGGACACAATTGGTGGCCTCTTTTGTTGGTCAAACCGCTCAAAAGACCAATGAAATTATAGATCAGGCAATAGGGGGTATCCTTTTTATAGATGAAGCCTATACTTTAAGTAAAGGGGATGGTGCTGTTGATTATGGCACTGAGGCCATCGATACGCTTTTAAAACGTATGGAAGATGACCGGGACAAGTTGATGGTCATTGTGGCCGGATATCCGGAGCCTATGAAAAACTTTTTGGAAGCCAATCCGGGTCTACGCTCGCGCTTCAATCGATATTTTAATTTTCATGACTATCGTCCAGAAGAATTGCTGGGTATTTTCCAATTGTTTTGTAGAAACAATTCTCTTACCGTACATGCCGATGCTGAGCAAAAACTTGGCCGTTACTTTAAATACCTGTATGATACCCGGGACGACACCTTTGGAAATGCCAGAACGGTGCGAAACTCTTATGAGAACATTTTACAGGCCCAATCAATAAGATTGTCCGATTATGGACATATTCCAGATGATGTGCTTTCCAGTCTTACCTTGAAGGATGTGGATGTTGCATTGGCAGATGTTTTTCAGGAAACCACCGAAGAATCTCTGGAAGAAGTGCTGGCCGAGGTTAATAACCTGGTAGGTCTGGACAATATCAAAAAAGAAATCAATGCCCTTGTCAATTTCATCAAAGTAGAGAAAATGAGGTCGGAACAAGGGATGTCCCATACCAAGCTGTCCATGCACTTTGTGTTCCAGGGACCTCCAGGAACAGGTAAGACTACTGTGGCCCGTTTGCTAGGTAGAATTTTTAAAGCCATGGGCATTGTGGGCAAAGGGCATGTGGTTGAAGTGGACCGAGCGGCCCTTATTGGACAATATGTGGGTCAAACTGCACCTAAGACCAATGAAGTAATAGATTCGGCACTCAACGGGGTACTTTTTATTGATGAAGCCTATACCCTAAATTCTTCCGGTGGAGGGAACGATTTTGGTGGAGAGGCTATAGCTACACTACTAAAAAGAATGGAGGATGACAGGGACCGATTGATTGTAGTGGTTGCCGGGTACAAACATGATATGGAAGACTTTATAAAATCCAATTCCGGTTTGCAGTCCCGCTTTAACCGCTATATGGATTTCGTTGACTACGCCCCAGCGGAGTTAATGGACATATTCCAATTGTTCTCATCCAAAAGCAACTATAAAATCAACGAAGGAGGAATTCTAGCCTTAAAATCGTTCTTTGAAAAGATGTACGAAAATCGAGATGAAAACTTTGGAAACGGCAGAACTGTGAGAAACATCTTTGAGAAGGTAGTGGAGTGCCAGGCCAATAGAATTTCAGCAGAATTGAATATTAGCAATGAGGAGCTTGTGTTGATATCGGAAGAGGATATCTTGGCTGCATTAAAGCACTTTCCAATAATTAAAAAGAAAGAGGGCCGTAAGGGCATTGGGTTTTTAGAATGATGTTTTATGCTCTAAGACCTGGTTCACGAAGAAAAATTCAAATAAAAAAGCCCAAAAACAATTAGTTTTTAGGCTTTTCCATTTGTTTGTGACCGCGGCAGGATTCAAACCTGCAACCTTCTGAGCCGTAATCAGATGCGCTATTCAGTTGCGCCACGCGGCCTAATATTTGCTTTTCTCCACTTTCTGCCCGCAGCCGTTTTCAGATACTTTTCTCTACGTCTGGCTTCAAGCCTTGTGTCGAAACTTTCATTATATATCACCTTCCAAGGTAAAAAAGCTTTGGTCGATGCATTTTTTCCATTGTTATGCTCATTCAGTCGTCGTTTAATATTCGTGGTTAGCCCCACATAATATCTGTTACTTTTCTGACTGTAAAGAACATAAACATAAAACATTCACGATGTTTTTATGCGCCCTGCCCGAACGTGCCGTCCGGTACGGGCGGGCACGCGGCCTTTTAATGGGGTGCAAATATATTTCTTTTTACCTTTATGGCAAAACCACTTCATTTAAAAAAACCTATGGATTTTGAACCCTTTATCAGGGACATTGAGGACTTTCCCAAACCCGGAGTTGTTTTTAAGGACATTACCCCACTTTTAAAGGATTACCAAGTACTTCTCAAAGCGAGCGATGCCTTGTGCAATATGGTGGCGGACCATGCCATTGATAAAGTTGTGGGAGTTGATAGTAGGGGATTCATTTTTGCTCCATTGATAGCCTCTAGGCTGCAGGCAGGATTTGTTCCGGTCAGAAAGAAAGGAAAACTCCCTTTCGATACTGTATCAGCATCCTATGAACTGGAATATGGTACCGATAGCCTGGAGATTCATACAGATGCCATAATGAAAGGAGAAAAAGTTTTGGTCCACGATGACGTGTTGGCTACCGGGGGAACTGCTAAAGCTGTGTGCGAATTGGTGGAAAAACTGGGAGGCGAGGTGGTCCAGTGTAATTTTTTAATCCACCTAACCTTTCTTAATGGGGCACAAAAACTAAATGGACGCAAAATAAGTACCTTGTTGGAGTACTAGTCCAAGGCTCTGGTGGTCACGTGATAGCGCCACCCAATAATAGCCAGTTGAAGTTTGGATGCTTTGGAAAGGTCCAACTGCTTTTTGGAATATGAGGGAAGCATCACTTTGTTGACCTTGGCCAAAATTTTGTAAATCATAACGTCTAGCTTGGTAAGGCAAATATAATCAAGATACTATTCACCTTCCTATATAGAAGGATAAAGAAAAAAGGCCGCTTTAGCGGCCTTTTCAGTTTTATTTATTGGCTTCGATCCAATTGTTGATTTTGTTTTCCAATAAGGCCAAAGGAATGCAGCCAGTTTCCAACACTTGATTGTGGAATTGGCGAATATCAAATTTATCCCCAAGGGTATCTTCTGCTTTTTTGCGCAACTCCCTGATTTTTAATTGTCCTATTTTATAGGAAAGTGCCTGCCCGGGGTTGGCCATATAGCGTTCAATTTCTGAAATTATACTTGCCTCTGACTCAGCTTCGTTGTCCAAGGAATATTGTATGGCTTGTTCCCGGGTCCACCCTTTTGAGTGTAGACCGGTATCTACTACCAAGCGAACCGCACGGTGCATTTCGGCGCCCAACATTCCAAAAAGCTGGTATGGGTCGGTGTAAAGCCCTAGTTCCATTCCCAAAGATTCAGTGTAGAGTGCCCATCCTTCACCATAACCGCTGTACCACAACGTTTTTCTGAATTTGGGCAGGGCCTCATTCTCCTGTGTTAGGGATATTTGGTAGTGGTGTCCTGGAATAGCTTCGTGCAAGAACAAAGATTCATCTGAATACACATTATAGCCAGTTACATCTGGAATAGGAACGTAAAAAATTCCAGGGCGTGTACCGTCCAAAGAACCCGGATTGTACTCTGCACTGGCGGATTTTTCCCTAAAAGCCTCTGTACGTCTTACTTCAAAAGGAGTTTTGGGCTTCATATCGAACAACAACTCCAACTGGGGCTTCATTTGTTCATGGATTTGATTGAAATTATCCACAACCTGTTGCGCATCGGTATAGGGCATTAGCTCTTTGTTGCTTCGTACAAAATCAAAAAAGGCCTTAAGGTCACCTTCAAAGCCGACCTGTTCCTTGATTTTTTCCATTTCTGAACGGATACGTGCCACTTCGCTTAATCCCAGTTCATGGATTTCAGCAGCGGTCATGTTGGTAGTGGTATATTTCTTAATCTGATGCGCATAATACGCATCCCCGTTGGGTTCACCTTGAATTCCACTGGATTCTCTTCCGGCCTCTGAATATTCTCCCGCCATAAAAGCATGTAGCTTCTGGTAGGTTGGAATGACTTTATCCTTTACCATCTGCTCATAAGCTGTACTGAGCTCAAGTTTTTCTTCCTCAGAAAAGCTATCTGGAAGGTTTTTAATTGGAGTATAGAAAAGATGTTGGTCCAAATCGTCAGTTGTAAGGGATTCCAATTGGGGAAGAACCTTTATGGTCAAAGATTTTGGAAGTACATGACCCTTTTCCATACCCACTCTCATTTTATCTTCTGTGCTGGAAAGCCACTCCAGATATCCATCAACTCTCTTCATCCATTTTTGGTAATCTTCTACCGTATTAAAAGGTTGAGCGCTAGAACCGCTGGCAAGTTGGCCCATAAACAGATTAGGTGACCACATTTGGTCTATTGGAGTAAGGTTGGCATTATAATCAAACTCTGCCAAATTAATGTCGCACTGCCATTCTAAAATGGCCTTGCTCATTTTTTCACTTTCCATAAGACTTTCATCTGGGAATTCGGCCAATTTGGTTTTGTACCCTTCAAAATGAGCCTTCAACTGTGCTGCATACTCATCTGAAAGGAAGTTGGGGAACTGGTCATTGTAACGATTATCGCCTGCCATGGTGGCACTAATGGGATTTAGTTTTAACCCATCCTCGTAATAGCTGTCCAATAAGGCAGCAAACTCAGCATTGGGTTCAGGAATAGCCTCTTGTTTTGGGCTTTCCTTGCATGCGTTAAAAGCTACAATTGTAAATAACAAAAATGTTAGTTTTTTCACGTTTTTAGGTTTAAAATGTTATGATTCTAAAAATACTTAAAAAAGCTAACTTGACTTTTCATTTCTTATAAACGTCCACCTTGGTTACATTAAGATTCATAGTTGCTTGAAAAACAGGCTGGTGATGAGTGCAACGGATTCATTTTAAAACAGGAATATTGAATTAGAGAAAAATAAGGGTAATAATCTCTAGAAGTAAAATGATAAAAAGTTTGACTATTGTGATCATTGTATCGATTGATTTTTAGTTGAAAAATTGCTTTGTTGAACCGGTTACTTTTTGAAGATAAAATGAGAAAAATCATGTTTCCAAATTTTTAGGGCAAAATCTATGAAATTGAATGCACTATTGTAACCTTATAAATGATAAAGTGGATGAATTGTTACTTGAAGTCTATAGTAATGTTTTAATATGTAATGCTATTAAGTTATTTTTATTAATAAATGTTAGAATTGTAGGGGTGTTTTAGACTTGTTTTTAAAATCCAAGGGAATTTTTTCTCAAAAAAACCTGTTTTTGGTACTTTTCGTTTCCCGAGGTAACACAAAAAACTCATTTCAGCACAAATGATAATTGGACGATATCTCATGAAATGGATTCAATTTGCCCCACCTTTTAGAAGATGTTAGAATGCTTTTTGAAGTTTGATGTCCGTACGAAAAAATCTTCATCTATATTTGCCCAAAACTCTGATTTTTGGGAAATCTACTTTTTATCATACTTGGCCTTGTGTTGCTTATTGCGGGAGGAAATTGGTTGCTAAAGGCGGCGGTGACTTTGTCCTTAAGATTGTCCATTCCCAAAATTGTGATTGGAATGACCGTGGTCTCCTTTGCAACTTCTGCTCCAGAACTGATAGTAAGTATCAAAGCCGCCCTGGATGGTTTTCCTGACCTTTCATTGGGGAATGTTGTTGGGTCCAATATTGCCAATTTGGGCTTGGTCCTCGGCATTACCGTGCTACTGGGCAATATCAATGTGCGTAAAAGTTTTTATACCACGGATTGGCCGGTAATGATGGTAGCTTCGTTACTGTTCTGCGGTTTCATTTATTTTGATGGGGTTTTGCAACGGTATGAAGGAATTATAATGGTGGTCTTCCTGTTTATTTTCCTGGTTTATTTATTGCGATTCCAGAAAACAGCTGTTGTAGATGAAATGCCCGAAGATGATGTAATCTTGCCGCATTATAAAACAGCATTGTATTTAGGTATTGGTGGAGTTGGTTTGTGGGGAGGTTCCGAATTGTTGATTGATGGGGCAGTGGGCATGGCTTCCGCCTTTGGGGTAAGTGATAGGGTCATTGGGATAACTGTGGTCTCCGTAGGAACCAGTATTCCTGAATTGGCAGCTTCCATAATTGCGGTACTAAAAAAGGAAAAGGCCATTTCTTTGGGGAATTTGATTGGATCCAACATTTTTAACCTTTTGGCGGTACTGGGCATAACCTCTGTGATTACACCTATTAGAGTAATGGATCAAGGATTATTGTCCAATGATATCTTTTGGATGTTGGGAATCTCCTTTTTGATACTTCCCCTTGTTTTCTTTCCAAGAGGACTTAGATTGGGTTGGAGAGATGGAATCATACTGCTCCTCTTTTATATTGGATTCATTTATTTGACCATAAACTAAAAAACCACTCCTAAAAGGAGTGGCTCTATCTATAATCAACAATTAATTTAGTATTACCTATGCATCAGCTGAGTTTACAGTCTTGATGATTCGGGCTGCTACTTTGTAAGGATCTGCATTTGAAGCTGGTCTTCTATCTTCCAACCAACCTTTCCAACCACTCTCTACGGTTGCAATAGGGATTCTGATTGAAGCCCCACGGTCAGATACTCCATAGCTGAATTCATGGATAGATTGAGTTTCATGAAGACCGGTCAAACGCTCGTCGTTAAACTCTCCATAAACAGCTATATGTTCCTCGGTAACTGGTCTGAAGGCCTCACAAATTTTCTCATAAGTTTCCTTGTTTCCAGCATTTCTTAGTGTGCTGTTAGAGAAGTTTGCGTGCATACCGGAACCGTTCCAATCTCCTTTAATAGGTTTTGGGTGGTATTCAATATAGTAACCATATTCCTCGGTAAGTCTGTCAAGCAAATAACGAGCAATCCAGATTTGGTCGCCAGCGGTCTTGGCACCTTTGGCAAAAATCTGAAACTCCCATTGTCCACAAGCAACTTCTTGGTTTATTCCCTCAAAGTTTAGTCCGGCCTCAAGGCACATGTCGGCATGTCTTTCAACAATATCCCTTCCGTGGGTGTTTTTTCCACCAACAGAACAGTAATAGAGTCCTTGTGGTCCAGGATACCCGCCAACAGGAAACCCTAGAGGTAACTGAGTGTGAGTGTCCATGATGAAGTATTCCTGCTCAAATCCAAACCAGAAATCATCGTTTTCGTCGTCAATTGTCGCTCTTGAATTGCTTGCATGTGGAGTTCCATCAGAATTAAGAACTTCGGCCATTACCAAAAAACCGTTCTTTCTTGCAGGATCCGGATAAATGGCAACCGGCTTTAAAAGACAGTCAGAAGAACCGCCTTCTGCTTGTTGGGTTGAGCTTCCGTCAAAAGACCACACAGGGCAGTCTTCCAACTTGCCGCTAAAATTCTTTTCAACCTTGGTTTTGCTTCTCATGTTGGCAGTAGGAGTATAACCGTCCAACCAGATGTACTCTAATTTAGATTTGCTCATAATTACGGTAGTTATTTGTTCTCAAATTTTTAATGGACAAAAATAGTTTTTTCATTTGATAATATGTGTTTTATAGGGTTAAAATCATAAACAATCGACCAATATTTATATTACCCCCAATTTATAAGGGGTTAAATGAAAAAAAAGTATTTTTTTTGGATTATATTATTAAATTGTTAATTGTAGCTTTGTAGACCAAAACATAATCAGATGCCAAAGACGAGATTTGAAGCCCTAGTGGAAAGCCGGAAAAGGAGTCATGCTAAAATTGAGGAAACCGGAAAACGATCTGAACTATTTGGAAAGAATGTCTTCAATGAAGAAAAAATGAGGCTCTTTTTGACCAAAGAGGCTTTTGAAAATGTAAAATCTGCTATTTTTCAGGGAAGTAAGATAGATCGTAAAATAGCGGACCAGGTAGCTGAAGGAATGAAGGCGTGGGCAATTTCCATGGGAGCTACCCATTACACACATTGGTTTCAACCATTAACAGGGTCCACTGCCGAAAAACATGATGCATTTTTTGATATCCTTCCAGAGGGTATGGCGGTGGAGAAATTTGATG
The DNA here is from genome assembly GCF_003382275.1 of Flagellimonas nanhaiensis. Lineage (GTDB taxonomy): Bacteria > Bacteroidota > Bacteroidia > Flavobacteriales > Flavobacteriaceae > Flagellimonas > Flagellimonas nanhaiensis. The sequence goes on from NZ_QTJX01000001.1 coordinate 345,893, forward strand.
GTGCTCAGTTGGTACAGCAAGAACCGGATGCTTCGAGTTTTCCTAGTGGCGGCATTCGGAATACTTTTGAAGCGAGAGGATATACGGCTTGGGATCCTACTTCTCCCGCTTTTATATACAAAACAACCTTGTGCATTCCCACCATTTTTGTGGCATATACCGGGGAAGCCCTGGACAACAAAGCTCCTTTGTTAAGAGCGCTCCACGCAATTGACGAAGCGGCAACCGGAGTAGCTCAGTACTTTGATAAAAATGTTAGGAAAGTTCATGCCACTTTGGGCTGGGAGCAGGAATATTTTCTTCTGGACAAAGCTTTGGTACAATCCCGTTTGGATTTGGTAATGACGGGTAGAACATTGGTCGGTAACTTGGCTGCAAAGGGTCAACAGCTCGATGATCATTATTTTGGCGTAATTCCTCCAAGGGTTTTGAGTTTTATGAGCGATTTGGAAAGAGAGTGCACGAAGCTCGGGATTCCTGTGAAAACGCGTCATAATGAGGTGGCTCCCAACCAGTTTGAATTGGCTCCTGTCTTTGAAGAGGCAAATCTTTCTGTGGATCATAACCTATTGTTGATGGATGTTATGGAAGAAATTGCTGAGCGGCACAACTTTGCCGTTCTTTTTCATGAAAAGCCATTTGCCGGAATCAATGGTTCGGGAAAACACAACAATTGGTCCTTGGCAACGGATACAGGGGTTAATTTACTCAGTCCAGGTTCCACTCCCATGAAGAACCTTCAGTTCTTGACCTTTTTTGTCAATACCATAAAAGCAGTGGATACATACGAAGAACTGTTGCGGTCCTCTATTGCATCAGCAAGTAATGATCACAGGTTGGGTGCCAACGAGGCTCCTCCTTCCATTCTTTCTATTTTTATTGGAGAGCAGTTGGGCAATGTGCTGGATGAACTTGAAGGTGTTTCCAAAGGAAAGTTGTCACCTCAGGAAAAAACGGAACTCAAACTCAATGTAGTGGGTAAGATTCCTGAAATACTTCTGGACAACACCGATAGAAACCGCACATCTCCATTTGCATTCACTGGAAATAAGTTTGAAATGAGAGGGGTGGGAGCAAAGACCAATTGCGCTAAACCCATGACCATACTCAATACCATTGTGGCCAAGCAACTTACTGACTTTAAAAAGGAAGTGGATGCACTCATAGACAAGAAAAACCTCAAAAAAGACGAAGCTGTTTTTAATGTCCTGCGTGAATACATAAAAACATCTAAAAGAATCCGTTTTGATGGAGATGGCTACGGAATGGAATGGCAAGATGAGGCCCGTAGGAGAAAATTGAGCAATAACAAAAATACCCCTGAAGCACTTCAGGTATTGACGTCAAAGGAGAGCGTTTCTTTGTTCAAGGATATGGACGTGATGAGTGAGGTTGAACTCAAGGCGCATCAAGAAGTTGAGCTGGAAGCCTATGTTTTTCACTTGCAAATTGAAGGCCGGGTACTTGGAGAAATGGTTTACAATCATATTATTCCGGCTGCCATTCGTTATCAAAACATCTTATTGGAAAACGTTGGAGGTCTAAAAGAAGTCTATGGAGCAGCGCATAAGAAAGTGGCCGAAGGACAATTGAACATCTTGGAACATATTGGCGAACATATCATGGAAATCAAAAGTCTGACCGATAAGATGACCGAAGCAAGACGAAGGGCAAACAATCTATCTACAATCAATAAGAAGGCCCAAGCCTATTGTAATAATGTTAAACCTTACTTTGATACGATTCGGGTTCAATCTGATAAGCTGGAAAAGTTAATTGCAGATGACCTATGGCCTTTGACCAAATACAGGGAAATGTTGTTTGCAAAGTAGTTTAATGGGGTTAAGCGGCAAGGATATAGAGCAAGCCAAGTCTAGAATAGAGGGTTTTATCAATCAAACCCCGGTTCTAACCTCTACCTTATTGAATCAATGGCTGGGACATGACATTTTCTTTAAAATGGAGAATTTCCAGAAGATTGGAGCATTTAAGGCCAGAGGCGCATGCAATACGTTGGCTTGGCTTCAAGAGACAGGACAGCAACCTAAAAGCGTAGTGGCCAATAGTTCTGGAAATCATGCCCAAGCAGTGGCCTATGCAGCTGGAAAGTTCGGCCTTCCCGCAACCATTTTTATGCCAGACTACTCTTCAAAGGTCAAAATACAAGCAACAAGGTCCTACGGTGCCGAAGTGGTCCTGAGCGAGACAAGGGACATCACAGACGAAAAGGTCAGGGAAGCTGCCAAAGAAAAGGATACATATTGGATTCCACCCTACAATCACGAACAGGTAATCTGTGGTCAAGGTACCGCTGCGTGGGAAGCACTCAACGAAGTTGAAAATGTCAACGCAGTATTTGCCCCCTGTGGAGGAGGTGGATTGTTGTCGGGCACTTTGATTGCAGCCAGGGGCCTTTCCTCCAAGACTCAGGTCATTGGGGTTGAACCTTTAAATGCCAATGATGCGGCCGAATCCCTAAGAAAAGGAGCAATACAACGACTTTCAGGCGTGCCAGACACCCTGGCTGATGGTGCTATGACCATGGCGGTCGGAAACATCACTTTTGAATATCTTCAAAAATTGGATGGCTTTTTTGAAGTGGAAGAGGAATATTTGATTTATTGGACCCAATGGCTTTCCCATTTGCTCAAGAGTCGAATAGAGCCAACCAGTGCTATGGCCATGGAGGGCGTGCGAAGATGGTTACGGGAACAAAATGGCCGGCAACGGGTTCTGGTAATTGTTTCTGGTGGAAATGTGGACCAACCAACTACTAAAAAACTGTGGGAGAAAGATTGGTTATCCCTTTTGCCGAAACTTTAGAGTCTGTTCTTTTATAAATAAAAGGCCAATCTTTAGCATGTAAAGATCGGCCCTTTGAAAAAAACCGAGAAGTTATTTTTTAAATGCGGCCCATCTGCTATTTACAGCCTCCTCAGCATCCAATAGCGCTAGTACTTCATCCGCAATGTTTTCACTTAATTCAAGAAAAGTGGTAAAACCTACGCAAGAGGCGTTGATTTCTCCAAGGACATATCTGTCCTCTCCAGTTTTCTTATCGGTGTCCAGAATAAAATCTGCTGTCCAAATCAACGGTAAATCATAGTTACCGAGTCTTTCCTGTATGGTTCTAAGCGAGCCTTTGATGGATTTTACCAATTCGGGCCATTGTTCAGGCTTATCATATCGGTATTTGGCACCTGAGAAAAGTGTGGCCGAAAAGGCATCTTTGGTATCAGCGGGTTTTTTATGTACAATGTTGACCACATTGTCCCTTAGCATCAGCACCCTAATTTCACCTTCTTTGATTCGCTCCAAAAAGGGCATGTCCAAAAGCATCCCATTTTCACCCTCAAGATATTTTATACAATACTCAAGAAATTCCTGAAGTGTTTTCTCTTCAGTGTGGTTATCCCTGGCCTCGGTCAGTTTAAGTTTGGCATCCAATGGAATGCGACTTCCATTTGGTTTTGGATTCAATACTTCCACTCTCCAGATTCCTTCGCCGGTGGATCCCCTATTTTGTTTTAGTACACGTACTCCCTTTTTTAAACTTTTGGGAAACTCTTCTTTTAAAGTGTCAAAATCGTAGTAGGTATATACATCATCTGGAACTATGTCCGTTCCCTTTAGTTTTTCAACAGAGTTTTTGGCACCATAAGCTACCATGGCGTCTGGATGAGGCAATCCCTCAACCCCATTGTTGACCAATTCCTTTAGCATCTGGAAGTATCCGGTCTCGTTTTTCAGGTTTCCGGGATTCACCCTACTGATGTAGGCATCGGCCTTGTCAATGGTGTGTCTGTAAATTTCCCCCCGGTCTTCATCCTGGTAGAAAATGATCTCAGCGCTCCATCCTCTATCCTTTAAAGAATCAATAATAGGTTTGGAATCTTTTCTAAAGCCATATTTGCCTTTGTCCGAACCTCCCCTAGCTTCAAATATTACTACATGTTTTTTCATAAGTCCACTTTGGTTTTAAGGCAAATTTTGGGGAATATTGATTTTTTGAAAATGACAAATATCATTGTTAGAAAGTTTTGTTTATCTGGTATTTAGGTGATAAATAAGACTTTTGTCAGGTTTTCATCGGAAGGGTCGTTCGGAGGCTTATTTATATGAACTTTTTTGATGGTTTTCGGAGCTTTCAAAATTTAGGCCGCTATTGGATTTATTACTTTCACTATTTTTGCGCAAACTACTTTTAGATGTCCCTAGATACCAGTAAAAGATATGCCCAACGAGGTGTTTCTGCATCCAAGGAAGATGTACACAATGCTATAAAGAACATAGACAAAGGATTGTTCCCCAAGGCATTTTGCAAGATTGTACCTGATTACCTCACAGAAAGCGCGGACCATTGTTTGGTTATGCATGCAGATGGAGCGGGTACAAAATCCTCTTTGGCCTACATGTACTGGAAGGAAACGAGTGATGTTTCGGTTTGGAAAGGCATTGCTCAAGATGCCTTGATCATGAATGTAGATGACCTTATATGCGTTGGGGCAACGGATAACATCATGCTTTCCTCAACCATTGGGAGAAACAAAAACCTGATTCCGGGTGAGGTGATTTCGGCCATTATCAATGGAACGGAGGAACTGATTTCCGATTTAAAGGAACATGGTATGACCATTCATTCCACAGGTGGGGAAACTGCTGATGTAGGCGATTTGGTTCGCACTATCATTGTTGATTCCACTGTTACGGCCAGGATGAAGCGTTCGGATGTGATTGACAATGCAAACATTAAACCAGGGGATGTCATCGTGGGTCTGGCCTCTTTCGGCAAAGCTTCTTATGAAAAAGAATACAATGGGGGAATGGGCAGTAATGGACTCACTTCTGCGAGACATGATGTCTTTGGCAAATATTTAGCCAAAAAATACCCTGAAAGTTTTGACCCTTCCGTTCCTGAGGAATTGGTCTATTCGGGACATACCAAGTTGACTGATGAAGTTGAAAATTCACCTTTGGATGCTGGAAAATTGGTATTATCACCAACCCGTACCTATGCTCCCATAATTAAAAAGATTCTATCTAAGTATTCCGCCAAGGAAATTCATGGAATGGTGCATTGCAGTGGAGGTGCCCAAACCAAAATACTCCACTTTGTGGAGGACCTTCATGTTATCAAAGACAACCTATTTGCCATACCTCCTTTGTTCAAATTGATTCAGGAACAATCTGGTACTGATTGGAAAGAAATGTACCAGGTTTTCAACTGCGGACATAGAATGGAACTTTATGTTGATGAACAGGTGGCAAAGGATATCATTTCCATTTCGCAGAGCTTTGATGTGGATGCCCAGATCATTGGTCGGGTAGAATCCGCTCTAAGTAAAAAACTTACCATTCAAAGCGAGTATGGTAAGTTTGAATATTAGCATACGATTCAACCTAATTTAACGTTCTTTCTATAAACCTCACGCTATGGAAAGAAAAGAATTTCTCAAAAGTTTAGGGGCAGGCGCTGCTTTTGCCCTCACTTTTCCCTGTGTTCAAGGATGTTCAAAAGATGAAGTCCCTGGTAATATTGTGGAAGAACCTACAGGAGTCGATTTTACAATAGACTTAAACTCTGCGGAAGCCCAAGCTTTGACAAACAATGGCGGGTTTATACTAAAGGATTTGGTTGTCGTGGCCAGAAACCTGGAAGGAGAGTTTATTGCAGCCAGTCAAGTTTGTAGCCATCAGATGTATGATCAAGTACGATTTGTGGACCAAAGCGGCGGTATTTTTTATTGTGATGTTCATGGTTCTAGGTTTGCTCAGGACGGTACTCCTCTAAATCAAGTGGATAGCAACCCAGCTAAACCCATCAAAGTATATAATGTAGAACAGGAAGGCTCCACACTAAGGGTCTTTGAATGATCTACATCAACCCTTGGTCTATGAAAAAGTTGTTTTGTGGTATTTTTTTTCTCTTTTTAGGTGTACTTCAGGCACAGGATTGGCAGGTTAATTACAACGAAGCTCTAGCACTGGCAAAGGAGGAAAACAAACCCATTATATTGGTCTTTTCAGGTTCGGACTGGTGTGCACCTTGCATTCGGTTAAAACGACATATTTTGGATTCGGAGGAGTTCAAGGATTATGCAGCATCACATTACATCCTGTATAATGCCGATTTTCCCAGAAGGAAAAAGAACCAACTTCCCGAAGAGCTGATGAACACGAACAAATCATTGGCCGAAAAATATAACCCTAAAGGGCATTTTCCCTTGGTAGTGGTCCTTGACAACCAAGAATCCGTGCTTGGCGAAGCTGGTTTTTATGCAAAACCTTCCCCAGAAGAATATTTAGCTTTACTGAACAGTTTTGTGGAATGAAGATGCTATGGGTCCTTTTATTCAGTCTTTCCAGTATCCTATCGGTAGGTCAGGAGAAAAGGGATGTTACGGTAAAAAGGACGCTCAAGCTCATGGGAACTCGATTCGAGATTACCGTGGTGGCTCCAAATGAAGAGATAGGCTACATCAACATAGACGAAGCGGTTTGGGAAATAAAACGAATTGAAAAACTGATTTCTTCCTGGGATGAAAATTCAGAAACTTCCCTGATCAACAAAAATGCAGGAATAAGTCCGGTTAAGGTAAGCCCCGAGTTGTATGACCTTATTGAGAGGGCAAAAAAAATATCTGAGATCACTGATGGTGCTTTTGACATTTCATATGCCTCCATGGATAATATTTGGAAGTTTGATGGAACCATGCAGAGAAGACCTTTGGAAACGGAAATCAAGCAATCTGTTGCCAAAGTAGGTCATGAACGAATCATTTTGGACCCTAAATCGAAAACGGTTTTTTTAAGTGAAGCAGGTATGCGCATTGGTTTTGGGGCCATAGGAAAGGGGTACGCAGCAGATAGAGCTAAGGAGCTTCTGGTGTCCAAACAGGTCAGGGGAGGCATCATCAATGCTTCGGGAGACCTTACTACTTGGGGGACCAAAACTACAGGAGAAAGATGGTTGGTGGGGATTGCCAACCCCTTGAGCAAGGATAAAGTGTTCAGTTGGTTGCCAGTAGTGGAATCCTCGGTGGCCACATCTGGCAATTATGAAAAGTATATTGTTCTTAATGGGGAAAAGTATTCCCATATAATTGATCCGAGAACTGGGTATCCCACAAAGGGTGTCAACAGTGTTTCCGTGTTTGCCAAACATGCCGAATTATGTGATGCGCTGGCCACTGCCATTTTTATCATGGGCAAGGATAGTGGAATTCACTTGGTCAATCAGATAGACGGTGTGGAAGTGGTTGTGGTGGACTCAGACAACAAAATTCATAAAAGTTCGGGGATTATGTTCGATACAAATCAGTAACCTTAAAAACTATGGCTAAAATATTCTTTGTTATACTGTTACTTCTTTCAAGCTCATGTGTGGTGGTCAAGGAATACGAAAAGGTATACCTGAGTGATGCCGAAATGGAATTGGGAGCGAAAATGTGTGAGCGATTTGAGACCAACTTCCATATTTACAGAGAAGGCTCCTCAGGAGCCAATGGAGGTAAAACAGGAGGTGGCTGTGGCTGTAATTAATACCATATATAAAAGGGGCAATTGTCAAGTTATGAGAACAATCCAATTGTTTGCATGCGTGTTCTTTTTTTCCATCCTTTCCGGATGGGCGCAACAAACAGGGACTTCGTATACAAAACGGGTCCTGGAGGCCAGTGAGATTGATATGCTCTTTAGTTATTACAATCAAGATGGACAAAATGCTGCGGTGACCGGAGGGGAAGGAACCGAAGAGTTGACCGATGCCACTTCATCCATTGTACTTCGCATGCCCATGAACGAGGACGATGTGTTGACTGTGGATGTGGGCTTATCAGCCTATACTTCTGCTTCATCAAGCAACGTGAATCCTTTGGATGGTAACAATCCCGCTACGCCTTTTGATGCTTCTTCTGGAGAATCCCGAAAAGATTTGTTGGCCTATATAAATCCGAGCTATCAGCATAGCTCTGCGGACCGTAATTCAATCTGGAGTGCAAATGCATATTTCTCAACGGAATACGATTATTTTTCCATAGGATTTGGAGGAAGCTATACCAGACTTTTCAATGAAAAGAATACAGAGCTTACCCTTAGCGGCCGCGTTTTTCTGGATAAATGGAACGCCATTTACCCGGTAGAGCTTCGTCAAGGTTTTTTTGATGATAGGATTACTGGAAACGGTACGTATAGTCCAAATTTTGTTGAGTTTGATAAGGAGAATCGAAATTCCTATTCGCTATCGTTAAGTTTTTCCCAGATTTTAACCAAGAAACTACAGGGAGCGCTTTTCTTGGATGTGGTCTCCCAAACAGGATTGCTGAGCACACCCTTTCAACGAGTGTATTTTGTAGATGCTGAAGATTTTTTTATCGAGGACTTTCAGCTGGCGGATGATGTGGAGCGTCTTCCGGACAATAGGTTCAAGATTCCATTTGGAGGAAGATTGAACTACTATCTTAATGATTTGGTCGTTTTGCGTACCTATTATCGCTTTTACTGGGACGATTGGGGCATTACCTCGCATACTGCAAGTCTTGAGGTACCTTTTAAGTTGACTGATAGATTTACGGTTTATCCAACATATCGATACTATACTCAAACTGCAGCGGACCATTTCTATTCAAAAGAAACCGCTTTGTCCACATTCTCTTATTACACTTCGGATTATGACCTGTCCAAATACGATGCGCATCAGTATGGTTTGGGAATTCAATACAAAGATATCTTCACAGGCGCGAGGATATTCAACTTTGGATTAAAGACAATTGACCTGCGGTTCAACCAATATGACCGTAGTGATGGACTCAACGCTTTTATCATAACCTTGGGAACCACTTTTGTGGCCAATTGAATCCTACTAGGGAACAATTCAATCCGTTCAAAAATCGTAAATTCGCATTCTTAACGCGGATTGATTCATGCTAGACAAACTGAATATAGTAAAACAACGTTTTGACGAGGTTTCTGACCTTATCATTCAGCCAGATATCATTGCTGACCAAAAGCGGTACATCAAACTGAATAAAGAATATAAGGACCTTAAGGTCCTTGTGGACAAGCGGGATAAGTATGTTGAACTTTCCAGCAACATAGAAGAAGCCGAGGAAATCATTGCCGATGGAAGTGATGCTGAAATGGTTGAAATGGCAAAGATGCAGTTGGATGAGGCCAAAAGTGCCCTGCCAAAACTGGAAGAGGAAATAAAATTTCTGCTCATACCTAAGGACCCAGAAGATGAAAAGAATGTGGTTATGGAAATCCGGGCGGGAACTGGAGGTGATGAAGCCAGTATTTTTGCGGGCGACCTTTACAGGATGTATGCTAAGTATTGCGAATCCAAGGGCTGGAAAACCAATATAATGGACCTTAGTGAAGGTACCAGTGGAGGGTATAAAGAGATTCATTTTGAGGTCTCAGGAGAAGATGTATATGGTACCCTAAAGTTTGAAGCCGGAGTACACCGGGTACAAAGGGTTCCCCAAACAGAGACCCAAGGACGGGTGCATACCAGTGCGGCAACCGTAATGGTAATCCCAGAAGCTGAAGATTTTGATGTTCAAATTGACCCAAAAGATGTAAGGATAGACTATTTCTGTTCGTCAGGGCCAGGAGGACAATCAGTGAACACGACATATTCAGCCGTACGTTTGACACACGTTCCTACCGGACTTGTTGCGCAATGTCAAGACCAAAAGTCACAACACAAAAACAAGGAAAAGGCATTCAAGGTATTACGGTCCAGATTATACGATTTGGAGTTGGCCAAGAAACAAGAAGAGGATGCCGCAAAAAGGAACTCGCAGGTGAGCAGTGGTGATAGATCGGCCAAGATTAGAACGTACAATTATCCGCAAGGAAGGGTAACCGATCATAGAATTGGACTCACCCTCTATGATTTGCAAAATATCATAAACGGAGACATCCAAAAAATTATTGATGAGTTGATGTTGGTGGAAAATACGGAGAAGCTCAAGGAGGCTTCGGAAATATTCTAGGGAGTTTTTAATTATTCAGCTCTGAAGAGAACCTTATTTGAATGAAAATAGAAAACCTAATTTCCCAAATCCGTCAAAAAAAATCCTTTCTCTGTGTAGGTCTGGATACGGATTTGGACAAGATTCCAAAACATCTACTTCAAGAGGACGACCCAATTTTTGCATTCAACAAAGCCATTATAGATGCCACACATTCATTTTGCGTGGCCTACAAGCCCAATATTGCTTTTTATGAGGCGTATGGTTTGAAAGGATGGAAGTCCCTGGAGCGCACCATGGAGTACTTGAACCAAAACCATCCGGAAATATTTACCATTGCCGATGCCAAAAGAGGAGATATTGGAAATACATCCACACGGTATGCCAAAGCTTTTTTTGAAACCTTGAATTTTGATTCCATAACAATAGCTCCCTATATGGGAAAAGATTCTGTGGAGCCTTTTTTGGATTTTGAGGACAAGCATACCATTTTGCTGGCGTTGACCTCAAATCAAGGCGCATTTGATTTTCAGACCAAAATAGTTGGCGAAGAGGAATTGTTTAAAGAAGTTTTGAAGGTTTCCAAGACCTATCAGAATACAGACAGACTAATGTATGTGGTAGGTGCTACTAAAGCTTCTTATTTGGCTGAAATAAGAAAGATAGTGCCACAAAGTTTTTTCTTGGTTCCAGGGGTTGGTGCCCAAGGGGGTAGTTTGGAAGAGGTTTGCCAGTATGGGATAACGGAAAATGTTGGGTTACTTGTGAACTCTTCAAGGGGTATTTTGTACGCGTCTAATGGTGAGGATTATATGCAAGCAGCCGCGGAACAAGCGAAGAAATTACAGGAAAAAATGGAGGTTGAGTTGAAAAGAATAGGCTTTTTATCCTAACCCAAGCTTTCCAATACCTTTTTGATTCCTTGTGCTTTTCTTTTGAAAAATTCACCAAGATTGGTGTCCATGTAGGCTGTATCTGCTGCCTTTTCCATAAAAGCCCGATACCTGAATTCCAAAACCGAAATGGCGTGGCTTCCACTGGTTATTGGAGTTACAGATCCAACTTTACAATACTGATTGTTCATACTTAAAAGATTTGTTATACCAAAGATACGTTGAAAACCCTCCGTTGGACTACCTTGTCTAGGGCTATACACCTAAAAATCAGGTACTTTATCTAAAATTTAACGTATACCCAGTGTTTTGGACCTGGACTTAACGTTTTTCCTGCAAAAAATTAACTTTTTAAGGATTGGGAGGTGTCAAATTCAAATCATTGGCCTGAACAAGATTTCCTTACAATCGCATTATATTTCTTTGGTATTGGGATGGGGTCAGTTGGGTATCCTTTTTAAAGGCTTTGTTAAAGGTTACTTTGTTATTGTAGCCCACTTCATAGGCAATGTTGATTATATTCAACCTTTGGGATTTATCATCTAAAAGAAGTTCTTTGGCTTCTTTAATTCTATAGGTATTGACCAGCTCGTGAAAGCTAACGTTGAAATGTTCATTAATAATTTGTGAAGCATTGTGTCGGGTAGTGTTCAACCGTTTGGCTACCATATCCAAATTTATATTGTTCTCTTTGTATATTTTTTCATTGGCAAACAGGTGTAATAAGTTTTCCTTAAGTTCAATGGACAAGCTTGGGGTAAGACCAGATTTTTCATATTTGGGAAAAAGCCTGTTGGTGTATGCGTAAGCTCCATTGAAGACATCAGGTTGAATGTTGGCCGAATAGCCCACATAAAGTACCATCGTGGCCATGGCAATAACCGGGATATGAAAAAGAAAACCGGTAGTTAGTCCATTTATTATAATAATACCATAAGCAGAATAGGTGAGCACATAGAAAATATGGATATAATAAATGTTCTTCTGCCAGATTTGATTTTTGCCTTGTAAAAGCTTCTTCTTCTTGCTTTTGTAATACACTCTCCAGATAAAATAACCATAGATCGTTAAGGAGGCAATTTTAAGGAATACCAGTAATATTAATTTGTCAGAGTCTTGGGGGTTAAGACCATTGAGGATTCTAGAAAGCATTAAATCCCTCTTTCCTTCAAAGGGAATGCTATAAATCGTTACTGCAAGATAGGCAGATAGTACTATCGTGGGCAGTAAATGCAAAAGGTCCACCCGCTTAAAGTTATATTTCTGTGTGGTTTTCTTAAAATAGAAGAATAACAGAGGTCCATATAAAAAGGAAGCCCAGGTAGACATTAAATAGGTATGGGGATATTCAAACATATAGTTGGCACTGGAAATGCTTATGTTCAAAATAAAAAATGAATGGATGAAGATGAAGATGGCGATCAAAACCCTTGACGACGGATTTATTTGTCTATTTAAGCTTATTAGGAACACAACATAAAATCCAATCAGGGCAACAAAAAGATAAACAACTGACCAGGTTGTGACCCTAGGAATCAACTTACTGGACATCATTTTAAACTGAGGTGTTTCCCGTATGGGGTCAAAACCTTCGTTCAATAAAAAGTTGGGATTAAATTCGGACTTAAGATATTCGCTGACATTTGAAATGGACTCTGAGGTGTTTTCCAATGCAGCTTCACTTAGAGCCAATTTTTTTAGGATATGGAGCTGATCTGTTTTCGGATTGTCCAGGTTCTTTTTATACAGTGGAATTGCTTTTTTATACCTGTGGATATTGTAATAGTACTCTGCCCAATCAAGTGAATCCTTTTCAACAGCGGAAAAACTGTTTCCTAAAGATTCTGGGTCGATTGGAATAGTTCGTGCATGACAAAACACGGACATGACAAAAAGAAGAAAAACAAGGAAACCTGAAGTTCTCATTTTTTTGACCTGAATTAGCTTCCTTTGAAATTACTTAATTAACAAACTGCTAATGTTAAAAAAAAGATAAAAACCGTAATCCCCGATAATAATTTACCTCTAATATTCTGATTATCTGTTCCTTTTTGAATTCGGAATGGAATGAGAAGTGGCAACTTCAGAATAAAAAAAACCGGTGAAAACACCGGTTTTAAACTAACTAACTCAAAAAAATGCTAACTCAGATAAGTTGCTACAAAATTCATGGATAACCTTCAGGTCAAGGTTAACTAAACTTTAGGATTTTGTTATAATTGTCTCGTTTTAATGAAGTTATAACGCAGTAATCGCAAACTTATTGTACAAAAACAACAAAATTAATCCTGTAGCGCAAATACCCGTTTCAACAAATCTGTTGTTCTTGATGAAATTTTGGTTCTGATTTCTTTTTCTTCAATGGAAATCATGGTGAAAACCCCATTCAGTGCTTGATTGGTAGTGTAATCTGTAAGGTCTGGGTTGACATCCGAGGTAAGCGGAAGACTGTTGTATTTGGTTATGATATTTTTCCAAATTTGATCAGCTCCAACTTTTTTAAATGAATTGTCAATTATTGGATTGAACTTGTCATACAATTTAGTTTTAGTAGCTCGTTCCAAATAATTGGTCGCCGCATCATCGTTGCCCAACAAAATTTGTCTGGCGTCGTTGAATGTAATTCCCTTAACTGCGTCTACAAAAATTGGAGTGGCTTCGCCAACAGCATCTTCTGCAGCTCTGTTGAGAATCCGTAATCCTTCATCTGCTAAATTTCCAAGACCAACATCCCTTAAGGTTTTATCAACTTTTCGCAATTCTTCCGGAAGCAAGATTTTTACCAATTCGTTTTTAAAGAAACCATCTTTAAAGGAAAGTTTGTTCACTTGTTTTTCAATTCCCAAATTCAGTGCTTCACGAAGTCCCTGTGCAATTTCGGCATTACCAATCACTGTCCCTTGCGGGAGTTGATTTACAACCTGTTGCAACTCTGTACAGGAAACACCAGTGAACACCACAAGGCATAATAGTATTCTTTTCATGGATAAGTGTTTTAAAGTTATGATGAAATTACAGTTAAAGTCCAAAAATGCAACCGCTATCAGTGATATTTACGAAAAGATCACAGTTTTGTTGTTGTAAACCATAGTTTTTCTGGCCACATGAAGTTGCACCGCTCGGGAAAGAACTATTTTCTCCAAGTCTCTTCCCTTAACAATAAGATCCTTAATGGAATGGGAGTGTGAAACCGTGGTGACATCCTGTTCAATTATGGGTCCTGCATCCAGCTCCTCCGTAACATAATGACTGGTGGCACCAATGATTTTTACACCTCGTTCAAAGGCTGCATGGTAGGGTTTGGCCCCAGCAAATGCAGGCAAAAAAGAGTGGTGTATGTTAATGATTCTTTGTGGGTAAACGTCGATGACCTTTGGGGATACAATTTGCATGTAACGTGCCAAAACAATAAAATCTATCTCGTGTTTTTTAAGCAGTTCCAATTGTTTGTCCTCGGCAGCTTCTTTGGTTTTCTTGGTCACGGGGACATGATAAAAAGTAATTCCAAATTGGTCAGCAATTGGCTTCAAATCCAAATGATTGCTCAAAATAAAAGGAATGTCAACTGTAAGTTCACCAGAGTTGAATCGGCTTAAAAGGTCATATAGACAGTGATTGTATTTAGATACAAAAAGAGCCATTTTCGGTCTGTACCAATCCGGATAGATTTCCCACTGCATATCAAACTTTTGTGCCAAATCTTGACCAAATCCTTCAGTGAAGGAATCGAGTTGTACCGGTTGTTCAAATTCACTCTCCAATCTCATAAAAAATACCCCGGCTTGTTTGTCCACGTGCTGGTCCAAGTACACAATGTTTCCCTTCTGCTGGTGGACAAAACCGGTAACGGCACTTATAATTCCTGTTTGATCTGGGCAGTGGATTAAAATCGTGAGCTGCATACAACAAATTTGAACAGGTAAAATTATGATATTCAAAATGAGGAAATCCGATTGGCCAATATTTTTGTAAAATTCTAAACAAAAACGATTATTACTTGCATTTTCTGTAAATTGCAGACCAAATTCACACCCTTTATTGTCAATGGAACAAATTAAGCCGTACCAGCCCAAAAACAAGATTCGAATTGTTACCGCGGCATCCCTTTTTGATGGTCATGACGCAGCGATCAATATCATGCGAAGAATTATTCAAGCCACTGGAGTGGAAGTGATTCATTTGGGGCATGATAGAAGCGTGGCAGAGGTTGTGGATTGTGCTATTCAAGAAGATGCCAATGCCATTGCCTTAACGTCTTATCAAGGAGGTCATAATGAATATTTCAGGTACATGCATGACCTTTTGGAAGAAAAAGGTGCCGGACAGATCAAAATTTTTGGTGGAGGAGGCGGAGTTATCCTTCCAAAGGAAATTAAAGAATTGATGGCTTATGGGGTTGAACGTATCTACTCCCCTGATGATGGAAGAGAGATGGGATTGCAGGGAATGATCAATGATCTTGTGCAAAAATCCGATAATGAGGTGCCTGACTTAAAATTTCCTAAAGGAAAGAGTTTGGGCGAGTTGTTACTGCAAAAACATACCAATACTATTGCAAGGTTAATCTCTCTGGCAGAAAACAGACCTGAAACGTTCCAAGAATTTTGGAAAGAAATAAAAACTCAAGAAAAACAAGTTCCGGTTCTTGGAATTACAGGAACAGGTGGTGCTGGCAAGTCAAGTTTGGTGGATGAGCTGGTAAGACGTTTTCTGGCCGATTTCCCGGATAAGCACATAGGAATAATCTCAGTGGACCCTTCCAAACGAAAAACTGGAGGTGCATTGTTGGGTGATCGCATTCGTATGAACTCGATCAATAACGAGCGGGTGTATATGCGATCGCTTGCTACGCGACAGTCCAATTTGGCCCTGTCCAAACATGTCTCCGAGGCTGTTCAAATTTTAAAAGCTTCACATTTTGACTTGGTAATTTTGGAGACTTCGGGAATTGGTCAATCCGATACAGAAATTCTTGAGCATAGTGATGTTTCGCTCTATGTGATGACCCCGGAGTTTGGGGCCGCGACACAACTGGAAAAAATAGATATGCTGGATTTTGCAGATGTGGTCGCCATTAACAAATTTGATAAAAGAGGGGCATTGGATGCTCTTCGGGATGTAAAAAAGCAGTACATGCGCAATCATGGACTGTGGGATGCAAAAGAAAATGACCTGCCTATTTTTGGTACCATTGCATCTCAGTTCAATGACCCAGGTATGAACCGATTGTACAAGGAGGTAATGGAAACCCTTGTGAAAAAATCGGGCTCAAAACTAATCTCAAATGTCGAGGTGGAACAGGAAACCTCCGAGAAGGTTTTTGTGATACCGCCGGCAAGAACAAGATACCTGTCTGAGATATCAGAGAACAATAGATCTTATGACACCAAAGCAAAACAACAAGCCAAGATTGCACAACAGTTGTATGGTATTTTCATGACCATAACCTCCGTCGTGAACATGGAGGCCGGTCAAGCCGCTGGTCTTTTTTTGAATAAATCTGGATTGGACGAAGAGGGCTTGAAAAATCATTCAAAAAGCCAAGAAGACAATAGTTTGTTGACCTTGCTTATCAAAGAATTTGATAAGGTGAAGATGGATTTGGACCCACGTTATTGGGAATATATTCTTCAATGGGGAGAAAAAATCAAAAAATATACCTCAGAATTGTACTCATTTAAAGTTCGAGGCAAGGAAATTAAAATTAAGACCCATACAGAATCGCTTTCCCATAGCCAGATTCCAAAGGTGGCTCTGCCAAAATACAGTGCCTGGGGAGATATTTTGCAATGGATCCTACAAGAAAACGTTCCTGGTGAGTTTCCGTATACCTCTGGACTATATCCCTTTAAAAGGGAAGGGGAGGACCCAACAAGAATGTTTGCTGGCGAAGGCGGTCCGGAACGTACCAACAGAAGGTTCCACTATGTAAGTTTGGACATGCCGGCCAAGAGGCTTTCAACAGCGTTCGATTCGGTTACCCTATATGGAAATGACCCAGACTATCGTCCAGATATTTATGGAAAAATTGGAAACGCTGGAGTATCTATCTGTTGCTTGGATGATGCCAAAAAATTGTATTCAGGATTTGATTTGAGCGACCCTATGACTTCGGTTAGTATGACCATTAATGGTCCGGCACCCATGCTTTTGGCCTTTTTTATGAATGCGGCCATTGATCAGAACTGCGAAAAATACATCAAAGCAAACAAGCTGGAAAAACAGGTCCAGAGTAAAATCAACACTATTTACAAAGAAAAGGGTGTTGAAAGACCAAGCTATATGGGCGAACTTCCCGAAGGGAACAATGGTCTTGGATTGATGCTCTTGGGAGTAACCGGGGATCAAGTCTTACTCAAAACCGTTTATGAGGAAATAAAGAAAGAAACCTTGAACCAGGTTCGTGGAACCGTTCAGGCCGATATATTAAAAGAGGACCAGGCACAGAACACTTGTATTTTTTCCACTGAATTTGCCTTAAGGCTCATGGGAGATGTACAGGAATATTTTATAGAACATCAAGTTCGAAATTTCTATTCCGTTTCCATTTCTGGTTATCACATTGCTGAAGCTGGGGCAAACCCAATTACACAATTGGCTTTTACACTGGCCAACGGATTTACCTATGTGGAGTACTACCTGAGTCGCGGAATGGACATCAACAAATTTGGTCCAAACCTATCCTTCTTTTTCTCAAATGGCGTAGACCCAGAGTATGCTGTAATTGGACGGGTGGCCCGGAGGATTTGGGCAAAGGCAATGAAGGAAAAATATGGAGCCGATTCTCGTGCCCAGATGTTAAAGTACCATATTCAGACTTCAGGTAGAAGCCTGCATGCCCAGGAAATTGATTTCAATGACATCCGTACTACATTGCAGGCGCTTTATGCCATATATGACAATTGCAATTCCCTTCATACCAATGCCTACGACGAGGCAATAACCACTCCTACCGAGGAGTCTGTAAGAAGGGCTATGGCCATACAATTGATTATCAACAAGGAATTGGGCTTAGCCAAAAATGAAAATCCGCTACAGGGGTCTTTCATTATTGAAGAACTAACTGATTTAGTGGAAGAAGCTGTTTTGCTTGAATTTGATAGAATCACGGAGCGAGGTGGTGTATTGGGAGCAATGGAAACCATGTACCAACGTTCCAAGATTCAAGAGGAAAGTCTTCATTACGAAACCTTGAAGCATTCTGGAGAATACCCGATTATTGGGGTGAATACCTTTTTAAGTTCTAAAGGGTCCCCAACCGTACTACCTGCAGAAGTCATCAGGGCCACAGAGGACGAAAAACAAAACCAAATAGGGACTTTGGATAATTTACATGAACGAAATAAGAAGGAATCCAGTGAACTCTTAAAGCAACTGAAACAGACCGCGATTCGCAACCAAAACCTTTTTGAAAAGTTGATGGAAGTTTCCAAATATTGTTCTTTGGGGCAGATTACCCATGCGTTGTTTGAAGTGGGGGGTCAGTACAGACGAAATATGTAAAAGAAATTGGATTAGTCGTTCCTGTTAAGGATGGACTTTCTCCATTTTTTAAAAGACGACCGGAAAGCTTTGATTTCACCTCTCAGGAGGTTTAGATATTCTTTTTCCTTTACACCATCCATTTCCAAGCCATTGCAATAGGCCAAAATATTCCTTGTCATGATGTTGATAAAGGTCAGGCTTTTCATCTGAACAGAATAAGAATTGCTCAAAGCAGCCTGTTCCACTTCTTTGGTGATAAGCAATGCATCAGTTTTGAGGGATTGCGTAACATCATTTCTGAAGTGATCGATCTTTCTAAAAGACAGTTTTTCCTTATTGTATGAAAAGTAAGAAGCAACGGCCTCACTCAAGTCCCGAAGAGCCAAAGACTTGCGATAAATAACCAAGGAGTTTAAGGGAGTATTTTCCATTTTTTCAAGAGCAATTTCAATACATAAAATTACACAGGAATTCAAGAAGTATGCTTTAGCTTATAAAGCAAAAAATATTGATTACTTTTGAATATAAAATTTATTTAACCTTTTACCTTGGAATATGAAGATTGATGCACTTAATTGGCAGATTCTAGGTCATTTACAGCAAAATGCAAGGGAATCTTTTGCCAATATTGGACGGAAAATAGGGTTAACTCCACCTGCTGTTGCGGAGCGTGTAAAGAAGATGGAAGACCTTGGGATTATTGAAAGTTACGGGATCAATGTTTCCCATGCAAAGGCAGGTCATCAACTTAAGGCAATTATCATGCTCCGAGCTTTTATGGGCAAACTAAAACCGTTTCTAGATAAGGTGAAATCGTTTCAGGAGGTAATCAACTGCTATAGAATTACAGGGAACGAAAATATCATTATGGAAGTGGTCCTTAGGGACCAATCACATCTTGAAAAGTTTATTGATGAGTTAATTGTCTACGGAGAATGCAGGACACATATTGTTTTGTCCAATGTGGTTGCCAATGCTCCTATAAAGGACAGTGTTATAAGCGCGAAAAGTTCAACCAAAACCAAAAAAGCCTATTGAGTTTTATCTTTTTGGCGAGATTTTTGTTAAGGTATCACTATGAAAAGAACATCCCTTTTATTTTCACTCTTAGCTTTATTGGTTTACACCGTCCATGGTCAAGAAATAGTACTTAAAAAAGGTGCTATCATTGAAAATTTATCCGTTCAAGACTCTATTCAAGATACTTTTTCTCTGTATTTGCCTACTGATTTTACCACAGAGAGCAAATGGCCTTTGTTGTTGATATTTGATTTGGATGGGAAAGAAAAACAGGCCTTGTCCATGTTTGTCAAATCAGCTGAGGAAGAGGGTTATGTTCTTGCAGCTCCGAAAATATCGGATAGTGTGTCCCTATCCAAAAACATGGTGTCTACCAGCAATGTCATCAAGAGGATTTTAGATTTACTCCCTATTCAAGGACAAGGGATATATACCGCAGGCGCAGCTTCAGGGGCTCGTTTTGCCAATCTTGTTCCAGTATTTATTCCCAAGGTTAAAGGAACAATTTCTATTGGTACATCAATTGCAAACACGGAGTTGTTCAGTTCAAAACAACCATTTCATTTTATTGGCCTAGTGACCAAGAATAATTACAACTATACTTCTATGGTAGCCGCGAAAAAGATTCTGGATAGACTCAGATTTCCCAATCACATTCTACTGCATCAAGAAAAAGGGGATTGGCCAGATCAACAATACCTAAAAAAATCGTTGCAGTTGTTCAAATTAGTGGCTATGGGAAGAAAATTGATTCCTAAAGATTCAGTTTTTGTAGAAGATGTCTACCAAGAGGATGTGGTAAAGGTAACTCGATTAAAAAATTCAGGGAAACTCTTGCTGGCAGAGCAGTATTTGGTAGAAATGATGTCGATGTACGGAGCTCATAAAAACTTGGATTCCCTTCGTACTGTTCTTAAGGATTTAAGAAGAAACAAGTCTTATCGGACTATGAAAAGGGCAGAGAATGCCGCAATGCTCAAAGAATCTCTTTTAAAAGAAGATTACCAATACTACATGGAGGAAGATGTTTTTAGCCATAACTTCAATAATCTCGGATGGTGGAACTATCAAAAGGGAGAGTTGGATCAATTTGTTTCGGGTGCCAATCCACGCACAAAGGAAATGGGCAATCGCCTACTTGGGTTTGTGAACGCCTTGGCCGAGGATAATATTAATTATGTACAGTCTGAAGATATCATCGATGAGGATGCGCTGGCTTTTTTATATATGCTCAAGACGGTATTAGAGCCTAGCAATTTTGATTATTATTTAAAAATAATCTCACTGAGCTCTAAAAATGAAGATTTCGGAACGGCTTTGTTCTATCTGGAAGAGGCCTTCAAAGCAGGGTTCAAGGATACGGATACACTTTATAATTTAGAGGATACTGCTCTATTCAGGATTACACCCGAATTCAACAAAATGGTATCCAAGTATCTTAAGGATGCCCTATACAAGGTCAATGAGGAATAAGTTTAGGTACCTCGTCCAGATTCCAATCTATAACCAAACCACCAGCTAGCGACTCTGCAATTTCTTTCCCATATAGGTGCTCGCACAAATAAAGCGAAGCTTCAAAACTTTTAGCCCCTCCAGCGGAGGTGATAAATTTTCCATCATGCACAAAAAGTACACTGTCCTTTACTTTTAAGTGGGGAAACATTTCCCTGTACTTTCCAATATCACTAGGGAAAGTTGTAGAAACCACATCATCCAGCACTCCGGCTTTTGCCAAAACAAAGGCCCCATCGCAATGCGAGGTTACAAATAAGGCGTCTTTACTCACTTTTTTAACGAAATTGATCATAATGGTGTCTTTAAGGTCGGTGTCCAAATGATGTTCCGCACTGGGTACGACCAAAATGTCAATTTTTGGAATAGAATCATGGGTGTAGTCAAAATCGGGGAGAATCCGAACTCCTTCAAAAGAAGTAATCGGTTCAAGCGTGTTGGCCACAGTAAATGTATTCATGGCCTTTATTCCTTTGCGATATTGGGTATGCTGAAAAATATCGTAAGGTGCTGTGAATTCGGTGTTGTATACCCCATCCATAATCAAAAACCCTACGTTGTACCTGGTTGGGTCCAGTTTTGGAATTTTACGTTCCGAAATTTTTACAGTAGTTTCTTTGGGTTGCTTTTCCTGGCAAGCGGTGAGCAGAACCAGTAGTAGCAGGAGGATTTGTTTTTTCATCATGGCACTAAGGTACTATTAAGAATGATTTCCAGTACTTTTACTTTAAATTTTTCTGATGAGGTATATTATTCTGCTTTTTTTTCTTTTGATTTTGTCCTGCGGTCAAGGCAAAAGATATCATGATAAGGTGCAAACTACGGAAGTAGAGTCGCCTGGGATAGCAGATATTTTAAAGTTTCAGAAAGAATTGGACCAAAGCCTTAGAGACCCTGAGACCTCGCCTTTGCCTGATAGGTACCGGAAGAGCTTTAAAGGGCTCGATTATTTTGAGCCAGATACCACTTACGTGGTAAAGGCCAGATTTGAACTCACCCCGGATGCCGAACCCTTTTTGTTGTCCACTACTACCGATAGAAAATCCTGGGAGGTACTATATGGAATTGCCCATTTTGACCTAAATGGGGCAGAACATCAACTGGAAGTGTACCAAACTTTGGACCTTGTTGGCCAGGAAGAGTATGAAGACTATCTGTTTTTGCCTTTTTTGGATGAGACCAATGGAGATGAAACTTATGGAGGGGGCCGTTATATAGATTTATCGATTCCGGAAGGAGATACTTTGGTAATTGACTTCAACAGGGCGTATAACCCCTATTGTGTGTATAACAAAAAGTACTCCTGCCCTCTAGTGCCAAGGCAAAATTATTTGAGAACTAAAGTGAGAGCAGGAGTGAAAGATTTTAAGGTTGAATAAAAAAGCCTTAATCCTATCGGAGTAAGGCTTTCTATTAGCATTAAAATAAAGTTTTTTTGGGTCTAGAAAGAATAGATTGCTGCAAAAAGAACAGAAGCTAAACTCCCGGTTGGGTCCATATCATTGTCAATAAATGCATCTTCAGAAGAACTATCAAGACGAATTTCAGGTTTTAGGATCAAATCTCCTATAGTTGCGCTTCCTGTAAGGGTTACCGCAAAAACACTTCCATCGCCATCTGTATCAGAACCTATACCTGCGGTATCTCCAAAGAAATCACTGGTCATAAAATACTCACCTCTCAGTCCAATGGTAAAGTTGTCTGATGTGGCCAATTGTGGATAAAGAGCAACTCCGGTGAAGCTACCGCCATCATCTTCTTGGCTAAAGTGTGCTGCGTTTACACCAAGGAAGAATTCTTCGGATAAATCAAAGCCACCAGTGAAATCAACTTCAAAACCACCTTGGCTGTACAAGAAGTTCAAGAACTGACCGGAATACCCTAATTGGGCACCAACGGCATAGTCACCTGTTCCGTTCAATTCGGTCAAGTCTGTTGGGTTCATGATCGCCAACATAGCACTCCAATCACTGCCCAGGTCAAAAGCGGCCTTTAGTCCTGTATGGCTAAAAGGTCCATATGAGAATAGATATGATGTACTATAGTTGAAGTTGGCAGCAGGCGATATTACTTCATACCCCAAAAAGGTATTGAAGTTACCGAAGGTAAGAGTTACATCATCGCTAACATTCCAGTATACGTAAAGCTGGTTTACAATGTCTCCAGTTGCTGAATACATGGGAGAGGCGAAGATAGCATCCGTTCCTCTTGGGCCGAATACCAAGTCTGCAACAAAACCTACTTTTTCTCCTTCGTAAGTGGCAATTACATTGGCCATGCCCAGTGCAAATCCATCCAAATTGGCGAAAGATGATCCTGGGGCTATGGCGTCTTCGCCATTGGGAGCGGTAAGGTTGGTCCTGTAATAAGCATCAACGGTTCCGCTGAATTCAAACTTTGTTTTTTCTTCCTCTTCTTCTTGCGAAAAGGCAGTTGTGGTAATCAGGGCCAATGCGGCCAAAGCTAAATTTTTTACGTACTTTGTGTTTATAATCGTTTTCATAATCTTCATTGGTTTAAGTGCCCTCTTTATGAGGACCATTTATTCGAATTTGTTGAGTCTATTTTGAAAAGGTTATCGAACGGAGCGTTTGGCAGAACGCTCCGTTTCCTTTTCATGATTAATGCTGGTTCATCCTGAAATCAGCATAGGCATCCATTCCATGTTCGTGGATATCGAGACCTTCCAGTTCTTCTTGTTCGGAAACTCGAAGTCCAGAGATTTTTTTGATGGTAAAAAGAATAATAAATGCACTTAAGGAACAGAAAGTGGCTGCGGCACCTACACCTGCCAACTGAACCAAGAATTGGTCAAATCCTGCCATGTTTCCAAAGATTCCTACGGCAAGGGTTCCCCAAATACCACAGATCAAGTGTACTGCTACGGCTCCAACAGGGTCATCCAATTTAAGCTTGTCTATCAAGGCAACTCCGGCAACAATGACAACTCCGGCAATAAGTCCTATGATGACAGCCTCGTTAGGCGACATTTGGTCCGCTCCTGCGGTAATCCCAACAAGACCTCCCAAGATTCCATTTAAGAACATGGTCAAGTCAAAGTTTTTGTAGGCAAAGAACGAGGTGAGGAATGCAGAAACACCACCTGAAGCTGCCGCAAGAGAAGTAGTTACCAATACCAGTGATGTCAATGCTGGATCTGCGGAAAGTACGGAACCTCCATTAAATCCGAACCACCCCAACCAAAGGATCAATACACCGGCCGCCGCAAGGGGCAAGTTGTGTCCTGGTATGGCCTTGGGTTTTCCATCTTCTCCAAATTTTCCAATTCTAGCTCCCAGAAGGTAAATGGCAATCAATGCGCCCCATCCTCCAACGGAGTGTACCAAAGTAGAACCTGCAAAATCGTAGAATCCTTCAGCTTCTCCAAAAGCAAGGGAAGAAAGGAATCCGCTTCCCCATTGCCAAGATCCAACAATAGGGTAAACAAGGCCTACATAAATAATGGTGAATATCATGAAACCTCCAAGCTTCACCCTTTCTGCAACAGCTCCGGAAACAATAGTAGCTGCTGTAGCGGCAAACATGCCCTGGAACAAGAAATCTGTCCACCATGTATAACCTCCATCGGCATATTCGGGAGTCATTCCATTTTCAGGAGCTGCAATTCCGAATCCTGCAAACTTAAGAAAGCCTGCATCCCCGTCTTCAAACCCGGGATACATTAAATTAAAACCACCTATATAATATATAAGGAGTCCAACACATATAATAAATACATTCTTGAATAGAATGTTCACGGTATTCTTTTGTCTGGTAAGCCCTATTTCCAAAAAGGAGAACCCAAGGTGCATAAAGAACACCAGAGCGGTACATACCATCATCCATACGTTGTTCGCTGTAAATAATCCTGCGTCCATAATCTTTAAATATTGTAGTTAGTTAGTTGATTAGTTTATTCCGGCACTGCCGCTTTCTTTGGTTCTGATACGGTAAGCTTCAATAACATCGGAAACAAAGATTTTTCCATCTCCAACGTTGCCAGTGGCTGCAGAATCCAAAAGGGTATTTATGGTTCGCTCCAGAAAATCATCGGATACTACGATTACCAAATACCTTCGTTGTATATCCGAGGTGCTATAGGAAATACCTCGATATACGTGCCCTTGTTTTTCATTTCCAACTCCTGTTACATCCCAGTAACTGAAGAAGTTGACCTCAATTTCATGAAGTGCTTTTTTCACCTCATCAAATTTGGATTTTCTAATAATTGCCTCGACTTTTTTCATAATTAAGTAGTTAATTGATGAACCAAATATATAGCAATTGAATGGTGGGGGTATAATTATAGGGGGTATTAAAGATATTTTTATATTAAATAAAAAAATACCCCTTATTTTTTAGGGGTATTGAATTTTATAAGTATAAATTTTAATCATTTAATGATTATTTGTTAACATTGAGAAGATTTGAGTGTGTTTTTTATCTTAAAATGTGGTATTTCATCAGAAAATGTTCAATAATGAACAAAAAATGATAAAAAAAATGTAATTGTAACTATCTAATGTATTTGGAGACCCACAAGCCGCCCATTACGGCTAAGACTCCAACCGCCAAGCTGGCGATAGTATATAGAGAGAAGTTGAAAAGTTCTCCGTCTTTTAGAAAAGAATGTTTTTCAAAGGCAAATGCCGAAAAGGTGGTGAAGCCGCCACAGAAACCTGTTGCAAGGAAGAGGGTTGTATTAAAGGAAAGCAATTGATTGCGGGAAGAAAGTCCTAAAATAAATCCAATCAAAAGGCATCCTATGATATTGACCAAAAATGTGCCCAGAAAAAAATTGTGGAAGAAAAGATTGGCAGGTTTGGAAATTAAATAGCGAAGAACACTTCCCAATCCGCCACCAAGAAAAACAAGAAGAACCTGCTTCATACCTTAAAGGTACAAACTAAACAGCTTTCTTGTATTCGGTTTCTGGAGACTCGCCAGGGACGAGCTTTGTAACCACGGTATCCGAAATTTTCTGGATTGGCTTTTCAAATTTTTCACGTGCTCCATTGATACTGAAAATCAGTAGAACCGCATTAATAAATAGTAATCCAAAAAGAATTGCAAAAAATGTAACCATTGGTATTTGCTAAACTAATGTTAAACAAAAGTACGTCTTTTCCTATAGTATACGTGTTAGTTATGCATTAAAGTTGTAAAACTGAGAATTTTTGTGGTGTATCTAATGTGGATGTTAATTTTTAAGAAAATGCTTAATCACAAAGAGGATAATTATAAATGCAGCAAAGGAAATGAGGATCCAAATAACGCCCTTATAGTTTTTTTTGTGCATTTTTTTATCCTTTTTATAAGATAAAACCATAACACCAATAAAAACTATGGCAAAAAGAGCTGCGAAGATCAACTGTCCCGTACTGAACATATTTTATATTTTTACGCAAATCTAAACCAAATAGAGTTCAATGGAAAGCAAAATAAAAGCGGTGGAAATGTTCCACAATTCTTTTGGCCTGGGAGTTTCTCAAAAACCTATGGCAAATTTGGGATTGGACAAGATCCAATTACGTTACAATCTTATGGATGAAGAAAACAAAGAGTATTTTGAAGCTGCACAGAACAATGATTTAGTTGAGGTGGCGGACGCGCTTGGAGATATGCTCTACATACTTTGCGGAACCATTTTGGAACATGGAATGCAATACAAAATTGAAGAGGTCTTTGAAGAAATCCAACGAAGCAACATGAGCAAATTGGGTTCAGATGGAAAACCCATATATCGTGAAGATGGAAAAGTGCTTAAAGGTCCAAACTATTTTAAACCGGATATTAAGTCCATTATGGATAAATAAAAAAGCAGCCTTTAGGCTGCTTTTTTATTAGATAACTTTATATCGCCATCCGAACTTGTCTTCAGCACGATTGTACTGAATATCCGTAATGCGTTGTTTTAAAAGCGAGGCATAACTGTTTTCCAATTCAGGTAAGTCATAATCAACACCCTGGTAACCAAAAGCAGCAATAGGAGATACCACTGCGGCTGTGCCAGCACCAAATAATTCTTTCAGGGAGCCATTTTTGGCCGCTTCCACTACTTCTTTCACTGATATTTTTCTCACCTCTGTGGCTATACCTTCCGATTTGGCAATATCAAGAATACTCTTTCTAGTGACTCCGTCAAGAATACGGTCATTGGTGGGCGCGGTAATCAAAGTATCGTTGATTCTCACAAAAACGTTCATGGCGCCAGCCTCTTCAATGAATTCGTGGTTGTTGTCGTCTGTCCAGATTACTTGTTGATACCCTTTTTCTACAGCCAATTGCGTGGGATAAAATTGTCCAGCATAGTTTCCACCAGCTTTGGCATATCCAACACCTCCGTTGGCTGCCCTGGAGTAAGTCTCTTCTATCAAGACTTTTACTTTACCAGAAAAATAAGCACCTGAAGGTGCACAAGCAATAATAAACTTGTACTCGTCCGCAGGCGAAGCATGGAAACCAGTTCCTGAGGCAAACATGAACGGTCGGACGTAAAGTGAGCTACCTGGATTTTGCGGAACCCAATCGCGCTCCAACTGTAGAAGAGTGGTAAGGCCTTCCATAAAATACGCTTCAGGAAGTTCAGGAATCGCCAATCTTTTGGCAGACTTGTTCAATCGCTTGAAATTTTCCAGGGGACGGAACAACCAAACCCCACCATCCCGGTCCTTGTACGCCTTCATGCCCTCAAAAATGGACTGTCCATAATGGAAAATCTTGGCAGAAGGGTCTAAACTAATAGGTTGGTATGGTACAATTTTGGGAGCTTTCCATTCACCATTCACATAATCGCATACCAGCATATGATCGGTGTAGGTACTTCCAAAAGAAAGATTGTCAAAATCGACTTCATGGATTTTGGAAGTCTTTGCTTTTTCCACAACCAAAGTATTCGCCATTGTTTCCATATTTTCAAAAATTTGAACTGATAAAATTACGCATTAAGCCTTTGCATTGCATACTTTTAAACTAAAATTAAACAGTTTTGTGCTCATATTTTAGATTTTTCCTATTCTCTAAGGGATTTAACAGTTTTTGCAGGCTTTTAAACAGTTTGCAATGGGATTGAATAATTTATTCGCAACGATAAATTCATAAAATATTGAAAAGAAGGATTATAACAACTGCGGATGGCTCCAAAACCATTCAAATTGAGGACTGGAATGAACAGTATCATTCCAAGCATGGAGCTATGCAGGAGGCCTATCATGTTTTTATAGAGCACGGATTACGCTTATTTACGTCTGAAGACATCAAGATTTTGGAAATAGGTTTTGGCACCGGGCTTAATGCCATCATTACTCTTTTGGAGGCTAAAAAAATGGGTTTGAAAGTTAATTATGTTGGGGTTGAAGCCTATCCGGTTTCCTTAAAGGAAGTAGAGGAGTTGGATTATTGTTCCCAATTGGACCTTGCCAATTGTGCAGAACTTCTTGGAAAGATGCACGGCTCGCCTTGGGAAGCTGATGTTGAAATAGCAGAAGGTTTCAAATTGAAGAAAGAAAAGAAAGATTTTCGCGAGATAGATTATGAAAATCTGTTTAACCTGGTATACTTTGATGCTTTCGGGGCAAGGGTTCAACCTGATCTATGGACGGAAGAGATGTTTGCAATAATGTACCATGCTATGAAAGAGAATGGTATCTTGGTGACCTATGCTGCAAAAGGAAGTGTACGTAGGGCGTTGCAGACCATAGGTTTTGCAGTGGAGCGTCTCCCAGGCCCTCCTGGCAAACGCGAGATGCTTCGGGCAACCAAAACATGAGCTGATGTCAATGGAATGTTAAAGCTAAAGATGATAAACTCTTAATTTTAATTAAAGTTTAAACATTTGTGTTAAAGCTAAATTAATACCTCAAAAACAGGGGATTAAACCGCTAAATTTGTGGAAAAAGATAGCATGAAGGTGTTGATTGCAGGGGCGACGGGATTGGTAGGTAAGGCAATTACAAAAGCTTTACAGGAACAAGGTGCTTCGGTAAATTATTTGACCACTAGGAAAGAAAAGATTGTTTCTTCACCAAATTATCAAGGGTTTTATTGGAACCCCGCTACTGGAGAAATCGATTTGGATTGTTTTGATCAAGTAGATGCTATAATAAACTTGGCAGGAGCCAGCATTGCAAGTCGCTGGACACAAGATTACAAAAAAGAGATTTTGGTAAGTAGAATAAATAGTCTTCAGACCCTATATAAAGGACTAAAGAAAATTGACTCTTCAAGGATAACGCAATTTGTTTCTGCTTCTGCAATTGGCATCTACCCAAATTCTTTGTCAAATTTCTACGGTGAGAATGAAAAATCAGTAGACAATAGTTTTGTGGGCGAGGTGGTTCAAAAATGGGAAGAGGAGGTAAATTCCTTTAAAGATTTTGATATCAATGTGGCAAAAATCAGAATAGGTATAGTGTTATCTACAGAGGGAGGGGCTTTGCCCAAAATGGCACAACCCATTCAGAACTTTGTGGGAGCATCCTTGGGTTCAGGAAATCAATGGCAATCATGGATACATATTGAAGATTTGACTCAAATTTTTGTTTTCGTCCTGGAAAATAAACTAAAGGGCACCTACAATGCGGTTTCTCCTAACCCGGTTACCAATACAAAAATGACCAAACAATTAGCCAAGGTGTTGAACAGGCCTCTTTTGCTGCCAAAAGTCCCACGTTTTTTATTGAAGTCCATTCTTGGTGAAATGTCTTACCTGTTATGTGCAAGTCAGCGGGTTAGTAGCAAAAAATTGGAAAAAAAAGGTTTTGTTTTCCAATACCCAAACATTAGGTCGGCCTTGGAACAGTTGTATTCGAAAAATCAAGAAAATAGGTCTTCCGCAGATTCATTGAACAACGAACTGGCATAAAAGCTAGGGTAGTATGGTAGCATTAATCTCCGCATAAGCGGATTTTTTTGTGTTTTGATGTGACATTTTGACATTTTTGGACAAATGGCAGTACTTTTGCCCATTCTAAATTTGAAATAAAAATACGTTTATGAGCAAAAAAAGTAAGGTTGAGGAAATGGAAGATGAGGTAAAAAATAACCCAGTCAAAGAAAATCCTGAACTGAACGGGGAAAACGAAAATGCGGTAAATGAAAATGATGATGAAGTATCCGTAGAGGACCGGTTGCGTGAAGATTTGGCTAAAGAGAAGGACAAGTTTTTACGACTTTTTGCTGAGTTTGAGAATTTTAAAAAGAGAACTTCCAAGGAACGCATGGAGCTATTTAAGACTGCAAGTCAGGAAGTAATGGTTTCTTTATTGCCCGTATTGGACGATTTTGACCGTGCTCTGAAAGAATTGTCCAAATCTGAGGATAAGGAAATGTTCAAGGGAGTAGAGCTCATCAACACCAAATTCAAGGAAACCCTTAAAAATAAAGGACTGGAGCAAATAGAAGTAGGAGAGGGCGATGTTTTTGATGCAGAAGTTCATGACGCTATTACCCAGATTCCAGCTCCGGACAAGAAATTAAAAGGAAAAATCATAGATGTGGTCGAGAAGGGGTTCAAGCTAGGAGATCGCATTATTAGACATCCAAAGGTTGTCGTTGGAAACTAAATTGGTATGAAGGAGGATTATTACGAAGTACTTGGAGTCTCCAAAGGAGCATCCGCCGCTGAAATCAAAAAGGCTTACAGAAAAAAGGCCATAGAGTATCACCCAGATAAAAACCCGGGAGATACCAAGGCGGAGGAAATGTTCAAAAAAGCTGCGGAGGCTTATGAGGTATTGAGCGACCCTGATAAAAAGGCCAAGTACGATCAATTTGGCCATGCAGCTTTTGAGGGCGGAGCCGGATTTGGTGGCGGAGGTATGAACATGGATGACATCTTCAGTCAGTTTGGCGATATCTTCGGAAGTGCCTTTGGTGGCGGATTCAGCGGTTTTGGTGGTTTTGGTGGAGGCGGACAACGCCGGGTAAAAGGTAGTAATCTTAGAATACGGGTAAAACTTACCCTAGAAGAGATTGCCAATGGAGTTGAAAAGAAAGTAAAGGTCCGAAGAAAAGTGCAGGCAGAAGGGGTAACCTATAAAACATGTCCCACCTGCCATGGAAGTGGTCAGATTACCAAGATTACCAATACCATTTTGGGAAGAATGCAGACAGCGACCACCTGTACCACTTGTGGTGGATCAGGGCAGTCCATAGACAAAAGGCCAAGTGGAGCAGATGCCCAAGGTTTGAAAGTTAGCGAAGAGACCGTTTCCATAAAGATTCCGCCAGGAGTTGAGGAGGGTATGCAATTGAAGGTTTCAGGAAAAGGAAACGCTGCTCCAGGAAATGGAATCTCTGGGGATTTGTTGGTGGCTATTGAAACCGTTGAGCACGACACGCTAAAACGCGAAGGGGACAATTTGCACTACGATCTTTATATCAGTATTTCAGAAGCCGTTTTGGGTAGTTCCAAAGAAATTGATGCAGTTGGTGGTAAAGTCCGAATTAAGTTGGAACCGGGAATACAATCGGGAAAAATATTGAGATTGCGTGGCAAAGGTATTTCAAGCTTAAATGGTTACGGAAGCGGTGATTTACTGGTCCATGTGAACGTGTGGACCCCCAAAGAGCTGAACAGGGAACAAAAAGAGTTTTTTGAGCGTATGCAAAATGAAGAGAATTTCATTCCCAAACCTGAAAAGTCCGACAAATCTTTTTTTGAAAAGGTTAAGGATATGTTCTCTTAACCGCAAAAAAAAGCAGGGTGTTTAAATAAAAAACGTATATTTGGAATTGATGTTGGGGTAACCAATATCTAATTTTCTTTTTCATAGCAATTTTTTTCCCATCCTTGAATCTTTTTTTAAGGGTGGGTTTTGTTTTTATGGACAAAGGGGCCTTTTAGGGCAAATACATATCTTTGAAAAAATAGAATAAATGGATCACATCCTTGTTGCCAACAACGTTTCCAAAACCTTTGGAAACTATACTGCATTGAGCAACATCTCACTCAAAATTCCCACAAACTGTATCTATGGACTTTTAGGACCCAATGGTGCAGGGAAAACCACGTTCATACGTATTATCAACCAGATTACTTATCAAGACCAGGGGGAGATTTTGTTCAATGGAGAACCATTGGCACCAAAGCATATTTCGGTTATTGGATACTTACCAGAGGAACGAGGTCTGTACAAGAGCATGAAGGTGGGAGAGCAGGCTTTGTATTTAGCCCAGCTCAAGGGGCTTTCAAAAAATGAAGCAAAAAAAAGACTCAAATACTGGTTTGACCGATTGGATATTGGGGATTGGTGGAACAAAAAGATACAAGAACTCTCCAAAGGAATGGCACAAAAGGTCCAGTTTATAGTAACAGTGCTCCATAAACCAAAACTGTTGATTTTTGATGAGCCTTTTAGTGGTTTTGATCCCATCAATGCAAACATTATCAAGGATGAGATCTTGCAGCTCAAAGAAAATGGTACTTCCATCATATTTTCAACCCACCGTATGGAATCAGTGGAGGAACTATGTGAGCACATTGCCTTGATTCACAAGTCGGAAAAAATATTGGATGGAAAACTCTCCGAAATCAAAAAAGCCTATAAAAACAACATTTTTAACGTGGGACTACAACTGGAACAGGATAATGAGATGTTGTTGAAAAATTTACAGGACAAATTCAATATACTTTCATCAAGCTACAACGAGGAAGAAAGGCAACTTGATTTTGTAATGAAACTACCTTCGAGCCAAACAGGAGATGTATTGGCAACTTTATCAAATCATGCCAATGTTAATCGATTTGAGGAGACCATTCCATCGGCCAACGATATTTTCATCCAAACGGTAAATAAAAAGGACAATGATAGGTAAGCTTGCATTGATCATTAGAAGGGAGTACTTGGCCAAGGTGCGAAACAGGTCATTTATTGTAATGACCATTCTCAGTCCGTTATTGATTGTGGGGATGATAGTGCTGATTGTCTACCTCACCAAGATAAACGACAACGAAAAAAGGGTTATTTCAGTTTTAAACGAAAGCGCTTTTTTTTATGATGAATTCTCAAGTTCTGAAACGCTGAGCTATGTAAGGTTTGACGGTTTGACACTTCAACAGGCGCAAGATTCAACCAATTCCCTAGGGTACTACGGGCTTTTGTATTTGCCACAAATGGACAATGCAGAAGAAGTGGCCCAAGCAGCTTATTTGTATACCAAGGATAACCCCAATACCCAGGTAACACAAAAACTGGAAGCAGTGTTTCAGAAAAAACTACGACAGGGCAGAATGGAAAAGCTGGGGGTTTCAGCGGAGCAGTTTTCAGAGATTGAAAAGCCTTTTGAAATAAACCTGGCCACATTTGAGGGAGAAAAGAGTATCAAGGGTATCAATGAAATCAAAGCCTTTATTGGGGGTGGGTTTGGTTATGCCATTATGATGTTCATTATCATTTATGGAGGATTTGTAATGCGTAGCGTTATTGAGGAAAAGACAAGCAGGATCATTGAGGTGATTATTTCCTCGGTGAAACCTTTCCAACTTATGTTGGGAAAGATAATAGGGACCTCCTTGGCAGGAATCACTCAATTTGTGATATGGATTGTCTCTGCTTCGCTTTTACTCTTTTTAGTGGTGCTCTTTCTGGGATTGGACTTGAGTGTACTGAGTGGTGAGGCTGCTATGGCCCCCGGCCCAATGGGTAGTGCAGCAGATTTCAATTCCATTGTAAATGATGATATGTTGCTCTATACCCGTGAGATTTTGAATATTCCCTGGGCACTTTTGATCGGTTCTTTTTTGATTTATTTTATTTTGGGATACCTGATTTATAGTTCGATCTATGCGGCAATTGGGGCTGCTGTAGATAACGAAACAGATACACAGCAATTCATATTTCCTATTATTCTTCCATTGATGCTGGCCATTTATGTAGGGTTCTTTTCGGTGTTCAGCAATCCACACGGACCTATTGCGGTTGGTTTTTCGCTGTTTCCGTTAACTTCGCCCATTGTAATGCTCATGCGTTTACCGGGCGGAATTGGAGAAGGAGGCGTACCTTTGTGGCAGCTGATATTATCAATTGCTTTGTTGATTGTAACGTTCTTGGGAATTGTTACCCTAGCCGCCAAAATTTACAGAGTAGGAATTTTAATGTATGGCAAAAGGCCTACATACAAGGAACTTTTTAAATGGTTAAGATATTGAGAAGTAAATGCAAGAGGACGGTTCTGAAATAAAAGAGATCATCAAGGAGGATATCTGGGGTTCCATTAAAGAATTTTTAAACCTTGGAATACATATTGGCGAGGGAGAAAAATCCATTCACCTTACGTTAGGGCTGTTACTTCTTCTCACTGTAGCCTATGTAGCCACTAAGTTTTTGCTCAAATGGTTGAGACACCTGCTCACACGGAAAATGGAGCAGGAAGACAAGCAAAAGTTCACTAGCATCTTTAAGTTCACCAATTATGTGATTTATCTGGTGGTAGTGCTGGTGACCCTTAGTGCGGCGGGTATTGATATTACTTTGATCATAACCGCATCGGCTGCCCTTTTTGTTGGACTGGGGCTTGCGCTTCAGGAATTTTTCAAAGACATACTTGGGGGCATTTTTATTATTGTGGACAAATCTCTGGAAGTAGGGGATATAGTTGATGTGGATGGCAAAGTAGGAAAGGTCTTTGAAATAAAGTTGAGAACAACCAGGGCCATTACAAGGGATGACAAAGTGATTATCATACCTAATCACAAATTCATCAGTGATATCATGTTCAACTATACCCAGAACCATAGAACAACCAGGGAGAAGGTCAATGTGGGTGTGGCCTATGGAAGTGATGTAGATTTGGTCACCCAGATTTTGGAACAAGTGGCAGCTGAACAAAAACAGATTCTCAAAAACCCTAAACCTTTTGTTCTGTTTGATGATTTTGGCGATTCCGCGCTGCTATTTTCGCTTCATTTTTTCACCAATCACAGTTTTCTTGACCCTAAGATAAAAAGCGATATTCGATACAGGATCAATAACAAGTTCAAGGAAAATAACGTGGTAATTCCGTTTCCGCAACGGGATGTCCATATCATTCAGTCACAAAAAACACAAGAAAAATAAAAACCTCAACACGCCGTTCAATTGTTTGGGGGGCAACGCTTTTACTGGCGCTTTTAAACAGCCATTTCGGTTTTGGCCAAAGTACGGACATATTTAGGTTTGAATACCTCAATATTCCTGAAAATGATACCGGAATTAAGACCCAACGCTATAAAATGTTGTTCAATCTTCCATTTAAATTAAATGAAAAGAAGGATTATCTCATTACGGGATTCGAATACAACAGACTTGATGTAGGATATTCCAGGGAGTTTCCTTTTGACAAGAGCGAATTGATTCGTTTTCACGTTGCAGATTTAAATTTGGGGCTCATCACCAAATGGAACGAAAACTGGAATCTGGTCACCATTGTAACTCCTCGAATAGCTTCAAATTTTGTTAGTGGCACTATTACAGATGATTTTTTCCTTAATGCCACTGCAACGCTTTGGAAAGAAAACACCACTGCGGACAAACCATTTAGAATTGTACTAGGATTATCCTTGAACAGTACTACGGGTTTGCCGATTCCCTTACCAGTAATCAGCTACTATAAAAAGTTTCGGCCCAATTGGTCGTACACTTTGGGGATACCCCGCTCAAGTATTAAACACTATTTGGGAAAAAAGCACACCTTGCAAATGGCACTATTCTTGGATGGATACTTTATAAACATACAAAACAATATCATGGTACCCGATAATGAAATAGCTTCAAAGATTTCACTTTCAGCTTTGGTCGGCGCTTTTGGATATCAGTATAATATTTCAAAAAGAATGTCAGTTTTTCTATTGGCGGGCCGTTCCTTGGAACAGCAGGGAAAGCTGAGAAACGATGATAAACAAGATGTTTTTTTGTTAAATGATGAGGCAAATTTTTATATTAGAACAGGCTTCAAAATAGGAATTTTTAATTAGCACAAGTATGTCAAAAATATTGGTAATAGAAGATGAATCGGCCATCAGGCGAGTGTTGGTGAAGATATTGAGCGAAGAGAACGAAGCGTATAACGTACATGAGGCCGAAGATGGTCTCAAGGGTATGGAGGCCATAAAAAAGGATGATTTTGACTTGGTTCTGTGCGATATAAAGATGCCAAAAATGGATGGGGTCGAAGTGCTGGAAGCTTCAAAGAAAGTAAAACCCGAAATCCCTTTTATCATGATTTCCGGTCATGGGGATCTTGATACCGCCGTTAACACCATGAGGTTAGGTGCGTTCGATTATATTTCCAAACCACCTGACCTGAACAGGCTCTTGACCACAGTTCGTAATGCTCTAGATCGAAAAGAATTGGTGGTGGAGAATAAAATTCTAAAAAAGAAAGTTTCCAAAAACTATGAAATGATTGGTGAGAGCGATGAAATTGGTGTCGTAAAAGATATCATTGAAAAAGTTGCTCCTACAGATGCTAGGGTACTTATTACTGGCCCCAACGGAACAGGAAAGGAATTGGTAGCCCATTGGTTACACCAAAAAAGCCCTCGTTCCTCGGCACCCTTTATTGAGGTTAACTGCGCTGCTATTCCATCAGAATTAATTGAGAGCGAACTTTTTGGCCATGTAAAAGGGGCTTTTACCTCAGCTGTCAAGGACCGGGCTGGTAAGTTTGAAACCGCCAACAAAGGAACTATCTTTCTAGATGAGATTGGGGACATGAGCCTTTCTGCACAGGCCAAAGTGCTGCGTGCCCTCCAGGAGAATAAGATTTCCCGTGTAGGTAGTGATAAGGATATTAAAGTGGATGTTCGTGTATTGGCAGCTACCAATAAGGACCTTAAAAAAGAAATCAAAGAAGGAAAATTTCGGGAAGACCTCTACCATCGTTTGGCTGTAATCCTGATTAAAGTACCTGCTCTAAACGACAGGCGGGAGGATATTCCACTTTTAGTGGATTATTTTGCTGAAAAGATATCTTCTGAACAAGGGACAGGTACAAAAGCATTCTCAAAAAAGGCCATCGAACTCTTAAAAGGCTACGACTGGACCGGAAACATCCGCGAATTACGAAATGTGGTGGAGAGGTTGATAATTCTAGGAGGTAAAGAAGTTTCGGAAGAGGATGTAAAGCTATTTGCAAGCAAATAAACTATTCTCCCTCGCAATTCCCCAACTTGGCAAGAGCTTCTTTTGTTATGATCCTTACTCTCTGGTGATATTTCTTTTTGGGCTCTGAAAGTTCAGTATCCATAAGGTGTAATGTTGCATCATTATGGATTCTGGAAATAAAATCCAGTGCTTCATCACACTCTACATCGGTGACCACTTTATCAAGGGAAGATTCAAACCCTAAAAGGCAATTATGTACCTGTTTGTTTAAAAGACCTTCTTGAGGAAGAAGAATTCCATCTTGGTTCTCAAGAGCTTCTTTGGTATTCATTACCAAAATATCATTGTTATAGGTGCTTGAAAATTCCTGTTCAAAGACTCGTAGCACCTTATGGCCAATTATGATGTTTTCCAATGCGTTGTGCAAAGGTGTTCTAGATGCCATGAAAGAAGGTGCTTTTGTGG
The DNA here is from genome assembly GCF_003382275.1 of Flagellimonas nanhaiensis. Taxonomy (GTDB): domain Bacteria; phylum Bacteroidota; class Bacteroidia; order Flavobacteriales; family Flavobacteriaceae; genus Flagellimonas; species Flagellimonas nanhaiensis. Next base: position 383,330 of record NZ_QTJX01000001.1, read on the forward strand.
CGGTCTTTAGTTCAGAAAGTGCATTTTCTAGACTTTCAATAGCTCCATCACAACCGCAGTCTAAAAAGTTGGATCTTGTTTTCTCAATACCGTTCAAAGCTTTGTACGCAAAATGCTTGGATTTTTCAAAACCACTTGCGGAAATTGCAGATTCTATTTGTTCCTTAATATATTCAATATTGGAGGTAGCATATTCGCAAGCATTCCTATTAGTAAAGGAAGACATGAGCCATAGGCTTAAAACGCCCAATATGAAGACTATAAGTAGGATAATCTTTCTTGTTTTCATGACGCTGGATTTGGGACTTCGCGTTTAATGATGTCTCTAATTTATCTTAGGAATTGTCCTACAATGGAAAAAAATCGATAAACGGACATGGTATGACTATGAGTGGTAAAAACATCGATGAACGGCACTGTTTTACAGCAAGTTGAAGGAATTCACAAAAAAAGCTATATTCATTCCCATGAAAAACATAGATATAGATTCGTTTCGGGCCCAAAATGGAGTAAAGTTTGACAAAAAGCCAACTTTGGAGGATTTTGGGGCCTCCGACAAGGAATTGGAGAAGACCCTTAAAGATATTAGAAAGGATTTAGGCGATTTCCAAGATACGTTGTACGCCCATGGAAAATATGGAGTTTTGGTCTGTCTGCAGGGTATGGATACTTCTGGTAAGGACAGTCTTATCCGTGAAGTTTTCAAAGATTTCAACGTAAGAGGAGTTGTGGTCCATAGTTTTAAGGTGCCAACACCCTTGGAATTGAAGCACGATTATCTATGGAGACACTATTTGGCTTTACCGGAACGGGGCAAGTTTTCTGTTTTTAACCGTACACATTATGAAAATGTTTTGGTGACCAGGGTCCATCCAGAATATATCTTGGGCGAGGACATCCCTGGAATAAACTCCGTATCAGATATTGACGATGCGTTTTGGGAAAAACGCTTTGAACAAATCAACAATTTCGAAAAGCATATTGCAGAAAACGGCACGTTGATCTTTAAGTTCTATTTACATCTTTCCAAAGAAGAACAACGCCAACGACTACTAAGAAGGATTAGGTTGAAAAGAAAGAACTGGAAATTCTCACCTAGCGACCTTAAGGAACGGAAACTATGGGATCAGTATCAAGAATATTATGAAGAAGCCATTGAAAAAACTTCAAAGGAACATGCGCCATGGTATGTGATTCCGGCGGATAATAAAAAAGCAGCACGGGTCATAGTGGCCACAATTTTGCTGGAAGCGTTAAAAAAGTATAAAGATATTGAGGAACCTGAGCTGGATGAAGAAATAAAAGCTAATTTAGAAAACTTCAAACAAGAACTGGAAAAAGCAACCGAATGAGAACGATCCTACTTCTAGCATGTTTATTGGCAACCACCCCGTTTTTTGCTCAATCTGAAGATGAAAAACAAATAAGGTCTATCTATGATGCAGCCTTAACAGATGGAAAAGCCTATGACTGGTTAAACCACCTTTCTAATCAAATAGGGGGAAGGCTCTCAGGTTCTGTACAGGCCCAGCAAGCAGTGGATTATACTAAAAGCCAATTAGATTCTTTGGGATTGGACCGTGTATGGTTACAGCCCGTGATGGTGCCCAAATGGGTAAGGGGCACTCCTGAGTTTGCTTATATTGAGACCAAACCCGGTCTTACCACCAATGTTCCTATTTGTGCCTTAGGAGGTTCTGTGGCTACTCCAGATGTTGGGTTAAAAGCAAGTGTGATAGAGGTTAAAGGTATAGAGGACCTTGAAAAACTCGGAAAGGATAAAATAGAGGGCAAGATTGTATTCTATAATAGACCAATGGAACCAACCCAAATCAATACGTTTGCGTCTTACTCCGGTTGTGTGGACCAGCGTTATTCCGGGGCGGCGGAAGCTGGGAAATATGGCGCGTTGGGAGTTATTGTTCGTTCTATGAACCTTAGGCTGGACAATTATCCTCATACTGGTTCTATGAGCTACGGGGATACTCCGGTTGAAAATAGGATTCCGGCTGCGGCAATTAGTACAAAAGGAGCCGAGCTACTAAGTACAACCCTTAAACTGAATCCAGAAATCAAGTTCTATTTCAAGCAAAGCTGCAAGCAATATCCCGATGTGGAATCGTATAATGTAATTGGTGAAATTAGAGGAACCACCTATCCCAATGAAATTATGGTAGTAGGAGGACATTTAGATTCTTGGGATTTAGGAGATGGCTCACATGATGACGGTGCTGGCTGTGTGCAGAGTATGGATGTACTCAGATTGTTGAAAGAAACAGGGTATAAACCCAAGCGCACACTACGTGTGGTGTTGTTCATGAATGAAGAAAATGGCCTTAGGGGAGGAAATAAATATGCTGAAGTGGCCCGAAGCAAGAACGAAAAGCATGTTTTTGCACTGGAAAGTGATTCGGGCGGATTTACCCCTCGAGGTTTTTCTTTTGATTGTTCCGATGAAAATTTAAAGCAGGTACAAAGTTGGGCTCCGTTGTTTGAACCCTATTTGATTCATATGTTCGTAAAAGGCGGTGGAGGTGCAGATATAGGCCCATTAAAGGACGAAGGATTGGTCTTGGCCGGCTTACGTCCAGATTCCCAGCGGTATTTTGATCATCATCATGCAGAAAATGACACCTTTGAACATGTAAACAAACGGGAACTGGAGCTAGGGGCCGCTACAATGGCCAGTTTGGTCTATTTAATGGATAAATACGGAACCATCCCTACAACAAAAATCAAAGGGTAGCACTAATTGTCGGTTCAAGAAGAAAGACATTAGCTCTGGGTAATACGCCATGGAGGATTCAGTCTATTTTCTCCTGCGTGGAACAAAATTAGCTGATTGCCATCCAGGTCTTTCAATCTTGCTTCACGCCATAACCAGCGTTGATCGGTAGGCAATAGTTCAAACTCAATTCCTTTTTTGACAAGACCTTCCACATATTCATCAAGATTTTCGCATTCAAAATACACATAGATGCCCTCACCTTGTGGTAGGGTATCCGTTTGATGAAGCGAAAAAGTGGAATCCCCCTGTGGGCATTGGAACCTTGCATAATGGGGTAGCGCCTCCACAATCAGTTCCAATCCCAATTTTTTATAAAAAGGAATGGACTTGGTCAAGTCTACAGAAGGTACAGTTATTTGGTTGAGATTCATAAATGTTGTTCTTAAAGTGTTTTCAAGAAGCCAATAAAGCTAGAGCCAACAATCTGGGGTTCATTGTATTTTGCCGTCATGGAAACCGGCTCTTTTCCAATTTCCATCTTCTAACACCCAGATATTGGTTATCCTATATTGGCTGGTCTGTGTTTGGCCATCTGTTAGGGTTGAAACCGAAATTCTTCCCGTAACAATGGCAGTACTTCCATGGAATTCAATAGCTGTTTCATCCATAGTATAATCGGTAACCTGTATTTTTCCTGAAGCTATGTCCTGACTTCGTTGGGTTAAATAATTGAACCAATCCTTTTTCTGAATTACTTTGGAGTTTCCGTTGGTATGCAAATAATTTTCGGTGATCATGGACTCCAATACATCTATGTCCCCTTCTTTGAAGGCAGTATTGAATTTTTTAATGGTGTTGAGTAGGGCTTCTTTTTTGGACTCATTTGAGGCCACATTCCCAGTTTTATCACCGCAGCTCAATACAATAAGAGAAAGTACAAAGTATAGAACCAATTTTCCAGATGTCATAATACTATAAAATTTGACGATTTGCATGTAAGCAGTGCAGATCGCTTTGCTATTTCCAAGGTATTGGTTTTGATTTGAATTTTCAAATGAAATAAAAGGCTAGGCTTCCTTTTTCAGTCTGTATTGATATGGGTTTCTACCCGGTGATTCTTTAACAACTTGGGGTAACCGTTCAAACATACCTGTAGCGATCATTTTCTTTTGAAACCTACTTCGGTCCAACTTAGATCCAAGAATGGTCTGATGCAATTGATGAAGTTGCGGCATAGTAAATTCTGTGGGCAGAAGGTTATAGGTTACTTGCTCCCTTGCTATATCACCTTTCAGACGTTCTCTTGCAGTGTCTACAATTGAGTTATGGTCTAACCACATTTCGGGCAGTTCGTCCATAGAGAACCATTCTGCGGCATCATCAAATTCTCCTGGTACCGGATGGGTGGTATCTATGTTGACCAGGGAATAGTAGGCCAGGGTAACAAATCTATCATTGATCCAATAGTCCTCTCTCCAAGGTAACCCTCTCTTTTTGAAAAAGCCTTTAAAATCATTATCGAATTTACGGTCCTTATTGCCAAACACGGATAAAAACCTCAAATGAGGCCTTTTCAGACCCGTACGTTCCATGAGTATTCTTTCTGCGGCATGGTCAACAGATTCTTCTTGAAGAATATATCCACCCGGCAATACCCATTTATCGCCCACTTTCAATAGTAAACACTTAAGTGTATCATCTTGATAGCCAATAATAACATGGTCGATGGACAGATTGGGCAAAAAATACTCTGCGCCGTGTTCAATAACATCTTGTACGTTCATAATACAAAAATAATAATTGTGACGTTTTGACACATAAAAAGATAATGATTATATTTGTGGCGTAATGTCACAATTAATAAACCATGAAACGAGCTCTTAAAATTACAGGTATTGTAGTTGGATCTTTGATTGTACTGGTCGTGTTGGCCGGTTTGATTGGATGGTCCTATATTGATTCCAATTTTTTCTCCTTTGAAGAAGACTATGCAGAGAATTTGAACAGTGTTGAACTCACTGAAAACGGGTATACTTTCATTGACCGTAATGGCAATGGTAAGCTCGATGTTTACGAAGACGACAGGAACCCGGTAAAAGCCCGAGTTGCAGATTTGTTGTCCCAAATGACCGTGGAGGAAAAAATACATATACTCAAAGGCTCGGGGATCGCTTCGGCCATGGGAAAGGTTGAACCGGGAGAAGGTATTCCGGGAGCAGTAGGTACCATTGTGCCAACTCCTCGTTTGGGAATTCCAACGGTATACCTGTCAGATGGTCCGGCAGGCCTTCGTATTGAACCTACAAGAGAAGGGGAGGATAGAACATTCTATTGCACGGCATTTCCTATTGCAACACTATTGGCTTCAACTTGGAACCAAGAACTTGTGCAACAGGTTGGTAATGCCATGGGCAACGAAGCGCTGGAATATGGTATTGACGTTATTTTGGGTCCAGGGGCCAATATTCATCGCCACCCACTTTGTGGTAGAAACTTTGAGTATTATTCGGAAGACCCCTTTTTAACGGGTACCATGGGTGCGTCCATTGTAAATGGAATCGAATCCAATGGAGTAGGGACCTCGGTAAAACATTTTGTGGCCAACAATCAGGAAACCGAAAGAGATCTAAACGATGTAATCATTTCGGAAAGAGCATTACGGGAAATTTACTTAAAAGGATTCGAGATTGTTGTGGACAAAGCACAACCTTGGACCATCATGTCCTCGTACAATAAAATCAATGGTACCTACACCTCGGAGAGCGAATACTTGCTGACGGATGTTTTAAGGGATGACTGGGGGTTTGAAGGCTTGGTGATGACGGATTGGTTTGGAGGACGAAACGCCGCCGCTCAAATTAGTGCAGGGAACGACCTTCTTGAGCCCGGGACAAAAAAGCAGTGGAAAGCCTTAACAGAGGCGTATGAAGAGGGGCAGTTGTCAGAAGAAGCAATTGATAGATCGGCCGGAAGAATCCTGGAATTGGTCTTCAAGACCAAAAAAATGCAGAACCACAAATATGGCAACAACCCTGATTTGGAAGCACATGCGGCCATAACCCGTCAATCTGCATCCGAAGGAATGGTCCTGTTGAAGAACGAAAACGCCTTGCCCATAAAAAATGTGAAGAATGTGGCCCTTTTAGGAGTTACTTCCTATGGGTTTATTGCGGGAGGAACGGGTTCTGGAGATGTCAACGAAGCTTATACAGTATCACTTGAAGAAGGTTTGACCAACGCAGGATTTCAAATTAATGACGTGGCCAAAAACATTTTTGAAACACATAAAAAAGCAAATGAGGAAGCGTTTGTGCAGCCTGAAGGAATAGATGCCATGTTCAATCCTTACTCACCACCGGAAATAACATTTACGGAAGAACAGTTGTCTGAAATTGTATCTACTTCTGATGTGGGTATCCTTACCATTGGGAGGAATGCCGGTGAAGGAGGTGATAGAGTAGAGGTTAATGATTTTCTATTGACAGCTTTGGAGCAGGAGTTAATAGCTAATACGAGCAAGGCTTTTCAAAATGCCAATAAAAAATTGATTGTGGTGCTTAACATTGGTGGGGTTATTGAAACCGCTTCATGGAAAGAACACCCTGATGCCATATTGTTGGCATGGCAAGGAGGCCAGGAGGGAGGTAACTCTGTGGCAGATATCTTAAGCGGCATGGAAAACCCGAGTGGTAAATTGCCCATGACCTTCCCTGTTAATCTGGATGACCATGCTTCAAATGTCAATTTTCCACAGGAAGGAGGACATCTTTCCTTTTCCGATTTGGCCAGTACCCTTTTGTTTCCAAAAGAAGAGCGACCAGATGCTGAAAAGATGAAAAATAGGGACTTTACCAATTATGAAGAAGGAATTTATGTGGGGTATAGGCATTTTGATAAATCCAACATGCCAGTTTCTTTTGCTTTTGGTTTTGGGCTGTCATACACTGATTTTGAATATTCAGATATGGAATTGACCACCGAAAATGATACCGTAAACGTATCGTTGACGATAAAAAATATTGGTGACTTGGCAGGGAAAGAAGTTGTTCAGGTTTATTCCGAAAAAATGAATTCCAATATCGATCGTCCTGTTCAAGAGCTTCGGGCATTTACAAAAACCAACAATTTGGATCCAGGGGCATCTGAAATGATATCTATTCAGATACCAGTTTCTGATTTGCGCTATTGGGATGAGGACAACAACAAGTGGACATTGGAAAAAGGAGCATATCGTTTTAGAGTTGGCTCATCGTCCAGGGATATAAAGTTAACGGGTGAGGCCGAGCTGTAATCAAAAAAGTGCAAACCAAATTTTGGTTTGCACTTTTATCTAGCTTTGCTGCGAAAGGGTTCTTAGAAGAAAACTTGCTTTCGGGGACCATCGTAATGTACAACGATCTCTTCTCCATCAACCCTGGTAAAGACAATATCTATATTGATCTCTGTTTCGGAGATGGAATTGACAAAGATTTCAGCATAGGTTGCCGACAGGTCGGTTTCTGTTGAATTTATGATATTTGGGCCATCTACGTATACCCCATCTTTAAAGGATCCATCAATCATCAAGTAATGTTCATCAAAATTTGTTGAAGATTCCAGAGAGTCCCAATCTTCTTCCAGCAAATCGATGCCCACAAAAACATAATCGTTGATTTCTAGGTTATTGTCACGATCTTCTTGGGTTTGATTGGAAATGCTAAGGGAAATGTAGTTTCCTTCTCCTTCATAGGTTCTTAACTCCGTGAGCTCATAAAGGGTATCCTGGTATTTTATGGCATTTTCCTCAATAAATACAGGAGCAGGGTCATCTGTTCCATCACCGTTATCGTCAGAGGAACCATCCCCACTGTCATTGGATGACCCATCCCCATTATCATTGGATGATCCGTCTCCACCATCGTTGGTGGAGCCGTCCCCAGTACCATCTCCATTTGGGGTGTCATCACCATTGTCATGATTTTGTGCCCCGGGATCTTCAAATGGAATTTCGCCATTATCATTGGTGGAGCAGCTTGCAAGTAATGTAATTGCCAATAGGAGTTTAAAAATAATCTTCATGTTATTCGTTTTCTTTTAATTGTTGTTTTTCGATTTTAGATTGTAAACTGTGAATGTTTGATATTTGATCTTGTTATTTTCAATAATAAAAGTGTCTGTACCCACGGGAATATTTACATAGGGTGATTTGGAGTTCCAAACGATGTAGGCCATGTTTCCGACTACCCTACTTGTAATTAGTTCGCCAGTAGTATTTCCCTGCGGATATTGCGGCAATATCTTTTTAAAGAAACCTTCAATTTCCTTTAAGCCTTTAAAAAGGCTTTCTCGGGTTGCAATGATTGAGGTTTCATCATAATCCTGCAGTATTGCTGCTAGGTTATGGGAGTCCACTGCGATTAAATGCCGGTCCAACACTTCTTGAGTACTGGTCTGTGCACTGGTTTTGCCCAAGAACAAGCAGAACAGTATAATTGGACAGAATATTCCTTTCATGAGTTGTGGGGCTCAAAAATGTGACTGCAGATAGCTTTGATATGGGAGACATCGGTGCCGCAGCAGCCTCCAAAAACCTGGAGGTTGGGCAAATGTTTTCTCAAAGAAGTATGTAACGCCCCCAATTCTTCTGCGTTTCCTCTATCCAATTCTGTGGACTCATCCAGTTCTGCATGGCTTTTGCAAGAAGCATTGGCACGGATACCTTGAATTCTATGTTTCCATTCAGAGCCATGGATTATCTTATCAATAAAATGGGTGGGGTGGGCACAGTTGATCATATAGTATAGTGGATACCCGCCTGAAGCCTCATCGATTGTTGTTATGGCACTTTCCAGTGATTCCCCACTAGGTAGGTTTCCATCTGTTTCCACGGTGAAGGAAATTACCACCGGAATATCATTTTTTTGAGCTTCCAGGGCTATACCCATTGCTTCATTTATATAGGTCATGGTAATGGCTGAGACAAGGTCGGCCCCACCATCCTTAAGTGCGTTTATCTGAAGTTGATGATATTCACTTGCTTCTGAAGAGGTCATGGCCGCGTTTACAGCATATCCGTCCCTCCTAGGACCAATACAACCACTTATATATATTGGTTCAATATCATTCTGATAAGGTTTTCTAATAACTTTCATCAATTCGATGGCAGTTTTATTGACCCTGATGAGACCTTTCTCTGAATAACCCAGTTTATAGGCCCAGTCGGGATTGGCACGCCAGGTAGGGCTTTCAATAATAAAACCGGTATCATTGGATTTGGCCAGTTCCAGATAGTCTTGGTAATAGTTGATGAGAACATCGGCATGTTTTGGGTTTTCCACTAGTGGAAACGCTGCAAAATGAGGTAGGTTGATTCCCTTGTTGAAAAGTAAATCGGTTTCTATGCCACCATCGGTCAAAAAGGTGGTGGATTTTAAATCTATTTGTGAAGGTGTCGACATAACATTTAGTTTTTAATTGCTTTTTGCTTTCACCCTATATTGACGTAAGTTTCCACCTCACGGTGTAAGTGAAAAAACCTGTAGATGGTAGTATGTTAACTTACATTTATGTAATCACATGATTGCCAATAAGTTATAATCCATTTTATTGCTTTATCTATTGCTTTTGACGTGAATTCACACTATGCGAGTAAGCAAGAAAAGCCAGTCCAAACCAAGAAAAACCTGTACATTTGCACCCTTAAAATGTACTGACTACCAATGGTCTAATACCTAAAAAAATTAAAACATGCAAGACGGAATATACGCCCGGTTCAATACCTCTAAAGGAGAGATTTTGATAAAATTGACTCATGATAAAACCCCAGGAACGGTTGGCAATTTTGTGGCCTTGGCTGAGGGCAATATGGAAAATACTGCTAAACCCCAGGGAAAGCCTTACTATGACGGGTTAAAGTTTCATAGGGTTATTGCAGACTTTATGATTCAAGGAGGATGCCCATTGGGCACGGGAACCGGCGATGCTGGTTACAAGTTTGATGATGAGTTTCACCCAGAACTTACCCATGAGGGACCAGGCGTACTGTCTATGGCCAACGCAGGGCCTGGAACCAATGGAAGCCAATTTTTTATAACCCACGTAGCAACTCCTTGGTTAGATAATAAGCATACCGTATTTGGCCATGTCGAACATGGACAAGAAGTAGTGGATGCAATTGCGCAGGATGATGTTATTGAGAGTTTGGAAATTGTTAGGGTAGGTGATGAGGCGACTAGCTGGAATGCAATAGAAGCTTTCAGAGTTTTTGAAGGAGCTAGGGAAAAACGTATTGCTGAAGCCAAAGCTAGAGCAGAAGCAGAAATGGAAGAACTGGCCGCTGGATTTGAAAAGACCGATAGCGGACTGAGGTATACCATAATTCAAAAAGGAAATGGAGCCCAGGCAGAAAAAGGAAAAACTGTTTCCGTGCATTATGAGGGTTGTCTTTCCAACGGACAGGTTTTTGACTCTTCTTATAAAAGAAATCAACCCATAGATTTTACTCTTGGTGTTGGCCAGGTAATTCCAGGATGGGATGAAGGAATAGGACTTTTAAAGGTTGGAGATAAAGCTAGGTTTGTAATACCTTCACATTTGGCCTATGGAAGTGCGGGAGCCGGAGGAGTAATACCACCAGATGCTACTTTGGTTTTTGATGTAGAGCTTATGGCCGTGAAATAATTAGATTGTCACAGAATAGAATAGAAAGGCTTCCAAATATTGGAAGCTTTTTTATTTGGACCTATTTACGCTTATTAACAGTAAGCAGAAGTTTAGGGTAAGCAAAAGAAGTAAAACAGTAAAAAAAGTATTCATAGGGTATAGAATTTAGCTAACTAGGACTTGCTTTTTGTTGATAACAATCCAACGCTCAAATACCCTACTATATTGCCTTCAAATTAATTGATTTTCAATGTTATATATCCGATAACACAAAATCGGTCACTTTTTAGAGCCGTTCACACTCAATAATAGCAATACCAAATTCACAAGAAGAAGAATGGAAAGAATGAAAAAGAAGGTGTTCATGCAATCTGTCGTTTAATGGTTATGGGGAAGGGTCTTTTGTTGAACTTAAGATTAGAAAAACCGTAAGGGTTGCGTCAAATGGTTTAAAAAACTTCAACAAAAAACCCGGACAATGTCCGGGCCTTAAGTTATTTCTGAGATTTCCTTGCTACGCAGTGGGATCCGGAGTCATTCGCAAATAAGGTTTGATCTCCTCCACACCCTTGGTAAAAATCTCTTTAGCCTCATGTGTGGGAATAGAAGGACTCACTACCACCTTTTCACCATTTTTCCAGTTGGCAGGGGTAGCAACTTTATGATGCGCCGTAAGTTGTAATGAATCTATGACACGTAGGAGTTCGTAAAAGTTACGACCGGTGGAAGCAGGATAGGTCAAAATCAATTTTACCTTTTTGTCCGGTCCAACAATAAAAACAGAACGAACCGTTAGGGTATCATCTGCATTGGGATGAATCATGTCATAAAGGTCAGAGACCTTTCTATCCTCATCGGCGATTATAGGAAAATTGACCAAGGTCTCCTGGGTTTCATTAATGTCTTTTATCCATTCATTGTGCGAATCGGCACCATCAACACTCAACGCCATCATTTTCACATTTCTCTTGTCAAATTCCGATTTAAATTTTGCAGCCGTACCTAGCTCAGTAGTACAAACAGGTGTAAAATCTGCAGGGTGCGAGAAAAGAATTCCCCATCCATCACCTAGGTAATCATAAAAATTTAATGTTCCTTGAGAAGTTTCTGCGGTAAAATCGGGTGCGGTATCGCCTAATCTGATAGTAGCCATGTATATTGTTTTTTTAGATTGTTAAATGATTGTCCTACAAAATTAGTAGATATTTAAATCCAAATTCTTTGGAGGCGTTAAATGTGTATTAAAGTTTTAGGTTCCCCAATGATTTAGGTCATATCAATTGAGGTGGACAGAACCAAAGTTTACTATTTTTAAACCATGGAAAAAGATAATTTAACCCAACTACAGTACCCAATTGGCAAATTTGTGGTCCCAGATCAGATTAAAGATGCTCATTTGGAGGAATGGATCAGTGTTTTGGAACATTTACCTAAAAGACTGGAAGATATGGTCACGCCGCTCTCTGAAGAACAACTGGAAACACCTTATAGGCCTGGTGGGTGGACGGTGAGGCAATTGGTGCACCATATTTCGGATAGTCATCATCATAGCTATACACGTTTCAAATGGGCATTGACAGAGGATAAACCTCTCATTAAAGCCTATTTTGAAAAGGAATGGTCCAAACTTTTTGATGCCAAGACGGCACCCATTCAAATGTCGTTAGACCATTTGAATGCTGTTCATGCCAAGCTGGTACATTTGTTAAAGGGACTTTCCAGGGATGAACTCAAAAAACAGTTTGTACACCCAGAGGGGAATTGGGATACCTCTTTGGAAGAAAATGTAGGAAGGTATGCCTGGCATGGGAGCCATCATTTTGCTCACATAGAGAATTTGATAAAAAGAGAGGGTTGGTAATCAAAGAACCTTAGTAAGCACCCACATGGGTCTTTCTTCAGGTTTGGCTCCGGGTAGCGATAATGTACTTTCTCTCTTGATGGTATAACCATTTTTTTGATAGAAGTTGATTGGACTTCCTTTTTGCATGGTATCCAGCCAAACAATTTTTTTACCCAGATTTTGGGCAAATTCCTCTATTAATTGCAATACTTTTTTGCCTACACCTTTTCCGGAATAAGCTTGGAGAAGATAAATTTTTTGGGCCAACAAGGCCTCTTTTTCCGAGAACTCATCCAAAGGATGATCCTTAATCAATTTGACAATTCCGACTACTTCGTCTTCCATCTTGACCAGGAAATGAACCATATTGGGATTGCTGAGGTCCTTTTCCACTACCTCAATGGCAAAACTGCTGCTGATATAGGGAGTAGGGTCGTTGTTTTCCCATAAATGCAGATAGTGTTGTACATAGGAGTTTTTGCCAACTTCAATGTAAGAATCCATGGAGGAAGTTGTAACCACTTCCAAAGTGATAGTATTGTTCATTCGTCGTTTTCACCTCCTTCCGGACCATAAAAGAAGACCCAAGTGCAGAAATCATCCGTAAAATTCTCAAAACGATGTTCTATTCCAGCTGGGACAAAAAGGAAATCTCCTGGAGCAAAAGTGGTCCGGTGGCCATCGTTTAAAAATTCTCCTGTGCCGGATACCACAACATAGATCTCGTCCCTTGAATGGGGCTGTTGAAGATCCACCTTTTCAGGTTTATAGATTTCTACCGATAATGTTCCATGTTCAAACAGGGTCAAAAAAGGAGAATCTACCTTTTTTAGTTCTTTTAAGGCTTCCGCGGGATTGATTTTCATGATAAAAGGTTAATGCTGTATCCATTTAATATTGCACCCTATACTTGGTTTTTGGTCTGGGTCAATTTCCCTGTTTTCCAATAAAGCGTCCATGGCATTTCTTAGGTCGGTTCCGGTTAGGGGCACGCCATTGCCTGGTCTTGAATCATCCAATTGCCCGCGATAGACCAACTTCAAATCGGCATCGAACAAATAAAAATCGGGAGTGCAGGCCGCATCATAAGCTCTGGCTATTTCTTGGGTCTCATCATACAAGTAAGGGAATGTGTATCCTTCTTGCCGGGCTACTTGAGTCATCAGTTCGGGGGAATCTTGCGGATAGTTTTGCACATCGTTACTTGAAATGGCAATAAAAGCAATACCCTTATCCTGATACTCTTTGGCTAAACGCGAAATTTCCGGATTAACATGGACCACAAAGGGGCAATGGTTACAAATGAACATGACCACAGTTCCTTGGGTTCTCTGTAGCTCTTTTAAAGAACAAAAACTTCCCGAAACTGTATCTAGTAGACTGAAATCTGGTGCCTTTGTTCCTAACGGTAGCATATTACTGGGAGTACGTGCCATAATTATTACAATTTTGGAAGCATGAATTTACTGGACTTTGTCCAAAAAAGGATACAAAACTTTCAAATTCGTAGAAACGTGTATCTTGTAGGCTAAACCTCGGTGTTCATTTGGAACAAATTATAGATAACGTTCACATCAATTTTGATGAAAAATCTCTTTGGACCCTCAATGTGGCTCTGGCATTGGTTATGTTTGGGATTGCTCTTGAAATATCTGTCCAAGATTTTAAACGTCTATGGAAAACACCAAAACCTGTGCTCACAGGGGTAATTTGTCAATTTTTGCTACTTCCCATAATCACGTTTATTTTAGTTTGGATTACCGAACCCGTTCCTAGCATTGCATTGGGGATGTTCATGGTGGCGGCATGTCCTGGAGGAAATGTATCAAATTTTTTCACCCATCTGTCCAAAGGAAATTCTGCATTGTCTGTAACGCTTACAGCTATAGCTACGCTATTGGCCATTTTTATGACTCCCTTTAATTTAAGTTTTTGGGGTGGTCAATACGAACCTACGGCTTCTATTCTAAAGGAAGTGTCCATATCGCCTTTGGAAATGGTGAAATTGGTGGCGCTGTTGCTTGGTGTTCCACTCATTTTGGGGATGCTGGTCAACCATTATTGGCCAACAGTCTCCAGAAAATTGGCCAAAGGGTTTAAAATGGGCTCACTGCTTTTCTTTGTGGCATTGGTTTTCTTGGCCCTGTATAAGAACCGGGATATTTTTATGGAGTATGTCCTCTATGTTTTTTGGTTGGTGGTGGTCCATAACTTAGTAGCATTGACCACAGGGTTTTCTGTGGCCAAAATGTTGGGTTTCTCACGAGAAAATATCCGTTGCATCACAATTGAGACTGGAATTCAAAATTCTGGTTTGGGACTACTTCTGATATTCACCTTTTTTGATGGTCTAGGAGGAATGGCTTTGCTGACTGCCTTTTGGGGCATTTGGCATTTAGTGTCCGGGATTGCGCTGGGTATGGTTTGGGGATTCAAGCCTATTGAAAAAGAAGAATTGGTTTGAAACACCTTGCCTACTTTTTAATCAAATACTGGATTAGAGCTGGACTCTTTTGCTATTATCAAAAAATTGAAGTTGTTGGCTCCGAAAGAATACCCGAAAAGGGCCCTGTACTTATTCTTTCCAATCACCAGAATGCCTTGATGGATGTACTTCTCCTAGCCACTCGATGTAAAAGAAAGCCATGGTTTATTACCCGTTCAGACATTTTTAAGGGTTCTGTGCTCAATTCGCTTTTTGGTTTTTTACAAATGATACCCATTTATCGCATTAGGGATGGCAAAGCTAATCTGTACAAAAACCAAGCTATTTTTGAAAGATGCTCTGAGCTACTCCTGAACGGTGAGGCCATTTTGCTCTTTCCTGAGGCCAATCATAGTCTAAAACGAAGAGTTAGACCGTTGAGCAAGGGCTTTACAAGGATTATAATGACTGCTTTGGAAAAGGACCCAAAAATGAAATTGCAATTAGTGCCCATTGGGCAGAATTATATGAAACCCTCGCAAAGTGGGGATGCAGCATCTCTTTATGTGGGAAATCCAATAGAAGTACAGGAGTTTATGGGCTCTTCAAAATTTGTGGGAGATGTTAAGCAAGAGGTTTTTAAGGCGCTAACAGCATTGACCACTCACATCCCAGAAAATGAATATGAGGATGTTATTTCAAAATTGGAAGGAAGGGAAAGCCTATATCTTAAGCCAGATGCTGTTAACATGATGATTTCAGAGCGGTCCTTTCCTAAAGGAAAGCCTCAAAAGGTTAAAGTTGCAAATACCGTGTCAAGAGCACTTTTTTATTCCTTGAACTTCCCTTTGGTGGTTTTATGGAGGACCTTTATAAAGCCAAAAGTTCCTGAGGTTGAATTTGAAGCTACTTTTAAGTTCGGCTTTGCCATGATTACCTATCCTTTGTTCTATGGGATTTTGTTGACGATACTTTGGAAATATTTTGACGTAAAAACGGCATGCCTCACCGTTTTGGGACATGCCGTCATTAATATCATACTAGTGAAAATTGGCATTACATCATCTGACCGAAGAAAATAGCGTTCATCAGTAGTTTGTTGGTGCCGTACCAAAATGCCCTGAAATTTGTATTGTCAGTAAATAGGATAACCCTTCCCTTGCCCAATCTTTTCACTTTAAAAGGGACACTGTTTTTGATCAGTTCTTCATTTTCTTCTGAGATGTACCCACTCTGCAACGGATTGTTTGTATACTGAATAGGGTTATCATAGCTGTTTTTCTCTGGTTTCAGATAAATATTGGTATTCCTGAACAGAGAAATTCGATTGTTTTTATATCCGTAGTTTATTGGGTGCGACCGGTCTAACTTGGCCTCAAAAATTGCTCCGCCGGTAACCTGGGCTCCATTAAAGTCATTTTTTTGGTCAAATGCTATGTTTTTGGCAACCAAAGTGTCCTTTTTCATCTCAAGTTTCATCAACTCATGCTTTTTGAACCAATTGGCAACATTTCTATAACCGATTACGGTGCCACCATCTTTTACCCAATCTTTGATTTTATCTGCTCCTTTTTTATCCAACAAATTACTTCCCCATCCGCTAGGCAGAATTAAGTCCGTGTATTTGTCTAGATCAACACTGTTAAAATAGCGGGTATCTATTTTGGTGATTTTCATGTTGTATCGAGTGTCGAACAAATGCCAAATTTCACCAGCATCATAAGGTCTTATTCCATCTCCGACCAAAATGGCCACTTTTTGCTTTTTGATGGGGTCAAAGTCGTTACTTCCCAAATCTATACCCTTGGTAAGCCCAGTGGAGACCCCTGCAATGTTGATCGAACTTTCTTCTGCAACTTTTTTCAAGAAAGTATGTAGATCATCTGAATTGAGTTTTTGATTCTGCACGGGAACCATGATGGTGCCGTAGTCATATTTTTTACCCTCAAGGGTAAAAGGAGATTTTGCCGTTTTGGCCCGTAATCCCTTTTTAAGGATTTTGTTCAACGCTTTTGGAGTATAGTACTCATGCCATTCAAACAAATAAGCGTAGTTGCTCTTTTTGTCCACACCTCCAGAAGGCTTTTGAAAATCTACGACTTCAGAACCAGCGTTGACCAGTGAGGACAAATTGCCATAATCCATATTAAAAGACAATGGGAAGGTCCAGGCTGAAACGTCATAAAAAAGACTATCAACGAAGGTTGTTCTTTTTTCGAACATAGCTTTGATCAATCTTGGGTTCTTTTGATTGGTGGGAACGATGTAGCTATGCCCTTTTTTATATGTTTTGCCAGCTATGGTAACATCACTGGCAAGTTCATGGAATTTTATCTTGTGCCTATTCAGGATTTCCGCAAGGTGGTAGGTTCTCAAGGCATCTTTGCTGTCACCGAAAATAATGCCTTTTGTTCTGTTCCTTGAGGCTTCCGCACGCATATCCGCATAGAACTTACGCTGGTAATCCAAGATTTTGGTCCGCATGTTCTTAGCTGCTTCAATGGTGGAAAGTGCCGTGGTAAACTGGTTTCTTATGGTGAACGGAAAAGTAAGGATGCCATTTTCACTTTCTTGGATATGTCCTCTGGAACTTCCTTGCTCGAATAGAATTCCAATACTTCCGTTTACATCGGGAAAAGTAGAGCCTTTGCCATAGTAGTAATCGTCATAATTTTCTTCGGAATAGTACAATGAGCCTATTTTGTCCAAAGCTCTGGCGTGATAGGTTCCGATTTCCTTAGTCAGCTCTTGGTTGATTTTTGGTGTCAACGGATGTACCCTTGATGGTTCTCCGGGTTGGAAGAAAAAGGTTGAATTGGTCCCCATTTCATGATGGTCCGTTAAGATATTTGGTAACCACTTGTGAAAGGTTTCAATACGTGCCCTACTTTCTGGTAATTGTACTGGAAGCCAGTCACGGTTCATATCAAACCAATAATGGTTTGTACGTCCACCTGGCCAAACTTCATGGTATTCCCTTTCGTTGGTGTCCGGATTAAGATTTTGACTTTTATGGACATTGGCCCAATAAGCGAAACGTTGTAATCCATCTGGATTAAAGCTCGGATCTAATAAGATTACCATATTGTCCAACATGGTTTCAATTTCCGAACCTTGGGCCGCTGCAAGATAATAGGCATACGCCAAACTTGCATTGGCGCCACTTGCTTCATTCCCATGGATGGAAAAACCTTGATAGACTACAATTGGCATATTGGAGGTGTTTAAATCACCAGTTCCTTCGGACAAAGCCAAATGTTGTTCCCTTAAATTCTCAATGTTCCCATGATTTTTGGGAGATGTTACGGTAAGCAGGAGAATTGGCCTTCCCTCAAAAGTACTTCCGCGGTCCTCAATGGTCATTCGATCACTGATGGATGCTAGGTGTTTCATGTAGAACACCAATTTGTCATGGGTAACGTGCCATTCCCCAACTTCGTGGCCAATAATTTCTGATGGTTTAGGAATGTTTGGGTCGTAAGTAACATTTTTAGGCAGGTAATAGTCTAGGGTAACGTTTTGGGCAGTAAGATTAAGGCCAACTAGGGCCATTAGAATGAGGGTACTGAGTTGTTTCATTTCGGAAAGATTGAATTAGTCGATGTTAAAAATAAAAAACGGCCTGCACTAGGCAGACCGTTTTTTGGTTTTTTTAAGAGAATACTCTTTAAATATCATCAAAATCCACATCGGTAAAATTACCGGACATGGTTCCATTTTCTTCTGGATTGCCTTCTTCTTTTTTGAAATCTTTTTGGTGGCGTTCAGAAATGACTTCCAGGCCTTTTTCATCAATAATGTAATCCATCATCTCCTCCATAATCTCCCTGAATGCTGCAAAATCTTCTTTGTAGAGATAGATTTTGTGCTTCTTATAATGAAAAGACCCATCATCATGGGTAAATTTTTTACTTTCTGTTATGGTCAAATAGTAATCACCTGCCTTGGTGCTTCTTACATCAAAAAAATAAGTTCTTCTCCCTGCCCGTAGGACTTTGGAGTATATTTCTTCCTGATCCATTATTTCTTTCTCGCTCATATGGTCTAGTGTGTGTGTTAAGTGCAATGTTGAATAATTCTACCAAAAATGTAAAAAAAATGCTAATCGAGCAACTTTTTTGTCATTCTTTCTCAGAGAGTTGGTTGAGATAGAGTTCTTTATAGTAGCCATCTATATTGTTCAATTCCTCGTGTGTACCCTCCTGAATTATCCTACCATTTTCGAGGACAATTATCTTGTCCGCGTTCTTTGCAGAGGAGACCCTGTGGCTAACGATCAGGGTGGTCTTGCTGTGAGAAACCTGCTTCAAATTGTTTAAGATTTCTTCTTCAGTTTCAGTGTCCACTGCAGAAAGGCAGTCATCAAAAAGATAAATATTGGGATTCTTTAGCAAAGCTCTTGCTATGGACACACGTTGCTTTTGACCTCCACTCAATGTTATGCCCCGTTCGCCGAGAATAGTATCGTATTTCTTAGAAAATCCTTCAATGTTCTTGTGTACCACTGCTTTTTTGGCCACGGAAACTATTTCATCAAATGTGGCATCTTCGTTTCCGAAACGAATGTTGTTCTCAATGGTGTCCGAGAAAAGAAAGGCATCTTGGGGCACGGCCCCTATTGCACTGCGAAGATTATCCAAGTTCAATTTTTGAGCCGGGATTCCATCAATTAGAACTTCACCAGAAGAGGCATCATATAAACGGGCCACAAGATCAAGTATAGTAGACTTACCAGCTCCTGTCTTACCCAAAATTGCAACGGTTTGTCCAGCTTTTATGTTAAATGAAACGTTATCAAGCGCGGTGATGTTGGTGTCGTCATAGGTAAATGAAACGTTCTTGAATTCAATATCACCAACAATTGGGGTGATTTCCGCTACCTCGTTTCGTATGTCCGGTTGAACCTTCAGAAACTCGTTGATTCTTTTCTGAGAGGCTTCAGCTCTTTGGATAATTGAGGTCAACCAACCCACTATGGCCACAGGCCACGTAAGCATGTTGACGTATAGGATAAACTCTGCAATGATACCAATAGAGGTTATTTCTCCATTAATGTATTGTTTGCCGCCTATATAGATTACAAAAATATTACTTATACCGATGAGCAGAATCATCAACGGGAAAAACCAAGCATTTACCTTGGCAAGATCCATACTGGTATCTTTTCCTTGGTTCGCCAGTGTATTGATTTCTGAATTTATTTTTGGCTCCAGACTATAAGCTTTTATTACCGCCACACCAGAAAAGGATTCTTGGGCAAAGGTGGACAGGGTAGACAAGTACTCTTGTACCTTGGTGCTTCTTTTATGAATGATCTTACTGATCTGATAAATCAAAACAGAAAGTATAGGTAGAGGAATCAGTGTATAAGATGCCAAAGTGGGCGCTTTAATGAACATCAAGGGAATGATACAGACAAACATGGTCAAGGTATTGATTCCATACATGATTGCCGGCCCGGCATACATTCTTACTTGATTGATATCCTCGCTTATGCGGTTCATTAAGTCTCCGATCCTGTTCTTTTTATAAAAGCTCAGGTTCAATATCTGATAGTGGTCAAAAACCTCATTTTTAAGATCATACTCTATGTATCTAGAGACATTGATAATGGTCTGCCGCATTAAAAAGGTAAAAAGACCAGAGAGTAGTGCTGCTCCAATGATGATCAATATGTAACCAAAAAGTAATTCTTTGGCCTCGGAAATAGAGATAGAGTTTGCGACAAACTTTTCTATGGCCTGTATAGATTTGCTCACATAAGATGGCATGATGAGCGAAAAAACACGGGCAATGATGGTGATTAAAACTCCCATCAATAATTTTAACCAGTACTTTTTAAAGTATTTGTTAAGATGCTTGAGTTCCTTCATATAAAGGGAAAGAGGGTTTCTTGGAGGTATTTATTTGATGATGCTTTGACAAATATAGACCATTGCCCCAAAACTAAATGTTATAAAACTGATAAGAAAATGACTTTGGTAGGACAAGATTGAAATATAAGATTACTTTTGCGCAGTGAAAGCCAACAAACGACTTTAAAGTTCTTTTAAAAATGCTTACTAGAAGGCATATTAGAGTAAAAGTGATGCAATGCATATATGCATTGGTCCAATCCAAGGATGATTCCCTGGAGAAACAACAGAAGTTTCTAAAAGTGAGTATAGAGAACATGTACGTGCTCTACTTGCTGGTGTTAAGCCTTTTAATAGAGCTTCATCGACTAGCGGAAAAACATGCCAATCATGCTTCCAAAAAATATCTGATTACCGAGGACGATAATTATCCCGATCCCGAAAAGTTCGTAAAAAACAGATTACTGCTCCAAATCTCGGGTAATGCAGCACTTCAAAACGAACTATCAAAGCGGAAACTCAACAATTGGTACCTCAATGAGGAATATGTAAAGATCATTTACAAAGAGGTAGTGGCCAGCGATATCTATAAAACTTATATGTCCAATGCAGCAGGTAGTTATGAGGATGACAAGGATGTGGTTCTTCAACTTTATAAAAACATCATAGCGCCCAACGAAAAGATCTACGAGTATTTTGAAGATGACAAACTTACTTGGGTAGATGATATTCCCATTGTAAATACCTTTTTGATCAAAAGATTGCGCAAGGCAAAAGAAAATGCCAGTGAAAAATTCTTTTTGCCAGCCTTGTTAAAAGATCAACAAGATATGATCTATGCCAATGACCTGCTTACCAAAACCTTGCTCAACGATGCCAAATGGGAAAAAGAAATAGAAGGAAAGACACCTAATTGGGACAATGATCGTATTGCGGAAATTGATTCCATAATATTGAAGATGGCGATTTGCGAACTACTCAATTTTCCTTCCATTCCAGAGAAAGTGACCCTCAATGAATATTTGGAAATAGCCAAAGAGTATTCCACCCCTAAGAGCAGTATTTTCATTAATGGGGTTTTGGACAAGTTGGCCAAGGAATATAAATCCAACGGGAGATTGCAAAAAATGGGAAGAGGATTACAATAAACAATATTTGCTTAATTTTGGAAAAATTAATTTAAACCATGAAAAGAATAACGACAATTTTGAGTTTGATCTTGACGGTTGCCTTGGTAAGTGTTTCCTGTAAGGAAAAAGCTTCTGACAAGGTAGTTGCAGACAATGTTGAAAGTGCTACGGACAGAGATGCCGAACAGAAGAATGTTCCTGTAATGAGTTTTGATAAGCAAGAGCATGATTTCGGTACTATTGAAAGAGGTACTCCACAAGAAACAACCTTTTCATTTACCAATACAGGTAATGCACCTTTGATCATTACCGATGCTAAAAGCAGCTGTGGTTGTACTGTTCCAGAGTATCCAAGGAATACTCCAATAGCTCCGGGAGAGTCTGGGCAAATGTTAGTGAAGTTCAATGGTTCTGGTCAAAACCAAGTTACCAAGACCATCACGGTAACGGCAAACACAGAGAAAGGGAGCGAGCTTTTGAGAATAAAGGCTTTTGTTAACCCAAAGGATGCTGCACCAGCAGGTCCAGTTAAATAACTAGGGTTTTAATGGAAAATTTAGGACAGTTTTTACCACTGATATTGATTTTTGTTGTGGCGTATTTCTTTATGATTCGCCCACAGATCAAGCGTCAGAAGGATGAGAAAAAATTTGCTTCAGAGTTGAAGAAAGGTGATCGTATTATCACGAAAAGTGGTCTGCACGGCAAAATTTTGGAATTGAACGACAAGGATTTTTCCTGTGTCATTGAGACCATGGCCGGCCGATTGAAGTTTGATCGTTCAGCAATCTCTATGGAGATGAGCAGAAAATTAAATACCTCGTCCGACAAAAAATAGTACTCACATACATTTTTGAGTGCAAACGTCCCTCGTAAGATGAATTACGAGGGACGTTTTTTTGTACCTTGATTAAAATTTTTTTCACATGGGTACAAGACGACAATTTGTAAAAAGAGGATCACTGTTTATGGCCGGTTTGGGAACTTCCGCTTTGTTCCCAACAGAGATGCTGGCGTCAATACGAAGAACCATTAGCCCCAACGATAGAATTCAGGTTGGACTTATTGGGTGCAAGGGAATGGGGTTTGTCAACTTGCTGTCAATCCTAAAAAATAGCGAAGTAGAAGTGGTTGCCCTTTGTGATGTGGATGAGAACGTTCTTCGAGACAAAACTTCAGAGTTGGAAAAGGCGGAAATCAAAAAACCGAAATGGTATTCGGATTACCGAAAAATGTTGGAAGATAAAGATGTGGACCTTGTTATTATTGGCACCCCGGACCATTGGCACTGCCTTCAATTGGTAGATTCCGTGGATGCAGGCAAGGATGTCTATTGTGAAAAACCCATAGCTAATTCCATAGCCGAATGCGAGGTAATGCTATCCAAGGTAAATTCCAGCGACCGTATGGTTCAGATTGGGCAATGGCAACGTAGTCAACCCCACTTTGTGGATGCCATAAACTATGTACATTCGGGAAAGCTTGGGCAAATACGCTTGGCTAAGGCTTGGGCGTATCAAGGTTGGATGCAGCCTGTTCCACAATTGCCCGATGGCTCTGTACCAGAGGGAGTTGATTATAAAATGTGGTTGGGACCAGCTCCCGAACGTACTTTCAACCCAAATAGATTTCACTTCAATTTTAGATGGTTTTGGGATTATGCAGGAGGATTGATGACTGATTGGGGGGTTCATTTGATTGACTATGCATTGTATGGGATGAAAGCTTCGCTGCCAAAGTCGGTAATGGCCCTGGGAGGAAAATTTGCCTATCCCGATGACGCTTCCGAAACCCCGGATACCTTGCAGACCGTTTACGAGTTTGATGGATTTTCCTTGCTCTGGGAGCATGCTACCGGTATTGATGGGGGCAATTATGGTCGAAATCACGGCATTGCGTTTATCGGGAACAACGGAACCTTGGTATTGGATCGTGGGGGTTGGGAAGTAATCCCGGAAAAAGATAGACCCAATTGGGACCAGGACCTTGGACCCAAGATAGAAGCGGTACCTATACAAAGGGTGGATGCCAACGGTTTGGACCTCCATACTACCAATTTTCTGGAAGCTGTCAAAAAAAGAGATGAATCCATACTTAATGCTCCAATGAAAATAGGATACGATGCCGCTATGGTCTGCCATATGGGCAATCTGGCTTACAAAACAGGTGAGCGTTTGTTCTGGAATGCCGAAAAAGGAGGTTTTGACAATATGGAAGCCAATGCCTATCTAGGCAAAACCTATTATAATGGGTGGCAGTTTCCAAAGAAATAAGTTATGCCTTTGTAGATGAATGTGGTTTTTGAGAGAGCACCTATCATTTCGAAAAAACGGTCATTTTTATTGTGATTTATTCTTTGTTGGCAAATTGTTCTTTTATTGTGACAAAATCGTCAATTAGTTTTTTAAGTGAATTTGACAACTTTTGTTCTTCGATAGACCGCAATCTATCTTCAATATCCCAAACTGATCTTTCCAGTTTGATGTAATCGAAAATACGTTTTGGAATGTCATTTTCTTCTTTTATTTCTCGGTGATCATCAAGCAAAACCAAATATTCCCTTTCTTCATCATTGAGCTTTTTGTTCCAATAATCGTTTCTCTTGGAAATTGATTTATACCAAGTTAGTAGTAGATCTTTTTGCGGATGAAGCCCATTGTTTTGAAGAATTCTGATATCCTCTTCAAATAAGGATATGCCTTCCTCGAAATCTATATGACAATACGGAAACAGTTTGATACTCCATTTTAATTTATACGCTTCGGGTATTTTTGTTACTCCTAGCTCAACCCTTTTACCATCAATGAATTTGTAACGGAAGTCCTGATAACAAATTTGGCCTATATAATATTGATATGATAAGTGCCCAAACGCCTGCTGATACCCTTCTTTGGTATTGCCAAATGGTAATTTAGGGTGATTTGTGGGATATTCTCGATTTAAATCTGGTTCAATATAAACCGTGAATACACTTCCTTTAATCAAAGGAATATGTTTGTACCAACTATGAATATCTAATAGATACGCAGTGAACCTATTGATTTGCTCTTGAGTTGGAATTGATAGTTTACTTATGGTTTCAATATAGTTCATTCAATGTTTCCACACTAGTAAGGACATAAATTCATTTTAATGTACATATCTTAACAATGTGCGAAGTTCACTAAAGTTTTGACTCAGATAAACGGTAAATGGACGAATGAGTTTATCGGATTGACGAATACTTACATTTTACCTATAAGCATCGTTAAGCCCAACCCCTTTTTCAATCATAGGAAGGATTTTCTCCAATCTTTTGAGTTTGGTTTTTTCCTGTTTGGCTTCCAAAATGTATTCGCAGAATTCTTTTTGTTTATAAGGAGAAAAAGCGTCGAAACTCGATTTCAATAACGGGTTGTTGTCCAATTGCACCCGGAGAAGTTCCGGTATTTTGGCCTTGGACCCTTTTTCCACGGAAATTTCCTTGCCCTTTTTTTGATTTTCAATGGATTCCAATAAATATTCCCGTATTGCGTTATGGTCCAACTCATCCACTGACTGGAATTTCCAATGCCGCATTCCCTTGGTTTTTCCTTCTTGGGCATTTTGCAACACCTTTTTTGGATCACTTAGAAACACTCCGTTGAAAAACCAAAGTCCAAAATGGTTCTTGAATCGGCATATGCCAAATACATTTTTACCATTAATGGTATATACCGGAAAGTTCCACTTGTAACCCTCTGTACTCTCAGTTTCCTGGGCAAGGGAGCGCAATAGGTTAATGCCATCCTTAAAAGGATGTTCTTTTTCGTAGTAGTTTTTGAGTTTTTCCGCCTTTTCCATACTACTTTATTTGAATGGCCGTGAGCTCACATATTTTAACGATGACCTTAACAGCTTTTTCCATGCTCTCCAAGGGAATATATTCATATTTTCCGTGAAAGTTATGGCCGCCAGCGAAAATATTTGGACACGGCAGCCCCATAAAACTCAGTTGGGAACCATCAGTTCCACCCCTTATGGGTTTTATGATCGGCTCAATATCCAGCGATTCCATAGCCTCTTTGGCAATTTCTACAATATGAAAAACAGGCTCTACTTTTTCGCGCATGTTTTTGTATTGATCATCAATCTGAAGATTTACACAGTCCCCGTATTTTTTGTTGAGTTTTTCCTTGATGTCTTCCAAAAGTTGCTTTCTGGCTTCAAAATGGAGGGCATCGTGATCACGGACAATAAGTTCAACCGTTGCTTTTTCAATCTCACCTTTAAATAGGTGAACATGGAAAAAACCTTCCCTGTCCGAAGTCTTTTCGGGAACCTCGTTTGGCGGTAGCAATCCCAGGAACTCATTGGCAATGCCTATGGCATTGACCATCTTGTCTTTGGCATAACCTGGGTGTACGCTTTTGCCCAGGACAGTTATTTTGGCACTTGCGGCGTTAAAGTTTTCGTACTCCAATTCCCCAACCTGGCTACCATCCATGGTATAGGCCCATTCCGCACCAAATTTTTTTACATCGAACTTATGGGCGCCCCGTCCTACTTCCTCATCGGGAGTGAAGGCAATCCTAATCTTACCATGCTTAATTTCCGGATGTTGGATCAAATACTCCATGGCAGTGATTATTTCCGCAATTCCAGCTTTGTCATCGGCACCTAGCAACGTATTACCGTTGGTGGTGATCAAGGTCTGACCTTGGTATTGGAGCAAATCCTCAAAATAATCCGGAGATAGAACAATGTTTTTCTGTTTGTTGAGCACGATGTCCTTACCATCGTAATTTTTCACAATTTGGGGACTGACGTTCTTACCTGAAAAATCAGGAGAAGTATCCATATGGGAGATGAAACCTATGGTAGGCACCTTTTTATCCATATTGGACGGAAGGGTGGCCATGATGTACGCATTCTCATCAATGGAGACTTCCTGCATACCTATTTGATGAAGTTCCATGACCAGCTTTTTAGCCAGGTCTCTTTGTTTTTCGGTAGTAGGGGTGGTTTTGGAGTAAGGGTCGCTTTGGGTATCTATGGCGACATATTCAAGAAATCTGGGTAGTAATTTTTCCATAACATGCGTTTCATCAAAAATAATGCTTATTCAATCGTTATTTTGAGAAAAACCGTTTTTGAAGACCTATATTTCTTCGGTTTAAAACATACGGTTTGAAAAAAGTTCCTTTAGTCTTACTTATGGTTTTCTTTAATGTAGGTCTATCCCAAGAAGATTGTCAATTGGGAGTTGGCGGGCAAGATGATCAAGTGATTATGGAGGTATTTCAATTAAATGATAATCAAAAGGACAAATTAAAAAGCTGGAGCGCTGAACTTAAGGTTAGGAACGATATCCTTAAGGACCGCGCAAAACATCTTTTAAAACGTCATGAAGGAAGTTCACCCGAAGTTTTGATGACTTTTTCAAAACAATACAAAGATATTTTGGATAGTATGAAGCAAAATGCACTTATGATGGACAGGCGTCTTTTGTCCACATTAAATGCCAAACAGTACAACCTTTATTTGGAACTTTGTAGTCAACTTACCCTACGCCCTATGTATGTGGATAGGTCAGTTGACGAAAAATAACCAATTTCTTACAAGCTGAACTAAGAGTTTATATTTTTGTCAAAATTTTTTGAATGTACAAATTCCTCATTCGCCCGATTCTTTTCTTATTTGACCCTGAAGTAGCACACCAAATTTCATTTAGTGCCATAAGAATACTGTCCAAGCTGGGAATAAATCATCTTTTCAAGAAAATGTTCATCATTAAGGACCCAAGATTGGAAAAAGAAGTCTTTGGATTGATATTTAAAAACCCGGTGGGTCTAGCGGCAGGATTTGACAAAGATGCAAAGCTCTACAACGAATTTTCAGATTTTGGTTTTGGATTTATCGAAATTGGTACGCTGACTCCCAAGCCACAAGCAGGAAACCCAAAAAAGAGATTGTTCAGATTGGTGGAAGACAGTGGAATCATCAATAGGATGGGGTTTAACAATCATGGGGTGTTTGAGGCAGTGGAGCAACTCAACAAGAAACACAGGGTCCTGATCGGGGGCAATATTGGAAAGAACAAAAAGACTCCGAATAAAGATGCCATAAAAGATTATCTCATTTGTTTTGAGGCGCTATTCGAGCACGTGGATTATTTTGTGGTCAATGTTAGTTCTCCCAACACACCTGGGTTACGGGAACTTCAAGATAAGGAGCCTTTGTTCAAACTGCTGAAGAAATTGAAAAGCCAGAACGGAAAACTTTCCAAGAAATTGGAGTCAAAAGAAAAACCGATTCTTCTTAAAATAGCACCGGATCTAAGCGATGACCAGCTTCTGGATATTATTGACATCGTCAAAGAATCAAAAATAGATGGTGTTATTGCTACCAATACTACCATTTCTAGAAAAGGGTTAAAGTCCCACTTGATTTTGACAGAAGAACAAGGAGGTCTTAGCGGAAAACCTTTAACAAACAGAAGTACCGAGGTAATCAGATTCTTGGCAGAAAAAAGCAATAGGGCATTTCCTATTATTGGAGTGGGTGGGATTCACTCAGCAGAGGATGCTTTGGAAAAGTTGGATGCTGGAGCAGATTTGGTACAATTGTACACAGGTTTCATTTATGAAGGACCTGGCCTCATTAAAAAAATCAACAAGGCAATTTTAGAGCGGACATCATAGTTCATATGTTTACGTTGTTCATTCAAGAAACGGCATTTATCAACTACCCAATATTGATTGGGTTTGTTGTGGCTTCTGCCGCTTTGGCCATTTCTCCTGGTCCGGATAACATTTATGTGCTAACCCAAAGCATTTCCAATGGAGTAAAAGCTGGGATGGCCACCACGACCGGGCTGGTAAGCGGTTGTTTGGTTCATACTACCTTGCTGGCATTTGGGGTGTCGGAAATCATCAAAAGAAGTGATGCGCTTTTTTTCGGAATCAAGATGTTTGGTGCAATCTACTTGTTGTATTTAGCTATCCAGGTTTATAAAAGTGATGCATCCCTCAGCTTGGACAACACCGGCGGCAATGGCAAAAGCCATAGTAAACTGTTCAAGATTGGTTTCACCATGAATGTGCTCAATCCCAAAGTGACCATTTTCTTTCTTGCCTTTTTTCCGGGGTTTCTGTTTAGTCAGGAGTTGAATACGGTAGTTCAGTTTTATGTGCTCGGCTTACTTTTTATGCTCTCCGCGTTTATCATTTTTGGAACAATCGCCGTTTTGGCCGGAAAGATTTCCAAGTATTTAACAAAGTACCCGCAATCGGGGTTGTTCTTGAAATGGCTTCAAATAACTGTCTTTGTGGGTATTGCCGTATATCTGTTCCTATCAGATAAATAGTGGTAAATTTACCATCGTCCTATGGCAAAAGTTAAACTCATAGAATGTCCGCGTGATGCCATGCAAGGCATCAAAACATTTATCCCAACAACAGAAAAGGTGAAGTATCTACAATCTTTGCTGGGGTGTGGTTTTGATACCTTGGATTTTGGAAGTTTTGTATCTCCGAAAGCGATTCCCCAAATGCAGGATACGGCAGAGGTACTGGACCAGTTGGATTTATCCAAAAGTAAGAGCAAATTACTTGCAATTGTGGCCAACATCAGAGGAGCCCAAGATGCCAGTCAATTTGAAGCAATAGATTACTTGGGTTTTCCATTTTCCATTTCTGAGAATTTTCAAATGCGGAACACCCACAAAACAATTGCCCAATCCGTAGATACCCTAAAAGGTATTCTAGAAATTGCGGATTCCAAAAACAAAGAGGTGGTTACCTATATTTCCATGGGATTTGGGAATCCATATGGAGACCCTTGGGATGTGGAGATAGTAGGGGAGTGGACCGAAAAATTAGCGGGAATGGGCGCGCGGATACTGTCACTTTCAGATACCATTGGAAGCTCTACTCCAGAGGTAATCGATTATTTGTTCTCCAATCTAATTCCAAAGTATCCCAAGGTAGAATTTGGAGCTCATCTGCATACTACACCAACCAAATGGCACGAGAAGGTAGATGCTGCCTACAAGGCAGGTTGCAGACGTTTTGATGGAGCTGTTCAAGGCTTTGGTGGGTGCCCAATGGCCAAGGATGAACTTACTGGGAATATGCCCACTGAAAAAATGCTTTCCTATTTTACTACGGAGAAAGTGGATACAGGCGTAAATTGGATGGTATTTGAGGCAGCCTACAACAAAGCAACTGAGTTGTTTTCTGTTTATCATTAATGGCAATTGAAAGGGTTAAAAACGTCTTGCTGTTAAACCTTCATTTTTATTTAAAATAAGTCTAAATTAATTTGGTCACTTCATGTAGTGGGAATATATTTGCCGCCGTAATTATTTATATTTAATCTAAATAAATAGACCAGCACCAATGAAGCACCTAATTTTTTTCTTGACACTGCTTTTTGCAACATCCATCTATGCACAAACGCAAACCGATTCAATACAACTTGACCCTCAAAAGCAAATAAATGCTGCGCAACGTTTGCTTTCTGGAAACTATGCTTCTGCAGTGACGGTAGGCGCCTATGGGGAAATGTTGTATAACCAACCCGAAGGGCAAAATGGAGAGTTGGACGTACAACGACTTGTGGTACTTTTTGGATATCGATTTGATGATCGTACCCAATTTGTTACGGAAATTGAATTTGAGCACGTAGAAGAGGTTTTTGTAGAACAGGCTTTTGTGAACTACAATGCCGCACCTAATTTTAATGTTCGAGGTGGACTTATGCTGGTTCCAATGGGAATTATCAACGAGTTCCATGAACCGACCACCTTTAACGGAACTGAGCGTCCTGCGCTAGACAATGCCATAGTTCCCACAACTTGGAGAGAACTGGGTGTGGGTGTAACAGGTAGATTCAATTCAATCTCTTTGGGATATCAAGCCTACCTTTTTAACGGGTTCAAATCAACCGAGTCTGATGGCGAAGGTGGAATAAATGGAAAGCTAAGAGGTTCAAATGGTTTGCGTGGTGGAAGACAGAAAGGAATCCAGTCAACCATAGACAGCCCCAACCTTTCCACAAAACTTGACTATTACGGTATTCCTGGTCTGCGTTTGGGCTTTTCCACATACTTTGGACGCACCCAGGCTGAGGACGAGATAGAACAATTTGATGGAGCAGATATTGGGATTACCATGTTAGGTTTGGATGCCCGTTATGCCTATCAAAAGTTTACTGCAAGGGGACAATTTATCCATGCCTCACTTTCCGATACAGATGCATATAATAATCTAACAGGAAGCAATTTGGGAAGTACGCTTCAAGGATGGTACCTAGAAGGAGCCTACAATGTACTGCCTGTTGGAAAGCGGCAAAAACTTTTTGCATTTGCACGCTACGAAAAGTATGATACCCATGCTGACACCGAAGGTGGTTTGATGAGAAACGAAGCCTATGACCGAACCGATGTGACCACTGGTCTTACCTATCACATAGCACCGGGGGTTGTAGTAAAAGGTGATTATCAGTTCAGAAGCAATGCCGCAGATGACAGTGATGTGGCAGATAGACTAAATTTTGGAATAGGGGTGTGGTTTTAATCACACCTTTTATTTCAAGAAGGGAACAGAAACTTCAATCTAGACTATTCAGAATAAGTCTAAATTAATATATTTGTGGGATGAAATCGTTGGAATCGTACAGCTTATTTTTTCTGGCCTTCGTGTTCTTGGCGTTCAGTGTTCCAAAAGGTCTGAACAAAAAAGTGGTCAAGGAAGTTGAAAAGACTTTTGAAGTGGCCGACTTTACCATGGACCCCATTAAGGTTTCCTCAGAATTGAATGAAAATCTTCCAACCAAGATTTCCA
Organism: Flagellimonas nanhaiensis; assembly: GCF_003382275.1. Taxonomy (GTDB): domain Bacteria; phylum Bacteroidota; class Bacteroidia; order Flavobacteriales; family Flavobacteriaceae; genus Flagellimonas; species Flagellimonas nanhaiensis. Next base: position 414,758 of record NZ_QTJX01000001.1, read on the forward strand.
GTGAGAACCTTTATCGTGTGCTCCAGAACGAATCAATTTTAGGCTACGCATTTGTAGATCAAGCCCCAAGCAAAACAGCCAAATTTGACTATCTGGTAATTTTTGATAAAGATTTGGCTATCATCAATACCAAGGTATTGATTTATAGGGAAGAATACGGCGGGGAAATTGGAAGCAAACGTTGGCTGAAACAATTTATAGGAAAAACTGGTGATGATAGGGTGAGCAGCGAAACCAATATTGATGCAATTGCTGGTGCTACCATATCTGTAAATTCCATGACCAAGGCCATGGACAACCTGCTTCAGACAATAGGCATTTTAAAGGATAAAGGAGAGCTGTAATGGTCTACAACGGATTGTTGACAACATTTCCCAGAGAAATTAGATTGTTTATTGCAGTATTCGTTATTATTCTTTCCATTGGGTTTTTTACAGGACTACTTTTTGTGAAACAAACAGATTCCACAACTCCTGCGGGTGTGGAAGAAAACTATTTGGGCAATGAAGATGATGAAGATGCCGCGGTTATGAAATTCAAGAAAGGGGATAGGGAAATGCTCACCATTGTACATACCCATATTCTATCTATGGCTTTTATCTTTTTTCTTTTGGGCGGATTGGTTTGGATTTCCGATTTCCCAAAGAAATGGAAACTCTTTTTGACCATTGAGCCATTTCTTTCGGTAATCTTGACTTTTGGAGGGATTTATCTTATGTGGAAAGGGATTTCATGGTTCAAGTATATTGTAATATTCTCCGGAACACTCATGACCGTAACTTATGCGTTTTCGGCAGGTTTGGTATTTTGGCAATGCTTTCAGCCAAAAAAGCATTGATCTTTTGAGGCTTCTTGGTTAATAGGGGCAAAATCTAACTTTATTTCTCCTCTCTTTTTAAGGATTTGGTATAACTTTTATCGCAGCGGGTTTTTGAATTAAATTATGGTATATTTGCACGCAATTAATCCGTAATTGCAATGGAAGCCCACCTAAACAAAATTGTTGGCGAAGGACTGACGTATGATGATGTTCTTCTTGTGCCTTCTTTCTCTGAAATACTTCCACGAGAAGTTAATATTCAATCCAAATTTACCAGAAACATAAGTATCAACGTACCTATTGTATCTGCTGCTATGGATACCGTGACCGAATCCAGAATGGCGATTGCCATGGCCCGCGAAGGAGGGATTGGTGTACTGCACAAGAATATGACCATAGAACAACAAGCCATAAAGGTGCGAAAGGTGAAGCGTGCGGAAAGTGGAATGATCATGGATCCTGTTACACTTCCTATGGAATCAACTGTCAGAGATGCCAAGGCCAATATGAAGGAACATAGCATTGGCGGTATTCCTATTGTGGATGAGAACAAAAAATTGATTGGAATTGTTACCAACCGGGACCTCCGTTTTGAGAAAAATGATGACAGGCCCATTAGTGAGGTTATGACTTCGGAAAATCTTGTAACGGTAGGAGAAGGTACTTCTTTGGCCGAAGCTGAAGTTATTCTACAGAAGAACAAGATTGAGAAACTTCCGGTAGTCAATGATGACAATACCTTGGTTGGGCTAATAACCTTTAGGGATATTACCAAGCTTACCCAAAAACCCATTGCAAATAAGGATCAATATGGTCGATTACGTGTTGCGGCGGCCATTGGGGTCACATCAGATGCTGTTGATCGTGCAGGTGCTCTTGTTCAGGCTGGTGTAGATGCTATTATCATTGATACTGCCCATGGTCACACCAAAGGTGTGGTCAGCATATTGAAAGAAATAAAGAAAACCTTTCCGCAATTGGAAGTGGTAGTGGGAAATATCGCCACTGGTGAGGCAGCAAAATATTTGGTAGAGGCTGGAGCGGATGCCGTAAAAGTTGGCATCGGACCCGGGTCTATTTGTACAACCCGGGTTGTGGCCGGGGTTGGCTTTCCCCAATTTTCTGCGGTCTTAGAAGTTGCCGCTGCTATTAAGGGAACGGGAGTTCCCGTTATTGCCGATGGAGGTATTCGATATACCGGAGATATTCCAAAAGCGATAGCCGCTGGTGCAGATACCGTTATGTTAGGCTCACTATTGGCCGGTACCAAAGAATCTCCAGGAGAGACCATTATTTATGAAGGTCGAAAATTCAAATCGTACCGGGGTATGGGCTCTGTGGAGGCTATGAAGGAAGGGAGTAAGGATCGGTATTTTCAGGATGTGGAGGATGACATCAAAAAGTTGGTCCCAGAAGGAATTGTGGGACGAGTGCCTTATAAAGGTGACCTATATGAAAGTATGCACCAATTTATTGGTGGATTGAGAGCAGGAATGGGCTATTGTGGCGCAAAGGATATCGAAACCCTAAAAGAAACAGGTCGTTTTGTAAAGATTACATCCAGCGGTATCCATGAAAGTCACCCACATAACGTGACCATAACCAAAGAGAGCCCTAATTATAGTAGGTAGGGGAAATTATTTCCCTGCATAGGTCTCCCAATCCTTGTCCTTGTAGATATTGTCCCCGAAATATTTAGCAATCTGTAAAAAGGGTTTTGCTTTTTGATACCCGGGAACGGGCGAGAGCATATTAAGATTTTCATCAAGGAACACAACCGTTGGATAGCTCAATTTGCCTTGTAAAAGGGCTGCTGCAAGCTCATGGTAACCCCTTCTTCCTGAAGCGATAAATTTGAAGGTTTTGCCTTGGTATTCAATAGGGTCTTTTCCTTCCCCATCTAGTTTCACCATATAAAAATTATCCTGCATATAGGCAGCAACCTCAGGGTTTTGAAAGGTATCTTTGTCCATTTTTTTACACCAACCGCACCAATCCGTGTACACATCAATGAAAAGTTTCTTGGGCTGAGCATCAGTTTTGGACAATTCTACGGCTTCTTCCCAAGATACCCAGTTTATGTTTTGGGCATGTGATTGAAAACCTATGAAAAGAAGAAAAAGTAAGCTGATTTGGGTAAAAATTGTCCGCATAGTTCCTGTTTTTGACGATTTCGTCGTGCTATCTATACAAAACTAACGAAAATTGTGCCATAAAAGTATCTAGTTAAAAAACTCCAGAATTAGGATAAGTATCCCCATCAACAGACAAAGAGGAGAATAATAGCGTGTGTCCAAGGCAGAAAATTTGCTGTTTTTGGCCGTTTTAAAGAAGCCGATATACTTGAAATCTCCAAAAGCACGAATAATAAATATGAACCCTATACCCAACGATACATAGTTGAGCCACGGATAATCTACATATTCAAGAACTTTATTTATAAAAATGAAGGCAAAAAACAATAACAGTATGCCTACCAATACTGCCCCAAATTTTCCAGGAGATTTTACGGTATTGTTCTTCAAGTTGGTGGGTAGTACCGCAGAAGGATCTTTAATTCCAAAGATGGACCAATAAAAATGAAGGACCGCCAAAAAAATCAATACTATGGAGAGGATGACGGCCAATACGTCCATGCTATTTTATGCTTTCTGCTTTAGGTGTTTCAAACAAATCTTTTGCGTCCACTTGGTTTCTCAAGATATCATCAAAGGTCTCACGCTCTCTAATTAAATGTGCCTTTCCTTTATACCAGAGTACTTCTGCAGGTCTGTAACGGGAGTTGTAATTGCTGGACATGGTAAAGCAATAGGCTCCGGCGTTTTTAAAGCAAAGGACATCACCTTCGGAAATTTCATTGATTCTACGATTACTTCCAAATGTGTCCGTTTCACAAATATAGCCCACAACGGAATAATATCGTTCTTTTCCTTTTGGATTTGAAATATTGATGATTTCATGACCCGATCCATATAGCATCGGGCGAATTAGATGGTTGAAGCCTGAATCCACACTGGCAAAAACCGTTGAAGTGGTTTGTTTGACCACATTTACTTTTGCTAGAAAATAACCCGCTTCGCTTACCAAGAATTTGCCAGGTTCAAAGGCCAAAGTAAGCTCTTTTCCATATTCAGCACAGAATTCATTAAATCTTACGGTGAGCTTTTTGCCTAGCTCTTCTATGTTGGTCTGAATGTCACCTTCCTTATAAGGTACTTTAAAACCGCTTCCAAAATCTATGAACTCGAGATTCTTAAAGTTTTTGGCTGTTTCAAATAGGATTTCAGAAGCGTAAAGAAAGACATCAATGTCTAGGATATCGCTTCCTGTGTGCATATGAATCCCGTTGATGTTCATTTTGGTCAACTCTACAATCCGTAACAAATGGGGAATTTGATGAATGCTGATTCCAAATTTTGAATCTATGTGTCCAACTGAGATTTTAGAGTTCCCCCCGGCCATAACATGTGGATTGATCCGTATGCAAACGGGGATATCCGGGTGCTTGCTACCAAACTGCTCCAAAATGGACAGATTATCGATATTGACCTGCACTCCCAGAGCAGCAGCTTCCTCAATTTCCTCCAAGGACACACCATTCGGAGTGTAAATAATGGATTCTGGCTTAAACCCTGCCATAAGCCCCAGTTTGACCTCTTGGATAGAGACTGTGTCAAGCCCACTTCCCAAATGGTTCATGAACCTTAGGATATTTATGTTGGAGAGTGCCTTTGCGGCATAATTCAGCCTAAGGCTACCAACACCTTTGAACGCTTTGGTCAATCGCTTGTATTGAGCGGAAATTTTTTCAGCATCATAAACGTATAAAGGGGCACCGTACTGTTCGGCAAGCTTCAATAAATTTTGCGAATCCATAATTCATCAGTCTTTAAAACAAATCTAAAGGATGTGCAGTTGTTGCACAAAACAAAAACGCAAATTAATACTTTTATAACAAAATGTTATAAATAACACTTAATGAATGTTTGTGCCTTTTGGCCAAGCATTGTACATTTAAAGCAAATAGCCAGAATGAAATTACCTTTATTTCCACTGCAATCCATATTCTTCCCGGGGGAAACCGTACCACTCCATATTTTTGAAGACCGTTACAAACAATTGATCAATGACTGTAGGGAGGAGGCTATCACTTTTGGTATACCGGTGTTTATTGATAATACTATATCCTATGGTACCGAAGTGCAATTGGTTGAAGTCGTCACTACTTATGAATCCGGTGAAATGGATGTGGTCTGTGTGGCACGACAGGTTTTTAGGATACTTTCTTTTGAGAACAGAATGGAAGGGAGGCTTTATGCCGGGGGAGATGTAGAGTTTTTAGATTTGGTATATGATGCTGATGACCCTATGCGGGAAGAAGTTCTCCAGAAAATAGAAACGTTGTACCGTCTTATGGAAGTTCCATTTACAAAGATTCCGCCCAAACAGTTCAACAGTTATTCCTTGGCCCATAAAATGGGATTGTCGTTTCAACAGGAATATGAATTGTTGCAGATTCCAAAAGAAAGTGATCGTTTGGCCTTCATCAAAAGTCATTTGGAAACTACCATAAGAGTCTTGCAAGAGGTCAATCGTACAAAGACTATTATTGATCAAAATGGGCATTTTAAAAACTTTGATCCCTTGGATTTCAAAAATTTCAAAATTTAGAGGACCATGTTTTATAAGTTGGCAATAAGGGTCGATTGTGTTGTAAGAAATTAATTCTTCCGCTTCACCTTCTTATTGTCGTGTGTGTTTTCTATTTTTGTCGCCGAACAAAAGTTAATGCATAAATGAATCTTCACGAATATCAAGGAAAGGAAATCTTAGCCAGCTTTGGAGTTAGGATCCAACGGGGAATCGTTGCCCGAAATGCCAAGCAAGCGGTAGATGCCGCCAAACAGCTTACTCAAGAAACGGGAACCGGATGGCATGTTATAAAAGCACAGATCCATGCCGGAGGACGTGGAAAAGGTGGTGGTGTCAAGTTGGCCAAAAACTTGAAAGAGGTTGAAGAGCTGGCTGGTAGCATCATTGGGATGAACCTTATTACTCCACAAACATCGGCCGAAGGGAAAAAGGTACATCAAGTACTGGTTGCGGAGGATGTGTATTATCCTGGAGACAGTGAGACCAATGAGTTTTATATGTCTGTTCTATTGAACAGGGCTACAGGAAGAAATATGGTGATGTATTCCACAGAAGGTGGAATGGATATAGAAGAAGTGGCGGAAAAAACCCCACATCTGATTTTTACCGAGGAAATTGACCCAGGAATGGGCTTGTTGCCGTTTCAGGCAAGACGTATTGCCTTCAACCTTGGACTCTCTGGAGCTGCTTTCAAGGAAATGGTAAAATTTGTATCTGCTTTGTATAAAGCTTATGATCAAAGTGATGCCAGTCTTTTTGAAATTAATCCAGTACTTAAGACCTCGGATGATAAGATTATGGCCGTTGATGCCAAAGTAACCATAGATGACAATGCGCTGTACAGAAGAAAATCATACGCAGAAATGCGAGATTTACGGGAAGAAAACCCTATTGAGGTGGAAGCCCGTGAAGTAGGTCTCAACTATGTTGACCTTGATGGAAATGTTGGATGTATGGTCAATGGGGCCGGGTTGGCCATGGCTACCATGGATTTGATAAAAATGGCAGGTGGGGAACCCGCAAACTTTTTGGATGTTGGAGGTACCGCGGATGCCAAGAGGGTAGAAGAGGCCTTCAGAATTATACTAAAGGACCCCAATGTAAAGGCTATTCTAATCAATATTTTTGGAGGAATAGTACGTTGTGACCGTGTGGCCCAAGGTGTTGTTGATGCTTATAAGAATATGGGAGACGCTATCAAGGTTCCAATTATTGTAAGATTGCAAGGAACCAACGCTGAACTGGCCAAGGAAATTATTGACAATTCTGGATTGGCAGTGCATTCAGCCGTACAGTTCCAAGAGGCTGCAGATAAAGTTAAAGAAGTACTGGGATAACCAGTTTCTCTATACAATTTAAGGGCAACGTTGATTTAACGTTGCCTTTTTTGTTTTACATAGTTTGTCGTACTTCAGTTATTGGTGCAGGTTGCAGTAGGTCTTGAGCCAATTCAAGGCTTCTTAATGTAATAAAGTTGACGCTTTTTGAGTTATCTAGGTTACAGCTATACTTCAAGTACAAAACTATGGGCTCTTACCAGGAAAAATTGAGTATTCTTTCAGAGATGATTGCTTTCGCTCGGGTAGATCATTCCCTTAAGCAATCTGAATATCAGTTTTTGCTGGGCGTTGCTTCCAATTTGGGGGTGAACAAAGATACCTTTGAAGACCTGTTAAGGGAAAAATCCCCTAAGGTGGTTTTAAAGTCCCAACCGCAGCGCATTGTACAGTTTCATAGGCTTCTTTTGCTGATGAACATAGACAGGGAGCAACATAAAAAGGAAATAAACAAGCTCTACAATATCGGACTCAAAATGGGCTTGCCCCCTGCGGCCATCGGTCAGGTTCTTGAAGTAATGCACAACTATCCGAACAAGGTAGTGCCTCCGGAGGTGCTAATCGATATTTTCAAGGCACATTACAATTAATGTCATTTTGACATAAAATTATGTTAAAAACATGTCATAATGACACTGTTCTGGTATTGGTACACCCTTTGACTATGTATTGGTGATTCAAATGTGTAACAAAAAAATATTGAACACCATGAGTATAGTTAAAAGAAATAGACTGTTTTTCCCGTCCCTTATGAACGATTTGGCTGGACCAGATTGGTTTGGTGGTATGGACAATTGGAACAAATCGGTTCCAGCGGTCAACATCAAGGATAATGAAAAAGATTTCGAGCTGGAACTAGCTGTTCCCGGAGCTAAAAAGGAGGATTTCAAAGTAGAAGTGGACAACGATGTTTTGACCATTTCCAGCGAGCTAAAATCCGAAAATGAAGAAACGAAAGAAAATTATACCCGAAAAGAGTTTTCATTCTCCTCCTTTAAAAGAGCTTTTACCTTGCCAGATTCCGTAGACGGCTCAAAAATTGATGCCAAATACGAAGACGGTATTTTGAGATTGACGCTACCTAAACGACAAGAAGCATTGCCCGAACCTAAAAGGGTTATCTCAATAGGATAATACAAAATATCAAAAGCACCAACTTAGGTGTTTCATGATGGTTGATTGAGTTGGTTGGTTTGTTTGCGCGTCTCTTGCAGCTATTGCAAGGGGCGCGCTTCTTTTTATTTTAAAGAGACTACTTCATTCAATCCATTGGCTCGGTCAGAACCGCGAGACAGGACATAATGCCTTCACGGAAATTACCAATTCTAAAATTCTCGTTGGGTGCATGAATGCTGTTGTCTGGATTGGGGATTCGCAAAGAGACCGCAGGTACTCCCAACTTGTTTATAAAAGGGGCAATAGGTTGAGAGCCTCCAGTAGTACGCATATTAACAAACTGATCCTCAAAAACCCGTGTCATGGCGCGACTCAGCATTAGCCCCATGGAAGAATCAAAATTGGTTCGGAATGGTTGTGAACCCAATCTATATTTAAAAGAGGCCAATTTTGAATGTGATTTGCGCTCTTCGTCAGTGGGGGTGGACTCCACTAGATAGTAACCTTTATCCTGAATGAATTGTTTCAAAAGCCCCATGAGCCTTTCACCATCAGATTCGGGAACCAATCTCATATCGATTTCAGCAATTACTTCAGAAGGAATCAGCGTTCTGACTTCTTTTCCCACCCAAGCAGCCTTAAGTCCCCTAATGTTCAATGAAGGATACTGCAAGGATTCTTGATAACTGCCTCCTACTAGGTCAGGTTTGGAAATTCCCAGGCTTTCCTTGATTTCTTGCATGTCCTCCGGAATTTGGTTAAGTCTTTTCTTTTCCTCATCAGTAAGTGCAATACCATCATAATACCCAGGAATCTGTACAAGACCGTCTTCATTTTTTAGAGAAGCCAGAAAACGAGAGGCTTCGAATACCGGGTTAGGGGCAAAGTTTCCATATTGACCACTGTGTAAAGCCCTTCTAGGACCAAAAAAGGTTATGGTAGCCGTTGCAATTCCCCGTGCTCCGTACGTCAGTGTGGGTAGATTGGACAGATGGCGGGTTCCGTCCATAATCAATATTCCATCCGCAGTCAATAAATCTGCATATTGGTCAACAGCTTCTGGAAGATGGGGAGATCCCAGCTCTTCTTGAAAGTCCATGATTACCTTGATGTTATACCTAGGCATTACCTTCATTTCTTTCAATACCCTTAATGCAGTGATAAACGACATAGCGGGACCTTTGGAATCTGAAGCAGAACGAGCAAATATTCTCCAGTTTTCATCCAATTCGTGGTCATTAGTTTTTTCGGTTACGATTTCCCATTCATCATTTGCGTTCTTTCTTTTTAAAACCGGATCATAGGGGCTGGGTTGGTGCCATTTTGTGGAATCAACAGGTTGACCATCAATTTGTAAATAGAACAAGAGGGTCTTTGTGTTGTTTGCATATCTCTTTTCAGCAAATAACAGCGGAGCTCCAGTAGTTTTAAGTCGTTGCGTGTCAAAACCAAGCTCTGTGAAAATCTGGTCACATCGTTGGAGATTACCCTCAATCTGGTCGGTGTAATTCCCATCATTTGGAATTTTTAAAAAGTCCATTAGGTTATTGACTGCAGTAGGCAATGCATTTTCGGCAGCGTTCTTTATCTGTTCCTTTGAAAGCTGCTGGGCATTCATTGTCGCAATGAAAAGGAGCTGCAATGAAGCCATGCAGCCAATGGTCAGGTATTTGTGTAGTGTCATGATTCTTGTAACATTTTTATTTCATCCCGTAATTTTGCAGCTTCCATAAAGTCGAGTTCTTTAGCCGCTTTTTCCATAGCCTTTCTTTTGTCCCTAATTAGTTTTTCACGTTGATCTTTGGTCAAATATTCCAAATCAGGCTCAGCAGCACGCAATTCTTCTTTTTGGAAATAATAGGTAGAAACTGAGTTTTTGGCCAAGGCGTTATCAAGGTTTTTGTTCAATGCCTTGGGAACAATATTGTTTTCTTTGTTGTAGGTCATCTGCTTTTCCCTACGGTAATTGGTCTCATCAATGGTTTTTTGCATACTTTCAGTAATGGTATCCGCATACATAATGGCTTTGCCATTCAGGTTTCGAGCGGCCCTACCTACGGTTTGGGTCAAAGAACGGTTACTTCGTAAAAAGCCCTCCTTATCTGCATCCAATATAGCTACAAGCGAAACTTCGGGCAGGTCCAAACCTTCCCTCAGCAGGTTTACACCTATGAGCACATCAAAAAGTCCTTTTCTAAGATCTTGCATGATTTCCACCCGTTCCAGAGTGTCCACATCACTATGGATGTAGCGGCACCTAACATCTATTCTAGCCAAGTATTTAGCCAATTCTTCTGCCATACGCTTGGTCAAAGTAGTGACCAAAACGCGTTCATCAATTTCTACCCGTTGCTGAATTTCCTCAACCAAATCGTCAATTTGGTTCATAGTTGGCCTTACCTCGATAATGGGATCTAACAGACCTGTGGGCCTGATAACTTGCTCCACATACACTCCTTGGCTCAATTCTAGCTCATAATCAGCAGGGGTTGCACTAACATAGATAACCTGATTTTGAAGTGCCTCAAATTCTTCGAATTTTAGTGGTCGGTTGTCCATAGCCGCAGGAAGTCGGAATCCGTATTCCACCAAATTCTCTTTTCGAGAACGGTCGCCACCATACATGGCATGGACCTGGGGTATGGTTACGTGGCTTTCATCAATGACCATGAGATAATCATCTGGGAAGTAATCCAATAAACAAAAGGGCCTGGTACCGGATTCCCTACCATCTAAATACCTTGAGTAGTTCTCTATTCCTGAGCAGTAACCCAATTCCCTGATCATCTCCAAATCAAAATTGGTGCGTTCTTCCAGTCGTTTTGCTTCCAAGGGACGGCCAATTTCTTTAAAGTAATCTATCTGTCTCATCAGGTCATCCTGAATTTGATGAATGGCATTTTGCAGAATGTCCGGGGAGGTAACGAACATATTTGCGGGATATATGTTCAGGGCATCGTAGATTTCTATAACCTTATTGTTGAAAGGGTCCAAAGCCTCAATCTCCTCAATTTCGTCTCCAAAAAAGTGGATTCTGAAGGCATGGTCCGCGTAACCTGGAAAAACATCAACGACGTCACCTTTTACCCTAAAATTTCCATTTCTGAAATCCGCAGTAGTTCTTGAATATAGACTTTGTACCAATTGTTTCAGGAACTTTGTTCTGGAAATCACCTGGTCCCTATGAATGGAGATTACATTTTTCTGAAATTCCACCGGATTCCCAATTCCATATAAACAGGAAACGGATGCCACTACCAAAACGTCCCTTCTTCCAGAAAGGAGTGAAGAAGTGGCACTTAATCTTAGCTTTTCAATATCCTCGTTAATAGATAGGTCTTTTTCAATATAGAGACCACTGGTAGGTATATAGGCTTCGGGCTGGTAATAGTCATAATAAGAAACGAAGTATTCTACAGCATTTTTTGGAAAAAACTGTTTGAACTCGGAATACAACTGTGCAGCCAAAGTTTTATTATGGGCAAGGACCAGAGTGGGCTTTTGGACTTGTTCCACCACATTGGCCACGGTGAATGTTTTTCCTGATCCGGTAACCCCTAACAAGGTCTGATGGCCTTCTCCAGTGCCTATACCCTCTACCAGTTGTTTAATAGCTTCGGGTTGGTCCCCCGTAGGATTGAATTCTGATACTACCTGAAATTTCATACACTAAAAATACTAAAGGCAGCGACTAAAAACGAAGTGAAGGGACAAATTATCTTTTAAGTGAAAAATGACCGTATATTTCACGGTTTGTTACATCCACTGCTTTGAACCAGTAATCCCCAGAGGGTAGTGGACGCCCAGCAATATTACCATCCCAACCTTCAGAATCTTGTGAGATTTCTTTTAGGAATTTTCCATATCGGTCAAATATGCGGATACTTTGAAAAACAATGGCGTCTGTATTTTTTGGTTGAATGAATTGCCAATAGTCATTGAACGTATCCCCATTGGGTGTAAAGAATTTTGGAAACCCTTCCACTGTTAGATCTTGGGAAAAAGCTTCCTCTGCAATTCCACATCCATTTTTATCCCTTACATAGAATGTATGATTTCCGGGGGTTACCCCACTGAACACATTACTGTCCTGATAGGGACCATCACGGTTATCAATAGCATATTCATAATCGCCAATTCCAGATGTTTCAACGGTAACGCGCCAAGTTGTTACTTCTTCCGTGGCCAACAGATTATCGATAATTGCAGTTTCGGAAGAAACAACCTCAAACTCTTTACTTGTGGGGCATTCAATCAGGTTTCCAGATTGGGAAACAAAGTTGTAGGCTTCATAGCGATAGGTGCCATTACTGGTTAGATCAACAGAACTGTTTTCAGATAACAAGGTTTCATTTCCGTAGGGATCAATTTGGTACCATCTAAATCCATCAGCAACATCTTCAGTTGTTACCGTAAAGGGAGCTAGGTTTTCGCAGAAAGAAACGGTATCCGGGAAATTGATTTCGGGATTTAGCGAAACGAACTCACCTGTGGCCAAATCTAAATAAGGCCCGCAACCGAGAAGCGTGGAGAAGCTTTCCTGTGTACATCCGATAGCATCACCGGCAGCATTAAAAGGTACTATGGTGATAAAAAACGTTCGATTGGGTTCAAAGTTCAACACAAAAGTAGAATTGGTGAAAAAGGCAGCGTTATCCAGAACATTGGCATTTGTCGGTGTGGTTCCAACGGTCAGACGGTAACCCACAGCCCCTGGAACAGCGGTCCACTCAAGTAGGGGGGTAAGTGGAACGTTAACAGCTCCGTTGACCGGATTTGTAAGATTGGTACAGCCCGGAAGTGGGGCTAATTCACCTGTGGTAAAGCTTATTTCTGTGCAACCTGAGGCCGAGCCATTTTCATTATAGGGTACAACAGATGCGTAAATCAATTGGTTTTCTGGTAGTTGTCCAGGAGGGTTGTACGAAAGACTATTACCAATATCTGTTTGTGGCAAAATATCACTACCTCCCGGGAATGTCCCAAGTGTCAAAAAATATCCTGTAGCCGTTGGAGCATAAAACCAAGTGAAATTGGTAAAGACACTAACGTCAGTTGCTCCATTTAATGGGTTCCTGAACGTGGTGCAATTTGGTGCGACGGTGACATCTTCTGTGGTAAACGATTGACTTGCGCAGACGATATCAGAACCCCCTTGAAAAAGGAAATCCAAAATAATGGTAACGTAGATCTGTGTATTCTCGGGAAGACCGAGAGGGGGGGTGTAAGAGGTTGCACTTCCTACTGATTGCTCCGCAATGTCCGCTCCTCCGGGAGAAGTTCCCAATCTAACACGATAACCCGGAATACCGTCCACAGACTCCCACGTAATAGTGGTGTTCACGGGTACGTTTGAGGCACCGTCAACAGGGCTCAACAGGTCTGGGCATTCCTGAGCCATTCCTGTGACTGCATTGAGCAGAACGATAATGAGAAGCAATTTTTTTAACATTTGACCAAAATCAAACTGTTTAATTTACCAAATTTCTCTTTCAATACCTATCTCTTTAAGGTAAAATGTCCTTTAAATATTCTTCCATCCTCCAAAGAGACCTTAAACCAATAGTCAGAAGCAGGCAGTTCAGCGTTGTTGAAAGTACCATCCCAACCTGTTGTGGTAGGACTTATCTGTGCCATAAGCCTACCATATCGGTCAAATATCTGAATAAGACTTTCGGGCTGGAACTGACTGTCAACACCTAGAATTTGCCACGTATCATTATAGTTGTCTCCATTTGGAGTGAAAAACTTAGGGTACCCAATAACGGAAATCATTTTTTTGGAAATACCGCAACCATTTTTATCTCTAACCGCCACAGTAACAAATCCTGGGGCTATGTTTTCAAATAATGGGGAGTCTTGGTAGTTGATTCCGTCCACCGAATATTCATAATCCCCATCACCTGAAACAAATACTTCCACAATGTTGTTGTCAGAGATATCCTCTACACGAATATTTTCCAATATGGCCCGGTTAGATGGGAGTACCTCAAAGCCAGTTTCATTGAAACATTCAAAGGTTCCATCTGCATTGGTGTAAGTGTAGCCTACTTCCAACACATAATTCCCCAATGCGGAAATGGGAACTTCTTGTTGGTTCCCTATTTCTTGAATTCCGTTTTCGGTTTCATGATACCATCTGTACTGGTCATAACCATTTGGAGCTGTTATGATAAGAGGTTGACCATCGGTACACCAAATAAATTCACTTTCAAAGGAAAGTTCTGGAGTTGGATTGACAACAAGATTCAGCATATCAACATCCTCACATTCATTGTTTTCTTCTACTCTGGCAAAAATGGAGGTTGACTGCGTCAAATACATTCCCGAAAGTGGATTTTGCTCTAGACTGGCATCCTCCAATGAGGCATATAAATTTACATCCTGATTAGGGTAGTTGGATTGTATGATATCATCCAAATCAAAAATACCCTCCAAGAGCTGGTTATTGGGATTGTCATCGCAAGCATAGAAAGATCGTTCCCCATCAGTTAGAACAATTGATCTTACCCGAAGTTGTAGTTCCTCAAAATCTTCACATCCGTTGTTGTCCACAATTTTGTAGTAGATGGTCTGATCAAAAGCATTGGTATTGGTATAACCTACGGGATTGGGTATGGGGTTATCAGAGGTCAGATCTATTAAAGATTCATAAAAGAAATAGGTGTACGCGTCATCCAAAATGGCTTGCTCCAGATTAAAAGAGGTCAATCCGTCCGTTGAATTTGTTGAAGCAGCATCACATTGGACCAAAAGAAGCGGTTGTGCTGTTGGAAGTGGATTTACCGATATGAAAGCTTCTCCAACAATTGGACATTCTCCCGGATCATTGGGTGTTATTTCCAAACTATATCGACCAGAATCAGCAATTGAAGCTGGATCTATGGTTATGGTATGGCCAGTATTTGGCAGTACCACACCATCTTTTTCCCAAACATAGGTTGCATTGGGAACATTATCCCCTTCAAGAGTAAATTGTTCCCCATCACAAATGGATAAGGAACTGCTTGTGGTACCATCTGGGTTTCTAACAAGATCTATTCTATCAAAGAAAGATTGAATGAACGGAGGTAATCCCTGGGTGGCATTTCTGTTGTTCAGAAATATAGCATTGTGCACATAATTTGCAGCATTTCCAGCTTCGTTTGGGTTTTCAATAACCCCTAAATAAGGTGTTCCCCGTAGATAACTTTCGGCAATGGTTCGATAAATTTTTCCATTTTGACCCAGTTGTAACGCTCCCCTGAAAATGGATCTTTTGTCCAGAACCAGCTCTGAACTTGAAATGTCAGCCGCTGTAAGATCATACTGCAATAAAGAAGAAGATGGATCTTGAGGTACATCTGGATCAGGAATTCCAGAGGAAAGAACATAAAAGAATTGTTGGTTCGGGGAAAACTCAATTCCATAGGATGAGGTATTTTCATCTGAGATTTCAATGATCTGTGGGTTGGAAACAATTCCTGTATTGGTGTCAAAATCATACAAATGAAGTCCTGAAAATGCATGGGCAGCAGCCAAAATACTGCCATCAGGCGAAAATTTTAAATAACCTCGTGGGTCCAATATTTCCAAATCGGCAAAAGTGCTTTTCACCGGAGTTGGATTTACCCCCAAATTGCTCACCTCATAGGCATAGTAAGCGTCAAAGGATGTTGACTGGTCAGAGTCAAAACCAAGCGTGACCACCCAAATGGATTTATCAAAACAGTCTTTTACTACGGCTGATATTTTTTCGGAACAGTCGGCCAAAAGATTTATGTTTTTTTGGGTTATGGCCCCATTTCCGCCATTTAGGGAAAGGTCCACCACGGAATAGTTGAAGCCTCGATCGGGATCCTCCTCAAAAGTTTTGGTGTCCACCGTAAAAATGTATAGAATATTTGGGTCATCCGGTTTTTCAACAATAATAGCAGATTGGGTACTGGAGGGATCTCCATACAAATTGTTTCCGTTTTGCATTATGTTGTGGTTGCGGTCAAATACCCGTATCCCATCGGTATACAGAATAAGATTGCCGGCGGCATCAGATATGGAGGCACAACCTTCAAAGGTATCCAGCCTACCATTTGTCAATGGTGTTACGGTACCATCATTGTTAAAAGTGATTCCGGCCCCGTTGCCAAAATACCAATTGGAGGTTTCTCCTTGCCCATAAGTAGCAAGGGTAAATAGCAATGCCCACAGTAAAAACCGGTATTTATATAGCATTCATCGCATTTATAGCACCTTACAAGATACTATAAATCACGCTTTCTCAACAAAGCATAGGATAAATAGACGAAAAGAACAGTCCAAAAGATGACGATTAGGAACTCGTACCAGTAAACATGATAGTCAAAATTCATGTTTTCGCCTATCTGTTCTCCGATGTTCTGAACGGCCGATAATCTAGTAAAAGGTTCTTTGATCAGGTTGGTCATAGACTCTAAAGGGAAAAAGTCTTTTATTCTTCCCGCGCTTTCCCAACTCATGACCTTCCATCCCAACAAACCGAACATTACCTGCTCCAGAATAGCCCATAGAATGAGAAACCCGAGTGCAAAGGCAGATCGCTTCACGAAGATTCCCAGAAAGAGACAGAAGGAAAAAAATCCTACCAATTTTACAAAAAAGGCCGCCAAGAACTCCAGATCTGAGAATATGATGGACAGTTCATCATAATCAGAATAAACAAGCCCTAGAATCATTGAAACCACAAAAACAAAAATTGTTGACGTAAGCGCAAATGAAATTACCGTAAGGAATTTGGATAGTATAAATTCCTTCTTGGATAGACCGTCAATCAAATTTTGTTTGATGGTCTTGTTGCTGTATTCGTTGGCCATCATTGATACTATCACTATGGCCAGGAATAACTTAAATATGGCTGTAATAAAGGTGTTAAAGTGCCAGATATAGGGAAAATTGAAAATTCCTTGGTCCGCTAAATGGAACTTTACCGGGCCAATGTTGAACTTAATAGCGGCAATAAGGGCTATTGAAGTAAGCAAAACAAAATACGATGTGATCAGTATTTTGCTGGCCCTATTGTTCCAAAGTTTGATGAATTCTATTTGTAGTAAACGTACCATTCGTTTTTTGATTAGTTGTTCTTGGTCAAGGTTAAAAATTGTTCTTCCAGACTTTCTTTACGTTTAACCAGATGGGAAAGCACAATTCCTTTTTCATAAAGCATTTTGTTCAATGACTCAGCGTCCATTTCTTCCTTGAGGTATGCGGTTAGCGTGCCGTTGAAGCTTTCAATTTTCCCAAAACTTGCATTTTTTTCAAGAAGGCCTTTCAATTCTTCCATGTTTTCGGAACGGAGCTCAAAAAAGCCATGGCTTGCCAACATACTATCTACTGGTCCGGAATACAATTTCATTCCTTTTCTAAGAATGACCACATGGGAGCAGACCTTTTCAACCTCATCCAATAGATGGGAAGCTAGCAATATGGTGGTTCCTTGACCGGCAATTTTTTTAATGATTTCCCTGATTTGATGAATACCCTGGGGGTCGAGTCCATTCGTAGGCTCGTCCAAAATGAGAATTTCCGGGTCATTGAGAAGTGCTGAAGCTATGGCCAACCGTTGTTTCATCCCTAGGGAGTAGGTCTTGAACTTGCTGTTGCGTCGGTCCCAAAGACCTACGAGTTCCAGCTTCTCCTGAATCTTGGTTTCCGGTACTTCTTTGATTTTACAGACCAATTTTAAGTTTTGAACCGCTGTCATGTACGGATAAAAATTGGGCCGCTCAATTATGGCACCCACTTTTTTAAGAGCTTCATGCGTGGAGATGCTCCCATCAAACCAGCTAAAATTTCCGGCAGTTCTGTTAACAACGTTGAGGATAATCCCCAAGGTTGTGGATTTACCACTACCATTGGGCCCTAAAATACCATAGACATTGCCTTTCTCGATGGTGAATGACAAGTCCTTGACGGCCGTTAATGGGCCAAATTTCTTTGTTAAATCGGTTACGGTCAGTATTGTGTCCAAGACGGAATCGTTTTTTGATCAGTTTATAGTAACTTGACGAGGTTAAACAAAATTTGTTACAAAATAGGGAAAGAATGTCCGAGGAAAAATTGATGTCGAAGAAAAAACCGGCTTATCCAGTAAGCAAAAGGCTGGATGGATACCTGCACAAATACAGTAGAAAGATTGAAATTCCCATTTTTTATGAGGATTTATTAAGGTTTTCAGGCTCTGTAGTGGTGTATGATGATGATGAAAATGATACACTCTGGGTCAGGGTCTACTACTCTGACTTTGAACGGGAGGAAATTGACCTGAGCTTAAAAAAAGTATATTCCATACTGCATTCTGATGGTAGCGATAGGATTTTGGAGTATCTCAATATTGATGCAATTGATTACTGCACGTTTGGCAATTCTAAACCTTTCCGTATCAAGGTTAGGAACATCTTGAATGACAACTACACCTATTTTTATGTAAAAAAGACCGATGCCTCTAGGGTGTACGGGCTTGAGCTGGAGCACATTTTATCACCGTACAACCTTAACTTTTTGGTTTACGAAGACACTTTGATAGAGGAACATATAACCGGGGTCCCGGGCGATGTGTTCATCAAGGATATGCTTCCCAATTGCACCGAAGCCGAGAAGGCTCAGTTGGCCAAGGAGTTTGTAAAGTTCAATGAACGGTGTATGATACGCTTACTGGGTGATATGCGATCGTACAACTACGTGATTGTGCCCACACACGATTTTGATCATGTGGTCTATAAAATAAGGGCCATTGATTTTGACCAACAATGTTTTGAAGGAAAGCTAAAAGTTTACCGTCCCCAATTTTTCAAGGAGAACTTTCAGATGGTTGAACTGGTGCGTACCAAACTGCAGAAGTATTCGGTGGATCAGTACAAAATTGAAGAACGCTCCATTGTGGCAAAGCGTATTTTAAGCTCTGGAAATAGAATTAAAAGATTGATGGGCATTGCAAGGATGGACAATATTTCGTTGCCCGAGAACATTGAACGGCTCAAACTTGAAATCTACGATTTGACCAAGGACATCAACTTTAAGAAAAGTAACACAATGGGAGAAGTACTTTCATTGGCCCTTGACTTTGTAAGACGCAATTACGAGGATATGAGCATGAAGCAAATTCTGGGCAATGGGGCCTAGCTTTTTTGCTCTTTGTTGAAATAGACCAGATAATAGTACATCTGTCGTTCCTCATCCCAACCTTTTTCCACAAACTTTTGGGCAGATTCCGGGTTGATGAAATCCATTTTTATCTGGATGTTGGTATCCAGGTTGATTACATTCTTGATTTTCTTTCTGGCATCAGATACCGCCTTATTGGCAATGTCAAAGTTGGAAACATCCTCAATACTGTATTTTGGGCCCTTTTCAACCTTGTAGTGCTTAAATTCTGGTATAAGCTCTGGGTTTTCCATTACCTCATTTAAAAAGGAAGTTTCCTCAAAAGCATCATTTTTGGCAAAATGGTTCACGGCCCTGTTCATAAAGAGAACCTCTTGTTGCTTATCTTCAGCAGGTAGCACTACATCTTTCGCAAAGTTTTGACAGAACTTTAAGTAGTTCTTGGTATAAAAGTTTTCATCGGTCAATGGAATCAATCCCAAAAAATCCTCTACCCAATATTTAGCATCATACCGGTTGCTGTCCACAGAAAGTACTTTAAACCCCTCTTCCTTATCCATGTTAAACACAATGCAGCCTTTATCCAATTTGTTAATGTTGATGCCCTGGCGAATCAAAATCTCCAAATTCTGCTCGTTTTCCTTGAATTGAAGAAAATCATGCTTTAGTTCACTCTTAAAAATACCTACGGCATCCGTTTTTTCGTTGTCGATGACCATATCGGAGAAGTGTACGACATAAACTTCCCCACTTTTAATATGTGGGTGGTTGGATTGCTCAAAGAGATGTGTGGTTATTTTTTTTGAAACCTGATGGGTGTTTGAAGAATCCTGAAAAATTTCACACACAGAGTTATAGACCTCGTTGAATTCCAAATCTGCTTCATGGGAAAACCTGAAATAGTTCTCTTCTTTCTCCCTGAACGGTTTAAAAAAGTACTCTTTCAGCAGACCGGCCATTTCGTCATTGAGTGAAAAGGGTTCTGAAGAGAGAAAAATGCTCTCGTTTTTACTTTTATTACCCACTCTATGAAGAGAAATACTCTCAATTTGGGCAGAATACAGGTTTAGCATGTTCTTGGGCTATGTTTATGGTTTAAATAGAAGTAAAGAAATCAATTTTGGACTTTCAATTCCAGTTTTCATCAAAGTCGAAGTCATCGTAATTGTCCATAGGGTCTAATCCAACGGATGGGTCTGACTCAAACTTTTTTTCTGGGGGCGAATCGGGTAATTCACCAAAACTGAACAACAAATTGGGGTAGGTCCGGCCATCTTCTTTTTCGACAATATCGGCCAATTCCACAAAAAATGTCCACATATTGAAAAAGTCATATACGTAGATCATCTTGGGAGATTGCTCTGTTAATACCTGATCAAGGGAGGTTTCGTTCATGAGCCTAATATCGGACCCATTTTCACCCATATCAAACAGTGCAATTTCCTCGTCTTGGTTCCATTCTTCATCACAGGTATAAAAAGAAGCCATTTCACCTCCTTCAAACCCAAAGGCTTGGGTTATGGTGTTGTGAAATTCTTCCAATGTATTGTTATCCTCAATTTCAACATCCCTAAAAATATCTTCTTCGGCATCCAGGATAATCCTAATCTTGTAAATCATCAAAAAAAATTAGAGTGGGGGCAAATTTACAACAAATTAGTGTTTCATTTTGCGAACCTGTGCAAGGTAAAGGTGATTGCTGCCAATAGGAAAAAAGCCCCGACCTGGTGTGCAACCCCAAGCCAGAGAGGTACAGCATATATAAGGGTCAATACTCCCAATAGAAATTGAAGGAAAACAAGAACCATAAGCGATTGTATTCCTTTGTGCTGTAGTGTGGTCAGTTTAAGGTTTCGGACCGTGTACCATATCCATATCACAATTCCCACCACAATATAGGCTAGGTAGCGGTGTATGAATTGGACCCCGCTTTTTCCTTCAAAAAAGTTCTTTATCCAAGGCTGCTGTTCAATAAACACGGTTTCATGTATCAGTTTTCCATCACTCATCAATGGCCAGTGGTTGTGAAGGAACCCTGCATCCAAACCAGCAACAAAAGCACCCCACACTATTTGGATAATAATCGTAATGAATCCTAGTCTAAGAAGGTTTCTTACCTTTTTATTTATTTCATTTTTCGTGGGATAGAGCAGGTCCAGAGCTACCCAAAGGCTGTATGAGAAGGTTAGAAAAGCTGTGGTTAAATGTGCGGCCAATCTGTAATGTGACACATCTGGACGGTCCACAAGGCCACTTTTTACCATATACCAGCCCAAAAAGCCTTGAAACCCTCCTAAAAAAAGTAAAACCAAACATTTTTTGATTGTTGGGCGATCCAATTTTTTGGTCGCTAGGAAAAAAAGGAAAGGTAGAATGAAAACCACCCCTATAAACCTCCCGATTACCCGGTGCAGCCATTCCCAAAAATAGATGCTCTTAAAATCTTCCAGGGTAAAATGATAGTTGAGTTTTTGATATTCGGGGTATTGTTGGTAAAGTTCAAAGGCTTCTTGCCATTCTTGCTCGTTCAACGGAGGTATGGTACCCTGTATCAATCTATAATCCGAAATGGAAAGTCCGGAATGGGTAAGTCTTGTAATCCCTCCAACAACAACCATAATGAAAATAAGAGCACAACCAGTCAACAACCAATAGATTACATATTTGTTTTTCTTCATTCTGAATGGACTTTTAAATTCATTTTTTTGCCTTTTTCCAACATAAATTGATAAGCGGCCTCGTGTTCATTGGGAATTTCCCCTTCAAGAATGGCTTCTTTTATGGCGTCCTTGATAATTCCAATTTCTTTGGAGGGCTTTAGATTGAAGGTCTTCATGATTTCTTCACCTGTGACCGGAGGCTGAAAGTTTCTAATTTGATCTCGTTCTTCAACTTCTACAATTTTCTGACGCACTATTAGAAAATTGTTCTTGTACCTTTTCTGCTTCTTCGGATTTTTTGTGGTAATATCCGCTTCACACAGGGTCATGAGGTCTTCCACATGGTCTCCTGCATCAAATACCAAACGGCGCACCGCAGAATCTGTAACATGGTCTTCTGAAAGAATAATGGGTCTGGAGCTCATCAACACCATTTTTTGCACAAATTTCATTTTGTCATTGAGCGGCATCCTTAGGCGTTTAAAGAGCTTGTACACCATTTTGGCCCCAACAAATTCGTGGGCATGGAATGTCCATCCAATTTTTTTGTGGAATTTTTTGGTGGGAGCTTTTCCAATATCGTGTAGCAAAGCTGCCCATCGCAGCCAGAGATTGTCCGTGGTCCTTGAAATATTGTCCACTACCTCCAAAGTGTGCCAAAAATTGTCTTTGTGGCGTTGCCCTTCAATTTCTTCGATGCCCTGTAGGGCCGTAAGTTCGGGCAGGATAATGGGTAAAAGCTCTGTTTGATGGAGCAATTTGAGACCAACTGAAGGCACTTGACTCATCAATATCTTATGGAGCTCATCTACAATACGTTCTTTTGAAACGATTTTGATTCGGCCCTTGTTCTCCGTTATGGCCCGAAGCGATTCCAATTCAATGGTAAAGTTCAACTGGGATGCGAATCGAACGGCGCGCATCATTCGAAGAGGGTCATCGGAATATGTGATTCCAGGCTCCAGTGGTGTTCGGATTATTTTTTGGTCTAAATCGGCCAAACCACCAAAAGGATCTAATAATTGTCCAAAGTTTACCTTATTAAGCGCCAGGGCCATGGCGTTTATGGTAAAATCCCGTCTATTTTGGTCGTCCTCCAAGGTGCCATCTTCCACAATGGGCTTTCTACTGTCCCTTTGATAGCTTTCTTTTCGGGCACCCACAAATTCCAGTTCCATGCCCTGGTACTTGATCATGGCAGTACCAAAGTTTTTAAAAACTGAAACATCCGGTTTGCCCTTTAGCTTTTCTGCAACCTTTTTGGCCAGTTGTATACCACTTCCAATACCTACAATGTCTATATCTGTTGGAGTTTCCCTCTTTAAAAAAAAATCACGGACGTATCCCCCAATCACATAGGATTCCATGCCCAATTCATCGGATACTTCTCCTATCAGTTTAAAAATGGGTTGTGATATAGCGTCTTTGTGAAAGTCCTGCGTCATTACTCCCTAATTACCTTGACCTGGCCACCACTGCTTAATTTTATGATGGAAGAGGGTGAAGGATTTTTGTTCTCATCCGGCAAATTTACCACATAGTCCACTCCTTTTAAAATTTCTGGGTGTATATCGGAGAACTGTTTGGGAGTAGGAAGACCAGAGATATTCGCCGAGGTGGAAACAATGGGCTTTCCAAATTTGTTGATGAGATACTGGCAAAACTTATCCGAAGCTACGCGGATAGCCAGGGTATTGTCCTGGGCTACCAGGTTTGGTGCAATACCAACAGGGTCGTCATAGACAATGGTTGTGGGTTTTGTTGCCAAATCCATAATGTCGTACGCCACATCGGGAACTTCCTTTACGTGCCTTTCCAACATGGCTTGGTGGGCTACCAAACAAATAAGGGCTTTACTATCTTCCCGTTGTTTTAATTGATATACTTTTTTAATGGCTTCTGGATTAGTGGCGTCGCAACCAATGCCCCATACGGTGTCGGTGGGGTAGAGGATGAGTTTACCTTCTTTGAGCACTTCAATACAATTGTTGATTTCTTCAATCAATACTATGGAGTTTTAGTTTAAAATGTTGGCTAAGGGCCAACCATTGGGTTCTGTTTTTGTCCTCGGTAATATTTGATTTCTTCAGACTAACCTTTTGGGATCCCCAGATGGGTATGGGTTCTTTTCCATTGTTTTCTGCCTGAATGGAAGCTGTTCCTTTTAACAAGGCCATAGCTTTGAACCAAAGATCGTCTGCTTTTGGTGCCAGGTCAAGAAAAAGTTTTTGGTCAAAGACCAAATCATCCAAAGTGTTTGGAGGATAAAGGGTGCCTCCAGCTCCAATGGGTAAGGTTCTCTTGAGATTTTCGCAGGATTCCGAGCTTGATTTCCATTCACGATAAGGAAGTAACTCCCCAGAATCGGAATAACCAATACATCTTGTCTGGTTTCCAATGATGGCTGTTGGTTTTTTTTGATGGCACTCATATAATCTGGACAGCCATCTTTTTCTATAGATCATGTCATCATCGCAAGTGACCACAATTTTATCTCCAAAAATTTTAAGTGGCTCCACCAATTTTCGATGTGAACTTGAGTAGGACGTATACTTTATTGAAAAAAGGTCTCCGGTCAATTTTGCCAATTTTTGAGGAATTTCAGTTTTTAGGTCTTCATGTAGCCAAAGAATTATCTTTTCGGGCAGCACATCTTGATTGAATATACTCTTTATAGTGAGGTGTACTATTCCCAGTCTGGATGGTATGGAAGCTAGGGAAACTACCACTGGAATGGTAGGTTTACCTTTGGTAAGTCCTATTTTATTGGCAAAGGTCAATCTCAATTGATTCGACAAGGATACCGGTATTTCTTTGACCTTCATAAATTGGTTTTAATGTTTCAAAATTAAGGATATGTGATAATATTTAATATTTCTATTTTTGCCAAGATGAATCAGAAGGAAAAGGAAATCCCGAAAATATCTGTCATAGTAAGCACTTATAATGCGGAAGAATGGCTAAAAAAAGTATTATGGGGGTTTAATTGTCAGATTTTCAAGAATTTCGAAGTTGTTGTTGCAGATGATGGGTCTGGACCAAAGACCAAAGAGTTGTTGGACGAACTTTCTGAAAAGGTGTTTTATGATATCGTTCATGTATGGCAAGAGGACGACGGCTTTCAAAAGTCCAGAATCCTTAATAAGGCGGTAGAAGCGTGCAGCGCGCCATATATCATCATGACGGATGGGGATTGCATTCCCCGGGAGGATTTTGTAGAGGTACACTATATCAATAAAGAACCAGGTTATTTTATCTCTGGTGGATATTATATGCTCCCTATGAACATTTCCAAATTGATATCACTGGAGGATATAGAACAACAAAAATGTTTTGATATTCATTGGTTAAAGGAAAAAGGGATACCAAAGACTTTTAAGAACAATAAGTTGACTGCGAGAGGGTTACTATCGAAATTTTTGAATACTGTAACCCCTACCAATGCAAGTTGGAACGGGCATAATTCTTCTGGTTGGAAAAAAGATATCCTAAATGTTAATGGGTTTGACGAAAGGATGCAATACGGTGGACAGGACCGAGAGTTGGGAGAACGTCTGTTCAACTTTGGAATAAAGTCCAAACAATTGCGTTACAGTGCTGTTTGCGTCCATTTAGACCATAAAAGAGGTTATAAGACCCCAGAGTCTATTGCAAAAAATAAATCAATTAGAAAGGAGACAAGGACCCAAAAAGAGGTTTGGACCCACTATGGCATTACCAAGTAATAGGCCAGTTCGTTCTTTTTTTCCAGTCGTTTAAGCTCTCTGAATCTCTCCAAAACTCCTAGGGCATTGAGATAACAAACAATAACTCCCTTTTTTCCATCGAGGAAACCAAGTCTGAGCACATAATGGTAAAAGAATTTCCAAAAAGGTTTTACCACCATTAGGAAATAGTTGAACTGCTTTTCTTTATAAAAGGCTTCTTTTGCCTTTAATTGACCATAACGAAGCATTTTTCCTTTATAGTCTTCATAATTTTTGTAACAGTAGTGGGTAAGCTTTTCTTTTAGGATGCAAGAACCGCCATCCACTTCCAAAGTCTCATGTACAATCTTTTTGTCAGTAAATTTGGCTTTACTTTTTCTGAACAACCTATGATTTTTATCTGTTTGCCAACCACTAAAGTTCAATGGCTTGTTCTGGAACATGAAGTTTCTGTAGAACCAATAGGCTTCGCATGCATTAGGATTGTTGATAGTATCTACAATCTCTTTTTGAAGCTTTTCGCTTACCACTTCATCAGCATCCAAAAAGAGTATCCAATCGTTGCTCGCTTGCTTTAGAGTAAAGGATTTTTGAGCTGTAAAATTTTCAAACGGATTTTGAATCACCGTAACCTTGGGGTGATTTTGCAGGTATTCATAAGTACCATCAGTACTATAAGAATCTACAACAATGATTTCATCAGCAAATGAGATGGAATCAAGGCATTTTTCAATATAACCCATCTCATTATAGGTTATGATCAGTGCTGACAATTTTTGCTTTGGGGTGCTCAATTCAGCCATATTTATTGGTGTACAAGTTTGGTGTTTACAAAACTATAACAAAAAATTAAGGATAAAATTGTTCCAATGTTTATTTTTCTTACAACAATTGGAATTACAAATTCCCTACTTTTTCTATTTAAAAAATACTATTTAGGTTGTTTTGACATATAAGAGATAACGAAAAAGCAAAAGGTTGCTTTCCGTTTTAAAGATTATTCCGTACCTAGTTTGGGAATACTAGACGGCTTAATCGAAGATTACCAATAAAATGCAGTCAATATGGTTAAATCAATTGGTATAAACAGTGTTTATACAGCAACATCATGCTCTCTAAGAGCATCGTTCAATGATGTTTTCTTATCTGTACTTTCCTTTCTTTTTCCAATGATTAATGCACAAGG
Source organism: Flagellimonas nanhaiensis (assembly GCF_003382275.1). GTDB lineage: Bacteria > Bacteroidota > Bacteroidia > Flavobacteriales > Flavobacteriaceae > Flagellimonas > Flagellimonas nanhaiensis. The sequence goes on from NZ_QTJX01000001.1 coordinate 441,352, forward strand.
CACTTGATACTCGCCTGCGGCAAACTTTTTCGTATAACTACCAGGGATTACCACAGATCTTGCCGGAACTCTTCCTTTGAGCTCAACAGGTTCATTCCCCGTTACGTCTATTATTTTGGTGGAGGCGGTTAAAACCACATTTGCGCCCAAAACAGCTTCTTTTTCAACCCGTACCCCTTCAACCACAATACAGCGGGAGCCTATGAACGCATTGTCCTCAATAATAACAGGTGCTGCTTGAAGAGGTTCTAATACGCCTCCTATTCCCACACCACCACTTAAATGGACATTTTTTCCTATTTGTGCACAGCTTCCCACTGTGGCCCAGGTGTCTACCATGGTGCCTTCATCTACGTAAGCCCCAATATTTACATAGCTTGGCATTAGAATGGTTCCTTTGGAGATATAAGCGCCATGACGTGCAACCGCATGTGGAACTACGCGTATACCTTTTTCCTGGTATCCCTTTTTTAGGGGAATTTTATCATGATATTCAAAGATTCCAGCCTCCAGCACTTCCATTTTCTGGATAGGAAAATAAAGCACTACCGCTTTTTTGACCCACTCATTGATTTGCCAGCCATCTTCTGTGGGTTCCGCACATCTCAATTCCCCATTATCTATCAAGGTTATTACTTCCCTAATGGCAATTTGGGTTTTTTCCTCTTTCAACAATTCTCTATTGTCCCAGGCTTCTTCAATAAGTGCGCGCAGTGCATTCATGTTTTAGATTTTGGCAAAGATAATTGGCTTCTTATTAATATCGGTGCATATTTTACTGACATAACATTTTTGACCTATTTTTGCCAAAAAATTTGAATTGGCGAGAATTTTGGCATTGGATTATGGGAAGGTGAGAACAGGAATTGCCGTAACGGATGAACTTCAGTTGATTGCCTCAGGGCTCACCACCGTTGAAACCAAAGAATTACTACCATTTCTTGAAGGTTATGTTGAAAAGGAAAATGTAGAAAGGTTTGTTATCGGTCTTCCTAAGCAAATGGACAATACCCCATCGGAATCGGAGAGTCTTATTCAGGTTTTTTTGAAAGAATTGTCGAAAAAATTTCCAGAGATTCCAGTAGAACGGCAAGATGAGCGGTTTACCTCCAAAATGGCCTTTCAATCTATGTTGGAGAGTGGAATGAAGAAAAAGAAGCGCCAAAATAAGGCCACAGTGGATCAAATAAGTGCTACACTGATTTTACAAGCATACCTTAACAGGATTTAATTTATGATTTTACCAATTATAGCATACGGAGATTCGGTTTTACGAAAAGTTGGAAAGGACATTACCCAAGAATACCCAAAGTTGGATGAGTTGATTTCAAACATGTGGGATACCATGTACAATGCTCATGGGGTAGGGCTGGCCGCACCACAAATCGGCCTTCCTATCAGACTTTTTCTAGTGGATACTACGCCTTTTGCTGATGATGAAGAACTGGAGGAGAAGGAACAAGAAGCATTAAATGGTTTCAAAAAGGTTTTTATCAATGCCAAAATAGAAGAAGAGAATGGAGAAGGGTGGAACTTCAACGAAGGGTGTTTGAGCATTCCGGACATTAGGGAAGATGTAAAACGTAAACCTGAAATCACCATTAGCTACTTGGATGAGGACTTTAAAGAACATACCGAAACTTACGACGGATTATTGGCCAGGGTCATCCAACATGAATACGACCATATCCAGGGTGTGCTGTTCACGGACAAACTTTCATCACTTAAAAAACGCCTTTTAAAAAGTAGGTTGGAGAAGATTTCAAAAGGAAAAATCAACGTAGATTATAAAATGAGATTTCCCAATATCAAAAAAGGACGTTAAAAAAGTTCGGGTTTGGGATAAAAGCATAATTTTGCGCCCGTAAAATATAGTAAATGGCCCTTGACAAAATTTTATCTATAGGTGGCAAACCTGGATTATTCAAGTTGTTGACACAGACCCGAAGCGGTTTTGTGGGAGAATCTCTTTTAGATGGCAAGCGTATCACTGTGGGAATGCGCAGCAATGTCAGCGTTCTGTCGGAAATTGCCATATATACCTTGGAAGAGGAAGTGCCCTTGCGGGAAGTTTTCCAAAAAATCAAGGAAAAGGAAAATGGAAATAAAACCGGTATAAGCCACAAGGCTGAAAAGATAGAATTGGAAGAGTATTTCTTCGAAATCTTACCAAACTACGATGAGGATAGGGTCTATGCCAGCGACATCAAAAAGATTGTACAGTGGTACAACATTCTTGTTGATAATAAGATTACTGATTTTGCAGAGGCAGACAACGATAAAGCTGTTGTAGAAACCTCTGAAGAGGAGTAAACCTCAATCTTCCCAATCCACCAACTTTGATGGGTAGAAATTAACGTTCATTCGGTTTAGGTAAGCCGTCTGTTTGCCCAGTCGTTTTCTGTAGTCTTTCCAGTCACAATGTTCGCTGGCTGACCAGCCCAATTCGGCATACCCTATAGCACGTGGAAAGGCCAAATATTCCAGTTCCGCACTGTTGCTTATGGTTTCTGACCACAAGGGAGCTTCAAGACCCAATATGCTTTCTTGGTGCAGATTTTCAACAAAAGTTTGGGGATTCCAATTATACGCTACATCTACCGGAATGTATCCCGCCCAATGTAGACCGAATTCGGACTTGGTATCGTACTGCATGTCCAAATAGGTTTTTTCGGCAGGGGAAAGGATAATTTTTGAACCTCTGTCCATTGCTTTAAGCGCATCCTTGGGCTCATTCCACAGTTGAACTATTGTGCTGGAACCTATGTCAGCTTGGGAAATTTCATTCCAACCTATGGCCTGTTTTCCATGTTTTTGGACAATTTTCTCCACTTTTTCAACAAAAAGGATATAGTCTTTCTTCTTGGTCACATGGCTTTCATCACCTCCAATATGAAAATATGGTCCAGGGCTAATAGCGGCAATTTCACCTATCACATCGTTCAGAAAGCTGTACACGGTGTCTTTTTGGGCATCAAAAGTACTGAACCCGACCTGTGTGCCTGTATAGCGCTGTACAGTTTTTCCGTTTCCGTTTAAAAATGGGTAACTCAAGGAGGCAGCGTTGGTATGCCCTGGCATGTCTATCTCGGGAATAATGGTGATAAATCTTTCGGAAGCATAGTCAATCAATTCTTTATACTCATCCTGAGTGTAGAATCCTCCTTCACCGCCACCAACTTCCGATGCACCGCCAACTTCGGTCAATTTAGGCCATGACTTTATTTCAATACGCCACCCTTGATCATCGGAAAGATGAAGGTGCAGTGCATTGTATTTGTAATAGGCCAATAGATCTATATATTTCTTCACTTCATCCACTGTAAAAAAGTGTCGTGCTACATCCAACATAGCTCCGCGATATTCAAATTTTGGACTATCCATTACCTTACCGCTTGGTATTGGCCATAAGGGATGGTCTGTAAGGGTATCGTTGCTTTTCTCAGGAATGAGTTGCCTTATGGTCTGTACGCCCCTAAATGCTCCCGCAGCCGTTTTTGCATCCAATAAAATAGAATCGTTTTTGATGTACAAAAGATAAGATTCTGGTCCTTTAAGAGCACTACTATCTGATTGGTTGATATAGATGTATCGGTCTATTCTCTTTTCAGAATCGGTATTATTAACACTAATGTCCAATCCAGTTTTTGAATGGATTTTTCTTGCTAGGAACTGTCCTACTTCTTCAAATTTAGGGTCAGATAAGGAGGTATATATAAAAGTATTTTGGTCCAATCCAAAAGCACTGTTCGTAGGAACCGTTTTAAACGGTTTCGGTATAAGAGGTTCTGCGCTAAGGTCAGTTTTAGGATATTTAATTTGTGGCTTTGGAGATTGACACGCAAGGGCAAAGACCATTGCGGAAAAAAGTAGTAAGGACCTTCCTATCATAATTGATTATTACTGTTGTTGACATATTCTTTGAGCACGGCGTACCACAAATCATATCCTTTGGTATTCATATGCAATCCATCTTCAATAAAAAGATTTCGTTTAAGTTTTCTTTTATTGAGCATGATTGTCCAAACATCCACAAAATGGACATGGGGCAGGGTAGCAGCAAGCTTTTTCAGTTTCTTGTTCAGGCGGAGATATTTGCGTTTTAAATGCCATCTGGAAATACTGGGTTTGGCAGAAATCAGTACAATTTCCATTCCTGGTCTTTTTTCTTGAAGGTACTCCAGGATGTTGACAAAAGTTCCAATAATAGCTTTTGGCCTTCTTTTGCTGCTGATATCATTATCTCCTTCATAAATGAATACTTTATTTGGACTGTAGTCCAATATCAATTCATCCATATAAAGTTCTAGGTCCGATGATTGGGAACCTCCAAAACCTGTGTTCAAAATTTGTTTGTCTGGGAATCGATCTTGAAGATCTTCCCAAAGGCGAATACTGGAACTGCCAGTGAAAACAATGGTCTCCTCGGCATTGTTCCAGTTCTGGGAAACCCGCTGTTGTACTTCCTTCACCTCTTCAAAGAAGGGAAGGCTTTCTTGGGCATTGACAGCTGAAAAGACAAATAGAAAAAGTATAACGAACCTCATCCCTTATTTTTTTACAAATGAATCAATAAGCCCTTCTCCTGAACTGGTTCCAACCATTACTCCAAATTCACCTGGTTCCACAACAAATTCATACTGATGGTTGTAGAAGCCCAATTCTTTATTGGTTAGAACAAATTCAACTCGTTTGGATTCATTTGGTGCTAAACCTATCTTTTGGAAACCTTTTAGTTCTTTTACAGGTCTTGTTACACTGGCGACTTTGTCGTGGATATATAATTGTACCACTTCTTCTCCGGCTACTTTTCCTGTATTTGTGATCGTAGCAGATACTTTTATCTTACTTTGATTTGAAGAATCAATAGCTAGGTCCGAATATCCAAAGGTTGTATAACTCAATCCATATCCAAAGGGAAATAACGGTTCATTTTTTTCGTCACTGTAATGTGTCCAAAATACAATGGGTACTTCATTGGCCCGCCCTGTACTATAGTGGTTGTAGTAGATTGGTACTTGACCAACACTTCTAGGAAAGGTCATCGGAAGTTTTCCACTGGGGTTATAATCCCCGAACAATACCTTGGCTATTGCATTTCCTGTTTGGGAACCTAGTTGCCAAGCTTCAAGAATAGCAGGAACATTTTCAGCCTCCCAATTAATGGTCAGGGGACGCCCGTTCATTAAGACCAAAACAATATTCTTGTTCACTTTATGAACAGCTTTCAACAAATCTAACTGTAGTCCAGGTAACCCTAATTTTGTTCTACTACGGGCTTCTCCACTTTGGAAACCGTGTTCTCCAAGAACCATGATTACAACATCCGAAGATTGGGCCAGTTCTACAGCTTCACTGATTCCGGACCGGTCTGTCTCATTCACCTGTACCTCGTTCAAGAAGTTGGCATCCTCATTGAACACTTTTGGTCCTTTGGCATAGGTAAGATTCTGGGTATACTTTTTCAATCCATCAAGTACAGTTACAGCAGTATTGTCATCCGAACCTAAACGCCAGCTTCCAAGAGGACTATTGTTATCGTTTGCGAGCTCCCCGATAACAGCGATTTTAGGCTGGTTCTTTTTTAACGGAAGCAATCCTCCTTCGTTTTTTAGAAGCACCATGGATTTTTGGGCCATTTCCAGTACTCCAGACTGATGGTCCTCGTGATAGAGTCTTGATTTTTCCCTCTCTGGGTTACAGTAGCGATAGGGGTCATCAAAAAGGCCCAGTTCAAATTTAACCCTAAGAATACGTCCTACAGCTTCATCTAATATGCTTTCATCAACTTTCCCCTCTCTTACATTATCGGCAAGATGGGTTACATAGGCATAAGATTCCATGTCCATATCAGAACCGGCCAGAGCACCAAGTTCAGCAGCATGCTTTAAATCAGCGGCATAACCATGCGGTACCATTTCACCAATGGAAGACCAATCCGAAATAATAAAGCCATCAAATCCCCAGGTACCTTTTAAGATGTTTCTTTGAAGATTCTTATCCCCTGTAACGGGTACTCCGTTAAGTAGATTGAACCCATTCATGACAGTTTTTACATCGGCTTCGACTGCGGCCTTAAATGGTGGAAACACCATATTGTAAAGGGTGGAGGTTCCTATATCGACTGTATTGTATTCCTTACCTGCTTCAGCAAAACCGTAAGCAGCAAAATGTTTGGCACAGGCAGCAATCGTGTTGTTTTGGGATAAATCTGTTCCTTGAAAGCCATTTACCCTGGCCTTGGCAATCTGTGCTCCTAAGTAAGGGTCTTCGCCACCACCTTCCATGACCCGTCCCCAACGGGCATCATGGGAAATATCTACCATAGGGGCAAAGGTCCAGTTAAGTCCAACAGCAGAAGCTTCATCAGCGGCAATCCTTGCCGATTTTTCTATGGCTTCCATGTCCCAACTAGCAGCTTCGGCCAAAGGAATGGGAGCTAAAGTTTTGTATCCGTGGATTACATCAAACCCAAATATCAGAGGAATACCCAATCTGGATTCCTCAACGACCATTTTCTGTAATTTTCGTACCTCTTCGGTACCTGTTACATTGAGCATGGAGCCTACCCATCCTTTTTTAAGATGCTCATATTTTTCAGCAGCATTCCCTTCTTTGGGTGCAGGACCGGTAATATCCCAGAACCCATTGTATTGGTTCATTTGTCCAACTTTCTCTTCAAGGGTCATTAATTTGAGTAATGAATCAACTTTCTGATCGATAGTTTTTTCTTGGGCCATAATAGTAAAGTTCATGAATAAAATAGAGGTTAAACTCAGCCAGCGAAATAAGTGTTTAGGTGTCATAGTGTAAGGAGTGTTAGGAACTAATTGATAACCCACTAAATTAAGCCAAAAATCCATCATGCCCTAAAGTAATGTCTTTGTACTTTTAGATAAAATTTTATAGATGAACGCAAGATCAGAACAGCTGGACGCATTTGCACGATTGCTGAACATAATGGATGAACTTCGGGAGCAATGCCCCTGGGACAAAAAGCAGACAATGCAATCCTTAAGACATTTGACCATTGAGGAGACCTATGAGCTGGGAGATGCCATTTTGGACAATGATATGGACGAAATTAAAAAGGAGCTGGGAGATTTACTCTTGCATATTGTCTTTTATGCTAAAATTGGATCTGAGACCAATGATTTTGATATAGCAGATGTATCCAATGACATTTGCGAAAAGCTTATCAATCGTCACCCCCATATCTATGGTGATGTTGAAGTGAAGGATGAAGAGGAGGTAAAGCAAAACTGGGAAAACATCAAATTGAAAGAGGGTAAAAAGAGTGTGCTTCAAGGAGTTCCAAATAGTTTGCCGGCCCTGGTAAAAGCCAACAGAATTCAAGAGAAAGTGGCTGGAGTTGGATTTGATTGGGAAAAACCAGAACAAGTTTTTGAGAAGTTGAAAGAGGAGTTGGGAGAACTTCAGGAGGAAGTGCATAAGAATAATATCGATGGTACAGAATCAGAATTTGGCGATGTACTATTTTCAATGGTCAACTATGCTCGATTTCTAGGTGTAAATCCTGAAAACGCCCTGGAACGTACCAATAAGAAGTTTATAAAACGATTTCAATACTTGGAAGAGAATGCCAAAAAAGCAGGAAAGACCTTGAAGGAAATGAGCCTTGCGGAGATGGATGTTTTTTGGGAGGAGGCCAAAAGCATATAATCTATTCAATTGTTTATTTTTTCTTGAAAAAACAGCTCTCTTGAGAACAGGAATTATTTGCAATCCATCTATCTTTACGCTCCCTTTTTAATAATCCATTTTGTTTCAACAGTACACCAAAGAGTTTGCATATAACCTAAGGCTTGCCTATCCCGTAATTTTAGGTATGCTGGGGCACACTTTTGTAGCTTTTGCAGATAATATTATGGTGGGCCAACTGGGAACAGCAGAATTGGCCGCTGTTTCACTGGGCAATAGTTTCGTTTTCATTGCCATGTCTCTGGGAATAGGTTTTTCCACTGCCATTACCCCTTTAGTTGCAGAGGCAGATGGGGCTGGAGACCAAATGGCAGGTAAAAGTGCCCTTAAGCATGGGTTGGTACTTTGCACATTGCTGGGCATATCGTTGTTCGGCATTATTCTATTGTGCAAGCCCATTATGCATCATATGGATCAACCGCCTGAAGTGGTGGAGTTGGCCATTCCCTATCTGGAATTGGTGGCCTTTTCCTTGATTCCCTTGATCATGTTCCAGGCCTTCAAACAATTCTCGGAAGGGCTTTCACAGACCAAATACCCCATGTTTGCAACTATTCTGGCCAATGTGGTGAACATTACCCTGAATTATTTGCTCATTTTTGGATCTTTTGGATTTCCAAAGCTGGGAATAGTGGGAGCTGCTTTGGGCACTCTTGTAGCAAGGATAATCATGGTACTCTTCATTTGGTTTTTACTAAAAAGAAGACAGAAGTTTGAAATCTATGTGACCCGTTTCAACTTTAGAAAAATTGAGAAGAAGGTTATCCGCAAAATCATTGGATTGGGTTTTCCTTCCGCTATGCAAATGTTTTTTGAAGTTGCCATTTTCACTGCAGCCATTTGGCTCAGCGGGGTATTGGGAAAAAATGCCCAGGCTGCCAATCAGATTGCTTTAAATCTCAGCAGTATGACGTTTATGGTAGGTATGGGATTGAGTGTTGCGGCTATGGTGCGCGTAGGCAATCAAAAGGGACTTCAGAATTTTAGTGAATTAAGAAGAATTGCCAAATCAATCTTTCTTCTGACCTTTTTGCTGGAGGTGGTTTTTGCTGCACTTTTCTTCATAGGAAGACATTGGCTTCCCACCATTTATCTGGATGTGGATGACATCACAAACCAAATGGATAATACCGAAGTGATATTTATTGCTGCAAAACTGTTGATGGTGGCTGCATTCTTTCAGATTTCCGATGGAGTGCAAGTAGTGGTCTTGGGAGCGTTGCGAGGTCTTCAGGATGTAAAGATTCCTACACTTATAACCTTTATTGCCTATTGGTTGATCGGTTTCCCCGTTTCCTACTACTTTGGACTGTTTACAGATTTGAAAAGCACAGGAATATGGATTGGACTCCTTTTGGGACTTACAGCATCTGCGGTAATGTTGTATATTCGATTCAACTATTTAAGTAGAAAACTGATAAATAACTGATTCAATTCCAGCTGTCTGGAAGACAACATAATAAACAATGGAACTACCTAAATTTCTTTTGGCCGATAATACTGATCATCCCAATGCCATTTTTATTGTCCATACCGAGTATCCCAGGTTTGTAATAAACTTGGAAAATGACGAAGTGGAGTGGATGGAAGAGTTTTCCAAAGAAGACGAAGCTGAATTGGCATCCGAGGCTGAAAGCTTGATTAAAGCGGCCACAGCTTTCTATGATCGAGAAGTGTCAAGATACGATCAATAAATATGTTGGAGCAACTCGTACAACTAGATAAAGACCTTTTCCTGTTCCTAAATGCCCTGGGAACTGAAAGATGGGATGGTTTTTGGATGTTCATGACCACAACAAGGAATTCTGCCCCCCTTTACCTATTGTTACTTTATTTTACCTACAAGAACTTTGGTCTTAAAAAAACAGGAATAGTATTGCTTGCCGTGGCTTTGTTGATTACTTGCACGGATCAACTGTCCAATTTTTTTAAGTATGGTGTAGGTCGATTAAGACCCTGCCACGATCCAGAGATAAGTACATTGATGCGGTTGGTAAAAAGCTATTGTGGAGGGAAATTCAGCTATTTTTCTGCCCATGCAGCTAATTCCTTCGGGCCTGCAGTGTTTTTTACAATTTTATTCCATCGCAAGGTCAAATATATGGGCATGCTACTGATTCTGTGGGCCTGTATTGTGGGTTACAGTAGAATATACATTGGGGTCCATTTTCCTTTGGATGTAATTACCGGTGCAATCGTAGGTGCAGTATTTGGTTGGTTGTTTTCCAAGTTGGCTATATTTGCATTCCAAAAGTGGGCCGCATGATATCATCTGCCAGGTACTGGTTTTTGCTTGTCCTTGTAGTTCTGGTGTATATCGCCGGGATGTTCGTTACCCTTTTCGAAAATGATTCTGCACAGTTTGCGGTAATGGCCATGAGAATGGTCCAGGAAAATGATTTCCTTACCTTGATAAAAGGAACAGAGGAATATCTGGACAAGCCACATATGCACTATTGGTTGGCCGCAATTTCCTTTAAGATTTTTGGCATCCATGATTGGGCCTATCGCATTCCCGCTATTTTAATGACGTTGTTGGGAGCTTATAGCTGTTTTGGTTTGGGAAAATTGCTGTACAATAAGGATATCGGGAGGTTTTCCGCGCTAATTTTTATGACTGCCCAAACCATTGTTCTTTCCACTATAGATGTTAGGACAGATGCTGTTTTGACCGGGTTTACCATTTTTTCCATTTGGCAGCTGGTGGCCTACGTCGAAAAAAATACATTGAAAAACATTGCACTTGGCGCTCTTGGAGCTGGATTGGCCTTTTCTACAAAAGGACAGATAGCCCTTGTGGTAATCGGTATTTGCTTGCTGTGTCATTTGGCCTATACTCGAAAGTGGAAACAATTATTGAGCTGGAAGGTTTTGGTGGCTTTGGTGGTCTTAGGGGTGACCATAACTCCAATGCTCTATGCGTATTACCACCAATTTGATATGCATCCTGAGAAAATAATCCGCGGTAGGGGCAACAGAAGTGGCATCTTTTTTATTTTCTGGGAACAAAGCTTTGAGCGAATGAGCGGAGAAGGAGTAGGGAAGAATAGCAGCGATTTCTTTTTCTTCTTCCATACCTTTTTATGGATTTTCCTACCGTGGACAGTTTTGGCATTGATTGCCTATTGGTGCAGGGTTAAGGCATTTTGGAAGATGCGATTTGCCTATCGTCCCCAATTTGAATTTTTAACCTTGGGTGGAATAACAATTTTGTTCTTTCTCATCAGTTTTGCACAGTTCAAATTGCCCCATTACATGAACATTTTGGTACCGTTGTATTCCATATTGTCCGCTTCTTACCTCTATAGTTTATATAAATACGAAAAACATAAGGTTGTAAAAATTTTACTGGGCATTCAATATTTTATATTGAGCCTGGTGTTCATTTTTGTACTTCTGGTGTGCTTTTATGTCTTCAAGTTTCAACATTTACATGGCTACTTTGTGTTATTGGCGATTCTGGCCGGCATCACCTACTTCTGTCTAAAGCGTGAAGCTTATTATTTGCGGATCATTACGTTGTCTGTGTGCAGTTCTTTGCTTCTAAATGGGGTGCTGAACACGCATTTTTATCCAAAATTGTTGAAGTATCAGGCTGGTTCAACCATGTCTCAAAAGGTAAATGAGCATAACATTCCAAAAGATAAGATTTATAAGATTTCCGAAAGACATACATGGGCATTGGACTTTTATAACCAAAATCCGGTCGATATCATTTCAACTTCTGAAATAATGGACAAGGCCGATATCTGGATCTATGCAACGGATAAGGAATTGGATAAACTGCTCAACGAAGGCTTTCATTGGCACGAACAGATTACGGTAGACCAATTTAGGATTACACGACTACAATTAAAGTTTTTAAACCCTCATACCAGGGTCAAAAAGCTGGAAAGGATGCATTTGGTCCACTTGGACTAGGAAGTTCCCTCCAGGTTAGGTTTTTTAAAATGGTATACAATCCCCATAAGTGATATCAGGGCGGTTATCAGGAAAAAAGTGAAGCTGATACCCACTGAAGTGCTGGCATTCAACCCAAGCCATTTTGCTCCGTATAAAAATGTTACTTCTCTACTGCCGATTCCTCCTATGGTCAAAGGAATCACAGATACTATGGAAGAGACCAAAAACACCAACAGATATTCAAAAATGTTCCATGAAATGGAAAGTGATTTCAGGATACACAGTATACTGACGAGTTGAGCTAATTGTACTAGTGCTGAATATCCAATAGATTGCCAAAAAACTGGCAGCGTGTATGAAAATAACTTTTTAACTACCCACCAAAAGACAACCGCACTCAGGGGGATTGCTAAAATTGCTAACCATACAATCCCGGCAAAAAAAGAATGATTGGAAAGTGCAACCAGTATACAGGCATAAATAAAAATCAACAACATGCCACTTAGACGATCTAGAAGCAGTACTGAAACAACTCTTTTTGTTCCGGTTTTATACTGTTTTTGTATTACATAACCTTTGTAGGCATCACCGCCAATACCTCCCGGCAGGAACAAGTTGTAGAACATCCCCAAGAGATAAAGTTTTAAGTTACTTGCCTGGGATAGTTTAGCTCCAATTTCGTGAAAATAGAGGTTGAGCCTAAAGGCTGCCAGAGCTTTTGAAACAACAAAGAAAATGATGGCTACAGCTAGATAAAAGGGATTGCTCTTCTTCAAAGTCAATACCACATCCTTAAAATCTATTTTGGTGAAAATAAAATAGATCAAGGTGGCACTGACAATAATTTTCAGCGCAGTAATTAGCCTTTTACGAAGCTTTTCCGTCACCTATCGAGATGTTTTTAATGCGATATGGCCTTTTTTGTTGCGATTCGTAGTAGGTTCTGATTAACAGTTCCATTACAATACCAATGGTGAACAATTGGATGCCCCCTAAAATGAACATCATGCCAAAAATCAGCAAGGGCCTACTGCCAATATCCTCCCCAAGGCCGAGTTTTACGATTAGCAAGTAAATATTGATGAAGATTCCCAGAATGATCAACAATACCCCAAAGATTCCGAAAAGATGAATGGGCCGCTGAAAATATTTTCGGATAAACAACAACAACATCATATCTGCCACCACCTTAAAAACCCTTTCCAACCCATATTTGGAAACTCCGGCATGTCTGGCATGGTGTTTCACGGGGACTTGTTTTATTTGGGCGCCTTCTAAATAAGCCAAAAGGTTGATGAACCTGTGCATTTCACCATATAGGTTGAGTCCTTTGGCAATGTCCTTGGTAAACACTTTTAAAGCACAACCATTGTCCTTAATGTCTAGTTTAGTGACTCGTCTCACCAAAAAGTTGGCAATCTTTGATGGAATTTTTTTAACTAGGGAATCCTTTCGTTTCTGACGTATTCCGGTGACTACATCATATTCTTCCTTAATAGCGTATTCAAGCATCTGGGGAATATCGGAAGGGTCGTTCTGCAGGTCACCATCCATAGTGATGATGTATTCACCTTCCGCGTAATCGATACCTGCGGCCAAAGCTAGGCTTTGTCCATAGTTTTTTTTCAATTCAATGAGATGGACTTTTTTGTCGTCCATACCCTTGACTACTTTCCGGGTCTTGTCCGTTGAAAAGTCATCAACATAAACAATTTGATAGTTGTAGCCATCTAGGCTTTCGTGGATTTTCTGGGTCAACAGGACCACATTGTCCTCTTCGTTGTACAATGGAACTACAATGGAAAGGAGGGAATCAGTGACTTTGCTCATGTATCATGATTATGATCGCTGCAAATTTACCTCTTTTATTTAAAGTTCTTTGGTAACATCATCCAACAGCATTTTTGCTGCATAAAATGGAGAGATCTTGTTTTCATCAATAGCTCTTAGCATTTTGTCTTGGGCTTCTACAAAAGTCTTTTTTTGATGGAAAAACAGCTTAAGGTGCTCATCAACGGTCTGTAGGAACCAGTTTTTGTTCTGGGTCTTTCGTTTTTGATCAAAATGGCCACTTTCTTTGTTATGGGCCACAAAGTCTTCGACCATTTCCCATATTTCCCTGATTCCTGTGTTTTCGCTGGCTGAACACTGCATAACCTTAGGAGTCCATCCATTTTCTTTAGGCGGATAAAGATGTAGGGCTCTAGTGAACTCCACGACCGCCAGTTTGGCCCTTTCCAGGTTGCTGCCGTCGGCTTTGTTGATGGCAATGGCATCTGCCATTTCCATGATTCCCCGTTTAATGCCCTGCAACTCATCACCTGCACCTGATAGCTTAAGCAAAAGGAAGAAGTCCACCATGCTATGAACTGCAGTTTCACTTTGGCCTACTCCAACAGTTTCTACTAAGATTACATCATAGCCTGCAGCTTCACATAGGATGATGCTCTCTCGGGTCTTTCTGGCAACACCACCCAACGACGACCCCGAAGGGGAGGGCCTTATAAATGCATTAAGATCCTTTGATAGGGACTGCATTCTTGTTTTGTCCCCAAGAATACTTCCTTTACTTAAAGAACTGGTAGGGTCTACCGCTAAAACAGCAACTTTTTTTCCTAAACTGGTCAATAAGGAACCCAAGACTTCAATAAAAGAACTTTTCCCAACTCCGGGAACTCCGGTAATGCCCAATCTAATGCTTGAATTGGGTTTGGAGAGACATTTTTCGATTACTGAGTTGGCTTTTTCAAAGTGGTCCGGACGCGTACTTTCCAACAGGGTTATGGCTTTGGCCAAAAGAGCTTTATCACCTTTAAAAATACCTTCTACCAAAACTTCCGCGGGAATATCACGATTGCGGAACTGATTTTTCTTAGGAACCATATCAGGTGTTATTTCTTGTATACCTCAAAGGTAGTACACACGAAGCTCTAAACGAAAGAATAAGGCACTATTGGTCATTTCACAAAAATTTAATAGCCATAACAAGGTTGCTTCAATTCACTTATAGTAACTTTTGCTATAAATAATAAAAGATTTACGGATGAAAACTATTTTTGAAAGTAAGGCTGTTAATACAGGAGGTAGGTCTGGGCATGTGCAAAGTGAGGATGGAGTGCTGGATTTTAACATCAGCATGCCCAATTCCAAAGGAAAACCTGACCCAAAATCCACAAATCCAGAAGAGTTGTTTGCAGCGGCGTATGCCACCTGCTTTGCAGGTGCGGTAGAGTATGTGGCAAAGGAAATGGATGTGACCGACCTGGGAGATTTCAGTGTTACGGCCACTATATCCTTTAAGACTGAGGAAGAAGGCGCTTTTTTAGAGGCTACTTTGGATGCCTATTTACCAACGGTTGATGCAGAAACTGGTGAAAAACTGGTCAATGCGGCGCATGAAATATGTCCATACAGTAAGGCCACACGAGATAACATCACCGTACATCTTAATTTATTGTTGGATGATTGATTGCATCTTTTTTCAAAGAATAATAGAATCCCGTTGAGCAGTCAACGGGATTTTTTGTTAAAAATCATCTAAAACAGTACTATTTTGCAACGTCACTTTTTTTTCATCGTCCTTTAGGAGAACACTAAAAGACCAAACACAAAACCGACCGTGTTTCAAATTGAACTGGTAGAAAAATGCAAAGCAAACGATAGAAAGGCCCAGCAGCGGCTTTATCGCCAATACTGCAATGGCATGTATGGTGTTGCAATGCGTTTTCTTAAGAATCCGGATGACGCAGAAGATGTGGTACAGGAAGCTTTTATAAAAGCCTTTCAGCGGATACACCAGTTTAAGGGAGATGTAACATTTGGAGCATGGTTAAAAAGAATAGTGATCAACGGAAGTATAGATTTTTTAAAATCGAAACACCAACATACCGTGGAATTGGATGAAAAATATTTAGAAACATCGGACGAGCAGGGTTGGATGGTTGAGGATACGATTTCGTTGGAACAGGTCAAAGACGTTATTGAGCAACTTCCAGAGAAATACAGATATGTAGTACAGCTGTTTCTTGTAGAAGGATTTGATCATGAGGAGATTGCTGGGATACTTGGAATTACCAATTCGGCATCCAGGACCAGATTGTTGAGAGGAAAAACATATTTAAAAGAAAAATTAAAGAACATAGTTTATGGCACAGGATCTTAGGGAATTGTTTGCCAGGGAAAGAGAGCAACAGACCCACACTATGAAAGAGGGACATGAAGATCGTTTTTTGTCCAAACTGGATGAGAATATACCGCGTACCAAGCACTATAGGCGTGCGAATAGAACCTTTTGGTTGCAAATCGCCGCCTCGGTGGTGGTTGTTATCGGGCTGGGCTACTACTTTCTTTTTGGTTCTAAAGAAGTTGTGACAGACCCAAATAACAATGTGGTTGATACCCAGGAGAACAACACACAAAATCAAAGTATTTCTTTAGGAGATCTGTCTCCGGATCTTAAAAAAATTGAGAATTATTATTTGACCAATATCAATCTGGAGCTTTCCGGTTTAGAGTTTAACGACGATAATAAGGAAGTCATTGACAGTTATATGGAACAATTGGCCGAATTGGACGCGGAGTACCGAAGACTGAACGCCGAGCTAAACGAAATGGGTCCAAATGACCAGACAATCAATGCCCTGATCAACAACTTACAACTTAGATTACAGTTGCTACAAAAATTAAAATCAAAGTTGAATCAATTAAAATCATCAAAAAATGAGCAGAAAACATCACATATTGTTTAACACGTTCTTTTTTGTTCTTGCAGGCCTGGTCTGCTATGGACAAGAGAAAACCAAGACCAAAACCTACAAGGAGACCTTCAATGTAGGGGACGAGGCAGTCCTGGCGGTCAACACCAGTCATGCGGATATTGAATTTGAAACATGGGACAGGGACCAAGTGGAGATTACCGCTGTGGTGGAACTCGTAGGAGCTACCGATGAGGAAGCAGAATCTTATTTTGAAAGAGATGTGGTCAAAATTTTTGGAAATAGCAAAGAGATTGAGGTAAAGACATCCAGTGGTTTTGGAGCTTTTGCCCCCCATGTCTATGACTTCAACGACTTAAATATTGTTATCCCCGATATTCCTTCCATGGATTTTGATATTGAGATTCCAGAAATTCCGGAGTTGCCGGAAATACCTGAGGTATTTGTAATTCCAGAACTTCCCCCAATGCCCCCAATGCCCTTTACAGAGTTTGATTATGATGCTTACAAGAAAGATGGCAATCGTTATCTAAAAAAATGGAAAAAGGATTTTGATGAAAACTTTGACGAGGAATACCGGGAAGAACTCAAAGAATGGAGTCTGCACATGAAGGAGATGGCCAAGGAAAAGTCCGATAGGATAGTGGAGCAGCGAAAGTTGAGGGTAGAACAGGAAGAACTTAGGGAGGAGCAAGAGAAATTGCGAGAAGAAGTCCGGAAAGAAAGAGAAGAGTTAAGGGCTCAACGCGAGGAGGTAAGACAACAAATACAGGAGGAAAGAAAACAAATGCAGGAGGAAAGACGTGAGAGCAGGACAACGAGAAGCGTTAGAATCCATTCAGGCGACGACTACAATTTTTATTTTTCTACCGATGGAGAGGAAAAAAAATACAACGTAAAGAAGCGCATCAAGATAAAAATGCCAAAATCAGTTCGATTAAAAATGAATGTCCGCCATGGTGAGGTGAAATTGGCGGCCAATATCAAGAATATCAACGCAAGCTTGTCCTACTCAAGCTTGCTTGCCTCTACTATTGATGGTAACCGCACCAATATTAGGGCCTCATACTCACCGGTAGTGGTACAAAGATGGAATTATGGTCAACTTAAAACGGATTATTCCGAAAAGGTAAGCCTAAAAGAGGTAAAAGATTTGAAATTAAGTTCCGTTTCTTCCAATGTGGTCATTGACCAATTGGAGGACTCAGCTTACGTGACCAACAGTCTGGGGGCTCTTAAAATCAACTCAATATCCGATGGTTTCACCGTGGTTGATGTTTCAGTAAAGAATGGGGAATTGGACTTTACACTTCCTAAGGTACCCTTCAATATTCATGTTGTGGAGACTCTTTCAGATTTAAAATACCCATCCAAATTGTCTTTGGGCACATCTAAAAACCACAACACCAATATCCATGATGGTTATTATATAAATAATAAAGGAGAGAAATCGATTAATATCAACTCTAAATATAGCGAGGTGGTGTTGAAGGAATGAGTTTTAGGAGAATGATCAAAGTCCCAAACCAACCTAACTAGCTACACAACACTTAGGCATCCAATTTCTTCCAGCACTCCCTCCGCGTATTCCGCCTAAGGTTTTTACAAAGATTTTTTGAACTTCCTAATGCGAATCTTCCTTTAAATAGGATTTAAAGTTCTTTTTGAATCTATTCAATCTGGGAATTGATACATTTCTAATGTAAGAATTGTTGGGATTTCTTTTTTCATAGTCCTGATGGTATTCTTCAGCCTTATAAAAGATTTCAAATTCAGATACTTCAGTAACTATAGGTCTCCCATAGATGTTTTTCGATTCCAGTTGCGCAATATAACTTATGATGATTTTCTTTTGCTTTTCGTTTTTATAGAAGGCAATGGAGCGGTATTGGGCTCCTCTGTCCGGCCCTTGTCTATTTAAGGTAGTTGGGTCATGCGAGCCAAAGAATACCTGTACCAGTTCTGTAAATGAGATTACGCCAGGGTCATAATATACTTCAACAGCTTCAGCATGATGGGTACGACCGTAGGCTACTTGCTCGTAGGTAGGGTCCTTCTCTGTTCCACCAGAATACCCAGAAAATACCTCTTTAACTCCTTTTACACTTTCAAATATGGCCTCTACACACCAAAAACAGCCACTGGCAAAGTAGGCTGTCTCATAGTTTTGTAGTTCTTCAAGAGAAATTTCCACCTTGGGGGCAACAGTTTCTTTGACAATTTGAGGAGTCTCTGGTTTGTCCGATTTGTTTTTGGGTTGACAACTGGTAGTCAACAATAACAAAAGAATTGAAAAAGGAATTCTCACAATATTCATTTTTTCTTGCTTAGTAGTAGTAAGATAGTAACTATTACTTTTTAAGGTGTTAAAATATCCTAATCTGATGATTAGGTTGTCGGTTTTGATGCTTAACCACTAGTGGATGAAGCGCTGTTTGCTATCAATAATTAAGACCGACACCTTGAATTCGTATTATTTTTCTTACAAATAAGACTACTGTATCCGGGGGTTCCGGGGGCATGCCCTTCGGTCGGCATCGATGAAATGCACCTTGGCTCGTCAAGCCGTTCCGGGGCCCGAAAACGTTCGTCGAGGATAAAATGCACTTCACCCAAGAAAAGTTTTTACACCGAAAAAAAGGGGGGATAAACGACATAAATCCGGTCCAGGGGAGGCCCGGGGGTAAATTTACATTGTAATAAAAACCCAAATCATGAAAGCAGTATTAACCATCATCGCAATAATCTTCTTCGGAACAGTAGCCATGGCTCAGGATACCAAAGAGGTAAAGGTTGATGTTATCACTGCCGGTGTTGAGTTGAACATTGACATTCAGGACGAGGTTGAAAAGGAGACCGAGGTTGCCAGATTGTACAAGTTCAAGAATGCCAGGGTAAAGAAGGCTCTTTCCTTCAAGACCAAGAAGAACAGATCTAAATTGGCTTAATTCCAACTTCCAAGATTAAGACTTCAGTCCATTTCCATTCAGATTAAAGTATAATATTATTGTGAGATTCAACCCGAATCCTTCCTGTTCGTATTATTTTTCTTACAAATAAGACTACTGTATCCGGGGGTTCCGGGGGCATGCCCTTCGGTCGGCATCGATGAAATGCACCTTGGCTCGTCAAGCCGTTCCGGGGCCCGAAAACGTTCGTCGAGGATAAAATGCACTTCACCCAAGAAAAGTTTTTACACCGAAAAAAAGGGGGGATAAACGACATAAATCCGGTCCAGGGGAGGCCCGGGGGTAAATTTACATTGTAATAAAAACCCAAATCATGAAAGCAGTATTAACCATCATCGCAATAATCTTCTTCGGAACAGTAGCCATGGCTCAGGATACCAAAGAGGTAAAGGTTGATGTTATCACTGCCGGTGTTGAGTTGAACATTGACATTCAGGACGAGGTTGAAAAGGAGACCGAGGTTGCCAGATTGTACAAGTTCAAGAACGCTAGGGTAAAGAAGGCTCTTTCCTTCAAGACCAAGAAGAACAGATCTAAATTGGCTTAATCATGTTTTGGGGAATATTAATTCCAATAGCACTTTTTTTCAGTTTGGCCTTTGTAATTTCTGCAATTGCCTTTTCACTTCGAAAACGAAAAGACCCTTGAGATTGATTCCCTAACCTAAAAACCTAGTATATCATGTACGTTATTTTATCCCTGGTTGCTTTATTTTGTAGTTTAGCTTTTGTTTTTCTTGTTGTACAATCCGCTTTACGTCCTGTAAAAGTCCTTTCGCGTCGTAAATAATACCATCTTTAATGGTATAGGTTACTCCACCAACGCGCACCACTTCGTTATCCTCTGTGAGCTTTATGGCTCCAGTACCGTACAAAACCTTTAGGTTTTTCAAAGGATTTTCGGATACCACAACAAAATCGGCAAGTTTGCCAACGGCAACTGTACCTATTTTGTCCTCAACTCCCAGGGCTTCTGCGCCATTTAATGTAGAAGAGCGAATAATTTCCAAAGGATGGAAACCGGCTTCCCTTAACAGCTCCATTTCACGTATATAGGCAAATCCGTATAGTTGGAAGATGAAACCGGAGTCTGAGCCCGTGGTGACCCTACCGCCCCTGTTTTTGTATTCGTTTATAAAGGTCATCCATAGTTTGTAGTTTTCACGCCAAGCTACTTCCTGTTCCGTGCCCCAATCATGCCAATAGGAGCCATGCGAAATTTTACTGGGTTGATAAAAATCCCATAAAGAAGGTAAAGTATAGTCTTCATGCCATTCTGCCCGTCTTGCTCTATGAAGGTCTCTACTGGCTTCATATATATTAAAGGTGGGGTCTAGGGTGAAATCCAGACTGATTAATTCATCCATGACCTTATTCCAGTGGTCCGAGTATGGCTTGGCAGCTTGCGTCCAAAGTTTTCCGGCTTCCTCAAAACGATGTTGTTCGTTTTGGTAGTTGTAATCCAAAGGGTAGTCCTGCACAGTGCGGTCCTCAAAAAGTGCCTCTGGAAGCCCGTACCAGTGTTCCATACTAGTTAAACCAGCCCTGGCAGAGTGCAATACATTCCAGCGTGCAACGTCCAATTGAGCATGGTGACATGCTGATCTAAGCCCTAATTTTTTGTTTTCGTCCAATGCAGCAGCCATAATCTCTGGAGGAGCACCGAAGAATTTGATGCCATCAGCACCGTTTTTGGCATTCTCCCGTACCCATTCTCTGGCCATTTCAGGGGTACTGATCGTATTTTTGCTTCCTTGTCCAAAAACAGTATGGGTGAAAATCCTTGGAGCAATAATACTGTTGTTGTTGCTTTTTTCCTTTAGGTCAATGGACCAATCCACCCCAGGACCTCCAACTTCCCTTATGGTGGTGACACCATGGGCCATCCATAATTTGAATACATAATCGTAATCAGCACCTTGTGATTTGCCGCCTATGTGGGTATGCATATCAACAAACCCTGGCAACAGATACATACCTGAACAATCCAATTCTTTGCCTCCGGGCTTTAGCTGGGGCCGTTTTGATTCGTCTATAGCGACTCCCGGGTATCCTACAACCTTTATATCAACTATCTTGTTCTTTTCCACAACAATATCCACAGGTCCGCGTGGTGGAGCCCCATTTCCATTGATCAAGGTTACTCCTCTGATAATAAGTTGAGGGAAAGGGCCTTCGCTGAAGTTTTCCTGGCCATGAATCAACAATACACCAAAAAACAATAGGATTGAAAGTACTTTTTTCATAATGATTTATTCAGGTATTTGAATTTTATCTCCTAAAAACAAGGCGTTCAAGAACAATCTATTGGTTCCATACCAAGAGCCCCGGAAGTTAGGGTTATCCGCGAATAGGACAACTCGACCGCCTCCAAGTTTACTGACAATAAGGGAAGCCGATGGTTTCAACTTTTCTTCCGTATTTTTTGCAGTGATGAACCCATCAATATGGGGGTCTTTGGAGTATTTGGCCACGGTGGCGTATTCATTTTTACTTGGGGCCAACCAAACGGAATTGTTCTTGTATACCGGAATGGCATCGTCATGATAACCAAATGCAAGAGGGTGGGTAATATCCAGGTCCACTTTGAAGATGGCTCCTCCCACATTTTTTTTGCCCAAATTTTCGGGAGCATCCACGTAGGGCTTTCGCTGTGCCGTTTTAGTGCTATCCTCTTCTTTTTCTGTTAACTTTTCCTTGACCATCTTTTTGTCAATGGCCCATTTTGAAGCTGTACCAATAGTAATCAAAGTATTGCCTTTGCTGACCCAATTCTTAATTTTTTCGAATTGTTCTTTGGGAAGGTCATAATTACCGGATACCATCACTAGGGTGTTGTACTCGTCAAGATTGGCCCTTCCCAGATTTCTCATGGGAATTTTGGTAATGGGCATATGGACCCGGGTATCCAACAAATGCCAAACTTCTCCTGCTTCGTAGGAGCGCACTCCGTCTCCAATAATCATTGCCGCTTTGGGTTTGGTCAAAGGAGAAACATACCTGCTCCCTAAATCTATACCATGGGAGCTATATCCGGAGTTGACCGCGTAAACTGGGATTTTAAATTGCTTTTGGGCATTTTCCAGTAGTTTGAATACAGTATTGGAGTCTTTTTTCTGAAGACTTACCGGTATTACAAGTGCTCCATAGTTGAATTGCTTGTCACCCGATTTTGTTTTGATAGTAAACGGTTTAAATGATGATGATATGACCAATCCTTTGGATTGAAGGTGATTTAAAGCAGCGACAGCATTGTAATCGTCATAGTCAATAATATAAGCGTAATCGGATTTTTGAAGTGAAACCGGTGTTACCAGCTTTTCCAAGGACGA
The DNA here is from genome assembly GCF_003382275.1 of Flagellimonas nanhaiensis. Lineage (GTDB taxonomy): Bacteria > Bacteroidota > Bacteroidia > Flavobacteriales > Flavobacteriaceae > Flagellimonas > Flagellimonas nanhaiensis. The sequence continues at coordinate 463,992 of NZ_QTJX01000001.1, forward strand.
AACCTTTTCTCCTAGGTTCAGTGATGTTACCGGACGGTATTTCATGTTATAAAAATTGGCCACGGACCATGCTGAAGCATCATAATAGACGCTGTCACGGTATTTCTCATAGGTTTCAAACATGGTTTGTACCATTCTGTATTGTGGCTGCCTTGTGGGAACTACAAAATTGTTGCCCGATTTGTACACATCAATCTTATGTAGCAATAATTTATCTACAAAAGCCTTCACGCGATTTTGATCATATTGATCACCAAAAGAATACCCTTGTACTCTACTTTTTGATGCATTTGTCAAAGCACTTTTGAAGAAATCCTGCTGATACTTTCGCATCATGGCCTTGTTTTCCACAGCGGCCTTTACGGTTGCAATGCTGGAAACATACTGGTTTCGAATGGTAAATGGAAAGGTTATTTCACCAAAAGCGGTAGTCTGCTTATGCCCTCTGGAGCTAGCTTGCTCAAACAACAGTGCCAACGCACCTTGAAGATCGGGGTAGGAGGAACCATAACCTGGGTAGGTACCATCAAACACTTCCTTGGTAAAATAAAAAGATCCTATGCTATCCAATGCTTTTGAAAAATACTCCCCAAATAGATTGTTGAGGTCAATGTAATTTTCCTTGGGCATAATGGGATTTAGGGAGGCATTGTCTTTCATAGGCTCAAAGAAGTAGGAGCTTTGAGTACCCATTTCATGAAAGTCCGTCACTACATTGGGGTACCACTCATGGTACCAGGTCAACTTGCCCCTGCTTTCTGGGTTAATTCCCAGAAGCCAATCCCTGTTTAGGTCAAACCAATAATGGTTGGTCCTTCCCCTAGGCCAATATTCATTGTGCTCAGCATCCTGCGGATCCGCAACCAAAGGGCTGCCCTGGTACATATTCGCCCATTGGGTATGTCTGTCCCTGCCATCTGGATTAATGGTAGGGTCTATAAAGATCACCGCATTGTTGATATAATTCAGCACCTCCGGATTATTGGATGCTGTCATAGTATAGGCTGCAAGCATGGCCGCTTCAGAGCTTGAAGGCTCATTTCCATGAACATTGTATGCCAGGTTTATAAATATGGGTACTTCGTCATAATTGGTTGGGGTTTGCGAAGGGTCTGTAAATTTTAAATGCTGTTGTTTTAAACCCTCCAAATTGGACATGTTGGTGGGCGATGAAATGGTAAGGATGACCAACTTTCGGTCTTCGTGGGTTCTACCGTATTCGTAAATACTGGCACGGTCCGAAACTTCAGCCAGTTTGGTCAAATACGCCACTATAAGATCATGTCTGGTGTGCCTTTCTCCAATGGGATAACCCAAAAATTCCTCGGGAGAGGGAACATTGGCGTCAAAAGGATGAAATTTTTTTAAAAAATAGTCTTGAGCAGAGATTGAAGTACTAAGGAAAAGTACTCCGAGAAGTAGTTTTTTGAGCATTCGGAATGAAGATTTTTGTTAATCTTCTAAAGATAGGAAAACGATTTAATCAACTGAGTTGAATTCCTCTATTATTTCCTCAAATTCGATGCGATAATAAGTTCCTTTTTTGGATAAATCCCGAGCTAGTGTTCCTCTGAGTTGGCGTGTAAGATTATAAATGAGTTTTAGGCCCAAGGATTTTGCATTTTTTGGATCAAAATTTTCAGAATACCCTATTCCATTGTCACCCAGGTACATTTCATAACGGTTGTCCCCGATTTTTCGCAAAGAGACCTCAATTTCGCCTTCTTGGTCTTCTGCAATACCATATTTGAGGGCATTGGTTATGGTTTCATTGATGATAAGTCCAAGTGGGATAATGGTATCAATACTTAGTTTATTGTCGGCGATGTCAAGTTTGACCTGTATTTGGTTCAAATTTCCTTTTACAGACCTTACCAAATAGTCGCATAACTCCTTTACATAAGGTTTTAATTCTATTTTGGATAGATAATCATCTCTTTTATAGAGCATTTCGTGCACCATAGCCATGGAAACCACTCTATTTTGACTGCTTTTAATGATGTTGCTGATTTTCTTATCATCAATTGCCCTGGATTGCAAGCTAAGGAGGCTGGATACAGTTTGTAGGTTGTTCTTGACCCTATGATGAACTTCTTTGAGCAGGGTTTCCTTCTCTTCTATGCGTTCTTGAATTTCATTTCTGGATTTATACAATTTATGGTGCGCGCGCAAAAGATTTCTTCCAAAAACCCCTCCTAAAAGGTATATAGCAAATACAGCGCTCAGGAATGCAAACCAATTCTTGGCCTCAAGAGGTACGGTATCTTCGGAAATCCTAAAATCTCCCATATCGTACAGAAACAAAATAGCTAGTACGGCAAGATTGACGATCAGATATAACTGCCCATACACCTGAGTGGTAACATATCCGGCAAAAACTACTATGGCCAAGACAAAAATGAAGGGACTTTGTATACCGCCACTAAAAATAGTAACCATTATGGCACCTATCATGGCAAGAAGAGAGGTGATATTATAAGTAACAATCAGTTTCCCGTGTAATTTGTATAAAACTGTATTTATCAAGTTTAAGCCAGCAAATCCAAAGCAAGTATAGGGTATTACCCCTTTGATATCCAACCAAAAGAGGCACGCTAAGCCAAAGAATAGCGCAAACAACGATGAATTGTAGTTGACCTTAAGTATCAAATCAGTCTTGTCCTGTAAACGATATTTATCCTTAATAGGATTCTTCATATGCTGCGCAGAATCAATCACTTGCTACAAAAGGTTGAAACGAGGAGTAGCAAAAATTGCTTTAATGGGGTGTTTCGGTTGTAAATCTAGTTATGTTTTTTGATATAATCAAAAGCGACAGCTGTTTAAAACTGTCGCTTTTATAAGATATTTTATTTTAGGCTAATCTTCTACTAACACCCATTCACCTTTATCAATGAGGGGTTCTGCCTGTTTGTATTTGACAGTTTTGCTTTCTCCGGACATGATATTCTTAATGGTAACCCTTTCGTTTCTGCCAATTTTTGGTTTTTCCCGAACAATGGTTTCGGTCACTTGGGGTCTCCTGCCTTGGGTTTGTCCCGCTGCCCTGTTCTGAGCTGCCAGCTCATCGCTATTTGGAATCTCCTCTTTAGTAGTTTTCAAATTCTCTTTGGGTCTGCGAACATTCCTGGCCTCTTGAATTTGACCAGTACTTTCTGAAGGCAATTCTCCTTTGAAAAGGAATGAAATGATTTCTTTGTTCACTTTGTCAATCATTTCCTTGAAGAGTTCAAATGCCTCAAACTTATAAATCAAGAGAGGGTCTTTTTGCTCATGCACTGCCAACTGGACGGACTGTTTTAGTTCATCCATTTTTCGAAGGTGCGTTTTCCAAGAATCATCAATGATTGCCAATGAAATATTCTTTTCAAAATCCGTGATGAGTTGTTTGCCATCACTGTTGTATGCCGCTTCCAGATTGGTTACTACGTTCAAGGTCTTAATCCCATCCGTAAATGGGACCACAATCCGCTCAAACTTGTTGGATTGGTCTTCATAAACCTTTTTGATTACCTGAAAGGCAACTGTGGCACTACGTTCCATTTTTTGTTGATAGAACTCGTACACCGCTTGGTATACCTTATTGGCTATTTCTTGGAAACTCAGTTTTTTGAATTCTTCTTCACTTATCGGCGAGGTTATGGAGAAGTATTTGATTAGTTCAAACTCAAAGTTTTTGTAATCCTCTGCCATTTTGTTGGTTTCCGCAATGACCTCACTGGTATCATAGATCATATTGGCAATGTCCACTTTTAGACGTTCTCCCTGCAGGGCATGTCGTCTTCTTTTGTAGACAACCTCACGCTGGGCGTTCATAACATCATCATACTCCAAAAGACGCTTACGAATACCAAAGTTGTTTTCCTCGACCTTTTTCTGGGCACGTTCTATGGATTTGGTCATCATGGAGTGTTGAATTACCTCACCTTCTTGGAGCCCCATACGGTCCATCATTTTGGCTACACGGTCCGATCCAAACAATCGCATTAGGTTATCTTCAAGAGAAACATAGAATTGTGAGCTTCCGGGATCCCCTTGACGACCGGAACGACCTCTTAGCTGTCTATCCACACGTCTAGAATCATGCCGCTCCGTACCTACAATAGCAAGTCCCCCCGCATTTTTTACTTCATTGGTGAGTTTAATGTCGGTTCCTCGTCCTGCCATGTTCGTTGCAATGGTCACTACCCCGGCATCTCCAGCTTCGGCTACAATATCGGCCTCTTTTTTGTGCAATTTGGCATTGAGTACGTTGTGCGGAATTTTCCTAACACTCAACAGCTTGGACAGCAATTCTGAAATCTCTACCGAAGTGGTACCGATCAAAACAGGCCTGCCATCTTTTGATAACTGGGTTACCTCTTCGATTATGGCATTATATTTTTCTCTTTTGGTCTTATAGATAAGATCATGTCTGTCATCTCTAGCAATTGGCCTGTTGGTCGGGATTTCCATCACATCCAACTTGTATATTTCCCAAAACTCGCCTGCCTCTGTAACCGCAGTACCGGTCATTCCGGACAGCTTATTGTACATTCTAAAGTAGTTCTGGAGGGTAATGGTGGCAAAGGTCTGGGTCATGGCCTCGATCTTTACATTTTCCTTGGCCTCAATAGCTTGGTGCAGCCCATCAGAATACCTTCTACCGTCCATAATACGACCTGTCTGCTCATCCACGATCATTACTTTGTTCTCGATTACCACATATTCCACATCTTTTTCAAAGAGGGTATAGGCTTTCAACAACTGGGTCATGGTATGGATTCGCTCACTTTTAACGGCAAAATCCTTGAACAGTTCTTCTTTTAGCTCTGCTTCTTTTTCAATTTCCAGATCTTGGTTTTCGATCTTGGCTATTTCACTTCCGATGTCTGGCATCACGAAGAATTCCTTGTCCTGATCACCAGAAATGTACTCAACTCCCTTATCGGTAAGTTCTATTTGATTGTTTTTCTCATCTATTACAAACAACAATTCGGCATCCACCTTGGGCATTTCCCTGTTGTTGTCCTGCATATAAAAGTTTTCGGTCTTCTGAAGCAATTGTTTTACTCCTTCCTCGCTCAAAAACTTTATGAGGGCTTTGTTCTTGGGCAAACCTCTGTGAACTCTTAGCAGTAAAAAGCCGCCTTCCTTTGCGTCACCTTCCTTGATGAGTTTTTTGGCCTCTGCCAATACGCCGGTCAAATACTGTCGCTGTTTTTGTACAATATCTGAAACTTTAGGTTTGAGCTCATTGAATTCATGCCGATCTCCTTCCGGCACGGGTCCAGATATGATCAAAGGTGTTCTGGCATCATCGATCAGTACAGAATCCACCTCATCCACGATAGAATAATGATGGGGTCTTTGTACCAGGTCATTTGGCGTGTGTGCCATATTGTCCCTTAGATAATCGAAACCAAATTCGTTGTTAGTACCGTAGGTAATATCGGCATTGTATGCGGCCCTTCTTCCATCTGAGTTGGGTTTGTGCCGATCAATACAATCCACGGAAAGACCATGGAACTCAAAAATTGGGGCCATCCAGGTGCTATCCCTCTTGGCCAGATAATCATTAACGGTTACAAGATGCGCACCCTTGCCTGAAAGTGCATTGAGGTAGAGTGGGAGGGTGGCCACCAATGTTTTTCCCTCTCCAGTCTGCATCTCTGCAATTTTTCCCTGGTGCAGGGCGATTCCACCTATAAGCTGAACATCATAATGCACCATGTCCCAAGTTACTTCTTTTCCGGCTGCATCCCACGAGTTTTTCCATACAGCATCATCTCCTTCCAAGGTCACATAATCCTTACTTCCGGATAGGGCCCGATCAAATTCAGTAGCCTTAACGGTAAGCGCCTCATTGGCAGCAAAACGTTTGGCAGTTTCCTTTACCACGGCAAATGCTTCGGGGAGAATAGTATTGAGTGTCTTTTCTGATATTTTATAGGCTTCCTCGTTGAGTTTGTCTATTTCAGAGTAGATTTCCTCATTGCGGTCTATATCGTTGGAATTGTGCACCTCTTCCTGTAATGCCGCAATTTTATCGTTGATTTCCTTGCAATCTGCTTCTATTTGGGATTTGAAATCGACAGTTTTTTGTCGTAATTCATTGTGGGTCAACCCTTCCAGTGTCTTTTCAAAGGAATTTATCTCTTTTACCAAAGGCTGTAGGGCTTTTACGTCCTTTTCCGATTTGTCTCCAACAAAAACCTTCAGTACGGAATTAATAAAGCTCATGAATAATTTTTCTTTTGGATTGCAAAAGCTGTTCCATTATCGAGAGTTAGCGGGAACCCTTTTGCCAGGCTGTCAAAATTACATAAAAAAAAGCCTCCGAGGAGACTTTTTAATAGGGTTTGTTCATTCTTGGTCAATACTCATCCTCATTCCAGAGGTAGTCCTCTTCAGTAGGATAATCAGGCCATATCTCTTCGATGGATTCATATATTTCACCACCTTCTTCTTCCATTGATTGTAGGTTTTCCACAACTTCCAAAGGCGCTCCCGTACGAATCGCGTAGTCTATCAGCTCGTCTTTGGTGGCTGGCCAAGGTGCGTCACTTAAATATGAGGCTAGTTCTAGTGTCCAGTACATAGTAACGGTTTGATTTTAAATTTTTTGCAAAAATAATTTTTAAACCCAATTAGTCAAGTAAAATCGACATTATTTAAAAATTATTTTGATGTTGACAACTCTCTAACGTAAAAAAAACGATTTTATTAGTCAAGTTTTTCAGGGATCCACTTCACTTCTTGGGCGTTTAAATCCTTTGACAATTTCCGTGCCAACACAAAAAGGTAATCAGAAAGTCTATTTATATAGGCTAAAAGACTTTCCGGTACCGGTTCTGTTTCATGCAAATAGGATATCATGCGCTCGGCACGACGGCAAATGGTCCTGGCAATATGACAGTATGACACTGTAGGATGCCCCCCTGGAAGGATAAAATGGGTCATTTGAGGAAGAGTTTCGTTCATTTTGTCCATTTCATTCTCCAACAGCTGAATGTCATCATCATTGATTTTAGAGATTTTTAGACGTTCCTTCTTTTTGGGCTCAGTTGCCAAAATAGAACCAACAGTAAAAAGTTTTTGTTGAATAAGGACAAGTATTTCAGCAGAATTTGGATCTATATCTTGATCTCTAAGAAGTCCCAAATGAGAATTTAGCTCATCAATGGTTCCATAACTTTCAATACGTATGTGGTGCTTAGGGACCCGGGTGCCGGTGAACAAAGCGGTGGTACCCTTATCCCCAGTTTTTGTGTAGATTTTCATTTTTCAGTGGTCAGTTATCAATTAACAATTACCAATAATCAGTGTAAATTGCTCATTGCTCATTGTGCCTTCGTTTACCTTCCATAAATCTCCGTGACTTCCTGCGTTTTGTGGCCTTTTTATTTCGGACCAAAATAATCAGGTAAATGAGACCCAATACTACGAGGACGTACCAAATAGTGTTATCTGTTGCTGCATTTTCCATATTTAAAATTACTTTATTAAATCCGAATTGTGAAATGTTGCTTTAGCTGTTCTTTTCGAATTGAAAGAGCGCCCAAATGGAACATGTCCATACTAACGGTAATTCCCGGGATATTGATCAACTCTTTCCAAAGTTCATGTTTTTGTGGATTCGTGTAGATTGAATTGATGAAAATAATCGTGTCGTTATGAATCTTTCCTTCGGAAAGTAAAGTCATGAACCCTTTTTTGTCCAGTTCCTCAAAAAACAAAATATCGAACGGGGGAGTATTCCAAATAAGATTGGAATCATACTTTTTGACAATCTTTTGGGCTTTTGAGCCCTCTGCTATCCAAATACTTTTTGCACTAAAATACGCTATGGAATTAAGCAATACGTTAATGGATTTGTCTTTACTGTGTTTCTTTTTGGAAGATAGGCACTGGGTAACATAATTGAACACAAAAGGAGAGTGTACCCCATGGGCGTTGGTCGATTTTAAAAGAAACCGTAGGTATGCAGAAAACTCAAAGTATGTCATTGTCCTTCTAAAATGGAGGAAAGCTCAAACCAGCGTTCGGTCTTTTTTTCAATAGATTCCGATATTTCTTTCAGGTCGATGGAAAGTTGGTCGATTTCCTCTCCGGTCAAGTCCGGATTGGAAAAACTGTTTTGCAGCTCTTCCTTCTGCTCTTCCAGTTTTTGAATATCCTTTTCCAACTGTTTATGTTCTTTTTGCTCTTGATATGAAAGCTTGCGGTTATTGTCCTTTTCTTTCCAACTGGGTTTTTCAGATTTGTTGGGTGCGTTACTTTTAATTTCCCGTTCTTGTGCAATTTTACTGCTTTCATAAGCCCTATAATCTGAATAGTTTCCAGGAAAATCTTCAATTATACCTTCACCCTTAAAAACAAAAAGGTGGTCTACAATCTTGTCCATGAAATAACGGTCGTGGGAGACAACGATCAAACACCCGGGAAAATCCAGTAAAAAACTCTCCAGTACATTAAGGGTAACAATGTCCAAGTCATTGGTGGGCTCATCCAGAATCAAAAAGTTCGGATTCTGAATCAACACTGTGCACAAGTAAAGACGTTTACGTTCCCCGCCGCTCAGTTTTTCAACAAAATCATACTGTTTCTTTCGATCAAAGAGAAAACGTTCCAATAATTGTTGGGCGGAGATTTGTTTTCCCTTTTTTAGCGGAATATAATCCCCAAATTCCCTGATGACATCAATTACTTTTTGTCCTTCTTTTACGCGAATCCCTTTCTGGGTGTAGTAACCAAATTTAATGGTGTCCCCAACCACCACCTTTCCACCATCTATACCCTCTTGTTGGGTAATAATGTTTAGAAAAGTGGATTTCCCGGTTCCATTTTGACCAATAATCCCAATCCGGTCACCTTTGGTGAAGTTATAGTCGAACTTTTCTAGAATAGGCTTATCTCCATAAGATTTGGAAATGTTGTGCAATTCCAGGATTTTACTGCCCAACCGTTCCATGTTGAGCTCTAGCTGCACTTCATGTTCCTTTCTTCGTTGATGTGCCTTTTGTTTTATTTCCTTGAAATCATCTATTCTGGATTTGGATTTGGTGGTACGGGCCTTAGGCTGCCTTCTAATCCAATCCAGTTCTTTTTTGTACAACAATTTGGATTTATGCTGCTCTACGGCCTCCCGTTCCGACCTGGCCTCCTTTTCACGTAGAAAGTAGGTGTAGTTGCCCTTGTAGCTATACAGTTGGTTGTTGTCCAGTTCTATGATTTCATTGCAGACCCTATCCAAAAAGTAACGGTCATGGGTAACCATAAAAAGAGTAATGTTTTCTTTACTGAAGTATGCTTCAAGCCATTCGATCATTTCTAGATCTAAATGGTTGGTAGGCTCATCCAGAATGAGTAGATCGGGTTTGTTCAAAAGTGCATTGGCCAATGCCAATCGTTTCTTTTGCCCGCCGGAAAGCGTGCCAACCTTCGCATTCAGGTCGGTTAGCTGTAATTTGAAAAGTATCTGTTTGTATTGCGTCTCAAAATCCCATGCGTTGTGTTGCTCCATGGCTTCAAAAGCTTGTTGATATTGTGATGCATCATCAGGATTCAGGACCGCTTTTTCATATTGGGCTATGACTTTAAGGATTTCATTGTCCGTAGACAATATGGTCTCTTCAATGGTAAAATTGGGATTTAGATTGGGTTCTTGCTCCAAAAAGGAGATTTTAATGCCCCTTCTAGTGGTAACTTGACCGGTTTCTGAAGTGTCCTTTCCAGAAATGATGTTTAAGATGGAAGTCTTCCCGCTACCGTTTTTGGCTATAAGCGCAATCTTTTGGTCTTTGTTTATTCCAAAGGAAATGTTGGAGAACAGCACCAATTCGCCATAAGATTTAGATATATTCTCTACCGTTAATAGATTCATTAGATGTATTTATCTCCTTGGACGAATTTTAGAGAATTGAATTAGATACACATAGCGTATGACCAAGGTGAGGAGCACTGGAATCAAAATCGGTGAAAAAATCTGAACTTTCAATATCCACAGCAAAAACATTATACCCATAAGTGCCAGCAGACCCCATAAATATTTAGTGAGCCAAGAAGGCAATTGAGGTTGTAGAATAAAAATAAATGCTATCCCCATATTTACAGGAAAAGCCCAAAGAATATTGAAGTTATAAGGGGTCGAGGTATGGTCGGTGGCAACCCACAATAGAAAAAGAATAAGACCCGCCAATCCGCTCACAAAAAATAGCGTAAAATCGAGCCATTTACTCTTTGTTTTGTGTTTATGGTCAAAATAAGTGACAATTCCCGTGAAAATCATCAGCATGGCGAACCAAAAAAGTGGCGACAAGGGAAAAAACCCGTTGACAACATGTTCGTCATAATCCAGAACAACCCGTTCTCTTTTTAAGAGGGGTTTACCATTTTTGGTGGTATTGCGTATCTGCTCCATGGCATAATAAGGGAGGAACATATGTTCCCGCACTGTAGCTTCTCTATCGACTTTAGAACCAAATGCCAAATCTATACCGAAGGACGACCAGGAATTTATGTTCAAGTGTTGTCTTACCAATTGCCGAAATGTAAACCGCTTTTCCAAGTGGGAGCCATTAAAAACTATGGCATCTCCATATTGATTCTTAAGAATATCCCCGGTGATACTGGAACAATTGTACCAAAGGGGGTCATACAGATAGTCCCGGTTCTGGGGTAGGTAGTTGTCTTCAAGAAAAGCTAGGAGTCGGTTCCTTTCCGCAAGGGTGAGGTCCAAAATTTGTTCTCGTACCCATCTTTTTTCCAATTCGTATTCATAGAGGAATACATCAAAAGTTCTACGGGAAAGAGAATAGATAAGTTTACCTTTTACAAAGTTCAGGTAAAAATTAGGCCGATTAAAATCAAAAGTACCGTAGTTATAGACCACATCAATTCCCAATTCTGGGTCCTGTACCCTAATGGCACTGTGTCCGAAGGAATAATATAACTCATCTCCAGCTGAACATGTGAGCAGGCTAATTTGGGATCTTCCGGACAATTCTGGAGTTTGGGCGAGCACTCCACCCCCAAACAATAACCATACTATGAAAAGGAATGATTTAAATTTCATTTTTGACTTTGTCAAGCAAATATCAGAATAATTATGGCACAGGAGCACATCAAAATCAATCTCGTTGTTTTTTCTCTTATTTTTACGGAAACCTAACTATATGAAGCAATTTATTCCAAATTCCCTGACATTATTGAATGTTTTTAGCGGTTGTGTGGCTACAGTGTTTGCCGTGCTCAACCATTTGGAATTGGCTGCCCTCTTCGTTTTTATTGGAATTTTCTTTGATTTCCTTGACGGATTTGCAGCTCGCATGTTAAAAGTGCAAAGTGAGTTGGGAGTGCAATTGGATTCTTTGGCAGATATGATTACCAGCGGCTTGGTTCCAGGAATTGTAATGTTTCAACTATTGAATATGGCCGAAAGGGGAGGATGGAACCTTGGTTTCTTTGGACATGAAACGGAGATGACCGCATTACCTTTTTTAGGGTTTGTTATTACCTTGGCATCGGCCTATAGATTGGCCAAATTCAATATTGATGAAAACCAGGTTTCTTCCTTTCAAGGATTGCCGACACCAGCCAATGCCTTGCTGATTCTTTCGTTGCCGTTGATTCTTTTATACCATAACAATGAGGCGCTCAACGAAATTATCTTAAATCAATGGTTTTTGCTTGGCCTTACTTTGCTCAGTGCATATTTGTTGAATTCTCCCATCAAACTTTTTGCTTTAAAATTTAAGAATTGGAGTTTTAGGGCCAATGGGGTTCGATATCTTTTTTTGATAGGAAGCTTGGTGTTATTGCTGACCATGAAGTTTTTGGCCATTCCTTTGATAGTTGTGTTGTATATCTTGATTTCCTTAGTAACAAAAAATGAATAATCCATGATTTCTGGATATAAAAAATATAGATCAAAAGTAGGTTTGGGTTTGTTGGGAATTTTATCCCTCGGTTTTGGCGTAGGGTTGTATTACATGATTGTTGATTGGAATTCTATTGGAGCCCTAATCCATTTGGTAACTTTTGCATTGGTGTATTACTTGTTTTTTTCAATTTCCTATGAGATTAAGGGTGATGATTTGCTGGTCAATTACGCAGCCTTCTACCAAAAGAAGATTAAGATTCCATCAATTTGCCGAATCAAGGAAACTCGAAACCCGCTGGGTTCACCAGCGGCATCTTTGGACAGATTGGAAATACAATATGGGAGTAACGGATTCATCTTAGTTTCCCCAAAAGAAAAAATGGCCTTTATTGATCACCTGAAAAGTTTAAATCCGGAAATACAGGTTGAATTCAGAAAGAAGAAGGAGTAGTAACGGATTTAAAAATCCAGTTTCTTTTTACGAAGCTCAAAGTTTTGGCCCAAATACACTTTTCTTACCATTTCATCCACAGCTAGCTCTTCAGGAACACCAGCTTTTAAAATCCCACCTTCGAACATAAGGTAAGAACGTTCTGTAATGGCCAACGTTTCCTGAACGTTATGGTCGGTAATCAAGATGCCAATGTTCTTATTCTTCAATTGGGCCACAATACGTTGGATATCCTCTACGGCAACTGGGTCTACACCAGCAAAAGGTTCATCCAAGAGAATAAATTTAGGGTCAGTGGCCAGAGCTCGCGCAATTTCAGTACGTCTTCGCTCACCACCTGATAATAGGTCGCCACGGTTTTTTCGTATGTGTCCCAAACCAAACTCATCAATTAGGGACTCCATTTTCATATGCTGCTCCTTTTTGCTCAGCTTGGTCAATTGCAGTACGCTTAGGATATTGTCTTCTATGCTCAACTTACGAAAAACAGAAGCTTCCTGCGCCAAATAACCGATACCGTTCTGTGCTCTTTTGTACATAGGAAAGTCGGTTATTTCCATATCGTCCAGGTAAATCTTTCCTCCATTCGGCTTTATAAGGCCAACAATCATATAGAACGAAGTGGTCTTACCTGCACCGTTAGGGCCCAACAACCCAACAATTTCACCTTGATTGACCTCTAGGGAAATTCCTTTCACCACTTTTCGGCCTCGATAGGCCTTCATGATATTTTCTGCACGTAGCTTCATACGAATTCGCCAAAACTAAACATATTCTCTTTTTGCATCACGGTCTTTGGGATTTTTTTAAGCTTCGGTCTCTTCCAGCGCTTCCCAATATTCATAGGCCCTTCGTAAATGTGGCACTACTATGGTTCCACCCACTAAGGTGGCAATCCCCAATGTTTCCATGACTTCTTCTTTAGAAGCTCCGGCTTTTTTGGAATGTTCCAGGTGATAACTTATACAATCATCACATCGAAGCACAGCAGAAGCAACTAGGCCCAATAGCTCTTTGGTCTTCACGTCCAAAGCTCCGGCCATGTAGGCATTGGTATCCAAATTGAAAATACGCTTTATCAGCTTATTGTTTTCAGCTAGGAGCTTTTCGTTCATTTTGGAACGATAAGCATTAAATTCTTCTACTTTATTTGGCATTTTGCTTGGCTTTTTTTGCTTCTTTTTTCAGTACAACTTTTGAAATATAGATGCTGATTTGATATAGAATCAAAACAGGAACGGCGACCACAATTTGGCTAGCTACATCGGGTGGTGTAATTATGGCTGATAATATAAGAACCATGACCAATGCAATTTTCCGATACTTTTTAAGGACTTCAGGCGTAACCAATCCCACTTTTGTCAAGAAGAAGATGATGATCGGAAGTTCAAACATGATTCCACAGGCTATTACAGAAGCCCTGACAGTAGCTATAAAGGAACTTATATCTATTTCATTGAGGACTTCTTTACTTACTTGATAGGTACCCAAGAAATTAATGGACAATGGAGCAACCACGTAGTACCCAAAAAGTACACCCAAGAAAAATAAGAAAGAGGCAACTAAAATAAAACCTTTGGAATACTTTCGTTCGTTGGCATGTAACCCAGGGCTGATAAATCGCCATAGTTCCCAGAGCACATAAGGAAAGGCTATGATAAACCCTGCCCAAATTGAGGTCCAGATGTGGGCTGAAAATTGCCCGGCCATGGTCCTGTTCTGAATGGTAAAGGGAAGGGAGTCCCCACAAAACTCAGAATCAATTCCAAAAAAGGTGGCTATCCTACAAAAGAACCTATAGGTGGGAAAATCCATTTTCTTGGGACCAAATATTATGGTGTCAAAAATGAAATCTTTCATTACAAATGCCACACAGGCCACAATGACAATGGCAAACGTAGATCTGATCAAGTGCCACCGTAGTTCTTCCAAATGGTCCAAAAAGGACATTTCATTAGGATTTTGATTTGCCGTTTTTGCCATTATAGGATTCCCTCGTTAATCAGATTATGTAGATGGACCACTCCCACGTAGGAACCATTGTCAAAGGCCAATAGCTGAGAGATTTCCTTTTCTTGAAGCATTTTCAATGCTTTGACGGCCAAGGTATCGACATCTACCGATTTTGGATTGGAAGTCATGATGTCCTTAGCGGTCAAACCATTTATATTGTCGTATTTGCTCAGCATCCTTCTAATATCTCCATCGGTCACCACCCCCACAACCTTGTCGTTCTCCATTACAGCGGTTACGCCAAGCATTTTTTCAGATATTTCTACAATTACCTCCTTGACATTGGAATTGATATCAACCTGTGGTTTTTGATTGTTCACTACAATATCCGCAACCCTCAAGTATAATTTCTTACCCAAGGAACCTCCAGGGTGGTATTTGGCAAAATCCGCACTGCTGAAGCCCCGTAGTTCCAAAAGGCAAATAGCAAGTGCATCTCCCATTGCCATTTGGGCCGAAGTACTTGTTGTAGGGGCAAGGTTATTGGGACAGGCTTCTTTTTCTACAAAGGTGTTAAGGACAAAATCGGCTTGTTTTGCCAAAATAGAATCCATATTCCCTGTGATACCAATTAGCTTGTTCTTACCAACCTTTATCAAAGGAAGCAAAGCTTTGATCTCTGGGGTGTTTCCACTTTTGGAAAGACAGACGACCACATCGTCTTTTTGAATTGTACCTAGGTCACCGTGAATGGCATCAGCAGCATGCATAAAAATAGCTGGGGTGCCAGTTGAGTTCAATGTGGCCACTATTTTTGACGCTATAATGGCGCTTTTACCAACACCTGAGACCACTACACGTCCCTGTGAATCCAAGATGTGCTGTACGGCATGGGCAAACTGGTCATCGAGTTGCCCCATTAAATTAAGTACCGCCTTGCCTTCGGTTTCAAGGGTTCTTTTTGCTATGGATAAAATAGACTGGATATTGTTCAAGGTAATTAACAGATTATCTAGATTGTATTCCTAAAAGAATGTCTTATATTTAAGATTACAAAACTAATCAAACTATCTTTTACTAACCATTAACGAAAGATAGAATACTTCTTGTTTGAATTAAACACTCAAAATTGGAACTTCTACAGTCTTGTATGACTGACTAAAATTGAAATATACGGAAATGGGTCTTACAAACACCGATTTGCACTCTTCGCTTAAAAAACATTTTGGCTTTTCTAAATTCAAGGGACTACAGGAAAAAGTCATACAAAATATTCTGGACGACAAAGACACCTTTGTAATCATGCCCACTGGGGGCGGTAAATCTCTTTGTTACCAATTGCCCGCTATTATGAAAGAGGGTACTGCAATTGTGGTCTCCCCTTTGATTGCACTAATGAAAAATCAGGTAGATGCTATTAGGGGTATTTCTGAACAACACGGCATTGCCCACGTCCTCAATTCTTCTTTAACAAAAACAGAGGTAAAACAAGTTAAGGAAGACATGGTGAATGGACTCACCAAGCTGTTGTACGTAGCGCCTGAATCGCTAACCAAGGAAGAGAACGTAGAGTTCTTAAAAAGTGTGCCCCTCTCCTTTGTGGCTGTGGATGAAGCCCACTGCATCTCAGAATGGGGACATGATTTTAGACCTGAATACAGAAATTTAAGAGGGATTATTAACCGCTTGGGCGATAACATTCCCATAATAGGTCTTACGGCAACCGCAACTCCCAAGGTACAGGAAGATATCATTAAGAATTTGGGCATGGTGGATGCCAAAGTTTTCAAGGCTTCTTTTAACAGGCCTAATCTTTTCTACGAGGTACGCCCCAAGACCCAAAATGTGGATGCGGATATCATACGTTTTGTAAAACAGAATGAGGGCAAATCTGGGATTGTTTATTGTTTGAGCCGAAAACGGGTTGAAGAATTGGCCCAGGTACTCCAGGTTAATGGGGTAAGTGCCGTGCCGTACCATGCAGGTTTTGATGCCAAGACAAGATCTAAGTATCAGGATATGTTCCTTATGGAAGAAGTGGATGTTGTGGTGGCTACCATTGCCTTTGGTATGGGCATAGATAAACCCGATGTACGTTTTGTAATCCATCATGATATTCCCAAAAGCATAGAAAGCTATTATCAAGAAACTGGAAGGGCAGGAAGAGACGGAGGAGAAGGCCATTGTCTTGCTTTTTATTCCTATAAGGATGTGGAAAAACTGGAGAAGTTTATGTCCGGGAAGCCTGTGGCGGAGCAGGAAATTGGAAATGCCCTGCTGCAAGAGATTGTGGCCTACGCCGAGACTTCAATGTCCAGAAGGAAGTTTATCCTTCATTATTTTGGTGAAGACTTTGATGAAACAAATGGGGAAGGGGCGGACATGGATGACAATGCCAGAAACCCCAAACCTAGGGAGGAAGCCAAGGACGAGGTGGTTAAACTTTTGAGCGTGGTCAAGGATACCAATGAAAAATTCAAGACCAAGGAAATAGTGAAAATCCTAGTAGGAAAGACCAATGCCATGATTTCTTCGCACAAAACAGACGAAAAAGAGTTTTTTGGTATTGGTTCAGATAAAGATGAAAACTACTGGATGGCCTTGGTAAGGCAGGTGCTGGTTGCTGGACTGCTGAAAAAAGAGATTGAGCAATATGGAATTCTCCATCTTACCCCGGGAGGAAAAGAATTTCTTCAAAAACCTGCGTCCTTTCAAATGACAAAGGATCATATATATCCTAAGGAAAACAGCAATGGCATTCTCACCGTCGCAAGGTCCAGTGGAGGCAGTGCAGATGACAATTTGATCAAACTACTTAAAGACCTTCGGAAAAAGGAGGCAAAAAAGTTGGGAGTACCCCCATTTGTGGTATTTCAGGACCCTTCTTTAGATGATATGGCCTTGAAGTATCCCATCAATATGGAGGAATTGATCAATATACAAGGTGTTGGTGAAGGAAAGGCAAAAAAATATGGTAAACCATTTATTGGTTTAATAGCTGACTACGTAGAGGAAAATGAGATTGTTCGCCCGGATGATCTAGTAGTAAAAAGCACCGGTGCCAATTCTGGTCTAAAACTGTATATTATTCAGAGTGTTGATAGAAAATTAGCTCTGGATGATATTGCCTCTGCTAAAGGATTGGAGCTCCCAGAACTAATAAAAGAAATGGAACAGATTGTGTTCAGTGGCACTAAATTGAATATTGGTTATTGGATCGATGAAATTCTTGATGAGGATCAACAAGAGGAGATCCATGATTATTTTTTGGATGCAGATACCGATTCCATCAGTCAGGCCGTAGAAGAATTTGATGGGGATTATGAAGATGAGGAACTAAGGATGTACAGACTTAAATTTATAAGCGAAGTTGCCAATTAAGGCGCTAAATGTGTAAAAGGAGCAATAGGCAAATTCCTTAGTAGCATAAAAATCAAAACTATTGCCAAAACAATCAAGGGAGCGTACCTGTAACTTAGCAGGCTTTTCCCTTTTATCACTTTCCACTTGACAAGAAAATGATGGATAATGGCCAAAAAGGCGGGGAGCAACAAGAAATTGTGGCTCATGGCCTCTACAAACCTGAAATGCAATAAATCATGTATGGCCCTTTGGGTTCCACAACCAGAACAATAGATGCCCAAATATTGGTTGAAGGGACATTTTGGAAACAAAAGCCCCTGCTCCGGATTAAAGGAAAAGTAAAGGAGTATTGCTACAAGTAACAATACTCCCAATATACCTAAAAGGTATGCTCTTTTAATAGCCACTAGACATTGCACCTAAAAATGCAAATCCAAATATGGCGATATAAATGATCCAGATTACAGCGGCGAGGCCTATTCCAATAAATGCCCACAATCTAGCATTTTTGGAAGCTCTCTCGGCTTGCTCATATTCTCCTCTGGCATAGTGCTCATTTACCTTGGATGCATAAATTATACTGGCAATTCCAGTTGCCAGACAGCAAAAAACTGTACTTAAAATAGCCACCACCATGTAATTGTTTGGTTTTGGCGGCATGTTTTGGTTGTTTTCCATTGGTTGTGTATTAATTATTGGTATTGTTCCATCATTTCATTTACTCGTTCCATATAGCCTTCCCAGCCACCCATTTGGTTGATTGACCAGATGCTATAGAAGAAGTAAAGTGCCCCTAGGATCATGCCGATTATTGCTACAATCTTAACGGTTTTCAAAGTACTGTAGTTCGTATAGCTCTCTGGGCTTTCCGCATAGGTTTTTTCATCTTTTCTGATAAGGAAGAATGCTATCCCCGCAAGAATCAGTCCGGGTACTCCCCCAAAACAGCAACAGATATAGGAAAAAATGGCCAGAACTAGTGCAAGCGTAACGTTTGGTAATTTTTTTTGTTCCATGGATTTAATAGTTAGTTGAAAATAGTGCTCAATTTTAATATATAGTTAATAAGAATAAAACCAGCTGTCATTAACATCAAAGACATTTTGATTTGATTGGCATATTTAAATTTGATAAAAAGATTGGTAACCAAAAAAAACAGGAGCAATACTAAAGGATATATTGCCGGGTACATCTTAAATGCTGATACAAATTCACCCTGAAAAAGTAAATGTACAGAGCGCTGTATACCACAACCTGGGCACTCAAGACCAAACATTTGTTTGTTTAGGCATGGCAACATAAAATCTTCTGTGCTAAGAGTAAAAATGGTTGGTTGTAGGTACATGGTTGCTGTAACTTCGATGAAAAATACTATTATTTTTGCTATTGATATTAAAATTCTGGATTTTTTTGGATAAAGCGTAGACAAATGAGCTTACTAATAGGGGATAAGGTTGAGGTCTTGGACGAAGCCTCCTCCGGGAGAGTTGTGGACATTGAAGGCGATATGGCCACTGTGGTTATGGATGATGGTTTCACGTTGAAATATTCTATCAAAGAATTGATTAAGATAGAAGGGGATATCAAGGTCTCAAACTACGAAGTGGCGAAAGTCAAGGGGGAAAAAGAGGTTCAAAAAAAGAAGAAAGACCCAGTTCGCAAACCAAAGCAGAGAAACGAAGCCAGAATGGTTGTGGATCTTCACATACACCAATTGGTAAAATCCAGTAAAAACCTAAGCAATTTTGATATACTCAATCTACAATTGGATGCGGCCAAAAGGCAGTTGGATTTTGCAATCGGAAAACGCATCCAGAAGGTGGTTTTTGTACACGGAGTTGGGGAAGGAATCCTCAAGGAAGAATTGAAATATCTCTTTAAAAAATATGAGAACCTCAAGTTCTATGATGCCGATTACCAAAAATATGGGCTGGGTGCCACTGAGGTCTACATCTTTCAGAATGGCTAATTGGGAATGGCCGTTGTAACCTCACCAAACTCGTTGATGCTCAAATTGGTGATGCGCTCACCGGACTCGGTAATAAATGAAATACCACTTAAGCTAATGGTATGGACAAAATTGTTGTTTTCCTCGTCCGCCACCGTTTCAATGATTACCATCCCGTCCCCGGCCTCTATCTCATCAGTAACAGTAGGGGTTACCGGAGGTATATCATCGCAAAAATAGCTGGAGGTAACGTTCTCCGAAAAAATACGGTACGTAAGTTTGGTTTGACTTGGTACAGTACTCTCGGTAGTAACAGTTTCACCAACCACACCATTGTTCAATGCTCCATTTTGAAGCTCCATGATCAATGCTTCATCCTCGCTTATTTTAAAAAGAACATTACTCGATTCCGCAACAGGATCAGTACAATTCTGAATGGTGGCACTATCAAAGTCAATGGTCTCTATCTGTAGGTCGCCATCACTGCAAGAATAAAATGATATGATAAGAAGTGCGGGCAGTAAAAAATTTCTCATGCCCCAAATTTAAAGCAATTCCATTTTAATAGACCATCCAAAGAAATACTTTAAAAGAAATTAACTTTATTTCCGCTATTTTTGGCAGGTTAAAAATTGATAGCTAAGTCATGCAAAAAGTGTATCTGGACAATGCGGCAACTACCCAAGTAAGGGAAGAAGTAATAGCCAAAATGCAGGAAGCCCTTGCTGAGCATTATGGAAACCCTTCTTCAACCCATAGTTTTGGAAGAACGGCCAAGACGGTGGTTGAAAAAGCTAGAAAGACCATTGCCAAAACATTGAATGCCCAACCTTCTGAGATTATATTCACCTCTGGGGGAACCGAGGCGGACAATATGATATTGAGATGTGCTGTTCGCGATCTTGGGGTGGAGACCCTGATAACTTCCAAAGTTGAGCATCATGCGGTATTGCATACTGCTGAAGAGTTGGAAAAAGAATTCAATGTTACCCTACAATTTGTTGATTTAGATGAAAATGGGACTCCAGTATTATCTCATTTGGAGACATTGTTGAAGCAAGACGATTCCAAAAAACTGGTCAGCTTAATGCATGTGAACAATGAGATTGGTAACATTTTAGATATTGAATCCGTGGCGAAACTTTGTCATGAGAACGGCGCTCTGTTCCATTCAGACACTGTTCAATCTATAGGACATTACCCATGGGATGTACAAACAGTCCCTATTGATTTTATGGTAGCCGCTGCACATAAATTCCATGGCCCAAAAGGAATAGGTTTTGCCTTTATTAGAAAGAATTCTGGATTAAAACCCTTCATTTTTGGAGGCTCACAAGAACGAGGTTTCCGAGCTGGTACAGAACCATTCCATAATATTGTAGGGTTGGAAGAGGCTTTTGTGAAATCCTATGAGAATCTGCAAGAAGAGACCCGTTTCGTTAGAGGATTGAAGCAATATTTTATTGAAAAAATAGCTGAAAAAATCCCAGGAGTTGAGTTTAACGGACTTTCGGGGGATATGGGAAAAAGTACCTATACCCTGGCAAATATTAGATTGCCCTTTGACAAACAGAAAGGCCTGATGTTGTTGTTCCACCTAGATATGAAGGGAATTGCCTGTTCCAAAGGAAGTGCTTGCCAATCGGGAAGCAATTTGGGGTCTCATGTGCTCACCCAAATCCTGGCTACTGAGGAATTGGAAAAACCTTCCATTCGGTTCTCATTTTCCAAATACAACACCAAGGAGGAATTGGACTATGCCATAGACGTGCTCAAGGAGTTTGCAGAGAGTTGATTACCCCTTGTTTTTACGCTTCTTTTCTTTGTCGTAAGGGAACTTACGTGAAGCCAGTTTCATCATTTTGTCAATGAGTTCCGTGGTATTTTTTCCGGTTTTTTTGTCGATGGCCTTTTCGTATTTCCACAACAACTTACCAGTTTCCCCATCACTGACCTTAATGCCTATTCTCCCATAATTGGCATCCCTAAAATAGTCCAGAAGGCTAAAATTGGTAGGTACTCCTTCGGAGAGAAGAATATTGAGTTTTAGATTACCACTGATGATACCGTCCACATTTAAAATCTTGCACAACTGCTTTGTGGTGTAAATGTCAAGATTATCGTAATTGATATTATTCTGGTTGAGTATTGCGTTGGTATCTTCAATGTTCTGGAAATTCACATTGAATTTTTTTCTTTTTTTTCGCTTTGAGAAGTACGTTTCTAGGGCATTTTGGACGGCAAACCCCTCTCTTCTTGCCAATTCTGCCAGTTCATTGGGATCGACATTCTCCTTGAGGTCCAAATTTGTAATAAAAGGAATGATGGCCAATACCCTATGGTCTTTGGAGAGCTCATCAAATTTTCTGTGCTCATAGATGTTTTTCTGTGCCGATACCAGGGCAACCATAAAGAACAGCAAGAAGGCCAGAATTTTTTTCATGCATCAATTTTAAAAGCGCATCCCAAACTTTAAGTTAAGTACACGACTGGTCAAAAAATTAGGAACAGCAAACTGTTGTTGTGTATCCACATCCCTCACCCAGGTATTGGTGATGGAGTTTTGATTGTTGAACATGTTGAAAATTTCAAGTCCAATACTTAACTCCTTAAACTTATGAAGCCAATGCCCTTGGGAATATCTATTTTTTTCGTCTGCAAAAATATAGGAAATTCCAATATCGGCCCTTTTATAATCTCTTAATCTATTCTGAAAATTATAAGGATCTGAATAGTTGGGAGAACCGCCGGGCACTCCTGTGTTGTATACCAAGTTGAGATATAGTTTTAAATCCGGAATGGTTGGAACATAATCCTGAAAGAGCAGGGCAAATTTCAATCGTTGATCGGTTGGTCTAGGAATGTAGCCCCTATTATTTATGTTTTCCTGGGTTTGGAGATACCCCACGCTCAACCACGACTGCGTTCCAGGTACAAAGGCCCCGGTAAGCCTTAAGTCAAATCCATAGACAAATGCTTTGGCAATATTGTCTGCGGCATAACGAATACGCACGTCTTCTATGGTATACGGGTTTATGTTCGATAAATTCTTGTAATATGCCTCACCAATCAGAGTAAAAGGGCGATTCCAAAGATTGAAGCTGTATTCTGTGCCCAGTACAAAGTGAACAGATTTTTGCGCCTCCACATCAGGATTTACGTTTCCATTGATATCTCTAAGTTCCCTATAAAAAGGTGGTTGTTGGTAACTTCCAGCCGCCAAACGAAACAAGATGTCTCCATTCCAATTGGGTTTGATCGAGAATTGCCCTCTTGGACTAAAAATGAATTGTGAATTGCTTTCAAAACTAGCACCATCCAGGGTCCAATGTTGAGCTCTTACACCAAGGTTGTAGTAAATATCATGCCCTCCCCACTTGGTATGTTGGGCAAATTGGACAAAACCTGACAAGCGGTCTGTGTTAACGGAATTATTGGCCCGCACACTTTCAAAAGCAACAAGGTCCCCCGTGAAGGGTTCTTCAGGCTGATTATTTACAAACTCGGGCTCGGAAGGCCTAACGAAAAAACCTGCAGAATCTATAAACTCAGATTCCCTCAACTGATCACGTATGTCTTCATGGACATATTTAATGCCCCATTCCAGAGATTTTCCATTCTTTTTGTAGTTGCCCTGATGGGAAATGTTGAAAATCAATGCATCCAATTGGTTTCTGGCTCTATTGATTTGGGAACCTACACCCCTGGATGTGGTTACGTCCCCAAGATTGTCACTGGCTAGATTACTTTCAACTTCACCAAGTTCGTAAGAGGCAATTATATCTGAAAATTCTTCCTCCTGTGAGTGATATAGAGAGGTTGTGAAACTCAATTTTGTGTTATTGCCAACAAAATAATCGGTTTTAAAAGCACCAAGTGCATTACTATATTTACTATGTTCCCTACCATCATAGAAAACCAACAGCGCCCTTGGGTCGTTAAGGGTTCCAAAATTGGTCTGGCGGGTAAGGGGCTCATTTTCGTAATCATTTATGGAATAGGTGCCCAAAAAGTTGAGGTGGAACTTTTTTGAAAACCTATAGGTCAAAAAGTTCTGAACATCTACAAATTTGGGATTGAAGTTACTCTGGGTCTGCTGGCTGTTCACGAGAAGGGAGTTGTTCCGATAACGCACCCCTGTAATACTGGTGAATTTTTTATTTTTTGAAATGGTTTCCACCGTGGTACTGGCTCCCAATAGACTTCCATCAATTCGTAAAGCAAAATCAACAGGATTTTTGTAGGTGATATCCAGCATGGAGGATAGTTTGTCGCCGTATTTGGATTGAAAGCCTCCTGAAGAAAATTTTAATCCAGTGATCATATCGCTATTTACAAAACTGAGACCTTCTTGTTGAGCAGATCTAATCAGAAAAGGGCGATAGACTTCAATTCCATTGACATAGACCAAGTTTTCATCAAAATTGCCACCTCTTACATTGTATTGGGTGCTCAGTTCATTATTGAATGAAACCCCGGGAAGGAGTTTTAGGATATTCTCCACGCCGGCATTGGCTCCAGGAATTGTCCGCACCGTTTCTGGACTTACAGTTGTAATGCCTTCAACACTTTTTTTCCCCATAGGGGAAACTTCAACCCCTGCAACCTGAATGATATTGAGTTTCATAACGGGATTGAACTCATAGGTCTCATTGGTGGTCAATATCAGATTTTCTAGGACCACGTTTTCATGCCCCAAATGAGAAAAGGTTATCGTGTTTTTTGTATCTGCAACCAGTTGCAAGATGTAGTACCCATCAATGTTGGAGGTTGTACCCTGATTTCCAGAGATAATATTGACATTACTTATGGGGCGATTGTTTTCATCCAAAATGGTTCCCACAACAGTGGCGGTCTGACCCTGTAGCATGAATCCGTAAAGGATCAATACAATGATTGTTATGGGTCTAAGGACGTTCAATACATTATTTTCTGAAGAAGGTACTGGTAAAAGTATTTGAATTACCTACATTATCGGTAACGGTGACTTTTAGGTCACATTGTGTGTTATCCAGTGTAGTATCCTCAAAGTTGTAGGTGATGGTTTTAGTCTTTGGCTCATATTCCATTAAAATCCATTCCCCATTGAGCGTTGCCTCATAAGAGTTTATTCCACTTAGGTCATCTGAAATCAATAGGCTCAGATAGCTATAATTACTTAACCATTGCCGTTCTTTGAAATTTTTGGGCTTAATGGAAGGGGGTACCGTATCCTTTACAAGGGTATAGGTTCCCAAGGTGCGGGTTCTGGTGGTGAACGAACCGTCCCGTTTAAAAGTTTTGGAATATCTAGGTTCCAAATTTTCATCCAATCGCGCAATAAAAAGTCGTCTTTTTTCCTCTTCACTGAATTTTTTGGCATCAAAGCTTATGGTAAAGTTCCGGTGGGCAGGAACCTTGTTGTTATGGATGGATACCGTATCTGCTCCTTTTGCCAAATCAATATAAAAGTCCTCATAGAACGTATTGGCTGGAAAATATACTTTTGCTGCGCCAAGATCAAAGTTGTTGGGTTTGTTGGCAATAATAAAGTCAGAGGTTTCAGGGTCTTCCTTCTTCATTTTAACGGCTTCTCTTTTTCCATCTACAGGAATCACAATTTTAATGGTGTTGTCTTCAATATCAGAGATGCTCAGTTCAACTTTATAGGAAAGTCCATCTTTTACGGCAATTTTTCCATTGTTGTGAAGTGTTCTATAGATTCCTAGTCGATTATAGGGCTCCTTGAAACATTTTTGAATACGCTGCCTGAATTTTCCAAAATGGGAATAATCAATTAAAGTATTGATGTAGCGGGTCTCTCCAAATGAGAAAGTTTCAAAGTCATATTCGGAATACACCCTTCCATTCACGGTTTGCTTAACTGAATACACACCATTTTTATTGGCAGCCAAATCCTGTCGATCGAACCCATTGAACCCAAAACCGATGGTTCCAATGGCATTGACTTTGTCTGCCAGAAAAGTTCCGTCCGGTTGTTTGGTGAAATTGAGCTGAATTTTTCTTGCGCTTTGATTTACCACAGCATCATCGGAAATAGGATAAGCAAAAAGACCCAACAATGAAGGATTGGTAGCGTCCCTGACCTCATAACCGTAGAGCAGGGGATTAGTGGGCTTTTCCGTGACGCTGCTTCTAATCTCAAAATGCAAATGAGGTCCAGAAGATCCACCTGTGTTGCCTGAATAGGCAATAGTACTTCCCTGGGTGACCTTAAGTTCACCATAATCTGGAAATACCTCTATTTCATAAGATTGTTTTTTGTATTGCTGTTTTTTGATGTACTGTTCAATTTCAGGTCCAAATTTTTGAAGGTGGGCATAGACCGAAGTGTACCCGTTTGGATGGGCAACGTACAAAGCTTTTCCATAGCCCCAATGGGATATTTTGATTCTTGTAACGGTTCCATCAGCAATGGCCAAAACCGGTAACCCTTGCCTTCGTTGGGTCTTTATGTCAATTCCGGAATGAAAGTGGTTGGAACGGAGCTCTCCAAATGTGCCCGCGAGAATCAGCGGAATCTCCAAAGGAGAACCAAAAACATTTTTGGGATACTTTTCTTGTGCCGGTAGTATTTGAACCAAAGAGAAAACAACTCCTAAAAAGAAGAATCGCATAGTGTGTTTTATAATTACATACGAAAGTAACCAATGTTTTGATTAGAAGAAAAGACCAAAGCGGTGCAAGAAGAATAATCCAAAAAGAATTGCGAAGTTACCCAAGGTTGGTTAAATTTGTATGATACGCATTGATGTTTGCATATATGGGCGAACTAGTTGAGATTGTTGATTCTTTAGAAAACAAGGTAAGCAAATTGCTGCACAAATTGGAGTTGCTGCATCAGGCCAATGCCAAGTTAAAAGAAGAATTGAACCTTGCAAAAGAGGAAACCCAACTCAAGGAGAACGCCGTTTTGGAATGGGAAGAAAAATACAATTCCTTAAAAATGGCAAACTCAATGCTGGGTAGTAATACGAGTAAAACAGAAGCTAAGCTCAAGATAAATACACTGATCCGTGAACTGGATGTTTGCATAGCCAAACTTGCAGATTAGTTTGTACCATTTAGTATGGAAGAGAAGCTCAAAATAAAGCTTTCCATTGCAGATAGGGTATATCCGTTGACGATTGACCCTAAACAAGAGGAGGGATTGCGGAAAGCAGCCAAGAACATAGAAAATTTGGCCAAAAAGTTTGAGCAGAACTATGCCGTACGGGATAAACAGGATGTTTTGGCCATGTGTGCCCTGCAGTTCGCATCTAAGATTGAGCAAGGCGGAATAGATCGTTCGGAAGGTACAAGAACAGCATTGGAGCGCCTCAAGGCCTTGGATGATTTGGTACATTCCAAACTAGGAGAATAAGTTCTTTAAAATAAAATATTGTTACTGCCCACATTGGTAATAATTTTTGACAAACTCAACACTATTATATTTAAAAAGGGTGAGTTTAGGTTGTAAAAGCAGGCCCTACCTGTATAGGGATCCTTGAGCAGCTTGTTAGCCCTAAACCTGTAATTAGGAGTTTGTACAAAACTTCGCCCAATGTGGGCTTTTTTTATAACCAAACACTATCAAAATGGATAACACTATACTCATTGGGGTGGTTGCGATTGTTGGACTGGCTGTTGGATTCATAATAGCCAAAATGATGGAAAAAGGGAGGGCAACAAAGACCATAGCCAATGCCAAGAAGGAAGCAACTGATATTCTGAAAGAAGCAAAGAAAGAGGGCGAGAGCCTTAAAAAAGATAAAATATTTCAGGCCAAGGAGAAGTTTCTGGAACTGAAAGCAGAACATGAAAAGGTAATCATAAACAAAGACAAGAAGATTGCCGAAGCGGAAAAGCGAACTAGGGATAAGGAATCCCAGGTCAGTAATGAGCTTTCCAAAAACAAGAAGCTTAACGAGCAGTTACAGCGACAGATAAGGGAGGTAGACTACAAGAGCGAAATTTTGGACAAGAAACAGTCCGAAGTTGAAAAATTGCACAAAAGCCAGGTACAGCAATTGGAGGTCATTTCTGGACTTTCAGCTGAAGATGCCAAGAGCCAGTTGTTGGAATCCTTAAAGGAAACCGCGAAGACAGATGCCATGGCCTATCTACAGACAACTCTGGAAGAGGTTAAACTAACTGCCCAACAAGAAGCCCGGAAAATTGTAATCAATACCATACAACGTATAGGTACGGAAGAGGCTGTGGAAAACTGTGTTTCTGTTTTTAACTTGGAATCTGATGACGTAAAAGGACGAATCATTGGCCGTGAAGGTCGAAATATTAGAGCTCTCGAAGCTGCCACTGGGGTGGAAATAATTGTTGACGATACCCCGGAAGCGATAATTCTCTCCTGTTTCGACTCAGTTAGGAGGGAAGTTGCCCGACTTTCCCTGCACAGGTTGGTCACTGACGGTAGAATCCACCCAGCCCGTATTGAAGAAATCGTCAAGAAAACGGAAAAACAAATCAATGAGGAGATTGCCGAAATCGGGAAACGTACCGTAATCGATTTAGGAATCCATGGATTGCATCCAGAATTGATCAAAGCTGTTGGACGAATGAAGTATCGTTCTTCTTATGGACAAAACCTTCTGCAGCACTCAAGAGAAGTGGCCAAACTTTGCGGTGTGATGGCAGCTGAACTCGGATTGAATCCGAAATTGGCTAAACGCGCAGGATTGTTGCATGATATTGGAAAGGTTCCTATGGCCGAAGTGGAAGTAGAGACGCCTCATGCCATATTGGGAATGCAATGGGCACAGAAATATGGAGAAAAGAAAGAAGTTTGCAATGCCATTGGAGCGCACCACGATGAGGTGGAAATGACTACTTTGATATCTCCCATAGTCCAGGTTTGTGATGCCATTAGCGGGGCCAGACCTGGTGCCAGAAGACAGGTTTTGGACTCTTACATTCAAAGACTAAAAGATTTGGAGGATATAGCTTTTGGCTTTAATGGAGTTCAAAAAGCCTATGCCATTCAAGCAGGAAGGGAACTTAGAGTAATCGTGGAAAGTGAAAAAGTAAGTGATGACAAGGCTGCGGAGCTTTCATTTGAAATTTCACAGAAGATACAGACCGATATGACATATCCTGGTCAAGTGAAAGTTACCGTAATAAGAGAGACCCGTTCCGTAAACGTGGCCAAATAGTCTTATTTGGGCCTAATCTTGTTTTTTCTTAGTTGCTGGATTTTTGCATGATCCAGTTCAGGGGAAGAAATTCATAGTTTGATGTACTCATGTTAGTGGAGTATGGAGTTCCATTGGACATGGCGACAAACCACATGCCATCCCCGTGGGCTATTGTAGTAATATGATACCCGTTTTCAGCTTTTTCCCTAATCCAGTCTATCGGATAATCCGATTGGGTCTTCCAGCTCTGCGTCCCTAATTTTGAATTAGTGGTCATGGTCACTGCCCAAAGTCCATTGCCGTACGTAGCTGAAGTTATCTTGTACCCGCTGTCCCAACTCTCCTTGATCCATTCCTTGGGTATACCGGAACTGCTTGTTTTCCATCTTTGCGCAGAATATCCGGTATTCTGGTTCATGACCACATACCATTGTCCCGCTCCATAGGTCATGGAGGTAATATAGAAATTGTTGTCCCATTTTTCAGATACCCACTGTTTGGGAAAGGTATCCAGTCTTTTCCAGGATTGCGACCCCAAGTTGGAGGGTTTGCTCATGATCAGGACAAAGAAGTTTCTACTGGTGTCATATTCAAGAGATGTAATATGATACCCTAGGTCCCACTGGGTTTCTATCCATTTTGAAGGATAGGAAGAGGATTCTTTTACCTTTTGGTGGTTATAGCCGTTTTCTTTAAATCCGCTCATGACAACAGACCAAATGCTTGTTGAAGATGAATCAGTATCTCTTCCATAAGCCAAAGAAGTTATGGCGGCATTTTGTGTATAAAAGTCCATCTCACCTGTATTCTCAAAAGATAGAAGCCTGTATAATGGCTCATCAGAATTGAAATAGTCATCCAAATAAACACTGGTCAGGACTTTTGGGTCTAATTTGATCCAATACAGGGTAGGATTCATGTATTGGGTTATATCGCTACCTTTTAACCCATTGTCATCAACGGTATAGGCCTGATAATTGCCTCCGTCCAAATTTTTAAAATAAAAATTGTCAGCGCTATAGCCATAATCTGTTGATCCTTTGACAATAGAGGCTTCGGTTCCATTGAGGTACCGATCTTTGGTACCGTCCATTTTTGTAAAATCCTGATAAGAGCATTTGTAACTTGCCACCTTGTCTACGCCATTGGCGTTATATTTTATTCGAACCAAGGCCTCCTCATCACTATAAAAAAGGACAAATCCAGTGTATTTAACATTGTTGCTTATCCAACTTGTTTCAAAATAAGTCTGGGAATGCAGCCGTACAAAAAGCAGTAAAAAGGTAAGGGTGATCAAGTGTTTTTTCATGGTGGAATTTTAAGTTGTTTGGTTTCAATCTGGCTGATTATCAAATGGTTTGGTAGCATAAATATGCAAAAAAAGGAGCTTCAACTCAAAAAAAGCCGCCAACGCATCACCTATTCCCGATGAAACTTCCTGACAATTATCATATTTTCCCTAGGAGCAACAGGCTAACTTCATAAGTACAATAAATCATAGAACAATGAGGAAAAAGATGCCTGTTTCAGAGATTATGACAAAAAATGTCATCACGCTCAGTACAAGTGACGATTTGGTTACTGCAGAAGAGCGTTTTAAGAAATACCGTATTAGGCATATACCCGTGGTTGAAGGTAAGGAAGTTGTGGGAATGCTTAGCTATACTGATTTATTACGAATAAGTTTTGCCGATGCTGTGGTGGACAGTGGAGAACCCACGGATTCGGTAATCTATGATCTTTTCAATATTTCCCAGATTATGGTCAGTGATGTGGTCAGTGTTACCTCAAAAACTCCAATAAAGGATGTTGCCCAGTTTTTAGCGGGAAAGGAATTCCATGCCCTGCCAGTGGTGGATGAAGGAAAACTTGTGGGTATTGTTACCACTACGGACCTGATTAACTACCTTTTGGATCTATACTAGGAGACTCCTGGATGGCGGACAATTCTTTCAGGGCTTATTTTAAATCGCTATTCTTCTTCGGAAGAGTCCTCGGCACTTTTGTGTAAGCTGTTTTCCAATATGTTCAGCTTCTTTAATTTGGCCTTCCAGGTTTCAAGTGATTCTTTGTGTTTGTTGATGTTGTTCACCACTTCTTTTACCAGAGGACTATCTTCGGAAGCATTGGAGAAGAATTGTAGATTGTTCTCCAATTGACGGATTTCCGACTTGCTTTCATCAATTTTGCGCCTTATAAAGATGCGTTCATTGTTTAGGGCCCTATCATCGTCGGCATTGGCCAACTGCTGCATCTTGTCTCCATATTTGAGCAATTCGGATTCCTGTCTGCTAACTCCAAGTTTTTTGAAAAGGGCATCAATGATTTTATTGAATTTACCATTGATATGTCTTTTGTTGTATGGAAGACGACCGTACTGCTTCCATTCAGCAAGAAATTTTTTGATTTCTTCCAGATCTTCTTCCTTTTTTCCACTTAGTTGGAAAGTTTTTAATCGATCTAGACAAGCACTTTTCTTCTCGAAGTTTGCATATTCGGCCTTGTGGGCCTGATTTTTCTCCGCATGAAGACGGTCAAAATAGTGATTGCAGGCATTTTTGAATTCGGACCAGATTTTATCGGAATATTTTCTTGGAACGTGGCCGATTTTCTTCCACTCGCTTTGTATGCGCTTCATTTCTGGGGTGGTGGTATCCCAATCCTCACTATCCTTTAAGGACAGGGCCAACTCCAGCAATGCACGTTTTTTCTCGAGATTCGAATGTTGTTCTTTTTTCTGGTTCTTATAGAAGGTGTTCTTATTTCTATTGAACTGCCTAACGGCTTCTTTAAAAGAAGTCCACGTTTGTTCGTTTACCTTTTGAGGTACTTTTCCAGCCTTGAAAAAGGTCTCTCGTAGTGCCTCTACTTGTCTAATTTGTTGTTGAAGGTCCCTATGGTTATTGGCAACATTGTTCGCTATTTCTGAAATCGACTCAATGATCTCGTTCTTTTTTACAAGGTTCTTTTCATAGGACTTTTCCAGCTCATGAAAATGCTCTTGTCTTCGTTGGTGCATGACCTTGGTAGCATTGCTGAACCGTTCCCAGACCTCCTCTCGTTGTTCTTTGGCAACAGGGCCAATATCTTCCTTCCATATTTTGTGAAGGGTCTGTAGTTCTCGAAATGCCTTTCCTAAATCGGGCTCATTGGCCAAAGCTTCGGCACGGTCAACGAGCTTTAGTTTTTCTTCAAGGTTGTGTTTGAAGTCAAGATCTCTTAGTTCGCGATTCAAGTGGAGAAAGTCATAGAAAATCTCCATATGATGGTGATAGGTACGCCAAACATCATTGTAATTGTTCCTAGGAACCGGACCTGCATTCCTCCAGTTTTCCTGGAGTTCCTTAAAGTTTTTATAGGTGGTATTGATGTCCTCTTCAACATTGATGAGTCCCTTGAGTTCTTCAATAATCTGTAATCTCTTTTGAAGAT
Source organism: Flagellimonas nanhaiensis (assembly GCF_003382275.1). GTDB lineage: Bacteria > Bacteroidota > Bacteroidia > Flavobacteriales > Flavobacteriaceae > Flagellimonas > Flagellimonas nanhaiensis. The sequence continues at coordinate 496,133 of NZ_QTJX01000001.1, forward strand.
TGTCCTTTAGGGCTTGCTCAAGTTGTTTGTAATGCTGGTCTTTTTTCTCACGATATTCCCCAAAGACCTCGTTAAATTGTCTTTTGGCCACTGAGTTGTACCTAAAGTCAATTTCATTGCCACCATTGGCTACAAATTCCTCTTTTTTATGCTCTAAAAATTCTTGAAACTTTTGATCAAACTCATATTTAATAGAGCTTACATGCTTGCCAATGGCCTGTACCTTTTCATTTTTTACCAGGCGCTGTAGTTCACCGACCAAGTTTTCCATGGACATGGAATGGTAGTCCAACATGGGAATGTAATGCCGTTTTTCATTGTCCTTATCCTCGGCATCCTCAGCATTGGATTCTTCAATTTCTTGAATGGCATCCTCTGTATTGGCAGGCTTGTCCTCATCCTTTTTTTCATTAGATGAAGAGGCCTCATTGGTAACGACTTCTTTTTCAGCGTCAGTTTCGGGTTCTTTAGTTATGTTTGGATCAGAAATGGGGTTTTCTTCCAGCGATGTTTTTAATTCCTCCGTATTATGATCTGTGCCACCTTCAGTTCCCTGAAGTTTATGTTCATTATCCTGCATGAGTAGTGTCTTTTCTTTCCTTCCGATTGATGATAATATAGCCAAGTTAACAACTAAATTACCCAATAGCAAAAGTATTGATTCTTCTTTTGTTAGAGGTTTACCGTGTATAAAATGGCCAAATTGTGGTGCTGATGGCCAATTTTAGGGTCTATTCCATATTTCCCAAGCCTTTTCCGCTTGTTCTTGAAGCATTTTGGCTCCATTACGGATAGTAGCTCCTTTTTTCTCACCCAGTGTAAGAAAACTGGTTTTTTCAGGATTGTAGATCAAATCAAAGAGTAGATGTCTATTTCCCAGGTATTCGTAAGGTATAGCAGGTTTTTCGGAGATATTGGGATGTGTGCCCAATGGAGTGCAGTTGACAATAACTGTATGATTTTCAATAGTTTCCTTGTCTAAATCTTCATAGGTAAACTGGTCCTGCTTTTTGCTCCTGGAAACATAGGTGCTTTCAATCTCCAGTTCATTCAAAACGAAAAATATAGCTTTTGAAGCGCCGCCCGTCCCTAAAATCAATGCTTTGGTATGATGTGGTTTAAGCAATGGCTCCAACGATTTTTTGAAACCTGTTGCATCTGTATTGTACCCAATCAGGCCTTGTTCTGTAAATTTTATGGTATTCACCGCGCCAATTTTTTCGGCACTCACATCAAGTTGGTCTAGAAATGGAATTACCTCTTCTTTATAAGGAATGGTAACATTTAGGCCTCTTAGATTGTTTTCCGAGATAACTTTTTTGAATAAGGAAATGTCAGGGATGTCAAAGTTCTCATAACTGTGATCGCTCAATCCAAGGTCTTTAAATTTTTGGGTGAAATAACCTTGCGAGAAGGAATATGAAATATTCCTACCGAGCAGCCCGAACCTGTTTTCTTTCTTTCCTATTTTTACCATACCAATCCAATACCAATAATACCAAAATTCCCAAAATAACAAATAACACGGCCCACCAAGTTTCCGCTATTCCAATATTGGGAAAATAGCGCTCATAGTTGAGTACAATTTTATCTGCGTTGGAGTCCAACAGTAGATTCCCTGCAGTATCTGTTTTAAAGATGGTTCGTTTCCAAGGCCAAAGCACCCCAAGGGACCCTGTTATAAAACCTAATATTACCGCTGTTGTGATGGATTTATAGTGCTTAAGTACATAACTGAGTAAATGGGAGAAAGTGACCAACCCGGTGGCAGAGCCTAAGGTAAAAATAGCAAGTATTTTAAGGGTGTTCATGCGTTTGGGGTCGTTTAAAAAATCAAAATTTCCGGCAAATACGTCTGAGAATGAGTCGTACAGAGCATTGACTGAGTCAACGAGCAATAGGACATAGTTTCCTAGTAGTATCAAAATAAAAGATCCGGACAAGCCCGGTAATGTCATTCCTGAAACACTGATAATTCCACAGAAAAAGATAAAAAAGAGATTATCATTTTGGGTAGCGGGACTTAGAAAGCTGATGGAGATTCCAACAATAAAACCAATAATTCCTGCTGGAATGGTTTTTTGGTTCCAGGGCCTAAAATCTTTTCCTATGTAGTAGATGGAGCCCAGCACCATACCGAAAAAAGCCGACCAGACAAATAGCTCCTTTTGCTCCAAAAAATAATCCAATACTTTGGAAACACTGAAATAACTGACCAACATTCCAAAGATCAGCAAAGCTAAAAATTGGGCATTGGTATATTGAAGAAAGCTTTTGAACCTGCCGTTAAACAGTAATTTTATGGCCTTGGTATTGAGTTTTTGTAAAGAATAGATGAACTCTTCATAAAAACCTCCAACAAAAGCTACGATACCACCAGATACTCCGGGAACTTTGTTGGCAGCTCCCATGCATAGGCCTTTAATGACCAAAAAAAAGTTGTCCAGAAGTGTTCTAGGTCTGTGCATTCCCTAATTAGGTTTTTCTTATTTTTTGGAAGCTAATTTTTCCAGGATAAAAATAAGCGAAAAACCTATTATGGCTAAGATTATGGCAAGTAATAACTGATTCTCCCCTTCGAATGATGAGGGCCACACATTCATGTCGTCTATGACCTTGGTCTTATCGCCAAAAGTCTTGGTTTCCAATACTTTTTTCCATGGCCATATTTTGTTCAAAGAGCCTAGAATAAATCCCGTTAGCAAAGCTAGGGTCATATTCTTATAATGGCTGAACATCCATTTCAACAATTTTGCAAAACTTAAAAGTCCAAAAATGGCACCCAGAGCCACGGTGATGACAATTTTTAGGTCACGTTCATGCACGGCATCCAAAATTGTCTTGTACGAACCCAGAAGAACCAAGATGAAAGCTCCAGATATTCCGGGCAAAATCATCGCACAAATTGCTAAGGCACCTGAAAGGAAAAGATAGGGTAGGCCATCTACATTTTCATTGGCGGGAAGTTCTGTGATAAAGTAAGCTATGGCAGCTCCAATCAACAAAATTGCAATTGTTCCCAAGTTCCATTTGGAGATTTCCTTTCCTACCAAAAATATACTGGCCAATACCAATCCAAAGAAAAAAGACCAGAGTAGTATTGGATGATTCTCTAAAAGCCAGCTTAGGAATTTGGCCAGTGAGAGTACACTTGTGAAAATTCCCAGAAACAGTGCCAATAGAAAATTTCCATTGAGTTTGTTCCAAAATGCTTTGAAACCTTCTTTTCTTAACGTTGTTATTAGGGACAGGTTAATGTTATTGATAGAGGTGATCAATTCCTCATAAATCCCGGAAATAAAGGCTATGGTCCCTCCAGAAACTCCTGGAACCACATCGGCGGCACCCATGGCCATTCCCTTAAGGGCAATAAAAATATAATCAAGTAATTGACGTGCTTTCATGTGTTTGGTAAAGGAAACCCAAAATCTAGGTAGAAGTTTTCTTGAATTCGGACACTAAGGTTCGCAGCCATCCTACCTGGGTAAATTCTGGAAATTCATCTTCAAAAAGAGCTAATTTTTCAATATCCATTTGTATGGCTTGGGCCAATTTTTCCTTGGCCTCCATAACCTCGTTGTTTTTTAGATATGTCCCTGCCAATTTATAAAGCAATTCGGCTTTTTCAGGATAGAATTCCAATCCCTGGACCAAAACCTGTACAGTGGAGTTTAAATCTCCAATTTTTTTAAGAGTATCCGCCCAATTCAACCAAGTATCCAGCTCGTAATTGCCCAAATCTACGGTTTGTTTGTAGGCAAAGTCGGCCTCATCAAGATTGTTGAGGGCTACATATATTTTTGCAGCTGTTTTCCAGTATAACGGATTTTCCCCATCAATGTTTATAGCTTTGTTTACATAGTACAAGGCCTTTTCAAAGTCTTCTATTTTGTAATGGAAGTTTGTGATTGCCAACCATCCTTTGTCCAACAAAGGGTCTTCATGTACAGTGTTATAATAGTAGTATTTGGCTAAATCTATGTTCCCCAATTTTTCATGGCATTTCCCAATTCTAAGGTAGGCATGTGAGGTAGGGTCCTCAATGGAAATGGTGGTCTCGTAATTTTCTACTGCCTCATTATAACGACCCAATTTTTCCAGTACCTTACCCTTTTCAAAATATGCGCCTATAAAGGAATCATCAGAAATTATGGCAAAGTCGTAAGCCGTTAGGGCTTCTTGGAACATGTTGAGTGCATAGTACATCTTTCCAAGTTGATGCCACGCCACTTCACAGTAGGGGTTGTACTCCAAATAATCGTTTAGATAGCGAACTGCACCATTGTGGTCCTCTAAAAATTCAAAGCAGTATACCACATTGTACAGTGAGGAATAATCGTTTTGATCAAAATCCACACATTTCATGAAACTTCTTTTTGCCTTCTCATAGTCATCCATGAAAAGATACTCCATTCCAAGAAGGGAGTGAATGTCAAAAGTATCATCGGTCAGGTGCAAAGCCTCCAACAAAAGGTTCACTGCTTCTTGGTGATTATCTTGTTTGGATTGCAGGTTTGCTCGCTGAATATATATTTCTTCGTTGCGGGTGTCTATGGTCTGAATTTCGTCCAAGAGCTTTTCGGCAGCTTCATACTTGTCTTCGAACGCAAGTACTTCAACCTGAAGCAGTTTCAGTTCCAATGAATTTGGATGTTGTTCCAAGCCTATCTGAATTGCCTTTTTCCCCAAGGAAATCTTTCCATTGTTCAGATAATGATGAACAATCTCTTCAAAGTCCTCTGCGTCAAAAAAATAGACGTCATCGGTCTTGAGCATGGACTCAAACTTGGTAATGGATTTGTTGGAATGTTCGTTAGAATCTAACGCCATAGGAACGTATTTGGTTATACTATGGACTTAAAATTAGCCTTTTGGAAGTCTGATTAAGCCCGAAATTTGGGTATGTTATCAACAAATTAGTTAACAGTAAGGGGACTATATTCATTTAAAATGTCCAGGATTTGGTCGCAACCGAGCCTGATTTCTTTCAGTGAAATGGTGAGTGGCGGTGATATCCTGACGGCCCTGGACTCAAAAAGTAACCAAAACAAAATCAGCCCTTTTTTAGCTGCTTCCAAGACAAGATGGTCCGCTACTTCTTTCTTATTCAAAATCAAGGCAAGCATTAATCCTTTGCCTCTTATTTCATCAATCAAAGGATGTACCAAAAGCGAGCGAATCAGCTTCTCTTTTTCCAAGGTTTCGGGAATAAGCTGTGATTCAGTGAGTTCCTTCAACGTTGCCAGACTGGCAGCTGCAATGACAGGGTTGCCGCCAAATGTGGTAATATGGCCTAATTTAGGGTTGTCTTGCAGTGAGGACATCATTTCTTTTGATGCTACGAAGGCTCCCACGGGCAATCCCGAGGCCATTCCTTTGCCAATGACCAAAATATCCGGGATGCAGTCATAATGTTGAAAAGCAAAAAGTTTTCCTGTTCTTCCAAAACCAGGCTGTATTTCGTCCAGTATCAGGAGGGCACCAACTTCATCACAACGTTTCCTCACTTTTTTGAGATATCCGTCTTTTGGTAGGATGAATCCGGCTCCTCCCTGGATGGTTTCCAGAACTACGGCAGCAGTTTGCACTGTGATTTTTTCCAGATCTTCTTCTTGGTTGAATTCTATAAAACGAATATCCGGAACCAAGGGTCTGAAGGCGCTTTTCCGTTCTTCGTACCCCATTAAACTTAAACTGCCCATGGTATTGCCATGATAGGCCTTATGGGCCGCTACAATTTCTGAGCGTCCAGTATATCTTCGAGCAAGTTTAAGGGCACCTTCCATGGCCTCTGTGCCAGAATTTACTAGATATGTGGTTTCAAGCTTTTTGGGAAGATGTGAAGCTAACAACTTAGCATATTCCACTGTCGGACCCTGAATATATTCCCCGTAAACCATTACGTGCATATACTGCTCCGCTTGTTGTTTTACTGCCTGCAGAACTTTTGGATGGCAATGACCTAGGCTACAGGCCGAAACTCCCGCCACAAAATCCAAATGGGCATTACCTGCGCTGTCGTATATGTAACTTCCTTTGGCATGAGCCACTTCAAGGCCTAAAGGATGCGGGGTGGTCTGTGCTTGATATGTGAAAAAATCATCTTTTATCATTGGGGAGCCTGAACCTTTTTTACCTGCGTTTTTTTGGGTTTTACGGCTTGGGAGTTGGGTGCGGAACTTATGGATTGATTTTTTTGTCGTTCCTTTTCTTCAGTATCTATGTCTATTGAATCATCAATGCCCCTGATTTTCACCAACTCTAAATTGTTGTCGTCCTCATCAAAGATATCCTCCTTGGACAGGATACGTTCTTCGCCCCGCCAAACAAAACCCTTTAATTTTCTACTTTCAACGGGAAGGTCTAGTTCGGGGAAAATATCACCATCCGGATTTACAAAAAAGGTGATGTCCTCAATGTCATTGTTTGCCATCAACAATCTGATCTTACTACAGATAGTCTTGTCAATCCCAATTAATTCCTGGTCATCGTTGTAGACATAATAAATAACCTCGGTATTCCGAACAAGATCAATAATCTTGAGTTCATTTTCGATGAATTTTCCAAATAGATCCTTGCCCTTGGCCTGATTATAACCTTCGTTGCTAATGGTGTCCAGAGAAATGATAAAGGCATTTTCAAGGACTTTGAGCGAATCCAGTTTTTCTGTTTCCAAATCCGAAATCAAGTGGATGCTATCTCCGGTAATCTGGTTTTCAACATTCCAAAGAATGGGATTTTTGATCAACTGGGTAATTCCAGTTTTTTGTTCGGAGTGAATAGAATCGCACTTACCGCTTAAATCCGTTTTATAAAACTTTGCATTTCTGAAGGCTCTGAGAACCCTTTCCTCAGGTTTTCCGGTAACCATCAATGTATCACCATGGATATAAAGCGAATCTTGTTGAACCAAATTGATGGCAACCGCTCTTTTTGTTGCAAAAACAGAGTCTTTTTCTTTATAAACCTCTGCATAATGTGCTCTGATCACACCATTGTTTATGGTATCGGTAACCTGAATATTATTGGTAGCCGAAGCAAATGAGGAAGCCTTGTCAAAATAAACACTGTCCCCCTCAATAATTCGATTGCTATACTCGATTTTGGTATTTTTTACGCCATACCCTTGCTCTATTTTGGTGTCGTAGAAACCACGCTCGCAATAGATTTTATATTCCTCACCGGTTATAGTAGATGGGCCGTACATATAGGCGTTTTTAGAAACGCGGTAATAATCCAATTGTTCCGAATCGATGATATACTCAGGATTGTCAATATGTACCTTGTTCCTGAACTGAACCTTCTTCAGCTCCATGAAATAGTTCCCGATCTTACTGGTTAGAACGTTAACGGAATCCACTACTTTTCCTCCTGAACGGTAGTACGACAACTGATTTTCCCGATCAAAATAAAGTGTGTCCGTGGTCAAGGTCATTTTACCATCGGACAGGTCAACATTTTCCCAGGCCTTTGCAAGTTTGGTGTTTCCATCATAGTCCATTTTCCCACTGTTCATCTCAATGGAATCACCTTGCTGCAAACGAATATTCCCAATGGCCTTAAGCCTGTTTTCTTGATTGTAAAAGATGGCAATATCGCACCATAGATCAGCTCCTTGGTGTTCAAATTGAACTTGGCGCTCGTCATCTTTGCTGAAGATGGAAGCACCAGGAAACTGGGCTTCATCTTTGGTGAAATTGGCCCCGTAGACTATGTTTATCTGTCTTCCCTGGGTTTGATCTGGGTTTTCTTGAGCACAGATTTTCAGGACAAAAAGAAATACAATGAAATGGAAAAACCTTTTCAATACCATAATTTTTGTCCAAAAGTAGGCTTTTTGGAGATAGTAGGGAGCAGGATTTAGATAGGTTTGGGAAATATACCCGTAACCTTTTTGGATTTCTCAGCTCCTTTTTTGCTAAAACCTACTTTTTAGTGGAACACGTTTTTATTCCAAATGGCGCATACAATGGACAAAAACTAACCAGACTGGTCAACAAAAATACCGCTGCCAGCGCCAAAAGAACAATTCCGAGTGTTCCCGTGATTACATTGGTGAAATAAAGAACAGCAACAACAGCTGCAATCAAAACCCTGATGATTCGGTCCGCAGACCCCATGTTTTTTTTCATTTTTCTGAATTTAATTGGACACATATTGAACCGCAAGAACTGTAAAAGTGACCAGAGCAATACAGGTCAGGCATACGAGCACAAATTTTAGTACTTTGTTCTTCATGGTTCTTTTGGCCAAAGATAAAGGGGTAATTTCTCCTTTGCAGTGACCTTGGTCACCACTAAAGGATTTCTATGCCGTCCGAATGTTGTTTCAACTTCCCTTCGTGTTCCAGTTTTTTGGCAACCCTGCTAATAACTTCACGGGCCGTCCCCAACTCATTGGCTATTTGGCGATGGGATATTTTTAAGGGATTCTTTTTGGTCAGACGTACTTTTTCCTGCAAATAATTGTAAAGTCGCTTGTCCATTTTATCGAACAGCACATGGTGGATAGTATCCAATAGCTCGCTATAGCGCAAATTGTATTGTTGGAAAAACAAGGTGTTAAAACCGGGAAATTGTTTTGTCCACTTGGAGACTTTGTCAACTGGCAATAAAAGTGCGGAAGTTGCCTCTTCTGTGACCGCAAATACCTTACTGGGTTCATTTTTTAGGCTAGAAGCAAAGGACATAATACAACTTTCATTGGGTTTGATGTAATACAGCAAAAGTTCCTTTTCTTCATGTCGGGTGAAGACTTTAATGAGCCCTTCCAGGACAATGGGTACAACCTTTACATACTGTCCTTCCCTCAATATTTGAACATTTTCGTCAATTTGCTTTACAAGGGCAGCATCCTTTACCTCGCTTACAAGATTTGGGTCTAAGTGGGACAGTATGTTCGATATTTTAGTATCTATTTCCAATGGTTTATGCAGAGATTTTGATGTTTGAATATGTTATGTTAATCCAATCTTTTAACATGGTCTATTGCAGAGACAATCCTCCATGTATTTTTAAATTTATAGAGGAAAATATAATCCACGGCCCATATATTGCCCCTGCTCATTTCAACCTTGGCGCTTGCGGCTTCATCAGAAATATCTATAAAAACAATCGAGTAATCTACTTTGGCAAGGTCTGGACGTTTTTTTCTTTGTGCTATCCACTCATCTCGTGTTTTAGAGGTCAAGGTAGTATCCCGATGCCCCCAGATAATAAAATTCTCATGGATTCCTTTCCTGGCTTCGTCAAAATCACCTGCATCTATAAGCCCCTTGATATACGATTGTTCAATTACTTCTTGAATTTCTTCCTTTTCTGAGGTTTGCGAAAACATTGCAATAGCAAATATCAGCGAGACAAATAAGGCAATACCGTTTTTAGTATTCATTCTTTTGGGTCTTATCGATTTTAGAAAACTAAAAGATATACAATTTTACTAAGGGATATTGATGTATGAGATCCTTTTAGATAAGAGGATGTAGGCATGCAATTTTTAGAGGTGGATTTGCTAACTTTAAGTATGGAAACTTTGAGGGATGAATTACTCACGCGCGCTAACTTTTCTGATGAAGAAGTAAGCGGTATCATCTCCAAATTCAAAACTGTTTCATTGGACAAAAAGGAAAGTTTCCTTTCCGCTGGCAAAGTGAGCGACAGCATTGCATATGTGGAAAAAGGATCTTTGATTTATTCCCAGACAAGTCCAGAAGGTGATGATATTGCAATCGATTTTGCCTTTGAAGGCGATTTTGTTACCTACCTCAATAGCTTTTTGTCAGATACAGCATCAGATATTGATATAACTACCAATGAACCTTCCATTTTAAAAACACTTTCCAAAACCGAACTTTACGATCTCTACCAAAAGTATCCGAAGATGGAGAGGACTGGCAGGCTTCTCTTGGAAGAGGGATTGGCCAAGATTGCCAAGGGAAGAACCATTTTCCAGACCATGGATAATCAGGACAGGTATCTTTTTCTAATGAAACATAGTCCACATATATTGCAAAGAATACCTCAGTACCATGTTGCTACGTATTTAGGCATAAAACCGGAGTCTTTGAGCAGAATAAGACGAAATCTATCCACTTAAATATAATTCGGCCCAGTAACTTCAACTTTGATTTTTGTATAGTGCTGGTGTGCACGTAGTTTAATTTACTTTCTTAACAATTGTCAATGAAAAGCGCCATGTCGCAGGATAATTTTGTCCTGTAATCAATAAACATAAGGCCATGAAAAATTTGTTAAGCTCTCAGTACATCATAGTAAGGTTATTAATGTTGGTTCTTTTTATCTCAATAACAAGTTGCGCAGCTATACCATCTACAGATTCCGGTTTTCTTGAGGACTATTCTCAGTTGCAAGAAGATAAAAATGGGGACAAAAGTTTAAAGTGGTGGGAAAAAAATGATTTTGATTGGGGTAAGTACAAGAGTCTGATGCTTGACCCCGTGGTGGTCCTTTACCATCCGCAAACAAAAGACAAGAAGATTTCGGCTTATAAAGAGAATGAGCTTGCCACATATTTTCATTCCACGGTTAGCACTGAATTAGAGGGAAAATACCAGGTAGTCAGTACCCCTGGCCCCGAAGTATTGAGAATACGGGCAGCAATAACAGAGATTACTCCTTCAAGTCCAGCTATCAATTATCCAGCAATGTTATTGGTCTTTTTTCCTGTGGATATGGGAGGAGCAACCATTGAAGTTGAGTTTTTGGATTCAGAAACCAACGAAGTATTGGCTACAATGGTCGATAAAAAAAGGGGATCACCATTTACACCCCGGGCCTTTTCAAGACTCGGACATACCAGAGCTGCTTTTGATGGATGGGCCAAGGAACTCAGAAAAGCATTGGATACGCATCCGTAACTCTAATCTGGGTTTCATTTAGGGAGTTATTGCCCCATTGTTAATTTAGACTGTTCACTTTTTGAAATGCGAATTTTGGAGCCAGCCTGGCTATTTTATAGAGTAGGTTGGCTCCCGCGATTCTAATTTCCTCTTTTCCTTTTTGAAGCCCTTTGAGCATTTCATCTACAGCTTTCTCTTTTGAAATGGCAATTTTAGGAGGATTTCCTTTATGCCATGGCGTATCCACAGCTGGGAACATAATCTCAATAATGTTTAGGTTGGAACCTTCCATTTGCTTTCTTAAAACCTGGGTAAACGAATGAAGTGCGGATTTTGTTGAATTATAAAAAGGATATACCGCTCTGGGAGCATAGATCAACCCCGTGGTGATATTTATGATAGTGGCCCTATGATTTCTTTGAAGAATCGGGGATAGGGAATGAATCAATCTTACCGGAGCCATAAAATTGATTGCGATTTCTTGCTCCGCCATATCCAGTATGCCACCCGTTCCTAGAAAATTGACTTTATGCACAACGGCCGCATTGTTGATCAAAACATTCAAGTCGGGATGTTCTTCTTTAATCCAGTCTGCTAATGAATTACACTGATTTTTATCGGATAGATCGCATTGAAAGATTTCCAACGCCGGAATTAGTTCTTTGGCGTTTTCCAAACGTTGCCGTGACCGACCACAAATCAGCACTTTGTTATTTTCAACCAATTTCTTGCTCAGTTCCAAGCCTATGCCAGAACTACCACCGGTTATTAAAATAGTGTTGCCAGCTAATTGCATCTTGTTTGCTTTTAAATGTTCAAGCAAAAGTAGCTCTAGAGGTCACCCTGTGCATTGATGTATGTTAAGTGCCCAACTTTTTTCGAATTCTACTAAGGGATTCGGGCTGGATGCCCAGATAAGAAGCAATTATGGTCTGATTGACTCTTTTGTCCAGGTTTGGATATTCTTTAAGAAAATCAAGATATCTGGTTTCGGCATGAAGCAATAGCAAGTCCCGTTCCCTTTTTTCCTTTTTTGAAAAAGCTTTTTCTATGACCTCCAACAAGAACTGTGTCCAAAAAGGATGAGTTTTGAGCAGGTCGTTCCATTTTTTATAGCTGAAAGAGTATACTTCGGAACCTTCAAGGGCTTCAATAAAAAAATAGGAGGGGTTTTGCGAAATCATCCCAGAATACGAACTTAGGAACTGATTCTCTAAAATAATGCCCTTGGTAAACTCCCTGCCCTCTTGGTTAACATAAACGTATCTGAAGAGTCCTGAGATGGTAAAACCCAGTTTTGTGGGCACTTCACCGGCCCTGATATAATATTCCCCTTTTTCAAGTTTTAGGATTTGTCCTATGGACAAGAACTCCGTTAATCTTTCTTGGGGCAATATGGTCTCTAGAAACTCTTTCATTTTTAGTGCTCTGCCAAACCGGAGGTTCAGTTTGGAAAACAATCACTTTTCCCTTATAAATGTATTCAATTTTGAGGTGTTTTGGGACCCAAACTTTGATATGATGCAAGATTGCTTAATTGAAATGGGGCAATATTTTATCTCCCAATTCCTCAAGCATTTCGGCAACAGGTCTTGAGCCATATTTGAGATTGAAAATAACATGGTTAACCCCTAGGGATTCCAAAAATTTTAAATGTTCGACCAAATAATCGCTTCCTGACTTAAAACCGAGATGTATTGGGGTAGGAGGGGCTGTGTCCTCTTCCAGTAGATCAACGTATAGAGATTGCATATAGGGTTTCCATGGCTGTCCGTTGCGCTCCAGGGCAAGTTTCCAATCTCTCATGATTTGCTCCAAAAAGCTCAGGTTTCTAGGATAGTATAACCAACCGTCTGCATGTTCCGCAATCCAATCGAGGGTTTGCCCAGAATGACCGGTAACCAGCATTGGAGTGGAATGGGGTTGTTTGGGAACCAAGTCTATAGTTCCTTGAAGATAACCATAATATTTTGACGTGAACCTTGGGAAATCACCTTGCAAAGCTTTTAAATAGAAAAAATTATCTTGAAACAAAGTGCTTTTTTTGTTGATATCCTGGTTAAATGCAGGATATTCCGAAGGCCTGTCCCCAGAGGCAATACCCATGATTACCCTTCCATTGGAAAGGAGCTGTATGCTGTTCAGCGACTTTGCAGTATGCACAGGATGCCGCAAAGGAAGCACTATGCTCCCTGTGGCAAGGGCAATTTCTTTGGTATGATTCATAATATGGGTCATGTACACCCATGGGTCGTATAGTTGGCCAGCGTCTCCAAATGATGGGTCATTGAATGGAACATCTCTGAACCATAGTGCTTTAAAACCAAGTTCTTCAGCACGTTTGGCCAATGTTTCCTGATTTTCCATTTTTGCTATGGAACCGGTATAAGACTCTAATGGAAATACCAGTCCTAAGCTTAGCTTACCCTTTTTAGCTATTTTTTGGAGCTGTTTCATTCTTGTTTTATTTGATCAGAGGGACTTGTTCAGGACAGCATTAGTGCTAGTGATGAGGTCTTCAATTTTTGGGGACTCATAGGCATCAGGATGTGCCGGTGCAAATGCACCTTGATCGTTGTCAAAATATTTTCCTGAGGCTGTTGAATAGCTATGGTCAATAGCGAGATTGAAAAGGATTTCTCCACCTTTTTCCGCAGAGGACCAGGATTGACCATAAGCTTCCTGTACCATTTTTGTGTTCAACAAGGAACCGGGGTTAACCGCTATGACAACTATATTTTTCTCCTTTTTGGCAAGATGAAAACTCCACATGGTTAGGGCCAATTTGCTCTGGGCATAAGCTGCTTGAAAGCCCAGTGTTTGTTTTCCTTCCAGGGCATCCAACGAGACAGAGGATTGAGCAGCAGAGCTCAAATTGATAATTCTTGGGTCTGTTCCTTTTTGAATAAGAGGAAGCAGCTCGGTGGTGAGTAGATAAGGTGCAAGATAATTCACCACGAGCTGAATGCTAACAGCACCTTTTTGTACACTAGGACTTTTGAATATCCCAGCGTTATTAATCAATACATCAATTTTGTTGAATTTTTCCTTGATGGCAAGAGTCATTTGCCTTACAGCACTCAAATCTGAAAAATCAGCAAGGAACCCATGTATATTATTGTTTTTGGTAAGCAGTTCAATTTCCGAAACGGTTTTTTCCAGTTTATCCCTCTTTCTTCCGTGAAGAATGATGGTATGGCCCAACTTAGCCAATTTTATGGCAGTTAATTTCCCTATACCATCTGTGCTTCCAGTAATGAGAATAGTTTTTTTCATAACTAAGGCTTGTTTAGGAAATACAGGTCTTTGTAAAGCTGAAAAGACCTGTATGCGAACATCGATTTATGCTAGGTCGTCTTTGCCTTCAACTAAAAAATGATGGCTGACCGATCCTTCTGTTCTCGATTTTAAATGCGGAACATATTCCGGGTCTTTCATAAAGTTTTGGGCCGATTCCTTAGAAGGCCATTGAATGATGATGCGGAGGGCAGCTTCTTTTTTAGCACCTTCAAGTTGTTCATGATTAGCAGTTCTGGCCAAATATTGACCTCCGTGTTTTGATACAAGCTTATTTGCAGTGGGCAAATAGGCTGCAATCCATTTGTCTGTTGTTGGAGTTACGTCCAACACTGAATAATAAGTCATAATCGAGATTTTTGGTTAACTATAAAAAATATAGTAGCAAAATTAATTATAGTTAAAATCCCTTGCAATAACGGTTAAAAAGGATAGTAGGTATAGTAATGCACAGGCACTTATGCAATGATGTAGATTTATCTTGCACAGAAAGAAACTAAATGGATTTGCAGTGTATCCGGCAGCGGTCGTTTACTATTCGTAGAACCTTATGATTTGCCCATTCCCTCGCCCTTGTACACTTCGAACATAGGCATTAACAGCCTTTTCCATTGAAATTGAATTGTGTCCGGGAAAGTAATCTCTATATTTCTCATAAGCATCTTGTACCACCCCCAACGAAACTACATTCAACCGAATACCATTTTCCATTTCCAATGCTGCGGCTTGTACAAAACTGTGGATGCCACCATTTACCATGGACGCACTGGCCGTTTTTACTACAGGGTCATCTGCCAATATTCCTGTTGATAAGGTTATGGAACCGTTAGGATTCAGGTGGTTTCTTCCCAATCTAACAAGATTCACCTGCCCCATGAGTTTACTTCTCAAACCAATGTAATAATCCTCTTCTGAGAGTTCATCAAAATTTGCCCATTTGGCTTCCCCTGCTATGCAGACAATGGCATCTAGTTGCCCTATTTGACTTAAACCTTCTTTTATCGAGGTGCTATCGGATATATCAATTTTCAGGTCACCTTCGCTTCTTCCGGCAATGATGACTTCATTTTCCTTGGCAAAATGATTCGCCACGGGTCTTCCTATTGTTCCATTTCCACCAATTATCAGTATTCTCATTTCTTTTTTGTTTGAGTAAACAAGGTAGGGTTTTACCTCGACATTTGATTTTGGGTGGAATCAATAGTTATATGCAGAATCGTTCGTTGGTCAATATTTTTTTAGATTCTTGTTCTTTTGAAAATTCTTGACCATTTTTCCAAAATCCTTGTCTTTTTTACGTTTTTGGGCAACGGTCATTTCAAAATGAGACTTTTCCCGTTCCATTCTTAGGTAATTATCATAAGATGTTTCATCAATTTCACCGTTATCCACAGCGGAAATCACCGCACAACCTGTTTCTGTGGTGTGTGAACAGTCCTTGAATTTGCATTCTTTTGAAAGCTCCATGATAGTATCAAACGTAACTTCCAACCCATCTGACGAGTCTACAATACCTACTTCCCGCATTCCAGGATTATCGATTAGAATCCCACCATTTTCAAGTACCCGTAGTTCTCGATGTGTAGTAACGTGTTTACCCCTGTTGGTGCCTAAACCAATTGAACCGGTACGCATTAGGTCTTTTCCCATTAGGGAATTCAACAAAGTTGATTTGCCCACACCTGACGAACCAAGCAGACAATATGTTTTACCTTTTTCAATACGATTGCTAAGCTGTTGTATTCCTTCTTGGGATTCGTTGCTTATGGCCAGTATCGGGGCATCGCTTATTCTTTTTCGGACTTCATCGATATGTCCTTCCAGCTCTACTTCACTGATCAGATCAATTTTATTGAGAACAATAATGGGTTTAACCTTGGAGGTGTGGCAAATGGTAAGATAACGTTCTATTCTGTTAACATTAAAATCTCTATCCACCGCTTGCATTATTAGTGCAAAATCAATATTGGTAGCGATAATCTGTTTTTCACCATGCTTTCCTACAGCTTGTCTCTCCAGTACCGTCTTTCTTGGTAGAATGGCATGGATGAGTACTTTATCCTCATCATAAGGTGAAATGGCAACCCAATCTCCTACGGCAGGAAAATCTGCCCTACTGCTTGCGGAAAACCGCAGGTTTCCAATAATTTCCCCGTCGTATTCATTTGTTTCTGTCTTTACAACGTAGCGTTCCTTATGTTCAGAGATTATTCTGCCTACATCAAATACACCAAGATTATTTTCTTGACGATATTTTTCTTGTTCGTTTGTGTATCCTAAATCTTCAAGTTTCATCTTCATTTTATCAGGTTTTACCTGTGGTAAATCGGCAATTTATAGTAGGGAAAAGGATTTGCTTTGCAAAGTTATTGCAATTGTAGCTAAATGCCCACTTTTACAGGTAGTATATCTTCAGTTCTTATTTACTGAGCCTATAATATGGAATCTGTAATGAGACTTCAAAACCAAGCTTTTTGGCAAGCTCATAAGATCCCTTGTTGGCCAAGCTACAGGCCCAAATAGGTTCATACCCATGCTCCAAGGAATACTCCACAAGTTGAGCGCAGGTGTATACAGCCATTCCCTTTCCACGATGTTCCGGAACGGTTTCCATTCCCAATTCTAAAAAGTCATCCATAATGCACGAGGAAAATGCTGTACAGGCCAATTCATCATCAATATAGGTGCTAAAACCCACTCCATTCTTTTTAAAGTCATCGTAATTGTCCCAAAAGTTTTTGGGAATTACCGAGCCTTTCATTGACTCAAACTCTTTTTCAGTGGTGCTCTTTAAACGTACCGAAGGCACCCTTAGTTTGTTCTGAAGGGCATTGAACTTGTCCGCATCAAATTTAAAATTGACCCGGGTATTGAGCTCAATGATTTGTTCTGTTTGATTCTTGGTTTTGTTAGCTGACGAGTCTATGGAGCAGCCAGCAAACAATGTTTCCAGTTCATTGTGCCACATATTGGGGAATGCCTGCATCCAAATGTGGGTATCCCGTTTGCCTTTGGTATTTAGTGCATGTTCCTTGAATTGTAGATTGAATTCTTCATTGTCATGTTTTCCAAATAACAAGGACATCCCGTAGGGATGGACCACATAAAATGTTGAAGGTTCTTCCTGTTGGTCCACATAAACTTTTCCTGAAACATGGTTTTCAACAACAGCCCGGGCAAAGAGATTATTGATTTCGACCTTAAGCAATTCTTTTAAGGCCTTGTGGTAGTCGTTTTTTTTAAGCTCAATCATTTGATAATTCTTTTTGGTTGGGACGATAAGAAAATCGGCTATTCCAAATTACTTGTCCATGGCTTTGGACTTCAATTCCTTTGGCATTTTTTCTATGGCATAGCGCAAAGCTGTACGAGGCATTTGGGCTTTGTTTTTCATTACATAGTTGAATACTTCTTTTTGATGGTCCTTGCTTGCAACCTTTAACATCCATCCATATCCTTTTTGTACCAAATCATCTTGGTCCGTGAGCAAGAGGTCTGCTATTTCAAGAATTTCCTTTAGGAACTTTCCTTTTCTTGCAGGCACTATAAATGAAACCGCTGCGGCTCTTCTCATCCATCGGTTTTTGGACAAGGCAAACTTGGTAAGTTCAGGAATGTATTCTGGGTACATTTGAATGAACTCTCCTATGGTATGATTGCAAAATGTGTCGCAACTGGCCCAATTATCCACATAGGAATCAATCCATTTCTTGAAAACTTGAAAGTCTTTGGGCTCAAAGCTTCTTCGGAGTGCGTGGGACCATTTGCAAGCAACAAGAGATTCCTCAATATAACCTGACTGCCATAATTGTTCGCATAAATCGAATATTTCATCTTTGGGATGATTTCGGATTGATTTGAACTGTTCTTTAGCAATTTGGTTGACCACGGGAACCTTTACTCCGTACGACTTGATATTCTCCTTGAAAAAGCCTTTTCCAGTAGCCTTAACACTGTCATCCGAGTGGCCTGTAAGCTGTTTTCTTACTACGGCAATGATATCTGCTTTTGTCATAACTACAGATTAGTAGATTATAAAAAAGAACGGCATATCACATTTTGTGTTGATTAGGTAGATAGGAAATCAATACGTGATTTTCTCATACCACTCTTCAATGGGCCATGCACACTTCCACCAGCTTGAAGCGGTATACCCTATGTTTTCCAATACATCCACAAAAAATGGTTCGGTTTTATATTTCTCAAAACTTTTATCCTCTAAAAACTGTTCTTTTTCATAATAAAACGATGCCCTTCGAACATATTCCGTCATTGTTTTTACATCATCATTAATGGCGTAGTAACAAGCAAGGTTAAAATTCAAGTTTTCATCATAGGAAACCCGTCTATCTTTTAACGGCAACTTGGAAAGCACAACTTTTAGAAGTTCATCCCTTTGCGCTCCTTTGTCCATTTCAGCAAGCATACCCACTATTTTGGAAATCAAATCGGTGAATTGGGGCCAGTCTTCCGAGAAATGGAGTCTGTCCGTTTTTGAGATCAATTCGATAGTAGAACTAACTGCAAGTTGATTACCTGACGAATAGAAGGACATCAACATTCGGTCAATTTCCATAACAAGAGCCACATATTCGTAGGCGTCCTCTTCAACATCAACTAGTGGTACTAAATCTAAAGCCGATGTCACATCGCCCTTAACCAAAGCTTCTCTTAGGTCGGGAAGCTTTTCAAAAGTATATTCAGACATAAAGATTCGTTCAATTCAAGCTTAATGAAAATGAAATTAAACAAAAGAAACTTTGCAAGCTTTGTCTTTCTGAATTTTTGTGAAGGTCCTGCAATAGTTCAAGTTCGTTCATCTTCTATTCTTGCTTTGGGAACAACTGTGTTTAGTTAGTTTCCTGGGGGTTGAAGTACCTCACTGATTTGTACAATAGGCTGAATATTGGTGTAATTGGGAATATCGCCAACAATTTGCTTTGCATTTGGTCCAAATGAATTTCTGTAGGCCGAGAGCTGGTCAAAATATAAATACCCTATGGCCAGGTAGGGGATAGGTTCATCTGGGGTTCTACCGGACAGTCCGTTGTCAATAGCCTGTAGTTTTAAGGAATCACCGAGCAAACGTGCTACCATGGGCATATGTTTATTGGCATAGTAGTCCATATCAAATGTTTTACCTTCTCCATTGGGATAGAGAATGGTTACTTTGATCATACCTTCTTTAACACCATCTGCTTCTTTTGATTCCGTTTGTCCACAGCTTGCTAGCAGGATAGATGAGCAAAGAATCATCAAAATTCTTTTGGGTTTCATGTTGGTTGGTTATGGTTTAAGCAATTCAAGGTAATGAAATTGAGCCATTTTATACATTTTTCGGTTTAAGAGAATCTAATCTGACAGATTTTGCCATTTAATCGTCTCCTCTTCCTTTGTAGGCCCTAATGGAAGATATCTGTCCTGCTGAGTTAAAGGTTATGACATCAACCACAAAAAGTTCCTCTGTACCATCTACAATAATCTTCAGTTCTGCTGCTACGGTATTTTGGTTTTCGTAGGTGGCCAAGACATCAATTTCAATGGAATGGGCATTTTTAAAGTTCTTACGTGTTTCGTCCAAGGCATCTTTCTTACCGATTACCCTGATTTTCCAATCACGCAGGATGATGTCATCAGAGAACATGGTCTCCATGGCCTCCAAATCTTTTTCAGCATATTTTTCTAGATAAGAAATGCACAGCTCTTTGTTCGATTTTTTAGTCATCTAGTTCAGTGTGGTCAAAGTCTAAAAATAATTTTTCTTGTATATGGGCCTAGTTCAATGGTCATTTGAATCATTGAATTGCCACAATACGTTTACAATTTGCCATTTGCCGTTCAGTTTAACAATGTGCATATAATCTATCCAGTCATCTGCAATCAACTTTACGGAGGCCGTTTTTTGAAAAATGTCGAGTATCACGATTTCCTTTTTTGGATTTTCAGGAAACTTATCCCCTTTTTGGTTGTAGGTTTCGGCCAATAAGACCATGGCATCTGTAAAAGTCTCCCGCAAATATTCCTTGTTGGTCTTTTTGTCTGTCCAAAAGGTTCTTTTTACCATTCTTGGGTGGGCAGAGCGTTCAAATTGTTCAGGTTTTGCATTATGTTGCGATTCAATGTAGTCCAGGGCCGCTTGTTTGATATCTAGCGAATCTTGTTTGCTTTGTGCCTGGCAGTTGATCGTAAACAGAACGATTGTTGAAATTGCGAGTAAACAGGATGATTTCATGTTTGTGCTTCTATTTTGGATTGAGTTATGCGTTTTTTAGCGTGGCCTTTTAATTCAGACCCAAATATTCATTTCTATTTCTTGATTGATTTCAAGCTTTGTTTTTTTTCGTATTTCAGCTTTGATGGGTAACAGATAAGCCCCTGCTTTAGAATCGAACCAGATGGCCGTTTCCCATTTAAGTTCTCCTATCTGCGCATGTGCTTTCATTCTTCCCCATCCTTCCTCTTGCCATTGAAGATTTTCTCTTATTTCTTCGGATAGGGTTTTGGGCAGGGAAACGAAGTGCCAACCTCCGGCAAGGCCACTTTTCCACATTTTGGTTGAAAATTGATACTTTATTTTTGCCCTCCACTTTCTATGAATGTTTGCGCTCGGTCGGTAATCTAAGGTGTGATGTACTTGGGATATAAACCCACGTTCAATAATAGCCATTCTTGGGCAAATGTGTTTGGTTTTTAAGAGAAGTTTAAAAATTGAACCTGGTTTTGTACTGGTCCCGTTTTTTCTAATTCTTAAACGATATCCGACAGCGATAAATAGGAAACATAGTATGAAATCTGTTTAAGTCTTGATTTTAAATGTTGCTAGTCCGAAACTTTTCGCATAACCCATTCCAACGGACCTGCTTTCCTGTATTTTGTCCACACTAATGCAAATAACATGCAGACGAGACTAAAAACAAGGGCATATGCTACCGAAAACACTATGGAATAGGTTCCCAATTCCTTAGGACCCAATTCTTCCATAAAACCAATTCCTATTACAACATGGGCAACGTAAAATGTTAGCGCCAGACGGCCGGTTTTGTACAAAGTTTTGATTATAAAATTGTTCTCATATTTTCTTGCCAATAAGATGCACCCGGAAATGACGGTTGTTGCAATTGCAATTCCATTCAGCATGAAAATAGGCATAGGAGGCATGGGGTCGGTACCAAAAAATGCTTTTAAGTCTTCATTATATTGAATTTCATCACCAGAGGAGTACTGCAATAGAGTATAAGAAATCAACTGAATGACAATAAAAGAGACTAACCCAATTACAAAGGATTTTTTTACAAAGGCAGTATCATTTAGATCTTTCCTGCCATACCACAACCCATATAACATGAAAGCCACCCAGGGCACCACTGGGTTAAAACCATTGAACAAAAGGTTTCTTGTAAAGCCTTTAACAGTCCAAAAATCTACATACTCCAATGTTGTAAAGTCCCAACCGGTTTCATAATTGAGGAACAAAAGCAATGCCGGAAATAACAGTATTGCGCCAACTATCCAGATTGGTATCTCGTTTGACTTTCTTGCAATGAGCAACAAGGTTACCAGCATGTAAAAGGCATAGGAGTGAAGAATGTCAGCGGGCCAAATCCATAAATAGGACAGGCCAACAACAAAGAGAAATAATGCTCTTTTGGCGATTCGCCTTTTGGCTGTTCTTAATTTTTGAACATCACCATTTTTAAGGGCAGAATTTGTCATAAGTGCTAAGCCAATGCCGGCCAAAACCACAAAAGTGGCCGCTGCTTTTCCGTCAAAAAGATTGGCAAACGCTTTTAACCAGTCATTACCTGTATCTCCAAAAACAATTTTGAAGTGCACAATGACCATTCCGAAAACGGCCAATGCTCGGGCCACATCTATCCCTATTATTCGTTTTTTCATTTAACCACGAACATTTTTATTAATCCATACCCTTTTAAAGGGTACATGAAGGATTAGTATGAAAAGTTACCGTAATGTAACAGATGAAACCAAAGTTTTGTTAACCCTCTATTCTAAATACGAAGATGCTGTCGTAATATATTATTGTTGATTTTTGTAGAGTTCAATTGCATTGAGATACTTCATCCCACCAGTCTCTGTTTGGTCGTAAAGAAAACCATCCAACTCAGGGTGGTTTGCTTGAATCCAGTTTACAAGTTCATCCCTGTTTTTTACAAATACTGAATCATTGAAAACCTCATATTTGGTTGTTTCAATAGTACTGATTCTATCATTATCAAATCTTATGATTTGATTAATTACAATTGGTTCTTTATGAAGAAAAAGGATTCTTTTGTCAATTTTAGAAACCGTTGCTTTTACAATCTCATTTTCTTGTTCAATTTGGAGGACTTCATAGGATGGTTCAAATACTGAATCCCATTTCAACCATTCCGTGTATTCTTTCAAAGAAAATGTCTGTTCATAATCGTATTCAGTTTCTCTGGTCAGAAGGCTATCGGTTAGTAGTGTATTTATTGCCGAAATATCTGAGCCATCAAGAATCTTGTAGTACTGTTTTGCTATTTCAAGTTTGTCAATTTCTTTTTCAGAATCTTTACAGGACATAAATCCGATTGCGAAGAAAACCAGCAGAATTACAATTCTATTCATATGAGTTTAGTTTTGTGAAATATACTAAATCAGGATTATAAAGATACATGAAATGAAAGTGCAAAAATCTAGTGCAAATCCGTGGTAATTTATTTGCTGGTGGACATTAGATCCACAGCACAAAACAAACGATTGTTGGCTTGCTTAAAGTCTTAGCGGTGTATGGTCTGCGTACGGTCTGGCCCTACAGAAACTATCCGAATGGGGACATTAAGCTGTTCCTCTAAATAAGCAATATAGTCATTTAGGGCAGGGGGTAGCTCCTCCTTTTTAGTCATTTTGGTAAGGTCCTTGGACCAGCCTTTGAGTTCAGTGTACACAGGCTTCACATGGTCACTTTCAATGGAGTAGGGCAGGTGTTCAATGGTTTTTCCCTTATACTGATACGCTGTACAAACCTTAATGGTTTTAAAGCCGCTCAATACATCAGCCTTCATCATCATAAGTTCTGTTACCCCATTAATTTGCACGGCATATTTTAATGCCACAAGGTCCAACCAGCCACATCTACGGGGCCTTCCCGTGGTAGCGCCGAATTCGTTGCCGACTCGTCCCATAGTCTCTCCATCTTTGTCAAATAGCTCGGTTGGGAACGGCCCGCTCCCTACACGGGTGGTATAGGCTTTAAAAATACCAAGAACCTTTCCAATTTTACCCGGAGCAACTCCTAATCCAGTACAGGCTCCTGCGGCAGTGGTATTAGAGGAGGTAACATAAGGGTACGTTCCAAAATCAATATCCAATAGTGAACCTTGAGCGCCTTCGGCAAGTATTTTTTTGCCTTCTGCCTGTGCTTTGAAAATATATTCCTCACTATCAATAAAAGTCAATTTTTTCAAGGTTTCCACACCTTCAAAAAATTCAGCTTCCAACTCTTCCAGATCGTATTGGATATCCACATTATAGTAATCGATCATGGCCTCATGTTTGTTGGCTAGGGAACGGTATTTTTTGTTCCAGTCATCAAACTCAAGGTCTCCTACTCGCATACCATTTCTACCGGTTTTGTCCATATAAGTTGGGCCAATACCCTTAAGGGTAGAACCTATTTTGGCCTTTCCTTTGGCGGTTTCCGAAGCGGCATCAAGTAATCTGTGTGTTGGTAGTATTAAATGTGCTTTTCTTGAGATGAGCAATTTGGAGACAAAATCAATATCGAATTTGTCAAGGTTATCCAACTCTTTTTTAAAAATGACTGGGTCTATAACTACCCCATTTCCAACTACGTTGACGGCATTTTCATGAAAAATACCTGATGGAATGGTGTGCAACACGTGTTTTATCCCATCAAATTCTAAGGTGTGCCCGGCGTTTGGGCCTCCTTGAAATCGGGCTATAATGTTATAATCTTTGGTTAGAACGTCAACAATTTTTCCTTTTCCTTCGTCTCCCCATTGGAGTCCGAGCAGTAAATCTACCATAGAGGTGGGTTGGTTATTCAGTTAGGTTTTCTTCTTTGTTTCGGGTTCCGTAGAAATATAGCGAGTGGTTATTGATTTTTATATCAAAAACCTCTTCAATAGTCTTTTTAATAGATTGTATGCGGGGATCGCAGAACTCCACCACCTCACCGGTATCGGTCAGGATTACATGATCGTGCTGGCGATCAAAATATGATTTTTCATATTGGGCCTGATTTTTTCCAAACTGATGTTTCCGTACCAATTTGCATTCCAATAGAAGTTCAATGGTATTGTAGAGTGTGGCCCTGCTCACCCTGTAGTTTTTGGTCTTCATTTTAATGTAGAGGGATTCCACATCAAAATGATCATCACTGTCGTAAATTTCCTGTAGAATTGCGTAGCGTTCAGGTGTTTTTCTATGGCCTTTTTCTTCAAGAAAGGCTGTGAACACATTTTTTACAATTTCCTGATTTTTATTGTTCCCCATGGCTCTGTAAGCTATGCTAATGCACAAAGGTACAGCTAAAAATTAAATTCTTGTCACTTTGTCAATACCCTCTACCTGCTTTAAATTATTCATTAATTTTTTAAGGATACTATTGTTTTTTACCACTAGGGTAATCTTACCTGTAAAGGTGCCTCCGTCTGCCTTAAAGTTTAGGTTCCGCATGTTCACGTGCATGTTGTCCGATATGATATTGGTGACTTCGTTTACCAACCCTAGGTTATCCATACCGGTAAGCTGAATGTCCACCGAAAATTCCTCTTGAGAGGAATCTATCCACTTGGCCGTCATTATGCGGTAGGCATAATTGGACTGAAGTGAAATAGCATTGGGGCAGTTCTTTTTATGCACTTTGATTCCGTCACTCACACTTAAAAACCCAAAAACTTCATCACCTGGAATAGGATTACAGCACGGAGATAGTTTATAGTTCAATTTTTCCTCTTCCTTTCCAAATACAAGCATGTCATACTTGGTAGTAATCTCATCCTTGTTTATATCTTTAGAAGAAGGGGTTCTTCGGATTCTATTTTTAAAGAAATTGAGAAACGCATTGTGGTAGGAAGATGCAAAATCCTTTATTTTCTCATTATCGATTACCCCGATTCCCACACGATAGAACAGATCTAGACTGGTCTTTAATTTAAAGAAAGTGACCAGCTTGTTGACCGTATCCTCGTTTAGAGTGATTTTTTGGGATTTCAATTTTCTTCGAAGGATTTCCTTTCCTTCTTCTGCAATGTTCTTTTTCTCTTCCCGTAGGGAGGACTTGATTTTGGAACGGGCCCTGGCAGTGTTGGTATAGTCCAACCAACTTTGATTGGGTTTTGCAGTTTCCGAAGTAATGATTTCTACCTGATCTCCACTGTGTAGCTCAGACCCGAGTGGAACCAGTTTACCATTCACCCGTGCTCCTCGGGTTCTCATTCCAATTTCGGTATGTATGTGAAAGGCAAAATCCAAAGGCGTGGATCCCTTGGGCATCGATTTAAGATCTCCTTTGGGAGTAAATACAAAAATCTCCTTCGAATACAGGTTGAGCTTAAACTCTTCCACAAAGTCCACTGCATTTCCATTGGCGGTTTCCAGCGCCTCCTGCAAACGGTTCAACCATTCTTCTATACCTTGTTCTTTTTGCTCTCCGTGCTTGTATTTAAAATGTGCCGCATACCCCTTTTCGGCAATCTCGTGCATACGTTCGCTCCTGATTTGAACCTCTACCCATTTTCCCTTGGGTCCCATTACGGTAATGTGCAACGCTTCGTACCCGGTTGACTTTGGAGATGTTATCCAATCTCTAAGACGAATGGGGTTGGGGGTGAAGTGGTCCGTAACAATGGAATAGATTTTCCAGGCGAGGAATTTTTCGTTTTTCCTGTCCGATTTATAGATGATACGGATGGCAAATTTGTCGTAAACCTCTTCAAAGGAAACGTTTTGCGCCTTCATTTTCCTTCTGATGGAAAATATGGACTTCATCCGGCCCTTGATATTATAGTTTAGACCTTCTTTGTCCAATGAATTTCTGATTACATTGGCAAAATCTTCTATATAGGCTAAATTCTCCCCTTCGGTATCTTCAATTTTGACCTGAATATCTTGATACACTTCAGGCTCTGTGTACTTTAAACTCAGGTCCTCTAGATGGGTCTTAATGTTGTATAGACCGATTCGGTGCGCCAGCGGTGCATAGATATAGAGGGTCTCTGAGGCAATCTTTACCTGTTTGTGCTCTGGCATGGAATCCATGGTGAGCATATTATGATAGCGATCAGCAATTTTGATGATAATTACCCGAACATCATCATGCAAGGTCAACAGCATTTTTCTGAAGTTCTC
This sequence comes from Flagellimonas nanhaiensis, assembly GCF_003382275.1. Taxonomy (GTDB): domain Bacteria; phylum Bacteroidota; class Bacteroidia; order Flavobacteriales; family Flavobacteriaceae; genus Flagellimonas; species Flagellimonas nanhaiensis. The sequence continues at coordinate 522,645 of NZ_QTJX01000001.1, forward strand.
AGCTTGCTGACTGATATCCTTATCCTTTTTAAGATTGGATATTTTGGTGAGTCCGTCCACAATACGGGCCACGGTCTCTCCGAACATGCGTTCAATATCGCCTAAGGTATAAGCGGTATCCTCAACTACATCGTGCAATAATGCTGAGGCAATGGAAACTGCATCAAGACCAATTTTGGACGCTACTATCTTGGCAACGGCAATAGGGTGAAAAATATAGGCCTCACCAGATTTACGCCTTTGGTCTTTATGGGCATCAACAGCCACATCAAAGGCAGAGCGTATCAATTTCTTGTCCTTATCGGTCAAGGTTTGATAGCTTATGCGAAGCAATTCTTTGTATTGCTTTGCAATTTCTTTGTTTTCTTTTTCAATGGCAGCCTCCGTCATAGTATATTAAAATTACCATAATCTTTACATGTAGACAACAAAAATTATGCCTTTAAATTCCTAATGCGCTGTATCAGAGGTGGGTGGGAGTAATGCACAAAAACGTATGCAGGATGTGGAGTTAGATTGCTCAGGCTGTTCTTGGAAAGTTTTTTCAATGAGGTGACCAAGGGGTCGGCCGAAAACGTAGTTTTGGCATAATCATCGGCCTGGAACTCAAACTTTCTGGAGAGATAGTTCATTGCCAATCCGGTAATCTCTGAAATAGGACTGTACAGCAAGGCAAAGCCCACCAAACCAGCATGAAAACTAGGAGTTGATACACCGATTGCCAACGAGATTTGGGGATTGTTGATGAAGAGTGAAAGTATGAATAGTGTGAAACCTGTAAGGGCCAGAGTGGCAAAAAGACTAAAAATAATATGTTTTCTTTTGTAGTGCCCCACTTCATGGGCCAGGACAGCTACAATTTCCTCTTCATTAAGATCATTGATAAGAGTATCGAACAGGGTAATGCGTTTTTCCTTCCCAAATCCTGAAAAGTATGCGTTGGCCTTTGTGGATCTTTTTGAACCATCAATTACAAAAATGTTTTTTAGTTCAAATCCTACCTTGGCAGCATAGTTTTCAATGGATTCTTTTAGATTGCCCTCTTTTAGAGGGGTCTGTTTGTTGAAAAGGGGTACGATCAGTCTGCTGTAAAACAGATTCATAAAAAGAACAAAAGTGCCGATCAAAATCCAGGCGTAGATCCAAAATTTTGGTCCGGTCCACTGGTAGAAAAGAATGAACAGGGATAATATTCCTCCGCCAAGGATTACCATGAGTATTCCTCCCTTCAATTTGTCCATAAAGAAGAGCTTTTTTGTGGTCTTGTTAAAACCATACTTTTCTTCAATAACAAAAGTTTGATAATAGGAAAAGGGAAGTCCCAACAATGCACTTGCCAAAACAATCAAACCAAAGAACAACAGCGCCATTGGAATCATTTCGCCTGACACAGACCGTATTAATTGGTCTAGCCATTCAAAGCCGCCCAAAAGAAGAAAGGCCAAAGTGAATACCAGGGAAAAACCATCGGAAATAAGCCCGAAGTGATAGTTTGCTTTTTTATAGTGTTGCGATTTTTGATATTCTTTTTCATCAAAGACATCGTTAAGTTCTGCTGGAACTTTTGAGGTAAACCGTTTTGCGTTCAAATACTCCAAAAGCTGATGCACCAGATATTGGATCAGTAGAATTGCAATGATTACAAAAAAGAGAGTAGTCTTTTCCATAGGCTAAAATCCACGTTGCCGCTTGGCTTCAAATATAAGTATTGCCGCTGACACCGATACATTCATGGAGTCAATCTCCCCTTGCATCGGAATAATGATATTTTGGTCCGAATTTTCGAGCCATTCCTGCGTTAATCCCGTTGCTTCAGTTCCCACAACAATTGCCGAAGCTCCTTTAAAATTACAATCCACATATTTCTTTGATGCGGTCAAAGCAGCACTGTAAATTGAAATTCCGTTCTGTTTTAGAAATTTGATGATATCGGTGGTGGAACCCATGCCTACTATGTTGGTGAACACGCAACCCACACTTGAGCGGATAATATTTGGATTATAAATATCGGATTTAGGATTGGCTATAAGTACAGCATCAATGGAAGCCGCATCTGCCGTTCGTAGCAAGGCCCCAATGTTTCCCGGTTTTTCAGGTGCTTCGGCGACAAGAATCAAGGGTGTTTTGCTCTTTAAGTCAACGGAATCCAAAGTATGGGGTTTGCTTTCGGCGATAGCCAAAATACCCTCCGTAGTCTCTCGATGGGCCATTTTACCGTATACCTGTGGGGAGATATGGATAAACTTTGGATTTAGACCTTCAAAAAGTGGGTGTATTGCATCAATTGAAGCTATTTCGGGGCAGAACAGAACAGTTTCAATGTTGTATCCGCCCTTTAGGGCAAGTTCAATTTCGCGTTGCCCTTCAATAACAAAAAGTCCGGTCTTTTTTCGTTCCCGGGACTTTTCTTTGAGCAGCAATATCTTTTTAACCAAGGGGTTCTGGATACTACTGATTAGTTTAACTTCACTCACGACTCAAAAATACGTATTCTTGTAATCTTAAAAGAGATATTCCGACAAAGCGGCAAACAAACAACAATGAAAAAAACAACTATTATTCTTTTGGCACTAGCTATTGGTGCCTGTAAACCGGCTCCAAAAAAGGAGGAGGTAAAAGAGGAGGTGGTTTCTGAAATTACAAAAACAGAAAAAACATTTCCTCAAGATTTAGTCCAGGTTTTTGAGGCTCATGGAGGCCTGGCAACATGGAAAAATCAAAGAACTTTAACGTATGAATTGCCTAAAAAAGACTTTACTGAAGTGCACACCATAGACCTTTGGTCAAGAAAGGATAGGGTAGATGCTCCCGAATTTTCTATGGGTTCGGAAGGTGAAATGGTTTGGTTATTGGATAGGAATGAAGCCTATAAAGGTGATGCAGGTTTTTACCATAATCTTATGTTTTACTTTTATGCGATGCCTTTTGTTCTGGCGGATGACGGAATAATTTATGGGGAAACTGAAGATTTGGTGTACGAGGGTAAAAATTATCCTGGCATACGTATAGCCTATGAGTCTGGTGTTGGTGCTTCATCTAAAGATGAATATTACCTTCATTTTGATCCGGAAAGCCACCAAATGGCCTGGTTGGGCTACACGGTTACCTATAGAACAGGTGAAAAATCTGAAACTGTGAAATGGATTCGATATGATGACTGGCAAACTGTAGAAGGCTTGGTTCTGCCAAAATCAATTACCTGGTATAATTTTGAAGGAAACAAAATTTTAGATGCTAGGAGCAATGTTCCTTTTGAGCAGGTGACTCTTAGTAAAACGACTAAACCCGAAGAGTTTTATGCGAAGCCCGAAAATGCGGCCTACGTGGAGGTAAAGAAAAACTAATATGAAACAGGCGGGGCGCTCTTTAGAGCGCCCCGCCTGTTTTTATTTTCCTTCATATTTTCCCATATATCGCTTCCAGAGTTTGGTTTGATGGGTTTCCAGGGAAATGTCCCGGCCATCAATGAAAGCTCTTGAGAGCTGGTTTGTGCGCATATCCAGTGCATCTCCCTCTGAAATGAACAAAGTAGCACTCTTACCTACTTCCAGGGTTCCATAATCTGCATCTATTCCCAAAATTTTTGCGGTATTTCCCGTCAAAAGCTGGAGTGCTTTTTCCTTATCGAGCCCTTGGGCAACAACCTGTCCTGCGTAAAAGGGAAGATTACGTGTTTGAAAGTTGGAAGCCGAAGCATTCTGAAGTGCAACGGTGAGTCCAGCTTCCATCAATAATTTGGGTAGTTTGAAAGTGAAATCATAATCATCATCATCAAAATTAGGGATGGTATGCGTAAAGTTCACCAGCACAGGGATGTTGTTTTCCTTTAAAAAGGCTGCTATTTTATGTGCGTGGTATCCACCCACTAAAACTATTTTTTTAACTCCTGTATTCTTGGCTGTGGTTATGGCGTCGACAATTTCTCTCTCACCGTTGGCATAAACGTATAGTTGTTTTGTTCCATCAAAAACACCTTCCATGGACGCAAAGGCTGCGTTTCGTTCTTTGCTGTTGCTTTTACCATAGGCATTGGCATTTTTCATAAAAGTTTCTACCTCCACGGTTTGTTTTTGATAGTCCTTGTTTGGTTGAAAACCACTTGGTTCTCCCAACCACCATCTACCTCTTCTAAAGGTGGTAGGCCAATTAAGGTGTATACCATCATCGGTTTTTATTGCGGCATCTTCCCAGTTCCAAGCATCAAATTGAACAATAGTAGAAGTTCCAGAAATTCTTCCGCCCTTAGGGGTGATTTGACCTAGAAGAATTCCATTGGGACGCATACTTTCCACAACTTTTGATTCTGCGTTGTACGCGATAATGCTTCGTACATGAGGGATGATCTCCCCAATCTCATCTTGGTCATTACTTGCTCTAACGGCGTTTACTTCAATAAGCCCCAAAGATTTCCCTGGGGCTATAAACCCTGGATACACATGCTTGCCAGCGGCATTGATGACTTCCCCTTTGGTAGCCGTTTCAGCGCCACCGATTGCGGTAATCTTTCCATTTTCGAAGACCAAAGTGCAGTTTTCCTTGATCGTTCCATCCCCAATATGGGCGGTTACTCCCGTTATGGTAACGGCCTGTGATTGCACTGGGGCCGGTGTCTGTTGTGCGGTCAAACTTAAGCAGGCAAAAAGCCCAAACAACTGAAGTATAGTTACTAGTTTTTTCATTTTTTTGAGTTATAGGCTATCGCAGTGAAACTTAATTTTTTTGTTTTGTTTGGGGCCTTGGGTTTTAGCTCCATTTCCCTTTTCATCCAACATCATGTTTATCAACAAGCTACGTTCTTGTTTAACGGATTCCCGTAGTTGCTTATCTTTTTCCAAATCAAAATACACGGTTCCTTCAATCAGAGTTTTTTCCGCTTTTGCGTAAACAGATAAGGGATGATCGTTCCAAAGAACCATATCTGCATCTTTACCAACTTCGATGCTGCCAACACGATGATCAATGTGTAACAATTTAGCTGGATTAATAGTTACCGTTTTCCAAGCTTCTATCTCGGACATACCCCCATATTTTACTGTCTTGGCAGCTTCCTGATTCAATCTTCTGGACATTTCGGCGTCATCACTATTAATGGCCACGGTAACACCTTGACTGGCCATTATGGCGGCATTGTATGGAATAGCATCGTTCACTTCATATTTATAGGCCCACCAGTCACTAAAGGTTGAGCCTCCAACACCGTGTTCCGCCATTTTATCGGCCACTTTATACCCTTCAAGAATATGCGTGAAGGTGTTTACGGTGAAGTTGAACTTATCGGCTACCTTCATCAACATATTGATCTCGCTCTGCACGTAGGAGTGACAGCTGATGAATCGTTCCCCATTTAAAATCTCAACCAAAGTTTCCATTTCCTCATCGTAGCGGAAGGGCTGGCCGCTTTTCTTTTTGACCTCATATTCTTTGGCGCGTTGGAAGTAATCCACAAAAACCTGTTCCACACCCATTCGCGTTTGCGGGAAACGAGAGAAACTTGGCCAATTGGATTGTTTTACGTTTTCTCCCAGCGCAAACTTGATAAACTTGGGCGAGTTCTGAAAAACCAGTCCGTCCGCATTTTCTCCCCACTTAAGACGAAGGATGGCAGATCGTCCGCCGATAGGATTTGCGGAACCGTGCAATAGTTGAATGGTGGTTACCCCACCTGCAAGGTTTCGGTAAAGATCCATATCCTTTGGATCGATAACATCGGTCATTTTTACTTCAGCGGTGGAATTATGGCCAGCTTCATTAACGGCAAGAGCACCTATGTGAGAATGTTCATCAATAATACCAGCGGTCAAGTGTTTACCTGTGGCATCAACAGTTTTGGCACTTCCGGCATTGAGGTTTTTCCCAATTTTGGAAATTTTTCCATTCTTGATCAGAACATCTGTGTTTTCCAGAATAGCTTCACCTGTCCAGACCGTAGCATTTTTGAACAAGATGTTTTCCTGTTGGGGCTTGGTTTTGTAACCATAACCCACATTTGGATAGGTAAGACTAACCATTTGCGGTTTATTGGTCTTTTGCTCTCCGTTTACTTTTTTGTCCGAAGAAGCGGTTTTTAACAAAGTTACTTTGGATTCATTTCCGGTTGGAGATATCATTGTTCCCGAAATGTTATCAGATTCCGGAAGTACTAAACCAACCATTCTATAGGCTTTACCTTCATTATCCGTAAAGGAGAGATTTAGCCAGTTTGAAGCATATTCAATTTTTGAATCCAGCTTTAGGGTATCTTGTTTAACCGTTGCTTTGGGTGCATTGGGCTTCCCAGAAATGGAAATTGAATAAGTTTTACCGTTAGCGGTCAGATTGTAATCGCCTGCCAGATTTTTTTCATCTTTGGAGTTGATGACATTTTTGGTTCCTTGCACCCAATTTTCATAAAGTGTCGTCCCTTTATCAAAAATATCTCCGGAGGTAATCAAAAAATTAGCTTGTCTGCCAACTTGAAGAGATCCAACCGTATTGGATTTTCCCAAAATTGAAGCAGGTACCGTTGTAAGAGCTTCCAAAGCTTTGGTTTTGGAAAGTCCGTAATCAATAGCCTTTAAAACTTTGGATTTGAAATCCGCTGGAGATTTCAAGTGATGCAAGGTGAATGAGAATTGAACCGCATTATCCTCCAAAGCTTTTGGGTTGGATGGGGCCAAATTCCAATGTCGCATATCTTTTAGAGCAACATAATGAGCTTCGTATGGATTGGAGACATCAAAGGCCTTTGGAAAGTTAACGGGAACAATTAATTTGGCATTGGTAGCCTTGATATCTGCTATACGCTCATATTCGTCTCCTCCGGCAACTATGGCATATTGAATTCCAAACTGATCCCCAATTTTATCAGCTCGCAGCACATTTCCATTATTACCGGCATCAAAAATTTGTACCATTCCCTTGTTTTCAATAAGAGCTTCTAGGGAACGGTCTTTGGTTGAAACATTGCCTTTATTGTACCAATCCATGTCATAATATAACTGTCTCATCAAAGCTGTAGCTCCCATTAGAGATGTTGGGTAGGATTGGTTTTTGGCAATACTCTTTTTAAATGAAAAATACTGGGCAGATCTATCTTCCAAAATCCTATTGGCTTCGGTACCTTGGTCATTAAGCGTTACCAAAACCCCGGTTCCTCTGGCAATACCGTCATGTATGTGGGTGTTTACCACCCCAAAACCAGCTTTTCTTAGCTCTGCTGCTTTCTTTGCGTCATAGGAGAATTTAGAAATGGCGTTGTTTTCAGGCATAACATGATCGTTCCAGTAGAACCCTTCCCTAGAAGGATTGTATTCTGCAGATCTACCTGTTGCTTTTGATTTTTCGGGCTTTTTTACGCCAAAGTTCGAGAAAACATCAATGAACGATGGATAAATGGACTTTCCCTTTAAATCCTCTATTACAGCATTTTTAGGGATGGAAATGGAACTACCCACTTGTACTACCTTACCATTTTGTATCAGTAAGGTTCCATTGTTGATTACCTGGGTAGGAGTCACATAAATTTTAGCATTGGTCAATGCGGTGTAGTTGTTGTTTTTTGTTTTGACACCGTCATTTTTGGGAAAATAGTCTTGTGCAAACAAAGAGATATTGCCTAAGAGCAGGGCAAATATCAGGAGTTTTAGTTTCATATGTATGATGTTGAATTAGTCGCTTAAAGGTATGAGAAGTGATGGTATTGTACAAACAGGATGTTAGAAGCCATATTTTGCATCGTAATTGATCAAAAGTTCTACCACGGCATGATAACTTTTGATTCCTTCTTGCTGGTTGTTGGCTTTTAAAAATGCATTGAAAATGGATTTGAAAACAGGCTCCAACGGATTTTCATAGCGTTCCCAAAATTTTGCAACCTCTCTAAAATTTTCTTTCACTCCAGGGTTGATCTGTTCAAGTAGCTCTTGGAACCTTTCGTTGTCCTTTCTTGATAAATCCGATAGGCAGTAGGAAAGGGCATGAGAATATGCGGCGTATTTAAAGTAGGGGTCAGTATTTTTTACGGTTACCAGAAAGCCAATAAAGTTAGTGGCATCTTCGGCGGAGTATCCCAGTTGGTGCCCAACCTCGTGGCCACTAACCGTAGGTAATCGGAACAAGGGGGTAATTCCATTGACCTGGGCCTCGTTGGTAAATGGATTTAAGTAGCCGCCGTAGCCCATATAGGTCAAGGCTAGACTGTAAATTGAAGATTTTAAACTCTTGCTTTTGTATTCAAAATTGGGATAACTCTTTTCCAATATAGTATACCCTTCTTTCGTTTTCTTGAAAATTTCTTTTCTGGTATAGGGAATTTGGACAGGGGACATGGTATCACCAGCTATTTCTGACTGGTATTGGTTGCTCTTTTCAATGAGATAGGATGTGAAATCAGTAAGTTCCTTTAAGGTATATTCTTTTTCAATTCCTAAGTTTTTGGTGATGGGCTGCCTGTAATAGTTCATGCCCCAGAGAAAATGGAAAAGAAAAAATGCAATTGACAATACGACTGCGATATTCTTTAAAAAGAAAAGAGGTTTGGCCTTAATGGATTTCCAATTTTTGAAAAGGTATCTTATTGCCAGCACAAATAGTAGCGTGTAGAGCAAATCCCCCACTGAAAAGGGAATCCAACCCCATAGGATTCTTAAAAATCGTGAGATTAGTGGATAAATCCCGTTACTGTAATATTTCTCGACAAATTCAGGGTATAGCCCTATCCATTTTACCAGAATCACCTGAACAGGAAGTGCTATTGCCAAAATAGTCTTGAGCTTGTGTCCCATCAAAAAAAATTAAAATACCCAATGTTGGCCGGGAATAAAAAAAGCCGCACTGAAATGTACGGCTTTTTGTTTTTTTAGAAATGTGCTACTCTTGGATTCCAGTTATCTCCAAGTCAAATATCAAATCTGAATTTGGTGGTATGGGTCCTCCACCTTGTGGACCGTAACCTAGATGAGGAGGAATGAACAATCGTACTTTGTCCCCTACCTTCATGGTCTGTAAACCTTCTTTAAAACCTGGTATTAAACGAGCTTCGGGGCTATAGTCCATCGGGAAAGGTTGGTAGCCACCTTGATCTCTACGTTTAGGATTCAATTGATTGAATTTTGAGGCGACTTCCTCTACATTACTATCAAACAAACTACCATCGGGCAACCATCCGGCATAGTTCACAAAAACTTTTTGTCCAACCTTTGGTTTGTCCCCATCCCCTTTGGCCAAAGTAAGGATTCTTAACCCTGAAGGGGTTTCTTCGGCTTCTTCCTTTTGTTTTGAGAATTCGGATATCATATCCTCCTTCAATTTTTTAAAAGCTTCCGCCGCAGCTTCTTCTTCAGCAAAATAATCGGTCATTATCTGAATTGCGTCGAAGTTCTTGGCCTCTTTTCCATTTCGTACAATTTCTACCTTTTTCATCACTACGTCTACCTTGGGCCTATCCCTAGTCTCGGTTTCCACATTGGCAAGGGAGTCTACTACATCGATGCCCGTAACTACTTCGCCAAATACGGTATGTCTTCCATCGAGCCATGGGGTGGGTTTGTGTGTGATGAAGAATTGACTTCCATTGGTCTTGGGACCAGAATTGGCCATGGAAAGTATACCCTTTTTACTGTGCGAGAGGGAATCATGGAACTCATCCTTGAACTTATAGCCCGGATTTCCACTTCCTGTACCGGATGGATCTCCTCCCTGAATCATAAAATCCTTGATGATTCTGTGAAAGATTAGTCCATCATAATATTTCTTGCCTTTAAGGCTATCACTTACAAAAGGGCTGTTTCCTTCGGCAAGGGAAACAAAGTTTGCTACGGTTACAGGAGTTTTTTGGTGTTCCAGTTTTATAATGATATCACCTTGGGTGGTTTGGATATCTGCAAAAATGCCTTCTCCAAGTTCAGCATATTTGCTGGACTTGCATCCGAAGAGCACTATGGAGAACAATGTTATTGCAATCAGTGATCGTTTCATGGTATTATGGTTTTAGATTTAGACTGTCTTTGTTAATAATTATTGTATGAAGCTCCACAGAGGAACTCAATGGTGTTTTAGGGGCGATAAGATTTCCATCGCCATGATAGCCGTAGGCTTGCAATGAAGGGAACAAAAAAGTAGCTTTTTCGTTAATTTTAAGCAGTTTTACCGCGTTTTGAAGTCCTGGAAACAGTTGCTCCTTATCCACTACATAAGAGGTAGGCCCAATATCTTTGGCTGAATAAATGGTATCGCCAGCTAATGTCATCAGGTTGTATGAAAACAATACTTGGTCGTTGGTCTTAGGGAAGTAGGTGGCGGTATCGTTCTTTGTCTCAAAATAGTACCAAAACCCATTGGGGTTTGATACATATTCCTGCAAGGTATCCTTAGCAATGATATTTCTTATTGATTGCTCTTCCAAGGCCACCAAAGCCTTGTTGCGTTCCACAGATTCTTTGAAAAAACTACCAGACCTCACCTTGATAGGTCTTCTTGGCTCTGGACCTCCGCAGTTAAAGAAAAGCAGTCCCGCTATAATCATCAGAAGAACTCTCATGGGTTCAAGACATTTTTGTAGGTTTCTAAAATGGAAATGAAGTGCTCTAGGGTCTGTTCCATGCTCTGTTCGCTTCTTCCTCCTGCTGCGTTGTCATGCCCTCCGCCATTAAAATGTTTTCGGGCAAATTCATTGACCGAAAAATCACCAACAGAGCGGAAAGAGATTTTAATGATACCCTCATCCTTATTTTCAATAAAAATGACGGCAAAATTAACTCCTTCAAGGGTCAGTCCATAATTTACAAAACCTTCAGTATCACCTTTTTTAAAGTTATGTTTATCCAACTCCTCCTGAGAAAGTGTTATATAAGCTGTTCTGTAATCAGAGAGTATGGTCATGTTGCTGAGTGCAACTCCCAATAAGTGTAGTCTTGATGGTGAATTTGTATCGTAAACTTGTTGGTGGATTTTCATGTTTTCCGCGCCTCGATCAATGAGGTCGGCAACCACCCGGTGCGTGGTACTGGAGGTGGATCTAAATTTAAAAGACCCGGTATCGGTCATGATTCCGGTGTAGAGGCAAGTTGCAATTTCTTTGGTGATTTTATCATTGCCCCCAAGAGCTACAATAAAATTGTAGACCATTTCGCAAGTAGAGCTCATGCTTACATCAGAATAGGTAACCCTGGCATAATCGTTTGGCTGTTGATGATGGTCTATCATGATAAAATCAGCTTCCTTTGCCTCGAGAATAGGCTCCATTTGTCCAGTTCTGGAAAAATCATTGAAGTCAAGGGTGAAAATTACTGTGGCCTCTTCCAACAATTCTAGAGCTTCACGGTTCTCTTTTTCAAAATTGACGACACAGTCGTTTTCAGGTAGCCACTTCAAGAATTTTGGATAGTCATTCGGGGCAATTACGTTCGCCTTTTGGCCAATTCCCTTTAAAAAGCCGTAGAGTCCCAAACACGAACCCATAGCATCTCCATCCGGATTTTTATGGGGAATGATTACGATTTGTTGGGGTTGGGAAAGAATTGACTTGACTGTCTCGGTATTCTCAAAATTCATGCGATCAAAGATACAATAATATAATATAGAGGTAACCTGTAAACGCCTATTTTTGTTGGCACAAATCTAAAGTATGAAGTATAACTTACTTTTTTTCAGCATCATTGGTCTCATGGTGAGCTGCAAAAGTGTGCAGACCACCAGTAGTGAAAAAACTTCCTTAGACTCCGATAATTCCACATTTGTAGTGTCATTTGGTTCTTGCAACAAACAATATATGCCAAACCCGTATTGGGATGATATTTTGGCAGAAGCCCCAGATGTTTGGATATGGGGAGGGGATAACATTTATGCCGACACCGATGACATGGACCTGTTAAAGAAAATGTACAATGAACAGGATAGTAATGAAGGCTATGCATTGTTAAAGTCGAAAGTTCCTGTAGTGGGAACCTGGGACGATCATGATTATGGATTGAACGATGGAGGTAAGGAGTTTAGAATGAAAAGGGAGAGCCAGCAGGTCTTTTTGGATTTTATGGGAGTACCTGCAGACAGCGAAAGAAGGACCAGGGAAGGGGTTTATGCTTCGCACTTGTTTGAAACTCCGAATGGAAAGGTTCAAATTTTGGCGCTGGATACAAGATATTTCAGAGGCGAACTTCTGGGTGACCGCAGCCCAAATAGACGGTACGGATTAAATACAGCCAGCGATGCTACCGTTTTGGGTGCGGAACAATGGAAGTGGTTGGAGAACAAATTGACTACTTCAAAAGCAGATTTTAATCTGATTGTATCCAGTATCCAGTTCTTATCAAGAGAGCATGGCTTTGAAACTTGGGGCAATTTCCCCAAAGAAGTTGAGAAACTTGAAAGAATGATTGCCAAATCCGGAGCGGAAGGGGTGATTATTCTATCGGGAGATCGCCATATTTCCGAGTTCTCAAGAACAAATTTATCTGGCATGTCGTACCCATTAGTTGATTTTACCAGCAGTGGACTCACACATTCCTATAGCAGCTTCAAAGAAGAACCCAATAGATTTCGGGTTGGGGATGTAGTGTCCAGTACGAGCTATGGTATCTTGGAATTGGATTTTAAGAACAGGGAAGCCCATTTTAAGATTATGGGAGAGAACGGATTGGTCCTTCAGGAACTAAAACAGAGCTATTAGGCCTTGTCCGTTGATTGAAAAAACGTAAGTTTGCGCAAAATTTTAAAAAATGACTGGAAACAGAACTTTTACCATGATTAAGCCGGATGCCGTTGAAAATGGATACATTGGGCCAATCCTGGAAAAAATTACAGCTGCAGGTTTTAAAATTGTGGCCATGAAATACACGCAGTTAAGCAAAAGGGATGCACAGGAATTCTACGCTATACACAAAGAGCGTCCTTTCTTTGGGGAGTTGGTTGATTTCATGACCCGAAACCCTATTGTAGCGGCCATTTTGGAAAAAGACAATGCGGTGGATGATTTCCGTGCACTCATTGGGGCGACCAATCCAGAAGAAGCGGCTGAAGGAACAATCAGAAAATTATACGCGACCAGTATTGGTGAAAATGCAGTACATGGTTCTGACAGTGATGAAAATGCTGCCATAGAAGGTGCTTTCCACTTTTCTGGAAGGGAAATATTCTAACAGCAACAAAAAATCAATACAAAAAGCCGCTCATTTAGAGTGGCTTTTTTTGTTTGTGTACAGAAGTAGTTCTTCACGGGAACCAGCAGGTTTTATGGTTCCACTTCCATTGAACCCCAGCTTCTCAAGAAGTCGTTGTGATCGTTGGTTTTCAGAGGTGGTAATCCCAAGTATGGGATTTATTTTGAGATGATTCACTCCATAATGTATCATTGCTTTGGAAGCTTCATACATAAATCCTTGCCCTTCAAATTGCGGAAGTAACGCAAATCCAATATCCGGACTTTCCAAATAGGTTCGTTTTAAAAAACCACATACACCAATGGGTTCTAGAGATTGCTTCAAGCAAATTTTATAAAGTCCATATCCATTTTCCTTATACGAACGAATAAGGTTGGAAGTGATATAGGCCACAGCCTGCCGTTCAGTTTTTACTCCGCGATCACCAATAAACTTTAACCACGTAGGGCTGTTCAATAAGGACTTGAAGAATTTTGCATCCTCAACCACAGCCTCAGCAACTAAAAGCCTTTCTGTTTTTAGGACTTCTTTCAAAATAATCTGGCGTTCTTTCGGTTACCGTAATACTAACTTCTTGATCAATTCCCTTCCCAGCTCTTCATTCATCATGGCGATAATCTTGGTTTTTCCAAGACTTAGTTCTTCACGCAAAACCGAAGACGAAAGAGATACAAATAGGGTTTCATTTCTAAGTTCAACTGAGCTGGTATAGTTGTTTACCCCATTTCCCATTAATTTGGCCCAAGCCTCTTTGGCATCCACTTTATCCATGCCCTTCTGGAGCTTGTTCTCCGCAATAAACTCTTTTAATGCATCACTCAGGGGAATATGGGAGTTGTTTCGCTTTGCCATTATTTTGGTATTGAAATAGGTTGGAAACGTTTGTAGGAGTATTTTAGGCCTTCTTGGTTGACCACAGAAAAAGAAAGAGAGTCCAATTGCGTTAGTTTTTCTTCCCATTCATTGTTCCCATTCTTGTAACGCAAAGTAATACTGCCATTTTGATTGTGCACCGCTAAAACCTCTGAATCGTTATTTGTAGTGTAGGTTCCATCAAACTTGGGCTGTACTTTTTTTCGAAACCCCTTTTCATTCTCCAAGTAAATAAAATCAATGTTGGGGTTGACCTTATATTGTTTTTCGTTTCCATCAGGAAATTCAACGGTATTGATTTCCCAATATCCATTTAGAAAATGGAGGTCGGAGGTTGAAACAGACTCCTCTTTGCATCCCCAGACCATTAAAAAAACTAGAAAAAAGGAAACGTGCTTCATGATTACAAGGTAAAGATTTTATAGCTCTGATGAATGCTTTTTACCACACTTTCAGTTCGTTGCGCATGAGTGTCACTAATAAAGATTTGACCAAAATTTTCGTTTTCAACCAAGGAAACAATCTGAGACACCCTGCTTTCGTCCAATTTATCAAAGATGTCATCCAGCAACAAGATAGGCGTGTTTTTCGCCAGTTCTTTGATAAAGTGAAACTGTGCCAGTTTAAGTGCAATTAGAAATGATTTTTGCTGTCCTTGGCTGCCAAACTTTTTTATAGGATGTCCTGCTATAGTAAAACTCAGATCATCTTTATGAATCCCTGTGCTGGTATATTGCAGCGCTCTGTCTTTTTCGAGGTTAGACTCTAGCAGTTCCAACAAAGAGGAATGGGTGAGTTGGCTTTCATAGGCCAACATAATCTGCTCGTCTTTTTCGGCTATATGGGCATACTGTTCCTTGAATATAGGCACAAATGCATCGATAAAGGCAATTCTCTTTTTATGGATTTCCGTTCCAAGATTATGCAATTGCTCATTATAGATGGCTAGCGTATCTGGATCAAATGTGTTGTTGGCCACAAAGTACTTTAGCAATGAATTTCGCTGTACCAATACTTTGTTGTATTTGATCAAAGACTGTAGATAACCCTTGTCCGATTGGGAAATTACCCCATCCATAAACTTTCTCCGGGTTTCACTGCCTTCCAAAATCAGATCGCGATCAGATGGAGATATGATCACCAGGGGCAAAAAACCAATATGTTCCGAGAATTTTTCGTAGGCCTTACCGTTTCGCTTAATGACCTTTTTGGTCCCTTTTTTAAAACTGCAAACGATTTTTTCGGTTTTGCCTTCCTTTTCAAATTCGCCTTCAACCACAAAAAAATCGGTATTGTGCTTTATGTTTTGGGTGGACACCGGATTAAAGTAACTTTTGCCAAAACATAGGTGGTAAATGGCATCCAAAACATTGGTTTTGCCCACTCCATTATCGCCCACAAGACAATTGATCACTGGGTCGAACTCCATTACTTTTGAGTCGAAATTCTTGTAATTAACTAAAGATAAATGTCTTAAAAACATAGAAAGCTTGAGAAAAAGTGGCTTTTCAGGTTTGGGAACCAATTAAGGATTCCAAAAATAACGAATAAATTGCCTTTTGGTTTTGGATAAAAACTTTATTTTTGCGCGACCAATTCAATGACGATGGCAACATACAAGAAGAGAGGCTATAAACCCAAAAACAAAGCAGAAGAGGCCCAACTAGAAGAAATGGAAAGTACAACGGCAGAAGTGTTCAGTACTTTGGATGAGAGCGCTTCTAAGACCGAGGCCTGGGTTCAAAAGAACCAAAATTATATTTTGGGAGTTATTGGAGCCATTGCTGTAGGGGTTCTAGGCTACTTGGCCTACAACCAGTTCATACAAAAGCCGAAGGAAGCCTCAGCGGCCAACGAGCTTTTCTATCCGCAGCAATATTTTGATCAAGCTTTGGCAAGTGAAACCGAAAAGGATTCTTTGTTTACCCTAGCTTTGAATGGTGCCGAAGGAAAGTTTGGTTTTTTGGATATCATTGAAGAATATAAAGGTACCAAAGCGGCCAATTTGGCTCAGTATTCAGCGGGAATGACCTATTTGAACCTTCAGCAATATGATGAGGCTATTGCCCATTTGGAAGACTTTTCTTCAGATGATGCCGTGTTGGGCGCAATGGCAAAAGGCGGAATAGGAGATGCCTTTTCGCAATTGAACCAACAAGAGGATGCGCTGGAGTATTATGAAAAGGCCATTGCACATGGAGCCAATGAATTTGCAACACCAAAATTCCTGTATAAGGCCGGAGTGGTTGCATTGGATTTGGGACAAAAGGACAAAGCTTTGAGCTTCTTTGAAAAGATTAAGCAAGATTATCCTAAATCTCCGGAAGGCGTTGGAATCGATGCCTTGATCGGATTGGCCCAAAACTAAACCATGGCCACAGAAAACAAGAATCTTTCTGTTTACGATAAATCAAAAATCCCAAACGCGGAAAAACTGCGGTTTGGGATTGTTGTTTCTGAATGGAACGACACTATTACCGAACCACTTTTTCAAGGAGCGTTTAATGCCTTAGTTGATTGTGGTGCTCTTCAAGAGAATATAGTGAGGTGGAATGTTCCAGGTAGCTTTGAACTTGTCCATGGCTGTAAAAAAATGATTACTTCCCAAGACCTAGATGCCATTGTTGCGATTGGAAGCGTAATTCGTGGGGAAACAAGTCATTTCGATTTTGTTTGTGGTGCAGCGGCCCAAGGGATCAAAGACCTGAACCTGGCCTATGATGTCCCTGTAATATTTTGTGTCTTGACAGACGATACTCTGCAACAGGCCATAGATCGTAGCGGGGGCAAACATGGAAACAAAGGAACGGAAGCCGCCATTGCTGCAATAAAAATGGCAACATTGGGCAACATCTAAGCCACCCTTTTAAAACTTATCTTCTACAGAATTCTGTGTTAACATTTTTTGGGAACGCACGCGAATCCTTTTTTTCAATTTTGAGTACCTTTGAGTTTACACCGAAAAGGAACCCATGCGAAATCCGCTAAAACTTAAGAAGAACAAATCCTTTAGTTATTCACCACGTTATTATAAAGGTGAGGGTAATCCTTATAAAATAGAACACAAACTAGATAAATTCAGAACTACCGCACATACAAAAAGAGGAATCAAAAATAAGTTTACCTCGGCAATGGAGGATCTTAAGACCGAAGGTGATAAAAACTTACGACTTCGATTTCTGATTATTGTGGGCATTTTGGTGCTATTGTTCCTTTTTGTAATAGACTTTGATTTATCGATATTCCTGAATCCCTAATGGCCGACATCATTAAATTATTACCAGACCATGTCGCAAATCAAATAGCTGCAGGGGAAGTGGTCCAACGCCCAGCTTCGGTGGTCAAGGAATTGCTTGAGAATGCTATTGATGCTGGATCTACCAGCATAAAATTGATTGTTAAGGATAGCGGTAAAGCCCTCATCCAGGTGGTGGACAATGGAGTGGGAATGAGTGAAACGGATGCTAGACTGTCCTTTGAACGGCATGCTACCTCCAAGATTTCAACAGCTCAGGATCTTTTCAATTTAAACACAAAGGGTTTTCGGGGAGAAGCTTTGGCGTCCATTGCTGCTATTGCGCATGTGGACATGCAGACCCGCACTGAAAACAATGAAGTGGGCACACATATTAAGATTGAAGGAAGTAAAATAGTAGCTCAGGAGGCAGTTGCCACGCCAAAAGGAACTTCAATTGCCGTTAAGAACCTTTTTTTCAATATTCCGGCGCGACGTAATTTTTTAAAGTCGAATCAAGTAGAGTTACGTCATATTACCGACGAATTTCACCGGGTTGCCCTGGTACATCCAGATATAGAATTTCATTTCTACAATAACGGGTCGGAAATCTTTAACCTGCCCAGGGCCAAACATCGCCAGCGAATTGTTCATGTATTTGGCAGCCGGATGGATGAAAGATTGGTTCCTGTTACCGAAGAGACCGAAGTGGTAAAAGTAACAGGCTTCATCTGCAAACCTGAATTTGCCAAGAAGAGTAGGGGCGAACAGTTTTTCTTTGCCAATAATCGCTTTATAAAGAGCCCGTATTTGCATCATGCCGTAGTCTCTGCTTTTGAAGGGTTGATAAAATCGGATATGTATCCAGGATATTTTTTGTTTCTGGATGTGGATCCTTCATCCATTGATATCAATATTCATCCTACCAAGACCGAAGTGAAATTTGATGACGAAAATACCATGTACGCTATACTTAGGTCGACTATAAAGCATAGCTTGGGACAATTCAATGTGGCACCAGTGTTGGATTTTGAACATGATCCAAATATGGATACTCCCTATGCTTTTAAGGGAAAAGAGGCGGTATTGCCGCATGTTACGGTCGATTCATCCTTTAATCCATTTCAGGAGACTACTGAGAATACGAAGCATACAGACTCTTACCGAAAGGTGAGTGCCAAAGGTTGGGAAAATCTGTACGAAGGTCTTGACAAGGAAGCCGATGTGGAAGCCTTCAGTAGTTTGATCATAGAATCCGAGGAACAGGTGCAGGGGTCCATTTATTCAGAGGATGAATCCCAGGAGCATTTAGCAAGTACTTTTCAGCTGAGACGAAAATATGTAGTGAGCACCGTGAAATCAGGAATGTTGGTAATTCATCAGAATAGGGCCCACGAACGTATCCTTTTTGAAAAGTTTTTAAGTGAAATTACAGTTAAAGAAGGGGTAAGCCAGCAGCTGTTGTTTCCTTTAGAACTTAGTTTTAACAAACAAGAATTGGGTATTTTGAAAGAAATCCAGGAAAGTCTGACAAATATTGGGTTTGCTTTTGAGAGTTTGGAAGAGGAGACTGTAAAAGTGACAGGTGTCCCCTTGATGGTTCCAGAAAGTGGAATTGGCACGGTATTGGACCGTTTGATTTCGGATTACAAAGAAGGTTTTTCAGAAGGTTCATTTTCGCAAGCTGAGGTGTTGTCCAAGGCGCTTTCAAAAAACTTGGCCATTAAAACCGGGGAACATTTAGATCAGGAATCCCAGTTGGCCCTGGTGAACAATTTATTTGCTTGTAAGGAGCCTACTTTGAGTCCATCTCAAAAATTAACGTATACGATCATCTCCGAAGGAGATATAGATAAAAAATTTAATTAAATGGGTAGATTGACCGAAGCGGTAAAACATTTGTTGATCATCAACGTAATTCTGTTTTTCGCTACAAATCTTTATGGGGAACAAATGTACCAATGGTTATCCCTATGGTTTCCCAAAAACGATAACTTTCAGTGGTGGCAAGTAATCAGCCATATGTTCATGCATGGCGGTCTCATGCATATTGTGTTCAACATGTACGCTTTATGGGCATTTGGTACCCCGCTGGAACGTGTTTGGGGGAGAAATAAGTTTTTATTCTTTTACTTTTCAGCCGGATTGGGATCGGCATTGTTGCATACGGGCGTAAACTATTATTACATTCAAGAAGCATATAATGGAATCAGCGGTTTTATCTCCAAGGAAGTTTTTTATGAGATTTTAAATGTTGATAGTCAAATTGGAAACCAATTTGTCGGACAGAAATTCTTTGAAAATGCTTCCAAGGTCTTGACCACAAAGGGAATCGATCCCAGTTTTTTGACTTTGGATTTTGAATCGGTCTTTGAAGCGCACACAAGCCTTAAAATTCCTGCAGTTGGAGCTTCAGGGGCCATATACGGTATTTTGGTTGCCTTTGCTTTCATGTATTCCGAAGCAAAATTGATGTTGATATTTTTACCGATTCCCATAAAAGCAAAATATTTTGTACCACTATTGATCGCAGTGGATCTTATATTTGGAATTGGGAATGTGAATACAGGTGTGGCCCACTTTGCACATATTGGAGGTGCTTTGATTGGGTTTATTATGATGTGGTATTGGAAAAGGAACCAGTTTAATAATAATCGCTGGGATTAATTTATGGCCAGAGGAGGATTACAATACTATTTTGCACAACTTGGCATTGCTGAAAAGCTGATAGCGATCAATGTCCTGATATTTATTCTGGATGGACTTTCCTTGGCATTGTTGGGATATTCCGTTTCGCAATGGTTCCATCTTCCCAAGGACCTTATGGAATTTATAGGACAGCCATGGTCATTGGTCACCTATTCCTTTTTCCATGCTGGAATTGGACATATTTTCTGGAATATGCTCATGCTATATTTCACAGGACAAATTTTTTTGAATCTTTTTGATAATAAACGATTCCTAAGTGTGTACTTCTTAGGGGTCATTGTTGGGGGAATTGTCTTTTTGGGAAGCTACAACCTTTTTCCAACCCTTCTTGAAACCAATACAGCTCTGATAGGAGCCTCCGCCGGGGTTACTGCGGTACTTATCTTTATCTGTGCGTACATCCCTAACCAAGAAGTTAGAATCATATTTTTTAACGTGAAGTTGTGGTATGTAGGGGCATTTTTTGTTCTCGTGGACCTAATCCAAATTCCCTATGGAGGAAACGTGGGAGGAAGATTGGCTCATCTTGGAGGAGCTTTGCTTGGATATGTTTATGCCAGACAATTGCTGAACGGAAAAGATATCGGCTCTGGTTTTTCAAGAGTTTTGGATTCAATGGCACAATGGTTTAAACCTAGGGAGAAAAAAGCGCCCATGCGAACAGTGTATAGAAAAGATAAGGCCAAAAAGAACCCTAGGGACTATGACAAAGAAGCTCGCCAACGCAAAATAGATACAATTCTGGATAAAATAAGCAAATCTGGTTACGAGAGCTTATCAAAGGCTGAAAAGGATTTTTTGTTCAAGGCAGGTAAAGAGGATTGATATATGAAAAAACTTTCCTTATTCAATAAGGTTATTTTCTTTTTAAATAGTTTTTTTGTGCTGGTTACTTTGGTATCTGTGGTGGTTCCCTTTGTTCCTGTAACCAACATGCCTACACTATCAATATTGAGTTTGGTTGTTCCGGTTTTGATTCTTATCCACGCGTTTTTCATAGTTTACTGGTTATTAAGAAGAAAAAAACAGTTTTTATTATCTGCATTAATAGTAATTCTCTGGTATTTTACCCTTGGCCCGTTTTATCAATTTTCCAATATAGGTAGTGAGAAAAACTTGAAAAAGGGCAATCTATCGATGATGTCTTTTAATGTTAGGAGTTTTAATAAATACGGTTGGATAGCAAATTCAGAATTAGATAATGAAATTATTTCCCTTGTTAAACAAAGCAATCCAGATATTATTTGTTTTCA
Organism: Flagellimonas nanhaiensis; assembly: GCF_003382275.1. Taxonomy (GTDB): domain Bacteria; phylum Bacteroidota; class Bacteroidia; order Flavobacteriales; family Flavobacteriaceae; genus Flagellimonas; species Flagellimonas nanhaiensis. The sequence continues at coordinate 543,848 of NZ_QTJX01000001.1, forward strand.
GGAGTTTAGCATTATTAAAATAAAAGAATTTGATGATTATGACTATAGTTTTAAAACTCCTGATGGTACAAACAAGTCTTTCCAAACAATTTTTTCCAAGTTTCCCATAATAAAAGGAGAGTCTTTAAATTTCCCTAACTCCATAAATAATGGAATATTTGTCGATATCCTTTTCCAACAAGACACGGTAAGAGTATATAATATTCATTTGCAATCCTTTAGTATTGTTCCAGAAATAAATACGATTAAGACTGAGGAGTCCTCAAAATTATTTGCAAAATCAAGAAGGGTCATGTTGAAGCAATATGAACAGGCAAATCTTATCCGGGAAAACATGGAACAGACCCATCACAAAAAAATCCTGGCGGGGGATTTCAACAATACCCAATATTCAAATGTATATCGAAAGATTAAAGGCGATATGCAGGATTCCTATTTTAAAAAAGGCAAAGGTTTTGGTCGCACCTACAATCTTTTGGGCTTTCCGATCAGGATAGACTATATATTGGCCGATCCTGAGTTTGAAATACTTTCCCATCAAAATTTCAACGAAAAGCTTTCCGACCATTATCCTGTAATGGCCACACTCCGGCTTAACTCAAATCAGTAGGCAATCCGATACGTCTGCAATAATATGGATGATCAAGGCCAGACCTATAATACGGGTTTTTGAGAAGAAGGGAAGGATGGCGTAAACCAAAATGGCCCAATAACTGTGTAAAGGATGGAAGCCAATGCTGCACCTATTGGGGTCAAATAGAGGGTCAGCTAGAAAATGATCTACATCAATTATAATTCCTGCAAGTAGCACTAAAGCCACTTTTAATCTATTTTCCTTAAAAAACAGGAAGGCAATAAGAATTGGAACCAAAAAGTGGATGCCATAATGAACAAAGTGCCTATACATTCAGAAAACTCAAAGGTTGGCGTCTTAAGTAATCCAGAGAGTTTGTTCCCTCATTAAAAAGAAGGTCCAGTACACTCAAATCAGGAAGGTACCCATGTCTTTCCTCGAATACTTGGGAATAGGGATCAAAATCGGTGTGGATTTGTTTTTTAGCGTCGACCAGAAAGCGACCATCCAACATATCTTCCCTAACAGGTTCATAGCTTTCGGTTTCATCCCTTGGAATTTGAATTCCCAGACATTCGCCCAAAACTTGCATTGCTTGCAGGTTAAATTGGTATAGGGATGTTTCCGGACCTTCAAAAAGTGGTTTTAGGTCATCCTCGTAAAATTCAAAAAAAGGGGAAGTTCTGTAAGCAGTCTCCAAGGTACGCCAATGGATTTTCTTCCATTTGGATTCATTTTCCATTTCAACTTCTGAGTATTTTTGACGTCCCTCATTCCCACCAACATGTTTAATGGGAATGTTCAGCATATGTTTGCCTTGGTCGGTACAAATATAGCAGCGGTTTCGATAGGTCTGTTTCTGGAAATTGTCATGGGCTTCCCATATAACATCGTGCTGGACTATGGCTGAAAAAGCAGCTATGCTCGGAAAATATGTAGGATGAAGCAGTACTTTCAATAGATGGTCTTTTGAGCAAGGAAACGGCTTTAATTTATTAAGCTTGTTTCTTTTTTCTTTTTTTTCGGATAAAATCAAAAGCAAACCATGCTACTATCGCAGCAACAAAATACCAACGGTACGAAACAGGTTCTCCACTTCCTCCCACGGTGGTAAATACACGCTCCCATCTTGGCTTCCATTTGGCCAACCCTTCATTGAAGTTATCAAAACTCATCCAAAGGAAAACAGGTTTTCCCAAGATGTGGTCGGCAGGAACATAGCCCCAGGTCCTACTATCTTCAGAATGGTCCCTGTTGTCACCCATCATCCAATAATAATCTTGTTTAAAGGTATAGGAATCGGCTTCTTCGTCATTGATGAAAACCTTTTGCCCCCTTACCTTAACATCGTTATGCTCGTAATCTCTTATGATTTTTTTATAGAGAGGAATTGTTCGGTGATTGATTTCAACTGTTGCTCCGGCTTGGGGGATATAAATGGGCCCGAAGTTGTCGTTGTTCCAAGGATATAAATTGGGTTTTTGTGGAAACATCCCTGCATAAACACCTTTAGGTTCATTGGTTCTGACAACGGAGTCGATGTCTGAACTTGACCTAAGTTTTTCCGCAATTTCATCCGTAAGATTGGCTATTCTTGATCTAGGTTTTTCCTCGGTCAAAGAAAGCCTCAATTGCCGTATAACTTCCACGGGAAACCCCTTTTCTTGGGTAATCAATTGCACCTTTCCATCTGTCGTCCTGTTTGCACCAATCATATATGGAGCAAGAGCATTGTATTGATTTTGGGTTAGGTTACCAGAGATATAGGTCCTTAGATAATCTGAAGCATCAACTTCTGCCAGCAACCTACTGGACACTCCTTTTTGGGAGTAGATATTATAGTTGTACATGACTTTGGCCCTATCGGAAAGTTGTAGTTGCTTACCATTGATATGGACAAAACCATCAATAACTGCTAGAGAATCACCCGGAGTTCCAACGCATCGTTTTACGTAATTTGATTTTTTGTCGATGGGTTTTTTGACAGGCTTTTGTGCTTTAAAAAACTGATACAAAGTATCAGAGGGCAAGCTAAAGACCACAATATCATTTTTCTTCACCTCTTGAAAACCAGGTAAGCGCAAGTAAGGCAGTTGTAATTTGTTGATCCATGAAGTTTTTGCAGTTGCTGGATCAACATCGGCCAAATAGGACCTTTTCTTAAGCCCAGGAATGGTGTCATGTACCATTGGAGCGGCCAGGGTTGTCATAGGAACCCGAGCACCATAATGAAATTTGCTTACGAACAGGAAATCGCCCACACGTAGGGTGCGCTCCAAGGAACCTGTTGGAATTACGTAAGGTTGAATAAAATATGTATGGACAAAAGTCGCAGCAACTATGGCGAAAACAATGGAGCTTACCCATTCTCCCAAACCTGTCCGTGGTTTAAGGCTTCGATCTTCAATATAATTGACATCCTGGGTATAGTTAATGTAATAGATATAAAAACCAAGGGTGAGTATTACCAACCAGGTATCCCAAAGCTTACTTTTTCCAAAGCTCCGAATAGTTTCAACCCATACTACTGGAAACATCAATAAATTGATGATGGGGAGGAACAGTAAGAGAATCCACCACCATGGACGGTTGATGATTTTCATTAAAACAACGCCATTATAAATGGGAATTGCAGCTTCCCATGCCTTTCTACCAGCCTTTACATAGAGTTTCCAGGTTCCCAAAAAATGGATTACCTGAATAATCAAGATAAAAATGATCCACTGTGTACCGTTCATATAAAAATTTCTTTGTTAGACTTCCCTATTGGGTTGTTGTTACGTTCTTTCACTCAAGTTTAACACGTCCCTCATGGAAAAAATACCTGTTTTTCCTTGAATCCATTCAGCAGCAATAACGGCTCCCAATGCAAATCCTTTACGGTTATGGGCCTCATGCTTGATTTCAATTTTGTCAACATCACTTTCATAAGAAACCGTATGGGTTCCCGGCACTGTGCCCTCACGCTTTGATGTAATTGGTATGGAATGCTTTCCAGTACTTTCCATTTGCCAATCTTGGTAGGTGGTGTGCTCAATGATGCCTTCGGCCAAAGTAATGGCGGTACCACTTGGAGCATCCAACTTTTGGGTATGATGTATTTCCTCCATGGAAACATTGTATTGTTCCAAGTTGGACATCATTTTTGCCAAATAGGCGTTCAGTTCAAAAAAGATATTCACTCCCAAACTAAAGTTGGAAGCATAGATGAGCGCACCTTGTTTTTCTTTACAAAGTTCAACTACTTGGTCATATTGGGCCAGCCATCCCGTAGTGCCGGAAATTATAGGCACGCTGTTTTTAATTGATGCTGTGATATTATTAAATGCTGCATCAGGTGTACTGAAATCAATGGCAACATCCATTTCAGAAAAATTGATGTGTTTTGTGTCAACATCTACTTTGGCCACTATGTTGTGTCCTCTCTGCAGAGCAAGTTGCTCTATCATTTTTCCCATTTTACCATATCCGAAGAGACCAATGTTCATATGCTAAAATTTTACGACCAGGGCCATACCATAATTTGGCCTGTTGGTCAAAGGGTTCAAGTCCAAATAGGGTTTAAAGTCCACTGCCAAGTCGTCGTCTACATTATATTGTTTCAAATGGGCATCAACGTTGGCATCAATAATGTTGAGTGCATACATGGCAATAGTAATCAATAGCGCCAAGTCGCGATCACGTTGCCTGGCCTCTTGGGCGTCTTGCAATGCTTCCAATGCAATATCGGGACCAACACCATCTCCATTGATGTCGTAGAATTCATCGTCGGTAAATCCTGCCCGTCTTCTTTTGAACGCGTCCCTGGCTTTTCTGTATTCGGTATTGTTGAAAGAGTACACGTATATGCCGGTTCCAATGGCTCCATAGACCAAAGGTACTTTCCAATAGCGTTTGTTATAAATCTGCCCCAATCCTGGAAAAACAGCGGAATAAAAAGCTGCTTTGCTGGGAGCCAACGGGTTTATTCTTTTCTTTTTGTATGTTACTTCTTCTAGGGTAATGCCTTTGCCCTCCAAATTTTGGGCGAGGGAATCAATTTCAGCCGGATGTTGTTGCTCCTCTTCCCTTTTTTCTTCTTGGGAGATACCGAGGTGCAGACACAACAAGGAAAAGAACAGCAACCAAGGGTTTTTACTCACCTGTCAACATTTTTTTAATGCGCTGAAACTCTTCTTTGGAATGAAAGGGAATCACAATTTTTCCTTTTCCATTGGGTGAAGCCGTAATGTCCACTTTAGTGGAAAGATGTTTTTTGAGTGCATCTATACCTTTGGATACAAAACCAGGAATCTCTTTTGTTCCGTTTTGGGATTTGCCAGAATCCGTGTCACCTTTCTGCTCTTTGTAGGCTTTTACCAAGCGTTCGGTTTCCCTAACAGAGAGTCCATCAGAAACCACCTTCTCATAAATCCCGATCTGTTCTTTTTTCTTCTCTATGTTTATAAGGGCCCTTCCATGTCCCATGCTGATGAAACCATCTCGCATGCCAGTCTGGATAATGGGGTGCAATTTTAGAAGACGGATATAATTGGTAATCGTAGACCGTTTTTTTCCTACGCGATCACTTAGTTTTTCTTGGGTTATCTTAATTTCATCTATAAGCCGTTGGTAGGACAATGCAATTTCAATGGGGTCTAGGTCTTGCCGTTGAATGTTTTCCACTAAGGCCATTTCCAACGATTCTTGGTCATTGGCAATACGGATATAGGCCGGAATGGTTTCCAAGCCTACGAGTTTGGAGGCTCTGAACCGTCGTTCTCCCGATACAAGTTGGAATTTATTGAAATCCAACTTCCTTACGGTTATGGGTTGAATAATGCCCAGCTCCCTAATGGAACTTGCGAGCTCTTCTAGAGCTTCGTCATTAAAATTGGAGCGTGGTTGAAAGGGATTCACCTCAATGGCCGAAAGTTCCAGTTCAACTACATTTCCAATGACCTTATCCGCATTTTTATCGGAAACCGATTTTATATCGTTCTCGGGATCCTTCAATAGTGCGGACAGACCTCTTCCTAAAGCCTGTTTCTTGGTTGCTTTCGCCATTTAAACTTTCTCCTTGTTTTTCTTCAATATTTCATTGGCCAAGTTCAGATAGTTGGAGGCGCCTTTACTGCTGGCATCATATTTTATGATGCTTTCCCCGTAACTTGGAGCTTCACTTAGCCTAACGTTTCGTTGGATGATGGTATCAAAAACCATATCCGCAAAGTGTTTCTTTACTTCTTCAACCACTTGGTTGGAAAGTCTTAACCTGGAATCGTACATGGTAAGCAACATGCCTTCTATATCCAGGTCGTTGTTATGTATTTTTTGTACACTTTTGACCGTGTTCAATAGTTTGCCAAGACCTTCCAAAGCAAAATACTCACATTGAATCGGTATCATTACCGAATCGGCCGCAGTGAGCGCGTTTAATGTCAATAGCCCTAGGGATGGGGCACAATCAATCAAAATATAGTCATAACGGTCGCCCAGGTTTGCCAAGGCTTCTTTCAACATGTACTCCCTGTTGTCCTTGTCCACCAATTCAATTTCAATGGCAACAAGGTCTATGTGGGCGGGAATCAAGTCTACATTTGGGGAGTCTGTTTGCATAATGACCTCATCAACATGCATGGTATGTTCCAAAAGCTGATAGGTTCCCTTTTCCACACTGTCCACATCTATCCCCAAACCAGAGGTTGCATTTGCTTGGGGGTCAGCATCAATTAACAGCACCTTTTTTTCAAGCACGCCAAGAGATGCCGCAAGGTTTACGGTAGTAGTGGTCTTGCCCACACCACCCTTTTGGTTTGCGATAGCAATAATCTTGCCCATTTCATAGTAAGTTAGGTGCTAAAAATACGATTATTTAAGACGCCAAAAAATGTATTTTGTTAACAGGAAGTGAATAACCCCACTATTCCCCGTTAAAGAAAGTTAAAGTAATATTTATTGAATCGTTAAGACGGATTATTCAGTCAAAATTCTTAGAATTTCTATAGCAGCATCGCTGATTTTGGTTCCGGGTCCAAACACAGCTCCTGCACCATTTTGAAACAGATGCTCGTAGTCCTGTTTTGGGATTACCCCACCTACAATGACCAGAATATCTTGTCTGTTGTATTTCTTCAGTTCTTGTACCACTTCCGGAACAAGGGTCTTGTGTCCACCTGCCAAAGATGAAATTCCCAATACGTGCACGTCATTTTCAACGGCTTGTTTGGCTACTTCGGAAGGAGTCTGGAACAATGCCCCTATATCCACATCAAAACCAAGGTCGGCGTATCCTGTTGCAACTACTTTGGCTCCTCTGTCATGACCATCCTGTCCCATTTTGGCCACCATAATCCGTGGCCTCCTACCTTCTTGTTCAGCAAACTCATCGGCCATTTTTCGGGCCTTTTCAAAACTTTCGTCGTTTTTAATTTCTTTGGAATACACTCCGGTAAATGATTGAATTTTTGCGCGATAACGTCCAAATGCACTTTCCATGGCATCACTGATCTCACCCAATGTAGCCCGTGCCTTGGCTGCTTTTACAGCTAAAGCTAATAAATTTTCATGGTCAGATCCATTAGCCATAGCATTTTTGGAAGCCGTTTGTATTTCGTTTAGAACTTTCTGTACCTCGTCATTGTTTCTGGTCGACCTTATTTGCTGCAGCCTTTGCATTTGTTGCTGCCGCACTTTAGCGTTATCGACCTCCAGAATCTGCAGTTCATCCTCATTGTCGAGCTGATATTTGTTCACCCCTACAATGGTATCTTGGCCACTATCTATTCTTGCTTGTTTTTTAGCTGCTGCCTCTTCTATGCGCATCTTTGGAATACCGGCCTCTATGGCTTTGGTCATTCCCCCTAATTTTTCAACTTCTTCAATAAGTTTCCAGGCGTCCGCAGCAATCTGATCGGTTAGTTTTTCTACAAAATGGCTTCCTGCCCAAGGATCTACGGTCTTGGTAATGTGGGTCTCCTGTTGCAGATAAATCTGAGTATTTCGTGCAATACGGGCAGAAAAATCAGTAGGCAACGCGATGGCTTCGTCCAAAGCATTGGTATGGAGACTCTGCGTTCCCCCAAATGCCGCGGCCATAGCTTCAATGGTGGTTCTGGCCACATTGTTGAACGGATCTTGCTCGGTTAAACTCCATCCACTGGTTTGGCTATGTGTACGGAGCATTAGGGATTTTTCGTTTTGAGGTTCAAATTGCTTCACCAACTTGGCCCATAACATTCTACCGGCCCTCATTTTAGCGATTTCTGAAAAATGGTTCATACCAATTCCCCAGAAAAAGGAAAGTCTAGGTGCGAATTCATCAATTTTTAACCCGGCCTTTATTCCTGTCCGGATATATTCAATACCATCTGCCAAAGTATAGGCGAGCTCCATGGCTGCAGGTGCTCCCGCTTCGTGCATATGGTATCCAGAAATACTGATACTATTGAATCGGGGCATATTTTTGCTGGTAAACTCAAAAATATCGGCAACGATTTGCATAGAGGGAGTAGGAGGGTAGATATAGGTGTTTCTAACCATGAACTCCTTTAAGATGTCATTTTGAATGGTCCCAGACAATTTTTCCATGGGGACACCCTGCTCCTCCGCTGCAACAATGTAAAAAGCCATTATTGGGATAACGGCCCCGTTCATGGTCATGGAAACCGACATTTGATCTAGAGGAATACCATCAAATAAGATTTTCATGTCCTCTACAGAATCAATGGCCACTCCAGCCTTTCCTACATCACCTACCACACGTTCATTGTCAGAATCGTATCCGCGGTGGGTGGGCAGGTCAAAGGCTACCGAAAGCCCTTTTTGTCCGGCAGCAAGGTTTCTTCGGTAAAAGGCGTTACTTTCTTCTGCCGTAGAAAAACCTGCATACTGTCTGATAGTCCATGGCCTACGGACATACATGGTAGAATAGGGACCTCTAAGAAAGGGAGGGATTCCCGAAGCAAAGTTTTCATGCCCCACCTCAATGGTCTGTTTTTTATTTGGTTCTTTGGTCAATGCCAACTGTTGAAGGTCTTTTCTACTCATCGCTCAATCTTTTTTGTTCCAAGGTTTCTGCCAATCTTTTTTCGATAACAGGCACCAAAAGGGTTTTTCTGGGTTGATTTTTCACAAATGGATAAAGCTCCATATTGTCTTTCATCTTATCCAAGGGATTTTGGAACTTGTTGGTTCCGAGCAGAATTATTTTTTCCTCATCAAAGAGTTGTTGCTCCTTGGAGGCAACCTCATTGATCTTTTGTTGGATGGCTCCTTTTTTTAGGGCATCCAAGAACCCTCCGGATGCTTCAATTTGTTTGAATAGGTCCAGCGCTTTTTCCGCGAGTTGTTTGGTAAGTGATTCAACGTAATAGGAACCCTCGGAGATGGAAGCAGCTGATTCAAAATATCCTTCTTCCTTTAGTAATAGCAATTGGTTTCGGGCTATCCGTTCCCCAAATTCATTGTCTTTGTGGTAGATGGCGTCATAGGACAGGTTTGAAACGGTGTCCGCTCCCCCTAGGACTGCCGACATACATTCGGAAGTAGTCCGAAGCAGATTCACATTATAATCGTACAACGTTTTGTTCCTTTTGGAAGGGGTGCCCAAAATATGGCACTTGGTTTCAATTCCGTATCCTTTGCATAAGCTTTCCCAGAGCCAACGCAGCGCTCTCAGCTTGGCTATTTCAAAGAAATAGTTGCTTCCTACGGAAACTTTAAAGGTGATGGGGCAAGAGTTGGCTGTACCATTAGAATCTGATGTCGAAAAATGATTTAGATATTCGTTGGCATGGGCTAAGGCATAAGCTAATTGTTGAACCATGCTACCCCCAGCATTTTGATACAGGGACAAATCAACGGCCATTATATTGATATCTTCTCTATTGGCGGCAAGTTGCGTGATTTCTTCAAGGGTGCGATGATCTTGCTCCAAATTGTGGTACCAGTTTCCACTTCTTGCCAAATTTCCGATGATGTCAATGTTTAGATAGGCTTGGGCACCTTTTCCATCAAGAAAGGTCAAGAGATTTTTGATGGTATCAATCGCAAGGAATTCAAAATTGAAATGAAGGTTGATTTTTTTGAGATCAATTTTTGAAAGCAGCGCCTCAAAATCAATTTTTTCATCGGGGATTGTTATCACAAGACTTTCTACGCCTTTTTCCACAATCTCCCGAGCTTTTGTATTGGCTTTTTGCGCATCACCAGCATAGATGGATTGTCCTATTTGCCACGAGGCTTTTTCTGGAAGGTCAAAGGTCTTAAGTCCATTTAGGTCTTCGGAATTGTAGAAAGGCTTCACTTTGATTCCTTCCAAGGATTCCCAGACCAGGGCTTCATTGTAATCTGCACCCTTAAGGTCAAACTGGATCTTTTGTTTCCATTGTTTCGTGGAAACTTCAGAAAATTCGTTAAATAAACCGGGGTTACTCATTTTTTTTGTTCTTTATACTGTCTTCGTATTCTATTAGAAAAATCTCTTCGTTTTCTTTTTTCATGTAATACTTTTCGCGGGCCAACTTTTCAAGTTCATCCTCACTCGACATTTTTTCCAGGATTTTCTTGTCCTTTTCTATTTCACCTTGAAGAAATTCCTTTTGTTTTTCCAGCTTATTGATTTCTTTGCCCAACTCCATATGTATCAACAGGGAATTAGTATCAAAAAAGGCCATCCAAATTGCAAAAATGGTCAGGACCAAAACGTACATGTTGGTCATTAACTTGAACCATTTTTTATTTCTCAATTCCTTTAATCCCATGGTTAGACCAATTTATTGTTGATAATGGTCCTTACTATATCCACCGCAACCGTGTTATAATGGTTGTTGGGTATTATGATGTCGGCAAATTCTTTTGAAGGCTCAATGAATTGTTCGTGCATTGGTTTTACCGCTGTTTGGTATCGGGTAAGAACTTTTTGAAGGTCGTGCCCCCGTTCTTTGATATCCCTTTGCAAACGTCTGATCAATCTCTCATCGGAATCCGCGTGCACAAAAATCTTAATATCGAACATATCCCTAAGCTTGGGATTGCTGAGCACCAAAATACCCTCTACGATCATAACTTTACGGGGAGGTGTATGGATGGTTTCTTCCAATCGGGTCTCTTCAACAAAAGAATAAATGGGTTTATTAATGGTCTTGCCCTGCCGCAATTGTTCCAGATGGGAGATGAGTAGCTCAAAATCAATGGAATTGGGGTGGTCAAAGTTAACTTTTGCCCGTTCCTCTTTGGTCATATGGGAGAGGTCGTTGTAGTATGAATCCTGTGAGATGACACATACTTCATTTTCGGGCAATTGGTCTACGATTTGGTTGACCACAGTGGTTTTTCCACAGCCGGTCCCCCCGGCAATCCCTATAATCAGCATAACGATTATTTTAATCCCAAAAGTAAACATTTGGTAAGATTTGAGCTTGTCAATCTTGGTGCATAGTTAGGCATGATAATCTTTTCAAGGAATGACCTTTGTCATAATCCGCTAAAGTTAATGGGGGTAGTTTTGCTTGGAATATTAGCTTTAACCGTATATTTAGCAGGATAACCTATGTCAACAAATTTTATGGAAAAATCCTTTAGAATCCAGGTAGATGAGGACTTGGATTTTCAACTTTCCGAAGATGAAATTTCTAAACTGGACCTTATCAGAACAGGTGATGACAGCTTCCATTTACTTAAGGATGGAACGTCTTACCATGTAAAAATTGTAAAAGCTGATTTTTCAAATCGGTTGTATACTTTAAGTATCAACGGAAATGAACATCAGGCTACTATTAAGACCCCTTTGGACGAACTTATCAATGAGATGGGTTTTGCCTCCAATGGCTCCAAGAACATCGACTCTATTTCTGCTCCTATGCCAGGATTGATCCTGGATATTTCCGTAGAGGAAGGACAGGAAGTGAAGGATGACGATCAATTAATGGTCCTTGAGGCCATGAAAATGGAGAATATCATTACTTCTCCAAGAAATGGTACTATCAAAAAAATAGCCGTAAAGCAAGGCGATGCGGTGGAAAAAGCACAATTATTGATCGAATTTGAATAAGGAACAGATGAAAAAAATATTGATTGCCAACCGAGGAGAAATAGCCATACGTGTTATGAAAACCGCTAAAAAAATGGGCATACGCACCGTAGCGGTATTTTCCACAGCAGACAGGAATGCACCCCATGTCAGATTTGCCGATGAGGCAGTTTGTATTGGAGAGGCACCTTCAAACCAATCGTATCTGCGCGGCGACAAGATTATAGAAGAGGCAAAAAAGCTTCAGGTTGATGGGATACACCCAGGCTATGGTTTTTTGAGTGAAAACGCTGATTTTGCCGAAGCAGTTGAAAAAAACGGATTGACCTTTATTGGACCTAAATCCAAAGCAATACGCATAATGGGAAGTAAGTTGGCCGCCAAGGAAGCGGTAAAAGAATACGATATTCCCATGGTGCCCGGTATTGATGAGGCCATTACAGATGTGAAAAAAGCGCATGAAATCGCTAATGAGATAGGCTATCCTGTCCTGATTAAGGCCTCTGCCGGTGGTGGAGGAAAAGGGATGCGTGTTGTAGAAAAAGAAGAAGATTTGGAATCTGGAATGGAACGGGCCATTAGTGAGGCAACATCAGCATTTGGTGATGGCTCCGTATTTGTTGAAAAATACGTGACCTCGCCGAGGCATATTGAGGTTCAGGTAATGGCAGATACCCATGGCAACGTACTCCACTTTTTTGAACGTGAGTGTAGCGTTCAAAGAAGGCACCAAAAAGTTGTTGAAGAAGCTCCATCCTCTATTCTAACCCCAGAGCTTAGGGAAGAAATGGGAGTGGCAGCCACTAAAGTGGCCAAGGCTTGTGACTATGTTGGAGCAGGTACCGTGGAATTCCTTATGGATGCAGACCTTAATTTCTATTTCTTGGAAATGAACACAAGGCTTCAAGTAGAGCACCCTGTTACCGAAATGATTTCAGGAGTGGATCTTGTGGAGCTTCAGATAAAAGTGGCAAGGGGAGAAGAACTTCCATTGAAACAAGAGGATTTAAAAATCAACGGTCATGCAGTAGAGTTGAGAGTGTATGCGGAGGATCCTTTAAATAACTTCTTGCCCAGTGTAGGAAATTTGGAAACCTATCAACTTCCTGTCGGGGAAGGTATTCGGGTGGACAATGGTTTTGAAGAAGGGATGGACATTCCTATTTACTATGATCCCATGTTATCCAAGTTGATTACCTATGGTAAAACTCGCGAGGAGGCCATGGAATTGATGCTGGAAGCCATTCAGAATTACAAGATTGAAGGTGTACAGACAACTTTGCCCTTCGGTAGTTTTGTTTTTGCGCACGAAGCATTCCGATCTGGGAATTTTGACACCCATTTTGTGAAAAACTACTATTCTCCAGAAAACATTCAAGAAAAAAATGCCAAGGAAGCCGAAATAGTTTCGTTGATGGCATTGTACCAATATCTAGAAGACCAAAAAATAGTTCAAATACCCACAAACTGATTTCAATGGACAGCAAAATAAAAATTTTAGAAGACAAACTAGCCCAGGCACATTTGGGTGGTGGTGAAAAACGTATCGAAAAACAACACCAGAAAAAAAAGCTGACGGCCAGAGAACGTATCCTCTACTTTTTGGACGAGGGTTCCTTTGAAGAGATGGGAGCATTGGTCACGCATCGTACCACAGATTTTGGTATGGACAAGGAAGTCTATTATGGTGATGGTGTAATTACGGGCTATGGCACGGTCAATGGAAGATTGGTATACGTGTATGCCCAGGATTTCACGGTTTTTGGAGGTGCTTTGTCCGAAACACATGCGGAAAAAATCTGCAAGGTGATGGATTTGGCCATGAAAGTGGGAGCACCAATTGTGGGATTGAACGATTCTGGAGGTGCAAGAATCCAGGAAGGGGTAAAATCTTTAGGAGGCTATGCGGACATATTTTATAGAAACGTTCAAGCTTCTGGGGTTATTCCCCAGATATCAGCTGTAATGGGCCCCTGCGCCGGTGGAGCGGTATATTCCCCGGCCATGACGGATTTCATTGTTATGGTGGAAGGAACCAGCTATATGTTTGTCACGGGTCCAAACGTGGTTAAAACAGTGACCAATGAAGAGGTAACTTCTGATGAGTTGGGGGGTGCGAGTGCCCACGCCATTAAATCAGGTGTGGCCCATAAGACCTCTTCCAATGATGCGGCCTGTTTGGATGATATCAGACGGTTATTGGACTACTTGCCCCAAAACAATACTGAAACCCCAAAGCAAAAAGACTACGAGTTGGGAGAAGAAATTCGGGAGGAACTTTCAAGTATAGTACCTGACAATCCCAATAAGCCTTATGACATGCATGATGTTATTGATGGTATCATTGACAAGGATACTTTTTATGAGATCCATAAGGATTATGCAGAGAATATCATCGTTGGCTTTGCCAGATTGGGAGGAAGAAGTGTTGGTATTATAGCCAACCAACCCATGTTCCTAGCAGGCGTTCTAGGAGTTAAAAGTTCCCGAAAGGCGGCAAGATTTACCCGTTTCTGCGATGCCTTTAATATTCCTTTGTTGGTTTTGGTCGATGTACCCGGATTTTTACCAGGAACCGATCAGGAATGGAACGGAATTATTATGCACGGTGCCAAATTGTTGTATGCGCTTAGCGAAGCAACAGTACCAAGAGTAACTGTAATTACCCGTAAGGCATACGGAGGTGCTTATGACGTGATGAACTCCAAACACATTGGGGCAGATTTCAACTTTGCATGGCCAAGTGCAGAAATCGCGGTGATGGGTGCCAAAGGAGCGAGTGAAATTATCTTTAGACGTGAAATTGCTGCAGCAGATGACCCAGAAGCCAAATTGAAGGAAAAGGAAGCCGAGTATGCGGACAAATTTGCCAATCCGTACCGTGCTGCTAGACGTGGTTTTATCGATGAGGTAATTTTACCTAAAAACACTAGAAGAAAACTATTGAAGGCTTTTGCCATGCTAGAGAAAAAGCAGGTAAATGCGCCTAAAAAGAAACACGGAAACATTCCGTTGTAACTAAAACGTTTTCAGAAAAGAATTATAGAAAACATAACCATAATACTTTCTTAAAAACTTCTCGGATAAACCGGGGTTGTCTAATTTTGCCGAATGCAAAAAGACGCCCAAAAACCGAATTTTGAATTTATTGCATTGATGGCCGCCTTAATGTCGATTGTGGCATTGGCCATTGATGCAATATTGCCGGCTATATCCAATATCGGAGTTGCCATACACAGTCTGGATCCAACGGATAATCAGATGTTGGTAACCATGATATTTTTGGGACTTGGAGTAGGGCAATTGTTCTTTGGTCCACTTTCTGATTGCTACGGCAGAAAACCGATTGTATACGCAGGTTTTATTTTGTTTTTGATAGCCAGTCTAATCTGTTTGTATGCACCCTCCTTGGAAATCATGGTAGTAGGTAGGATTTTACAGGGAATCGGACTTTCTGCACCTCGGACCATAGCCATATCCATAATTAGGGACACCTATAAAGGTGATTATATGGCAAGGGTTATGTCCTTTGTGGTGGCCTTTTTTATTTTGGTTCCCGTTGTGGCTCCTGCCATTGGTAAAGTAATTCTGGATGGCTTCGGTTGGAAGGCTATTTTTTATGTACAGCTGATTTTTGCCGTAATAATAGCTTTTTGGTTTTGGAAAAGACAACCGGAGACTTTACGACCAGAATATAAGATTCCGTTTTCCAGTCATGTGTTCATCGATGGATTAAAAGAGTTTGTCCGGTTTCGGGAAACAATAATCTTTACGTTGATTTCTGGACTTGTGACAGGTTCTTTCCTGGTTTATCTAAGTTCCGCACAGCATATTTTTGAAGACCAATATGCAATGAAGGAAGCATTTCCATACATTTTTGCGGGGTTGGCCATTTCTATTGGACTTTCAACATTTCTAAACGGAACCTTGGTGATGCGTTTTGGGATGCGAAGACTTTCGTGGATGGCCACAACAGCCTTTACCATTATCGCTCTGTTTTATTCCCTGTGGTTCTTGAATTCACCAAACCCAAGTATAGTTGTGCTGGTGGCATTCCTTTCTGCGCAGTTTTTCTGCCTTGGGTTTATGTGGGGGAACTTTCGGTCCATTGCTATGGAACCCATTGGCCATATTGCGGGAATAGGGGCAGCCATTAATGGATTTGTATCCACAGTTTTGGCCATACCTATCGCAACATTTATTGGAGGTTATGTAGAAGACAGCGTTTGGCCGTTATTTTCGGGATTAGCCGTATGTGGAATCTTTTCCCTCTTACTTTTTATGATGATCAGAAAGCCCAACAAGTTGGTTACGGTTTAGTTTTTGGAAAATAAATTTCACCACTGCAAGAATCCTCACTGGCACCTGTAACGGAACTGAGTACATTGGGATTGCCTTCTAACCGTAGAACTCCCATAAGAGCAAAAACCAAGGCTTCTTTATAGGAAATCAAGGTTTTGGTAGGCACCACCAACTCAACACTTTGGCCTAGTTTTTCCTGGAGCGTTTCAATAAAAAAACTGTTCAAAGCGCCTCCGCCAGCGACCAATAATCTACTCTTCGGTTTCTGGATGTTTTTAAGGACGTCTAGAGCTATCTGTTCAGAATTATGATAAATGAAAGTATGTAGAAGGTCAGCTTCAGAAACCTGCGAAGCTTCAATCAGGGGAACTATATCTTCCGTGAACCATTCATATCCTGTGGATTTAGGATAGGGGAGTTGATAATAAGGAAGGCTGTTCAGTTTTTGTAGCAAATCCTTATCCAAATTCCCGGAACGGGCCATTTTGCCATTTTCGTCATACTCAAGTCCAATCTTTTGGGTAATATAATTTAAGGGCATATTGGCTAGGCCAATGTCATAAGCAATAAGCTTTCCATCTTTTTCAAAGGATATATTACTGATACCTCCCAGGTTTAGACAGAAATCAAAATCATAAAATAACAATTGATCACCAATTGGTACCAAAGGGGCTCCCTGTCCTCCAAGGGACACATCTTTGGTTCTAAAATCGCATATGACCTTTTTTCCACTGATGTTGGCCAACCACTGTCCATCTCCCAACTGAAATGTGAACCCCTCTTCAGGTCTATGATGAGAGGTATGTCCATGACTGGCGATAAAATCGATTTCTAAATCCTCGTCTTCAATGAACTTTCTGGATTGCTCCCCTAGCCATGAGCCATAATCCAGGTGCAGTTTGTCATGTGCTTCGTCAGAAAGGAAAATGGCATTTTTGAGGTATTCCTTCATTTCCTTGGTATAGGAGATGTCCCTTGTTTTTTCAATGGAAAACTGCCATTTTCCCCCATCCTTGGAAAAATGGCAATAGGCCATGTCCAAACCATCCAACGATGTTCCGGACATTAGCCCCAAAACCTTGTAGGTACTCATAGTTTTGTTATTTTGATGATGAGGGAAATAGGATTGCCCTCATCGTTACGTATCTCTTTTATTGTAAAACTCACGTTTTGTAGGGTATTGATTTCGCGAATCCAATCTTCCAGGGTTCTGGCATACCACACATGCCCGTCTTTAAAATCTCCTGGAAGGCCCTTCCAAGAATCGGATAACCATTGACTTTCATAGGAAAATCCATTCTGAACCAAAAAGAAAGGGTGTAGGGTCTGGATTACTATAGATCCCTTGGCTGTGATTTGCTTAAGCGTATTGCCCAACAGCAGGGGCAAATCGTCTTTGGCGTACAAGCAGAAATTAAAAATGGCAGCGTCGAAAGGTTGATTTTCAATTTGCTTGTCTGCCATGATATCCTCGTAGGTTCCAACGTAAAAGCTATCCGAACTTTTTTTTCTAGCTTCGGTAATTAGGCTTTGAATGGCGTCTATTCCCGTAGCTTCCCATCCCATTTTGCCCATTTCCCGAGTCAGCCAACCTTCTCCACACCCAATATCCACTATCTTTTTTCCCTTAAGTTCTTTAACTGCGTCCAAAATGGCCCTGTTGGTATACTTACGAGATGGAATGCTGTTGTTCTGAATGATTTTTATCCATTCCGATGCATTTTTTTCCCAAGAAGTGATGGTGTCTGTTTTCATGGATTGAAAGTTTTAAGTTTAACTGGAAGTCTTCCGCTCGCTTTCAGAAGCCCCATAAAATGTTGATAAGCCACTTCTTGAAACACCTCAAAATCTTGATAGACCATTACAGCATTTGCTGTTGAATCTAAATCAAATAAATCCAGGGCAAATGGGTTTCCAAAAAGATAGAGCAAGACATTTTTGGTCTGGACAAGCTGTTTTATCAATTCTAGTTGTTCTGAGCTAAAGCCAAATGAACCTTTAGGTTTCACCTGTGGAGGGAAAACTGCCAGTACCACATTTTGGGACACCTTCATTTTTTCTTCATCGGCAATCAAGCTGCTTGTCAACTCCCAAGGTTCATTCCTCTGTTCCTCGTGGATTTTGGATGAAAAAAGATTCTGCGTTGGACTACCGACCCAAAGATTTAAGAACTTTGAAGATTTGATATCTTGAACAACATCAGGATTTCCATAGAGTTCTGTTAGACTTTGTTCGGCAGCTAGTCGGTTGAGTTGTTGGTGATTTTTCGTTGAATGGATTTTTTCGGAAACCTTGTTCAAAAAGACTTTTTCCTTGAGGTGCCAAATCCGTTCAAAACTTTCCTCAATCCTAACTTTTGAGGAGGTTTTCAAAATGGTTTCTATACCTTCCTCCACATTTTCACTGAAGCACAACACGTCCATTCCTGCTTCAAATGCTGTGGCTTCAAGCTTTCCTTTTTCAGGATATTTTTTTGAAACGGCATGCATGTTCAATGCATCCGAGATAATTACTCCCTTGAATCCTAACTGGTTGCGAAGCAACTCCGTTATAATGATGTGTGAGGTGGTAGAAGGCTCTTCTGCATCCAGTTGGGGAACGAGTAAATGTCCCACCATCACGGAATCCACTCCTTTTTTGATTAACCCATTAAAAGGAAATAACTCGTTTTCATTAAGTTGTTGAAGTGATTTATCGATTACCGGAAGGCCCAAATGCGAATCCGTTGCCGTATCACCATGTCCAGGAAAATGTTTGATTGAGTTAAGGATGCCTGCTTTGCTCATCCCTTCGGTAAAAGCACTTGCTCTCGAAAGCACTTCATTTTTGTCGTCTCCAAAGGACCGGTATCCGATAACCGGGTTTTCTGGATTGTTATTGATGTCCACTACTGGGGCAAGATTCCAGTTGATGCCCGCCTCTTTGCAATCCAATCCGATTCTTAGGCCTATTTCTTCTAATGTTGAAATAGAGTTGGTGGAAGCTCCCAATGTAATGGCATAGGGGTATTGAGGGGTATTTTCAATTCGCATAGCAAGACCCCACTCAGCATCCATGGCAATGAGCAAGGGAATTTTTGCTGCTTTTTGATATCTGTAGATGAGCTGTTTAAGTCGGTCAAGGCTCTTTTCGTTGTGGACAACCTTTTTCTTTCCTTCAAAGTTGGTTGCAGCACTTGCCCTGCTATGAAAGAAGCAAATGGACCCAATATGGTGCTCCTGTATAAGCTTTTCCATTTTTTGAACTTCTTCCTCCGTATCGTTGATAAAAACCGCCGGCATAAACAATTGCCCTGTTTTTTGCCGAAGAGAAAGGCTTTCTTTAGAAACCAAAAATGTATTCTTATCCTCAGGCATCTGCTTCATTTGACTTCTTTCCATAGTCCGCTGGATATTTAAGATAATTCAATACAAAAAATGCTGGTAGTGCGGCAATGACTACCCAAACAAAGAAACCATCATAACCTAACCATTCCTGAATGTATCCGCTCAGCATTCCCGGGAGCATCATTCCCAATGCCATAAACCCTGTGGCAATAGCGTAGTGGGAAGTCTTGGAAATTCCTTCAGCGATATAGATAAGGTAGATCATAAAGGCAGCAAACCCAAAACCGTAACCAAACTGCTCCAAAATAACCGTTCCGGTAACTGCATAAATACTCGTGGATTGAGTTATGGCCAATAATGCATAAAGTGCATTGGGTAGATTGAGCGCCAAAAGCATGGGGAGCATCCATTTTTTTAATCCGTCTTTGGAGATGAGAATACCTCCAAGTATTCCTCCCAGTGATAACATGATCACCCCGATGGTTCCATAGATGGTACCAACAGCTTCAGTGGAATACCCAAGGCCGCCTACTTCCAACTCATCTAGAAGAAAAGGAGAGGCCATTTTTACCAATTGCGACTCTCCCAAACGATAGGTGAGTATGAACAACAGGGCCACGCCTATTTGTTTCTTTTTGAAGAAAGAAGCGAAAACTTCTAAAAAGCCTGCTGGTTTTTCGCCATCTTCGGTCTTATCTTCTTCAAACTTTGGTGTTGCGAAAAAATTGGAGATAGTCAAAACCAGCATAAGAACTGCAGAGCAGATCATGGTCATGGACCATGCCTTGGTATTGTCTCCATATTTCTGTTCCAAAAAGCCTGCAAAGATGACCAAAAGCCCTTGCCCGGTAACCATGGCTAAACGATAGAAAGTACTGCGAAGACCAATAAAAAAGGATTGTTTCTTCTGTGTTAGACCAATCATGTAATATCCATCCGAAGCAATGTCATTTGTGGCTGAGGCAAAAGCGACCATCCAAAAGAAGGCTAGGGTAATGGTGAAAAAGGCATTGGAAGGAAGGAACAGTCCAATTCCTAAAAAAGCCAGAGAAATTAATAGCTGCATGGACAAAAACCATTTTCGTTTGGTACCATTGAGGTCCACAATGGGGCTCCATAACGGTTTTATTACCCATGGTAAATAGAGCCAACTGGTGTACAGGCCAATCTCGGCATTACCTATGCCCAGACGTTTATACATAATCACGGATACAGTAACAACCAATATGTAAGGAATCCCCTGGGTAAAATACAGTGTGGGTATCCAAAGCCAAGCATTTTTGTCCTTTTGTGCCATATTATTTGTGATGCATTAATAGATTTTGATAGATACTTTTCTCCGAATCTACAATGATTTCCGCATTTACTACCTTTTTATAATATGATGCCGGACCAACACCTCCAATGATAGCATATGCATACCCCATTTCTTTCATGGCTTGAAGAGATTTGACCAGTAGTACCTTTCCCAGGTCCTTGCCCCGTTCCGAAGGAAGAACCCCTGTTGGACCAAAAAAGTTTTTGGCCGAGACCTCAAAACATGCAAATCCCAAAATGGATTGTCCTCGCTGCGCAATAAAACAATTGGCAGGAAGCGAAGCGAAAGCCATTTCGGTCTCGTCCGCCCAATTTTGACTGAAGTTTTCCCTTACCCAGTTTACCACTAGACTTTTTTCTGGTTGAATGGGTCTTCGGAAAATAATTTTTTCCATTTCCAGATGATAGGTCTCTGCTTCAGAAATATCAGGCAATTCCATTAATCTAACTATCATATCCTGCATGTCATTCCAATTTTAGGTTCAACTCCAACAAGGAGCTTTCATTTCCAAATGGGTCAATTACCGTAACACCAATTCCTTTTCTCAGGTTTTTTTTGGTAAACTTATTTTCGAAGCACCCTTGATTTTGGCTTTCAGAGAGATAATCCTTGGCAATGAGTACTTTTTTATTGGCCTCTTTGCCTTTAAGGGTATAATAATTTATAAACCTTGGAATGGAATCGCTATGAGAAATACAAATCTCTAAATCGTTACCATTTTTTGTGATTTTTTCCACGGAGGGTGCCAAAACATGCCTTTTAATTTTGTTTCGTGAACTCGGGTTTTTGGAAGGCAAGGGATAGAACTTTCTTTTAAGGGACTTGGTTATTTCAGGATGTTTTCCGATAAGTGATTTGGCGCTGAAAAAAATGTTTCCGGCAACGTTCTCTTGATCTCTTGCAAAGTTGAGTTGTTTGGGAATTTCATTTTTCTTTTCCCAAGCCTCATCTTTGTTGTTTTTGATTTTGTATGTTCCGTTGCCAATGTAGAGATTGGTGTTGGAGCTGGTTTTGGCCCACCATGATACAATCTCCCTATGTGAGGCGGGGGGGTAATCCATACTCCAATAGGCCTGCGGGGCCAGATAATCCAACCATCCTTTCTCAATCCAGAGTAGGGGGTCGGCGTATAGATCTTCGTAAGTGGTCTGTCCGGCCTTGGTGTTGGAGCCTCGGGGATCCGTACTGTTGTTTTTCCAAACTCCAAAAGGACTAATGCCAAATTGCACCCATGGTTTTGTCCTCTTTATGGTTTGATGTACATTTTTGACCAAGGAATCCACATTGCTTCTTCGCCAGTCTTCGAGACTCTGATCTTGCAAACCATAGGTTTGATATGCTGTGGAATCATCAAATACTTCATCTTTGATTTTGTAGGGATAAAAATAGTCGTCAAAATGAATGGCATCTATTTCATACTTGCCCACTAACTCCTCAATGATTTTTACAAATTGGTTGCGTACTTCAGGCAAACCTGGATTGTAGTAATATTTCTTTCCGTATTTCACCATCCAATCGTGATGCTGGTAGAAATCATGTTTTTGGGACAGAGCAAGGGTATCAAGGTCAAAAGTAGCACGATAGGGGTTGAGCCAAGCATGGAACTCCATACCGCGTTGGTGGGTTTCTTTTATCATCCACTCAAGAGGGTCTGAAAATTCTTTTGGGGCCTCACCTTCCTGTCCCGTAAGATATTTGGACCAAGGAGCAAGTTTGGTTGGATAAAAGGCATCTCCAGCAGTGCGAACCTGCACAATGGCCGCATTGAAGTTGAGGGTTTGATAAAAATCCAGGATATCCGTAAAATCCTTTTTTTGTTTTTCTGGGTTGTCCGTAGCTTTTTTTGGCCAATCTATGTTGACCACAGTGGCTACCCAAACACCTCGAAATTCTTCTGTGGGCACCTTGGTTGCTGTGCAAGAAAACAAGAATGTAAAAAGAAGTATGGATAAAAACTTGTACATGCTTAGTAAAAAAAGGCCTACTTAAAAATTAAATGTAGGCCTTTTCACTCGGATTTGATTATGAAAACTAACTACTCAAAACATCTATTTCAAATCGAGGGGTCTGCCGGAGTATTCGGATTACTATTCCTTTCCAAATCTGGATAGGGGTAGAAATTTCTGTTCCGTTCTTCGGCATAATTCATTGCAGCTCCGCTAGGTTCTGGTCTCCCAAACCTACGGCTGTCTTCTAAACTTACTCCCGTCAGAAAAAGTTCGGCTCTTCTGTTTTTGTATACTTCGTTTAGAAGGTCAGCCGCAGTGTTTGGTCCGGCATAGGCATCAACATCAGCATTAACTCCAAAGGGATCATCGGTATCTGTAAGCACTTCGTTAAGTGCCGTAGTGGCCGCTCCCAAATTCGGTGTGCCCGATCTTAAATTTGCCTCAGCAATGATAAGGTTCATTTCATCTGGCAAGTAAACCGGGATAGGTTCTGTACTTTCATCAAAAAACCCAGAAATATCTTCAATAGGCAATCCATTCTGATTGGTTTCATCCAGAGCGACCAAATAGAACGCCAAACGTCCATCAGCAGCATCAAAAACAAATTCTGCTGGAAGCCCAAAATTATCTCTAGGCTTAAAATTTGGCGCATCATTTTGGATGACCCTTGCCCAAATTGGATTCAGGTTTTGTGAATCGTAGGCAAAAATAGAAGTCGAACTCAAATCAACTGAATTTGCAGCTGAAATGGCAGCATCATAGTTGCCTGCAAATAGATTATATCTGGCACTCATTGCGGCAATGGTATTGGGCAAATCAAGATTTCCCAGGGTTATGCCATTGATGAACTCTGAGGATGCGGCATTGGCTGATAACTGCGCTGCAGCTTCAGATAATAATGTGATTGCCGTCTGGAACCCTTCGGTTCTGGATACAAAAACCGCATCGTTGTTATTACTGGTTTGAACTACAACCTGTTCGTAATTTTGTGCTAGACTACCGATAGCCATTGCTTTGAATAGCTTGGCATGGGCAATAAGTCCACTTTGTGTTCCAGCTTCAAGCTCTATGTCACTGGCACTTGCCTCTATGTCTTCGGCAATTTTGATTACTCGTAGCATGGTAGACCACAGTCCTTGAACATTGGAGTTGAAGTTGGGTAGACTGGTCCCTCCATCTTCAAGTTCGATCATATTCTGAAAGGTTGTGGTTATTCCACCTTCCCGCGTAGTAACTGCCGGCGTTTCCACAATCCAACGAAGGCCCGTTGTTGAATAGAGTTGTTGCAAACCTACCGCTGCGGCAAAAATACCTTCGCGCGAGTTGAACGTTTGATCTTCAGTTGCCGCATTGGGATTGTCAAAATCTGTCTCGCAGGATGTGACTCCAAACGCAAGTGAAATGCAAATAATAAAGAATTTTATATTGTTTTTCATTGTGCTTTTTTTTGAATTAGAAACTTACATTGATTCCCAATTGATAGGTCCTTGGTATTGGTACCCCTGCAAAATCGAACCCTCTTACGCCATTACTTTGGCCTGGAGTGTTGATTTCTGGATCCCATCCGCTGTAGTCATCCCAAGAGATGAGGTTCCTGCCCACCAAGCTCAACTGAATGTCATCAATTCCCTCAAATGGGGGCTTAAAGTGGTAACTGAGAGCCAATTCCCTAAGTTTCACAAAGGAACCATCTTCCACAAACTCTTCGAAAATACCAGCTTGTGCGCCTCCAAATCCTTTGGGTCTGTTTCCTAAAAGTTCCTGACCAACATTGTAACCTCCGCCGAAAATTACATTGTCCAATAGTCTTCGGTTCCAGTTAAAGACGTCAAAGCCTTGAACGGCATCCAACTGTATCCTCAATTTGAAGTTTTTATACGCAAATTCGTTGATCAACGATCCAAACCAATCAGGGTTGGGATCTCCCAATACTTTAGAACCTTCACCATCCTCGGTAGTCCCTCTAAACGGATAGCCATTTTCATCCAACGAAATGCTACCATCCGCATCCCTGGCATAGAACTGACGGAAGAATACGCCCAAGGGCTCTCCCTCAATCACATAATTTGTTGCAAAACTGCCAGCCAGTGCAAATTGGCCTCCACCAGCAACCTTGGTCACTACATTATCATTTTGTGAAAAGGTAGCGGTAATGTCCCAAGAGAAATCATCCGTTCTTATGGGTGATCCCCTTAACAACAATTCGACCCCTTTGTTTTCCAAATCACCAACATTCTCAATCCTAGAACCGAATCCTGTGGATGGAGATAGTTCACGAGGCAATAATAAATCTGTTACATCTTGTTTGTAGTAGGTGAACTCTATTCCAAGTCTATTATCCAACAATCCTGCATCAAAACCTATTTCAAATTCTTCCTGTCTCTCCGGAGCGATGTTCAAATCTCCTTGTTGAGTACTAGGAATAAGACTAGGTGTTCCATTGATTGAAGACGGATTTAACGTGGTAAATCTTTGAAAGGCTGATAGTGCCGTAAGGTTACCGGCTTGTCCCCAAGATCCTCTTAATTTAAATGTGTTGAATGTTTCTCCAAAAGTATCTTGCCAGAAATCTTCTTCGGAAATTACATAGGACAAACTAGCCTTTGCATAAACTTGATTTCTTTCGTCCTCACCAAAGGTGGAAGCGCCATCGAGCCTTATGGCTCCATTGACATAAAGTTTGTTCTTGTAGCTGAATGACTGTTGAAGAAACGATCCCCAGTATGAAATTTGGGAACGTGTTTCGCCTTGGGTCAAAATACTACCATCCGAAGCAACTTGTACTACCGGAGCAAGCCCGTCGGCTTCGATAGCTACACGATCAAACTCTTCGTATTGCCAGGAACCGCCCAAGGTGGTTGTGGACTCAATATCATCATTGATAGGAATCTGATAGGTAAGATTCAAATCACTATTGTACTGAAAATTGTTGATGTCCGCTCTTCTGGAAAAACCGTCACCATTAGGTGAGGTATTGTTTATAGGAATGAAAGCTGTCGCTGATTGATTGTAAAAATCCAACCCAAGAAGGTAATTTGCCTTTAAGTTTTCGGTGATGTCTGCGTTAAGACCCACACTTGTGATCACACGATTGACCTTTTGGCCAAAATCGAAACGATCTACTGCTTCAAGAGGGTTGGTACGTGGAACCAAAAGAGAAGTAACTGGATAAACACCAGATTCATCTGGGTTGGGATCTACTGAGTTGTCGCTAAAAACAAATCCTGTGATAGCTCCGTAAGCAGCATTTATACCTCCGTTGGGAATATCACTGCTCACACTTCGGGTGTAATTGAGGCCAGCGGTTATCTCCAGCCAGTCCCATGCTTTTTGAGTAATATTGGTTTTAAACCCGACTCTTTGGAAGTCTGTGTTTTTGATTATCCCTTCGTTGTCCAAGAACGATCCAGAGATGTAATAGGAAGTACGTTCGTTACCTCCAGTTACCGAAAGAAAGTTCTCTATACCAAAACCTGTTTCAAAGAAATCATCTTGATAGTTGAACCTTTCTACGGGAACAGTTTCCAAGTTGGTTCTGTCAAAGGGGTCTACCCAGGCCAAAGGTGCTGTGTTGTAGTCTATCTCTTTCCGTAATTCATTTACTCGAATGTTTGTAGAGAAACTGAACTTAGGTTCTCCCAGACGGCCCTTTTTGGTAAAGATCTGAACTACCCCGTTACTTGCCCTAGATCCATAAATGGCCGCAGCAGCAGCACCTTTAATGACCTCTATTCGTTCAATATCATTTGGGTTGAGGTCAACAAGACGGTTTTGTGATGTACCACCAAGATCAACCAAATCGTTACTGTTACTGGAATTACTAATAATAATTCCATCAACAATATAAAGTGGGTCTGAGCTACCAAGAACTGTACTTGGTCCCCTTAAACGGATACTCATACCACCCGCAGGGTCACCAGAGTTCTGTTGTACCAGGGCACCGGTAATTTTACCTGAGATGGCCTGGTCCACCGCAATGGCTGCATTGTTTACCAATTCTTCCGATCTAATAGAAGAAATGGCATTTCCCAGTGTTCTTTTGTTTGCTCCGGAACCGGTACCTGTTACCACAACGGCATCTAGGCTCAGGATATCCTCAGCAAGCAAAATATCTGTGTTGATTGTTGGGTTGCTACCCAGATCAACCGATATTTTTTGTGTGGAGTACCCTAATGAGCTTACAGCCAGGGTATAAGTGCCTGATTCCAGATTAGCGGTAAATGTGTAATTACCGTCAAAATCACTGACTGTTCCATAAGCAGTATTCTCAATGAAGACTGAAGCACCTGTAACTGGTACACCGGTGCCATCTTCTGTTACAGTTCCCGTAAAGGTGAACTGGCTTTGGGAAAATGCAATGGCTGATGAGGCCATACACGCCAAAAGCAACAGTTGACGTAAAATTTTTCCGATCATAAGTTAGAATTTTGAGTTGAGTGTTAAACTTTAGCTTAGGTTTATTCGTGTTGGATAATAACCCATCACATTCAAAAATATGCAAATAATCGAAAATCTTGCAATTTTTTGCCAGTTTTTTACTGATTTATTTTTTTGAGAGCTATTTTTTGCATTTATTTACTAAAGCACTAAAACTTTTACATTTGCCAAAACAACACTACCATGCTCAAAGAAGAACGCCATCAGGTCATATTGAATGAAGTGCGGATTCACAATAAAGTTCTGCTGACTGATATTGCCGAACTCTTAAAAGTTTCCTCGGATACGGTAAGGAGGGATATCAAAGAGTTGCATGATAAGAACAAGTTGAAGCGAGTGCATGGTGGTGCCATTTCATTGGGGTTCAATCATTATAATTACGCCAACAACGAAATATATTCCCTAGAAAAGAAGTCTCGAATTGCGGAGAAGGCAGTTTCTATGCTAAAAGCAGGTCAGGTTGTGCTGTTAACAGGTGGAACCACCAATCAAGAAATAGCAAGACTTATTCCTCCATATTTAAAGATTACCTGTTTTACTCCGAGCTTGCCCATCGCCGTGCAGTTATTGCCCAAGCCCAACATTGAAGTGATATTTATTGGCGGAAGAGTGAACAAGGATTCCCAGATCACAGTGGGAGGAGGGCCTATTGGAGTGCTATCAGAGCTAAGGGTAGATATTTGTTTCTTGGGTGTGAACAGTATGCATCCAACTGATGGTATAACCGAATTTGATTGGGAAATCGTCCAATTGAAAAAGGCTATGATTCGAGCATCAAAAAAGGTAGTGGTATCATCAATATCTGAAAAAATCAGTTCCGTACAACGTTATAAGATATGTGATATAGATTCTGTAGATATCTTGATCACCGAGCTGGAAAATACCGATCCAAAATTGGAAGCTTATCGGGGAAAGATAGAACTCATGTAAAAAAAGGGCCTTATTTATAAGGCCCTTTTTTAATTAACTACATGAATTTATGCCTCACAAAGCCTTCCATGGCTTCGTACTCGGCCATACCCAAACTATTGTATTTTATTGCTGTCTCTTTGTTCCTTTCTTCCGCTCTTTGCCAGAATTCCCTCTCGTCATTTCCAGGGAACATTGCCGCGTCTTTCTGTGATTGATGCTTGAATATGGCATTCTTTTTTCGTTCCATATCCATTGGGCCAATGGGTACTGCCATTTCCATATCGGCTATATCCCATTCCTGCCATGCTCCACGGTAAAGCCATACGTAGCAGTCATCCAACCAATCAGCTTTATCGGCTACTAGTCGTTCCAATGTTTGGTAGATAATTTCCAGACAGACCCTGTGGGTTCCATGTGGGTCTGAAAGGTCACCCGCCGCAAATATTTGGTGGGGTTTAATTTCATTCAACAGATCATAAGTGATTTTAATGTCTTCCTCTGAGTGGGGCTTTTTCTTTACCGCGCCGGTCTCATAGAAGGGTAGGTTCAAGAAATGCGCATTTTTCTCTTCCACACCGCAATATCTACATGCGGCCAATGCTTCCCCCTTTCTAATAAAGCCCTTGATTTTTTGAATCTCGGGACTATCTACTTGCCCAGGAGTTTTACTGCTTAGAAACTTTCTGGCTTCCAGCAGTTTGTTTTCCAGTTCCTGATTGTTGGCCTGTACATCTGTAGCAAAGTCAAGAAATCGGATAACCTCGTCATCGAACACAGCGATGTTCCCTGAAGTTTGGTAGGCAACATGTACTTCGTGCCCTTGATCCACAAGTCTCAATAGTGTTCCTCCCATAGAGATGACGTCATCATCCGGGTGCGGGCTGAAAATCAAGGTTCTTTTAGGGTACGGAGATTTTCTTTCTGGGCGTCTGCTATCGTCGGTATTGGGTTTTCCTCCAGGCCAGCCGGTAATGGTGCTTTGCAGATCGTTGAATACCTTAAGGTTAATGTGTTCCGCAGAACCTACTTCTGCGACCAAATTTCCCATTCCGTATTCGTTGTAATCTTCGTTAGTCAGCTTTAAAATAGCCTTGTTCAATTTTTCGGAAAGCCAAAGCGTAGCTTTTTTGATCAGTTTATCATCCCAATCGCATTCAGTTACCAACCATGGCGTACTCATTCTGGTGAGCGAGGATGCGGATGCCGTATCCAAAATGAAATCACAGTTTTCATGGTGCTGTAGGAATGTCGCCGGTACGCTTTCCTTAATTTTTCCTTCAACAGATTGTTGAATTATACTTGATTTTCCTTCGCCCCATGCCATCAAGATTATTTTTTTGGCGGCCATAATGGTTCCTACCCCCATTGTAATGGCTTTTATGGGCACATTTTCAAGTCCGAAAAAATCACTGGCAGCATCCAATCTGGTGACCCGGTCCAATCTGACAAGCCTTGTTTTACTTTTCAACGATGACCCTGGTTCATTGAATCCAATATGTCCGGTTCTACCGATACCTAGTATTTGTATATCGATACCGCCGGCTTGATCGATTTTTTTCTCGTAAGCTTCACAAAATTCGCGGACATCTTCCTTATCCAAGGTCCCATCAGGAATATGGATGTTTTTCTTTTTTATATCGATGTGGTCGAATAAATGTTCGTTCATGAACCGCACATAACTATGTATGGAATCAGGTTCCATGGGATAATATTCATCCAGATTGAAAGTGATCACATTTTTGAAGCTCAAGCCATCTTCTTTGTGAAACTTCACCAAATATTCATAAACCTTGGTCGGTGTAGATCCGGTGGCTAGGCCGAGCACAACATTCTTTCCTTTCTTTTGTCTTTCCTTTATTAGGTCAGCCACTTCATTGGCCACCCGCAAGGATGCTTCATCGGAACTTTGGTAAATTTTTGTATTCGTTTTTTCAAATTTTCTGGATTCTTCGTCAATTGGGTAATTCAAAGTTGTTGTTGGAATCATTGCTAAACGATTTTAAGCTTTATGCAAGGCAAAGATAGGCAACAATCTTTAATTTTGCTGTTTTTTGCAGTAATAATTGCTGTAACATGCAATATTTAACTATTTCTTGATGTTTAAGAAACAAAAACGGAATAAAATGGCATGCTGATTATTTTTATATATTTGCTGCTGATTTAAAGAGGCATATTATTGGATGCTTAAGGAAGAAAGACAGCATATTATTTTAAATGAAGTAGCGCTTCATAACAAGGTTTTGCTAACAGATATAGCAGAAATGCTGGATGTTTCCATAGATACGGTGCGCCGGGATGTTAAAGAACTGGATGGTGAAAACAAGCTGAGAAAAGTCCATGGGGGCGCTATATCGCTTGGATTTACCAACTCAACTGTTAGGAACACCAACATTTACGCCCAAGATAAAAAGGAGATGATTGCTGCCAAGGCAGTTGGAATGTTAAAGGATGGCGATGTCATTTTTATTGATGGCGGTACCACATGTCTTGAATTGGCGGCACAAATTCCTGAAAATTTGAATTTGACATGTTTCACATTAAGTTTACCTGTGGCCATGGAACTCCTTGCCAAACCCAATGTAAAGGTGGTTTTTATAGGTGGGGAGATTTCACCGGACTCCCAAATTTCGGTTGGCGCAAGTACCATTAACCAATTATCCGAAATCAAGGTGGATTACGGTTTTATTGGTACGGGATATGTTGATTCAATTTATGGACTTACGGAGTTCGATTGGAATATTGTACAGGTTAAAAAGGCTGTGATCAAGGCCTCAAAAAAGACAGTGCTTTTATGTATATCTGAAAAGCTAAATTCGCAGCATCGATTTAAAACATGCAATATCAACGCAATAAATACTTTGATT
Organism: Flagellimonas nanhaiensis; assembly: GCF_003382275.1. Lineage (GTDB taxonomy): Bacteria > Bacteroidota > Bacteroidia > Flavobacteriales > Flavobacteriaceae > Flagellimonas > Flagellimonas nanhaiensis. Next base: position 574,541 of record NZ_QTJX01000001.1, read on the forward strand.
ACGGAGTTAGACCCCAATAATAACCTTCTTAATCTTTTTAGAAACCAAGAGATTCATCTTTTATAATGCAAAAGGATTATAAAAAAATCACAGAAAAGCCTTCAAATTACGAGAATTTGGAGAAAATGGACACCAGCACCATTTTGGAAAGCATCAATAGGGAAGACCAAAAAATTGCAGATGCTGTTGCCCAGGTAATCCCGCAAATCAAGAAACTGGTAGATTGTACGGTAAAACGATTTTTAGACGGGGGAAGGCTATTCTATATAGGAGCTGGAACCAGCGGAAGATTGGGAATTTTGGATGCCTCTGAAATTCCTCCGACCTATGGAATGCCCCACGAGCGGGTTATTGGTTTGATAGCTGGGGGGGACAATGCCATTAGAAAAGCCGTTGAGTTTGCCGAGGATGATACAGAACAGGCTTGGAAAGATTTATTGGAGCATGACATAAATTCCAATGATGTTTTAGTGGGAATTGCCGCTTCAGGAACTACGCCTTATGTTCTCGGAGGTATTGAAGATGCAAAGAAAAATGGGGTGTTGACTGCAGGAATTACCAATAATCCAGGGTCTCCGCTTGCCGCCAATTCTGATATTCCCATTGAAATTGTTGTTGGGCCAGAATTTGTTACAGGAAGCACCCGAATGAAGAGTGGAACCAGTCAAAAATTGGTGCTCAATATGATTTCTACGGCCCTCATGATACGAATTGGGCGTGTAAAAGGGAACAAAATGGTGAACATGCAATTGAGCAACACCAAATTGGTAGACCGAGGTACGCGCTACCTAGTGGAAGAATTGGGCATGGATTATGAAGAAGCTGAGAAAGCTCTAAAAAAGTATGGCTCTGTAAAACAAGCCATTGATGCTTTCCGGTAACAGGTTACTTAGGGACAATTCTATAAATTCCCTTTCCTTCTATACCAACATAAATATACCCATCAGGAGCTTGTCTAACATTACGGACCCGTCCCATACCATCCAATAATTTTTCGCGGTAGACCACTTTATCGTTCTCAAGAATCAATCGCTCTAAATATTGAAAGGCCAAGCTGCCCACAAGCAGATTGCCTTTCCACTTGGGATATTTATCGGAGTTTACAAATGTCATTCCACTGGGAGCAATGGAAGGAGTCCACTGGTACACCGGCTGTTCCATACCAGGTTTTGATGTCTCATCGGTGATTTTGGTTCCACTATAATTGATGCCGTAGGTTATCACTGGCCATCCATAGTTTTTTCCTTTTTGGATTTTATTGATTTCGTCCCCACCTCTTGGACCATGCTCGTGTTCCCAAATCTGACCCGTTAGCGGATGTTTGGTCAACCCCTGGGGATTTCTGTGTCCATAACTGAAAATAGCTGCTTTATCTGAGGATTTACTTCCAAAAGGATTGTCTTTTGGAATGCTCCCATCATCCTGGATGCGATATATCTTGCCGCCATCCTTGGTAACATCTTGAGGATTGACATCCCTGTTTCCTCGATCTCCGATGGAAAAATAGAGATAGCCTTCATTATCAAATTCCAACCTAGAACCAAAATGCTGACCTTTGGTGGTATTGGGTTCACCTTTGTACAGTAATTGTTTGTCTGCTAGATTGCCATTGGACAATCGTGCTCTCATAATCGCAGTATTTCCACCTTTGCCATCGCCTTTAGAAGATGAGAAGGAAAGGTACAGCCAACCATTATCAGTATAGTTGGGATGTAACTCAATATCCATCAATCCACCTTGCCCTCTGACATAAATTTCTGGAAGATTTCCTATTTCAGTTAACTTACCCGCTTTGAAATGAATAATTTTTCCTGCTTTTTCTGTAATTAAAATACTACCATCTGGAAGAAAGGCCATGCCCCACGGGTTTTGGATGTCTCCAACAACCTTTTCTACAGTAAAATCAATATTTTGGGGAGTTTTTATGCCCGAATCGGATTTCTGGGCACAGGATGTACTTAGCATTACAACGAAAAAATAAGGAAGGAGAACACTTTTTTTCATAATTTAACGTTGAAATTATAGATTTAATAGATGAATTACTCGGTCACTTGTGATCGAAAGATAAAGAGAAATTATAAGTTTAGATAATTACTATTAAGAATATAAAGGTCCCAAATCTGCGTATTCTCTCAAAACAAGACTTAACCTATGCTACCAAAAAAAACAAGGCATTTGCTATATGCCGTGTTGTTGGTGTTCATATCAATATTCTGTTCCACGGTATTAGCAAAAACAGAGGTCAATCGGTTGCTCTCCAATATTGTTTCCTCGTTTTCAGAACCGCATACAGAAAAGGCCATAGCACCTAAAAAAAATATTACTTCAGTTAATGAAACTGATGTGGTATTTACGGCAAGTAGTGCTATGTTCATGACCATCATCCAAGGCGCAAACGAAGAAGTGGTTTGCCCCAATGATGGTAGTACTTTGGCCAAATTCTTTCTATGTGGTACCAGTGATATTCGTACAATAACCTTAAGTCAGTCTGGAAGCTCCTATGAATGGCAGCAACTGGATACCAATACCTGCGCGCCAACAGTAGTGGATGATTGCCCTACGATCAATGCATCCTGTACCTGGAATACGGTGGGTACTGGCTCAACTTTTAACCTATCTACTGCTGGTGAATTCCGGGTTCGTGTAGATTCAGGTCAATACTTCTATTTTAAATCAACTCTGAATCCGTTGGATCCCCAATTGATTAAGGAGGATATCATTTGTGGAAACCCAGGTAGGGTAGAGGTAACTAATGTTCCGGCTGGTTATGAGTATAGTTTGAATAGTCCAGCGGGACCATATCAAGATGATCCTTTCTTTGATATCACTGCTCCAGGAGACTATAGAGTCTATGTGAGGTTGAAAAATGTTTCAGCTAGTGCATGTGTATTTCCATCCAACACACTCACAGTTGATGACTTGAATATTAATGTGGACGTTACTGCCAACGATATACTATGTAGCGGACAATTGGGTAGTATAGATGTGCAGGTTTCTGGAGTTCCTGGATTCTACACCTATCGATTGGTGAAAAATGGAATCACCGTAGATACTTTTGGACCCAATGCTTCGGATACATACACTTTTGCGAATGTTAGCCCAGGAATTTATAACATTCGGGTGGATACCAATGACTGTTCTGAAACAATAACCCTTGATGTTAACAGCGACCCCATTGAAATTGGTAATGGCATAAGCCCATTGGATGTTTCAGCAACAGCTTCGGATAGTTTTGGATGTGGTGCTGCTTCGGTTGACGTTAACCTAAGTACCTCTGGTGGTACAGCACCTTATCGTTATAGTGTTGATGGCGGTCCGTTCAGTTCCACATATACTGGATCTACCACTTTTGCAGTTACCACTGCTGGGACCTATGCCATTCTTGTGGAAGATGCCAATGGTTGTCAACGAAGCGCTTCGGTAGATGTTCAGGATATTCCACCTCCAGTTTTCAACATAACCCCTGAAGATGCCAATTGTGGGGGCGCTAATGATGGACGAATCACCATAAATGTTACCAACGGGTTTGGATATGAAATAGAATACAGCATTGATAATGGGACCAACTATCAGGTGAGCAATGTCTTTTCAAATCTGGCTCCGGGAACATATGATGTGGTACTGCGATACGAACAGGATTCTTTCACCTGTACCACAACTCCCCAAACAGCAACTATTGGAACTCCATCGACCATAACTGGTACCGCCACCCCAGATTCAGCACCAACCTGTATCAACGAAAATGGAGGTCAGATTACGATATCAGGAATCTCTGGAGGTACTGCACCTTACGAATTCAGTATAGGTGCTGGTTTTGGGACCAACCCCGTTTTTCCTAACCTGGGTGTAGGAACCTATACCCCTTTGATCAGGGATGCTAATGGTTGTGTACAACCTTTGCCGGACATTGTATTCAATGCCTTGGATAAGCCCACAGATCTGGCTTTTACCATATCAAGTTTAGATTGTATAAACACAACAGCTTCTGTTGGACTTGCGGTTACCGGAGGAACAGCTCCGTATACTTATGAAATCATTGCTCCAGCTTCTAGTGCTGTTAACAACGGGAACAACAATACCTTTACTGGGCTTGGTTTGGGAACTTATACCTTTAGAGTTACCGATAATGAAGGATGCTCGTACGATGAGAACTATGCCATTACCGATATCAGTTCCATTGGTGTACAGGCCCAACAGACCAGGGTAGTAACTTGTGTTGGAGATACCGATGGTGAAGGTCGTTATTTAGTAGATGGATTTAACACCACCTACAGCTATAGCATAGATGGAGGACCTGTATTCACTGGTCAAAACAGTAGTATAATTCCTCTTACGGGATTGGCAGCAGGTAGTTATGTGATTTCCGTTACTGATGAGGAAACCAATTGTACCGACACCTCTACTTTGGTTATTGAAGAACCTTCCACTGCATTTGCCATTGCTAGTTTGGATGTTACGGCCATGAGCTGTCAAAATGGAAATATTGGAGCGGTTCGCATTAACACCGTAGGTGGATGGGGCGGAAATAGATACACCCTTACACAACCTGATGCCTCCACAAGGGGACCAAAAAATGGAAATGTGTTCTCCAATCTTTCGCAAGATGGACTCTATCAGGTGAGTGTTACAGATGCAAATGGCTGTACGGTAACGGATAGCTTTACCTTGACCCGATTGGATGCGCCCGTCCTCACATTGGATAACGGAGCATCAGACTTTTGCTACGACAACTTTACAGCAGCCACTTTAGTGGTCAATGCAGCCTTGGGTGCAGCACCATATCAGTATAGGATCAATGGTGGAACATTAGGGGCAAGTAATAGTTTTTCCGGCCTAACACCGGGCACCTATACCATTGAGGTTGTGGATGCAAATGATTGTCGAGATACCGTAACTGCTACTATCGAGCCCCAGGTTATTGCCAATGCTACTATTATCCAAGAATTGGATTGTGCTGGACCTCCTGCGCAAATTCAGGTGAACATAAGTAATGGATATACTTCTGGTGGAGATTATGACATTTATGAGGTAAGCATCAATGGAGCTCCCTATACTTCAAATAATAACAATATCACTGGTAACTCCTTTGTTTATAGTATTCCAAACGATGGTTCTATCATTTCAGATACTACGTATCAATTTTTGGTAACGGATAGTAGAGGTTGTACTACCGAATCTAACACGGTCACTATCTCCCCTCCTGAAACCATAGCCGGTTCCGTGGTAGGAACGGATACCCAATGTGGTGACAATACCAGTGGAATAGTAGAGTTGATTCCAGATACTATGCAAGGTATCCCTCCTTACGAATTCAGTAATGATAATGGTGCCACATTCAGCACGCAGAACATATTTTCAGGATATGGCCCAGGAACTCATGGAGGATTTGTAATTAGAGATAGCAGAGGGTGTGTAAGCCCAGCGTATTCGGTTACTATTGCAGCCAGCGCCCCATTGGATGCTACGGTTACCCCTGTAGATGCGGTATGTGCGGCAGGTGCTGTCAATGGATCTATTTCCACAACTATAAACAACGGAGTTGCTCCTTTTGACTATGTTTTGTTGGATGTAGCAGGAAATTTGGTGGCTTCTTCCATGGGAACCGGAAGTACTACGGTTAATTTCCCTAATCTTCCAATGGGAAATTATACCATTGTTACCACTGATGCCCAAGGTTGTGAAGACCGTGACGATGTGGTTATTGACCAGAATACCTTAGACTTGATCCCATTAGATGCGGACCCTGCATTATGCTCGGATACTGCATTTCCTTATCGTGTTCAAGCTACCGGCGGAACGGGACCTTATGAGTTCAGGTTAGTGGGAGATCCAATTTTTCAACCTGGAACAGGACCGGGTGGTGATATTTATGATTTCACCGGACAAGTAGTTCCAAGCGTTACATACTTCGTAGAGGTAAGGGACGCTTTGGGCTGTACTTATATTGAAGAAATTGACCCAATTGGCCCAATCAATCCGGTTGCAGTGGCTGCCACCGCTACTTCAGCATCCTGTAATGTTGCAGGAAGTGGATCTATTGATTATGAGGTTACTGGAATTTCCGCTCCAGGAGATTTTACAATCACCTTGCAGAATACGGATACAGGTGCCATCGAATCTGGACCAACTTCATTGACAGGTCAAGCTATTCCGTACAATGCTACATTTACAGGATTGGCCCCTGGAAATTATCAAATTATAGTAAGGGATGATTCCAACGGATGTAGTGGAAGCACTTTGGTATTTATCGGATTCAGTTCCCCATCAATCACAATAGACAACTTTGTTGAAGCGACCTGTAACGCAGGTGCTTTGGTCACAGTTCGTGGTTTTGGTGGAACCGCACCTTTCAACTATGCTTATGTTCTAAATGGAGCATCGGCGCCTACGGTTTTTGCCCCTGATACCACCTTTGAAATAGCTGGTCCATATCCTGCGGATTATGATTTCTATGTTCAAGATGCAAATGGTTGTACCGCACTGACCACATTTACGGTTACCCAAGAAGCAGGAGTACCCAATCCTACCATTGATGTGGTTAACCAATGTACTGCAACCAGTGGCTACCAAATAAATGTACTGTCACCATTGACTACAGGCTCTGGATTGCCCGAAGAAACCTTCCAATATGACATTGGAAGTGGATTCCAGAACGGGACCACTTTCATTGTTCCAAACCCAGGTAGTTATGTTATAACCGTTAGGGACGGAAATGGATGTACCAACACCGTGAACGCAGAAGTTTTTGATTTCTTTGCCATAACGGCAGACGCCACTTCATTCCCAACATGTAATGCTGGAGATGGAGTAATTACGGTGAACACTACTGGAGGTAGTGGCAACTTTGAATATCAACTTAGAGATGCCGGTACGTTGGCCAATATTGGACCTGCGCAAAACTCCAATACGTTCAACGGGGTATTGCCTGGAGACTATAACATTTTGGTGACCGATTTAAGCTCCAATACTGCACCCTTGTGTACAGATGAGGCCATTGTAAATGTATCTACGGTGAATACACCTGTGATTACAGCTACTCCAAGAACTGATGTTACCTGTAATGGGGCTGATAATGGAACAATTTCGGTTGAACTTCAACCGGGTAGTGATACGGATACCCCTTTGAGCTATGTTTTATACGATGGTTCTTCCGCAACAGTTCTTGCCGGACCACAAGGATCACCAGTGTTTGATAACCTTGCTCCCGATACGTATCAAGTTGAGGTAGTCTCAGATAGAGGATGTACGGACCGTTCGGGAGATATCCTTATCAGTGAGCCCACCTTATTGCAAGTCAATGCCATTAGTACGGCATTTACATGTAATCCGGCAAGTAATCAGTTCAGTACGGCTACCATTACCATTTTTACCGATACCAATGGAGATGGTACGGGAATTGCAACGGGAACTGGACCCTACACGTATAGTATGAATGATGGCACACCTCAATTTGATGGGACCAACTTTCAGACAGGAAATACCTTTGAGGTTATTGACAATGGAACGGACCAGACTATTATACTGACAGTACGGGATCAAAATGGATGCGAAGATACTGCTTCGGTTACCATAAATACCCCAACCGATATTACCTTCAGCTATAATGTAGGACAGATTACCTGTGACGCATCAGGAACAGGTGTTAGCCCAGGATTCATTGAAATTATAGTTAACGAGGGACCTGGCAATTACGAAGTGGAAATACTTCCTCTTGGCTCTGAACCGGCGAGAAGTTCATCGGGTACGGATAGAGTTACTTGGGATATTTCAACTCCTGGAGACTATATTTTTGCCGTAACAGATATTGGCAGTGGAGGATGTACCTATCTTACTTCAACGGTCAATATGCCTGAATATAATACAATCGAGGCCTTGATTGCGGAAGTACAGCCCGTTACCTGTTTCAATGGAAATGATGGCCAGATAAGCTTGGAGATAAACAATTATAGCGGGACCTATAATTATGAGGTTTTCTCTAGGGATAACTCCGGAGTTGAGACCTCAACAGGTGTCACAGGAAGTTTTGATACCAATGCTCCAATCAACAATCCTGAAATTATTACGGGATTACCTGCTGGAAATCTAATAGTACATGTAGAGGCATTGGATTCGCCTTTCTGTGATGTGGTGAGTAACGTCGTTACCGTAAGATCTCCGGACAGACCACTTACCGTGAATGCCGTTCAAACCTCTCCGGTTACTTGTAATGTTCCAGGATTGGGTGAAATTACGGCAACAGGTGATGGTGGCTGGGGTACTTATGAGTACCAATTGATTGCTCCTGATGGAACAACTGTATTAGTGGATTATCCTAATACCAATCCAATTTTTCAGAATCTTTCCACAGGGAACTATACGGTAAATGTTAGGGATTTAAGAGGATGTGAATCCAGCACTACGGTTAATCTGCCATTACCTACGCCAATTGGTGCTGATATTCAGGTTGTTCAGCCATTACGATGTAACAACGACAATGATGGAATCATAGAGGCATACAACGTTACGGGAGGTCAAGGGCCAGGAAATTATCTGTATCAGTTGAACAGGATTACCGATGGTACCAATAGTGGACTTCAAACAACGGGCACTTTTGCCAACTTGTCCGCAGGAGAATACACCATCACCATCTTTGATGGATGGAACTGTAGTTTCACAACTATTCCGATTACGGTTCAGGACCCAGAAATTGTGGTGGCAGAATTGGTTGAGTTGCAGCCTCCAGGATGTGGTGACTTGGGAAGAATGCAACTGACCGTTACAAATCCCGAGCTTGGTGTAGACTATTTCTACAGAAGATCAGGTACAGCAGACCCATTTATTCCTTTTGGTGCTGGACTGTCAAGTGTTGAAATCACAGCTGATATTACCCTTGACCCGGGACCGTTCCAATATGATGTGCAGAATTCCAACGGATGTCCCTTTGAGCTTTCAAATCAAATTTCATTGGACCCGGCTGCTCCATTGGTCATTGCTTTGGATTTGACCAACGCCACAATCAATTGTGCAGGTGAGGCCACAGGAATCATTCGGTCTGAAGCCTTTGGAGGTATAGGAAGTTATGTGTACACCTTGTTGAATTCCAATATACCGCCTAACCCAACAACTGGTAACACGGTTAGACCAGCTCAAGGTTCAGGGATCTTTAGAGAACTTAGCCCCGGAACATATTATGTATATGCGCAAAGTGGAGGATGTGAGGCCATTTCCGACCCCATTGTGATAGAGCCCAAACCACCTTTGGTACTTGAATACTTGGAAGCTGTACCAGTAATTTGCGCTGGTGATACCAATGGACAGATTATTATTGAAGCAAGCGGTGGAACCGGAGCGATCAGATATTCCATTTCCGATACCCTTAGTGAGTTCTTTGAAGGAGACGACCCCATGAATCCAAACAGAAAAACTTTTACAGATTTGGCTCCAAGATTTTATGATATCATCATCCAGGACGATTTAGGTTGTACCATCACCAGAACTGTTGAAATCACTCAGCCTATGGAATTGGTTGCGGGAATAGCCAATACAACTCCTGAAATTTGTTTGGGAGATGGAGATGGAACCATGACCTTACAGGTTTCCGGAGGAACCGCTCCTTATTTTACCAGTGTGAATTCTGCCGATGATGCTGATTTTGTACAAAACGACTCTATGTTTTTTGATAATCTACAAGGAGGTGAGACCTATGTGGTTTTTGTAAGAGATGCCAATGGTTGTCAAACCAGCGTTGTAGCAGAAATTGGAGTAGGAATAGAATTGATGGCAGAACCTATTGTGGAATATGGCTGCGAAGGAATCTTCCCCAACAGTACAACGACCATTGCAATAGCTGATCAGTCCTTGTTGCCTAACCTGTTGTTTGCATTGGATGTAGAGGATATACAATTGGCAACTGAACAAAGGACTTATGGTGACTTGCCTCCAGGGGAACATACTGTCTACATTTACCATGAAAATGGGTGTGTGACCTTTGTGGAGTTTGAGATTGATGCCTATGAACCGCTGACATTGGAAGCCGCAAAAACAGGACCGAACGAGATTACAGCAATAGCTACAGGTGGATTTGGAGGTTACGAGTATTTCTTTCAAGGAGAATCGTATGGTGAAACCAACACCTTTAACATCAACTCAGACGCAAACATCAACATTATGGTAAGAGATCAAAATGGCTGTGTCGCCAATCTGGTCATGCCGTTTGATTTTGATGGAATGCCTGAACTACCTCCGTTCTTTACTCCTGATGGAGATGGCTTGAACGACAATTGGTACCCTCAGAACAGAGAGTTCTTCCCTAATATCGAGGTAATTATCTATGATAGATACGGTAGGGTAGTGGCTCGATTGGATCAGGTTAAAAAATGGGACGGTAATTATGAAGGACACCCTTTGCCCACAGGAGATTACTGGTATGTGGTCTATGCTAATGATCGGGAGAAACAGCAATTTGTAGGGCATTTTACGCTTTATCGTTAAACCCAAAGCTCCATTTCATTTAAAATAGATAAGCTTGGATTAAGTATCAATTTCAAGAGGGTTTGGTAATGGGAATTGTAAAATCATATTTTACTTTCTAATTTCCCAAAATACCTGACGAAGTATCATCAAAATTTATATTTTTGCAATCCGTTTTCGGGATGTGGCGCAGTCTGGTAGCGTACACGCATGGGGTGCGTGTGGTCGCTGGTTCGAATCCAGTCATCCCGACCAAAATGATATCAATCGATATCAAAGAACAGCTAACTTAATGGATTTCAATGGATTAAATTTTTGTTGAAATCATTCGGTTGGCTTTTTTTTATGAAAAAAAGTGACCTATTCGGTTACCTCAGGCTTACCCCGTTTTTCATATCTTTAAGGAAAGCGACCGGCTTTTATTGTGATCTGACTTTCGTTGACAGGATTTATTAACCCAAAACGAAAGCAAGATGAAGACTTTTAAGGTACTGCTCTGGCAGAACAGGGCAAAGACAAAAAATGGACTGGCACCGATCTATGCCAGGGTCACCATCGATGGAAAAAGGGCCGAGATCAGCACGGGGACCAGCTATCCAATTGACAACTGGGACAGCAAGGCCAGCAGGGCGATGGGAAGGTCCGATGGGGCCAGGTCCCTGAACCACAAACTGGACAGAATTCGCCAACGGCTCCATGACTGTCACCAAGAACTGGTAATGGAAGGCGGATACATTGATCCACAGACCGTCAAGGCCAGATACTTGGGCAACGATGACAGAGGAAGGACCCTTATGGACGTTGTGTCCTACCATGGGGACAAGATGGAAAGTGTGCTCAAGGAGGGGACGCTCAAGAACTACCAAACCACAAGGACCTACCTTGGGAACTATCTGAAACATTCACTGAAGACCACGGACATCCATCTGGAGAAACTGAGGTACGGCTTCATCATTGATTTTGAGCGGTACCTGCGCAACCCCAAGAATGCCATCAGCAGCAAACCCATCACCAACAATGGGGTAATGAAGCACCTGGAACGGCTCAACAAACTGATGAACCTTGCGGTGAAACTTGAATGGCTGGCGAAGAACCCCTTTTCGAGATACTCCCTGAAGTTCACCAAATTTGACCGGAGCTATCTTACCAAAACCGAGCTTTCAATCTTTGAGATAATCAAACTCAAAAAACAATCACTGTCAATCTGCAGGGACATGTTCGTGTTTGCCTGCTATACGGGGCTTTCCTATATCGATATGAAACAGTTGACCAGGGACCAGATTGTCTTGGGCATCGATGGCAAGAAATGGATTTTCCTCAGAAGGGAGAAGAGCCAGCAACCGGTAAGGGTACCCCTGCTCTCCAAGGCACTTGAGATCTTGGAGAGGTACAATGATAAACTTCCATCTAGAAGCTGCCTACCTGTGTACTCCAACCAAAAAATGAACAAGTATATCCGGGAAGTGGCCAAGCTCTGCAAAATCGACAAGCACATCAGCTTCCATGTGGCACGGCACACCTTTGCCACAACAGTGACCCTGTCCAACGGTGTGCCCATCGAGACGGTCTCCAAGCTCTTGGGACATACAAAGCTCTCGACCACCCAGATCTATGCCAGGGTGTTGGAGAGCAAGATCAGCAATGATATGGAACTATTGGAGGACCGGCTTGTTTCCATTGAAAGGAATGCCGAACAATTGGCAAAAACATCAAGAATCCTTAAAAATTGAACTGTTACGATGTTAAAGGGCCGATTGGGTTCATAAGCCATTTGGAACGGCAACTAGTTTGATAGGGAAAGTCAGGTCACAGGAAAGGCCCGTCGGTGGATCAGAGTATCCATTGGTGGGCTTTTGGTTTAAAGGCTAAAAGATTATGGTTCCAATCCGCCTCAAAGAAGGGCAGGTATGTTTTCCGAATTGTTTTGCTACGCAAAAGAATTAAGGAAAAGCGAGAGGGTAGCACGGCAAGCCGGTGCCACGATACCATTTTTGCTCCGCAAATCCCCATGAACAAAGGGATGGGGGATAAACAAAAGAATAATGGGAATCGAAGAGTTTGCGCCAAACCCCTCCTAAACACAGATAAACACTGAAAAAGTTTGATGTAAAATGATAGTAAAGGGAAAATACAGGTACAGTTACAGTACAATCAACCTCAAGACCGGCGTGGCGAATAGGTTCCGAAAGTTCTCAAAACGGGTGGCACCATCCCATTCCGAGACACTGCAAAAGATGATGGACTTTTTTCAGTGGCACGGATTTGACCCATCGGAAAGGTCCTCAAAAGGGATACTGGATGAAATACAAAAGAACCGTAAACGAATGGAGGCGGCCATAGCCATCATTCGGGACATAGAGATCACACAGACCAAACCGACCAATGCCATTCTCCATGCCCTGCTCGAACAAAAAATCAAGGATGAGCCGGTAAGAAAGGAACAAAGACCATTAAAAAAGGAGCCCGAGATTGAGATTACTGTCCCCAGGATTCGCTATGAAAGGTTGATGGACAAAATGGGGATGCTCAAAAGGGAAAGCCAATATGTTGTGGACCACATCACTTTGATAAAACCTTCTTTCGGAAAGCCCTATTTGAAGCTGGAGATCACGGAAGGTGAGCTGGAAAACTATAAACGTACCCTTCAAAACTTGTAGATACTTTCCGAACGATATTTAGCTTCCTGCCTCGCTCAGTAGTATTAGTTCGGTAAGGTTTGGGACGCTTGCAGCGCAAAACCCGGTTTTGCTCGCCAAAACAGTTGATAATTATTTGCTGTTGCAAAATATAATATCAGATATATTATTTGTAAAAAGTCTAAATAACATTTAATAATATAATTATTTTGTTAAATAAGTATCATATTCTTATTTTCAGTTCTTTAAAAAATATATCCAATAATATTATGGCTAACGTATTATGGTTACAAGGAGGTGCATGTAGTGGAAACACAATGTCTTTCTTGAATGCTGAAGAACCCACAGTGGTTGAACTTATCACTGACTTCGGCCTTAACATTTTGTGGCACCCAACTACAGGTTTACAAATTGGAGATCAGGTGCAAGATCTTTTAAAGGATATCATTGCAGGAAAAGTGCAAATGGATATACTTGTGTATGAAGGCTCGTTGATTCAGGGCCCAAATAATACGGGCACGATGAATTATTTTGCCGACCGCCCAATGAAAGACTGGATCAAGGAACTGTCTGAAGTGGCTGGATATGTAGTGGCAATAGGGGATTGTGCTACATGGGGAGGAATACCTGCCGTACCACCAAACCCCAGCGAATCTACGGGAATGCAATTCCATAAAAAGAAAAAGGGAGGTTTTTTAGGGGGCAATTATGTTTCAAAAGGAGGATTGCCAGTAATAAATATACCCGGTTGCCCTGCTCACCCAGATTGGATAACACAAATTCTTGTGGCCATAGCTGTTGGACGAATAGGGGATGTGCAAATTGACGATTATCATAGACCCAAAACATTCTTCACCAATTTTGTTCAACATGGTTGTACCAATGTAACCAACTTTGCACAAAAGGTTGATGGAGGGTTCGGTCAGCGTGGCCATGGTTGTTTGTTTTATGAAGTAGGTTGTCGAGGACCTATGACACGCGCTAGTTGTAACAATATCCTGTGGAACAGGCAATCCAGTAAAACAAGGGCAAATCATCCTTGTTTGGGATGCACGGAACCTGGTTTTCCCCATCACGATCTGAAAAAGGGAAGTGTTTTCAAAACCATGAAATACTTAGGCGTATTGCCCAAGGAAGTTCCCACCGGAAGAACCAAACTGGCTTATTATATTGAAGCTGGCTTCCAAAAGGTATTGCCCAAAAACCAAAGAGTACACGAAGGTTCAAAATAGTAGCAACGAAAAAGATATAAAATGTCAGTAAAAGAATTAAATATATCCCCAGTTGGCCGTGTTGAAGGTGATTTGGATGTAAAAGTCTATATCGACAACGGAAAAGTGACCCGTGCCCATACACAAGCTGCAATGTTCAGGGGGTTTGAGAAAATAATGGCGGGCAAGGACCCCCAATCGGGACTTATTGTTACACCTAGAATCTGTGGTATCTGTGGTGGATCGCACCTATATTGTGCATCATCAGCCCTGGATACTGCTTGGGGAACCCAGCTAAGCCCAAATGCATTGTTGTTAAGGGCAATAGGTCAGGCGACGGAAACGATCCAAAGTATACCAAGATGGTTTTATGCCATTTTTGCCACTGACTTGGCAAATAAGAAATTTGCAGATAAACCACTCTATAAAGAGGTAGTGAAAAGATGGTCCGCATATGTTGGGGAAACATTCCAAATCGGTTTGACTGCAAGTGGTTTGCCGGTTCAAGTATATGCGCTGTTCGGAGGACAATGGCCGCATTCTAGCTACATGGTGCCAGGAGGTGTAATGTGCGCGCCCACCCTGAAAGATATAACACGTGCCCATGCAATAATGACCCAGTTCAAGAATGATTGGCTTGAGCCTGTTTGGCTGGGATGTTCCATTGAAAGATATTTAGAGATTAAGACTTGGGATGATATGTTGGCCTGGGTCGATGAAAATGAATCACACAGGAATAGTGATTTGGGATTGTTCATACGGGCCGGACAAGAATTCGGATTGGATAAGTTTGGTCAGGGTGTGGGTAAGTTTTTGGCATTTGGCACATACTTACATAAAGATCTTTATAACACCCCCACGATAGATGGCAGAAATAAAGCCCTCATATCTTCAAGTGGTTTCTTTGATGGAAAAAATTACCACGAGTTCGACCACATGAAGGTAAGTGAACATGTGAAACATTCTTGGTACAACAATCAAGAAGATGGTCTACATCCTTGGGATGAACCACTTCCAACGCCAGCTCAATCACAAACATTACACGAGAGTAATTTTGATTCGCAATACAGTTGGGCAAAGGCACCACGTTATGATGGACATGCTGCGGAAGCAGGTCCGTTGGCCAGAGTGGTAATGAATGCAAACCCCAATAATCTCGACCACCAGATTAAGGATCCCTTGTTTGGAGACATTATTCAAAAGTTGGGTCCAAGTGTATTTACAAGGGTATTGGCACGGGTCCATGAGGCACCTCGACTATATACACTGATTGATAAGTGGTTGAGTGAAATAGACCTGGATGGGGAGTTTTACATAAAGCCTGTTGAGAAAGATGGTAAAGGTTTTGGTGCAACGGAAGCAGCCAGGGGTTCGTTGGCCCATTGGATTGAGATAAAAGACGGCATTATCAAAAATTATCAGGTAATGGCCCCAACCACATGGAATGTTGGTCCACAAGATGGAAACGATAATCCCGGTCCCATAGAATCTGCTCTTATGGGCACTACGATTGAGGATCCCCTTGACCCTGTGGAAGTGGGCATAGTGGCACGCTCTTTTGATTCGTGTCTAGTATGTACCGTTCATGCCCATGATGCAAAAAGCGGAGTGGAATTATCTAGGTTTAAGCTATAATCTTTGATACAATATTTAGATGGAGACTTTCCCGAGAGGCAACTCTGGGAAAGTTTTTTAATTTAAAAGAAATAAAGAATACATGAAAACGGCAATAATGGGTTTTGGCAACCCGGTGCGCAGTGATGATGCAATAGGCATATATGTAATTGAACAATTACGTGAGAAACTTCCTGGATTGGACAATGTTACCATTTTTGATATGGGAACAGCAGCGTTTGAAGTGCTCTTTGGATTAAAGGGGCATAGTAAAATTATCCTTGTGGATGCCGTTTTGAATAGTGATGAACCTGTAGGCACCTTGTTTAAGGTGCCGGCCGAGGAAGTTATTAAAGCACCCCAAGATGACCCAATGGTATTTCTACATGGAATGAAATGGGATCAAGCACTTTCATACGCGAAAAAAATATTACAAGACGAATACCCAAAGGATATCCAAGTGTATTTGGTGGCAATAGAGAACACCAAATTGGAAGTGAATTTAAGTAATGTGGTAAAAGAAGCCGGAAACAAGGTTGTACAACATATTTTGGAGGATTTAAATCAATCGATACCTACGTGAGTACCAAAATCTCCTTGAAGACATCACATATCTGTTTGGATAATGAATTGGTTCAGCTCATTTTTGGGGAAATCAACTTCGCATATGTCACTTATGTTGAAGAACAAGGCAAGATTCTCATTACTCCCGTGACCAGTCAATGGTTTGTTAAAATGTACAAGCCCGCACAGTTTTTATTAAAATCGCGTAACTTGAAAGGTGATAGAACACTTGCAATTCGTGAATTATTGATTGACAATGATCTGGATATGACGGATAGGGATTTGGAATATGAAGTGATTCAAAAAACCAATTTGCTAAAAGTGAACATTTAGTGGCAAACCAAAAGAACGATTGGCTGATCAATGCCGAAGTACAGTACAAAGTCACCCCGGTCAAAGGCCGTTGGGAAGTTTCGTTGATCTTCATCAATACCGAAGATCCAAATCAGGTACTTGTACAGACTATCGGGGATTATCGCTCAAAACAATTGGCTGAGATTTACGGTAGAAGTATGCAGCAAACCGCTGCCAAAGACCCAAGAGGCACAAAGAAACTAGATAAGGATGCTTACGATTTTAACAACAACTGATTTATACCACGATGTTCAGGATTTAGTTGTATCCATCGAAAGATTGGATGAACTGGTTTCTGTAACAACGAATGATAATACCATACAAGACCTTAAAATTTTGATGATAGATCAAAATGGTATCATAAGTCCCTTGGATTGGTACGATCTGGAACCTCCCTATATATTTCCTAAAATGTCATTTACCAGGGAAAATCTCTTGGCAATGGTTTTTTATAAGTTGGGAAACCATCAAAAAGCCTTTGAATTTATTTCTGAAGAAGCCATTTTGTACAAACACCTTTTGATTGCCACCCACTTGCAGTTTGGATATGGAATCTCAGAAGAAATGTTATCATTTTGTAGAGAAACTTCATCCATGAACTGGGTTATGGTAAACTACTATGGAGTTGTGGAGAATCCAATGGACCATACCCTATTGAAGAACCACTTTTTTGATGCGATCAAAACTACAGAAAATGATGAGTTGCAGGTCTTCACGGCAAAACATTTCCTAAATTTCCTTTTGGATATCGGTGAAGTTGACCTGGCCCAACAAATAGCCCAAGAGCATTATGAAATCGCTATCTCTGATGATGCAAAAACCGCAATGAAAATACATTTGGCCAATATTCAAATGATGCAGTTGCAAGTACCCTATGATGTTCAAGAACTGGAAACCATACATGATGCGCAATTGGAATGTATAAATTATTTTGAGAACAAAGGGTTATATGTGCAAGCTGGTCTTTTGTTGATCGAAGCTGCCGAAGTGGCCAATTTTAAGGAAGATTTTATTACATCAAAGGAATTGATCAACAAGGCCATTCAGATTTTCAGACAAGAAGATATTCCAGAGTTTCTGGGTGAAGCGGGTTTAAAAAAGGCCATACTTCTGTATACATGGTCAAAAAATGGGAACCCCCAGTACTACAAGGCTGCCATCAATGCCTTTCAAGATGTCCTTAAAATATTTAAGCGTGACACCCATCCACAGAAATTTGCCGACATTCATCACAATTTGGCCCTGATCTATTCGGAAATTCCCGTGAGTCCCGAAGAAAAACCAATGTGGACGGCATTTTGTGCTTCTTCCTTTAAAGAGGTCCTGGCTTTTTATACCAAAGAAGCATATCCTTATGAATATGCCATGGCCAGTCACAACTATGCCACTGCACTAATGTATTTTCCCCCGGCCAAGATTCATGACAATTACAAGAAGGCATGGGGACTATTCGAGGAGGCACTCAATGTACGAACAGCAGAATCCTACCCTTTTGAAAGGGCCTTGACCCTGTTGAATCAATTAGAACTGTCATGGTTGACCCACAATGAAAACAATGATGAGGAAAAGAAAAAGTATGAAACCATGAAGTCCAAAGCAGAAGAAGTAAAGACCTTGATTGAGGATGAAAACTTAATTATGCAAGCAAAAAAACACCTAGATGAATTGGAAAAAGTGAAAAGTTTAATTTAGATGTAATTTATGCACGAAACATCCATAGTTAATAGCATCATGCGCACACTGGAACAAGAGTTCGAAGTGGAAAAATTAAATAAAATGAAGGCAATCCACCTAAAAGTCGGCATATTATCAAATATTGAACCGCGTCTCTTGCATAATGCCTATAGTGCCTATCATATGACAAATCCAGGCTATCATCATGTTAAATTGCATATAGAATCGACCGAATTGAAAATTCAATGCGAAATCTGCAACCATATTACAGAAGTGAAGAACTATCGGTTTGTTTGTGCGAACTGTGAAAAACCCTGTAAAAATGTCATTCAGGGAGAAGAAATGTTGATACACAAAGTAGAATTTGAAGATTAGTTAAAAAAGAAGCGCTATGATAGAAAAATCGACCAAGGCCGCACGTGGAACGGTACAATGTGAGAATACCAACATTAATTTGCTCAAGGCAAATGATTTTGTGGCAGATATCATCAAAAAGGAAATGGCCAGGACCAAAACACTTCTGGTAAACATAACCTCTTCGGCCGGAAGTGGTAAAACCACCCTAATGCAAAAAACGGCCGAGAAACTAAAGAATAAAATCAAGATTGCGGTAATGGTGGGCGATTTGGAGACCGAGCGTGATGCAGAACGCATTCGGCAAACCGGTATTCAGGCATTGCAAATTGTTACCGGTGGCATTTGCCATTTGGAAGCCCAAATGATACATCAGGTGCTTGATCAGTTTGATCTGGAGAAAATCGATCTTTTGTTCATAGAGAATGTCGGGAACTTGGTCTGTCCGTCTTCCTTTGATTTGGGGGAAGACTATCGCGTTACTTTAATGGCCACCACTGAAGGGGATGACAAACCAAAAAAATACCCCAAAATGTTTTTGACCAGTGATATGATGTTGGTGTCAAAGGCCGATCTGCTTCCCTATGTTCCTTTTTCGGTAGAGGCAGTGACCAAAGATGCTAGGGAAGTAAACCACGAGTTGGAGGTAATACAGATATCTTCTATTACTGAAGAAGGTATTGATGAATGGTGCGACTGGCTATTGAAAAAGGTACTGGATAAAAAGGGATGACTCCTACATGCCACAAACCTTTCAACTTACAATAACAGGACAGGTACAGGGAGTGGGCTTTCGCCCATTCATTTACAAACTTGCAAAGAAGTTTGGTCTAAAGGGCAGGGTCGGAAACAATGAAAACGGTGTTTTGATTTTTATCAATGCCACCACAAAAACCGCAAATGCTTTTTTGAAGAATGTAGTGGAAGAAGCTCCGGGAGTTTCAAAAATTCAATCCCATTCTTTTCGTGAGGTGCCTTTTCAGGAATTCATCGATTTCAAGATTATAGCCTCTACCGCTGAGCACCAAATCAATATCCCGTTGACACCCGATTTTGCCGTTTGTGATTCTTGCAAACAAGAAATTCGCGAGAAGAACAACCGTCGACATGGGTATGCTTTTACCACATGCACCAATTGTGGTCCCCGGTATGCAGTTACCAATAAATATCCTTTTGAACGTACAAATACCACCGTCAATGATTTTGGCATGTGCCCAGCCTGCACCAAAGAGTACCGTGATCCGGAATACCGAAGGTTTCACTCACAAACCAATACATGCATTGATTGTGGCATACAACTGATATTGCAAGACGCAACGGGCAAGGATATTGAGGACAATCAAGAAAAAATAATCCAAAAAGCTGCGGATTTGATTCGCAAGGGATGCATTCTCGCATTGAAAAACACCAATGGCTACCTGATATGTTGTGATGCAAACAATGCACGGGCCATTGAACTTCTTCGAGAGAGGAAGCAGCGTCCGTCAAAGCCCTTTGCGATATTATACCCTAGCATGGATAGGATTAAAACCGATTTTGAGGTTACAAGTGAGGAAGAAGGTATGCTATTGTCCCCAGTTGCCCCAATTGTAATCTTAAACCCGAAAAAAAGAAAATTAGATTTAAAACGGGAGCAAATTGCACCTGGATTACAACGGTTGGGAGTTATGCTGCCCTCGTCATCTTTGTTGACACTTTTAATGGACTCATTAAATATTCCAATAGTTGCCACAAGTGGAAATATTCACGGGTCCCCTATCATTGCCGATCAAAAGGAAGCTGTTGAGAAACTTTCTGACGTAGTGGATTATTTTTTGCACCATAATTTAAGGATTTCCTTTCCGCAAGATGATTCGGTAATTCGATTCGCGGATAATCATAAAATCATAAACAGGCGTTCTCGTGGGCTGGCACCCAATTATTTGGAGCAGGAAAAAACGGGTGGCGAAATGAGCAAGATCTTGGCCATGGGTGCTCATTTGAAAAGTACGTTCACCTTTGTGCCGAATTCTAATATTTACGTAAGCCAGTATTTTGGTAATTTGGACAACTATGATGTCACCAATCGATTTGGCCAAAGCATTTTCCAATTTGGTAAATTATTTGAAACCGAACCAAGGACTATCCTAATAGATTCCCACCCCAATTATCAAAGCAGTATAATAGGTGAGGAACTTGCAGAAACCTGGAAGTCAAACATTGTCTCAGTCCAGCATCACAAAGCCCATTTTGCAAGCGTTCTTGGTGAGCATCACCTATTTGGTACAGAAGAGAAAATTCTTGGCGTTGTCTGGGACGGTACTGGGTGGGGAGACGACCAAGCCATATGGGGCGGGGAGTTTTTTTCTTATGAAAAATATACCATGCAACGTCTGACCCATTTTGAATATGTTGATTGGCTGGCTTCTGATAAAATGGCAAAAGAACCAAGATTGTCCCTTTTTTCCATGCTTGACAAAGAGGAAGTTGATGTATGTAAACATAAATTCTCTGAAACGGAATGGAAGGTATACAATCAAATGCTCAAAAAAAATATCTTGAAAACTTCCTCTGTGGGGCGATTGTTCGATGCGGTTGCTTCCCTACTCAATTTAATTGATATAAGTACATACGAGGGAGAAGCTGCCATGCTTCTGGAGAATCTGGCACAAACATATACAGGAAAAGATTTTATTGATTTCCTAGAGGGTGAAAAATATGAATGGGTCCACATTAGGACTATTCTCACCAAAATGAACGAATCCATGGTTGCCGGGATGTCCAGAGAACAAATTGCGAACAGTTTTATTCATACGTTGGCTTTGGTAATCATAAAGATGGCTAAAAACAACAATTTTAGACAAGTAGCCTGTAGTGGAGGGGTTTTTCAAAATGCGTTACTCATCAGCAAACTGGTTTACCTGGGCAAAAAATCAAAAATTAAATTAAGATTTAATCGTATATTGTCTAGTAACGATGAGAATATCTCGTTTGGTCAATTATGTTACTATCAACATATTAAAAATAAAATATGTGTTTAGCGATTCCTGGAAAAATAAAGAGTATTGAAACCAAATATGGCGGTATGGTGCGCATGGCAAAAGTTTCTTTTGGGGGCATCGTAAAGGAAGCCAGTTTGGAGATGTTACCAGATGCAGAGGTGGATGACTATGTATTGGTACATGTTGGAGTTGCCATTAGTAAGGTAAATGAAGAAGAGGCCCAAAAAACCTTTAAATATTTGGAGGAAATTGGAGAATTGGGAGAGTTGGGGGATGTTGACGAATACCTGCCTAAACCAGAATAACATGAAGTACTTATCTGAATACCGCGATCCTGAACTTGCGAAGAAATATTTGGAAGAAATAAAGAACACCGTTTCACGCCCATGGTCAATTATGGAAGTCTGTGGAGGTCAAACCCATAGTCTGGTGAAAAATGGCATTATTGAAATGTTGCCCGATAAGATCACGATGATTCATGGTCCAGGCTGTCCGGTATGTGTTACTCCCTTGAACCTGATTGACAAGGCAATCCACTTGGCCACGGAAAAAGAGGCGATCCTTTGTTCTTTTGGGGATATGCTACGTGTTCCCGGATCACAAAAAAGTTTGTTGCAGGCCAAGGCCGAAGGTGCCGATGTCCGTATTTTGTATTCACCTTTAGAAGCCGTAAAAATAGCGGAGGAGAACCCAGAAAAAGAGGTTGTTTTCTTTGCTGTGGGTTTTGAGACCACTGCCCCTGCCAACGCACTATCAGTAGTGCATGCAGACAGAAGGAATGTAAAAAATTATTCCATTTTGGCCTCTCATGTTTTGGTGCCCCCAGCTATTAAAGCGGTCATGGACGATAAGGAGAGCCAAATAGATGGCTTCTTGGCAGCCGGACACGTTTGTACCATTATGGGCAATACGGAATACCACCCTTTATCGACAAAATATAAGGTTCCCATTGTGGTGACCGGTTTTGAGCCCTTGGATGTGTTACAGGGCATTTTAATGGTAATTCGCCAATTGGAGCAGAGCAAATCCGAAGTGGAGAATCAATATGCCCGGATTGTTCGTGAAGAAGGCAACCTTGATGCTCAGAAAGTAATCAATGAAGTTTTTGAAGTCCGCAATCAAATGTGGCGTGGTATTGGGGAAATCCCTGATAGTGGATATGCTGTACGAGATAAGTATGCGGGTTATGATGCAATCCGAAAATTCGATATTTTTATCGATGAGGCTCCTGAAAATCCACTTTGCATCTCAGGTCAGATCATGAAAGGAATTAAAAAGCCTTATGAGTGCTCCCAATTTGGAAAGACCTGTAAACCAGAAAATCCATTGGGCGCACCAATGGTAAGCAGTGAAGGGGCCTGTGCTGCCTATTACCATTTTTCGGGGATGGTTGAAATTTAATCAAGAGAAATGTCGGAGAACAAAAATTTACGCATGCAGTTGCAATGCCCTATGCCCATATTGGATTTTGATATCATTACATTGGGCCATGGCAGTGGGGGAATGTTGACCAATAAACTATTGGATAGCGGGGTTTTTGACCTGCTGAGCAATGATATTCTTGATGAGAGACATGATGGAGCGTTTTTGGAGCTACATGGAAAAATTGCTTTTTCAACAGATAGTTTTTTGGTCTCGCCCATCTTTTTTCCTGGCGGGAATATTGGGGAGCTGGCGGTTAATGGCACTGTTAACGACTTGGCTATGTGTGGGGCATCTCCCAAGTATCTATCCCTTAGTTTTATTATTGAGGAAGGGTTGCCCGTAAAAGATTTCTGGGAAATTTTGGTGTCAATAAAAATAGCTTGTGAAAAGGCAGGGGTAAAGATCGTCACAGGAGATACCAAGGTGGTTGAAAAGGGTAAGGGAGACAAGATTTTCATCAATACTTCGGGCGTGGGCACCATTAACCCCAAGGCCAATATTGGCAAGAAAAATATTCAGATAGGCGATAAAATCATCGTTAGTGGTAACATAGCTTCCCATGGCATGGCGATTTTGTCAGTCCGAGAGGGATTGGAATTCGATTCTGAAATTCAAAGTGATACCACTTACCTGAACCATTGCGTTGAGGATTTATTGAATAATTTTGGAACAGATATTCATTTGTTGACAGATCCTACAAGAGGAGGAGTGGCTACGGTATTAAAGGAAATAGCTGAAGCAACCGCTGTAGGCATTGAGATATATCAAAAAAACTTGCCTATTGATGACCAAGTGGCCAGTGCTTGTGAATTATTGGGGCTGGATTCACTTTATGTAGCCAATGAAGGCCTTTTTATTGCGTTTGTTTCAGAAGAGAAAGCTGCTGTTATCCTGGAAAAGCTACGACAAGACACGAAGGGAAGAAACGCGAAGATTATTGGTACTGTGGTGGCAAACCATCCTAAGCAAGTTGTTTTGGAAAGTGCTATCGGAGGCAAAAGGGTGATCAGTATGTTGCCAGGGGAACAATTACCGAGAATTTGCTAAAATGAATTTTGATACGTTAGGGAAACACGTTTCCAATTCCCGTGTTTTCAAAGGTTCTGAACAAATTCCTTTTCTGGCCCCAAGAGGTGTCTTTTCCACCAAAAACCATCTATTGGTATCCGATACAGGGCGCAATCGTGTTTTTATCTGGAACAGTTTTCCAAATAATGAATATCGGGAACCTGACGTGGTTTTGGGCCAGCCTGATATTTCCAAGACTGGCAGAAACTCAGGTGGTGGGGTCAATGCTGCAACATTGCAGTACCCTTCTGGGATATGGAGTAATGGAAATATGCTCATAGTGGCAGATGCATGGAATCATAGAGTACTGATTTGGCATGAAATGCCGCACCATAATGGCCAACCGGCAGATGTGGTTTTAGGTCAGCCCGATTTTGTTTCGAACCAGCCCAATGTTTTAGGGATTGGCAGCAATCCTTCTGCGAAGACCCTGAACTGGCCATATGGGGTATTTTCTGATGGAAACCGACTTTGGATAGCTGATACGGGCAATCGCAGAATCCTTTTTTATGATGAAATTCCTAAAGAAAGCTATATTCCCGCGGATAATGTAATAGGGAAGGCAAACTTCACGACTAGGGACTATGAAAACAACGAACCTATATGGCCCTACTCTGTCAAGGTGAACCACAAGAATCAAATGGTGGTGGCAGACACGCAGTTTTATCGCTCATTGGTATGGAACAATGCAGACAAAGCATTTTTGGACCCTGCAGATGTCATCATTGGTCAGGCTGACTTTGATGCCTGTGGGCAAAATCAATTTGGTTTGTTTCCTTCTTCACGATCATTGAATTGGACTTATGATGCCTGTTTTTATAAGAATGGCCTGTTGGTAAATGATACAGGGAATAGCAGAATTCTATGGTTTAAAGAAATCCCGATCGAAAACAATGCAAAGGCCAATACGGTCATTGGCAAACCAGATTTTAATACTGGAAGTGAAAACAAGGATACCTTAATGGGGACATCAAGTTCGTTATATTGGCCATTTTCAATTACTACTCAAGGCGATACACTTATAATAGCGGATACAGGTAATCACCGGGTGGTCATTACAGATCTAAAGCTTTAAAAATTTAAAAAAACCCAATAAATCCCTATAACGATTGCGAACAATCCTCCCAAGAGACGAATGGCTCTGAATAGAGAAGGGTTCTTCTTTTTTTTGGAATAACTGACCATTTGCCCCAATAGAAAAGTATAGAATGTCATGGCCAAAACGGTACCTAGGCCAAACCCCAAAACATATTGTATGCTGTCCTGACTATTTTCAAAGCCGAGAACAGGTAGGAGCAATAAGAAATGGGAGATTCCTGCCAACCCGTGTAAAACCCCTATACCAAAAGAAGACCATAAATTTTGTTTGATTATTTTCCTATGGGTGTGACTATGTTCTAAAACATTTTCTTCGTGCTTATGCTCATGAATATGGATATAAGGCTCGTTACCACCGTGAATATGGGGATGCTTATGGCTTTTGCTTCCGAGGAAGATGTTGGATAATGCCCAAAGCCCTACAAAAACCAAGACTAATCCAACCAATTGTTCACTGTGCTCAGAAATTTGTTCAAATGGAATAAATTCCTTGAAAAGGAGCAAGAGTAGACCAATGAGAAGCATACCTGTTAGATGCCCAGCCCCCCACGAAAGACCTATTTTCCAAACTTTACGCTTGGTTTCAATGGCCAAAGGAGTAACAGCGGCCAAATGATCTGGACCCGAAACAACATGTAATACCGAGGCTGCTATTCCAGCAAATAGTGGAAAGTTCATTATGATGTTTTATCAATCCAATGTAATGAATTCTTCGGAAAGAAGCTATAAGTTCGCAACTGCTCCAGTATAGTTATAATTATACTTTTTTAGAATATTGAAAAAAGAGAACTATCCGCATGCTTTATCCAATTAAAAGCCGAAACAATTCACATTAAATCCCATTTTATGCCAATAAGTGAATTTAACTCTTATGGTAGAATTACCACAGAATTTTAAATTCATCAAAATTGTGTTTACTTGGATTGGTTTTTATAACTTGAACTTGGATTAACGCAAGTTAGATCAAATAAAAAGTTACCTGTTCGGTTACCTCCAAAGTAAGATTTCCATGGGGGAACCATAAATAAAGGGATTGGGAGGACTGGGCATCTACCAGTCATCCCGACTTTTAATACTTTGTCAACAAATTAACTCTGATAATCATATGATTATCAGAGTTTTTTGTTTTTATACCCCCATAAGAAATGGCTGATTTTGTTTCAATATGACCTTCAAAGGTTACCTATTCGGAAACCTTCTTGAAACCTGTTAGTTATCGGCTTTTCAAATCTAGGTTCGAGGGAAGTTCGGACGACAATTGACGCATGTAAAGTTTGCGGATTGATTTTTTTTACTAAGTTTACCTTAAGTAAATGAGTCCAACTAATCGGACGCATTGCCTTTTATTTTGAAATCTTTTTTCAAATTCGGGCTTATGGGGATAAGGAAGTCTACCCAAAAAGCCGTCTTAGGGATAGGACACCGGATAATAGGGCTGACTTCCGAAATGTTTTCTTCTTATCGTAAGTTGTATTTACGAATCTTTGGTTCTACACCTGACCGGTTTTTTGTATTCCGTATTTGAGTATTGATTGTTAGCACAGTCCTTAAATACTTTTTTACATACACAAAACACAGATGAAGACCAAATACATCGATTTGATTGAACAGACTTTTGATTTTCCTCAAGAGGAATTTCAACTTGTGGAGAACAACTTACATTTTCATGATATTGACCTAATGACATTAATTCGCCGTTATGGGTCACCACTTAAGTTTACCTATCTTCCAAAGATTTCAAAGAACATTCAGCGTGCTAAAAAGTGGTTTGCCACAGCTATGGACAAACATGGTTACGCGGGTAAATACTATTATAGCTATTGCACAAAAAGCTCACATTTCGAGCACGTTCTGAATGAAGCGCTCAAGAACAACATCCATATTGAAACCTCCTCTACATTCGATATTGATATTGTGGAACACCTAAAAGCTGAGGGCAAGATTTCAGATTCGACTTATGTGCTATGCAATGGCTTCAAAAGGGATGAATATGTTGGAAAAATTGCTCAGCTTATAAACAGTGGCCAGAGAAATTGTATTCCCATCATTGATAATTTTGAAGAACTCGATTTACTTGGAAATGATATTCAAGGAAATTTCAAGGTAGGAATTCGGATTGCTTCTGAAGAAGAACCCAAGTTTGAGTTTTATACCTCACGATTGGGCATAGGCTACAAGAACATAGTTCCTTTTTATGAAAATGCAATTAAGGAGAATCCTAAGGTTGAGCTAAAAATGCTGCACTTTTTCATCAATACTGGGATTAGGGATACGGCCTATTATTGGAATGAACTTTTAAAGTGTCTAAAAGTTTACATCAATCTAAAGAAGATATGCCCAACGCTCGACAGCTTAAACATTGGAGGGGGATTTCCCATAAAAAACTCGCTGGCTTTTGACTACGATTACGAGTATATGATTGAGGAGATAGTTAACCAAATAAACCAAGCTTGTAGAGAAGCTAATGTGGCTGTTCCAGATATTTTCACCGAGTTTGGAAGTTTTACTGTGGGTGAAAGTGGTGGTGCTATTTATGAGGTTTTATATCAAAAACAGCAGAACGATCGAGAGAAGTGGAACATGATCAACTCATCGTTCATTACCACTATTCCCGATTCATGGGCGATCAACAAGCGTTTTATCATGCTAGCTGTTAATCGGTGGAACGAGGAATATGAGAGGGTTTTACTGGGAGGGCTTACCTGTGATAGTGACGATTATTACAACTCGGAACAGCACTTGAACGCCATCTATCTGCCCAAGTTCAAAAAAGACAGGCCCTTATATGTCGGTTTTTTCAATACAGGGGCGTATCAGGAATCTATTGGTGGATTTGGTGGGCTTCAACATTGTTTAATTCCACAGCCCAAGCACATTTTGATAGATAGAGATTCCGAGGGAAACCCAAACACCCGTGTTTTTGCGGAGCAGCAAACCGCTGGTGATTTTTTATCAATCCTAGGCTATAACAAACCCAAAGTTGTTGAATCAAAAAATTTGAGAAAAAAACCAATGGCTAATCGACCATTGGTAATTAAGTAAGAAAATAAATAGGGATGGAACCAAAAGAAACATATGCAGGGATACCGGAGGAATATGCCTCCTTGGAAAAGTCCAAGGTAGTACTTATTCCAGTCGCTTATGATGGTACAAGTACATGGGGCAAAGGTGCTGACAAAGGCCCCAAAGCATTTTTGGAAGCTTCGGAGAATATGGAACTCTATGACATTGAAACCAATAGTGAAGTATATCGGGAGGGAATCTATTTAACGGAAACATTGGATGGGTTCAATTCTCCAGATGATATGGTGAAAACAGTCCATAATGTGGTCAAAGAATTTGTTGGTCGGAAAAAGATGGTCACCATGGTGGGCGGAGAACATTCAGTATCCATCGGAGCTATCAGGGCCGTCGATGAAGCTTATCAGGGACTTACAGTTCTCCAAATTGATGCACATGCCGATCTGAGAAAGGAATACAACGGCTCCAAATACAACCATGCCTGTGCCCTGTATGAAGCTTCACAGACCACCAACCTTGTACAGGTAGGGATTCGAAGTATGGATATATCGGAGGTGTCGGTCATGAATAAGGACAATGTCTTTTTTGCCCATGAAATGGTCACAGATGATTTTTGGATGGACAATGTTCTGGATTTGATGACGGAGCATGTTTATATCACCTTCGATTTGGACGCCCTGGACCCCTCAATTCTTCCATCTACTGGAACGCCCGAACCCGGCGGCCTTTTTTGGTACGAGACCCTAGAGTTTCTTAAACGAATTTTCAAGGAATGCAATGTGGTCGGCTTTGATATTGTGGAACTCTGTCCCAATGAGAGGGAAAGATCTTCGGATTTCTTGGCCGCAAAACTTTACTATAAAATGTTGAGCTACAAGTTCAATCAGGATTTGGACGAAATAGAGGATGAATATGAACAACCGTACAATTTTGAAAAATTTGAAAGGAATGGTGAGCAATATGATGAAAAGTAAAGGGGAAATTTCCCAGTTTTTGGAAAAGCACTTTTTGCATTTCAATGCGGCATCGCTGGTCGATGCGGCAAAAGGGTATGAAGCGCAGCTGGAACAAGGTTCCAAAATGTTGGTGTCATTGGCTGGAGCGATGAGCACGGCAGAGTTGGGCAAGATTTTTTCGGAAATGATCCGTACTGAAAAAGTACATATTATATCATGTACAGGTGCCAACTTGGAAGAGGACATTATGAACCTTGTTGCCCACTCGCATTATAAAAGAGTACCTCATTATAGGGATTTGACCCCACAAGATGAATGGGATTTGTTGCAGAATGGTCTAAATAGGGTTACGGACACTTGCATCCCCGAAGAAGAAGCATTTCGACGGTTACAGGAGCATATTTTTAAAATATGGAAGCAGGCTGATGAAAATGGGGAGCGATTGTTTCCACATGAATTTATGTACCGCCTTTTACTCTCAGGTGTCTTGGAAGAACACTATGAAATTGATATAAAAGATTCCTGGATGTTTGCCGCTGCCCAAGCCAATCTGCCCATGGTAGTACCAGGTTGGGAGGACAGTACCATGGGTAATATTTTCGCCAGTTACGTTATCAAAGGACAACTCAAGGCCAGTACCATGAAATCAGGTATTGAGTATATGACCTTTTTGGCAGAGTGGTACAAAAGCAATAGTAAGAATGGAATAGGCTTTTTTCAGATAGGTGGCGGTATCGCAGGAGATTTCCCAATTTGTGTTGTACCAATGCTTTATCAGGATTTAGAGGAAACTGATACACCGTTTTGGAGCTATTTCTGCCAGATAAGCGATTCCACTACCAGCTATGGCTCATACTCGGGTGCCGTGCCAAACGAAAAAATCACATGGGGAAAATTGGATATAGGTACACCAAAATTCATTATAGAAAGTGATGCTACAATTGTTGCCCCTTTGGTTTTTGCCTATTTATTGAATATGTAATTATGAAAAAAGGTATGTCAGGAAATATGAAAAGAGTAATTGTGGACTATAAAAAACTCAACGCTCCCTTGCTGGATTTGTTGGTAGAAAGATATCCTGATGGGTATGGGGACAGGGATATTATCAGCTTCCGCAATGCCCAAGGAGAATGGGTCGAATGTATTGAAGTTACGACTGAGGACACCATGTACTTGGTAAAAGTGAGCAAGCGACTCACTACGGCCATGGAAGAATATGATGACAATGATTCAGATGAGGATGAAATTGACATTAGTGGATCCAATGATTTTGAAGAAGAATAAGTTATTGTATTAACCAAGATGGATTTTTAAAAAATGTATGAAAACAGTTTTTATCATTTTTATGGTTTTGGGAATAACAGTTTCTGAGCCCATACAACAGGAAGAGTTCATTGTTGAAGCTACCTACATTGGTATAGAAGAAGGTGCTTACACCTTTGTTGATGATGACGGCTTGGAGTATGAGTTTTCAGATATTGACATCAAAGCTTCGAAGAAATACGACTTGGATTCAAATAAGTTTTTAGGGAGGAAATTTCAGGTTACCTATTGGATGGAAACAGAAATTGGGGAAAATGATGAGGAATACGATGTTTATATCATTGTAAGCCTTGATTTGGTTGGCTAACTCCAACCTTTGGCGGGATATTTTTATGCGCCTTTCAACAAAAAGGGAAATATGAAGAAAATAGTCAAATCAAGATTATTGGCTGTTTGCGGATCCAAGGTTCTCATACTCAAAAAAGTAGGGAAACCTTTGAGATATACACTTCCGGGAGGTGTAAAAAAACGAAAAGAAACTGATAAACAAGCCCTTATCAGGGAAACAGGTGAGGAAATAGAGTTGCAACTAACCGAGGAGCAAGTACAGTTTTATATGTCACATGTTAATAAAACGGAAGCGGGGATAATAATTAAGAACTACTACCATGCCCATTTTGAACCCTTGAAAATTAAAGTGTTGGAAAAGCATAAGTTTCAATCTGCACTTTGGTTGAACTGGAAGAAAGTGATTGGGTTTATGGATAAATCAGATAGATTGGCCGTTAAGGTATATTTTAAAAATTTGAAAACGCAGAACAAAAACATGAGTAAAAATGAACGCACAATTTCATCTCGCATTGCCATGTAAGAATTTAGAGGAAACAAAAGTTTTCTATAGAGATACCATCATGGCCGGTTTGGGTAGAAATACGGAAAAATGGTTGGATGTAGATCTTTTCGGAAATCAACTGACATTTACTCAAGCAGGTGATTTCACATTTGATTTCAAGAATTATAAGTTAGACAATTACATATTGCCATCATTCCACTTTGGAGTCATTGTTCCTGTGGATATTTGGGGAGAACTTTATACACGTCTTTTTCAAATGGATTTGGAGGTTACTACTGAGGCAACTTTTATGCAAGGCAAAAAAGGGGAGCACCTTTCTTTTTTCGTACAAGATCCTAATGGATATATGCTAGAATTTAAGAGTTTTAAAGACTCTGAGGAGGTTTTTTCCGAATGATGAAATCTCAGTATTTAGAAAGCCCATACTTTAATACAGTCCCATACCCAAATTTGTATTTGGTTGATTAAATTTACCGGTAAGTTTTACGTTTATCGTCCTTTTTTTCTCACTTGAGAAGCAAAGAGGTGAATACTAGCAAAACAACATTGTTGTTTTCAGAAAAACAGCGAGTTACATAATAGATGATGGTTCCGTCATCCCGACGAACCACTTTTCAGTGGAAACCAAGCATTGTCAATGGATTACTTGACAATGCTTTTTGTTTTTATAGAATTCATCTAGTCCAATATAAAAATCTAGGTTTGGCAAGATGAAAGGATACGTTCCTTTTTTATTACCAATAATTTGAGCTATTGGTGTGGTTTACTGAGGTTGCTAATAAAGAGTTCAGCACTTGAAGATTGTCATTGACAGCTTCAATCCACCTCAAAAACTTGAATTTCTGAGACTCCTAATCTCAACCCAGCAAGTGGAGCTGCGGACAAGTCGGCAACTCCATCTGTGATGGTAAACTTTACCCATTTTACAGTTTTTGGAGGGAATTTGATTTCAGTAGGAGTTTGAGCACCGTTTGATGGAGCTGCATACATCCATTCCATGGAGCCATCACTGAACACAAAATACCCTTCTTTAATCCATCGGTCTGCTGCTGGACTATCATATACTCGTATTCTATCAATCGTTTTTGCGTCATCCCATTCCAATTTGATCATAGCTCCTTTTCCTTCATGGGAAATCCATTCCTTCGTTTTGTCTCCGGTTTTGGTATCAATGATACCGTCGATTACTGCCTCGGGTCTACTATCTTCTTCAAAGGAGGTTGCCCATACTTTTGCCATCGGAGCAATGTTTTTTAAGTCTAGCTTCACTTCTTTGAATGGTTTATCCTTTAAGACAAAAGCGAGCTCGTGCATTGATGCCGCATAGCGATTTTGGTGAGGATTAATGTTCTGTACACTATAATTGCTAGCAACGGTCATCCAAGCACTGGTACCGTCATTGTTTATGAATTGAGACGTTATGTTCGGAAAATAGGTTTGAGCCCCCCAATCCCTCATGTAGTGCACAATTTTGTAAGGACCTGTTATCTTATCTGATTCCCAAAAAATGGTAACATTATACGGCAGGTTTTCTTCAGCTTCCTTGAGCCTGCAGGTCATCAAGATATACTTGTCCATTTTTGGAAAGTACGTTATGCTTTCGCTCCCTAGGTGATTGGGCCAATCTAAAATAGGCTTGGCATTCTCAACACCCTTTTCCCAGATGGGTTTGCCATTTCTGGTGTGGCCTGCAAAAAACTCATAGCTTTCGGCATTGGTAATGCTCTCGGGCGAGGCATCAGCCCTGCATAAATATATGGCATCGCCCTTGTCCCAGTTGTTTTTGCCATTTCCAGAACTATATCCATGGGCACTCAAATAAATGTGTCCATCTTCAGCCTTGTCATTCTTGGCAAAATTTACTGCATGCGGGGTTCGAAATTTGGCTTTCCCTTTTTCATTGAAAAAGTTGCCATCAAGGTCAATGGCATTGGTCCAATATTGATTTTTCCAATCAGGTTCAGTATTGGAGGTAAAATGGTTCCAGTTTTTTGAATACCTAAATCCATTGAAATAGCCTTCATCATTAAAGGCATTGTACGTACCTATGTAGAACGTTTCATCTACAATGATGCTGACACAGGGGTAATAATTGGTACCACCTGCCCACATTCTTCCCAAGTTTTCAAATTTGAGGTTGAGGGGATCGCTACCAATGACTTTTGCTTGTCCCACTGCATTTGACCGGATATTGGAATTTGTTGAAAAACCGTCCATTTCCCCATCTGTCCAAGGAGAGTAGAGATTTCCATCATTCGCAGATTGTAAA
The DNA here is from genome assembly GCF_003382275.1 of Flagellimonas nanhaiensis. Lineage (GTDB taxonomy): Bacteria > Bacteroidota > Bacteroidia > Flavobacteriales > Flavobacteriaceae > Flagellimonas > Flagellimonas nanhaiensis. The sequence goes on from NZ_QTJX01000001.1 coordinate 608,331, forward strand.
TACCACGTGTCCGCTGCAGTGTAATTGGCAAATCTACCGGTAAACACCACCTTGGTGATATCTTCCGATTGTTCAAAGGGACAATCGTTGGGAATCTCATTTTCCCATTCGTAATACGCATAGATGGGACTGTTTGCAGGATCAGCTTTGTCTCCTTCACGCTTTGTGTTGTCCGTTAGTTGGGCGGATAACAAATTCGTGATAAAAAAAATACAGATAATAAGTGATGCGCTTTTCATTTTTTGGTTTGATTCTAATAAAAATAATACTCAGGCAGAGATGTGTTAAAGTAATTTGATTTAGGTCAGGTATAAAAAGTTTTAGACCAACAACTGTGGAGAACGGACAAGCACGTTGCAAATCTTTCAATAGGGTGGGGACTAAAAGAGATGATCTGACCATAACTAAGTCAATCCAAAGCACCCATTTATCTGTTTATCCACTAGAGGTAAAAAAATATCTTCACGCGACGATCATTTTCACAAAATTTTGCTTAAGTTTGAATATTCCTAAACCGTTTTAGTTTTCTTTCAAAAGATTTAATCACTGATAATTGGATAAAACAACTAAACCGATTTAGTTAGATTCTAAAAATGAAAAGACTGTTCCTAAAAGATATCGCCAAAGAACTTAATGTCTCAAAAACGACCGTCTCTCTTGTTCTTAACAATAAAGGGGATGAAAATAAGATCAGTCAAGACACACAACAAAGAATATTGGCTTATGCCAAAGAGCACAACTACGTGCCTAATCAATTGGCGCGGGGGCTCAGTAGAGGTAAAAGTGAGACTATCGGACTTATAATTCCCAATATTTCAGACGTGTTCTACGCAAGAATTGCCGGTTTCATTGAAAGACAGGCCAAAGGTTTAGGCTATACCGTGATTTTCAGTAGTTCTTATGAAGACCCTCAAAAGGAAGGAGAACTAATAAAATCAATGCTTGATCGCCAAGTGGATGGTCTTATTGTGGCTTCAACACAAAAGAACCAAAGCGAAATTGATGCTTTAAAAAATATCAATTTCCCTTTTGTCCTCATCGACAGACATTATCCAGATAGGGAAACCGATTATGTTATCGTGGACAATTTTGAAGGTACCAAAAAAGCCACTGAACATTTAATTGACCAAGGAAGAAATAAGATTGGTTTTGTTACGCTAAAACCTGGTTTGGAGGTTATGCAACAACGATTGGTGGGTTATCAAGATGCTTTGATAAATGCTGGTATTAAACCGGACAAGAACCATGTAAGTGAGGTAAGTCGTGAGAATTTCATGGAAGAGATGGGATTGGAAATCAAAAAACTAGTCGAATCTTCAAGTTCGGTAGATGCGATTGTTTTCTCCACTCATTACTTGGCCGCGGCAGGACTTCGCGAATTGAAGCGTCTTAATGTTGAAGTTCCGAAAGAAGTCGCTGTAGTAAGTTTTGACGAACTGAATGCCTTTGATTTAACTGATCCTCCCATAACATCGATAACACAGCCTGCTTCGGAAATTGGAAGACAGGCAGTAGATATTTTAATGGATAAAATGGAGGGTAAGACCAATGGCAGTATTGAACGGATTTTAGAAACCAAATTGACTATAAGAAAGTCATGCGGTGTTGCTTGAGAATTAGTTTTTCAAACAATAACTAAACCGATTTAGTTATAAAGGTGTAATAAACTAGAGTAGTTAATAAGAAATGGGGTTGATCGAAAAATATCAAATACCAGAAACAGGTGCTCATCCTTTTTTAATAAAGGACAGCTGGCAGGTCAGTAAGTTGAACTATCAAGCTAAAGAATATCAGGTGGGCAAGTTGGAATATTTCAACAAGCATGAGCACACGAATCGTGCATTGGCTTTGCTAAAGGGTAAGACAGTCTTGGTTTTTACACGAGATTTTGGTCAATACAACGTCGTTGCAATGAAACGTGGTTTGGCATACAATATTCCCAAGAAGACACACTATGCACTTGTTTTGGAAGAAGACAGCGAACTATTCAGCGTTGAGCCCCCCAATACGGACCAAATTGATACGGAGCGTAATCATTTGACTGAAGAGCATTTGCAGACAATACGAGAAAAGATAACCAAAGAATTTCAAAATTATCATGAGTAACACCAAACCACTTTGGAAAAATGACGATGAGCTATTCAACATAGCCAAAACAGAATTATTTGTGGCCTTGGTCGGCGATATTCTGGACAAGTTGGGGTACGAGCATCAGTTTTTACCACCTAACATAAAACCATTGCAAAATGACTTTGTGGTAATCGGCAGGGCCATGACGGTGCTAGAGGCAGATGTTTTTGAAGAATCTTCAAAGAACACCAAAAACCCACTCATGAAGAAGCCCTTCGGACTCATGTTTGAGGCTTTGGACAGCCTAAGCAAAAATGAGGTTTACATATGTACCGGATCATCGCCCAATTATGCACTTTGGGGAGGGTTAATGAGCACTAGGGCCATAAAACTGGAAGCTGCAGGAGCAGTATTGCATGGATGGTCCAGGGATACCAATGAAATTTTGAAACTGGACTTCCCCACATTTTCCTACGGAGGGTATGCCCAGGACCAAGGTCCTCGTGGCAAAGTGATAGATTATCGTGTGCCCATTGAAATTGAAGGTACAAGAATCAATCCTGGTGATATTATTTATGGAGATCGGGACGGAGTTCTTGTGGTACCCAAAGAAGTTGAGGCAAAAGCCTTTAGCGGAGCTATTGAAAAGGCTAGGGGAGAGCAATTGGTCAAAAAAGCCCTTGAAAGCGGCATGAGCACGGTAGAGGCATTTGAAAAATTTGGAATCATGTAAAATGAAAAAATCAACCTATTTACTGGTCATAAGCTTCGTCTCCACCATTGGAGGTTTCCTTTTTGGATATGATACCGCGGTTATCTCAGGATGTAACACCTTCTTGCAGGAGCATTTTCAACTATCACCGGCAACATTGGGTTGGGTGGTCTCATCTGCATTGTTGGGAACCATCTTCGGATGTATAGTTGCGGGTACCATTACAGATGCTTTTGGTAGAAAAAAAGCCTTGATAGTTGCCGCAAGCTGCTTAACCATATCAGCAATAGGTTCCATGTTGCCCCCTCAGTTTTTGGGTAATCTGGATCAGGCGTATTGGTTTACCTCAGATTCGGCAATGGCGTTCAACATCTTGATCATGGTGCGCATTGTTGGAGGAATAGGTGTGGGAATAACCTCGGTGGTAGCACCAATATATATTGCGGAACTCTCACTTCCCGAAAATCGGGGCAGAATGGTCTCATTGTACCAACTTTCCATTACCCTGGGTATTTTGTTGGCTTTTCTAATAGATTGGATAGTGCTTGACCAGGCAGGAGGAATGGCGGGGAAAATCGGCACAGAAGCTGCTGGATTTTGGAATTGGATTTTTGTTGAGGAACTCTGGAGAGGAATGTTCGGGACAGAGATTCCCATTGCATTACTGTTTTTAGTCTTACTTTTTATGGTACCTGAGACCCCAAGGTGGCTTATCTCAAAAGGGAGGCAATCTGAAGCACGTGCAATTATGATTAAGATAAATGGGGAGGAATATGCAGAAAAGAGAATGGAGGAAATCAATGAAATGATTCGTGAGGAAGAAGGGGGAATACGTGAACTATTTCAGCCTTTTCTTCGAATACCATTGTTGATAGGCATTTTGTTGCCAATGTTTTCCCACCTGAGTGGCATAGCAGCGATTATGTATTTCGCTCCAAACATTATCAATGAATCCATTCAGAGCGTTGAAAACGCATTTTTGGGAGCGGTGTTGGTTGGACTGGTGAATAGTGCATTCACCTTCGTGGCAATTTTCAATATTGAAAAATTTGGAAGAAGAAAATTGTTATTGGCAGGTGTTACTGGAGCATTTGTTTCGCTTTTTGGTGTCGGGGTCCTATTTGCAATGGGGTCAAAACTGGTAATAATCCCGCTTCTCATGTATGTGGCAAGCTTTGCTTTTTCGTTTGGGCCTATAGTCTGGGTGATCATCAGTGAAATCTTTCCTACCCGTATCCGCGGGATGGCTGTTGCCATGGGGAGTTTTTCATTAATGATGACCGGCTTTGTAATTACCCTTACAAATCCGATCCTCATAGAAAATATTGAAGCATCCGGAACCTTCTTTCTGTATGCTGCATTGACTCTTCCTGCTATATGGTTCATTTGGAAGTTTGTTCCCGAGACAAAGGGCAAGACGCTGGAGGAAATTGAAAAATATTGGCGTGGAAAAACTAAAAATAAAACTCAGGGCCCATCCTGAAATAGTGTTTTTGATATGATAGAATCTTTCAACATAACGGATAAAGGATATCATCCCTTTTTAATAGAAGATGGATGGCAGCTAGCACGGCTCAATTATATGGACGAACAGCACATTGATCAGATAACCAAATTGGACGTGCATCTAAAGACAGACGAAGTTTTTGTGGCCCTTGAAGGAGAAGCAGTTCTGATTGCAGCTACCATTGTAGATGGAGAACCCGAATTTGAATTGGAACTCATGGAGCATAATGTAATGTACAATATTCCTAAAGGAACATGGCACAATATCGCCATGCAAGAAGGCTCTGAACTGTTTATTGCAGAGAAATCGAATACCCATGTTTCTGACTTCGAGTTTTTTCCATTGAGTTCTAAAAAACAAAATGAGCTTAAACAGATGGTGAACACACTTTTTAATTCGACCGTTAATCAAACAATAGAACAATGCAAATAAATCTATCAGAAAAAAATGCACTTGTTACAGGAGGGAGTCAAGGTATTGGCGCTGAAATCTGTAGGACCTTGGCAGAATGTGGTGCCAATGTGTTCGTCAATTACTATAGTAGTAAGGAAAAAGCAGAAATTCTCGCAGAAGAAATTCGGAAAGAGCATAAAGTCAATGCCGTCTGTGGAAAAGCAAATGTGGCCGATGCAAAACAAGTGGAGCAGATGTTTCTTCAAATGGACAAAGAATTGGGAAGGGTGGATATTTTGGTGAACAATGCAGGTAGTGAGAGTGTGACCCATGTTTTGGATATGGAAGAGAACGAATGGGACAGGGTTATAGGAATAAATCTGAAAGGCCCTTTTCTCTGCTCACAGGAAGCAGGAAGAAGAATGGAAAACAAAAGAGGGGGGGTGATTATCAATATATCATCCATTCATGATGCCGTACCCAGAAAAGGATTGATTCATTATTGCTCCGCAAAAGCGGGATTAAAGATGTTTTCCAAGTGTCTTTCGCTAGAATTGGCAGAAAAAAACATTAGAGTGGCATCCATAGCACCAGGAGCAATTGAAACCAATATGAATAGAGAGGAAATTGAAAAATTCGGAAAGGAAAAATTTGAAAAATGGATTCCTCAAGGCAGAATAGGCAATGTCGCTGATGTGGCCAATGCAGTGGCCTTTTTGGCCAGTGATTTGGCAGATTATATCAACGGGGCAGATCTATATATAGATGGAGCGTATATGAACCACACTATTCAATACGACCCAAGACCGAAGAGAGAAACGGAATGAACACAAAAGGCATAGAATGTCAGTAGAGATCATATTAAAGGGAATTGCTTGGGATCATCCAAGAGGATATGAGCCTCTGAGGGCTACCTCAAAGGCATTCTCCCAGTTGCATCCCAAAGTGAAGATTGAGTGGGACATTCGTTCACTAAAGGAATTTGGCGATATGCCCATTGAGGATTTAATAGATGCCTATGATTTAATTACCATAGACCATCCGTATATGGGACAAGCTTATGCAGACCAACTTTTGTTGCCTTTACAAGACCGGTTGACCAAAAACTTTTTGAAAGAACTGGAGCGACAATCCGTAGGCCCAAGTTTCAGGGCATATTATTTTGATGATCAATTGCTCGCTTTGCCCATAGATGTTGCGGCATTGGTAGCTGCATCCAGAAACGATTTGATTTCAAGATTGAAGCTAAAGCTTCCTCAAACAAGGCAGGACCTATTTGATTTTTACAAAAAAGTACCCAAGAACTATTCCGTTGCATGGCCTTTGTGCCCCACAGATTTGTGGTGTACATTCCTTACCCTTTGCGCCCAAGATACCAATGGAGATTTTATCAAAGACCGTGAAGTGGACGAAAAAGTTGGGGCCAATGTCATGGATGAAATCAAACACCATTTGGAGTTTTTACACCCCAGTTCCATTACATGGAACCCTATTCAGGTTCTGGATTCAATGGGTGCTACAGACGAGATTGTCTATGCTCCTTTTTTATTCGGGTACACCAATTATTCCCGAAAAGGGTATTCTAAAAACTTGGTTCATTTTAGCAATAGTCCTGTCAACCCTGATCATAGCATTTCCACAATTTTAGGTGGTGTTGGACTTGCCATTTCTTCTAAATGCCAACATGCCGATTTAGCTGTAGAGTATACATCCTACGTAGCAAAGGCAGAGATACAAGAAGGTATGTACACCCAAAACGGAGGTCAACCTGGCAATCTGGCCGCATGGGAACATGAAGGGAACAACGAAATGTGCAACAACTTTTTTTCCAATACACTAAAAACCATGCAAAATGCTTATGTGCGGCCACAGCACCAAGGGTGGAATCGGTTTCAGGAACAGGGAGCCGACCTATTGCACAACGGGTTACTGAAAAATACCGCCTCTGCCCAAATAGTCAAAGAATTAAATCAACTGTATCAATCCTTAGATTAAAATGAAGAAGGCATATAAACATATTAAAACGGATATCTCAGATAAGGTTGCAACACTCTGTTTCAATAGACCAGAGCAGCTCAATGCAATGAACAGGGAAATGATGGATGAAATTATTGATGCTATAGAGACTATTAATACTGACGATGAGGTCCATGTGGCTATTATAACTGGAGAGGGACGTGCTTTTATGGCGGGAGCCGACATTAAGGAATATGGCAGTCAAACGGAAGCGCAATTCAAATCATTTCAGGACAGGGGAATCAAACTTTATGAAGCCATTGAAAATGCGCCACAACCTTGGATTGCTGCAGTCAATGGATTTGCCCTTGGGGGCGGATTTGAGATTGCGTTGTCCTGTGATATGATTTTGGCCGCTGAAACTGCCAAAATGGGCCTCCCTGAAGTTTTTCTGAGTTTGGTTCCCGGGGGTGGAGGCACCCAAAGGTTAATCCAGAGAATCGGAATTAATAGGGCAAAAGAAATGTTGTTTACAGGAGGACAATACACGGCAAATCAACTTTTTGATTGGGGCATCGTCAATCATGTATACAAGCAAGACGATTTTGTCTCAGAAGTAACAGGGTTTGCCCAAAAATTAACCCGAAGACCTTTGGGAGCATTAAAGGAGCTCAAGAGATTGGCGCATCTCAGCTTATCGCCTAGACCTTTCAATGAAAAGATTGAAGAAGAAGGCAACACAGTTTCTCGCCTATTTCATGGGACAGAAGCCAAAAAAGCCATTCAAGATTTTATAGATAAAACATAAGATGGAACCGTTGACATTTTTTATGGGCAGTTATACCGAATATCTAATTCCCGAGTTTGGGGGTATTGGAAAAGGTATCTACACGGTTCAGTTGAATACAGAAACTGGAGAATTGTCCGTGCTTCATACCCAAACGGTTCGCAATCCCAGTTATTTGGCTTTAAGTGACGACCATAAATTTCTGTATTGTTCCACCGAATTGGATGAAAGTGAAAAACCTAGGGTGAAAGCATTTAGGATAAATTCAGATTGTTCACTACAATTCATTAATGAACAGCCCATAGAGGGGGGGTATCCTTGTCACATAGTGGTTCATGAAAAGAATGTTCTTCTGGCCTGTTATGCCACTGGGAATGTAATCCAATATCCATTGGAACACCTTGGAAGTGTTCTCCCCGTTGCTACAAATCAAAGGCATTCAGGGTCTAGTGTCAACAAAGACCGGCAAGAAGCTCCGCACGCCCATCAGGTGACGGTGCATCCAAATAATAAAGATATTTATGTATGTGATTTAGGTATCGATACACTCAAGGCCTATGAAATAAAGGAGGAAAAGTTGCGGCCCAACATCAATAAGGATGTATCAATTTCAGAAGGAGGAGGCCCTAGACACATGGTTTTCAATCCAAGTGGAAAGTTGGGTTATGTGATCAATGAATTAACTGGAAAGGTTTCTGTGCTGCAACAGGTGGATGATGTTTTCAAGGAAGTGGCCATCTACAATTCTTTACCTGCTGATTATTCTGGAACGCCAAGTGCTTCGGCCATACGTCTGCATCCAAACGGGAAATTTTTGTTTGTGGCTAACAGAGGAGCTGAACTACTTACCATTTTTAAGGTTCATGAGAACAAATTGCTAAATATAGAGCATCAATATACACATGGAGAAGAGTTAAGGGAATTCAACATTACCCCAGATGGCAAATGGCTTATTGCCTGTCATCAGAACTCTTATGATACGGTGGTTTATCGAATCAAGGAAGATGGAAAATTAGAAGAAACATACAGGACCAAGGAAATTTTATCACCAGTTTGTATAGTATTTCTAAACCAATCAAAAACCTAAACCGATTTAGTTGAACGATGAATAATGACCAAGAAAAAATAGGACCGCTGAAAGGATTGGTTGTGGCTGATTTCACCCAACTGGCACAAGGTCCATGGGCTACTCAAATGTTGGGGGATATGGGGGCGGATATCATCAAAATCGAACCTAAAAAGGGAGATTGGATGCGACACTATTCCTATGGAAACATGTATCCAGAAGGGGAAAGTATTTCGTTTTTGAGTTTCAATAGGAACAAACGGAGCATAGCTCTAAATCTTAAGGACCCAAAGGAATTGAGCATAGCAGTAGATATCATAGCAAAATCAGATATCCTGGTCGAAAATTTCCGTCCTGGGGTCATGGAGAGGTTGGGTCTGGGCTATGAAGCCATGAAGAAATTAAATCCGGGTATAGTGTATTGTTCCAGTTCGGGCTATGGCAGTTCTGGTCCTTATTTGAGCAGGCCAGGCCAGGATTTGCTTGCTCAGTCCATTGCAGGCGGAGCTGCCTTGAATGGCAGAAAGGATGACATACCTGTGGTCACCGCGGTTGGTCAGGCCGACTTGTTAACGAGTTTATTCATCAATCAATCCGTTTTGGCGGCCATACATTCACGCAGTGTTACAGGGAAGGGACAGAAAATAGAGACCAACCTACTTAACTCGGTGGTAGGGTTCCATGTGCAAGAAGTAACGGCTTATCTATCCAAAGGCGCAAATCCCGAGCGTAGTGAAAGTGGTATTCCCAATCCTTGGTTGGGAGCTCCCTATGGATTGTACCATACCTTGGATGGGTATATCGCCATTGGGATGAATTCGGTTCAAAAACTGGCTAAAATCATTGGATTGAAAAAGTACGACAGCGAGGAGTACGCATCAAACAACATTATTGAAAGCCGGGATGAAATTCGGTTTGATTTTGATGAAGTGTTCAAATCAAAGACCACAAAAGAATGGTTGTGGGTTCTTCTTAAAGAAGATATCTGGTGTTCGCAGGTGAACACCTTTACCGAAATGGTGGAAGACCCTCAAATAAAACACAACAAGATGATCATTGAAATTGATCATCCGACGGTGGGAAAAGTAAAAACAACAGGTTTTCCAGCCTGGTTCAGTGATACACCCCAACAGATTTATAAACCGGCACCGCTATTAAACGAAGATGCGGGGGACATACTGGAAGAATTCTGTGGGTATAGCGAAAATGAAATCAATCAATTTATGAAAGAAAAGGAATAGAGATGAAATTGGGATTTGGATTATATAGACATATGTTGGACGCTGAGCACTTCAATTTTGCTAAACAATGTGGTGCTACGCATTTGGTTGTCCATCTAGTGGACTACTTCGGGCATAATGCGGATAGTACGGACCAACCCATTGGAGGAAAAGAAGGTTGGGGAAAAGCAGGAAAGGCAGATACTATTTGGACCTTAGATGAACTTTTGGACCTTAAAAAGGAAATCAACGGGCATGGTTTGGAGTTGGAGGCCATTGAAAATTTTGACCCGGCCCATTGGCACGACATCTTATTGGATGGTCCCAAAAAGGAAGTGCAAATGGAAAACCTAAAACAACTTATCCGAAATGTTGGTAAAGCGGGTATTCCCATTTTTGGCTATAATTTTTCATTGGCCGGTGTTTCTTCGAGAATTCAGGGACCATATGCAAGGGGAGAAGCTATTTCGGTGGGTATGGAAGCTGTAGATAATACGCCGATTCCAAATGGTATGGTTTGGAATATGGTATACGATGAAAATGCGCCTTCAGGAAGAGTACCTAGAATCGATCACGACGAACTGTGGAACAGACTGCAGTATTTTCTGGATGAGATCATACCTGTTGCTGAAGAAGCTGGGGTGAAATTAGCGGCCCATCCTGATGATCCTCCGATGCCCTATGTAAGGGATACACCAAGATTGGTGTACCAGCCTGGCATGTATCAAAAGCTGCTTGACATGAAACCCAGTCCTTCAAATAATCTGGAGTTCTGCCTAGGTTCAATAGCCGAGATGACCGAGGGGGATATCTATGAAGCTACAGACACCTATAGCAAACAAGGCAAAATAGGCTACATACATTTCAGAAATGTTGTAGGCAAGGTTCCCCAATACAAAGAGGTTTTTGTAGATGAGGGTGATATAGATATGTTCAGGATCCTAAAGATCTTAAAGAAGAACAATTTTGAAGGGGTCTTGATTCCTGATCATACCCCTCAAATGACCTGTAGTGCCCCTTGGTATGCTGGTATGGCCTATGCAATGGGATATATGAAAGCGGCAATATCCAAAGTTAACGGAGCATGATATCAAATCGATCATAAAAACAAACGAAGAGAATTAAAAGCAATGAAAACAAACTTGACGAACAGAAGTATTAAAAATGCATTTTTGGGTTTAGGGATAATAGCCTTTATCGCCAATGCATATTCATTGGAGAACCATCCAAAATTGGATAAATCTCCATCCTTGGAGATGATGGCACCATTCCATGGAGGTGGTGGGCATAACCATATTTATGAAATCAATACGGCCTATAAACTTTATCAGGTCTGTAAAAATGATATTGAGGGCTTTCATAGCAAAATTGGTGGTGGGGATTACCAGTATCCATCAATTCGGGATGAGGTGAACCAGCATATGATTTCCCGAGCCAGTACTGGTGAAATGTACTTTGAGTTCTTGACCAATGCTGTACCAAATAATTATTCAGGATCCTCTGTCACCTTTGCCTTCTATTCCAATATCGATTTAAATCTAAGAGAGCCATACGATGTATTTGCAAATGATCAATTGGTAATGACGTTTATTGCAAACGAAGATGGAACCTTGAAAATTTTGAATCATGAAAATGGCACCACGGCTGAGTACATCCTTGTCAAAAGAGATTTGAACAAAGACGGAGTAGGCCTATTCCGATTGACATTACCCACTTCAATGGTCGGAAAAGGGAAGCAAGCAAGAATAAAGGTGCAAGGGCACAAAAAAGGAAGCAATTCGTGGTTCATGTTGGCTAAAGCCAACAATCTCCTTGAAAACCTAAGGATGTCCAGTGAGCAAGAAGCATCTTTCAGCATAAAAACCAAAGATGGTATCATGCACATAGATGCACCCACACATTTTGCAGGTAAACAGGTGCAAGTTATTAGCGATGGTAAGAAAAGCAAAAAAGTAGTTTTTAGTGCTCAGGGCGAACTGGCAAAAGCCTCAATTCGAATAAATGCTCCCAAAAAAGAATTTAAGATTGTTTATGGGGATGACAGTATAGAGTTTCCTTTGGAGAATGGTATTGCCTCGAATACATCGGATATCTTGGGGGCATACTTTTATGTTTACAATGCCCAAATAAAAAATGGATGGCAGGCTTCAATAACAAAATTGTACAAGCCCTCTTTGTTCAACGCATACGACGACTTTTTTGACAGACGAAATGAAGGGGGAAAAGTATCGGTCATGAATTCCAGCCATCAAGATATAGCCTGGGTGGACCGCCCCGAGATTTGTATTATCCTTAGGGATACCTTGGTGCTGACCCCGGTCATTAACGACGCCTTTGAACGGCCGGATTATGGCTTTGATATCGAAGATGGCCTAATGTTAAGGGAATACCTTAACAGACACCCAGATGCTCAGGAGAAACTAACCACTTTATTGAACAAAAAACTGGTTTCTGTGGGAGCATCATACAATTGTCCCTACGAGGATATGTATGATGGAGAAGACCTTGTACGCCAGTTTTATCTCGGAAAGAAATGGGTGAAGAAAACCTTTGGGGGATATGACTCAAAAGTATACTGGAATGTGGATGTACCGGGGAAGACGTTACAATTTCCCCAAATCATGAAAAAGGCCGGGGTGGAGTATATGGTCATCAGTAGGCATGCCAAGGGGATGTTCAATTGGGAAAGCCCAGATGGTAGCTCCGTGTTTACCTACTCTCCAGGACATTATGGAAATGACATTATTGAGCTATCCAAAGAGTTGAGCAGTAAGATGAAATATGCTGCGGAGCAGGTCACTTATTGGAAACCCTCTTTTGAAGAAGGCAAGACCATTACTCCATTATTGTCTAGCCAAGATATGATTCCAGCGATGGATTATTCCGATTTTATAGAAGCATGGAACAGTTTTGAGAGTGTAAAAGATGGTGATGGTAATGAAAACCAGGTTTACTTCCCTGATATGGAATTGATGACCGCCGATGAATTCATGCCCTTGGCCCGTAAAAATGCTACCAAAATAGAAACCATTAGGGGAGAAAGGCCCAATGTATGGGTCTATATCCACGGTCCTGCCCATCATGAAGCACTTACTGCAAGCCGTGAGGCCTCAAAACTGTTGCCTGCGGCCGAAAAGTTTCTTGCTATTGCCAATACTTTGGATTCAAAAAGAATGCCGTATCCTTTTGAGGATTTTGATAAAGCATGGCAATCAAAAATTTATCCAGATCATGGTTGGGGCGGACATGATGGTGACATTACGGACGACCTCTTCAAAGAAAAGTTGATGGAATCAAAAACCATGGGGACCGACCTCTTGAAAAAAGGAACAAATTTTATCGCCAACAGAATCAAGACCGATGATAAAAAGGGAATTCCGGTAGTACTTTTCAATAGTCTTTCATGGGAACGCACAGACCCTATTACCGTGTCCATCAACCTTGAAAAAGGTAAGGCAAAGTCGTTGCAGGTATATGCTTCGGACAAGAAAAAGGCTGTGGCCCAAATTTCCAATAAAAGCCACTATGATGATGGCACTTTAAAAAGTGCGGATGTAGTTTTTATTGCTGAGAACGTTCCCGCTATTGGGTATAAAACCTATTATGTAAAACCTTCTTTATCAACATCTAAAAAAACAACAGGAATTGGTTCTGCATCTACCTATGAAAACGAGTTTTATAAAATTGAATTTGAGAAGGGCGGCATTGGCCAAATATTTGACAAGGAGCTAAAACGAAACCTTTTTAAGACAAATGCTTTAAAAGCAGGAGAGGTATTCACATTGCATTCTCAAGGAAATGGTGCAGGGGAGTTTGGAGATATTCAACAACCCTTCATGAAAGATTTTGATAAGGTCAGTAATCATGATGCCAATTGGGAAATTGTAAAAACAGGTGGGGTGTTCACTACATACCGAATCAAGCAGCCAATTTTACATGCCATAGTGGAACAAGATGTTACCATCTATCACAAATTGAAAAGAGTGCTGTTTGAAACCCGTTTGTTGAACTGGTCGGGAGAGTTGTATCGTGAGTTCAGAACCGCTTTCCCCGTTGCTATTGACAATGCTTTGGTAAAACACGAAGTACCTTTTGGAGCTGTAAAAGTGGGTCAAGATGAAATTGAAACGGCAGGTGACCGATATACGGCATTGGCCAAAGATGTGCACCCGAGGGCCATTATGGATTGGTTCTCTGCTTCGGATGATGACCTAACGGTCACCCTAAGCTCTTCTGTGGCGGCATTTGATTGGATGGACCCAACCACCGACTCAGAAGATACCTTACTACAACATTTATTGTTGGCCAGTAGAACATCTTGCCATTGGGAAGGAAACGAATATTCGCAGGCCGGCGACCACAGCTATCATAACATTTTAACCTCGCACAAAACAGGAAGCTTGGAAGGAATGCGGGTTGCAGAGCAACAGAATGATCCTTTACGTGTAGTGGTATATCCCGATAGGTCTGCCAAGGCCTCTTTGCCGGATAGCTTGAGTTTTTTCAATATTGACCAAGGGAACATTAATGTGACCACGATCAAAAAAGCAGAAGATTCTGAAGATTTGATTATTCGAATGTATGATGCAGAAGGTAAGGATACACAGGTGAAGCTCAGTTCCTTTTTTACTTTGGAAAATCTTCAAAAAACAAACATTATTGAGGAAAACCCAAGACCAGCGACTTCAATGGACGTTTCAAAATATGGAATTGAAACCTATTCCTTTGAAGCAAAAAATAAGTAATAGCATCAACCTTAGTTGAAAACATAAAATTTATGAAGACCAACATAACCGTATTAGCAATGATAGCCGCCCTCGGAGGATTTCTTTTTGGGTACGATACAGCAATTATTTCAGGAACCATAGGTTTCGTTAAAACCCAGTTCAACCTTGGAACCGTAATGGAAGGATGGTACGTGAGCTCTGCGCTTTTAGGAACGATCTTGGGAGTTTCCGTGGCGGGTTTCCTCAGCGACAAATACGGACGGAAGAATATTTTGATCATGTCGGGAATATTTTTTGCCCTTTCGGCCTTAGGGTGTATGATTTCTGCTTCGTTCAACGGATTGGTTGCATACAGGTTGTTGGGTGGCATTGGTGTGGGTATGGCTTCCATGCTATCTCCACTATACATTTCGGAAATTGCTCCCGCAAAGACTAGGGGAAGATTAGTGGCCTTATATCAGTTGGCCATAACCTTGGGTATTCTGGTAGCCTATTTTGCCAACGCTTATCTATTGGGTGTTTCAGAATCTGAGGGAATGGCCAACGCTTCTGGCATGACCCATAAAATTTTTGTTACAGAAGTATGGCGGGCCATGTTGGGCAGTGAAACACTTCCTGCGGTAATATTTTTGCTTTTACTCTTCACCATACCACAAAGCCCTCGCTGGTTGACCATGAAAGGAAGAAAAGAGAAAGCCAAAAATATCCTACTTCGTTTTGTGACCAACGAGGAAGCTGATGAAGAGATAAAACATGTTGAGGAAATTCTTTCGAAAGAGTCGGGAGGTATCAAAATGGTTTTTTCAGGACCGTTTAAGTTGGCCATCATAATTGGGATTTCTATCGCTATCCTAAGTCAGCTAAGTGGTATCAATGCTATAATATATTATGGTCCTAAGATTTTGGAAGAAGGAGGTTTACAGCTGGGAGAAGCTCTGGGTGGACAGGTAATCATTGGCATTGTAAACGTGTTGTTCACGTTCATTGCCTTATGGAAGATCGACCAATTGGGAAGAAAACCCCTATTGACGTATGGGGTAATTGGAATTATGATTTCACTAATAATAGTGGGACTGCTGTTCCACTTTGAAATCAACAATACCTATCTATTGATGACTTTTATTCTAGTGTTCATTGCCTGTTTTGCATTTTCGTTTGGTCCCGTACTTTGGGTCCTGCTATCAGAGATTTATCCCCTAAAAATACGTGGAACCGCAATGTCAATTGCAACTATGGCCGTATGGGTAGGAACTGCTTTTGTTGGACAAATGACCCCTTGGTTTCTTGAAAACCTTATGCCGTCAGGTACCTTCTGGTTCTTTGCGGCCTGCATGCTTCCAGCTTTGTATATATCGATAAAAGTGTTACCAGAGACCAAAGGAAAAACACTCGAGGAAATTGAACATTATTGGTTGTCTAAAAAGGAATAAAGATGAATAGGTTAAAAGAAAAAGTTGCTTTGGTTACCGGTGCTGCGGACGGAATAGGTCTAGCGGTCAGCGAAGCTTTTGTAGAAGAAGGAGCGAAGGTGATCATGTGCGACATCAACATAGATAAATGCAATGATGAAGCGGCCATATTGAATGATAATGGAGGAACTACCCGAAGTTATCAATGCGATGTAGGCGTGACAAAAGATGTAGAAAATGTTGTGGCAAAAACCTTGGATGAATTCGGCAGAATAGACATTCTGGTGAATAACGTTGGAGTAGCGATAAGTGGTAATATTACCGAAATGCCCGAAGAAGATTGGGATAAGGTCATGAACATAAACCTAAAAAGTGTCTACAGAGGAATAAAAACAGTACTGCCCCATATGCTACAGAATAAATCGGGGAGCATTATTAACATTTCTTCTGTGCAAGGACACCGGAGTTGGGACGATTGGACGGCCTATGCAAGTTCTAAAGGAGCTATGCTCTCCATGACCAGACAGTTGGCAGGTCAGTTTGGGCAGGAGAACATCAGATTTAATGCAATATCTCCTGGAGCAATTCTAACACCAATGAACAGAAGAAGATTAAAGGAAGAAGGAAGTGAGTTTGTGGAAAAGAGCATAAACCAAGCAGCTATGAAACGATTGGGCACTTCAAAAGAAGTGGCCATGACCGCTGTTTTCTTAGCTTCTGATGAAGCATCGTTTATAACCGGAGAAGATATAAAAGTGGATGGAGGCTTGTGTGTCCTTCCCAGATATTTATAAAAAATTAGAAAATGGATCAAGCATTAAAAGGAATCAAAGTGCTGGATTTTTCCCAGCTACTTCAAGGCCCATTTGCGACGCAGATGTTGGGTGATTTGGGGGCCGATGTCATCAAAATTGAACGCAATGGAAGTGGGGATATTTACCGGGGCATGACATTTTTCAATCAATGGATTGCAGGAGATGAATCACCTTGTTTTATGGCCTGGAACCGTAATAAAAGATCCTTGGCCATAAACATTAAGTCTGAGCAGGGAAAGGAAATCATCTACAAATTGGCCAAAGAGGCTGATATTATTGTAGAGAACTTTCGGCCGGGGGTAATGACAAGATTGGGGTATGGGTATGAAGACCTAAAAAAAATAAACCCGGGAATCATCTACTGTTCTGCAAGTGGTTGGGGAGACAACGGACCTTATCTTACAAGGCCAGGGCAAGATCTCTTGGTGCAGAGCTTGAGTGGCGCTATCATGACCAGTGGCAAGAAGTCTGACGGACCTGTTGCCATCGGTACTGCACTTTGCGATCAGGTAAATGGACTGAATTCGGTATACGCAATTCTGGCTGCGCTTTTCTATAGAGAGAAGACAGGAAAAGGACAGGAAATTAAGACCAATCTGTTGTCCTCGGCCATTGCATTTCAAATGCAGGACTATTTTACCGTTCAGAATTTGGGGCAGACTTTTGAACGACCCGAGTCGAAAATAGGGCATCCAGGGAATCCCGCTCCTTTTGGGATGTATCAGACAAGTGATGGCTATTTGACCATTGCGATGAGTCCTTGGCCCAAACTGGTGGAAGCTTTGGGAGATTCATCCCTGATGGAATACGACGACCCACAACTACTTTTTGATCAAAGGGACAAGATTCATGGCATCATTGAGGCTATTACGGTGACCAAAACCACGGATGAGTGGTTGGAGATTATGTTGGCACTGGACCTATGGGTTGCCAAAGTGAACGACCAAAAAGATGTGGAAAATGACCCACAGGTTATTCACAATAACACTTTTGTCGAGGTGGAACATCCCAAAGCAGGAAAGGTCAAAGTGACCAATATCCCCTTTACGATGAGTGAAACTCCTGGAAAAATCACTAGACCTTCACCCATGATTGGAGAACATGGCGAAGAAATCTTATCAGAATTGGGATATAGTAGGGAAACCATTGAAAATATGATCAATGAAAATATTATCAGTATTGAAAAAGCGTAACAAATGAGACTTTCCATTCTTAAATATCTGGCCGTAGCAACCGCTCTATTGTCTTTGGCATGTAACCAAAAGGAGAAAACCCTAGTAAGCGATGGACCTATGTCTCAAAAAAAATACTTGGGATACGTGGACACCCGTGTTGGCACAGCAGTTAGTATTGCTGACATCACCGTTACTGAAGTAGAGGAACCCATGGGATACGTTTCGCCCATAGTAGGAAACCCATCAGCTTTGACACATTGGACACCACAGACTGCGAGATGGACAGATCGTGTAATTACAGTGCCTGTTCCTTATTGGTACGACCAAGAAAAAATTCAGGGTTT
This sequence comes from Flagellimonas nanhaiensis, assembly GCF_003382275.1. Lineage (GTDB taxonomy): Bacteria > Bacteroidota > Bacteroidia > Flavobacteriales > Flavobacteriaceae > Flagellimonas > Flagellimonas nanhaiensis. The sequence continues at coordinate 626,512 of NZ_QTJX01000001.1, forward strand.
TAGAGGGACTCGCTACCCAAATGGCGCTGTGGTTGGCGATTGGGGGCCTATGTCCATAATGCCAATGACGGGCGATGTAATCATTGATGCAGATGCTCGAGCTTCAAAATTCAGTCATGATAGTGAGGTGGCAAAACCACATTATTATTCGGTCAAATTAGACGATTACGATATAAAAACTGAATTCACTGCAGCTTCTAAAACAGCATTCTTTCAATTTACCTTTCCAGAGTCCAAATCCTCATCGGTGGTGTTCGATGGAGTATACGTACCTGGATACTATAAAGTAATTCCTGAAAGAAATGAGATTGAAGGTTACACGGTAATCGCTGGTCATTTCAAAAACCATTTTGTTGCAAAGTTTGATAAGAAGTTTGAAACATATAATGTGGATTTGCTGCCCAATGTGGTAGACCAAAATTTGGTTCCTGATGGATTTAAGGCAAAATACTATAACAATGACAAATTCGAAGGTGAACCGGCAGTTGTCGTAAACCATTCTAAATTGAATTACAATTGGTTAAAAGAACCTGCCGAAGGTGTTAATGCGGATTTCTTTTCGGTGGAATATACCGCTGCCCTTGTTGCCAGGCACACGGGGGAACATACATTTGAATTGACCACAAAAGATGGCACCCGAATGTATATGGATGATGAGATGGTCATTGACCAGTGGATGTACAGGGCAACGGGTACTAATACCTTTAAGGTAAACCTGACCAAGGGGCAGCAATACAAATTGCGTATTGAATACTATGACGGTTCCAGTACTACCGAGATGCATCTTAGGTGTGCGGAACCAGTGGAGCCAAATCCACAACTAGGTCCTCAAATGGCACTTAAGGGTGCAGATGGCAATGCAGTATTCGTAACGTTCGCTACAAAAGACCAGGAAAAAGTTAAAATGAAGGTAGGAACCTCATTGATCGATATTGAACAAGCCAGAGCTAATATGGATGAAGAGTTTCCCAATTTTGACTTCACCAAAGCCGTAGAAAAAGGTGCCGATGTTTGGGAGAAAGAATTAAACATGATTCAGGTTGAAGGCAGCGAAGAGGACAAAGCTATTTTCTATACCGCTTTGACAAAGTGTTTTGTGAATCCTCGCAATCTAAATGAAAATGGCAGATATTTTAGCCCGTTTGATTACCAGGTACATGAAGGAGGACAAATGTATACCGATTTATCCCTTTGGGATACCTTCAGGTCTTTGCACCCACTATGGGTAATCGTAAAACCTGAAGAAACTACCGATGTCATTAATGGGATGTTGAATGCATACGAAGAAGGTGGTTGGATTCCCAAATGGCCCAACCCATGGTACCGAAGTATTATGATGGGTACTCATGGTGATGCCGTTATTGCAGATGCTTATGTGAAAGGCATAAGAGGTTTTGATACCGAACTGGCTTTTAAAGCCATGCTAAAAAATGCTACAGAAAAGGGAAACCGAGGGTTTTCAGGGCGTGTCGGCATTGAGTATTTCAATGATATTGGCTACGTGCCTACAGATATTTTTGGGTTTTATGGAGAGCCCGTGGCAAGAACTTTGGAATTTTCCTATGATGATTATTGCATTGCACAAATGGCGAAAGCCTTGGGCAAAGATGAGTATTATGATGATTTTATGGAGCGTTCCAAGCGTTACATCAATGTGTTGGATGAGGAAACTGGCTTGGTTAGAGGTAAAAAATTAAATGGGGAATGGCTTCCACCTTTCGATAAGAGCATTAGTGTATGGGCACAGGGAACAGATCATGATACAGAGGTGTATTATAAAAACCACACGTTGTTGGTTCCTCATGATATACCAGGTCTATCAAATTTTATGGGAGGTGATGACAAACTCATTGAGTATCTGGATGACTTTTTTGAGCAAGACATGTACTATGTGGGTGACGAATTTTCAATGCATGCCCCTTATATGTACAATAGTGTTGGAGCACCGTGGAGAACCCAAAGAGTAGTACGTGATATGCTGGCCAAATATTTCTTTAACGATGTGGGCGGATTACCAGGAAATGATGATTGTGGACAGGTATCTTCCTGGTACGTATTTGGAGCAATGGGCTTTTATCCTGCCTTGCCAGGCACCCCGGTTTATGAAATCTGTAGTCCCATATTTAACAAAGCCCAAATCAATGTTGGCAACGGTAAAGTGTTCACGGTAGTAGCTAAAAACAACTCCAAAGAGAACGCCTACATTCAATCGGCAACTTTAAATGGAGAACCTTATAACTCAAGTCAATTGCATCATGATGCAATTATTCAGGGAGGCGAGTTGATTTTTGAAATGGGGCCAGAACCCAATATGAAATGGGGATTGGTCAGGTAGTACGATATAGAATTCAAGGCTATCTTTATTAAATAAAGTTCCTTTTTCTTATCTTGACTTTACAGTCCATAATAGGCGGATTAAATGGACTGTGATGTTTCAATCGATTTTTTGTGTCTAGACTTCAGTATATTCTATTTGTGTTTATAGCTCTCCTATGTCAGGTAATCTTGTCACAAGAGCTTCCCCCAATCCAAAATTTTACTCCAACAGACTACAATTCCGAAAGCCAGAATTGGGCTATATCGCAGACCCCGGACAAAATCATCTATGTGGCTAACAACACCGGCTTGTTGGAATTTGATGGATCTAGATGGACACTACATCCTTCCCCCAACGAATCCATAATCCGTTCTGTAAAAGTGGTGGACAATAGAATTTATACCGGCTGTTACATGGAATTTGGTTTTTGGGAGAAGGGGAATTTGGGAGTGCTGACCTACCATAGTTTATCCGACAGTATCAAGGAAGACTTGTTGAAAGACGAAGAATTTTGGGGAATTCTCGATATGGGTCAATGGATGGTTTTTCAATCTCACAACCGGATTTATACTTACAATATTACAGACGGAACCATTAATAATATAAACTCGGATGTTTTCGTGCCAAAAGTTTTTAAGATTGGCCGCACCGTGTTTTTCCAGAAGATGGGGCAAGGTATCTTTCAAATTAGGAACGGCGAGGAGTTTTTGGTTTATGATGATGAGATGGTTCGCAATGACGAAATCATAAACATTTTTGAAAAAGAACAAGAAATTCTCATTCTCACCCGTAACAATGGGTTTTTTAGAACCAATAACGGATCAATCGAAAAATGGGATACCGGTGTTGACAGTCTTTTGTCTGAAATTAGTCTCTATAGTGCCCTGGAACTGAAAAATGGAAACTATGCACTGGGTACCATTTCCCATGGATTGATTCTTATGGACAATAATGGAAGCCTACTAACAACTTTAGATCAGGGAAGCGAACTTCAGAACAATACCGTTCTTTCTCTTTTTGAAGACATCGACAATAATATTTGGCTGGGACTTGATGTTGGCATTAGTTATGTGAACGTTGGCTCCCCATTTCATGTTTATCCAGACAGTGGAGGCTTGGTAGGGGGTGTATATGCCTCTGCAATTTTTGAAAAAAACCTTTACCTCGGGACCAACCAGGGTCTTTACTTTAAAGAATTGGGAGGAGATAGAGAATTCTCCTTTATAGAAGGAACAGGAGGGCAAGTCTGGTCCTTGACCGTTTTGGATGGCAATCTTTTTTGTGGTCATCATACCGGAACTTTTAGGGTAATCAATGACAAGGTTGAAAAAATTGCGGATGTCCAAGGAACCTGGACGGTTGGAAAAATTGACGACATGCCTAATCTGCTTCTTCAGGGAAACTATGATGGTCTCTATGTTTTGGAATTTCTTAATGGAGCATGGCGTTTGAAGAACAAGATCAATGGATTTGACCACTCTGCGCGATACTTTGAGCTCTACGGGGACAATATTTTTGTTAATCACGAGTACAAAGGAGTCTTTAAAATAGAGGTCAATAAGGACCTTTCTGAAGCTATCGAGGTAAAAAATGACACAGTGATTAGAGGATCTAACTCCGGTATTATAAAATACAAGGACAACTTGTTGTATGCTTATAAAAAGGGGGTTTTTAAGTATGATAGTGGCAAGAACGCATTTATCAAGGATTCATTAATGAGTACGCTCTACACCGAGGAGGAATATGTTTCCGGTAAAATGATTGTGGACTCAAGACAAAGGCTTTGGCTATTTTCTAACTCAAATATCAATTTTGTTTCGGATGGAGGACTGGCAAATACACCAATTATTAGCAGAATTCCTCTTACTGAAGATATGAGGAACGGTATTATTGGGTATGAAAGTGTTACCCCCATGCAGGAAGAGGGAAGATATTTGATAGGAGCACGGTCTGGATACTTCACCGTAGACACAGATAATTTTGGAATAAATGATTTCAATGTAGGAATCAGGACAGTAAAAAAAGCGGATAGGAATCAGAGCGTTTCAGAAAATAACCTATTGGATTCCCATCAGAAAGGTGATTTCAAAAGTGAAGAAAACAGTTTTGAAATAGCATACAATGTTCCGTACTATAACAAATATCTAAGACCCTTATATCAGTATCAACTCATTGGTATTTATCCCAATTGGAGTAAGTGGTCAGAAGAACCCTTTGTCTCATTTGAGAACCTACCTCCTGGGGATTACACCTTTAATGTCCGGGCCAAAATCGGTGATAAGGTCTCTAATAATGTGGCTTCCTATGAGTTCAAGATTGCAAAACCTTGGTATAGATCCAATCTTTTCTTAATACTTTATGTTATTGGAGCAATCCTTGGCTCCATAGCAATTCATGGATCATATAGGCAATATTACCACAAACGTCAACAGAAACTAATAGAGGAGAACCAACGTGAAATGGCGTTGGCAAAAGCACAAAATGAGAAAGAGATCATAAGAATAAAGAACGAACAACTTCAAGAAGAGTTTCGTAGCAAGAGCAATGAATTGGCTGCTTCCACTATGAGTATTATTAAAAAGAACGAATTGTTGTCGAGTATTAAACAGCAGCTTATTTCTAGTGAAGAAGACAAGAATACCGTTAAGCCTATAATTGAAATCATTGATAAAAGCCTTGATCGTAATGATGATTGGGAATTCTTTAAGGAGGCTTTCAACAATGCGGACAGAAAGTTTCTAAAGAAACTTAAAAAAGCCCACCCAGAATTATCACCAAATGACATAAAACTCTGCGCTTATCTTCGTTTGAATTTGTCCTCTAAGGAAATTGCTCCTATGTTCAATATTTCTCCTAGAAGTGTTGAAATTAAGCGTTATCGTCTACGCAAAAAGATGAATCTTACCCAAGATGACAATTTGGTGGACTACATTCTTAAGCTCTAACAGTTTATCTTTTCTGTAAATACCTCAACATTACCTATACAATACCCTGTTCTGGGCATTTACAACAGCTTTTCTTCAAACCCGCTAAAACCCCAGAGAATCTAGGTTTTTAAGAATTTGACAAAAAAAATAGACTTTTTTTAAGGTGTATGCTTTTTGTTGAGGTCTTTTTTAAGGAGTCTACATTTTTTTAAGATAGGTTTAAACTTCTGCAAAGTGGCAGTCTACAATTCTATTTAGACCCCTTTGGCACAGCTCAATTTAAACTAAACATAACTATGAAAAACAATTTGTTCAAATTATTGCTTTTGTTGTTCACGATCGGCACTACCGCCCAGGTAGATAAGGTGGCTGTCGTGAGCAGTGAAGAAGGAACGAAATTGGTAGTCAATGGTGAAGATTTCATGATGAATGGAATGAACTGGGATTATATCCCCATTGGTACCAACACAGTGAACGCCAACTTTTGGAAAAAGTCCGATGATGTCATCAGGGCTGGATTGGACCATGAGATGTCACTCCTTAAGAATATGGGGGTCAATGTAATTCGTCAATATACGGGAGTTCCTGCAAAATGGATCCAGTATATCTACGAAAACTACGGCATTTATACCATGTTGAACCATTCGTTCGGTCGCTACGGATTGACTTTGGATGGCGTTTGGACACCAGTCACCATTTATGACGACCCAACAACCGTGGACTTTTTAATGTCTGAAATGGAAGAATTGGTCAATGGTTACAAAGACACCCCGGGTTTATTACTCTACCTATTGGGTAATGAGAATAACTACGGATTGTTTTGGGCCGGAGCGGAAACTGAGGATTTTCCAGATGACGAAGGAAGAATTCAATTTATTGGAGAAAGTCGTGGTCGTCCCATGTACAGGTTGATGAATGAGGCCGCCAAAAAAATGAAAGCCATGGACCCTTCGCACCCTGTGGCCATTTGTAATGGAGATGTACTGTTCATCGATATTGTAGCAGAGGAATGTAAAGACGTCGACATCTACGGAACAAACACGTATCGCGGGGTTTCTTTTGGCGATATGTTCCAAGTGGTGAAAGACAAATTGAACAAACCGGTAATGTTCACGGAGTTCGGTGCCGATGCATTCAACGCAGTTGAGAATAAAGAAGACCAGTATTCCCAAGCCTATTATATGGTAGGAAACTGGAAAGAGATTTATGAAAACGCTGCAGGATTGGGAAAAGTTGGAAATTCCATAGGTGGATTTACCTTCCAATTCAGTGACGGATGGTGGAAATTTGGTTTTGATGACAGAAAGAATGCAGATGTCCATGACAACAACGCTTCATGGTCCAATGGTGGATATGCCAGGGATTTGGCCTCTCCTGGAGCAAACAATATGAATGAAGAGTGGTTTGGGATATGTGCCAAAGGGGCAACAAATCCGCGTGGTCTTTATGAGCTCTATCCTAGAGCTGCCTATTATGCACTAAAAGAGGCTCACCAGCTAGACCCATATGCTGAAGGAATCGATCAGGCCTTTGTAGAAAACTATTTTGACAATATTGAATTAATGGAAGCTGTGCTTAAAGCACGTGGTGATAAAGCCGCATTGCGGGGGGAGCAAAGTAATCTTCTTCGAATCAGTAACCTTCAGGCAAAGTTCTCCACATTCAGCACAGGCGGTAGTTTAATTACCACACCGGACAATGCTGATCCAGATGACCCAAACACGTTTCCAAACCAACTAGGATTTGATCATATGCAATCCTATTTTGTTGGGATTGAAGGTAACCCTGCTCCCAATATGCGGGCTGAGGTAAATTTCAACATTCTTGGAAATGTTGCCCAGAACCCAATCAACGAAATCTTTTATGAGAATCGGGCAAGGCCTATCACGGTAAGTTCGCCCGAAGGCGATGTTGTACTTAATGACAACAATAGGTTGGCCGTGTACCAAGCTGAATTCGAGTGGAAGGCGAAAGAATTCGATCTTAGAGGTTTTTATAGAACCGGTCACTACCATTGGGGTTACGAAGGTGACTTCTTCGGACTGTATCCAGAAGCCAACTATGGCCCTAACCTTGATATCTATAACGGTGAGATTCTTGGAGTCGAAGTCGACGGCAAAGGCGTCCTAAAGGGGTTGAAAGCGGCCATTGGGCCACAGTTGTGGTGGGGAGCCAACCCTACAATGCTCTTTAAATACAAAAAGCACATTGGAAAGTTCGACGTTACAGGTATTTACCACCGCGATTTTAAAACAGAAATTGTCTTTGACGAAAGTGGACGTCGGGTCTTGGATGCAAATCAGGTACGAAGTGGTGTAATCCCATTTTGGCCAACCGAAAGGGCAACCTTGGCCATTGAAAGAGAGTTCGGCAAGTTTGGGGTCCATCTTGGTGGTATTTGGGCCGGAAACCCTTTGAATGGCAGTACGTTCCAAGATGTAAGAGGTACTCCTGGCAACTATATCGTATATGAAGATGTTATAAACTCAGATGACAATTGGGGTGGTAAAGTAAAGCTTACCTACGAAGGGGGTAAGTTCAATTGGTACGGTCAAGGGGCTGTTATGGGACTTGTCGCCAATGGTGGAGCGGACCAAACCTTGACATTTACAGGTTGGAAATTAAAAGATACCGGAAGCGGAAATCAAGCCAATTTCTTGACCGGATTTACGGTTGCAGCTGGAAATTTCCAGATTGCACCCAACTTTCTCTATCAAAAACCATTGGTAGATCCAATGCCCAACGACGTAAATGCACCCGGACGTCTAAGGAACAATCTTGATGATCCCTTTTCCGTTCGTGGAAACAGAGAGACCACTGCCGGTGAGATTCTCTTGACTTTCGACCCAACTCCTGGCACTTGGATGTACGAGTGGGATAACGATAGAGCAGAGGATGCCAAGTTCGCCATGAATCTTGGATTTGTGTATCGTCACCTTCCTACAACCGTTGATGCACATATTGGTTTCAATGCCGATAGGACCTTCTTTGCTTTCCCAAATTCGGTTCCCGCTGAAGACTTATGGGAAATCCACTCCAGAATGGTTTCCAAAGTAAACTCAGATTTAGGGATTATCGGAAGCTTTTACTATGGAAATGGACAGGCAAACGGAGATAGTGAAAGATTGATCAAACGATTTGGCGGGGATATCAGAGCCATATATAAGAACATGAAATTCCGGACCCATGTAAAGGTCAATGATTGGGGTCCTTTTGATTACCACAGGGATTTCAACCTGACGTATCCATTACAATTGATGCTCGATGTATCAACCACCTTGGGGAAACCAGATTGGTTTATTCTTCCAAGTACTCAAGTGGGTATCCGTGGAACTTGGAGATCACTTGACGAATTTTCTCCAAGGTATTCACCAAACGAAGCTTTGGAATTTGCCAATCAACCTATCATAAGCCCAGTTGGTTTTGACAATGGTAACGAGTGGGAAATCATGACATATATACATATCAATATCGGCAAATAAAAAGACTAAAAAATGAAAAATAAGAATATAATCAGCTTACCATCCATACTTTTTCTCTGCCTGGGTATTGTTGTTTTTTCCAGCTGCGAAAGAGATTTTTCGGATGAAGTGCAATTTGCTACGTTTCCTGCAAATGGCGATGTTTTTATAGATGCCTTTTCAGCAGGATTGGATTACTTCCCTTTTGTGGATGCAGGTGCGGACCCCGAAGCATTTTCAGTGGAGACCAATGATGTTTTTGATGGGGATGCCGCAATGAGGTTCGATGTTCCAGCATTTGGAAACGGCTTTGTTGGGGCTGCGTTTAATACTACGGTTACTAGAGACCTTTCAGGTTTTGATGCGCTTACCTTTTATGCCAAAGGGTCCCAAGCAGCAACCATTGATGCTATTGGATTTGGTATTTCAGCGGAGACCAACAACAAATTTCAAGTAACTGCCAACAACTTGGCGGTAAGCACACGATGGGAAAAATATGTGATTCCTATTCCAGACGCCTCTAAATTGATCAGTGAAACTGGAATGTTTTGGTTGGCAGAAGGAGCATCTTTTGAGGGGGATGAGGGAGGCTACGTATTGTGGTTTGATGAAGTTAGATTTGAAAAATTGGGTACCATCGCCCAACCCAGCCCGGCCATTTTTGCGGGTGAGGATTTATCGCAACTGGCATTTACGGGCTCTAGCCTTACGGTTACAGGGCTTTCCCAGACTTATAATTTGGATAATGGGGTGAACCAAACGGTTGCCGCAGCTCCATCTTACTTCGATTTTTCCTCTTCCGATTCTGGAGTGGCTGTGGTCAACGAATTGGGAGAAGTATCCATTCTAGGAGAAGGCACCACCAATATTACAGCGATTTTGGCCGGAGTTTTGGCAAATGGCTCTTTAGAAGTGACCTCTAGTGGAACGCTTCAAGCAGCACCAGCTCCAACCAGACCGGCAGCTAATGTAAAATCCATATTCAGTGATGCGTATACCAGCGATACCTCGAGCAATTTTTCACCTGGTTTTGGTGGTTCTACAACAGAGACCACGGTTACCTCTACTACTGACGGTGACGTGTTGGTTTATGCCAACAACAATTTCACCGGAATCATCTTTGATAATACAGTTGACGCTTCTGGCTTGACCTTCTTGCATATAGATGTATATATTCAGGAAGCAGGAACCGAGGTTGGGATTCAAATCAGGGATGCAGGGGCCAATCAAACCATTGAAACCGATGTCAATACGGGACTTCCCATTGGGGATGATCGTGATGTTAGGTTTGATATGACTGGGTTGGCAGTAGGGCAATGGACCTCTTTTGAAATTGCTCTTGACGGCGATATTGCAACCCAGAAAAACAACTTGGCGGCACTCATCCTTACCGGCGGACCAAACTTCATATTTGACAACATTTACTTCTATACGGAATAATGGAGGTTTTTAGTAACAGTGAAAAAAATAGAGTTATGAATATAAAATCTAGTGAAACTAAATCAATAAGATCTATGTTCCAGAAATGTTTGGTAGTGGTTGCAGCATGCTGCATTTCTTCTTGTTCTACAGATGAGACACAAACCGTGGCTACGTTTACCAACTTGGTTATGGAGGATAATTTTGATGTCGAGGGTGCCCCTGATAGCTCTTTATGGAGCTATGACATAGGAACCGGAGTCAACGGATGGGGAAATCAGGAATTGCAATACTACACCGATCGTCCAGAAAATGTGAAAGCGGAGAATGGGGTTTTGTTGATTACTGCTCGACAAGAGTCTTTTGAAAATTCTCAGTATACATCCGCGAGACTATTGACAAAAGATAAGTTTGAACAACAATATGGCCGTTTTGAAGCCCGCATTAGGCTACCATACGGACAAGGAATTTGGCCTGCATTTTGGATGTTGGGCGCCGATATTGATGAAAATCCATGGCCAGGAGCCGGGGAGATTGACATCATGGAATATCGAGGTCAGAACCCAACAGTGCTCATTGGTACGGTGCACGGACCAGGTTATTCCGCGGGTGAATCCATTTCCAAGGAATACATTTTGGAGAACGACCGTTTCGATACAGGTTTCCACGTGTTTGGAATTGAGTGGGGTCCGGAATACATCAATTTTTATGTGGATGATGTACTCTACAATCAAATTACACCCGATGATGTACCTGGAACATGGGTGTTCAACAAACCATTTTACATTCTAATGAACTTGGCGGTAGGCGGAACCTTTGTAGGTTCTCCCAATGCTGAAACAGAGTTTCCACAAACCATGTTAGTGGATTATGTAAGAGTGTACGAGAATTAAAAATTAACTAAACTAATTTATACTAGAATGAAACTATTATTGAACAGAGCTAAAGCCATCTTTTTGATAGTGTTGGCCATATCCTATTTGGGATGTGAAGAAGATGATGAAGGGGGTTCCCTTCCTGAGGTTGTTGCTGCCTTTACGCAGACAATTGATGAAGATACGGGAACAGTATCCTTCATAAACATATCGGAGAACGCCCAAAGTTACGAGTGGGATTTTGGGGATGGTACGGTATCTACCGAAATTGACCCGGTCAAAACCTTTACTTCCGGAACATACACGGTTGTTTTAACAGCTTTCAATGTATCTGGAGCATCCAGTACTTTTGAAGATCAATTGACAATAGCCATTCCCCAACCGGTAATGGTGCCGATCACATTCGATGATAGCAATGTCAATTACGATTTCTCGGTATTCAATGGAGCTTCATTTGAAATTGTTGACAATCCAGATGTTTCTGGAACTAATGACAAAAACTCCAAAGTAGGGGCCATTACCAATAGTGGAGCCGAATTTGAAGGATTCTTTTTTAATCTGGGAACCCCAATTGATTTAACAACTGATAAGACTATCAAAATGAACTTCTGGTCAGAATCCGCTGTGGATGTTCTGTTGAAATTGGAAGAAGGTACCGGAGCAGCTACAGAGGTAACGGCAAGTCACGGAGGTTCAGGATGGGAGTTTATTTCATTTGATTTTACATCATCCGAAAGCTATTCAAGACTTACTATGTTTGTAGATGGTCCTGGCACCACTGCAGGAACTTTCTATGTTGATGACGTAATCCAAGAGGGGACCGCTGCACCTGCTTGCACCGAGGAAACCGAACAATCCCTTGATGCGGGAGACTTCAATTTAACTTTCCAAACTGATCCCACTGCCAATATTGTAGATGCAGATGCGGTAATGACAACTATTGCAAACCCTGATACGGACAATGCAGTGAACCCTTCATGCCAGGTGGGTCAGGTAGACCGAAATGGAAGTGCCTTGTTTGCGAACAATCAGATTGAATTCAGCTCAAAATTTGATTTCAATGCTAATTCAGGATTCAAGCTCAAGGTTTGGGCACCTACTGCAGGTACCAACGTGCTGGTAAAACTAGAGGACAAAGCTGATGCCAATATCAATGTGGAAGTAGGTGCGGTAACTACCCAAGCTGGTGCATGGGAGGAATTGACCTTTGATTTTGACAGCAGTGAAAGCGATAAATATGATAAAATCATTCTTTTCTTTGAATTGAACACCAACACTACAGAAACATATTTCATTGATGATTTTATGTTGTACAGCGGTGGGGGAACAGGAGGAAACGCACCGACCACATCGGCACCTGTACCTCCGGCTAGGGACGCTGCGGACGTGATCTCCATTTATGGTGGAAGCTATATGAACATCACAGGAATCAACTATAACCCCGATTGGGGACAGTCCGGTCTGGCGTTCGTGAACACGGACTATGACCCGGGCGATGGCAACCTTGCCCTGGCCTACCCGACCTTCAACTACCAGGGGACGGACTTTTCGGGCAATGCCCAGGACGCCTCTTCAATGGAGTTCCTCCATGTTGACATCTGGGTGCCCAGCGGTACGGACCGTCAGGTAAAGGTCAGCCCCATCAACAGTGGCACCGGAGCGGGCGAGGTACTTGTGGAGGTACCGTTGACCCCTGGATCATGGAACAGCGTGGACCTTCCGATCGGTGACTTCACGGGAATGACCTGGGACGAGGTGGTACAGCTGAAGTTTGATGGCCAGTTCAATGGTGACGGCAGTGCTAACACGGACCCGCACGACATCTACCTGGACAACATCTATTTCTATAGGGAGCCCAGCAGTGGCGGCAGTGCACCCACGACCTCGGCACCCGTACCCCCGGCTAGGGACGCGGCTGACGTGATCTCCATTTATGGTGGAAGCTATATGAACATCACCGGGATCAACTATAATCCTGATTGGGGACAGTCCGGTCTGGCGTTCGTGAACACGGACTATGACCCGGGCGATGGCAACCTTGCCCTGGCCTACCCGACTTTCAACTACCAGGGGACGGACTTTTCGGGCAATGCCCAGGACGCCTCTTCAATGGAGTTCCTCCATGTTGACATCTGGGTGCCCAGCGGTACGGACCGTCAGGTAAAGGTCAGCCCCATCAACAGTGGCACCGGAGCGGGCGAGGTACTTGTGGAGGTACCGTTGACCCCTGGATCTTGGAACAGTGTGGACCTTCCGATTGGCGACTTTACGGGGATGACCTGGGACAGTGTGATCCAAATGAAGTTCGATGGTCAGTTCAACGGGGACGGCAGTGCGAACACGGACCCTCACGACATCTACCTGGACAACATCTATTTCTATAGGGAGCCCAGCAGTGGCGGCAGCGCACCCACGACCTCGGCACCTGTACCTCCGGCTAGGGACGCTGCGGACGTGATCTCCATTTATGGTGGAAGCTATATGAACATCACAGGAATCAACTATAACCCCGATTGGGGACAGTCGGGATTGGCGTTCGTCAACACGGACTATGACCCGGGCGATGGCAATCTGGCCCTGGCCTACCCGACCTTCAACTACCAGGGGACGGACTTTTCGGGCAACGCCCAGGACGCCTCTTCAATGGAGTTCCTCCATGTGGACATCTGGGTGCCCAGCGGTACGGACCGTCAGGTAAAGGTCAGCCCCATTAACAGCGGCACCGGAGCGGGCGAGGTACTTGTGGAGGTACCGTTGACCCCTGGATCATGGAACAGTGTGGACCTTCCGATTGGTGACTTCACGGGGATGACCTGGGACAGTGTGATCCAAATGAAGTTCGATGGTCAGTTCAATGGGGACGGTAGTGCAAACACGGACCCGCATGACATCTACCTGGACAATATCTATTTCTATAGAGCTGCTGGTGGTGGCGGTGGAGGTTGCCCAGCACCTCCAAGTGGTGAACTATTATCAAATGGCGGTTTTGAAGCGAATTCAGGAGATGGTGCCTGCTGGCAACTAAATGATGGGGGTGGAGCAGTAACTGTTATCGGCACTGATGCAAATACAGGCACATATTCGGCAAGATTAACCTCGGGTCCTGCTCAAGTACCTAACATTAAACAAGAACGATTTGCAGGAACTATAGCTGGCAATCAAGGTGTTCAAGTGACATTTAGATATAAAATTACAACGGCCTTTGTAGATGGTGCAATATTGCAAGTATTGGCATTCTCGGAATTTACAACAGACCCTGCTGTCGCACATGATCTAGGTAACGCTACTGACGTAAGTACCGTTGATGTTTGGCAGACGTATACAGGTACGTTCACAACCGATGCCAATATTGAAGAGGGTATATCCCTACTTATCCAAGCTACGTGTGGTGGAGCGGGTACTTGCGCAGGCGAGGTGCTCATAGATGATGTTGTAGTGACGGAAATCTAATAGTTAAACGACGTTGTTCTTAATTGGTTAAGAATAATATGATGAATTAGAAAATTGATGGTAGTTGAACACGTCGGTCTGGATGTCTGACGTGTTCGACCCAATAATCAAATCGATTTAGCAGTCTTTATGCAGAGTATTTTTAAGGAGAAAAAGGAAATGGAATTTGTGGAGATTGGAAATGAACTTTACTTTAAGATTTCCAATAGCGATGCGTTGCGTGCTTTTTTCATGAGTATTGTTAGTGATTCTGACCACTGGATGTTTGTTTCAAGTAACGGAGGGCTTACTGCGGGAAGAAAAAATACAGAATATGCTCTTTTTCCGTATTACACGGACGACAAAATCGCGGAATCAACAGAGATTACAGGAAGCAAAACCATATTCAGGGTTCGTAAAGCTGGCACGGAAAACCTATGGGAACCATTTTCCGATAGAATGGAAGGGCTGTATCGATTAACAAGAAATCTTTATAAAAGCATCTATGGTAATAAGATTCTGTTTGAAGAAGTAAACCATGATCTGGGACTTTCGTTCAGGTATGAGTGGAGTTCAAGTGATGTTTATGGATTTGTCCGGAATTGCACACTTATAAATCATTCATATGATCAGGTGAATATTTCGGTTTTAGATGGAATCCAGAATATTTTACCATATGGAGTTGGTAGCGATCTTCAGAACAGACAGAGCAATTTGGTTGATGCCTATAAAAGGTCCGAACTTCTCAAGGATTCTGGTCTCGGAATCTATGCCCTTAGTGCCATTATCGTAGATAAAGCCGAACCTAGCGAGGCGTTGAAGGCAAATACAGTATGGTCTTTTGGTTTGGAAGATGGAAAACGTCTTCTTTCTTCACTTCAACTATCAAATTTTAGAAACGGGGTTGCAATTCAACCGGAATATGATATCAAAGCAGAAAAGGGTGCATATTTTATTCAATCCGAAATCGATTTAAAACCCAAGGAAGAAAAAGAATGGATGTTTGTGGCCAACGTTAATCAGAATCATTCAAGCATCATCAGAATTGCCAAACAAATACAGCAAGATGAAAATTTATCCAAACAGGTAAAACAGGATATTGAAAAAGGAACGCAAAACTTGGTGCAGTTGGTTGCTGCGTCGGATGGATTGCAAATGTCCCAAGATGAGCTTCGAGATACCAGACATTTTTCCAATACCCTTTTTAATATCATGAGGGGTGGAATCTTTGACGATAACTATGTTATTGAAAAGTGGGATTTCTCCAATTATCTATCCAAGGCCAACAAAGCAATCTATGAGGACTCAAAAGAGATTATTCAAAAGCTTCCGGACAGTTTTTCGATAGCTACGATAAATGAAATAGCGGATGGGAGCGGTGATGCTGATTTCAAACGGCTTTGTGTGGAATATATGCCACTAAAGTTTAGTAGAAGGCATGGGGATCCCAGTAGGCCGTGGAACCGATTCTCCATAAACCTACGAGATGAGGATGGTTCTAAAATTTTGGACTACGAGGGAAACTGGAGGGATATCTATCAAAATTGGGAAGCCTTGGCACATTCCTATCCTGAATATGTGGATGGTATGATCTTTAAATTCCTAAATGCAAGCACATTTGACGGCTATAACCCCTACAGGATTACGAAAGATGGCTTTGATTGGGAAATTATTGAACCCGATGATCCATGGTCCTATATTGGATATTGGGGAGATCATCAGATTATCTATCTCTTGAAGTTTTTAGAATTTTTGGAAAACCACAAACCAGGAAAATTGGAATGCTATTTTGATGAGAGCGTGTTTGTTTATGCCGATGTTCCATACAGAATCAAGAGCTACCAAGATGTTCTTAAGAATCCAAAGGATACCATTGATTTTGATCATGATACTGATGCCAAAATTCGAAATAAAAGAGATGAAATTGGAGCTGATGGAGCTTTGCTTTGCGATAGCAATGATACTATTCATAGGGTCAATTTTATAGAAAAGATTTTGGCCACTGTGCTGTCAAAACTATCAAACTTTATTCCAGAAGCCGGTATTTGGATGAATACCCAGCGTCCTGAATGGAACGATGCCAACAATGCTCTGGTGGGTAATGGAGTTTCCATGGTGACATTATATTACTTGAGAAGGTTCCTGAAGTTTTTTCAGCAGGTTTTAGGGACTTCGAGCTTTACTGAGGTGAAGATTTCTTCAGAACTGGCCAAGTTTTTCAATGATATTTCCGAAACTTTCCACAAACATGGATCAAAGCTTTCTGAAAAGATTGATGACAAGCTTCGCAAACAAATTATGGATGCCCTTGGTCAATCAGGAAGTGAGTATCGACTGCGTATTTACACGAATCAATTTTCTGGCGAAAAGGAGTTTGTATCCCGAGAGGCACTCAATCAGTTTGTTGGTCTAAGCCTGCAATTTTTGGAACATTCCATTGAATGCAATAAAAGGAATGATGGCATGTATCATGCATATAACTTGATGCATGTGGAAAATGACCATGAAGTTTCCATTGCTCACTTAAGTGAAATGTTGGAAGGTCAAGTTGCCGTGCTGAGTTCGGGCTATTTGAACTCTAGACAAGCCGTTCAAGTATTAGATGGCCTAAAGGCAAGCAATCTATTCAGGCCAGACCAATATAGCTATCTGCTCTATCCAGAGAAGGAATTGCCATTGT
Source organism: Flagellimonas nanhaiensis (assembly GCF_003382275.1). Lineage (GTDB taxonomy): Bacteria > Bacteroidota > Bacteroidia > Flavobacteriales > Flavobacteriaceae > Flagellimonas > Flagellimonas nanhaiensis. The sequence continues at coordinate 643,620 of NZ_QTJX01000001.1, forward strand.
TCATGGAAAAGAACAAAATACCTAAAGATTCCTTGGAAAGTATAGGATTGTTTCAGCAATTGTTAACCGATGGCAATCTACTTATAGTAGAGAAGGACATTACAGGTGATGTCCATTTCAATGGGAACTTTAAAAACGGCAAAGATTTGGAAAATGCCCTCGCGAGGCTTTCAGAAACAAAATATGCGGAGCAACTGGCTGATGATAAAGAAAAAGTTCTACAAGTTTTTGAAGATATATTCGATCATAAGTCCTTTACGGGCAGATCTGGAACCTTTTATGGTTATGAAGGACTTGGTTCCATTTACTGGCATATGGTATCCAAACTTTTATTGGCAGTTCAGGAATGCTGTCTAAAAGCAATCGAAGAAGGAGAAAATGAGGAAATCGTAGGGCGACTTCTGGAACATTTTTATGAAATCGACGAGGGTATCGGGGTACACAAATCACCATCGCTTTATGGTGCATTTCCAACCGACCCTTATTCTCATACTCCAAAGGGCAAAGGAGCGCAACAACCCGGTATGACTGGTCAGGTAAAGGAGGATATTTTAAGTAGGTTTGGAGAACTTGGGGTTTTTGTAAAAGAAAAGAGACTGTACTTTAATCCGTGTCTTCTTCGAAAAGAGGAATTTTTGACTGTTCCCAAGACCTTTGGCTATGTGCATATCAACTCGGAACAAAGAACAATTGAGTTGAAAAAAGATTCACTTTGTTTTACCTACTGCCAAACCCCGATAGTCTATAAAATATCCGATGAAGAAGGTCTGGAGGTTGTCCAAGAAGATAGCTCTTCATTATTTTTTAAAGACTTGTGGTTGGATGAATCAACAAGCAAGAAAATATTTGAAAGAACAGGAGAAATCAGTTTGATCAATGTAAATATCAGTGAAAAGAAATTAAGATGAGGACAAAAAGTGAACACTATGAAATCGATTATAACATTTACAGTGATTGCAATGGCCTTGGTCGTTTGCAATTCGTGTAAGGAGTCAAATGACAAAAAGCAAACACATCAATCCCAAATACAAAAACAAGTGACAGCTAAGGATATTTTAGGCAATCCAGATTATCTGGCAATTTCTTATGGAGGATATAGAAAGGTTACCAGAGAGATACAACCCAGCATTGATGAGCTTAAAGAGGATATGAGGATTCTTTCTGCAATGGGAATCAAAATAGTAAGAACCTACAATGTACAATTGGACCAAGCTTCAAATTTGCTCAAGGCAATACGCCAACTTAAAACAGAAGACCCAGAATTTGAGATGTACGTGATGTTGGGTGCGTGGATCGACTGTAAAAATGCATGGACAGGCCTGGAGCCGGACCATTATTCAGAAAGTGAAAAAAACGAAGGAGAAATAGCCAGGGCCGTGGCTTTGGCGAATGAATATCCGGATATCGTGAAAATTCTTGCTGTGGGCAATGAGGCCATGGTAAAATGGGCAACAAGTTATTATGTGCAACCCTGGGTGATCCTTAAGTGGGTGAACCATCTTCAAGAGTTAAAGAAAGAAGGAGAATTGTCCAAGGACCTTTGGATAACCAGTTCGGATGATTTTGCTTCATGGGGAGGGGGAGAGTCCAGTTACCATACCGAAGATTTGGAAAAGTTGGTAAAGGCCGTTGATTATATTTCCATGCACACCTATGCCTATCATAATACCCATTACAACCCAGAGTTTTGGTGGATTCCAGAGGATGAAGAGGAACTTTCGGACATGGGAAAGATTGAAGCGGCCATGCTTAGGGCCAAAGCTTTTGCTATGTCACAATACGACTCTGTGTCGAATTATGTCAAAAGTTTGGGAGTGGATAAGCCTGTTCATATCGGTGAAACTGGATGGGCAACCATATCCAGTGGGCAGTACGGACCAAAGGGCTCCAAGGCTACGGATGAATTTAAGGAAGCACTATATCATAAGCATATTAGGGAATGGACCAATAGTGAGGGAATATCTTGCTTCTATTTTGAGGCCTTTAACGAAAAGTGGAAAGACGCTCAGAACAAAAATGGTTCAGAGAACCACTTTGGTTTATTTACCTTAGAGGGACAAGCAAAATATGCCCTATGGGATATGGTGGACAATGGAATTTTTGAAGGCTTGACACGGAATGGAAACCCAATCGGTAAAACATATAATGGGGAGATAGAGGCATTGATGGAAGATGTCTTGACTCCACCCTTGAAAAAGGAGCAAGCTGTTCACTGATAATAACTACATGGATTAGAATCCATGTCGATATAAGATACAACTAATCAATAATGTGTAACTAAAATCAACCCATTATGTCAAACGTAAAAACTATCAAAACAGATATAGTCCCATTAGGGCAGAAAGCCGCTTTTGGAGCAGGACATTTGGTTTTGAACCTGTACCCTGGAGCCTTGGGGTTCTTTATGTTCTTCTTACTGACCGCTTTTGGTATGGATCCTTTCTTGGCAGGACTGTTAGGTGGATTGCCTCGATTTTTTGATGCAATTACCGATCCTATTATGGGATTCATTTCGGACAACACCAGCTCCAAATGGGGCAGAAGGCGACCCTATATTTTTGTTGGGGGTATCATAAGTGCCATTACATTTGTTCTGCTTTGGCAACTTGATGAAAACAACTCTTCAGACTATAATTTCTGGTATTTCCTGATTATGTCCATGGTTTTTCTTATCGGAAATACCATGTTTGCCACTCCTTTGGTTGGTTTGGGCTACGAAATGACCTCTGATTATAACGAAAGGACGCGTTTAATGGCATTTTCACAAACTGTTGGTCTGTTGGCCTGGGTAATTGTACCTTGGTTTTGGGTAATCATTGCCGATCCTGATATTTTTAGCAATCAAGCGGAAGGTGTACGCACCATGGCAATTTATGTTGGAGTGGCTTGTTTGCTACTAGGACTTTTGCCTGCGATTTTTTGTAGAGGAATAGATGCTTCCCATATGGGAAATAGGAGAAAGTTAACCCTTACCAGCATATTTAGTAATTTAAAGGACTTGTTCGGCAGTATAAAAGAGGCCGTAAAGAACAAACCTTTTATGAAATTGTGTGGCGCTACTTTTTTGGTGTTCAATGGTTACCAAATTGTGGCATCCTTTAGTTTTTTCATTTTTGTTTTTTACATTTTTAATGGTAGTTATGAAGCCACTTCAACTTGGCCGGCTTGGTTTAGCTCCATTGGGGCATTTGTTTCGGCATTTTTGGTGATTCCGATTGTATCGGCGATGGCCACAAAATGGGGAAAAAAGAAAGCTTTTATCATTTCAACCGCGCTGTCCATTGTTGGATATTTGCTGAAATGGTGGGCATTTACTCCCGATAATATTTGGCTTTCTTTTATTCCAATTCCATTAATGTCATTTGGTTTAGGAAGCTTGTTCACATTGATGATGAGTATGACCGCTGATGTCTGTGACCTGGATGAACTTCTTAACGGTATGCCCAGGAAGGAGGGTACTTTTGGAGCCTTGTACTGGTGGGTGGTAAAACTAGGACAAGGATTGGCACTAGTTCTGGGAGGTCTTGTATTAAAGGTGATCGGATTCGATGGAAATGCGGCCACCCAAACAACAGATACCTTGACCAAACTGAGAATTGCAGATATCATCATTCCGGTCGTCACAGCTGCATTGGCCATTTGGGTGATGTGGAAATATAGCCTATCCGAAGAAAGGGCGAAAGAAATTAAAGCGCAACTCGAAGAAAGAAGAGGAGTATTATAATGTACAAGAAGATAAACAGAAAAAGATAATACGATGTCAACAAAAATTATAATTCTATCAATAGGGGTTTTGCTAGTTCTGATTGCCATTTTGGGCAATATAAAGGGAAAATCAGACAAGGGAATTCTTAGCAGTAAACTGGTGCTGTCCTTTGGAATCATCGGAGTACTTATGATTATATACGGGAGCTATTCCTCTGAGCTTATCAACTACAATACCCAAATGGAGCAAGTCTCCATAGGAAACAAGTTAAAGATTGAAGGACCCGTTGAAACCGTAAAAGTTGTTTCTCCCATAGACAAAGATTCGGTGGATTGTCGCATTTTGACCATGGGGGTTTATCCCAAAGGGCATAAGAAAGATATATGGGTGATTATTAGGCCAACCGATGATAGATATTATCCGCAATCCGACCACACAAATACATCTTATAAAAGAGATGGAGAGTGGCAAGTAGTTACCCGTTTCGGAGGTGATTTGGGTGAACCCTATGACTTGATCATTTATGAGACAGATGCTTCAGCTTCATCATTTTTCAGTGCTACTATAGCAAAATGGAAAGAAGTAGATGATTATCCTGGATTGCAATTGGCGGAAATGCCCGCTGGAGCCAAAGAGGTGGAACGCTTGGTGATTTATACAAGGAAAAACTGCAGGGGGGTTTTCTAGGCTTCCGTGCGCTTAAAGTATAAAGAGAAAGCACAGCGGAAAACTTTAGTAACTTAGAACAAATACGAACAACCAACAACAAACAACATGTCTTCAGGGAGAAAAGAGAAATTTTTATCATTGGCTGCTCTTGAATATGACGGCAAATCAGTAAGGGAGCTCAAAAAGTTGAGCAAAGAGGTTTTGAACAATGGCATGCACGGTCTTTGCTTTAGTACCTATGGAGAAGGTCAAAAGCCCGGAGATCAGATTACTGAGGAGCAAATTCGCCGAAGAATGGAAATCATTAAACCTTATACCCAATGGATAAGGTCTTTCTCATGTACAGATGGCAATGAACTAATTCCAAAAATTGCAAAGGAATATGGTATCAAGACCTTAGTCGGAGCTTGGCTCGGCAATGATTCAAAAATCAATGAGCGAGAAGTTGCGGGATTGATTTCTTTGGCCAACGAAGGACATGTGGACTTGGCAGCCGTTGGGAATGAGGTGATGTACAGGGGTGATTTAACCGAAGAAGAACTCTTGGACTTCATTTATTTGGTCAAGGATGCCATTCCGGAAACCACTGTTGGGTACGTGGACGCATACTATGAATTTGTAGAGCGACCTAGGATTACCGAAGCCTGCGACGTGATACTGGCCAACTGCTATCCCTTTTGGGAAGGGTGTGATCTGGATTATTCCTTACTGTACATGAAGGATATGTACAATGGAGCGCTCAAGGCCGGAAAAGGAAAGAAAGTCATTATATCCGAGACAGGCTGGCCAAGCAAGGGAACCAATCTGGAAGGAGCTTATCCGTCCTACGAAAATTCACTCAAGTATTTTATCAATACCCAGAAATGGGCCAAGGAGGATGATATTGAAATTTTCTACTTCTCATCGTTTGATGAACCGTGGAAAGTTGGAGCCGAAGGTGATGTAGGTGCCTATTGGGGCCTATGGGACAAAAATGAAAAATTGAAATTCTAAACCCGTCCCAATTCTTCACTTCCCAATTACAAAAGCTATCAAACAAGATTTTTTTAGCTTTTGTGGTTTTCCATTTTTATGATTCCTTCTAGGGTCGTAATTTTTCTTCATTTCTCAAATATTGATCCAAAACGGCTATCCGTTAACAGAAATCGCCCATTGATTAATTGGCGACCATCCTTCATGCAAATCCACAGTATGTTTGCTTACAAGAAACCATACTCATAAGGAGCTAAAAATACAAACCTCCTAAAGATAAGATGATGTAGTTGTAGCTTACTTACCGTGAACTTCGCCTATAAGTCTTGTTCCAAAGAGGTTTACGTTGCGCCAGGGGGTTTTGAGGTTGAGCCCCTTGGTTGTAACGGTTTAAACACGTTTCCATTAACTTAACCTACTTGAATAAAGAAAGAGCTGTGCCCCAGCTCTTTTTTGTGACACATCAGCATTGTATCTTATGATTATGCTCCATGTTCACATCTTTTGTAAAAGTTAAATCCAACTCCCAATACCCTTAGTGTAAGTTTCTGAACAAAAAACCTACTTTTGTATCATAACCTATTTGAGGAAGATTTTTTGTTATGTCAGAACAAGTGGAAAGAATTAAAACATTGATTATTGGATCTGGTCCTGCAGGGTATACTGCAGCTATTTATGCAGCCAGAGCAGACTTAAAACCAGTTATGTACACAGGTATGGAACCTGGGGGGCAGTTGACCACAACTACGGAGGTAGACAATTTTCCTGGCTACCCTGAAGGAATTGATGGACCTACCATGATGGTACAACTTCAACAACAAGCTGAACGTTTTGGAACCGAAGTTAGAGTAGGGATGGTAACTGCGGTGGATTTTAGTGATGAAGCAGGAGGTATCCATAAAATTACCGTAGATGATTCTAAATTGATAGAGGCGGAAACTGTAATTATTTCAACAGGTGCGTCAGCCAAATACCTTAATATCCCTAGTGAGCAAAGACTAAGAGGCGGAGGTGTTTCTGCCTGTGCAGTGTGCGATGGTTTCTTTTACAAAGGACAGGAGGTTGCCATAGTGGGTGGTGGAGATACTGCTGCGGAAGAGGCGTCCTACTTGGCCAATATCTGTAAAAAGGTAACCATGTTGATAAGAAAAGATCATATGAGGGCATCCAAGGCCATGCAACATAGGGTCAACAGTTTGGAAAACATTGAGGTAAGGTATAATACCGAGGTGGATGAAGTACTGGGGGACCAAGTTGTTGAAGGTTTAAGAATGGTGAACAACAAAACCGGAGAAAAGGAAGATATAGCTATTACTGGGCTTTTCATCGCGATTGGCCACAAGCCGAATACCGATATATTCAAGGGACAATTGGAAATGGACGAAACAGGTTATGTCATTACCCATGGCAAGTCCACTAAGACTAACAAGCCCGGGGTATTTGCCAGCGGAGATGTACAGGACAAGGAATATAGACAAGCTGTAACCGCGGCGGGTACTGGATGTATGGCGGCGCTGGATGCAGAACGATATCTTGCTACAGTTGAAAGCAAAGAAACAGTTGCTGGATAAATCTGGATCAACAAACTAAAATAAAAAAGGGCAGCTCTATAAGAGCTGCCCTTTTTTGTGGAGTGCTAATTCAATTAATCTATGCGCTTGTAGTTTTCAGAGAATGTTCTGTTCCCTTCTTCATCAAAACTGATTTGACTGTAGGTTTCATCAGTAAGTTCCAGTTCAAACGTAAATACCCTAAGGGTATCAAGTGCCCGCATCATTGAAGTGGAACCATATTCCAAGGTTTCTATGAGTGAATCAGAAGTAATCCGATACCTTCCATACCCAAACCATTCCAAAGAATCCTGGGGAGAATGCCTGCTCCACATGATTTTACCATTATAGTACATTTTAACCTGCCGGTATCCTTCAGCCTTGGCTACAGTATCTGAGATATTAATGCCATCGTCATAGTTATAAAAACTTTGAAGCTCCCAAGTTCCCTCAATGGAATGCATGTTTTCTGGTTTGTGTGAAGTTTGTTCCGTAGCGGAAATCAGAACCAACAGCAACAAAACCAATCCAAAAATTTTTTTCATTGTGGCGTGTTTTGAGTTATAGTTTTGTTTTCACATAAAAGATAGCTATTTTTTAACAAATAATCAATGAATAATTATTTCAACTGACATATTCCTAAGTATTTAAGAATAATAATAAAAAAAGCCCAGCTAATGCTGGGCCAAGTTTAATTGGTTTGGTCTATTTGGATAAAGTTTTCCTTATACGGTCAGTCTAATATTTATGAACGCTTCCTGAAACTGACTTTTTCTTTTGAACGCTTGCTTCACCGGTATATGAAATATCGGCACCGCTACTAGCATCTGCTATTAGGGATTCAGATACATTTACGGAGATATCGGCACCGCTACTAGCGTCGGCATTACACTTTTTGACCATTAGGTCGCTAGCTCTAATATCAGCCCCGCTACTTGCATCAGCATAGAGCATATCTGCTGAACCGGATATTTTTATGCCGGAACCGCTGCTGGCATCTGCTTCAACTTCTTTGGCTACCAGCTCCAAATGTAGATCAGCCCCACTACTGGCATCCAGTTCTATCTTTTCGGCTTCCACCACGTTTTGTACGATTAAATCCGCACCACTTGAACTTTTCAGTGCTGAAATCTCGGGTAATGACACGTAGATTTTTTTGGTAGCACGTCCTATGTTCTCTATGGCATGTATTTTAAGTTTGCCATCTCTGATATCGGTACCTATTAAATCGATGATGTTTTCATCTGCTTCAACGGTAATTTTAAAATCCCTGTCTTGCGTTACAAATACATCCAGTCCTTCTGATGCAGAAACTACAGTGAAGTCTTCCGTAACAGTTCTACTTTCTTCAACTACTTCACCATTTCCTCTTTTTCCTTTTCCAAAATTGATGTCCATCATACAGGATGAGGCGAAAATGGCAAAAAATACTGCGATTGCGATTCTAGCTAGTGTTGTCATGATTGTTTTTTTAATGATTGATTAAAATTCGTGTTTATGTTGTTTTTTATATAGTTATAGTTACCCAACTGTTGAAAATTGAGGCTCAATTGTCTTTATTCTCTCCCGCTTTTATTTTTATACCGTCTTCATCGATTTTCATTTCAAAGGAATCGTTCCGATCTTTAACATCGATGTTAAGACCATCTTCATTGATGATTATTTTACCACCTTCTTCCTCTTCGTCCTCGACTTCCTCCTCAGGACAGTCTTGGCACTTAAGTTCTCCATCCTCGTCCATAATCCAGGTATGCCCAATGATCCTACTTCTATAATAGTCTCGATCATTACGAATTCCGCTCCCTATATGTCCGGTGGCGGATTCGTCAAATCGTACAATACTGCCTTGGGGAACATAGATAGTTGATCTAATTTCCTGATCTCTCACTTTATTGGAAGGGTCCGTGGTGAAATGTTCATCAAAAATTATTTCATTGCCACTTATGGTATAAGCATAGTTGATTTCTTTTGCCCTGTCCCTAGCTTCTAAGGTAGTGCTACCATGAGCATCTTTTCTAACATCGATTTTAATGATGGAATCTTCAGATTTTCTGAGTTTGATACGGATATCATCAGAAATCAGTATTCTTTCATCATTCTCATCGTAGGTAAATACCATTCGTCCAAAATGCATATTCTCCATGTTACGGTCAAAATCAGAATCTTTCACCTTGATGACCAAAGTATCCGACGGATTTTCGAGCGTCATCTCTTCTTTAACATGTACACTACCAACATTGGTAAATTCTGCGGCTTGACGCACTCCTAGGGCAAACAATACTCCTATGGAAATCAACCAAAGCCCTAGAAGGGAAAACTTGGCAATATTTCCGATTGATTTTAGGTTGTTCACCAGAATCTTGAGTCCTAAATAAAGGAGAAAGAAAAATGGGATGCCAACGGTAAAGAACACTAAGAGTGAGACCAGCCATACAGGCGCTCCTGTGGTGTTCACGATTTCGTAGAAATCGACCCCAGGGAAGTGCACCGCATCAAAAAGTCCTACAGTGAATAGGGCAATGAACAACCCAATTAGGGTAGATGCACCTATAATAATCAATAGAATACCGATGAACTTTCCAATGATCTTAAAAAAGAACATGATAATGTCCCCTATGGTATCAAAAAAGGTCTTGGAGCCGCTTTTGACCTTGTTGCCCACTTTTTCGTAGTCAACACTTTTTACCTTGTCTGCAACATCATCAAACCCCTCTTTAACTTTGCGTTCTATATTGCTGATGTTGATAGGCTCTCCCCGCATGTCCAATTTTTGCGAGGTGGTAGCGGCTTCGGGAACCAAAATCCATAGAAGGATGTAGGCAATGAGTCCAAATCCGGTAAATACGGCCAAAAGAATAAAGATTAATCGAATCCAAAGGGCATCTATACCGAGATAGTGCTCCAGACCGGAACAAACACCTCCAATGTACTTTTCATCGATATCCCTGTATAACTTTTTGGTTTTACTGGTGGTTTGGGTCTGACTTTTTCTAGGTTCGTCCTCAAAAATGTCCTCATCCACCATATAATCTTCGGGTTGCCCCATAACATTGATGACTTCATCCACTTCTTTTTGGGTAATGACTTGGCGTTCATTTTCCATCTTCTCCAAAAAGAGTTCGGCTATCCTCGCCTCAATGTCGGCAATGATCTCTTCGCTCCCTGCGGTCCCTGAGAAGGATCGTTTAATAGATTCCAGATAACGTTTGAGCTTGTTAAAAGCAGTATCGTCTATATGGAAGAGCGTGTTAGCTAAATTTATGTTTACTGTCTTGTTCATTTTCTGATTCTTATTTCGTGTTGGTTACCAAGTTGACTGCGTTTCTAAGTTCATCCCAGGTGCCGTTGAGCTCATTGAGGAACAACTTTCCTGTTTCGGTAAGCGCGTAATATTTGCGAGGTGGCCCTGAGGTGGACTCTTCCCAACGATAGTTAAGGAGTCCTGCATTTTTCAACCTCGTGAGAAGAGGATAAATGGTTCCTTCCACCACCAGCATCTTTGCGTCTTTAAGGGCTTCAAGAATTTCTGAGGCATACTTATCCTTACTGCTTAATATGGAAAGAATGCAATACTCAAGAACCCCTTTGCGCATTTGTGCTTTTGTGTTTTCTATGTTCATAATTTCATGGTTCTTATTTTGCGCCGAACCAGGTTCGGCAACTGATTAACTGTTCGTTTTTTGTTTCCAATGTTCCCCTGTGATGAGCAGGGGAGTGGAAACGTTTTTTGATTGATGGTTGTTTGTTGATTGATTGATGATCTTTTGTTTTTTGATTGATGAATAAACCCGTATTCTCTGTTTTATTTGATGAATTTTATTGTAAATGGATATTTAAACGTCTGTCCTTCATTGGTTCTTATTGTTGCCAAAATGGTATAGACTACGTTTACTACGCCAATGGCTACCTGCAATACTCCGGTGATACCCGCTGGCCAGAAAAACCGACCAAACCTAAAATCGTCACTGTTTATATGTATGCTCAGGTTGTTTAGATCGTTCAGCTTGTGGATTCCCCAAAAATCCCAATCAAAGATTTCAGGAGCAAATCCAAAGAAAAAAGGAATACTGATAAGTCCCGCTACAATGGAGTACAATAACATGCTAATTTGAAAATTGAGCGCCTGCTTACCATTATAGTCCACAAATTCATGCTCCCTTTTGTTGGCCGTCCATAAGATTAATGGAAGTATAAAGTTCCCAAAGGGAATAAAATATTTTGAAAAGGTGGAGGCATGTATCAGTGCCGATAAATTCCTTTCGTGTTTGGTTAAAGTTGTTGCCATTTTTAATTGATGATTTTGATGTAATATAGGTTTACCTACTAGCTTACGATGCAAATATATGTCCAAAAGATGGTACTATGCAAAACAAAGTACTGTAAATTAACATAAATTTAACAATTGTGAATTACCTGTTTTTACCTATTTTTAGACCAACAATTAGTAAGATATGGCTCTGAATGCTAGTAAATTCAACAGTTTCTCCTTTTTTAAACTCCCTTCTGCATGGTGGTGCGGGGTACGCCTCAAGTATATTGATGAAAATAAAGCGGTTACCTCAGTAAAGCACAGATGGTTCAATCAAAATCCTTTTAATTCCATGTTTTGGGCAGTTCAAGGGATGGCAGCCGAGCTGAGTACAGGAGCTATGGTCATCAATGAAATTCAAAAAAGTGGAAAGAAAATATCCATGCTGGTGGCCAACAACAAAGCCACTTTTACCAAAAAGGCCACAGGCAGGATTACTTTTACTTGTGAGGATGGCCATTTGATTTCAAAGGCCATTCAAGATACAATTGCAACAGGGGAGGGGCAGACCTTCTGGATGAAATCCATAGGAGTAAATGAAGATGGGGTTGAAGTTTCTACATTTAATTTTGAATGGACCATTCGACTTAAGGCCTAAAGTTTATATCTTTAGGGGATTGCAATTTTTTAGTAAATTCATCATTAACTAGATATATTTATAAGAAAACTAAACACATGGGAAAATTTGAAATTAAAACAACAAATTCTGGCAAAACAATGTTCAACCTCAAAGCAGGAAATGGCCAGGTAATCCTAACCAGTGAACAGTACAACAGCAAGTCGGCTTGCGAAAATGGCATCGAATCCGTAAGGACCAATTCTCAGAATGATGATCGTTTTGAGCGTAAAACGGCCAAGGATGGTAGCCCTTACTTCAATCTTAAAGCTTCCAATGGACAAGTAATTGGAAAGAGTGAAATGTACAGCTCTACCTCTGCCATGGAAAATGGAATTGCATCCGTAAAGAAAAATGCTCCTGATGCTGACGTTGATGACAATTCTTAAGCCAAGACAATGGTTTAACCAAGTTAAAAAAGCAGCTCTTAGAGCTGCTTTTTTCTTTTGTGAGAACAACTGTAACAAAAAATTGTATCGACCAACTTATTAGAGTATAAAATCAAAAAACAAAAAAATGAACGCACACGAAATAGACTATGAAATCTACGGAGAGGAAATGCAATATGTGGAGATTGAACTTGACCCACAAGAAGCCGTAGTGGCCGAGGCTGGAAGTTTTATGATGATGGACACGGATATCCAAATGGATACCATTTTTGGCGATGGGTCCAATCAAGATTCCGGGGTACTGGGTAAACTGTTCTCAGCAGGAAAACGATTGCTCACGGGTGAAAGTCTCTTTATGACTGCTTTTCTCAATATAAGTCAGGATAAAAAACAGGTAAGCTTTGCTTCCCCTTATCCTGGTAAAATAGTTCCTATAGATCTCTCGGAAAAAGGAGGGAAGTTCATCTGTCAGAAAGATGCTTTTCTCTGCGCTGCTAAAGGGGTTTCCGTGGGTATTGAATTCTCCAAGCGTTTGGGAAGAGGACTTTTTGGAGGTGAGGGCTTTATTATGCAAAAACTGGAAGGAGACGGATTAGCCTTTGTACATGCAGGGGGGACTTTGGCCAAAAAGGAACTGGCTCCCGGGGAAGTCTTAAAAGTGGACACGGGCTGTATAGTTGGTTTTTCGCATACTGTGGATTACAATATTGAGTTTGTTGGAGGGATAAAGAATACCATTTTTGGTGGTGAAGGACTGTTCTTTGCAACATTACGAGGACCAGGAACCGTTTATATCCAGTCGTTACCATTTAGCCGATTGGCCGGTCGGGTGCTCGCAGCTATTCCAAGAGGAGGCAAGGATAAAGGAGAAGGAAGCATCCTTGGCGGCTTGGGAGATATCGTGATGGGAGATAATCGGTTTTGATGCATGGACGTTTTTAAGTGCGATTTTTATATGTTCGCACTATGAATTTTCAAGACCTTTTCAATTTTCTGGATAAACTTCAGCAGAACAATTCCAAAGAATGGATGGATGCCAATCGAAAATGGTACAAATCCCTTCGAAATGAATTTGTGCTGTGGTTGGACGAGTTGGATTATACCATGGCCCAACTGCACGACGATTATTACCCCACTCCGGGCAAAAAGGGAATAAATAGAATCAATAACAACTTGATGTTCCACCCCCATAAGCCCATTTATAAGGACCATTTTGGTGCGGGTTTGGACAAGGCTCCCAAATCCGCGGATTTTTATATTGAGATTGGAATAAAACAATGCCTATTGGCCGGTGGTTTTTGGCGCCCCGAATCCAAAACGTTGCGTAGCATTCGGGATGGAATTGATTACAATGGAGAAGAGTTGCAACAAATTTTGGACACACCATCCTTTAAAAAAACCTTCGGAAATCTTTACGAAGATGAAAAATTGACCAATGCTCCCAAGGGTTTCTCCAATGACCACCCCTATATCGAACTTCTCAAAAACAAAACCTTTGCTGTGGTGCATCAGTTTGATAGAAATGAGGTCTTTCAGGACAATTTTGAAGAAAAAATCAAACAGGTGTACTTGGAAATGCTTCCTTTCCGCCGATATTTGAACAATGCCGCAACCGTTTAATCCTTAATATGAAATTCGGAAAAGTAAGAAACCTTGAAAAAGAGTTGTTATCAGATAACTGGTATACCTTAAATAAAATCACTTTTGAGTACCAACGTGAAGATGGAGAATGGGAGACCCAGTACCGGGAAGCCTACGATCGTGGTAACGGTGCCACAATCTTATTATATAATAAAGAAAAGAGAACCGTAGTGTTGACCCGCCAGTTTAGAATGCCCACTTATTTAAATGGCAACTCGGATGGCATGATGATAGAGGCCTGCGCTGGACTCTTGGAAAAGGGAAATGCCGAAGAAACCATTAAAATGGAAGTGGAGGAAGAAACCGGATATCAAATAGATAACGTTGAAAAGGTGTTTGAAGCATATATGTCCCCTGGCTCCGTGACCGAGATTCTCTATTTCTTTATTGGGCATTATGAGGATACCATGAAAGTTAGTGAAGGTGGTGGCGCAGCGGATGAAACCGAAAACATTGAGGTTTTGGAAATGGAGTTTCAAAAAGCCTTGGAAATGGTAAAAACAGGAGAAATAAAAGATGCCAAGACCATCATGTTGTTACTGCACGCCCAAATAAGCCGTTTGTTTGGTCAATAATCTTCATGAAGTTTTTTAAGGGTGGAATAAATCTCGTCTCTAATTTTGGAGGTAGGCACCCTAAAATGATTGTTCATAAAACTAAAGATGAGCAGTTTTCCGGATTTGGTGAGCACGTAACCACTCAGATTGTAATTATTTCCCAAGGACCCAGATTTGGCAAAAACAAAAGGTGCAGTGTCGGGATCTTGCCATTTCTCTACTGTTCCAGAGGAATCCCACATGGGGAGGATAGCAAACAAGTGGTCTTGAGGAATTTCAATATATAGTTTTTGAAGAATCTCTACCATGGATCTTGGAGTAAACAAGTTGTAACGGGACAGACCCGACCCATCGACCCAGCGGGGCTCATGTTGCAGGTCCTTTAGACTGTTCTCCAGCGAATGGGTTATGACTCGCTTTGTACCCAAGGTGTCCGATAAGACGGATGAAGCCATCATCATTAGCTGTTCTGCCAAAAAATTGTCGCTTTCCAAAAGCATTTGTTTGTAAATGGAATCTGTTTCCATACCATACCTGATTTTTTTGGTGCCGGACGGAAATTCATCAGTGATGGTTATTTTCTTATCCAGGATTTGTTCTAATAATTCCTTAGTGAGTTTCTGGTCGGTGATGAACGGAACCTCCAATGTGTCCTCTTCCATGGGGGCTATGTAGAACCGATTGAAAAATTCATCTCTATACTTTGTATGGTCTTGTACAGCAACAGCATCCTTGAAATAACGAGGAAGTACCTTTAAGCTATCAGTATGAGCAATGGAAACCACATTTCCATATAGAGGTAAGGAGCCTTTTTCTGGGGAGAAGTAGGTGTCAAAATCTTCCCAGGCCCATCCTGGACCATATCTTGTTTCTTCGGTATTGTTCAAGTATAATGCAATTTGTTGTTGCTTTTTCAGCCAATCAATTGTCGTGGTGTCGTGAAAATAAGGATGGAGCCAGGTTGGGTCACCAGTACCTTCTATATAAAGAGTGTCTTGGTCTACCAAATATTTAAGAGAGGGGACATGCTTTGGAATCAATTGGGTGCAGGAGTAAAATGTAGCAATTTTCACATTACTTGCAGGAGTAAAATAGACCGCACCGTTATGGTCATAGATAGTTTTCTTGGTATCTGCATCCAATACTACCAAACCATGTAAAGAATTTTGAAAAGCGGAATTGTGTAGGTTGGAATCCAATGATTTTCGCAAAGGAGAACATCCTTGAAGGAGGAATAGGATTAATAATATTTTGATTATCAAATATTTGGAAGTAACATCCGGACGATAGCTCATATAACCTTTTATCGATTTTAACACGAATTTATCCAATTTTTAACCGCCTCATCGAACATTCAAACCTGTTTTTTCTTAACTTAGGTGCACAACCAATTCAAAATAAGCAAATTTTCTATGCCCAGAGCAATGTTAGATTACACCAAGACAATCCTTCAAAAGGTGAGTTTTGATGCTAAACTCTTCGCGAAAGAATTGAAGAAAGCGGTTTCCAGGCTATTGCCAAGTGAAATTGAAGAACTTAAAATCTGGCTTCAGTACTATATTGTAGATAAGCCGGAGTTGCAACCATCACTATTACTTTTAAAAGCTTAATAACAACAGGAGCCGCTTATGCGGCTCTTTTTTTTGCCCCAAACTTTCATTTTTTGGCCAAAGGGCTTATGATTTTTACATCCTGAAATGCTATTGCTCCACGGACAATACTGGATATTACTTCTCTAATTGCCTCGGTTATCTGAATTTTGAGCTCGCTCTTGTGATAGATCAAACTTATTTCGCGAGCTGGCGATGGACTCTCAAACGGTTTTAGAAATTGCTGCTTGCTTTTTTCCAGATGTAGGGTGTTTAGATAGGGCAAAAGAGTCATTCCCATGCCTTCGTCGGATAGGCTGATCAATGTTTCAAAGCTACCGCTTTCAATCTTGAACGGTTCATCTTCCATATTTTTTGAGGCCTTGCACAGATTGATTACTCCATCTCTAAAACAGTGCCCATCTTGTAAAAGGAGAATGTCATTCACATCCAAATGTGCAGTAGTAAGCTGTGTTTCTGAAGTTAAGCGATGATTATTGGGAACATAGCCCACAAAGGGCTCATAATACAAAGGGCGTTCCTTTATGAATTCTATTTCCAAAGGAGTTGCCGCAATACCAGCATCCAAATGCCCGTCCAAAATGTTGCGGATCATGGTATCCGTGGGTTGTTCCTTGATTATGAGATTCACCTTAGGGTATTTTTTTATAAATGTCCCCAAGAACATGGGTAGTAACGTAGGCATTACAGTAGGTATGATTCCCAAAGTATAGTCCCCTCCGATAAATCCTTTATCCTGGTCCACAATATCTTTGATGCGTTCAGCTTCGGCAACAATGTTTTTTGCTTGGGCCACGATTTTTTTTCCTACTTCGGTTATGGAAATGGGTTTTTTGCTCCGATCAAATATCAGTACATCCAATTCGTCCTCAAGTTTTTGCACCTGCATGCTCAAGGTAGGTTGGGTTACATAACTTTTTTCGGCGGCTAGGGTAAAATTTTTGTGCTCGGCTACGGCGAGCACATATTGCAATTGTGTAATGGTCATCTACTATAAATCTGAGATATAAAAGTATGAAAAACCATCAATTTTATTTATGTCAAATGGTTGTAAATAACCTTTTGGAATATAAAAGGCTTGCCACTGGCAAGCCTTTCCTTGATTGATGAATTATTTTTACTAGAATCTAATTTGAAACTCCATATCCTCATTGTCCACGGTAAACTTGGCACCATCAAATGAAGGTGGACCAAATGACATATCATTGTTGGAGACACCATAACTTTCTTTAGGCATTCCGTTTTCTTCAAAATCCATCCTATTATTTTCATTCTTGTCATGCAAGGCCATGATGGCATAAGTACCTGGAGTTACATTTTCAAATACAAATGAAACCTTTCCATTTTCAATAGAGCTTTGTAAATTTTTTATACCTGGCCCTTTCATAAAAGTGTCACCTGTATGAAGGCTTACCATTACTTTTCCTTCGTCACTGGTAATGTTGTCGATGCTGACTTCAATTTTAATTCCTGATTGTTCTTGTGCTAAACCTATTAGACTTGTAAGAAATAATGATAATGTGAGTGCAATAGTTTTCATAATGAATGTTTTTGATGTTGTTGGCTCAAAATTCCATCAGGATGAAGGGTTTACAAATTTGCACTTACCGAAATGTGGATTTTTAGGGCTGAACTGTTTTGCCAAATTTCCTTTTTCAATTCATCGCCAAAATTCTACGATTGGGTATTTCCTTTTGGCAAGCTTCGGCTGTTAAATACAATTTTGGGCCATCAAAAAAGGAAATCGAACAGTCATGAAAAACCAAACACTCGTAGCCATTTTACTTTTATGCTTTAATCTTGCCCATTCGCAGACCACCGTTACAGGCAAGGTGACCGATGGAAAAAACAACCCTATAGTTGGCGCCAATGTATACCTTGAAGGCACCTACGATGGTGCTTCAACGGATGAAAATGGCGCCTTTAGTTTTGAAACCATGGAAACAGGCACGCAAGCTTTAGTGGTTTCCATATTGTCTTACGAACCTCATTATGAAGTAGGTGACGTCAGTTATTTCAAAAACCTTGAGATAGCCTTGATGGAATCCATCAACGCCTTATCTGGAGTTACATTAACGGCCGGGACATTTGAGGCAGGGGACAATTCCAAAGTATCGGTCCTAAAACCGTTGGATATTGTTACCACTGCAGGTGCTGCGGGAGATTTTGTGGGTGCTTTGCAAACGCTACCGGGCACCACTACAGTCAGTGAGGATGGCCGTCTGTTTGTAAGAGGAGGCTCAGCAGGGGAGACCCAAGTCTTTATTGACGGCTTGCGAGTGTTTCAACCTTTTAATGCTACAGCCAACAATATTCCAACCCGTGGTCGTTTTTCTCCATTCCTTTTTAAAGGAATCACATTCAGCACGGGGGGTTATTCGGCAGAGTACGGACAAGCACTTTCCAGCGTGCTTCTATTGAATACCACCGATGTTCCTGATCAAGAAAAAACGGATATTTCCATGATGTCCGTAGGTGGCGGTTTGGGGCATACCAAAATTTGGGGAGACCAATCTCTTAGCATAAATACCTCATACATTAATCTGGCTCCGTACGAGGCTTTGATACCTTCCACCCAAGGGGTGAGATGGAACAGTCCATATGAATCTGTTTCTGGAGAAGCGGTTTTTCGGAGCAAGGGAGACCAAAGTATGTTTAAACTGTACACAGGGTTCAATCTTGCCAGTCTGGATATAGAACAAGAGGACATTAATTTTGAGGAATATGTACCATTTAAGTTGACCAACAACAACCTCTATTTCAATGCTTCGTACAAGTACTATTTTGATAATGATTGGAGCGTAACTTCGGGTGCATCTATTTCCTGGGACATAAATGACGTAGGTTTATTGGATGACACTGTAGAAACTAAGGAAACGGCATCCCACCTTAAGGTGAAGGCTAGAAAAAATTTCAGTAGCAGGCTTAATCTCAACTTAGGTGCCGAGCTTTTTGTTACGGATTACGAGGATACGTTATCCGCCCAAAATGAACAGACTTTTAATAGCGGATATGATGAGCGTTTGTGGGCCGGATTTGCGGAAACCGATATCTTTCTGAGCAATGAATTTGCAATGAAGTTGGGAGCAAGAGGCGAGTACAGCACTCTTTTGAACGACTTCAAGGTTTCTCCACGGGTTTCACTGGCATACAAACCTGGTGAATATGGGCAGTTTTCATTGGCATATGGGGATTTTTATCAGAACCCGATTTCGGATGTCATAAAATACGATGTAATGGTTTTACCTGAGAAGACCTCCCATTATATAGCCAACTATCAGTATCTGAACAATGGAAAGACTTTTAGAGCAGAGGCGTATTACAAGGATTATGATAATTTGATAAAGTACAACACCCAATTTCCCCAGTTTGATTCGAGTTTCAACAACTCTGGTAGTGGTTACGCAGCGGGATTGGATGTATTTTGGAGAGACAATAAAAGCATTGAGTATCTGGATTATTGGATTTCATATTCTTATTTGGACACAGAAAGGGATTATCAGGATTTTAGTCAACGTGCCACTCCTAATTTTGCTCCAAAGCACAATTTTTCGTTGGTAACAAAATACTGGGTGGATAAGCTGCGCTCGCAGGTAGGATTGTCCTATTCTTTTGCATCCGGAAGACCGTACAACAATCCAAATTCAGCTGAATTCATGGCCGAGAAAACAAAATCCTTCAACAATTTAAGTTTCAATTGGGCCTATCTGATAGATCAACAGAAAATCCTGTACTTTTCTGTAAACAATGTTCTTGGATTCAACAATGTCAATAACTACCAATACGCAAATTCGCCCAATGTAGATGGAGTGTTCGACCGCAGGGCGATTACTCCCGCAGCGGACAGTTTTTTCTTTGTCGGCTTTTTCTGGACCATTAGCTCGGATGGCAAGAGCAACCAGTTGGACAATCTATAATGTTCTATTGTTGCATCTTTAAATAATAATCGGCAGAATGCTTCCCGGACCCATAGATCATAAAGAACAAACAGGCCAAAAGCGTAACTGAAGAGAGAATCAGGTTGGTTGAATTCATTTCTCCAAGAAAATTGGTCAACACCGCACCGATTAAAATGGGCAATTGAGCCAACGCCACCCAGCGGGTGAGTAGGCCGACAACAAGAAGGAAACCTCCAACAAAATGAGCAGGAGCTATGTAATGCAAAATAATCATCCCTCCGGGCATGTCCTGAAAAGGCCGGGTCAGAGCGGACATTTGTTCATGATTGCTCATAAACTCAACTCCCTTTATGAAAAGGAATACACCGAGTGCCACTCGAATAAGATCAATGGGGTAATAGGTGTGGGCATTGGCCCACTTGTTCAAATTCTTAACTGTTCCCATGGCTTTTGTTTTATTGAGTTAACCTTTTAATTTACTCATTTTTAATGAGATATAAAAAAATATGCGGTAGTCTCATTATTTTTTAGCCACTTCGGGATATTAATTAGTCTAATTGTAGCTCCATCTGAATATCACTTCGCTCATAAGGAGATTTGGCCCCTTGGATTTCTACGAATCCTAGTTTACGGTAAAGATTGATGGCCGGAGTGAGAACCCTATTACTTTCCAGATATAATTTTTTTCCTCCCATTTTTTTGGCTTGGTCAATAATATGTTGTCCAAGTAATTTACCAACACCCTTACCTTGGGCTTTTGGAGAAACGCCCATTTTGGCCAGTTCAAAATCAAACTCTTCGTGGGAGCTTGGGATTAAAGCGCAAACACCCACTGGTTCGGATTGGATCAAAGCAACAGCAATGTAACCACCTCTATCCAAAATATATTGCTTTGGATTATTCAATGAAATTCGGTCCATTTCTTCCATCTTAAAATACTTTACGATCCATTCCTCATTGAGGCGTTTAAATGCGGAGCGATATTGTTCAGAGTACGGTACTATTTCCAGAGTGTCAGTAATCATTAAAATAGAGTGAATTTTATTAAGTAAAATTAGTGGAAATGAAGAAGAGTTTGTAGGAATTTTTTAAACTCATTAAAATTTTAAAGCTTGTTCATCATCTTTTTTCAAGCCAAAAAGATCCAATTTGTAGATAAAATGAGCGGTTTAACGAGAAAATTGGCAATTTACCGAGAAAAAGTGTAATATTGATAATAGATTAATAGTAAAACTCTTACAAGCTCCCAAATCTTGCAATGAGACTACTTAAAAAACATAACCCTGTCCCCCACGGGTCAATTAACCTACAAACACTACTCGGCTATGGAAGCAAAACTACTGTTTTTCCTAAAGAATACCTTTGGATTTTATTTTAGATGCTGGTTTTATCTAGTATTGTCTTTCCTTCTCCTAAACACTGGAGTACACGCGCAGGAAAGCAATCCTTATGTCAGTTATGATGTTCCTTTTCAAAATCTGTTGAAGTTTAATCGATTTTTGATTAACCCCACTTTTTCAGCGGTTAGGGAAGACAAATCCTATGTTAATCTTTTCCACAGGAGCCAAAGCGCCAATTTTAATGATAACAACCAAAACTATTTTCTCAGCTATAGTGGTAGACTGAACGATAGAATTGGAATGGGAATAAGCCTATATAACCAACAGGAAGGAGTAATCTCCAATCTAGGTATTATGGCCAATTATTCGCATGGTATCCAGTTAGGGCAAAAAAGTAGCCTCAGCTTTGGAGTCAATATACCTTATTATGTAAGTAATTTTGACCCTGATAGGGCGGTTGCTTTGGAAGATGACCCCATATTGAATGATGCTTCACAGAGTTCTATTATTTCCTTTCAGCCCGGACTCAATCTATCTGTCGGGAAGTTTGATTTTGGCGTATTTGCCCAGAATCTAATGGATTACAATATTAGAACAGGTAAATCGCTTACCGAGCTGAACCAGAAGACCTTTTCAGGTCACGTTCAGTTTGCGCACGAGTTCAAAAATGGAGCTGGAATTTTGGAAGATGGACGCCTATTGCCTTTGGCAAGGGCTAGATTTGAAGCTGATCAAGAACCCATTTTTGGAGGAGGCCTTATTCTAGACCTACCACGACTGGGGTGGATTCAGGGTGGTTACGATCAATTCTATGGAGCTTCTGCTGGTACCGGGTTCAACCTTAACCGTAGACTTTCCTTTGGATATAACTTCGAGAAAAATATCAATAATAACCTTACCAATTTGGGTGTGACGCATGAAATATCCATTGCGTATTCTTTTGTTCCTATGCTCTCCAGAAATGTTGTGGCATCTAATGATGAGCAAAAACAGAAACCTTTGGAAGGAACATTTGTTGCGGATACTAAAAAGACCAAGAAAAAATCGAAAAAGAACAAGCTGGATGCTCAAACAGCCCTTCGTCCTACAAACAAGGAAGAGTTGGCATTTTGGGAGGAGCAGATTGAGCTGTTAAAATCCCAACAACGTGAAAACTACGCAGTAATCAATGAACTGATCTTTAAGATGGATTCCATGGAAAGAAACCGGGAGCGCGATCTTGAAAAACGGTTTGAAATGGTGATGCGCATGGTAAAACGACATAACAACGAAGAAACTCCAGATATTGAAGCCAAGGCCCAGAAATTGTATTTGGCGAAAAATGAAGATTTAGATTCCGTCTATGGATCCATTGAAACACAACGCCTGGCGGATAATTCCAATACCGTTAAAAAGGAAATTACCGCTCCCAAACCTAAAGGAACATTTACAGGTGGCGCCTACAAACCCATTGAAAAATACATCAAATTAGATGGTGTGGGCAAAGGACATTACATAGTGGCAAACGTCTTTAGGAACGAAAGATACTTGAAGAGCTTTTTGGCTGAACTCAAGTCAAAAGGCCTCGATGCAAGGTATTTTAAGAATCCGGACAATGGTTTAAACTATGTTTATCTGGCCAAATATCAAGCAAACGAAGATGCCTATGCTGCGTATCGTTCCAAAATGAAGGGAAAATATTCCGGCGATATTTGGATCATGCATGTGGAGAATCCAAGATACTCCAATTGGGCCAATACCATATATCAGGATAATGAATAGTTAAGACTAAGGTTCTTCACCGTTCATTATTTGAGAAATCGTTTGACTTGAACTGTCTCTTTCAGAGAGTTCGGATATGATTTTTGGATGGTCTTCTGGTCGTGTCTGCGAGAGTTTATAGGCGGCTTGGATGTCCGAGATAGCTATTTGGAATCCAACTACCCCTTTTACTTGTTGCAATGTCTTCGGAGACATTTCATTAAGTGAAACGGGATTTTTTGAGCCCTTCTCGTACTTTTCTACAAGTTTGTGGAGAATCTCCATGGTTTCCTCCTCATTCAGGATTTTGAGTTTCCCGTAAACATGGACTGCAATGTAATTCCATGTAGGCACCTCTTCTTCTTTGTACCACGAAGAGGAAACATACGCATGCGGTCCATTAAAAACACATAGCACCTCAGAAGTATCTGAAAACGATTTCCATTGAGGATTGGCTTTGGCGATATGACCAGTAAGTACCTCTTTACCTTCGGAATCAACATCCAGTTCCAAAGGAATATGTGTGGCCCAGGGTTTGCCGTCCAACAGGTTGACCAAAATGCCAAAGCTATTTTGTCTTATAAAATCTTTGACCTCGGATAGATTTTCGTTTTTGTAATAATGTGGAATGTACATATTTGTAAGAATTGGCAAAACAAATTGAATCTACCAAAGATATGAATGCCCTCGCTAAGAAAAAGAAATCTTTTTA
Organism: Flagellimonas nanhaiensis; assembly: GCF_003382275.1. Lineage (GTDB taxonomy): Bacteria > Bacteroidota > Bacteroidia > Flavobacteriales > Flavobacteriaceae > Flagellimonas > Flagellimonas nanhaiensis. The sequence continues at coordinate 667,330 of NZ_QTJX01000001.1, forward strand.
GTATCTGAATAATAAAAAAAGCGGGAAAGATCCCGCTTCAATTTGTATTCCATAATTTGATTCCATTATTCTTCGAGTTCCAAAGTAAAGTCCTGAACGGTCTTGTTAGCGGTGATTATCTCCACATCCAAAGTATCACTGTTGACATATCCATTTAAGGAAGCAAAAACTTTGTAGGTGCCTGCCTCAAGTCCCATAACCGTGTAATTACCTTCGCTATCCGTTACTCCAGAAGTAACAGGGTTTTCCTCGTTATCCATTATGGAAACCTGGGCATTTTCCAAAGCGACCTGTACTTCCTCCTGGGTAGTTGAAACGTTTCCTTGCAAAGTGCCCGCAGTTGAAAGATTACTGGCCTTTATTACAGGTTTAAAGTTAAAACCATTGATACCATTAACCGAATTGATATTGCCCTTTGGGACAAATGATCTACTTACATCAAAATCCAAAAGCAAATCAGAGGACAATCCTCCAGCAACAGTCAAGGGAGGATCAATAAATACCTTGATTCCGGTTTGTTCACCGCTGGGTACTTTTAAATCAAAACTTCTTCCATCTGTGAGGACCACATTTACTCCTTTTACATACACCCTGATTAAGTCATAAGTGCCTACAGGTACTTCGGCGTCAGCCAGATCCATTGTATTTCCGTTGATCAAATCCAATAAATTGACATCCACTTCTTCTTCCATCAAGGTAACATATGGGGAAGAGGAATTATCTTCCATGTCATCAGATGAATTATTTTCATCAGAATCCTCGTCGTCATCATTTTCAACAGTTCTAGCCTCCACTTTAAAAATGGTTACATTGGCTTCGGCCACAAGATCAAAAGGGAAAGGTGCATCCGTGAGTTGCACTGAAAGTCTGCCTGTTTCTGTCTTTTCATTTGCACTATCCTCTGAGCAACTGAGAAACAAAAGAGTAAAAAGACTCAATACAACTGTAATTAATTTAGTCTTCATAGTATGGGGGTTTATGTGTAATATGCTGATAATGAGGAAAGGTGAAAAAAATATCACCAAATCTGAGGGTTTTTACTTTTTTTTCGATGAACTGCAACAATTAGAATGGACTAGAAGAATTTTTATAGGGTTTTTCCTAAAAAAAGCCCCTTAATTAAGGGGCTTCAAAATAATTGATTGGTTGACTTAGGTTGCTAATTTCTTGGCTGGACATCACCACTTGCTCCACTCAAATCTTTTCTAAATACCCACAATTCTTCATTGTTGCTGTTTGTTACGGATTCAAAGTCCTTGAGGAAGGCAGGGAAACTTCCTGAGCCATGCACTTCTTCGTACCATTGAACAAACTTGTCCTCACGACCCATCCAGGCAGTTTTATCAAAAAAGTCTACCCAGACAAAATCTTGTCCTTCATTGTTGGAAAGCTCATTAAAATAAACACCCCATTGATGCTCTGGATCTTTTGTATGGAAAACTTTATAGACTCGATCAAGTACCTCCATAAACTCCATTTCCTTAAAACGCTTAATGTCAATCATAAAGATTGAAAGGTTTTTTAGGCCAAAATTTTTGCTGAAGTTGGAAAGTGGTGGATGATTTTTCCAATAGGTGGTTTCCATTTCAGGCAGTGCATTGGCAGCTACGTTCGTATTCCAGTCGTTGGTATGAGCCTCATCATAGTTATTTACCGCGTCCAGGGCAGCCCAGGCTGTAGGCCCCATACTCCAGATATATTTTCCCGAGTTTTTTCCACTTGCCACCCAAAAGACGCTTACTTGTCCTGCGCCTTCGGTATGATACTTTTTGTTGTGCGCGGCTACTCCCGCTTCAAAAGCTTCTATTTTTTGAGGATGTGGTGTCAACATCACATTCATAAATATGGGTGCTTGAGGTGTTTCTTGCCCCATGATCAATAATGGTAGCAGTAATAAGATTAACAGTGCTTTTTTCATTTTTATAGTTTTTAAAGTTTAGTTTATTCGGTTTGTTCAGTTTCGGCCATTTTGGCCTCAGCCGCAATTTTTTGTAGTTCCAATACAATTTGGGAAGGATCCCAGTACCCATGTTCCCTTACAATTTTGCCCTCTACAAATTGAAAAGTAAGATGGACAGGAATTGTCATTTCTTTTCCATTGGCAGCTAAGGAACCTTTCCAATCCAGCCAACAATTGACCCAGGTTTCACCATCATCGGTAACCACCATTTCAAACTCTTGGTGTTCATCCTCAAATCCTCGTGAAGAATAAACGTTCTCCGCTTCCTTGTGATACTCCATGGTCTCAACGGCTGACATGGGGTTATCCTTGGTGTTGTAATAAGTTTTGGAGGTATCAGCATACATGCTGGTTCCGTAGGCCTTATTATCATAGTTGTCAATCAATTTTTTGATGGTTTCAATCTCTGGGGAATTCTGTGTGTATCTTACAGGGCCTTGTTGACAGGCAGCCAGAAGCAACAGAACTACTGTACATTTTAGAATGTTTTTTTTCATTGTTAGTTGATTTTTTAGATTACTTGATTGGTAAAAGAAGTCTCTGCCGGAGGCAGTAAAGGTCGATTCGTCTTTAAGTAAATACGATATGATTGGTTTTGAAATCCTAGGGCAACAACTTGCTAAATTTCAAACAACATGGAACAACCTCAACTGCAAGTAAGGGTCTATTTTAAATGGAGGGGAACAACTGAAGATGATAAGGGACGGAAATTTTTGAATCCTCAGTTATATAATATAGTAAAAATCTGGTAATTAAGGGTTTAAAAATCAAATTAATCCCTTTAAAAGCTAAGTTTAGGATAGTTTTCTTACAACTGAATTGCTGGTTTCCTAACCATTTGGAAGAGGTATGAAAAGATAGAACCATCCCCAACCCAAATAATGGATAGGAATGGCTCTAAGAATTTTTACAATTTTTATTGGAATGTATAAGTGTCCGTAATCTTTTCGGTAACCCTGAAGTATCCGTAAGGGGTGTTATCCGGGTTATCTTCGTTTATACAGTTGCCTATCAAAGGCACTGGCGGTGGACTGAATGGCTCTCCTGCGCTCTCATATTGCTCAATCAATAACCTGAGATAGTCATGGTATTGTTTTGAGATTCCCATAAAGGAAATATCTACGATATCTCCTGGTTTAAATTCTTCGGAATTGTCCTCTTCATCATCAATCTTTTCATAGTAAATGGTGAACTCATTTCCATCAATAAATTCATCCTTTATATAAAATAGCTCCGGGAATAGGTCTTCTCTTCTTTGCATGCGCAAGAAATAGTAGTTCTCTATATCTGCCGGGTCCAAAAAGGATACATTCACCTCTAGGGCTTCATCGTCTTCACCATCCTCCGTTGATTGTGTGATTTCTGTGATTTCACTTACCGGATAAAGAGTTTCAGTGGCCGTATATCGTTCCCCTTCGTATTGAATTTCCAAAGAATAGGTGTTTCCAATAATGGGAATGAAATCAGAGGTGGTATACCTACCATTGTTTTGGTCATCAAAAACAAACTCGGTTCCGTTATCTGTATTGGTTACCCTAACAATGGCTCCAGTAGCGGGGACGAACTTTTCATCATTGAAAAATGGGGTAGAAGTGCTCAACAGAATAGTTTGAGTATTCCCCGAAGTTCCCCGTTCCCAATCCAAAGAGGCTTCAATAGTTAGACGTGTTGGCCCTTCAGGGACTTCCACATCAACAACATCGGTGCAGGACACGGTTATGGCCAGCAGTGTAAAAAGAGCGAAAATATATTTGGTTTTCATTAGTTTAAAATTTGAAATTATACGTTACTGAAGGAACCATTCCAAAGATGGCGGTACGAGTGGCTTCATTGGCACCGGTCTCAAAGTTCTGCCCAAATGAAATGGAAGCGGCATTTTTTCTATTGTACACGTTGTAAATGCCAAAAACCCATTCGCCTTTCCATTTTTTGTCTGGTCTTTTATTGGGTCTGTAGGTCGCTGAAACGTCCAATCTATGGTAAGTAGGTAAGCGATCTGCATTACGATCAGAGTAGCTCGCTACCGAGATGCCTTCATATTGATATTGTCCGTTGGGATAGGTAACCGGACGGCCAGTTTGAAAGATTGCATTGGCGCCGAAGCTCCATTTATCGTTTAATCTATAGGCTCCCGTTATAGAGACATCATGGGTTCTGTCAAAAGGTGTGCGGTACCAATTTCCGTTGTTGATACCTGGTCCTCCGGCATTTCCTCCAAAGGTTCGTTGTTCTGCTTTGGATAGGGTATAGGCAACCCAACCAGTCAGAGCTCCCTCATTCTTACGAAGTAGGAGCTCAACCCCATACGCCCTGGACTCTCCATTCAAAATCTCTCTTTCAATGGTGTTGTTTCCAATAAGGTCAGACCCATCTATATAGTCGATTCTATTGTCTACGGTTTTGTAAAAGGCCTCAACTTCCATGGAAAAAACCTTGTCCCTGAAATTTCTGAAGTAACCTAATGCATATTGGTCAGAGAGTTGAGGTTTTATGTACTTACCACTTGGCGTCCAAACATCAATTGGAGTAACCGAAGAGGTGTTGGACAACAAATGGATATACTGAGCAGCACGAGTGTAGCCCATTTTTACGGAAGAGTCATCATTGAGTTGATAGGCCAAGGACAAGCGCGGTTCAAAGTTGCTGAACGTTTCAATGCTTTCACTTTTTTTGAAGTCGGTCTCTCCAATGGGGTCCGTCCTTTCGTAAAGTCGCAAGCTTTCGTTGTAAACCAGAGGTCTATCATCCAAATATTCCGATAGCGGTTGCCCTCCCATTCTATTAAAATGGCTAAATCGAAGCCCATATTGCATGCTGAGCCTATCGGTCAGTTTGTGTTCTGCACTTACATAAAGTGCACTTTCCAATGCCCTTTTTTTGTCCAGTTGAAGTTCATTGATTGCAGAATTTGGCCCTGTGGGCTTTATTTGACCTGGGTCAAATACGTATTTGATGGTACTTACCCCAAAATCCAGCTTAAAGGCATCATTGAAATAGTACTTAAGATCGTACTTAGCATGGTAGTTTTGAATGGAGGATATCCAATCAAATTCAAAATCCTCTATTCCCAATTCATAATCGTAATTACTATAGATAAGGGATAGATTTGAAAAGAGACGGTCGTTAAAAATATGGTTCCATCTTAAGTTTCCTGATGCATTTCCATAACTACTGCTAAAAGACCCCCCAATATCAAAGATATCTCGGCCAAAATATCCTGAAAGAAAGAGTCTGTTGTTTTTGTTGAGACTGTAATTGGTCTTTAGGTTGAGGTCATAGAAACTGGCTAAATTATCTTCCCCGGCCATTTTTAAAAGAAGATGGGCGTAAGAACCCCTTCCGGCCACTAGAAAAGATCCTTTATCGGAAAACATTGGCCCCTCAGCTGCCAAACGGCTCGAAATTATTCCAATACCTCCGGTAAGCGCAAAATCTTTGCTGTTGCCATCCTTTTGTCTTACATCCAAAACGGAAGAAACTCTTCCCCCAAATTTGGCAGGGATACCTCCCTTGTACAGTTTCAAGTCTTTTACGGCATCTGCATTAAAAACCGAGAAAAAGCCCAATAAATGTGAAGTATTATAGATAATAGCTTCATCCAATAAGACCAAATTCTGGTCAACGGCACCTCCTCGCACATGAAATCCGCTGGAGCCTTCTCCATTTTTGTTAACGCCAGGTAGCACCTGCAAGGATTTAATGATATCCACTTCACCCAAAACCACTGGCATTTGTTTTACCGTTTTAATGTTCAATTTTGAAATGCTCATTTCAGGTTTTCTCAGGATTGCCCGTTCTGGCTCTTCTGCTACAACTTCCACTTCTTCAAGTTGTGTGGAGAATTCCTCGAGTTCCATATCAATTTTTTGATCACTGTTTAGGTTGATTTCCATGGAGTTTTCCTTGTATCCCATATATGAAAACACCAGGGTGTAGTTTCCGGCCGGAGCACTAATGGAATAAAATCCATACTCATTGGTGACAGCACCTATTGTGGTTCCTTTTAAATAAATTGAAGCGCCAAAAAGGGTCTCTCCGTTTATTTGGTCCCTTAGTGTTCCGCTGACCGTAAAATTGTTCTGGGCATTAGCTGACAGCAAGCCCATTAGGAAGCAAAGTCCTATCATGACATAAACGAGCTGATGTTTCGCATTTTTTTTCCTCATTTGTTTTTTGATTTAATGGTTTCTTCAAATCATTTTGATTTGTTCCACCTAAGGACAGGTCAAAAAATGGAAGGTTGCACCAATGGAAATTTTATTTGATCGGACCAGGTAAAATTGTGTTGGTTTGACCTCAGTTGTCGTTCGTCTAAGTTTCAGGGATAAGTCAAAAAAGATTTTCTAAATTCCAGATTCAAAAAAATACTAAATGCGAAGTTTTCTTCTGGTTCTAGCTACAATGATTTTTATTGTTGGATGTAAAGAACAACACAAGATTCCTGTATATGCATGGACAGGTGGCCCTGGCGATGCTACAGATCAAGAATTGTTGGATGAGTTCAAAGATTTCAAACAAAAGGGAATTGATGGCTTAATGTACAACGGAGGCCATGACCCCAACACTTATAAGCGTGTGGGTAAATTGGTAAAGGAGGCTGGAATGGAGTTCCACACTTGGATTCCGACCATGGTGCAGGGAGAAAACCCTAAACTGAAAAAAGAATGGTACGCCGTGAACGGCCGTGGTGAATCAGCCTTTGAAAAACCTGCCTATGTACCACATTACACCTTCCTTTGCCCAAGCAAGGAAGGCGTCTACGATTTTTTGGCAGATTTGTATGGAAGTGTTGCGGAACTAGAGGAGGTGGATGGAGTGCATTTGGATTACATCCGTTTTCCAGATGTGATTCTTGCCCGAGGACTTTGGGAAAAGTACGGATTAGTAATGGATCGGGAATATCTGCAGTTTGACTATTGCTACTGTGATCAATGTACTTCCAATTTCAAAAATAAAACAGGTATTGATATTAACGAAGTTGAGGATCCTTCACAAGTAGCTGAATGGAAACAGTTCCGATATGATTTGATTACTGACATTGTAAATCGTTTGGCCGAAGTGGCCCATGACAAGAACAAAAAAATAAATGCAGCCGTTTTTCCTGGACCATCAATAGCCAAAAAAATAGTTAGGCAGGACTGGGGAAAATGGAACTTGGATGCCATTTACCCTATGAACTACAATGATTTTTATTTAAAAGGCCCCAAATGGGTTGGCGAAATGGTCAAGGAAGAGGTGGAAAATGCGAAGAACAATGCTCCAGTGTACAGTGGATTGTTCATTTGCCCAAATCCAGAAAAAAAGGGTAGCGAAAAAGACCCTGAAAATCATGGATTGCTGCCCGAAGAAATAGAAGAGGCTATTAAAGAGTCTATGGTGAATGGAGCAACAGGAATTTGCCTGTTTACTCCTGGTAGAATGACGGATGAGCACTGGAAGGCTTTTGAAAGAGCCATTTATATGGATTACGACAACCAATAACCAACCAATTTTTTCCTTCGTGCCCGATGACCTTTAGGTCATCGGGCTTTTTTGTGTCTACAACTCATCCCTCAAAATGAACAGTTCGGTAATCTCTTCTTTAGTCTTTCCTGGTTAGAAGGGATTTTTGTGGCCATATTAACCTAAATAAAGACGAACAATCATGAAAAAATTGATGATAGCTGTTTTGGTACTCGGGGCTTCAATTGTAAATGCGCAGGACCAATACACCAAGGGAATGGAAAAAGCATTCCAACTATGGCAGGACCAAAAAGTGGTTGAGGCCTCCAATTTGTTTGAGCGTATTGCAATGGCTGAGCAGGACAATTGGTTGCCACATTATTATGTTTCCCAAATAAATACTGTTATTTCCTTTGGAGAAAAAGACATTGAGAAGTTGACCGGGCAATTGGAAAAGGCCAAAGAGTTTTTGGATTTGGCAAAAGCCATTTCTCCCGACAATCCGGAACTTTTAGTACAAGAAGCTTTGATCAATACCGCTTGGATTGCTTTTGATGGGGCTACTTACGGAATGACACTATCAGGAAAGAATGTTCAGCTGTATCAAAAAGCGCTGGAATTGGCTCCAGATAACCCAAGGGTGGTCTTTTCAAAGGCAGAATGGGATATGGGAAGTGCCAGATACTTTGGAAAGGATACTACTCCTTATTGCAAGGATATTGAAAGGGCCTTGGAACTTTTTGCTAATTTTAGCCAGGAAACTCCATTTTATCCTTCCTGGGGAAAAGAACGGGCTGAAATGGTCCACAAGCAATGCAGTGAATGAAAAACACATTAAGGTATATTGGCAGATTGTTGTTGATCGCAGTATCAATAGGTCTGGTTATCTCTGGAATTTTTAAAGGTCTTGAGGCACTTTCCGGGAAACCCGTAAGATTTGATGACAGACTGCTGCAAGAGGTTGGGTATACTATCTTTTATTCGTTGGTTTTGACATTCGTCAATAGTGCCTATTATGATTATCTAAATCACAAGGTGGTGTGGAAACGCTTTGCGAAGTATCGCATAGCTATCAGCGGATTAGGCGCGATTATACTCACCATGTTGGCCATTTTCTGGATTAGGGTTACGATAAGCCTTGGTTTTGAAGGAGAGAGTTGGGAAGAGTTTATTGCAGGGGAAAGGCTCATTTATTACGCTATTGCATTGCTGATTACCGTTGTGATTTCCATTTTCTTTCATGCCTTTTATTTTTACAAGCATTGGCAAGAAAAAAAGGTAAAAGAGCAAAAGATAATTGCAGGTTCTGCCTCCGCCCGGTTTGATGCATTAAAAAACCAACTGGACCCCCATTTTTTGTTCAACAGCCTAAATGTACTCACCAGTTTAATTGATGAGGACCCAGATCAGGCACAAAAGTTCACTACTTCGCTGTCCAAAGTGTATCGCTATGTCTTGGAACAGAAGAACAAGGATTTAGTGACCGTGGATGAAGAGCTCAATTTTGCACGCACCTATGTTAGGTTGTTAAAGATGCGGTTTGAGGATAGCATAGTTTTTGAAATTCCTGAAAACTGCTCCATATCAGAAGCTAAGATTGTCCCATTATCATTGCAACTGCTTTTAGAGAATGCCGTGAAGCATAATGTGGTAACAGCTTCAAAACCTTTACACATTAAAGTGTTTGAGGAAAACGGTTCATTGGTGGTCCAAAATAATCTTCAAGAGAAACAAGTTGTCAAAAAGAGCAGTGGGGTTGGACTTCAAAATATTAGACAGCGATATAATATTCTAACGGATAGGGAAGTGGTTATTGACAAAACCGCGTCGGACTTTAGTGTAGCTCTACCTATGCTAACCAAGCAGGTTTCGGTAATGGAAGTCCAGCAAACCTTTTTAGAGGAAAAGAGATACCTGAAGGCCAAGGAAAGGGTCAAGGGCATCAAAGATTTCTACAGCAATTTAACGGCCTACTGTATTGTAATACCGTTTTTATGGTGGCTTAATTTCCGTACTACAGACTTTTTATGGGCATTTTTCCCAACATTGGGCTGGGGGTTTGGAGTGCTGGCCCATGGAATGGAGGCCTATGGTTACAATCCACTTTGGGGCAAGCGTTGGGAAGAACGCAAGATTCAGGAGCTCATGGATAAGGAGGATTTCTAATCTGTTCCTTTATCAGAATCATAATTCAAAAATTATACTAAGATTTTGTGATGGGTTGAGCATTAATTGGCCAACCCAATTCACAATTCATCCCTAAAAAATTACAGTTCGCGAATCCATTTTTTCAGCGGCGATCTAATCTTACGAAGTTTGTCCTATAAAACAAAACAATAGAAATTGAACAGTAGAACAATGGAAGATTTAAAAAAGTATAAATATAGAAAGGCAAAGGAAAGAGTAGAGTGCATAAAATCTTTTTATTCCAATTTGATGACCTACTTTCTGGTAATTCCTTTTTTGGTATTTATAAATTATAGAACAAGTAGTTATCCATGGGTCATTTTTCCCGCAATTGGATGGGGTATAGGACTTGTCGGGCATTGGCTTCATGTTTATGGATATATCCACTTTTTAGGAAGGGACTGGGAAGAGCGTAAGATCAAACAATTTATGGATAGCAATGAGTTCTAACGAATCAGTATATTTAAATACACAACCAATCAACACATACGTCATGGAGAACAAAGAAAAAGATAGCAGATATATTAGGGCCAAGGAGCGAGTAGATGAGCTTAAAAAGTTCTATGCCAACCTGTGGTCGTACATTATGGTCATATCCATCCTGGCACTTATAAATTACTGGACTAACGGCTTTAGCTACATGTGGTTCCTCTGGGCTGCATTTGGATGGGGTATTGGCTTGGTTTTTCATGCCATAGGAACCTTTCATCTCAATCCATTTTTTGGAAAGGATTGGGAAGAGCGTAAGATAAAGGAGTTCATGCAAGAAGATGATAAAACAAAAAAATGGAGGTAGTTATGGAATTTGAACCGGATAAATTAGAAAGGGCCAAGAAACGGGTTGAAGAGCTTAAAGGTTTCTATATCCATATGGCCGTATATGTAGTGGTCAATGTCTTTATTTTGGTGAATATTTACCTTAGAACCGATTATTTTTGGCAGTGGCCACATTTTGTCACCTTGTTTGGTTGGGGATTGGGATTAGGGTTTCATGCAGCCAAGGTTTTCGGATTTAATCCTATGTTCGGAAGAAAATGGGAGGAGCGCCAGATTCAAAAATACATTGATAAAGACAAAGAAGAGGCCAAAAAGTATAAGTAGAGGCTATGGGAAGTGACGGTATTAAATATGAAAAAGCTCGGAAAAGGGTCAAGGAACTGAAAGACTTTTATAGGCACATCAAGGTTTTTGTTATTATAAACGGCTTATTTTACTTGCTAAAAAGCCAGATATTGAATCCTTATATCCCAGAAGAGTTTCAGTTTGAGTCTTACTACTATGATTGGGTGGATATTAATGTGCTGATATGGGGAATAATCCTTGCTCTTCATGCTATTTACTTGTATCGAAACAAACTTCCTTACCTAAAGCAATGGGAAGAAAGGCAGATTAGAAAATATATGGAGCGCGACAAAAGTGAAATGGACAAGTACAGATATAAGTAAGATTTTAGCGTTGAACCCAAAATTGACCGAAAAGGCACTTAGATAAAGCAAAAAAATGAACGTAATAATTATTGAGGACGAAAAACCAGCTGCAAGAAGACTGAATAGATTGCTTTCCGAGTTGAATGTTAAGGTGTCCACCATGCTCCACTCCGTGGATGAGTCCATCGAGTGGTTCCAAAACAATCCCCATCCAGATTTAATCTTTTTGGACATTCAATTGTCCGATGGTCTTTCTTTTGAAATTTTCGACATGGTCGAAGTAAAAAGCGCAATAATTTTTACCACTGCTTTTGATGAATATGCACTTCAGGCCTTCAAGTTGAACAGCATAGATTACCTGTTAAAACCAATCGATGATGAGGACCTGGAGAGAGCAGTAAATAAGTACCGCGATTTGAAGATGGAAACGCAGAATATTTCGGTAGATTTTAACGACATAAAAAAGCTATTAGTGAACCCGCTGGAGCGCGAGTACAAAAAAAGATTTACGGTCAAAGTTGGGCAACATTTAAAAATTGTCAATGCCGATGATGTGGAATGTTTTTATAGTGAGAACAAAGGAACGTATGCCGCAACTTCCGAGGGAAGAAATTATTTATTGGACACAACGTTGGAGCAGCTGGAAACAGAACTTTCTCCCGAAACCTTTTTTAGAGTAAGTAGAAAATTCTATGTGAACCTAAACCACATCAATGACATTATTTCATACACAAATTCACGGCTTCAAATCAAGATGAAACGCTTTGATGAGCAAGAAATCGTGGTTAGTAGGGAGCGTGTCAGAGACTTTAAGTTGTGGTTGGAATAAAAGACTATAAAATATTGGATTTCAATAATGTAAACCAATTAAAAAATAGCTATAAGTTTTCCTTATAGTTGGTTTTTCTGCTAAAAAACGCTAAGATTCTTCAATACGGTTCTCGTCAAAAGCCGAAGGTAGTAATTTTGGAATCAGTTTGATAAAAATTGGCAAAAGAACTGCTCCTCCAGGTAACATAAAAATGGCCAAAGAAGGTATACTTTTAAAAACATCAATCAATTGATTCTGTACTTTTTTCCGCTCACTTGGGCTAAGTTCTTTTACGGTAGACTTAGATAAGAGTGTCATCAATTCCCTGCTTTCTGCCAACTCTTTTTTAAGCCTTTTGCTATTTCGCAAAATCAATTTGCTCACATTTTTGGACATGCCCTCATAGAATTGGACGGCCAGATTTTTGTCATTTAGATAGGAGACTTTGGAAGCATTTTTTTCGAAGAAATCTTGGACAAATTTTAGAGACGATTTCACCTCTTCATTTGACTTTTCAAGATCATTTCCTAGGGCAAAAATATAGTCCGTTTCGGTATGGTCAATAGATTTATCTTCCCACAAAGTTAAACAGGCCATATCTAAAAAATAATCCTTTTCACATGAAGTGAAATTTTGCCGTAAAATATCCAAATAGGTTCCCTCAAAGTTAGCTTCATCCAAATTAACGTAAGTCAATGAAGCTGCCAAAAGTTGAATCAGTTTGGCATCGTTCTCGTGTGTTTCTTTGGAATTTAAGGCTTGATAAACGATGTTCATGGTAACATACTCCAGAAGTTGGGCATGTTCTATAATGACCTTTGGGTTTTGCAGATAAGTCCTGAAAATAAGGATGTCCACATATAACAATGAATTGGTGATGCTATTGCCAAACGCCCGGTTGAATGCATTTCCTCCCAGGTAAATCCTTGAATCTATTAATTTTTCCAGCTGGGATTCCGTGTGAGAACCACTGAGTATTTTGTTCAGAAATGAGATTTTCCCCACTTCCAGGGATTGATAATAATCGAAAACAGTGTTTACAAAATTCGAAAAATCAGGTTTTTCTCTTTCAAATTGAAAAGTGAAATAGAGTGCCGTAAGCAGGTTGATTTTGGCAACCTCGTCTTCGGTCAGCGAATATTCTACATTAATAAAAGAAGGTATTTCTAAATGGATTCCATATATGAACCCGTTTGCTTTGAGCTCACGATATAAGCTTTCGAAGTCTGGAAAGTGGGAGGTTTCTTTCTCCACCAAATGTCCAAACTTACTGATCCATCCAGAAGCAGAAGGGTTCATTGGGTTCTGTTTTCTGTTCAAAGTAAAACAAATTCTAACATTAACAAGAACTATAAAGCGCTTTTATATCAACTTTTTTGTTCAATATATCACACCTTAAAAAAGATGTTATTCGTGTTTGAAGTAGGGAAAAAATGTGGCTAAAAACAGACCGAAACTAAGGATTTATGAAAAATACTTTTTTGCTATAAATAGCTGATTTATTGCTTAATAGGACTGGTTTTTATAGCCAAAAACGACAAAAAATTTTGGTTTTAATTTTCTATCCAATGATAAACGTCATATTCCTTGAAAATTGCTCATGGTAGTTTTGTTCAATCAAAAAAAAGTACACAATGAGAAAAACGGTAATTTTTGTAATGGCAGCCTTGATGGGGCTCATGAACTTGGCAACCGCACAGGATGCCCCGGCTAATAATGACGGAAGCAAATGGCAATTCCGCTTAAGAGGAATTGTTGTAACCCCAGATGAGAGTGCTGACATTGAGGCAATTGGCGGTGATGTATCTATTTCCACCGCATTTGTGCCTGAATTTGACATTTCTTACTTCTTCAATGAAAATTGGTCGCTGGAATTGATATTGGCAACCACAAAACATGATGTGGAAGCAGTTGGAACAGCTGCTGGGGACATCGATTTGGGCCATGTATGGCTACTTCCTCCCACATTAACTGGTCAATATCACTTCACGGGTGGAGATTTTGTGCCTTATTTGGGTGCAGGGGTAAATCTTACACTTTTCTACGGAGTAGATGAAGGTCCAGTGGCAGACGACGTAGATTACGATACTGCCTTAGGTTTTGCACTTCAGGGTGGTTTTGATTTCATGCTCAATGACAAATGGTTCTTGAACTTTGACGTCAAAAAACTATTCTTGAACACCGATGCCACAGTAAATGCAACTACAGCACTTGGCGCGACTGTAACTGCAGATGTTGACATCAATCCATGGATTTTTGGATTTGGTGTAGGTGTAAAACTCTAGGATGGGTTTTAAGGTTATTTGATGAGGGAACGGCTTGGGAAACCAAGCCGTTCTTTTTTATTTATGCGTTTTCAGTTTTAATCTGAATCCATAAACGGGCAAAGCACCCTGCTTAAAGTCCAAATCTTCCGAACGTTCAAATCCAAGTGTTTTATACATTTTCCAGGCAACCTTCATGAATTTGGTACTGTGAATAATAACTTGATCATGGCCATTTTCAATGGTTTTTTCAATACAAGCTTTACTCAGTGCCTTTCCAAGACCCATACCACGAGAAGCATCTGAGACCGCCAATAACCTAAATCCAGATGCATTCTTTTCTTTGGGAGCTGTTCCACCGGAGCCGTAGAATTGCATATCGTTAAAAAACAATACAGCTCCAAGAACTTTTTCTTCTGGGGATACGGCCACCAAGAGTTCTGTACTCGGGTTCTTAGTAAAATCCCCAATATTGGCCAGGGTTTGATAATAGGCAGGCTGTTCGTCTGCTTTTGGAAAGCCTTCCAGACCCGAGTAAACATCTATCATCAAGCGACCTATTTGTTTAAATTCTGAAGGCTTCGCATTTCTTATGGAAAATTGGTTTGGACCAAATCGAGCTTGATACCTCTCCAAAAAGCTTTCTGAAAAAAACTTGTTCTCTAGAATATCCAGGCTTGTAAGAAAATCATCTGACACAAATTCTTTTAGAATTTCACGTATCCGATTCCATTCCTCTTCAAAAACAGGAAGAAGTCTTTTCCCTTTTTCAGAAAGTTGAATCAAAGTTCTTCTACCATCCTTGGTGTCCTTAAAGGTTTCAAGAAAACCTTTGGTTTTCATTTTTTTGGTAATCTTGATCATCGCAGGGTGGGAAAAACCTAGAATACTCGCTATTTCTGTAACCGTGAGTTTTTTTCGCTGTTTCAACAACATAAAGATTACATGCCAGTTGGGCTCTATCTCTAGGTCCAACTTTGCATAATGCGATACGGTGCTTGATACAATTCTTTCATTTAATCTTTTAATGCGTGCCGTGAAACCTAGGTGCCCCAATTCGGTTAAAAAGTCGTTATCCATGACAATGTGTAATTGGTTACGCAAATATAATTAAATTATGTAACTGGTTACGTTTTTAAATTGGAGATAAAAAAAGCTCCAGAATTTGGAGCTTTAAAATTGAATATCTTAAGTGATATTGATTATTTCTTTTCTAAAAGGATAGAAGCTTTAACAGCTACATCTTCCCAGGTTTTACTAACTCCATCTGGACCAGTATGCAAGTCAAAGCACGCTTTGTTTAAGGAAGCCAAAGCTTCCAAGGCATTCCATTTGGTTAAATCCATAGTGCCCGAAAAAGTAAAGTGGCTGTCATTGGCCATTTCATATTCCATAGGAAGTTCTGCTGAAACACCGTTCATAGTGAGTTTTGCAGAACAGTTCTGATTTTCATCAAACTGGAGGACACCACTGATTAGCTCTGTATTCTCCATTACCCCAAAAAAGAAATGCAGAATTTTAGGATCTCTAGTATTCGTGGTGTCATTGGTAAAAAGACTACTGACCGGAATGGAAAATTCAAGTCCATTCAACGTCTCCATTGCAGTTTCTGAAGAAGTATAGTCGTAACTAATCTTGGTGAAAGTACCTCCAACGGGTTTCTTTTCTGTGGTTTTGTATGCTGTAAAACGGATATCGGTTGAGTCTTCAACTATGGTGTATACCTGTTTGGTTTCTTCTTGTTTTGCTTCCTTTTTGGCCTTTTTACAACTAAATGCAGTTATAAGAACAATGGCTAAAGGCAATACAATTACTTTTTTCATGCTGATGATTTTTTGTTTTGGCCTAAGTTACTCATTATTCGCTGAGACCACAACCGTTTTACGTTTTCAAGAAGATTTCATTAGTTCCTGTTTTTCAGTTAAAAAATACTGATCACCTTTTTACTCCGTTATCATGTTAAAGAATTTATTAGTAACCTGCTGAAAAAGAGCGAATTTTCTTACATGATATCTAACTATTATAACTTTTTGGTGTATTGCAACAAGCGAAAAACTTTTTGCAAAGGATATCAACGTTTAAAAAAGGACAGGTTTCGAGGTTATATAGACCAACATAGTTATGTGAAATCCCTACGGCAAATTCATAGGGCCGCTTTGGAACTGGAACTGGACTATTTTGACATTCTACACATGCGTTTGTAAAAGTTTAGTCAACCAATTTGTTCAAAACCTGTACTTCACTATGCAAGGTTTTGTGAACGGGGCATTTGTCCGCAATCTGCATGATTCTTTTCTTTTGCTTTTCATCAAGATTCCCGGTCAGCTTAATTTCTCTGTGAAACGTGTCAATTTTTGCACTGTCTTCTTCGCAATTTTGGCAATCCTCTGCATGCGATTTATCGTATGAGGTATGTACTTCCACATTGTCCACAGGCCAGCCTTTGCGTCGAGCGTACATTTGAATCGTCATAACCGTACATGCGGACAATCCAGCCGATAAAAATTCATAAGGAGAGGGACCAAAGTCACTTCCTCCAAAGCTTTCCGGTTCATCAGCAATCATATGGTGGTTTCCGACCTTCATTTGTGTTGTATAGCCATCCTCACCATCTAAACTTGCAATGACCTGATGTTTGGTGCTAAGAGATGAATCTACCTTCTCCGGGACTAACAGATACCGCTTGGCCCATCCTGAGATGACTTCCCCAACATATGCCGAGTCTTTTTTGTTGGACAACAAATGATCTGCCCCATCCAATGAAACAAAACTCTTGGGGTGATGGGCAGCTACGTAGATCTCTTCAGCATTTTTGATTTCTACCGTTATGTCCTGAGGAGAATGGAGAATGAGCAATGGTTTTCTCAAATTTTTGGCAACCTTGGGCAAGGATTGTTCCTGAAGGTCTTGTATAAACTGCTGTTTTATCTTGAAATCCCGCCCACCCAAGTTTACCACAGCTTCACCTTTGGATTGGATTTCGTCCAGTCCACTTTGCAACAAGTGTTTTACATGTACAGGATTAGAAGGTGCCCCGATAGTCGCAACGGCACTAATCGACGGAATATCCTGAGCAGCAAAAATTGCAGCCGCACCTCCCAATGAGTGCCCGATCAATAGAGTAGGAGCAGAATAGTTTTCCTTTAGGAAATCTGCCGCAGCCACAAGATCTTCCACATTTCCGGAGAAATTGGTATCAGAAAAATCACCTTCACTCTCACCTAAACCGGTAAAATCGAACCGTAGTACGGCAAAACCATTTGCAGTAAGGGCTTTGCTAATATTCTTAACGGCCAAAAGGTTTTTGGTACAGGTAAAACAGTGCGCAAAAATTGCAAAATTATGGGGATGCCTGTCTGCTGGAAGCTCTAATCTTCCTACCAGGTTTTCCCCATTTTTATTTTTGAAATTTACTTTTTGAAGACTCATCCCTATTAGTTGTTTTAGGGAAATGAGCCATCAAATCAAATATGCTAATTTTTGTCCGATGCCGCAGCTCCCTTGTTTTTCTTAAAGATACCCCTTAAGTCGGGATTATAGAAGAATCCTATCTGCAAGCGATCAAAAACAGAATTGGTGAACTGATTTCTCAAATAGCCAAACTGGACACTACTGTTTTCGGTAATGTGAACACCCAAAGCTCCGTACAATCGATTTTGCCCAAAAAGGTCATCTTGTAAATTGATGAACAATTCATCGTAAAAATTGAGAAAAAAGGTATCCGTCAGGGGGAGAGTTACCTGAATTCGATAACGAGCCCTGTGCTGTGTGTCGGTTGAATTACCAAAATTAAGAAAACGTTGTTCCAATCTATACCGGTGTTCAAAAAGAAACTCCCAGACCTTATTCTTTAGAATAAACTGCTCAAAAATCCGATGTTCCCTAGAATCTCTGGCCGCAAAAGGCTCTCCAAAGGTATTGTCCGTTTTTATGAACCCATATCCCATCGTAGCAATGGCATTGGGGTTGATATGGTAGTTTAAGCCGGTACGAAGCAGTAACTGGTTAAAATTGCTCGTTGTCTCATAAAAACGGAACTGCGCTTCGGTATGTATGCTGAACTTTTCAGCAACCTTATTGGTTCCAAAATACATGTACCATGCTCCCCAATCGTCCTCGCCTGGGTTTTGGGCACTTAACTTTACCTGAACCAATAAGGTCACCAAAAATAAAATCCAAATTCTCTTCATTAATCTAAACTAAAAGTTTCTGTTTTTTTAAAGGGTGAAAGTTGTAGTGCTTCTATTGATGTTTGATAAGGTTTCCACTTTTCGCTAAAAAAGGAATTTGTTTTATCCAATGCTGATTTCAATTCGTTTTCGGTGAATTGAATCAGTCTGCTTTCCGTTGAAGTGATACCAGTTTTTCGGCTTTCTACATAAAAACGTGCTGTATTGATCCGTCTCATTACAGAAGTTTCCGGGTTTCGGGTGATACCTTGACGTTTATCTTCTTTACCAATATAAAGTGCTATTACGGAATCAATAGCCTTGACCATTTCTTTAGAAGAATCTATTTGATCTTTGTACTTTTCTTTATCCAGGTCCTTTAATTCTTTTTGAAACTTTTTGGCGAGTTCCTTGCTTTCTACCAACTGCTTTACTGCATCGGCCGCTTTTTGTGTAAACCCATCCAATTTCTTGCCACTGGTATACACCTCATTGATAGATGTTGTGGATACTTGTAATCTTGGATCGGTTTTCACAACCACATTGGTAGAATCCGCAAAATCTCCAAAATGAACTTTTACTTTATAGCTTCCAGGTTTCACTGAAATACCGCCAGGCTCGTTGTTGTTCTTACTTATTGTTCTAGCTGGTCTGTCCGGGCCTTTTTCATCCAAATCCCAGTAAACTCGATGGAACCCTGCTTTTTTTGGAGCCTTGTACTTTAGGGTCCGAATCAATCTATCTCCGTCATAGAACTTGAAATGGATGGAGTCTTTACTTTTCGCCTTACTATCTTTTTCAGCATCCTTATCTTCTCCATCCTTTTTTGAATTGTCTACACCATCTTTAAGATAATAGGTGATCATGGCTCCAAATTCTCTGTTTTCGGCGTTATACAGGGCATCCCCTCCAAAACGGGTTCCTGTGGGTTGTTGGTAGGCGGCCAAATAGGCATCTGGACTTTTAAACAAACTGATTTCTTTCTGCAGGACAGACATATCTTGCGCCAACGCCCGTAACGGTCTAATATCATCCAAAACCCAAGCAGCTCGGCCAAAAGTGCCTATAATGAGGTCATTCTCCCTTGGATGAATGGCGAGATCTTTAGTGGATACCGTTGGGAACCCTTTGTTCCATTTATTCCATTTGCTACCTGCATCAAAGGAAACATAAAGCCCATCATCTGTTCCTAAAAACATCAAATTTGGGTTTTCAGAGTCCTCCACGATTGAAAGTGTATAGCTTTCTACATCGGTTTGATCTACAATACGGGTCCAGGTTTTTCCATAATCCCTGGTCCTGTAAGCATATGGAGTGTAGTTGAACCTACGGTAATCATTTGCGATTAGCAGGGCCTCGCCTTTATTCCTTTTAGAGGCTTTTATTTGTGGAATCCAGCTACCTTTTGGCAGCCCTTTAATGTTATTGGTAACCTCTGTCCAAGATACACCTCCGTTTTGAGTATAATGTACCCTTCCATCATCGGTACCTACCCATAACATATCTCTTTCAACAGTTGAAGGTTCCACTACCAGAATAGTACAATGGTTTTCTGCTCCGGTGGCATCCATGGTAAGGCCTCCACTTTCACTTTGCTTCTGTTTTTCTTTGTCGTTTGTTGTCAAATCTGGAGAAATCACCTCCCACGTCAATCCTTTATCTGATGATTTATGTACAAATTGACTTCCGAAGTAAACCGTGCTGTTATCAAAAGGGTCTTGCCCAATTCCAGCGTTCCAGTTGAACCTTAGTTTGGTGTCTGCATCTGGAGGGGTAGGGCGAACCGTATAGTTGTTACCAGTTTTCCAATCGTATCTTCTTACAAAGCCTTGTTGGCTCATAGCATAGCCAAACTGGCTGTTGTCCAAATCTGGAACAACATCAAACCCATCGCCAAAAGCAATTTCCTGCCAGTAGCTGTTTCTGATACCTTGATCACGCCAAACATAAGCAGGTCCTCTCCAGGAACCATTATCTTGCATTCCTCCGTAGACGTTGTAAGGATATTCATTGTCAATGCTGATATGATAAAACTGCGCTACGGGTAGATTACCAATAAAACGCCAGGTCTTTCCTCCATCTTTGGTAATGTTCAAGCCCCCATCATTTCCATCGATCATAAATTGACCATTCTCTGGATGTATCCACCAGGCATGGTGATCAGGGTGTACCCCATTGTCCACTTGGTAGGCAGGCATCAACTGGGTAAAGTTTTTTCCACCATCTTCGGAGGAATTCACATAAGTGTAGATAGAATATACTCGATTTTCGTTTTCTGGATCTACATAGATTTCAGAATAGTAAAATGGGCGATTGCCAATATCATTTTTGTCATTGACCTTTTCCCATTTGAAACCTCCATCTTCAGATTTGTACAAGGCATTTTTCTTGGCCTCAACCAGGGCATAGACTACGTTTGGCTTGTTTCTGGCAATGGCAATTCCAATTCTTCCCAAATCTCCTTTGGGCAATCCGTCTTCAGCGGTTATTTTTTTCCACGTGGTACCTCCGTCATGTGTAATATGCAGGCCACTTCCAGCTCCTCCGGATTTAAAGAACCAAGGATCTCTTTTGTGTTCCCACATGGCAGCAATTAGTTTGTTTGGATTTGTGGGATCCATAACCAAGTCAGCTATTCCAGTCTTGTTATTGGTAAAAAGTATTTTCTCCCAAGTTTTACCGCCATCTGTGGTTTTAAACACACCTCTTTCGGGATGCTCTCCCCACGGAGACCCAATGGCACCTACATAGACTACATCAGGATTGGTAGGATCGATGATAACTCTATGGATGTGTCTTGTTTTTTCCAATCCCATGGATTTCCAGCTCTTACCACCATCAAGGGATTTGTAGATTCCGTAACCTCCATTCAGACTATTTCTTGGGTTACCTTCACCGGTTCCTACCCAAATTACAGAGGGGTTGGATTGTTGAATAGCCACCGCTCCAATGGAAGCAGTAACTTCTTTATCGAAAATAGGTTCCCATTTGATGCCTCCAGATGTTGATTTCCACAATCCTCCGGAAGCTGTGCCCACATACATCACATCAGGATTGGAGAGGACAACATCAATGGCAGTGACACGTCCGCTCATTCCAGCGGGACCAATGTTTCTGGGTTTCATGTCCTGCATCATTTCCATGCTAAATTCTTGGGCATTTAAACCAGAGAGTAGCGTTACAGCAAAAAGGAATAAAAGTTTCTTCATTTTTTAGAGTTGGATTAGCTTGTTATTTTAGTTATTAATTGTGTCCAATATGGCAACCACAGCCTGGTCTTGTAAAGCTTTGAGCTTCTTCGTGCCAGGGGAAGGCAGCATTGTATTTATTGTTTTCCCACCAGAATTTACTTCTTTGGACTTCGGTATTTCCAATTTCGTTCATGGTTTCCGTATCAAACAACCTTCCATTCACCATAGTAAATCGAACGGTTTCGGTGTTGCGGATGTCATCCAAAGGATTTTTATCAAGAACTATTAAGTCCGCAAGTTTACCCACTTTGAGCGAACCGATATCATTGCCAGCTCCTATATATTGCGCTCCATTGATTGTGGCCGCTTTCAGTGCTTGCATGTTGGTCAACCCACCTTGGTGTAATAACCATAGCTCCCAGTGTGCTCCCAAACCTTGTAATTGGCCGTGTGCACCCAAATTCACCTTGACCCCTTTGTTGGCCAATGCGGTAGCGGTTTTGGAGACCAAAATATGGCCATTTTCATATTCTTCATCCGGAATCATGGTGCGATAACGTGAACGGGAATCGACCAAGCCCCTTGGAGTGTATTTTAGTAGTTTTTCATTCTCCCAAATCTTATCTTTTTGATAGAACCAATATTCACCGTTCATACCTCCATAATTGACTACAAGGGTAGGGGTATAGCCAGAATTACTGGTCGTCCATAGTTCAAAAATGTCCTTGTAAACCGGGGCAACAGGAATATTATGTTCCACTCCGGTATGTCCGTCCATGATCATGGACATGTTATGGTAGAATGTTGAACCACCTTCAGGCACAACATTGATACCCAGTTCTCTAGCAGCCTGAATCACCTGTTGGCGTTGGTCTCGTCTTGGCTGATTGTAACTTTTTACAGATTTAGCACCAAAAGCTTTTGTTCTTCGGATTGCAGATCGTGCATCATCCAGATTGTTGATGACCGCTTTAAAATCTCCATCGGCACCATAAAGAATGATTCCGGTGGAATACAGTCTTGGTCCCACCATGGTTCCGTTTTTGATTAATTCGGACATGGCGAAAATGGATTCCGTATTTGCTGAGGGGTCATGTGATGTAGTAACCCCGAAGGCCAGATTGGCATAGAGTTGCCAGTGCTTTTGGGTGGTCAGTCCATAGCGGAAACCACCTATGTGTGCATGGGCGTCCACAATTCCGGGCATAATGGTCTTCCCTGCAACATCATAGACTTTGGCGTTGGAAGGAACACTGATTTCGCTAGAATTGCCCAGGTATTCGATTCGATTTTCATTGACAACCAAGGTGCCATTTTCAATAACCTCGTCTCCTTCCATTGTTATGATGCGGGCATTAGTGAAGGCAATTCTACCAGAAGGCTTGTCCGTTTTTTGAACCAACCCAACCTTGATGCCCAAACTGTCCATTTTAGCCACTTTTTCAGGTGATCCAGGAAGAAAAGTGTATCTGTCTTTTACCTCATTTGCAAAGTATTCATCGCCCAAAGTCCAAAAGACTTTTTTACTATCCTGGGACCAATGTAAATTGATTCCGGCATCACGGGAAATTTGGGAAACAGGAACTGATTTGGTGTTGTTATCTAAATCAATTTCCTTTCCATTGAGAACTAGGGGGGCTATGTACGCCTTATGTAAGATGGTATAAGCAATCCACTCGCTATTGGGACTGGGTACAAGACGATTGGCGTACTTTGATTTTACATGGACTTTTTTGTCTTCTCCATTGAGGTCTACTGATTTGAGTTCCTTGGTTAGACTGCCAAAATAAGTTCCACCAGTTTGATAGAAAATCCTTTGATTATTCTTTGCAAAAACAGGATATTCACCTTCGTCTGAAACCCACTTTACCTGAGAGCCATTGGCATTCATGGCATAAACTCCTGTCTTTTTTGAAAAACTTCGTCCTTGATCATTGTTCCCAGGTTCCTTTCTATATGTAATCATTTGCCCATTAGAACTGTATGAAGGGGTTCGGTAGATACCTTTTTCCGAGGTAAGCTTGCTCATGGCTCCACCAACGGCAGGTACTTGGTAAATAGCCCCCAGTTCTTCATCGTTCCAGGTAACAAAAACTATGTTTTTTCCATCTGGAGAGAAAGAGGGTTCAAACTCAAAATCTGTCCCCTTGGTCAAGCGCTTGGGTTTTCCATTGGGCAATTTCTTGGACCAGAGATGGCCAAGAGCATTGAATACCAGAGTTTTTTGATCGGGTGAGGTAACTGCATGGCGAATGACCTTAGCGGTAAATTGGTCGGGGGCAACAGGGGAATCTACCCTAAGGGTTTCGGCAATCTTTATCTTGGCGTTTACTTCAAATGGAATGTTGGTCACCTGTTGGGTGTTGATATCAATCTTGTGGATTTTACCCTTATTCCAAAATATGATCTCTTTATTGTTAGGCATCCAACTAAAGTTGGGATATACCCCAAAAATTGCCCAGGCTTCTTGTTGGTCTTTGTTGAGGTTGTCCAAAATTGGCCATTCCTCACCAGTTTCCAAATCGTGGAGATAAAGCACAGTTCTGGTTCGTATTCTTTTGATGAAAGC
Source organism: Flagellimonas nanhaiensis (assembly GCF_003382275.1). Taxonomy (GTDB): domain Bacteria; phylum Bacteroidota; class Bacteroidia; order Flavobacteriales; family Flavobacteriaceae; genus Flagellimonas; species Flagellimonas nanhaiensis. The sequence goes on from NZ_QTJX01000001.1 coordinate 691,350, forward strand.
CAGCATTTTTCCATCTCTTGAGACTTGGGGTCTTGCCGCACCACCAGGTCCACCCGTAACGGTGATTGTTTCCCCAGTTTCAAAATCGTAGCGCTTTATAACGTAAATCTGTTTGTTGGGGTCTTTGTTATACTGAAAAAATCCACCTGGGTACATGTCTTCACTATAATACAAATACCTTCCATCAGCAGATATGCAAGGTTCGTTTACGTCTTGCTGGTCATTTTTTCTTTTGGTGAGTTGAAGGCCAGAACCTCCGGTGATATGATATTGCCAAATTTCCCCAGCTCCCAATGAACGGCCAGAGGTGTAGTGTTTCCGGGCCACTAAGTAGTTTCCATTGGGCATCCAATTGGCATTGTTCAGCAACCTGAACTTTTCTTCGGTGATTTGTTTCGGGTTGGACCCATCAGCATTCATTACCCAAATGTTGTCCCCGCCGCCTGCATCACTGGTAAAAGAAATTTTGGAACCATCCGGACTAAAACGTGGCTGTACTTCAAAAGGGATTCCGGTTCTTAAAGATGTTGCTTTTCCTCCGGTGATGGGCATGCTGTAGATATCTCCCAAAAGGTCAAAAACAATTGTTTTGCCATCAGGACTAACATCGAGGTTCATCCACGTACCTTCATCGGTAGAAAAACTATGTTCTTTAAAGCCGAAATCTCCTTTGGGATTTGCAACATCCCATTTGGATTCATCTTTTTTTTCTTGGGACAATAGAGAGACAGATGCTGAAAGCATCAATAGGAAAAGAAGCTTTTTCATTTTCGGAAGTTAATTAGTCGCCTAAAGATAAAGAAAACGTTATGTGGATTTCTTAAAGAGGTGTTAAGGTGTGACCCAAGATTAGTTTTGTTTTGCGTAGATTTGAAACAAAGGCATTCGCTATAGGTTTCAAGAAAAATACAAGAGCACCCTGGTACTATCTCATTCTGCTTATCTTGGCTGGTGAAGCGGTGTTTGTACTTCCTTTTGTAGTACCAAGAATTTTCAGACCAACGGTTTTAGACGTTTTTGAAATGTCCAATTTGGACTATAATCTTGGTGTTTCGGTTTATGGGTTCATAGCAATGGTGTCCTATTTGTTTGGAGGTCCTTTGGCGGATAAATACCCTCCCAGAAAATTAATCGCTGTTGCCTTATGGATGACGGCTGCAGGGGGAATCCTTTATGCACAGTATCCAGCCTTTGAGACACTTCAATTGTTATATGGATATTGGGGATTTACCACCATTTTCCTGTTTTGGGCACCTATGATCAAAGCTACACGCGTTTGGGGCGGAGCAGATGCCCAGGGCAAAGCTTTTGGTTTTTTGGATGGAGGCCGAGGACTCACGGGAGCACTTTTCGGGGTATTGGGAGTATTCATTTTCTCCACGTTCATGGCAGAGGAAGCCCAAACTATATCCTTGGAAATCAAAAAACAGACCTTTGCCTATTTGATCTATGCTTCTTGTGCAATCATCACTTTCATTGGCATTCTGGTATGGTTTTTTATGAAGTCCGGAAGAGATACAGATAATGTACAATTGGAACGGGTGTCCTGGATTGAGATGAAGCAGGTACTTCGGTTGCCATCAGTTTGGTTGTTGATGATCATTATCCTTTGTGCCTATGTAGGGTACAAGATTACCGACGTTGTTTCGCAGTATGCGGAAGAAGTAATGCTCTACAATCAGGTAACTTCAGCTAAAGTAGGTACGTTGTTGCAATTCTTGCGCCCTACGACCGGTATAGTTTTGGGGTTGATCGCAGACCGACTTAGAATAACATTGTTACTACTATTTGGATTTTTCCTCACCTTCATTGGGGGGTTGCTTTTTGCGTCCGGAATCATTGCCCCAAGCACGGGCTTACTATTTTTTATGTCGGTGATTGTCATTGGAGTAGGAGTGTACTCCTGTAGGGCTTTGTATTTTGGCGTGATGCGCTTAGGGAAAATTCCCTTGGCGTTGACAGGCACGGCTGTGGGACTCATTTCATTGATTGGGTACACCCCGGATATTTTTGCAGGACCAGCTTACGGTTATCTTCTGGATCAAAATCCTGGGGAGTTAGGGCATCAACATGTCTTTTTGATGTTGAGCAGTTTTGCGTTCATAGGAGGAATTACGGCCTGGATTTATTTGAGACTATACGGGAAGAGCTCGTTATAAACCCTTTGGGTTTTATCTTGTGCTCCTAGATTTTATATTGTTTTTACAGCAGTCAATAATTTCTGCGATCCGTTTTTGTCTAGTTTCTTCACGTTTGGCTTGATTTAACCAGTACAGGTAACTTTTTCGTTGGCTTCTGGAAAAACCCTCAAAATTTTCCAAGGCCTTTTTATTGCTTTTGAATGCTTTTTGAAGATCGGGCGGAATAACCCCGTTTTCTACATCATCAAGAGCGATCCAAGAACCATTTTGCTTGGCCACCTCAATGGAATCCAATCCACTTTGGTGCATTAGCCCGAGTTCCGCCAATTCCTTGATATGATCTTTATTCACCTTGCTCCAAACACTTTTCGGTTTTCTGGGGCAGAAATATTGCCTGCGTTTCCCATCGCCCAGACTTTTTACAGTGCTATCTATCCAACCATAACACAAAGCAACACGTACTGCCTCTTCCCAGCGCATGCTTTCGTTTTCGTGCGCTACTTTATAAAAAATGAGATAGACCCCTTCAGAGCTGTTATGGTTTTTATGCAGCCATTGGCGCCACTCTTTGTCATTTTTGAAATAATGTTCTTTGAGTTCGGGCATAACCAGGGTTATAGCTTTTCGGCCAAAATGGCGATCATAGTTTGTATGCCCTCCTTATAATTTCCCAATCGCAGATTTTCATTGGGACTGTGTTGGTTATTATCCCGATTAACTGTGGGTACTGTTACGGCAGGAATATCAAGCGTAGTAACAAAAGGTGATATGGGGATGGAACCTCCACTCATTCGGATTCGTATTGGATCTTCACCAAAGGCATTTTTAAGGGCCCGGGTCAACCATAGTCCCACTTCAGAATTAAAATCTGTCCTGAAAGATTGGTAGGAGATTTCATGGGTGAGCGTTGCAATTTTTGCATACTTCAAGCGCTCTTCCTTGCTGGGTTCCCTGTCGAGAACATGATAACCCTGCTTGCTGATATGATTTTTAATGAGCTCCATCAAACGGTCAGGGTCTGACTCCAACACCAAACGCACATCAATTTCTGCCCTTGCCCAACCTGGAACAATGGTGCGTACTTTTTCATTGATCCATCCAGATTGCATTCCTCTGATATTCAAAGATGGGTATTGAATAGCTTCTTGGTAAAAGCTTCCTACTTTATCTGTTTCGGCAATTTGTAACCGATTTTTAATCTGATTTTCATCATCGGGTACGGCTTTTAATACTTTTTTTGTTTCTGCATCAATTGAAATGCCATCGTAGAACCCCTCAATGGTCACTCGGCCAGGATCATCTTTCATGGAAGCCAAAAGTTTGGAAAGGCGTAATGCCGGATTAGGTGCATAGTTTCCAAAATGCCCACTATGTTGCGGAACAGCGGGGCCGTACGTTGTCAATTGGAGGGTAGCTATACCACGTGCTCCAAAAGTAAGTGTAGGTTTATTGGTAATATGCCGTGGTCCATCAAAAATGATGAGCATATCTGCTTTTAAGAGTTCGGCATTTGAGGTTACCGCCTGCGGAAGTTGTGGAGAACCTAATTCTTCCTCAAAGTCCATGATGACCTTGATGTTGTAATTAGGTTCTATACCCAGTTCTTTTGAAGCATCCAATGCAGCTAAAAACATGGCAACAGGTCCTTTAGCATCACTTGCTGATCTAGCAAAAACCCGCCAATCATCTTCGTAATTGGTAATTGAATTCCATGAAACGGTTTCCCAATCCCCTGATTCACTTTTTTTCTTGAGTGTTGGAATATAGGGGCTTTCCTGGAACCATCTGGTTGAATCTACAGGTTGCCCATCAATTTGTAAATAGATAAGAACAGTCTTTTTAGCTTTTTTGTGCTTTCGTTCTGCTAAAAGCAGGGGAACTGTCTTGGTTTCAATTCTTGTTGTGGTAAAACCTCTTGCCGAAAAAGATTGCTCGCACCATTTCACATTTTTTTCAATATCATCTGGATAAAAGGCATCATTGGGTATGCTCAATAACTCCTTTAATAGGGGGAATGAACCCACAGCATATTTCTCTGCGGCATCTTTTAGTTGTTTTTGGTTGAGTTTTTGACCTACAGCATCAGCACCGACCAAAAGTGCCGAGCATATTGAAAAAATTGTAAAAACAGATGAAAGTCTCATAACTAGGTGTGGATTGTTCTTCCGAAATTTAGTGATAATGACGCTATTTCACTAATCGGTACATTGGTTTAAAAAGAATCTATGACCAGAACCCCGGTATGATTGAATTCGTTCATTTTAGGCAGTAGGGTAGTGGCATCTTCCAAGGATATGGTTTGATGGATTAGCTTATCAGGCTGTAACTTTCCTTGCTGAATCAAATTTAGCATTTCAGGATATTTATGTGCCTGCATGCCATGACTGCCCACAATTTCCAGCTCGTTGGCAATTACCTTGTCCATAGGTATTTTGGGATGAATGTGGTCACCGGTTACCAATCCCACTTGAACATGACGTCCTCTTTTTTTGAGATTGGCAATAGAGTTGAAACAGGTTTCTTGGCTCCCCAGTGCATCCACGGAAACTTCTACACCTCCTTTAGAATATTCTTTTATCGTTTCAACCACATTTTCATTTAAAGGATTGACCGTCATGCTGGCTCCTAACTCTTTTGCCAGTTTTAAGTTGTCTGGATTGATATCCACCGCAATGATATTTGCACCTAAAGCTTTGCCAATCATAATGGCAGAAAGACCAACACCACCGCAGCCATGTATGGCCAGAGTGGTAGCTTTTTTGACCCCACCTTGAGCTACTACCGCACGATAAGAGGTTATAAATCGGCAGCCTAGGGTTGCTGCCGTAACATCTGAAATGTTATCAGGTAGTTTTACCAGATTGGTATCTGCGTAATCTAGTGCAACATATTCGGCAAAAGAACCCCAATGTGTAAAACCGGGCTGTGACTGGTGATCGCATACCTGATGGTTATTGGTATTACATTGCTCACAGGTTCCGCAACCGCAAACAAAAGGTACGGTTACCCGGTCCCCAACAGAAAAATTCTTGACTTTTTTTCCTTTTTCAACAATGACACCTGCCAGTTCATGCCCAGGAACGTGGGGTAATACAATATCTTGGTCGTGTCCCATCCAACCGTGCCAATCACTTCTGCACAAGCCGGTAGCGGTAACTTTCAGGACCACACCGTCATCTTTTGGCTTGGGGTCAGGAACGTTTTGAACTGATATTTTCCCTTGGAATTTTTCAAAAATGGCTGCCCTCATTTAATCTTTGGTTTTTGGCTATGCGGTTTCTGTCTTCATCAAAATAAAGGTAAGACCCGTTTCTTCAGAGGTATGCAAATGACCAAGGCTTCCTTTTTTGTCCAGCAGTCGGCCACCTAGCTTCTCGACCGCTTTTTGTGATCGATAGTTATGTTGATCTACATGAAATAGAATGTAATCGAAATGTTTGAACGCGTATGCTATCATCAACGATTTAAAGGATTTGTTATAGACACCTCCCCAATAGTTTCTGGAAAGAAAGGTCCAACCAATTTCGATGGCCTCATCCGAATTGTCTGGTTTTTTGAACCTGGAACTTCCAATGATTGTTTGCGTAGCCTTATCAATAATAACAAATGCACCTTTAGAGTCCATAGCTCCTTTAAAAAAATCTTTGAAAACCTCCAGTTCCCATCTATCAGGGTTTTGATGAAGTTTCCAAATCATGGGGTCTTTAGCTACTTGGTAAAGAGCTTCAAAATCTGAAACTTGAATTGGTCTGACAAGCACCAAATCGTTTTCCAAGGTTGGCTGTAGGTTCACCATTAGGGTATGTTCTTTTCTTTTTTGATGTCGGGTTGATTGGCTACTTCAAATGTGAAGATATCGTTTCGAGCGTAGTGCCCAGTAACATCAAAATCCATTTTACCTTTGATAACATCCTGTAAATCCAACTCCGCTGTCAATACACCTGCTTCTCCAAACAGAGGCCCTGCAATTATTTTCCCTTGAGGTGAAACGATGATGCTACCACCTGGGCAAATTTCTTCCGGGTCATCGCTCAAAAGAGCTTGGTATTTATCTGGATACATAGTTTTGGCAAAATATTGATTGCACCCCAATACAAAACACCTTCCTTCCAACGCAATTTGTTGCATAGTAGTGGTCCATTCTGGTCGGGAATCTGCCGTAGGAGCTATATAGATTTCCACTGCTTTTTGGTACATGGCCATTCGTGCCAGGGGCATATAGTTTTCCCAGCAGATTAAACCGCCCAACTTTCCAATTTGGGTATGAAAAGTGACCAAGGACCCACCGTCTGCCTCGGCCCAAACAACACGTTCTGTACCCGTAGGTTTTATTTTGCGGTGTACCCCAAGGAGGCCATCCGTAGGGGATATGTAAACCATGCTGCAGTATAGACTGCCGTTTTGCTCTTGCTTTTCGGTTATGCCAATCACGAGATAAACACCATTGGTTTTTGAGATTTCTATGAGACGGTGTATGTCCTTGCCGTCCAAGGAAACACTATTGGCATGATATTGGGCATAAAGTGCTTTTCCATCAGCGGTCCGGCTTCCAATTTTAGCACCAAAATCGAAACCCCTGGGGTACCCGGGCACAAAAGACTCAGGAAAAACCAAAAGTTGACATCCTTGGGCAGCATGAGCCACTACGATATTTTCCAACTTGTCCAAGGTCTTTTGTTTATCAAAAAAGACAGGGCTATCCTGTACAACGCCAACTTTTACTTTCATTTCAACGCCTTGGTTTCGATATAAAAGTTTCGATCAACCATCAATTCTTTTCCTTTTATGGATTCTGTTTTCCATTCTGAATTCTTTTCAGGAAAGAGCCAAATTTCCTTGTCATCTGCAAAAATCCGGATTGGCATATCAAAATCTTCAACTACATCCACATATCGATAATCGATGTTTTCTCCATCAAACTTATACTCTAGTATGGGTATTTTGGTTGTTCGTAGGTATTGATTGAAGAAAGCGGAGAGGTCTTTTTCCGTCTCCGTGCTCAAAAACTGCTCTATTTGCTGGGAGGTAACGGTTTGATGATAAAATGTTTTGTTCATTTTGCGAAGTATTTGCCTCCATTTTTTATCATCTTCAATCAATTGACGAAGCGTATGCAGAATATTGGCACCTTTATAATACATATCGCCAGAACCACTTTGATTGACATCGTAGGGACCAATAATTGGTCGGTCGTTCTGAATGTTTTTACGGGTTCCAATCACATAATCGGCCGAAGCTTCGGAGCCAAAATGGTAGTCCAAGTAGAGGTTTTCAGAATAAGCGGTAAACCCTTCATGAATCCACATATCGGCTATGTCTTTGTAAGTTATGTTGTTGGCAAACCATTCGTGGCCCGCTTCATGAATGATGATGAAATCAAACTTTAGCCCCCATCCAGTACCAGATAGGTCCCTTCCTAAATAACCATTTTGGTAGCCGTTTCCGTAAGTGACCGAACTTTGGTGCTCCATACCCAAATAGGGAACTTCCACCAACTTAAAACTATCTTCATAAAAGGGATAGGGACCAAACCAGTGCTCAAAGGCATCCAGCATCATGGGGACTTGTTTAAACTGTTCCTTGGCCTTTTCCAGATTTTCGGGCAAAACATAGTAGTCCAAGTCCAATGTTCCTTTTTCACCTTTATATTTTTCACCAAAGTGAACATAGTTTCCAATATTCACATTTACCCCGTAGTTGTTGATTGGGTTGGCTACAAACCATTCGTAATTGGTATAGTCGCCATAAGAATATGAATCCCTTAGCCTACCATTTGCAACGCCAAAAAGATCTTTTGGCACATCGATACGGATTCGCATGCTATCAACTTCATCATACATATGGTCCTTGTTTGGCCACCATACACTAGCTCCCAAACCTTGACAGGAAGTAGCCACAAATGGGTTGCCGTTTTTATCTTGCTTCCAAGAAAAACCTCCATCCCAGGGAGCCCTAATTGCCTTTCTTGGTTTTCCAGAGTATTGTACGTACAGTTCATTGAACTCTCCGGGAATTTGTTTTTTCTTGAGGTGGATAAAGTGTGCGGCTCCCTCCGAAGTAAAGTCCAAATCTTCTTTATCCTGTGAGACAGCATCAATTTTAAGAGGTTCTTGAAGGTCTATTTGAATAACATCATTTTCTTCCAATACTTTGTATCGAATGATATTGTACCCTGCAATAAACTCCTTGTCCGGTTGAACCTTTAGGTTTAAATCATAGTAATTCAAATCCCACCATTCACGTTCAGGGGTGATACTTCCCCGGAGCGAATCTTGTCGTGTAAAGTTTTGGGCCGAGGCAACCAAGGTCCCGAATAAAAATATAGCTATAACTAAATACTTCATGACTATCTAAATACTTTGTTAGGAAAGACCACAGGGCTTTCATGACCATCTTTGCCAACGGAAGCTACCCCAAAAAGGTAATTGTCTATTACAATGCCGTGCAAGGTGTGCTCGGTTACATCACCAACATATTTATAGTGGTCCCAAGTTGGTGAGGTGGTATCCCTCCAATAGATTTTATAACCCGTGGCTCCATCCACTTTATTCCATTTTAATTTAGCCGAAGGCTCAACGATTCCACCAATTTCAACAGTTGATGGGGCAGGGGGAGCCCAAGCAATTGAAGCAAGGGAAATGGCATTGACCGCGGTAAGTTTTTTGGCGTAATCAAAATTCACATGTTCCAGAACATCGCCGTAGGCGATTCCATCTTCTACACGGATATCTTGATGCTGTTGGGTATAGTTTTCATGTGCCTCCATGATTCTAATGCCGGCAAAACCAGCATCATTAAATGGTCTGTGATGACCACCACGACCAAATCTATCTAAACGATAAATGAGCATCGGGTTCATCTCGGGCATATAGGTTTTTGTGGTTTTATGGACATATCTGGCAAGTTGGCGCGAAATTCCATCTACTTCTCCACCATAAAATCGTCTAGCTCTTCTTTGGTCTTCAGTTTCGGTGGGAGGCACCGGCTCGGAGAATATTCGGAAATCGCGATTGCTGATAACTCCATCCACTCCTTTTATATTTCCAATCATATCATTATTTAGAACCCCAACAATATCCCAACCTTTTTCCTTGGCATATGCTGCCAATCCCTTACCGCCATAAAGTCCTTGCTCTTCCCCGGAAAGTCCAACGTAGATAATGCTACTTTCAAATTGATATTTGGAAAGTACCCTTGCAGCTTCAATTGCACCGGCCATACCACTGGCATTGTCATTGGCCCCTGGAGAATCGGAAGTAAAGTTATTGGGGTCACTTACGCGTGAATCGATATCCCCACTCATAATGATAAACCTGTTCGGGAACTTGGTTCCTCTTTGAACCGCTAGTACGTTGACCACCCAAACGTCTTTTACTATTCGTCTTCCATCACCTTTTTTTACAAGGTCTTTTTGATAAAATACATCAAGACAATTGTTGCAATCGGAGGAAATCTTATCGAACTTGGATTTGATCCATCTTCTTGCGGCACCAATACCCCGTGTTTGTGAGATTGTGTCACTCAGTGTGTGCCTGGTACCAAAACTGACCAAAGTAGTGACATCTTTTTCAATTCTGTCAGCAGATACAGCTTCTATAATTTCGTATAATCGGCTTTCGGTTTGAGAAAATAGAGTGGCGGTGAACAATGATATCACCAAAAAAGCGTAAAATTTCTTCATGTATAAGATTTAGTTGCCAATAACTTCTATAAATACTCCGTCTGGATCCTGAAAAAGAATAAAAGTTCTTCCATCGGACAAATTTATTGGAGTTTCACCAAGTAATGGAACATTGTTCTCTTTTAATCGCTTTAGGATTTTATCTGTTGACTTTATGAAATAAGTGGTGTATTGCATTCCATTCCGATCTTGGATATGTTTGTCCGGAGCGGTTTTTTCATTGCCGAAGGCAACCAGTTTCAATTCTGTGGCATTGGGGTCGTCCACTACTTTCATTATTTTCACATCAAAAGGAGTGCCACCGCTCAATCCAGATCTTTTACCGAAGGTTTCATCAATACTAAAACCTCCTGTTTCCTTCATTCCCATGATTTTGGTATAAAAGTCCAAAGAGGTTTCGATATCTGAAACAATTATTCCAATGGATATGGAGGGATTGGCATATTCGGTCTGTGTCCTACCAACAGTAATGGACAATGTTAAAAATAAAATACTAAGAATAGTATGCTTCATAGTTTAAGGGTTTTGATTTCTTTAAAGTAGCAAATCGGGTCAATCTATAAAAGTAACCTTGATTATTTTTCCATTTTGGACCTCATAAACGGCCACAGCATTAATTTGAGCACCATTGATAGTGACAAATTCTTCGTCAATAACCTTATTTCCAATAACAATACGATTCTTTATCTGGCAATGAAGGTCTGGAGTAGTCTCAAAAAAGGATTCGTATTGCTCTCTCATTTTATCTTTTCCTTCGGAGATTAAGTCGTTGGGAAAATTGTATAGTTTTATATCATCCGAGTAAGTATCCATGAATGCGTCAATATCTCTTGCGTTATAGGCATCCAATTGTTTCTGGACAATCACCTTTGGTGATTCATCCGCTACAAATGCCAATCTGGTATGGCTTGAATTTACAGCGATTCTGGTGATATTATTGATTTCTTCCTGTTCAAATCGCATTACTTGTTCCCAGGCTACGCCAGATTCCACGTCAAACATAAAAAGGGATTTGCCGGAGCCAGTTAAAATTACGCTTTCATTCAACCAACATATATCCTCTTCATTGTTATACGTGTTCGCAATTCTTTCGGAATCTCCGGAAATGGGATCAATTGACTTTACCTGCCAAATATTGTTTTCCTTACTGATAAAACTGATTAAATCGGTTCCGGGAATTTTGTGAAGCGACCTTCCTACATTTTTTTCCAAGGTACGATGGGTATTGTCCTTGAGATTGCTTACCACCAAATCCAACCTGTTTTCCTTCAATACCGATGAAACCAGAATGTGGTCATTGTACCAAACATGGTATCCAATTTTCAATTCTGCCAATGGTTTGGAATCTCCCGTGCGGAGGTCATATTCATAAAGTAGTTGTAGCCCATCCAAGTCCAATCTAATAGCTGAAACTGCATTTTTTTCGGGAATTCTCAATGGGGAATATTCGCTTCCAGAAGGGGTGTCAGAAATCCAAGAAGAGGTACTTCCCTTATTGATGTTGAACTTCAGAATATCTGTTTGACCAGCGCGAGTCGAAGAAAACAACAGTGTGTTATCGTCCCAAAATGAAGGCTGATTGTCATACCCTTCGTTGTTTGAGATGTTTTTTGGATTTGAAAGTGTGGGTTCACCATTTTGGATGTCCAAATCAAAAAGATAGACCTCTGTATTTGTTTGTCCAATTAATAGCGTGGTTCCAAGGAACCAAAAAAGAAAGAATAGCCGATGTGTCATGGTTAGGCAAAGCGTTTTAAAAGTTCACGAACCCTTTTTGTGTTTTCCACATGGTATTTGGCCTGGGTTTTTTTGAGACCGACTTTTATGGTAATGGCAGAGTCCGGGAGTTCCTGGAACATGAATTCGTCGGTCCAGTCATCTCCAATGGCCATAACAAAATCATAACTATCTTCTCCTAACATTCTTACGGCAGCCCTACCTTTGTTAACATTGCTGCTTTTAACCTCCATTACTTTGTTTCCATTGAGTACACTAATGTCATCATTGCCAATAAGGCTGGTGAGTACGGTGTTCAGTTCATTGGCTCTTTTTTCACCAAAGTCGGGGTCGGTATTCCGGTAATGCCACGCCAGGGAATAATTTTTTTCTTCAACAAACGACCCAGGTGTCCTGTCCACAAAAGATTCCAAAACGGGTCTTATTTTCTCCATCCATTCGTCTTTTACTTTTTCCAGCAATTTGAAATCATCTCCGTCAGTAGAAATCCACACCCCATGTTCCACGATCATGTTGTACTTTTTTGGAAGAAACCATCTTCCAAAAGTCTGTTTATCACGTCCACTTATCAAAAATAGGGTAGTGTTTTCTTGTTGTTGCAGTTGGTCCAAAAGACTGTAGAGTTCGTCATCGGGTGACGCTTTTTGAGGGTCTTTGTGAAATCCTACCAGGGTACCATCGTAGTCTAGGAACAGTAGACGTTTTTTGGCTTTGGTGTATTTTTTATCAATGTCCTGCAAAATATCCTTGGATAGTTTTTGGGAGATAAAGTCGTCCCCACCTTCCTTTTTTTGTTTTAGGGCGTTCATAAATTCATTGGCCCATACCTCCACATTATAGCGTTCCAGCCTATTTTGAAGAAAGGTGTTGCGAGATTTCTGCTCTTCTTCGGGCATGGTTATGGCCCTTTTCAGGGTATCGGCCTGTTCTTCAAAATTATTGGGATTGATCAACAAGGCTTCATTCATTTCATAAGCAGAACCGGCCATTTCACTTAAGATCAACACTCCGGTCTTATCCGTTCTTGTGGCAATATATTCTTTGGCTACCAAGTTCATTCCGTCCCGCAAAGGTGTAAGCCAGGCAATGTCACTAGATGTATATAGGTCTATGAGGTTTTCAAATGGCAAAGAGCGATAAAAGTACCAGATAGGAGTCCAGTTTACGGTTGCCAATTCTCCGTTTATTCGGCCCACAAGTTCATCGATTTCTCTCTTGAGCAATTGGTACTGGGGCACGTTGGACCTAGAGGGAACTGCAAGTATGATGAGCCTAACCTTTTCCTTGTATTCAGGGTATTTGTTGAGAAAGTACTCAAATGCGTTTATTCTTTTTGCGATGCCCTTACTGTAATCCAAGCGGTCGATGGACAAAATCAATTTGGTGTCCGGGGCAGATGCTTTATGGCTATCGAGTCTTTTTTGAAGATCGCTTTTATGGGTATTCTTGTTCTGCTCATGGTCCTGAGCTGCGGTCTTGAACTTTTTGTAATCAATGCCCATGGGAAAAGAATCTACCTTAATCACACGGTTGTCCAAATAAATGTCATTGAAACTCACCTCCAACCCCAGAAGTCTTCTTACGGAACTCAAAAAATGCCGCTCGTAATCATAGGTATGGAAACCGATAAGGTCAGAGCCCAAAAGACCTTGCAAAACTTCTTCACGCCAAGGTAGTGTCCTGAAAATTTCATAAGAGGGAAACGGAATATGTAGAAAGAAACCAATGGAAGTATTTGGTCTTTTTTCGCGTACCATTTGTGGTACCAGCATGAGCTGATAATCGTGCACCCAGATAACGTCATCTTCACTTGATTTTTCTATGATTGCATCGGCAAATTTTCTGTTTACTTCCCGATATGTATTCCAAAAATCAAGTTCAAATTCAGAGTACTCCAAGAAATAATGGAACAACGGCCATATGGTTCTATTGCTAAATCCGAAATAGAACCCTTCCACCTCTTCTGCCGATAAATTGACCTTTGCACAGCCATTCTTTTCGAGGGCTTCATCAATATCCTTCTCAAGCTCGGGAGGGGTATCCTCTTGGGTAAGTCCGGACCAACCCACCCACAGGCTTTCATTACCACTGTGCACTGATTTCATTCCCGTAGCCAAACCGCCAACACTTGGTATGGCATCGATATTTCCATTGCTAATTTGCAATTGAATGGGTAGTCTATTTGAGATTATGATAGTTTTGCCCATAAAAGAATGCTTTTAAAGGGTTTTACTTTTAAGTTTTTTTAAAATTCGTGAAATTCGGGCGCAAAACCAATTGATTGAAAACCTTTTATGGATATTTGATTTATGGAGAACTTGGATTATGGAATTATCGGTAATTGTAGAAGTGCGGCCTTAATATCAAAAACCGGTTCTTTGGACTGGTGCTGTTTGCCACAATTTGATTCTACTTCGGTATTTGCAAAATTATTGGATGAAAACAATGGAGGAAGCTTTGAAATAAAAGTGGAGGAAGACTATTCCATTCATCAGCATTATCATAAGAACACGGCTATATTGGTTACGCGGTACGCCAAGGACGAAGACATCTTTGAGGTTCATGATTTTATGCCACGACATCTTAAACTCAACAATGGAAAATACAATGCTCCCCCCGAAATTGTACGCTATGTGAAGCATATTTCCGGAGCACCAAGATTCAGGGCCATTTATAATCCCAAACTTGAATATGGTCTAGGACAAACCGACCATCACGTAAAGGCAAATTTTGTGGTCAGCCTTACCAAAAAATCAAAGTTTGACACCTTATTTCTCTACACATCTTTTAACAAGAACACGGTTATGGATGGAGGGGAGATAGTTCTTAAAGAGGATGGGTTTTTCTCCATTTGCTATAACGAAAAGATTCTGAAGCCTACTACGAACAAAATGGCCTTGGAACTTGAAAGGACAAAGGTTTACTGGTTGGACTGGGTGGACAAAACCCCTACATACCGACAATTCAACAACGAGATCATCCGTAGCGCAATAACCCTAAAAATGTTGACCTATGACAGAACCGGAGCAGTGTTGGCGGCGGCTACAACATCCTTGCCAGAGACCATTGGGGAGGTACGAAATTGGGACTATCGGTTCTGCTGGATTCGAGATGCCTCCATGGTAATCAAGGTGGTTTCTGAACTTGGACATAAAAACTCTGCAAAGCGCTATTTGCAATTCATAATTGATTTGATGCCAGACAAGGATGAGAAACTTCAAATCATGTATGGCATCAACAAGGAAAAGACCCTTACGGAACATACTTTGGACCATCTGGAAGGTTATAAAGGTTCCAAACCTGTAAGAATAGGTAATGCGGCTTATAAACAACGTCAGAATGATATCTATGGCATCTTAATGGATGTTATCTATGAGCAATTGGCCAAGTTTAGCAACGATATTGAAAATGGAGAAGAATTGTGGAGCATTACCAAAGGTATTGTGTGGATAGTAGGAAAACACTGGATGGAACCAGATAAAGGTATTTGGGAATTCCGTGGAGAGGATCGACATTTCACCTTCTCAAAGGTGCTATGCTGGGTAGCTCTGGATCGAGCCATTAAGGTGGCCAAAATGTTCGGGAAACACCGAAAGATTGAAAAATGGACCGCTCTGGAACAAGAAATTAAAAAGGATATCCATGAGAATGCTTGGAACAGTGAGATCAATGCATTTGTGCAATCTTATGGTTCTAAACATTTGGATGCATCCGTGCTTCTTATGGAGTCTTACGGCTTTATCCATGCTAAGGACCCCAAATATGTTAGTACGGTACGAGCCATTGAGGAAAACCTTAGCAATGATGGCTTGTTGTATCGGTATAAGAATGAAGATGATTTTGGACTACCTTCATCATCCTTCACCATTTGTACTTTTTGGTTCATCAACAGCCTCTTTAAAATAGGGGAAGAAGAAAAGGCATTAGCCTATTTTGAGCGTTTGCTGAGCTACAGTAATCATCTAGGTCTTTTTAGTGAGGATATCGACTTTAAAACCAAACGGTTGTTGGGCAACTTCCCGCAGGCGTATTCCCATTTGGCGCTAATAGAATGTGCTATCAATTTTTCTAAAAAGAAGAGCGAGGAAAAGATTTTGGAATCTATTGGCTGATTTTGGTTGATAAATGTTTTTCCCCAATGGTTTTGATTTTCTTCAAGAGCATAGATAAATGTTCCATTGTGGTAAAAGGGTTCATCAGGGTGGTCCGTAAATAATGGACACCTTTTAGTTTGGTCTGAACCAAATAAAATTCGCCATCTTCCAACAACTCCTGTCTTATCGATTGGTTAAGTGTGTTCAGTTGCTCCAAGGAAAGATTTGGAGCCAAATATCTAAAGCATAGAATGTTAGATACTGGTTCTATGGCCAGCTCAAAGTCAGAATCTGTCTTGAGCAGGTGTGCAAAACCCTTGGCAAGATCGAACAGCGTCGTTACGTTTTGGTTAAAAACCTCTTCACCATAAAACTTAAGGAGAATGTACCAATGTAAGCTCATCATGGATTTGGTGCATTCAAAGGTTCTTTTTCCCCCATTGTACCAGTCTTCTTCATCCACATTGGTCAATAGGTAATCAGCCTGTTGAGTAAATGTAGTGTGTGAATGCCTCCCATCCTTGTAGATTAAAGCTGTGGTGATTATGGGCATCATCATCATTTTATGGCCATCTATCACTACAGAATCGGAGTTGGCAATTCCATTTAATAGGTGGCTATATTTTTTAGAAAAAATGGCAGCTCCACCATGCGCTCCGTCAACATGAAACCAAAGTTTCTTTTTTTTGGCAAAGTCTCCAATCGCCTCTAGATCATCATAAATACCGGTAGCCGTTGAAGGTGCGCTTCCAACTATGGCAAATACCTTGGTGCCTCTGTCTAAAGCTCCCTGATAGTATTCTTCCAATTTTGAAGTATCCATGGCATACCCATTCGTCACCGGGATTTTGATGATCCCCTGTTCACCTAAACCCATGATCTTGGCAGCCCTTTCTATGCAGTAATGGGCCTCTTCGCTCACCATGATACCTAGGGGTTGGGTGTAGCCATTGTTCCACACATCTTCTTCGGCAACGGCTTTTCTAGCAGACAATAGGGCCGTAAGATTGGCCAAGGTTCCTCCTGAGGTCAAAATTCCTCTAGACTTGTTGTGATATCCTATTTTTTTTGCCAACAAATCGGTTACGGTGCGTTCGATACCGGTTGGGGCCATGCCCATCTCATAGACGGCCATGCCGTTGTTCAGCATAGAACCAATCATTGCAGTAAGAGCTGTTATGGGAGCTGGGGGAGCTACTTGGTGCCCGACGTATTTTGGATTATGCGTATGGGTGGTTCTTTTCAGGACTTCAGAATAAAAGTCATCTTTTGTTCCATTTTGAAGAAAATCCTTCCAAAAATCGAGCTCGTTCTCCGGACTGTTCCAATTGATTGTTTTTTCATTTTTACCAGAGATAGTGCCTTCCAGATGGTTGGCTAGCAGGTCTACGATTTTATATCCTTCGGTTTTAAAACGGTGACTGTTGTATAGAGAGTGAAGTAATGTCTTATCCATAGGATAAAGTTATGTGCTCTGATCAAGGCTTCAAAATTTATCCTTGAAAACTACAACTCCTATGGAAACCTTGGATTGTGTCTCTCAATGTACGCTGATTTGATGCAAAGAGAATTGCCGTTCAAGGTGAAGGAATTTTCGTAAAAAAGGTGCGCGTTTGTGACTCATTAGATGTAGAATTGGCTATTTTAGGCAATTGTATAAAAATGCCAACTACATGAAAAAACTAACCTCACTTGTACTTTTATTTTCTACACTCGGGATGTTTTCCCAAACAAAATTTGAAAAAGGATATTTTATAGATAATCAAAACAATAAGGTAGAATGCCTTATCAAAAATTTAAGGTGGCTCAACAACCCTAAGGAGATTCAATACAAATTGAATGAAAATGGAGATGAGAGGTCTTTTAGTGTTGAAAACTCCAAAGGATTTCAGGTATATAACGGGCCGTATTATCACCGGGTCTCTGGCGAGTTCCCCATTACCACTGCTTTGACTACGGACAAAGGAATTGAGGCAACTCCCAAGTTGGTGGACCGCGAAGTTTTTGTAAAAGAGATTATTACTGGAAAAGCTTCGCTTTATGAGTATTACGATGAAAATGAGCGAAACTTTGTACTATTTACAACAGAGGACAAGCAAACCCCTATCATATTGCTCTATAAGCAATATATCAGGGTGAATTCCAACGATATAAAAGAAAACAATATCTATCGCAGACAATTGTTGGAACATCTGAACTGTGGTACCGTTGAGGATATCCAGAAAACAGCATATACACGAAAATCCCTGGTTTCATATATTTTGTCCTATAACAAATGTGTTGATCCCTTGCATGAAGGAAAGGAGATTGACAAAGCGTCTTTCAAAACCAAAACAAAATTAGGTTTGATTGTATTTGGAGGAGTTGCCAACTACGGTTTCGACCCAAGTTCTATTAGAGACATTGATTTTGAAAATAAGGTTAGCCCTACCGTAGGGCTTGAACTCGAAGCTATTTTACCTTTTGGTAACAACAAATGGTCCGTATTTTTATCTTCTCAGTATGCTTCATATAAGGCAAAAGGGAAAACAACTTTAAACAATGTGGAGCTAGAGGTAGGGGACATTGAGCTAAGCCAAATTGTAAATAATTTTGGTGGAAGGCACTATATGTTTTTTAGCAATAACCTTAGTGTTTTTATGCAGTTTGGCGCCACTTTGGACCATAATACTACAAAAAACTTCAATCCTAATTCTGAGTTTCGCAGATCGGTGTACGAGATTCGTTCCTTCAATTTTGGAGGTTTCGGAGGGGTTGGACTTTCAATAGACCAAAAATATTATCTAAACACAACATATTTTGTAGGGGGTAGTATTTTACGTAACGACTTGGATAGCCCCAACAATTTGAAGAGATTTGTAGTCTCGGTTGGAGTCAAACTATAAAAAAAACCGCTCCTAAAAGGAGCGGTTTCCAAATCAGCTTCGTCTCAGCATTATTTGAATTAGTCAAAGGTATACCCGTTATCCGCGGCTACTTTATCTGCAATTTGTGTGCGTAGTGCCACGACATTGGGTTGGTTTGTGTATTTCGTAAAACGCTTAAGCCCCATGAGCATCATTCGTTGTTCATCTCCCTCAGCAAAGGAAACAATCGCTTCTTTTCCTTTTTGGTTGATGATATCTACCGCTCTGTACAAATTTAATTTGGACATGGCTATTTGAGAGACCTGAGCTTCTTCACCGAAACGTTTTGCATTTTTTTCTGTACGAAGAATGGCAGATTCGGCCAAGTAAATCTGAATCAAGATATCTGCTGCCGACATTAATAGCATCTGGTGATTTTCCAAATCCGGACCAAACTTTTGAACAGCACTTCCAGCAACCATTAGGAAGACTTTTTTCAAGCGGGCCACTAAATCCTTTTCTTCAGAGAAAAGTTCAGAAAAATCAGGTGTGTCAAAAGAAGGAATTCCCATTAATTCCTCACCTACTGCTGTGGCAGGCCCTAGAAGGTCCACATGGCCTTTCATGGCTTTTTTGACCAACATACCCACGGCCAACATTCGGTTGATTTCATTGGTTCCCTCATAGATCCTAGCGATACGGGCATCCCTCCAGGCAGATTCCATGGGTGTATCTGCACTAAAGCCCATTCCACCAAAAATCTGGATTCCCTCATCTGTGGTGTCCTGTACATGTTCTGAAACCGCCACTTTCAGGATGGAACACTCAATGGCATATTCTTCAACACCTTTAAGCTCTGCTTCTTGATGCGAATTGCCCTCGGATTCACGAATAGCAATTCTATCCTCAATATTTTTTGCTGCGCGATAGCAGGCCGATTCATCCACATACGCATTGGTGGTCATATCCGCAATTTTTGCCTTTATGGCCCCAAAGTTCATAATCGGGGTCTTGAACTGAATGCGTTCGTTTGCATATTTGGTTGCCTCGGTTATTACCCTCCTTTGTGCTTCCAAACAGGCGGCGGCCAGCTTTATCCTACCCACATTCAGGGCGTTCATGGCAATCTTGAACCCGTTGCCCCTTTCAGAAAGCATGTTTTCAACAGGAACTTTGGTCTCATTGAAGAAAACTTGTCGGGTAGAGGAGGAGTGAATACCCAATTTCTTTTCCTCATCACCTAGGGTGATGCCGTTCTCTGGGTCATTTTCTACAATGAACCCAGTAATGTTTTTGTCGTCTTCGATTCGCGCAAAAACAATAAAGAGGTTGCAGAATCCCGCATTGGAAATCCACATTTTTTGCCCGGTGATATTGTAATGCTTTCCATCTTTAGACAAAACGGCTTTGGTTTTTCCTGAATTAGCATCAGAGCCAGCTCCTGGTTCTGTCAAACAATAGGCACCGAACCATTCACCAGAGGCCAATTTGGGAACATACTTTTGCTTTTGCTCCTCTGTACCGTACAAAGTAATGGGCATCGTTCCGATTCCTGTATGTGCACCAAATGCTGTACTAAAAGAACCGGTTGCACCAGAAATGTAGTCGCATACCAGCATGGTGGACACAAAACCCATTCCCATTCCACCGTAGGCTTCTGGTACTGCTACACTAAGAAGACCAAGTTCACCGGCTTTGCGCATGCACTCTTCGGTATAAGCATAATCCTTTTTCTCAAAACGTTCCCAATGCGCCCAAAGTTCACGGTCTACATATTCCTTGGTGCTTTCGCGCATCATCTTTTGCTCCTCATTGAGGTCCTCCAGGGTAAATACGTCTTCGCAATTGGTTTCTTTTACCAAAAACTGACCACCTCGAAGTATATCTTTATTTAGGGTTTCGGTACTCATAATGTTAAGTGTTTAGTAATTAGTAGTGAGTATTGAGTTCAGATTTTTTTAAAGAATATCTCATATCTCAATACTGAATTCTTATATCTCATTTAGTTTAAAAATTCATAAATACCAGCTGCGCCCTGTCCTGTTCCGACGCACATGGTTACCATTCCGTATTTGCCTTTCATGTCACGTTTACGCATCTCATCAAAAAGTTGCACGGACAATTTTGCTCCAGTACACCCTAAAGGGTGTCCCAAAGCAATGGCACCTCCATTTACATTAACAATGTCCTGGTTCAAATCCAGTTCGCGCATCACCGCTAGTGATTGCGAAGCAAAGGCTTCGTTCAGTTCAATAAGTTCAATGTCATTTTGTTTCATTCCGGCTTGCTTCAGTGCTTTTGGGATGGCTTTTACCGGACCGATTCCCATTATTCTAGGTTCAACGCCAGCAGCCGCATAGTTCACCAAGCGGGCAATAGGTTCAAGGTTCAATTCTTTTACCATTTCCTCGCTCATTACAAGAACAAAAGCCGCACCATCACTCATTTGGGAAGAGTTTCCTGCGGTTACGCTGCCATCAGCGGCAAAAACAGGCCTCAATTTGTTCAAAGTAGGAATATTGGTGCCTTTTCTTGGTCCTTCATCCTTGTTTACCGTATAGGTTTTGGTCTCCTTTTTTCCTGACGGATTTACAAAGGTGTGTTCAACCTCGATGGGAACAATCTGCTCTTGAAATCTATCTTCTTCCAAGGCTTTTAAGGCTTTCATATGGGAATTGTAGGCGAAAACATCCTGATCTTCCCTGGAAACCTTGAATTGTTTTGCCACTGCTTCAGCAGTTAATCCCATTCCCCAATAATAATCTTCGTGACCTTCTTTGGCCGTAGCATAATCGGGGGTGGGCTTATAACCTCCCATTGGAATGAAGCTCATACTTTCTGAACCTCCAGCGATAATACAATCGGCCATTCCAGATTGAATTTTTGCAGTTGCGATTCCAATGGTCTCCAATCCAGACGCGCAATAACGGTTAACGGTTACGCCGGGAACATCTTCGATGTTCAATCCCATGAGAGAAATTAATCTAGCCATGTTCAGTCCTTGTTCGGCTTCTGGCATGGCATTTCCGACGATGACATCATCAATGCGCTTTTTGTCCAATTGAGGTACTTCCTTCATCATGTGCTCAATGGTCTCTGCTGCCAGTTCGTCTGGTCTTTTGAATCTGAACAGGCCTCGAGGAGCTTTTCCTACTGCAGTTCTGTATGCTTTTACGATATATGCTGTTTTCATTTTGAAATAGATGCTAGATTTTAGTATTGAGTAGTTAGTTCAGTTTTCATTAATGACTTTTGAAGACTATAATTCATTTTTTGAATTTCAACACACAACTCAATTAAGGTTTGTACTCTTTCTTTTTTAATTAGATTTAATTCCATGGACAAAATCAGTTGGGTCTGTAACTCATAGGTTGAACCATTTGCAATGCTTAAAAAGTGTTTGAATTCTTTTTGGGAATTTCTACCTGCTCCCTCAGCAATATTTGATGGTATTGAGATTGAACATCTCTTCATTTGCGATATTAACCCATACTGTTCATCCTTTGGCAACTCAGAGACAAGCAGATAAATAGCTTTGGTCAATTCAATTGATTTTTGCCATATTTTTAAATCATCTACTTTATGCATGTCTAACTACTTATGTCTAATGTCTCAATTCTATGGTAACCTAGTTGCGAAGTGGTTTACCTGTTTTCAACATATGTTGGATACGTTCCAATGTTTTTCTTTCTGTACATAGTGAAAGGAATGCTTCCCTTTCCAAATCCAATAGATATTGCTCGGTAACGTAACTGGCTTCGGACAAATCTCCACCTGCCATAACGTAGGCCAGTTTATTGGCCATTTTTTTATCATGTTCCGAAATATATTGCCCAGCTTCCATGGAATCAGTCCCTACTAGGAACATGCCCAATGCTTGTTTGCCCAATACTTTGACGTCCTTTCTTTTAGGTGGTTTGGTGTACCCAGCTTCTGCCATTAATTTAGCATGTGCCTTCGCTGTAGCTATTTGTCGGTCTTTATTGACAACCACTACATCTTTTCCTTTTTGAAGGATGCCTAAATCAAAAGCTTCATAGGCCGAAGTGGATACTTTTGCCATCCCAATGGTCAAGAAATATTCTTGAAGCACGTTGAGCTCCACATCATTTTTTCTGAAGGTATCTGAAGCACGAAGCGCCATTTCCTTGGAGCCACCACCACCTGGAATCACACCGACTCCAAACTCCACTAAACCTATATAGGTTTCGGCAGCGGCCACAACTTTATCGGCATGCATGGACAATTCGCATCCTCCGCCCAAACACATGCCGTGTGGGGCAGAAATGGTTGGAATTGACGAATAACGCATGCGCATCATCGTGTCTTGGAAATATTTAATGGCCATGTTGAGCTCATCATATTCCTGTTCCACAGACATCATGAAAATCATTCCGATATTGGCGCCCACTGAGAAATTGGCAGCTTGGTTACCTACAACCAAACCTTGAAAATCTTTTTCGGCTAAATCAATTCCTTTGTTGAGTCCGGCCAAAACATCTCCACCAATGGTGTTCATTTTGGACTGGAATTCCACGTTAAGGATTCCATCGCCCAAATCTTCAATGACCACGCCACTATTTTTGAAGACTTCATTGGATTTTCTGATGTTGTCCAGGATGATAAAGGCATCTTGTCCTGGTACCTTTTCCATGGCCTTTTTAGGGATGTCATAAAAATAGGTAGCCCCATCTTTTACGGAATAGAAGGTGTCAATTCCAGCATCTTTCATTTCTGTAACCCAAGAAGCGACTTCCAATCCTTCCGCTTTGATGAACTCCAATCCTTTTTCCAAACCAACAGCATCCCAAATTTGAAATGGACCGTGTTCCCAGCCAAATCCGGCCTTCATGGCATCATCTATTTTATAGAGTTCATCCGTAATTTCTGGAATACGATGGGTAACATAGGCAAATAAAGCTCCAAAACTCTTCCTGTAAAATTCCCCGGCTTTGTCCTTTCCGGCAGTCAATACTGAAAAACGGTCAATGACCTTGTCAATGGTCTTTGTCAACTCCAAAGTGGCGAATTTGGCGCTTTTCTTGGAACGATAATCCATGGTGTCCAAATCCAAAGTCAGGATTTCACTTTTTCCATTGTCTCCTTTGACTTTTTTATAGAATCCTTGTCCGGATTTGCTACCCAGCCATTTATTTTCCATCATGGTATTGATGAAATCAGGGAGTTGGAATAATTCATGGCGCTCATCGTCCTTGCAATTCTCACTAATTCCATTGGCAACATGCACCAAAGTGTCCAAACCAACAACATCCACTGTGCGGAAAGTAGCAGACTTTGGTCTACCGATTACCGGCCCGGTGAGCTTGTCCACTTCTTCCACGGTCATACCCAAATCCTTTACGGCATGAAACAGACTTTGAATGCTGAAAATTCCTATTCGGTTACCAATAAATGCAGGGGTGTCCTTAGCAACTACTGACGTCTTCCCTAAATATTGCTCTCCGTACCCGTTCAAAAAGTCCAGTACATCTTTAGATGTATTTGGACCAGGGATGATCTCGAATAACTTTAAATATCTAGCAGGATTAAAAAAGTGCGTTCCGCAAAAATGTTTTTGGAAATCCTCACTTCTTCCTTCACTCATAAATTTAATGGGAATCCCAGAAGTGTTGGAAGTAATCAATGTTCCAGGAGTTCGGTGTTTGTCCAGATTTTCGAACACTTGTTTTTTGATGTCCAAACGCTCCACGACCACCTCAATGATCCAATCAACCTTGCTTACCTTAGAGATATCATCGTCCAAGTTTCCAGTTGCAATGCGACTCGCAAATTTCTTGTGGTAGATAGGAGAGGGTTTTGATTTTAAAGCTGCAGTCAGGGAATCGTTCACCAAGCGGTTTCTGACCACTTTGTCCTCAAGGGTAAGTCCTTTGGCCTTTTCTTTTTCATTGAGTTCCCTTGGAACAATATCCAGCAGTAAAACCTCGACCCCAATATTGGCAAAGTGACAGGCAATGCCACTTCCCATAATACCGGAACCGACAACGGCAACTTTATTGATATGCCTTTTCATTTATGAAATACAATTAATTAGTTGTTTTGATATATATTTTTTTGTCTGAAATGAGTTTGTTGATAACATCAGCGGTTTTATAAAAACCTACTAAGTCCTCTTCGGAAACGTGTTCCCGAACCACATCGTTGAATCGTAGTACCACATCTTTGGAATCCTTTCTTTTTTCCAATCCTAATGCGGTTAGATGGATTAAGACACCTCTTCCATCTTTTGGATTGGGTTTCCGTTGAATATAACCTCGTTCTTCAATGTTCTTTAGAATCCGCGAGAGGCTGGTGGCTTCCATTCCCATTTTTGGACCTAGAGCTGTACTGGGAGTGCCTTTTTTGGGATCAATGCTCAACAAGGTAAAACCAATGGCCATGGTAAGTCCATAGTTTTTAGCTTCTTCGTTGTACATTTTGATAACTGCCTGCCAAGTGGCCCGGAGCGCATAGTCTATCGTCAAATCTTTCATGAACATAGGTTGAGGTGTTCAAATATAGCAAAATTTATTATGCATGCATAATAAATTTAAAGGGATGATCAAAAATTATTATGGATATACTAGAATTGGTCAATTGAAATGGGACATCTATCAAATGGGAACCTTCTATCCGGGTACCTTGTTATAAACTAGTGGTAAAACTTTATATGATGAAAAAATATCTCAGTTACTTTTTTATGTGCCTGGGGCTTGGACTCATGGTCTTGGCCTGCAGCAAGGATGATGACAAACCTTCGGAAAGCAATTCCCCAACCATTGAAAGCTTTTCGCCGGAATTGGGAGTAGAGAACACATTGGTCACCATTACCGGAACCAACTTTGCCACTACTACCAGTGGCAATTTGGTAAAATTCAATGGAGTAACGGCAGTGGTGACGAGTGCAAGTGCCACTCAGATCATCACCAGTGTGCCAAATGGTGCCACCACCGGGAAGATTACGGTTAAGGTAGGGGATAACACGGCAACTAGCACTAAAGATTTTACGGTTACAGAAATCATAAATATTGAGCTTGATAAGAGTACATTGGAGTTGTTCACTTTTGAAAGTGAGACACTTGTTCTCACGGGGGCAGGAGATAATACGGTTGAATGGAGCTCAGATGACGAAACAGTTCTTACGGTTGATGAAAATGGTAAGGTAACCGCTGTGGGAGCAGGTTCCGCTACAATCACTGCTAAGGTTATGGAAAATTCGGCCACTTGCACCGTTACGGTGAACCCAAATGTATATGCCGCAGGGAGTAAAGATGATTATAACGCTATATGCTGGAAAAATGGAGAGCCTGTTGAGCTTACTGATGGTAGCACTGAGTCCCGAGCAAGTTCTGTTTTTGTATCTGAGGAAGGGGATGTGTTCATTGGAGGAAGAATTTGGGACAATGGTAATGGCAAGTATGTCGGCATGGTCTGGAAAAATGGGGAAGAGCTCTATAGTATAGATGACGCATTTGATGTTTCTGTAAGTTCAATATTTGTAGACTCCAATGGAGATGTATTCACTGCGGGCTATATGGAAGATGAAAATAGTGACAAGCATGCATTGATAACTAAGAATGGAACTCAGTTATATTTAAATGAAAATGAATCTGAGGCGTATGACCTATGGGTTGATGGAGATGTTATTTATACTGGTACAGAGAAAGATACGGATACCAATAGAGATGTCGCCAAAGTTTGGTCAAATGGTGGAGAACTATATAGTATGAAAGGAGATACTGAAGGTATTCATGCAGATACCTATGCAAGGTCAATTGATGTCTATGGGAACGATGATGTCTATGTAGCCGGATATAGTAGTTTTACTGAGATAGAGGAACAAATAGGATTTATTTGGAAAAATGGACAGGAAATATATTCATTGTTTGAAGGAGGGCTGGCAAATAAATTTTATTCAATGGCTATTAATGGGGAGACTGGTGATATCTATACAACCGGACTTGCCAGCGGTATAGGTAAAGTATGGGAGAACGGTCAGGAGTATTACACTTTTAACGAGGGCAATGGCACCTCGTATGGAAGGTCTGTTTTTGGTTTCCAAAGCGATTTATATGTTGGAGGGTCCGAATTTAATGGTAACATTAAAGAAGGCAAAGTATATAAAAACAATGAGTTGATCTATAAGTTCAGCGGTGATAATGGGTCTGCTGAGGTAAATTCCATTTTTGTTAAATAGTAAATGCTGGGGTATAGAATAACAAAAAGGGCACCAATCTTGGTGCCCTTTTTATGAAAGTATTTTTCAACGCCTATAAATGTCATCGTAGAGCTTTTGGTACTTCTCCCGAATTATTTTTCGGCGAAGTTTCATGGTAGGGGTCAAGTGACCATCGTCCACGCTCCAGACATCGGGTGTTAATCTAAACTGCTTTACTTTTTCCCATTTGGCGAACTCTTCATTGGCGGCGTCCACTTCTTGTTGGATACGGGCAATTACTTTATCATTTAAAATGATATCCGAGTTTGCTCCAATAGTGACTTCATGTCTGTTTGCCCATTCATGTAAGAACTCAAAATTAGGTTGTATAAGGGCTGCCGGCATTTTTTCGCCTTCACCCACGACCATGATCTGTTCTATGAAACGGGATTGTTTAAAACGGTTTTCCAACAATTGTGGTGCTACATATTTACCTCCAGAAGTCTTGAACATTTCCTTTTTACGATCGGTAATCTTTAGGAAGCCTTCGGAATCAACTTCTCCAATATCTCCAGTGTGAAAGTAATCACCTGTCATCACCTCAGCAGTTTTTTCCGGGTCTTTGTAGTAGCCCATCATAATGTTGGGACCCTTACACAGAATTTCGCCATCATCAGCAATCTTCACCTCAACACCTTCAATAATGCGTCCAACTGTACCGATTTTCCATCCTTTGTTGCGGGCATCGTTTACTGAAATAACCGGGGAAGTTTCGGTAAGTCCGTAGCCCTCCATTACCGGCATTCCTGCAGCGGCAAATACCCGGGCCAATCTGGCTTGCAGCGCGGCACTTCCGGATACCATCACGGACAGATTCCCGCCAAGACCTTCTTGCCATTTACTGAAGATTAATTTTCGAGCAATAGCCAAACGCTTTTCATACCACCATCCATTTTTTCCATAGGGCTCATATTTCAACCCAAGTTCAACCGCCCAAAAGAAAAGTTTCTTCTTTACTCCAGTGAGCAATCCACCTTTGGCAATGATGGCATCATAGACTTTTTCCAGCAATCGGGGAACCACTGTCATTACATTGGGTTTGACCTCTTTTACGTTATCGCTGATTTTGTCCAATCCCTCCGCAAAATGGATTTCTATACCACAATATTGATAGAGATATAGTATCATTCGTTCAAAAATGTGGCATACAGGAAGGAAGCTCAAGGCGCTACCCCCTGATTCAAAAGGCACCCTTTTTTCACTGGAAATCACATTTGAAACAATATTGTCATGGGACAACATAACCCCTTTTGGTCTTCCTGTTGTTCCTGAAGTATAGATTAACGTAGCAAGACTTTCGGGTTGTACGGCGTCCTTTAGCTTTTCTACTTCGTCCTGATTGGATGCATCTGTTCCCATATCCAGGACCTCTTTCCAATTCTTACAATTGCCTAGGTCGTCAAAGGAATAGATGTCCTTTAGTTTTTTGAGTTTAGTACTGATGGCCAAAACCTTGTCCAAGACTTCGCCACACGATACAAAACAATATTTGGCTTCAGAATGATTGAGAACATATTCATAATCTTCTTCTGAGATGGTGGGATAAATAGGTACTGTTTGGGCTCCAATTTGAAGCACGCCAATATCCATAATGTTCCATTCTGTTCTGTTGGTCATGGAAATTATGGCAACCTTGTCATTAGGTTTTACGCCCAATCTGAGCAGAGCCCTGCTCACGGCGTTGGCCTTATCAATATATTCCTGCGTTGAAGTTGCTACCCAAGCGCCATTGTGTTTGGTTACCAATGACTTTTCAAGGGGGAGGTGTTTCAATTGATAATAAGGAAAATCAAATAATCGGGTAACTTTTTGCATAGTAAGTTTCTGTAAAGAAATTGCAAAATAGGGAAAGCGAGCGGGATTTTAAAATGATATCCCTAACAAAGGCCCTATCAAACTGAAAAATTCACATTCAATTGCTTATATGAATGAGCCATTGAGCTCAAAACCATCCATCTAAAGTAAATCTCTATTCGTCGACACATTTTTTGGTTTTAGATAGGAATAAGAAGATGCCTCCAGCTCAACTTTAATTTTGTACCCGTCTCAAATATTAAAACCATGAAACACTTTTACCATCTAATAACAATTTTGACTGCTTTTTTGATTGTGGGGACCCATCCTTCAGCGGGGATTCTTCATGCACAGTCTGAACCTTTTGATTGTACCTACAATGCCTACCTTTTTCAGTACAATGATATTTATGCCATTGATTTGGCCTCAGGGAGTTCTTATTTGGTCAAGGAGGATATTTTGTCAAGTTCCATTAATGGTGCTGCGTATAACTCTGCTGATGGTTTTCTCTGGGGCTATGTATCCGGTAATCCTAAAACCATTGTAAGAATTGGAAAGAACTTTGAAACAGATGTTTATACAATTCCAGAAATTCCGGTCACCAACAACAATTACGTTGGGGATATTGACCTTTTTGGGCAGTATTATTTCAGATCAGGGAATTCTACCTATCATCATGTGGATTTAAATCCAGAGTCACCCAACTATTTGCAATATATGGGTAGTACTACGTTGAGCAAGAGCATCAATATTCACGATTGGGCTTTTAATGCTGCAGATAATATGTTGTACACTGTAGAAAAGAAAACCAATGTTTTATATCGAATCGAAGTAGAGACCGGAAATGTTGAAAGCCTGGGAGTAGTACCTATTTTATCCGGAAACAACTACACCTATGGCGCTGTGTATTTTGATGTAGACGGTAACTTTTATGTTTCTGCCAATCAAACCGGGACGGTTTACGTAATTCGAGCCGTTCAAAATATAGTTAGTGGAGAAATGAACTCCAATGTTTTTGCTTTTGGACCAGCTTCTGCCAGTAATGATGGCGCCCGTTGTCCTTCCGCACCAGTTCCACAGGAAGATTGTATAAATGGTTTGGATGATGACGGGGACGGTCTTGTGGATTGTGATGATCCTTCGTGTTCCGGTGTTGCCTCCTGTCCTGTAATTGAATTGACTTCCAGCGGAAATGATGGTGGATTGGAAAGTAATGACCGTCTGGGCAACTTGATTAGTAAGAGAAACTATAAAAGAGCAAAGGATAACTATAAATTTGATGCTCTCAGTGCAAAAAGAGTCAAGAAAACCAGTAACTACTTGAGAAAAGGGGCTTATTCACCTTCCGCAATCGAATTGAACGCCCTTGTTCCACTTGGAATCATAGGGGAGAGCAGTACCATAGAATCAGCTCCAGAAGACTTGTTGAATTTAACCAATGCAAGTGATATCTACGCAGTAGATTATTTGAATGGAACGGAAACCATGAGCGCTTTAATGATTATTAAGACGGAGGAACAGGTGTATGAACACAGTAAGTTTATCTGCGATCGTTTCTTGGGAGCACAATTGTTGTCCGTGTCCACATTACAGCTTAGGGAAAAGGATTTTATTAGGTCGATTATTAAGCAAGCGGATGGCACCAAGGAATTTGCCCTGAGTTTCTCCGCTAGGTTAAACGAACAGAATGGTTTTGTAGTGGAATCGCATTGGAACATTGATGCGTACTCGCCCAATACATCCTACTATAACTTCCAGATTTGGTCCAATTCTGTGGACAATCTTTTAAAGTTGGCAGATGAGATTTTGAACTTATTGGAGGCAAGTGCTCCGATTGTGGACTATAAAACATCCACGCCACCACCAGTGTTCGTGAAGTCGGCTAAATATGAACGCGGTGCAGTGTACATGAACGTGGTGAACAACAACAAAACAGAATACATCCGTTTGGAAGGCGGTCTTAAGCGAAGTGAAACAAGCGATTCCCAATTTGTTGGTTTAGAATCGGTGATTGACGGCTATATTGACTCAGTAAAGGTGGAAACGGGAAATATCTTTGATTTTGGTTTCCGGATTTCCAACGAAAATGGTGACACTCCTGATGATTTGTTTGTGGCCGATGCTCCTTGGGGGTTAGACGATAGTCAAGCGGGGACACAAATCACACAATACGAAGTATTGGCGAGTGATGAGACATATTATGGAGACGGTTATCCTATTGAAAGAAACATCAGTCTAAAGGCAACCACAGATTCTTATGTGGGCGTTTACCGGGCGTTAAGTCCAAGATTTGCCGCCGTGAACCTGTCCGACTACAATAATCTGGTTTTTACCGCCTCTGGAACAGGAACCTTGGAAATTCAATTGATTAAAGGAGATGGTTCGTTTTACACCCATGAGGTAGCCATCAATGAAGAATCAGAAATTTTTTATCTAGATCATGAATTGTTTCGAAATAGTGATGGAGCCAGTACGGATTTCTCAAATTTGAAGGTGATACAGTTCAATCTTAAAGCCAGTGGAATTGCTGAGCAAAAAGCCATGGAACTGAGTTCAGTGGAATTCACCAATACCAGTAAACCGGCCAAATTTATTGATCAGAACTTAAACCGTTCCGTCGTAAGTCCAAATCCGGTGACAACAACCACTAGCTTGTACTTCTATGATGAAATGGGAGGTGAGTTCACTTTTCAATTGTTCGATATCAATGGTAGGGCCATAGGTTCCCATGCAATTACTGGCAATGTTCAAATGGGTCAAAATAGTATTCAGATTGATAGGAAAGGATTGGATGCCGGTTTATACCTATACCGTCTGGAAAGCAGTAGTAAACGAATTTGGAGTGGACGTATTCTAATGAAATAAGACTTAGAGTACAGACAAAATGAATGAAAAACGGCCTTGAATTTCAAGGCCGTTTTATGTTGTCAGTTTACGAGTTATAGTTCTCTATCCATTTTTTGGCATTCACAAAAGCTTGAAGCCATGGAGAAACCGCATCTTGTCTATCCTTTGGATAGTGCGCCCAATTCCATGGAAAAGTAGAACGCTCAATATGCGGCATGGTCACCAAATGTCTACCTGTTTTATCGCAAAGCATGGCTGTATTGTAATCACTGCCATTGGGACTTGCAGGATATCCATCATAACCATAATGTGCTACAATATTATAATGATCTTCACCATGAGGAAGGCTAAATTTACCCTCGCCATTGGAAATCCATACCCCTAGGGTGGTTCCCGCCATATTTGATAGCATCACGGAGTTGTTCTCTTGGATTTTTACCGAAGTGAAATTACTCTCGTGCTTTCCAGAATCATTGTAGGTCATTCTACCATGGGTATCATGCTCCGGATTGATAAGGTCCAGCTCCATGAACAATTGGCAGCCATTACAAATACCTACGGATAGCGTATCGGGTCTGGCAAAAAAGTTCTTAAGGGCCTTGTTGGCTTTTTCATTATACTTGAATGCTCCGGCCCAGCCTTTGGCACTTCCCAACACATCAGAGTTGGAAAACCCGCCTACGGCTCCGATAAATTGAATGCCCTCCAGAGTTTCGCGTCCTGTGATGAGGTCGGTCATATGGACATCTTTCACATCAAAGCCGGCCAAGAACATGGCATTGGCCATTTCCCGTTCCGAATTGCTTCCTTTCTCACGCAAGATGGCAGCCTTAGGTCTACTTCCAACAGCAGGAACTTTAGGTAATTCGCCGGTAAAGCTTTCTGGAAAACTGTACTGCAGGGGTTGATTCTTGTAGTTTTCATAGCGGTCTTTGGCTAAACCATTGGCGGTTTGCTTGTCATCCAAGAGATAAGAGGTCTTGAACCAAGTGTCACGGAGCGAAGCAATATTCAATCCGATTTCAATACCGTTATTTTTAATCTGCAAGTTGTTTTCCGAAGTAACCGTTCCGATTCGTTTTGCATCAATTCCAGCTTTTTCAAAAGCTTCTTCAATGGAATCATCCTTGGCTTGAAGAACCAGTCCGGCGTTTTCAGAAAAAAGAAGCTTAATACTGTCTGATTCTCCTAAACCGGACAAATCTAAATTGGCTCCCAAATCATTATCTGCAAAGCAGAGTTCCAACAGGGTCGTGATCAATCCCCCAGAAGCTACATCGTGCCCGGCTAGAATTTGGTCTTCCTTAATAAGCTTTTGAAGGGTATTGAACACCGTCTTAACATATTCTGCATCCAACACCGAAGGAGCTTCATTTCCAATTCCGTTTAGGATTTGTGCAAAGGAACTTCCTCCTAGTTTATGTTCATCTTTGGAAAGGTTGATATAAAAAATATCCCCACCATCTTTTTGCAGAACAGGCTCCACAACCTTGGTGATTTCATCACAATTGGCGGCGGCAGAAACTATTACAGTCCCTGGAGAAAGCACTTCCCCATCCTTGTATTTCTGCTTCATGGAGAGCGAGTCTTTGCCCGTGGGTACATTGATGCCCAAAGCAATGGCAAATTCGGACAGTGCTTCCACAGCTTCGTACAATCTAGCATCTTCACCTTCATTTCGGCAGGGCCACATCCAGTTTGCAGAAAGGGAAACAGACTTCAAACCATCTTTAAGTGGAGCCCAGACCATGTTGGTCAATGCTTCAGCTACGCTATTACGACTTCCGGCCACTGGATCGATCAAGCCCGAAATAGGGGAGTGCCCAATACTAGTGGCTATTCCTTCTTTACCTTTAAAATCCAGGGACATTACCCCGCAGTTGTTCAAAGGCAATTGTAAGGGGCCAGCACACTGTTGTTTGGCCACATGACCTCCAACGCAACGGTCAACTTTATTGGTAAGCCAATCTTTGCAAGCGACGGCTTCCAATTGCAATACCTGCTCCAGATAATCATGAAAATGCTCCAAAGAGTAGGATAGTGTTTCGTATTTTCTGTCTACTGAAGTGTCATCCATGATAGTTTTGGGAGAGCTCCCAAACATATCCGAAAGCTCCAAATCCATAGGTTTTTCTCCAGTTGATTTGGATTCAAATGTGAATTTATGGTCGCCTGTCACATCTCCTACATTGTACATGGGAGATCTCTCCCGGGCGGCTACCCGTTCCAACAGGTCCATATCCTTTTCTCCTATAACGAGCCCCATACGTTCTTGGGATTCGTTTCCGATCAGCTCTTTTTTAGAAAGGGTGGGGTCTCCGATGGGCAGTTTGTCCGTATTAATGTTACCTCCGGTTTCTTCCACCAACTCAGATAGACAGTTGAGGTGTCCGCCCGCACCATGATCGTGAATTGAAACAATGGGGTTGTCATGACTTTCAACTAGTCCACGGATGGCATTGGAAGCCCGTTTTTGCATCTCAGGATTAGAACGTTGAACAGCATTCAGCTCAATAGCAGAGCTAAACTCCCCAGTATCTGCACTGGAAACTGCGGCACCGCCCATTCCAATACGATAATTATCTCCACCTAGAATGACTATTCTGTCTCCTTTTTTGGGAGTATCCTTTAAAGCCTGATCTGTTTTACCATAACCTATGCCTCCGGCCAACATGATTACCTTGTCAAAGCCCAGCCGTCTTGCTTCTTCTTCATGTTCAAAGGTAAGTACGGAGCCAGCAATCAAAGGTTGTCCAAATTTGTTCCCAAAATCGGAAGCTCCGTTGGAAGCCTTGATCAAAATATCCATGGGAGTTTGATACAACCACTCCCGTTCATTCATTCCTTTTTCCCATGGACGGTTTTCTTCCAGACGAGAATAGGAAGTCATATACACCGCGGTTCCTGCCAAGGGCAATGAGCCCTTTCCACCGGCCAAACGATCTCGAATTTCTCCTCCAGAACCTGTGGCAGCGCCATTGAAGGGTTCCACAGTGGTTGGGAAATTGTGTGTCTCTGCTTTTAAGGAGAGTACAGAATCGAATTCTTTTTCTTCATAAAAATCAGGAACATCGGCACTTTTTGGAGCGAATTGTACTGCTTTAGGACCCTTGATGAAAGCCACATTGTCTTTGTAGGCAGAAACAATATCGTTGGGATTTTCCTGAGAAGTCTTTTTAATGAGCTTAAATAGGGACGAGGGCATCTCTTTCCCATCAATGATAAAAGTACCATTGAATATTTTGTGGCGACAGTGCTCTGAGTTTACCTGACTGAACCCAAATACTTCAGAGTCGGTCAATTTACGATTCAGTTTTTTGGATAGGTTTTCTAAATATTCAACTTCTTCATCGTTTAATGCCAACCCTTCCTTTAGGTTGTAGGCAGCAATATCATCAATCTCCTGAATGGCTTCAGGAACAATATTGATAGTAAAGATATCTTGGTCCAGGCTTTGATATTTTTGGGTGAGCATAGGATCAAAATCCAAAAAGTCCTCAGAAACAGCATGGTATTCCTCAATTCTAAGAATTCCAGTGATTCCCATATTTTGGGTAATCTCTGTAGCGTTGGTACTCCAGGGAGTGATCATAGCTGCACGCGGCCCAACAAAAAAGGCGTCCAGGGACGCCGCTTGTATTTTAGGTTGGTTGCCAAACAACCACGTTAGTTTTTTGTTGTCTTCTTGGGTAATTTCTTCAGTGGTCTGGACGGCAAAAACCTTGGTCGCCTTGTCCCCAAAAAAATGGATCATACAGTTTGTGCGTTGAGCGGTTTAAGAAAGTGCAAATTTACGATTTTGAGGTGGAATTTGTAATACGTAAAAAATGAGTTTTTAACTACGATTGTTGATAGAGAATAATCTTCTTGTCCAAGATTATAAATAATGGCTCCAAGTTTGATCCCTCACAATCTAAAATTATACCTGACCTTTAGCAAAATCTGCCTGTTTTGCAGTTCCCACGGTTGACTCATAGGATTAAGGGAGTTGTTGTTAAACACTAAAAAAACGTCGCCCAAGGGGGAGAAAATCCAATGAATTCGAGCATTTAGGCCCAAAACCCTGCTATCCGTATCGTATTGAAGATAACTGTTCAATTGTAAGTTAGACGTTACATTGAATCGCACTCGCAGTCCGGCCAAGGTTTGATCGAAGTCTCCGAAGGGCAATCGCCCCACATTTCGTACACCACTGAATTCAAAACCCAAAAGTGCACTGGGATTCCAGTTCAGGCTTAACTCAAACTCGTCCAAAGTACCATCATAAAAACTTCCAAACCACCAGGTGGCCATTCCACTTACCCTACGTTTGGCAGCAAATTCAGCTTCTAAACGATAGCGCATAAAATTATACTCGCCTACTGGAATGGTCACATTCTCTGCAATATCAAAAGGCTCCAGAATGTTTTCGCCTACTGGACGAACATTGGCCTCAACGCGGTCACCGCTTTCCAACCGCCAATTGATAGGTGCGGTGAATACACTGTAGGACTGCCAAGGTCCAGAAATATTTTCGACATAGGTAACAAAGAATTGATGGAACATCTGTCGAAGCCAAGGTATCTTGGGTCTGGGGGCAAAAGTGGCCCCAAAACGTGAAAAATGCACTCCTTTTCTTGGTACAAACCCTAAGGAAGGGTCAAATTGTTCACCAATACGAGCATAGGTGGCCGCAATGTCCCATCGATCATTGGGATAATCCACCTTAAAACCAACGGCCGAACGATCATCAGTTAAATCAGCTCTGTTGGCCAACATTACCCAACCACCTACCAAAAAATTCTTATCGCCATTGAAACTGGTAGTTTGATAAGTGAAATCGGCACCGGTCATCCAGCTATCTTCACGACCCAAAGGATCACCGGAAGAAGCTATAAGGCCTATGGTACTTTCTTTGAGAACATTTCTTCTTAATCTGACCACCCCCATATTGGTGGCGTCATAAGGTTGCCCCTCGAGTTCATAGGAATCTGTTCGAATACCGAGACCTCCAAATGCCGTCTTACCAATTCTTCCGTTCAATTTTGTCCCTGCAATAATGGGTATCTGAACATTATTCCTAAGTCCAATTCTTCTACTAAAGAATGGAATGACCGTACTTCTTCCTGTTCCAAAGCCAAATTCAAAAATGTCCGAGCCTTCTAAGAAAAATGTTCTTTTCTCAGGAAAGAATAGGGGAAAACGAGTAAGGTTGGTCTGGCGCGTATCTACTTCAGTTTCCGCAAAGTCTGTATTCACCGTAAAAGTGGCCACCACGTTGGGACCTATTCGCTGACTTGCGTCTAGGCTGATATCGGGGTCAAAAACTGTTGCACCTTCAGGTCCAATTTTATTGAGTTCTCCCACAAGAGAGGGACGCACGTTGAGCCCAAGCCCGTAATTAAAATCAGGAAGCCCGGTAACAAGACCGGCCCTACTGGTTTGAATCAACCATTGATCACGTTTCACATTGGCCCAACGAATGGTTTCTTGATTCCGTTGTATTCGCCGTTCTATATTGAAACCCCATTTGTCCAGGCCTTTTTTAAATGATATGCTCTGGATGGGAATTACAATCTCCGCGGACCATCCGTTCTCCGTAATTTGTGTTTTTGCATCCCAAACAGCATCCCAATCCTCATTTTCATCTTCACCTCTGTTCGATACCAGAGCGTCGTAACGGGCTGCCAAGGAATTTACGGCAAAAATGTAACCGGATTGACCATCTAAAAATGGGTCAATGACCAATTTCACATGATCCTCCTCTGAAATATCAGCATCCCTTATTTTGGAAAAGCGGATAATCTCCCCAGGATTTGAATCTTCACATACAATCCCAATGTACACCATTTTTGCATCTACCAATACCTGTACCGTTGTACGTTGCGAAGGTACCCCACCCTCTTCTGGAACGGTGGTTTTGAAAGAATCCAATTTTGGCGCCGACTGCCAGTTGGCTTCATCCAACATACCATCCAAATATATACGTTCTGTCAATCGCCCTGCTTCGAATGAGGGTCTTTCCGTTGATTGGGCTATGCTAAACCCATGAACTAACAAAAGAATAATGGATAGAAGGTTGGTAAATAATAGTTTCATCAAGTGGATGATTGAAAAGAAATTGAAATCTAATCACCCAAATGTACGTTATTACAAATTGTTTTTGGTTTTAGGGATAATCATTTAAACAAACATACCACCAGAAGCTTCAATACGTTGAGCGTTGATCCAGGCTGCCTCATCAGTACATAGGAATGCAACCACTGAACCGATATCCTCACTTTCACCAACTCTACCCAAAGCTGTAAGGGAAGCGATCATATCCACAATTTGGGGTGCTTGTTCAAACCGATCTTTGTTAAAGTCCGTATTAATGGCTCCAGGAGCAACAGTATTGGCTTTGATTTTCCTCTCTCCCAACTCCTTGGCCAGGTAACGCGTGTAGACCTCAATTGCTCCCTTCATGCAGGCATAGGCTGAGTACCCAGGAAAAGAGAATCGAGCCAGTCCGCTAGAAATATTTACTATTCCGCCACCATCATTTAAGGTGTTCAACAAGACTTGTGTCAAAAAATAGACCCCCTTAAAGTGTACATTCATTAAGTCATCAAAAGCCTCTTCGGTAGTTTCTGAAACGGAACCGTTGTATCCAAACCCGGCATTGTTGATTAAAAAATCGAAGGTTGAGGTGTCCAATTCATCATTTAATTGCTTTATCAGTTCGTTTTTGAAATTAGAGAAGGAAGCTACATCCCTGGAATCCAACTGAAGTGCTAATCCATGGCCTCCGTGAGATTTGATTTCATTAACGGTCCCCTCGGCAGCTTCTTTGTTGGAATTATAGGTGATTACCACATCCAACCCCTTTTTTGCCAAGTTAATGGCCATATCTTTTCCCAAACCACGACTACCTCCGGTAACCAATGCTATTTTCTTTCTGTTCATGATGTTTTTCTTTTTAAAAATTCAACACCACAAAGTTCTTGGGGATTCTGGCAAATAGTTTGCGCAGAGGAATCAAAGAATTGTAAAAATCAAATAATTTCTATTTTCCGGAAAGCGATAGGGGAGTGGCTGGTATGTTTCTTAAAGAAATTGGAGAAATGGGCGGTTTCCTCGAAACCTAGGGAATTGGCAATCTCCGAAACGTTCCAATTAGTGTGGCGCAATAATATTTTAGCTTCCTGTACAACTCGCTCAGTAATCATTCCAGAGGTGTTCTTGCCCATGGTCTCCTTTAAGGCACGATTTAAGTGATTCACGTGAACGCTAAGTTGATGGGCAAAATCGGATGCTGACCGCAGCTGCATGCGTTGCATTGGACTTTCTATGGGGAATTGACGCTCCAATAGTTCCATGAATAAACCAGAAATACGTTCTGAGGCGTTGGAATGTGTGTTTTCCGAAATGTTAGCGGGCTGCATTTTCAATGCTGCATGAATCAATTCAAATACCATGTTGCGCAGAACATCATATTTAAAGGTGTAATCAGAATCGATTTCAACAAACATTTTTTGGAAAATGGGAACAATCCCTTCCATTTGTTCGTCAGTCAGTTGAAAGACCAAGTTACCGTTGGGTTGAAAAACGGGATATTGTGTCAAGTCGCCAAACTGATGAAAGAAAGTATCTGTAAAAACGCAGAAATAACCTGTCAACTGTTCATCAATCCGTTCCCAGTTATAAGGAATTTGTGGATTGGAGAAAACAATGGCTTGTTTTTCCACATGAACCACTTTGTCAGCATAATGAACCCGGCTTTGTCCCTTCACCAAACTAATTTTAAAATAATCCCTGCGGTTAAACGGCATGGGTTTGGGTTTGGGACCGGCAAACTCATCCAACTTAAATACATTGAAATGTCCTATTCCCGACTTTACGCTTTCTGGCACGTAGCGATGGGCAGATTGATAAAACTCTTCTAAGGACACCTTTTTTTGCATGCCCAAAGTTACATAAATCAAATAATTAGTTGGACTTTTCCATCAAAGCCATGTAGAACCCATCAAAACCACTTTGTGATGAGAGGATACTTTGTTCTTTTACAAAAGTGAATTCGTGGCCAGCCTCTGAAGCTAAAAAATGCTGAACCTGTTCAGAATTTTCCTCTGGAAGGATGGAACAGGTGGCATAAACCAATTTTCCGCCCGGCTTTACCATTTTTGAATAGTCTCTTAGAATATCACGTTGAACTCCTTTGATACGTTCCAAGAATTCAGGTTGAAGCTTCCATTTACTGTCAGGGTTTCGTCGAATAACCCCAAGTCCGGAGCATGGTGCATCTAACAAAACACGATCAGCCTTGCTGTGCAATTTCTTGATTACCTTGGTATTTTCAATTACCCGGGTTTCCATATTGTGCACCCCATTTCGCCTGGCACGTACCTTGAGCTTCTTCAACTTACTTTCATAGATGTCCATGGCGATGAGTTGGCCCTTGTTTTCCATTTGAGCAGCCAAATGCAGGGTCTTTCCACCGGCCCCAGCGCAGGCATCCACCACACGTTGCCCAGGTTGTACTTCCAAAAATGGAGCCACTAGTTGGGATGAAGCGTCCTGGACTTCAAAAAGACCGTCCTTGAAGGTCTTGGTAGTGAAAACATTTTTTCGTTCTTTCAATTTGAGGGCGTCCGGATACCCTTTCAAGGTTTCAGTTTCAATGCCTTCATCAGAAAGCAGCGCTTGCAGTTGTTTTTTCTGGATTTTGAGGGTGTTGGCACGAAGGATGACCTCTGCCTGTTGATTCAATGCGGCGATTTCCCTTGTCCAAAGAGAACCGCCCAGGGCTTTCTCTCCCAATTCATCCAACCAATCGGGAATGGACTCTCTGTATTTTCTGATTTTGGAAAGTTCATCAAACCTACCTTTTATGCGCCGTTGGGGAGTACCTTCCAGCTGCTTCCAGTCTGGAATTCTAATTCCTCTTAACACGCACCAAACCCCAAATAATCTAAACAAATGTGGTCTTGAATAGGGCTCATGTGCTTCTGCAATTTCAGTATATAAACGCTTCCAGCGAACTATATCATAAGTAGTTTCGGCAATAAAACCACGATCCCTTGCTCCCCATCGTTTATCATACCGCAATATTTTTTCAATCACCTTATCGGCATATTCTCCTTCATTGAAAATAAGGTTCAGGGCATCTATTACGGCAAAAACAAGATTTCGGTGTAAACGCATGATAAAAAATCAGGTTGCAAAGGTATCATTTCTGCTTACTTTTAAGGAAAATAAATGCGATGCGAATTTTCATTCTTCTTTTATTGACCATAGTTTTTATTTCATGTGCCGACCAAAAACGTCAGCAACAATTTGAAAAGGTAACCGTGCTTCCGGTTTATGAAGATTCCGTTAGTATAAGGGCCATTACATTTTTGGATAGTAGAACCCTTGCTTTTGCAGGTAGCAAAGGAATCTACGGAACTGTGGATGTTACAAATCATAAGATTCGGGCCAATGTTCAACAATACGATTCCATTACGCCTCAATTTCGTGCTGTTGGAAAGATTTCTGAGGATTTTTTCATGCTTTCCATTGAAAGTCCGGCACTTTTATATAAAACGGGTGAAAATGGAACCATGGAATTGGTGTATAAAGAAGAGGGGGAGGGAGTTTTTTATGATTCGCTTACTTTTTGGAATGATTTGGAAGGAATTGCTGTGGGTGATACCGTCGATGGATGTCTCTCCATGATTATTACCAGGGACGGTGGCAAAACCTGGGAAAAGGTCCCGTGTTCTGATTTACCGAAAGGTATTGAAGGTGAAGGTGCTTTTGCCGCAAGTAACAGCAATATAGCTGTAATAGGTGACGAAGCCTGGATTGGTACGACCGAGGGTAGAATTTATCATACGGGCAATAAAGGGGCAAGCTGGAGTGTGGTTGACACCCCGATTATTAGTAAGGAAGCAGCTCAGGGGATTTATTCGCTTCACTTTTATGATGAGGACATTGGCTTTGCCATTGGAGGAGATTATACCCAGCCAGAATTGAACAAGGCAAACAAAATTAGTACACATGATGGAGGAAAGACCTGGAAATTGATTGCGGATGGGCAAGAACCTAACTACAAAAGTTGCGTGCAGTTTGTTCCTAATTCTGAAGGTGAAGGATTGGTCGCTGTTGGCTTTACTGGAATTTCATATTCTGGAGATGGAGGACATCAATGGAAAAAACTGAGCGATGAACCTTTTTATACGATACGATTTTTGAATGACTCGATTGCCTATGCAGCAGGGAAGAACCGCATCGCGAGGCTTACCTTTAAATGATTACGTAAGTGGCTCCTCATTGAGTTCCAATGTAAAAGAAGTGGCGTCCAAAGAGGCTTTAATCCCTATTGGAAAGGTAAAATTCTCTTTTAGGTGTCCGAAGCTCATACCATATACCGCGGGGATGTTCATCGGAGCTATCCGATCCATGATTACTTCTTTCAATGAAAAAGAATCTGAACCTTCTTTTTTATCACATCCTTTGCAAACTCCAAAAATAATGCCCGCTGCGTTCTTAAATGTTTTGGTGGACAACAATTGGGTGAGCATCCTGTCAATCCGATATGGAGCTTCGCCCACATCTTCAATACATACCAAACAATTGGTGTAATCAATATCATACGTGGTGCCGGTCATGGCTGCCATGAGTGAAAGGTTGCCCCCGACCAATTTTCCCGAAGTTTTGCCCGGAGTGATGACATATCGTTCAAAAACTGGATTTTTTTGGATCTCTTGGTCAAATTCATAATTCTTAAGGGCCTTGTTCTTCCATGGCTTCATCAACATCCTCTTCATTTGTTTGTAGGCATACGATTTGGGTTCGGGACCCATTGCCCCATGAAAACCTACTAAGCCTAACTTCACATAGAATGCCTGTAAAAGTGCGGTTATGTCGCTATAGCCAATCAATATTTTAGGGTTTTGGGCAATAATATCATAGTCGAGCATATCCAAAATACGGGTACAGCCATACCCACCACGAATACAGAAAATGGCATCTACCTTGGGGTTGCTGAACATGTGCATCAAATCTGCCGCCCTTTCCTCATCGGTATTGCTCAAATATCCTTTCTGATTTAAGACCCTGTCTGTATAATATGGCTTCATGCCCAAACTAGATAGGGTTTGAATGCTCTTTGTAAACGTTTCTGGAGAGAAGGCGTAACCAGGGGCCACCAATCCTACCATACTGCCTTTTTGAAGACGTTTAGGTTTAAGGGTCTGTTGAGGATAAGTTTCGGTCTGTGCAATGGATTTTGTGGTGATTCCCAGTGCAGCTGCGGCCAATGTCGTTTTTTTAATGAAATCTCTTCTTTTTGCCATGGGTCTAATTTACTTCAAACCATATAAATTCATGGAGAAAGGATGATTCTTGAACAACCTTTTCAAAAAAAGCTGATTATGATTTTATGGAGTCAATGCCCTTATCCTGTGATAAAAATAACAATGGCAAACACTTATAGGTGCTTATATGGCGGGGATTAACAGAATAGCTAAGTTGGGATTCAAACATAAAAAAAGCGACAATAACATGCCGCTTTCTTTTTCAACAACTAACCAAACCAACTATAGACTAAATCTTATACTGTTACCACTACAAAATTTCTTCCTCTTTTCTTGTACCACACGCCACGATATTTATAAAACTTTCTTCCTTTTACGTAGACCACTCTGTGGGCTCTTGGTAATGTTCTTACTTTAAAGCCCACTGGTGCAGCACATACCACATATTTTCTGCCTCGTGCCTTGTACCAAATACCATCGGAAACGTAGAAATTTGTCTTTTTATGAACCACCACCCGAGGTTTAGAAATGGTGGCCACCACGGTTCCATGTTTTGGATATATACGCACCACTGTTTTTTGTGCACTTGCTGCTACAATGCTTCCTACTAGTGCGATGGTAACCAATATTGTCTTCAATGCTTTCATAATGTAGATTTTTATGGATTTGTACTTTTAAGACTTGGGTTTTGGATAATGGTTTAATCCAAAGTTGGCTTTTCGATAAATGGTAAACCCTATGGATAAAGAGGCGAAAGCCAAACTTAGGTATAGTGCTGTTTTACCTTGGTTTGAATCTTGATTTGATATGTTTTTAA
Organism: Flagellimonas nanhaiensis; assembly: GCF_003382275.1. GTDB lineage: Bacteria > Bacteroidota > Bacteroidia > Flavobacteriales > Flavobacteriaceae > Flagellimonas > Flagellimonas nanhaiensis. Next base: position 734,783 of record NZ_QTJX01000001.1, read on the forward strand.
AAGCTCCGTGTACTTCAGTTTTCTGGTTGTTGAGCACATAGCGATGTTTCTGTCCATTTGCAGATAGAAACACATAGTTTTTGCCTTTTTGGTAAATGTCCAAGAAACTCTCAACCTTAATTTGATAGATTTTAGGATGTTTAGGAATATTTTCCAGTTTAAAACGGAAAGAAGCATCATGACTCGCTAAGTCTAAGTCGATAAGTTCAAATCTAGCAGGTACTTCTGAAATGGTTAAATCCAGTCTATCATTGAAATATATTTCAAAGTCATCGGAATACTCCAGAAGATTGATTGTGGTAGATTCGTTTAATCGGGGGTGTATATTTTTTAAAAGGTCCACTGCGGATTTTGGAGTCAAGTGGATGATCAATTCCTTGGAGTCCAATTTTATGAAGTAGCTTATCTCATCTGTGTTGTGTGCAAATGCCATACCCATAGCTAGGGCCCAAAGTGCCAATGTGATGTGAAATTTTTTCATAACCATTATCCTCCAATTCTAAAACTTTGATTTGGGGTACCCGAAAAACACAGAGGTGAAGAGGGGAAGTTATCGGTGATTACGTAGTAATATTCGTTATCAGATTCTGGGGTTTTACCAAACCTTCCATTGCATTCATCAAGCTCGGAAATACCCTCTACATATTCATAATCCTGAAAATAATAACCATCGGGGCATCCATTCGGTGCTGATATACCATCACCGCCTCTGGCTTCCGTTTTAAGTTGATAACCACTTTCCATTGCTGTAATGGTACTACCGTCATCAGCATAGCCATATTTATAATAAATTGGGAAACCATCTCCTGCGTAACCCACTTTGACCATTTCGGTGCCATTAGCACTTAGTCCGTCGAGATAGTTGGACGGCGTTCCGTGATAATGGTATCTTCCAGTGGGCTGTACGTGGGCATTGTTGCAATCCAATCCCAAAGCGGTGGTGGATTGTAACGCAGTAATGTTCCATTCCATATTCATTGTTCCGGTGGAGCCCACAAAAAATTCAGCGGTATAAGGGTCAACGGCAACTCCTGAGAAGAGCACACCAAAGGTGTGTCCTTGGCCGCTGGTGATATTGGTTGCCAATTGAGGGTCTGTGGTCATGGTGTATGTTTCTGAGCCCTCTGAAATGGTATTTGGATTCCCACCATTTGGGAATTCACCCACCAAGTGGTTTGCCACACCGTTGATTGAAATGGTTCTAATATCTCCTAAAATGGTCTCGCTATATTGTGAAACAGTACCCAGTTGGGTCTGAATATCCACAGCGCATCCCTCTGGATTCAAATTGATGGAGAAAACACTGGAAATATTGGAACAATCTATGTCTTCAACGTTGTTTTCAATATCTAAATCATCACTGGTCAGGGTTCCGTCATCGGATGAACAGGATAAAGTGATAATTGCAAACAGGAAGGGTAGGGGCTTCAATAGATTCATAGTCGTAGTTTTTAGATTTGAATCTATGACCTTAGTTTTTCCAAAAGGTTTAATCAAAAAAATGAGGGACTCATGGTCCCTCTAATTTTTTAAGTACTTAGGTGATTATCCTCCTCCCTTTCGTTTTCGATATTGTTGTAGCAATCGTTTTTTGAAATCCTCTTCGGCTTTTAACAGCAACAAGGTCTTGTTGGGAGAGAGTACTTTTCTAATCTTTGAAAGAAAAAATCTATTTGCTTCGTGTTTCTCGGTTTGCAAGGCAATCAATCTATCCAAAAGGTCTGAAGCTTCATTATTGGAGAGGTTATCAGCGAAAGATATTCGCTCATGCCGTTCCTTTCTTCTGATAGCTTCCAACTTTTCTTCATGTTCGTTATAGATGGGCCAAAACGATTGGGCTTCTTGGCTGGTCAATCCAATCCTTTCAGTAATAAAGGCCACTTTTAGTGTCTTTATTCTTTCCCTTGCGGGGCCTTGGGCATAAAACCAGGTGGTTCCTAATAAAAAAGCCAGTAATATTATGAGTCGGTTTTTATTCATAATCACTGTAATCTAAATTTAATTCTTCAATATCTTCTACATTTTCGTCCAAATAGTCCAAAATATTTTCCACTTCCAAGTTGTCATCCATGACATCGCTTAGTTCAATATCTTCCAAAGACACAGCTTCCGCTATTTCATAGCTGCTCATATCCAGTTGGGCAGTATCAAAATAATCATCGATTTCGGTGTGGGCCAAATCCTCAAAGCCAATTTGGGGTTCGGTGGTCCAGTTTGGGACAAAGACCAAAAACAACACCGCAGCTGCGGCTGCAGCGCCATAGAAGAATTTTCTATAGGGTTTGAGTTGAACAACCTTGCCTTTTTCACTGCTAATTGTTTTGGAAAGAACATCATCCGTCAGGTTGGAAAAATATGCTTCAGGTACAGTAAAACCATCTGTTTTGGGGATGATGGATTCCCCGGCAGCGGCTTCCTCTTGTTTGATTTTGTCCATGAGCCGGTCATGGAAACTATCAAAGTAACCTTCAGGGGTTTTGAAATTATTTTCTTTGTCCTTTTTCATTGTTTAGGTTTGACCATTAATCTGCCCAAAGGTTTAACCGTCCTTAAGATACGTTTCAATTTTCTTTACCGCCAAATGATAGGAAGCTTTTAGGGCTCCTACCGAGGTTTCCAATACTTCTGAAATTTCATCGTACTTCATTTCTTGAAAATACTTCATACTGAACACCAATTTTTGCTTGTCTGGAAGTGTGGCCAACGCCTTTTGCAGTTTGAGTTGTATTTCTGTGCCTTCGAAATACACGTCGGATTGCAAATTTTCGACCATACTGTTCTTCAGCTCTTCATCGCTTACCCCCAACTTTTTTGATTTTTGTTTCAAAAAAGTCAGAGATTCATTTGTGGCAATGCGGTACATCCATGAGTATAATTTACTATCGCCCTTAAAACCATCAATGTTCCTGTATACTTTAATAAAAGTATTCTGAAGCACATCGTCAGCATCATCATGGTCCAAAACTATTCTCCGAATATGCCAATACAAGCGTTCTTTGTAAGTATTGACCAATACTTCAAAGGCTTTGGCTTGGCTTTTTTTCTGCTTTAGCTTGTTGACTAAGGTTTCCTCAGCAATCAATTGTCCTAACAATTTGGTGCTAAGACTAAGGTAAGGGTAAAAGGTTTAATTAGATGGAAAAAGACTGCATTTCAACCAGCTTTTTGTATCCTTTTTTGGATTTCATAAGCTCTTCATGGGTACCTTGCTCTACAATCTTACCCTTTTTCAATACCACAATGGAATCTGCATTTTGAATGGTGGAAAGTCGGTGTGCAATAACGAGGGAGGTCCTGTTCTGCATCATTTTTTCCAAGGCGTCCTGTACCAAACGCTCACTTTCTGTATCCAAGGCTGAAGTTGCTTCGTCAAGAATCATGATAGGTGGATTTTTCAGTACTGCTCTGGCAATGGAAAGTCTTTGTTTCTGTCCTCCGCTTAGTTTGTTCCCACTGTCTCCAATATTGGTGTCATAACCATTGGGAAGCTCCATAATGAAATCATGGGCATTGGCCACCTTGGCTGCGGCTATAATTTCTTCCTCCGAAGCGTCTTCTTTCCCAAGGGCAATGTTGTTCTTTACAGAATCATTGAACAAAATGGAGTCCTGGGTTACCAAGCCCATGAGTCCACGTAGGGATTTTTTTGAAATGTCTTTGATGTTCACACCATCAATTAGAATCTCTCCTTCGTTCACATCATAAAAACGGGTCACAAGGTTGGCAATCGTACTTTTTCCACTACCAGATTGGCCCACCAATGCTACAGTATGTCCTTTTTCAACCTTTAGGTTGAAGTCTTGGAGTACATAATCTTCCTCGTATTTAAAGCTTACGTTTCTAAGATTGATACCTGTGATGAAATCACTTTTTTCATGCGCGTCTACGGCATCCTTTATAGGATTTTCAGACTCCAGTACTTCCAAGACACGTTCTGCGGCAGCATTTCCTTTTCGCACCCCATAAGATGCTTTACTGATGGCTTTGGCCGGTGTAAGGATGTTATAGGCAAGTCCCATATAGGCAATAAAAGAGGAAGCATCCAGGGTCTTGTCCACCAATACCATTTTACCCCCAAACCACAGAAGGACCCCAATGACCAGAATTCCCAGGAACTCCCCTGTTGGAGAGGCAAGATTTTGTCGGTTCAACAAAGAATTTGAAAACTTAAAGAACCGGGAAGTGGAATTTTTAAAGGTTTTGAAAAACTTGGATTCCGCATTAAAGGCTTTTATTACTCGCAATCCACCCAAGGTCTCCTCAACAATAGAAAGGAATTCCCCTTGTTCTTTCTGCACCCTGTCTGATTTACGCTTAAGCGATTTTCCAATTCGGCTAATGATCATTCCGGCAACCGGGATAAAGACAAAAACGAAGATGGTGAGTTTGGTGCTTATTCCAAACATGACTAAAATGGTGAACAAAATGGTTAACGGCTCACGAACGATCAGCTCCAGAATGGAGAGAAAAGAGTGTTGAATTTCCAATACATCTGAGGTGATACGGGCTATAACATCTCCTTTTCTTTTTTCTGAAAAATAAGATACAGGCAAATGCACAATCTTCTCGTACATTCTATTTCTAACGTCCTTTAGCACTCCATTTCGTAAAAAGGTTATGAAGTACATGGCCAGATAATTGAATATGTTTTTTAAAAGAAACAGCACCAATACCAAGGCAATTACAAGCACAAGCCCTTTCATGTCATCTCCACCTGAATAATCCGTCACCCGGTAGCTGATATAATCTTTTAGGTAGTCCTTAATATTTGAGATTCCTTCATAGGTAGGCTCCACATAGACCTTTTCCTCAGGCTTAAAAAGTACGTCCAACATGGGAATGAGCGCTGCAAAGGACAGTGCACTAAAAAGGGCGTACAGAATGTTGAAAAAAATATTCAACGCTCCATATTTGCGATACGGTGCCGCAAATCGGAGAATTTTTTTAAAATAATTCATTCACCTACAAATTCAATTCAGATTGGATACCTTCCAATTTGGCTTCCAATTGCGAATTTACGGATTTATAATCCTCCGCTTTCTCAAGTTGGGCATTTGTGCTGATGTAAAACTTGACCTTGGGCTCCGTACCACTGGGCCTAGCGGCAATTCGAGTGCCATCCTCGGTTTCATAGATAAGTACGTTGGATTTAGGGAGGTCTATTGGTTTTTCCTCACCGGTTTGCACATTTTTGGCCACGGAAGTGTTATAATCCTCAATCCATAAAACTTTTGAGCCCTGTACCGAATCCACAGGATTGTCCTTGAAGTCTTTTAGCATTTGCTTGATTTCTTCGGCTCCACTGATTCCTTTTTTGGTAAGGGAAATCAATTTTTCCTTGTAAAAACCAAACTGTACATAGCAGTTTATCAATTCTTGGTAAAAGGAGCTTCCATTGGCCTTTGCATCAGTAGCTATTTCACAGGCTAAAAGGGTGGAGGTTACCGCATCTTTATCACGGACAAAGTCACCGACCATGAAGCCGAAACTTTCTTCACCACCACCAATGAATTTTGAGTCAGAAAAGTCTTTGATCATCTTACCGATCCATTTAAAACCGGTCAATGCGTTTTTATACTCTACTCCATAAGCTTTGCCCAACTCTTGCATCATTGGGGTAGAAACAATAGTGGAGGCTATAAACTCGTTGCCTTGAAATCCTTGTTTTTGATGTTGGTCTAGAAGGAACTTCGTCATTAATACCATGGTCTGGTTACCGTTGAGCAATTCCATTTCTCCTTCTAGATTACGGACTGCAATTCCCAAACGATCACTGTCAGGGTCGGTTCCCACAACCATATCCGCCCCAATTTCCTCTGCTTTTGCAATGGCCATGGCCAGGGCTTCTGGTTCCTCCGGATTTGGAGATTCCACAGTTGGGAACGCACCATCTGGCTTTGCTTGCTCCTCAATTATGGTAACATTTTTGTATCCGGCACGTTTCAATACCTCTGGTATTGCCGTTATTGAAGTACCGTGCAATGAGGTAAACACAATACTGAAGTTGTCCTTGTTCTTAGCGTTGAAGTTCCCACGGTCTACCGAAGCATCAAAGAAGATTTCATCCACATCTTTATCAATCAACTGAATAAGATTGTTGTCTGCATTAAAATTGATATCCTCAAAGGAAAGCGCATTGATCTCTGCTATGATTTCTCCGTCTTGGGGAGGAACTATTTGACCACCATCTGTCCAATAGACTTTGTATCCGTTATATTCTGGAGGATTGTGTGAAGCGGTCAAAACTATTCCGGCATGGCACCCTAAATGTCGAACCGAAAACGAAAGCTCTGGGGTAGTACGGAGTTCGGAAAACAAAAAAACCTTGATTCCATTGGCGGAAAATACTTCAGAAACGGTTTTGGCCAATGTATCAGAATTGTGTCTGCAATCATAAGCTATCACAACCTTGATTTCTTCTCCTGGATATGTTTTTTTAAGATAATTGCTTAATCCCTGGGTATTTTTCCCCAAAGTGTACTTGTTGATTCTATTGGTGCCAACTCCCATGACACCGCGCATACCACCAGTGCCAAATTCCAAATCTTTATAGAAACGCTCTTTAAGCTCTTCTGTATTATTATCTATTAGGTCCTGAACTTCTTTTTTGGTATCTGCATCAAAAAAATCTGTTAACCAGGATTGGGCTGTAGCAAGTATGGAATCCATAGATCAGTGTTTGTTTTGGAGTCCAAAATTACAAAGATTATAGGTTGGCTCCTGCTTAAAGGTTAATTTTATTGGAGATGGAATACCGGGTGTCATTTTTCCGAGAACGAACCATGATTTCACCCAGAAATCCAGCCAGGAAAAGCTGAGTACCGATAATCATTGCGGTCAAGGCAATGAAGAATTGTGGTCTTTCCGTAATTAATCGACCAGTGGGATTCAAGAATAGTTTATCGATTCCTAGATATAAGGAAAACCCAAAACCAACTATAAACATAACAACCCCCAGGGCGCCAAATAAATGCATAGGTTGACGTCCGAACTTTGATACGAACCAGATGGTGATCAAATCCAGAAAACCATTGATGAAACGTTCCGCTCCAAACTTGGTGCTACCATATTTCCTGGCCTGATGCTGCACTACTTTTTCTGTGATTTTGGAGAACCCGGCGTTTTTGGCGAGCACAGGGATATAGCGGTGCATTTCACCAGAAACTTCAATATTCTTGATGACTTCTTTATTAAAAGCCTTGAGTCCGCAATTAAAATCATTCAATTTTACACCTGAAGTTTTTCGGGCGGCCCAGTTAAACAATTTTGAAGGAATGTTTTTGGTGATGACGGAATCGTAGCGTTTCTTTTTCCATCCCGAAACGACGTGTTGTCCACCTTCCATGATCATTTGATAAAGTTCAGGGATTTCCTCCGGGTTATCCTGCAAATCGGCATCCATGGTAATTACAACTTCACCTTGGGCAGCTTTAAAACCCGCGTGAAGGGCCTGCGATTTCCCATAATTTTTCAAGAACCGAATCGCCTTGATATTGGCGTTGCTCTTTGAAAGTTCAGAAATGGTCTCCCAAGAGTGGTCTGTACTTCCGTCATCTATAAAGATGATTTCATATAAAAAATGATTGGATTGCATAACTTTTACAATCCAATCATGGAGTTCTTTTAAGGATTCTTGCTCGTTAAGCAAAGGAATTACAATGGAAATCTGCATTGCTGGTCTCTGGAATTCCTTTCAAAAGTAGCATTTTTTGTATTAGTAGGCAGGCTTTGCCTTTTTTAGGATAAGTCCGGTAACCAATCCCAAAACAAGACCAATCAAGATGTTGATGATCAAGATAACGGGATAACCCATCCACCAGAATTTTATACTCTGTTCCTTTTGCATGTCGAACTGCTGTTGGGTAATCTGTCCACTTTCAAGGGCAGGGGTCAGTCGGGCATCCATAATTTTGGAAGGAGCATCTGGATCAATGTAGTTAACTAGTACAAAATTGTAGAGAATACCCACAATACCAGCAATCAAGGCAATACCTGCCCCAATCTTTAATGCCTGGCCAAGGGTTAAATACCCACCATTGGCCTTTTTAAATGCGGCTATTGCCAAGAAAGTTACCACAGCAGCCAGTACAATACCGATTACCATAAGTGCAGGACTTTGCGAAGTGTGCAAATCCTGGGTGTAGAGCATTACCCCAAACGCAACGGACACAAGTCCAAGTATGAGGCCATAATTCAAGGAAAATTTACCAGTTTTAGGTTGTTGTTCTTCCATTTGTCAAATTTTTAGTGTTGATTGTGCTATATAAGTAAAAAGTAGCGTCCTTTTGTTACAGCTAAAAGTAGTTTTTTCTTTTTTACGATTTTTAAGTTGTTGATAAAAAAGAAATCATTAAATTTGCACCTCGAAAAATCTGAGATCAAGCATTTAAGACGATGAGAAAAGATATACATCCAGAGAATTATAGATTAGTGGCTTTCAAAGACATGTCCAATGATGATGTCTTTATCACTAAATCTACTGCCGAAGCAAAAGAAACTATCACTGTAGATGGTGTTGAGTATCCTTTGGTAAAGTTGGAAATTTCAAGAACTTCACATCCATATTATACAGGTAAGACCAAATTGGTTGATACTGCTGGTAGGATTGATAAGTTCAAGAACAAGTACAAGAAATTCAGTAAAGAAGAGAAGAAGGCCGAGTAGGTCAGTCTTTTTAACGAAATAATACTAACGCTCCTGATGGTTTTCAGGGGCGTTTTTTATTTTTACATCACACAAAACCATATCCATGAACTATATCCTTTCTGATGGAAATCAACGTGAGTCCCTCTTACCTTTTACATTTACTCGGCCTGTTGCCGATATTCGTATTGGGATTTTGACCATTAGGGAGAAATGGGAAAAATGGTTGAGCGCTTCCATAAGTAGTAAGACCCAGGACTACCTTTATGAAAAGTTTCCATTAAAAATTGAAAAGGAAAACCTCATTATACATGCATGCTATTTGCCCACTCAGGAGTTGGTCAACTCAATCACTTCTTTGAAACTGGGCGAGGCCTTGGTTTCTAATGGAGTGCCCCTGGCCTATGCCACAAGCGACCCGGAGCAACTGTTCAGTCTTTCAGATTATAGGTCCGTATCCTTTAAAGGAGAGCTTTTTACCGTGGAAAACACCTGGGATATTTTTTCCAAAAATGGACAGGCCCTTCAAGCTGATTTTGATCTATTGACCTCTGGAAGGAAAAGTCAAGCTATTTCCAAAACCAACCAAGTGGCCAATCCAGAGAATATTTTCTTGGAGGAAGGGGCTAAAGTAGAGTTCAGTATATTAAATGCTTCTACCGGCCCAATTTATATTGGAAAAGATGCCGAGGTCATGGAAGGTTGTATCATTCGAGGTGGCTTTGCCCTTTGTAATAATGCCATTCTTAAAATGGGTTCCAAAATTTATGGCCCCACCACGGCCGGACCTTATTGCAAGTTGGGAGGGGAAGTGAACAATTCGGTGTTGTTCGCTTATTCCAACAAAGGTCATGACGGGTTTTTGGGTAACTCGGTATTGGGAGAGTGGTGTAATATGGGAGCGGACACCAATACCTCAAACATGAAGAACAATTATGCCCCCGTGCGTTTGTGGAGCTATAAAACCGAAGGTTTTGCAAAAACCGGACTCCAATTTTGTGGTTTAATGATGGGGGACCATAGCAAATGTGGTATAAATGCGATGTTCAACACTGGGACTGTAGTTGGGGTCAGTGCCAATATTTTTGGTAGTGGTTACCCAAGAAACTTTGTGCCTGCTTTTAGTTGGGGAGGTGCATCTGGGTTTACCACCTATTTGCCCAAAAAAGCTTATGAAGCTGCTACTGCAATGATGGAACGAAGAGGTTTCACTTTTGATGAAAAGGAAAAAAACATCTTGGACCACGTATTTGCGTTGACCAAAAAATGGAGGAATTATTAAAAAGGAGTAGAGCCTCCTTTGGATTCCAACTCCCAGCAAATCATTATCTTTGCACCCCTTTTTAGCAAGGTTGGTCATGAACAAGAAAGTTGCATTTTATACCCTGGGCTGCAAACTCAATTTCTCCGAAACTTCTACCATAGCACGAAGTTTTGAAAAAGAGGATTTTGAGCGGGTGGACTTTTCCCAGAAAGCGGATATTTATGTGATCAACACTTGTTCCGTTACAGAAAATGCTGATAAGCGGTTTAAAACCATTGTCAAACAAGCCCAAAAAAACAATCCCGAAGCTTTTGTGGCTGCCATTGGATGTTATGCTCAACTGAAGCCAGAAGAATTGGCTGCCGTGGATGGGGTCGATTTGGTATTGGGTGCTACCGAAAAGTTTAAGCTGACCGATTACTTGAATGACCTGTCTAAAAATGATAAAGGAGAGGTCCATTCCTGTGAAATTGAAGATGCCGATTTTTACGTAGGAAGCTACGCCATAGGAGATCGTACGCGTGCTTTTTTAAAGGTCCAAGATGGATGTGATTACAAGTGTACTTACTGCACCATTCCATTGGCACGGGGTATATCACGAAGTGATACCTTGGAGAATGTATTGCACAATGCTCGGGAAATAGCTTCAAAAGATATCAAGGAGATTGTGCTTACCGGGGTCAATATTGGAGACTACGGTAAGGGTGAATTTGGAAACAAAAAACATGAGCATACCTTTCTTGATTTGGTCAAGGCGTTGGATACCGTTGAAGGCATCCATAGGCTTCGTATCTCTTCCATAGAACCTAACTTGTTGAAAAACGAGACCATAGATTTTGTAGCTGAAAGCACGGCTTTTGTACCTCATTTTCATATTCCGCTGCAAAGTGGGAGCGATGAAATTTTGAAGCAGATGAGACGTAGGTATTTGACCAATCTCTATGTTGACCGAGTAAAAAGAATAAAGGAAACCATGCCGCACGCCTGTATAGGTGTAGATGTTATTGTGGGCTTTCCAGGGGAGACCGATGAGCACTTTTTGGAGACCTATCATTTCCTAAATGAGTTGGATATTTCGTATTTGCATGTATTTACCTATTCTGAACGGGACAATACTTTAGCTGCTGAAATGGGCAGTCCGGTTCCAAAAAATATTAGGAGTAAAAGAAGTAAGATGCTCCGAGGGCTATCCGTTAAAAAAAGACGGGCCTTTTATGAAAGTCAGTTGGGTAGTGAGAGAACCGTTTTGTTCGAAGGTGAGAACAAATCTGGCTACATTCATGGTTTCACCGAAAACTATGTAAAGGTAAAAGCTCCCTGGAATCCGGATTTGGTGAATACGTTACACAAGGTAACGCTCTCATCTATTGATGAAGATGGGCTGGTACGCTTCGAGTTTGTCCCCGATAATATTATGGCATAAAAAAACCTCCCAAAAATGGAAGGTTTCTAAATTTTGTTTTGTTGACCGACTAGATACGGATACCAACGGGCAACATCTCCTTGTACTGTCTGTTCTTTCTCAAAAAACCTGCAATGTGCGGACTAGTAGGTACAACCCTTAGGTTTTTTTCTTGAATCTCGTGCAAAACGGCTTTGATAAAAGTTTCTTTAAAACCTTCTTTGTCAATTTCTTCTGGAATTACCAATTTGGTCAAAAATACTTTGCGTTCTTGGGAAGAATATTCAATTTTGGCTAGATGGCCATTGACCTTAGTTTCGAACTGTCGTAGGAAACTATTGTCATTGATTTCCATTTCTGTCATATAGTTTTGTTTTAAATTGACTCCATGTAATTACCGAACCGGTAATCGTTAAATCCCCTTTCTAAACTGTCATAAAATGGCGGGGCTATTTGCAAAAAGGGACACAAAATTAGTCAAAAAATCGTTAATTTCCTAGCGCTAATCGTTATTCGGTGAGAAATGCCCGACCATAAAACCCATGTCTACCTTATGCCGGGAATGGCAGCCAACTCGTCAATTTTTGATGGGCTGAAATTTCCAAAGGAACAATTTGAAATTCATAAGCTGGAATGGTTTGTTCCTAAAAAAGGGATGACATTAGAAGCCTATGCCCAAGAAATGTGTGCTTATATCACCCATGAAAGACCTGTATTGTTGGGTGTTTCTTTTGGGGCAATGTTGATTCAGGAAATGGCAAAACATATCCCCACAACAAAACTGATTGTGGTGTCCTCAGTGAAAAGGCACGCTGAGATGCCCAAGAGAATGCTGTTTGCCAAATACACCAAAGCACATAAATTATTGCCTACTAGCTTGGTGAATAATGTAGAGCTTCTTGCCAAATATGCTTTTGGAGAAAGCGTGGTGAAACGATTGGAGCTTTATGAAAAATATCTCTCCATCAGGGATAAGGTCTATATTGATTGGGCCCTGGATAAGATAGTAAACTGGAAACAAGATGTGCCTCCTAAGGGTTTAGTACACATCCATGGAGAAAAAGATGCGGTTTTCCCAATAGGAAATATCAAAGATTGCATCAAGGTGCCTAATGGCACCCATACCATGATCATACATAGGGCCAGGTGGTTCAATGAAAACCTTCCGGCAATTATTTTGGAATAGGGGAGTTGTATATAGTATCTTTATAATACTTTACTTAAAAGAATTGGCATGAAACACTTGAAAAATATCTTGGCGGGAATAGGATTGGTAGCAGTTGTAAGCACCTTGATTTTTGCCGTTCAGACTGAAGCAAAGGACACGGAACCAGCGGTGGCCGAAACAGAAAAATCGGATAAAAGTGTTGCTGACGGTTATCAAATCAGCCCAATTGAAATTCCGGAAGATTTAAATTTTGCGGGAGAGCCAGTTCCATTTAATGATCCAGAAGTATTGGAAAGGGTAGATCGTGAGTTTTTGGTGAATACCTACTGGCAATCCAATGCGCTGTTGCTCATGAAGCGAGCTAACAAGTATTTCCCGATCATTGAACCAATTCTGGCAAAAAATGGCGTTCCAGATGATTTTAAATATTTAGCGGTTGCAGAGAGTGCACTTATTGATGTTGCATCTCCAAAAGGCGCTGCAGGAATGTGGCATTTTATGAAAGCTACCGGAAGGGAATATGGACTGGAGGTCAATTCCAATGTAGATGAACGCTATCACATAGAAAAATCAACCCAAGCCGCTTGTGAGTATTTAAAAAAATGGAAAAAACGTTTTGGTACTTGGACGCTTACTGCTGCATCCTATAATGCGGGTCCGGGCGGAATCCAAAAATATATGAAGATCCAAAAAGTAGATAATTATTATGATCTTTTGTTGGGCCAGGAAACAGGACGATACGTTTTTAGGATTTTGGCGCTTAAGGAGATTCTCTCCAACCCAGACAAATATGGCTTTGCAGTTGAGAAAGCGGATTTTTATAAAACAGCGCCCACATTTTCTGTTGAGGTGGATACCGCAGTGACCAGTTGGGCGGACTTTGCCAAACTCTATGAGATCAATTACAAAATCTTGAAGAGGCACAATCCATGGCTGCGCGAGCCCCACTTGAACAACGCTTCAAGAAAAAAATATCAAGTTGAAATCCCAAATAAGGGCTATTATTCAATAGGAAAATAAAAGGATATTTCCCATGACATATATCATGGGTTAATAGTTGTTGTTTTTGCTAAGTTTCAGCAACTAAAATTCCAAAAATTTGAAATTGAATAAAAAGCACGTGGTCATCTTAGCCGTTGGCACCAGCGTTCTGCTGTTCGGGTTTCAGGCAATCAACAAACAATTACATCTTTTACAGTCCCCAGGAGTGGTCATAGAAGATTATGTGGAGCCAGACTATGATCTAGGTTCAGGGCACATAGATTCTTTGATACCCTATCCAGATGTGGGAAAAGGAGAGCGTACACCTTTTGACCTGTGGAGATATGGAGGAAAGGGCAAGAGTTCTTTTGAGACTCCTGAGCTTCCGATGTCTTGGAATGAATGGTTGGCCTTCAACGAAAAACAGAAGCCTGAACTCATGGCGGACGTGAGGAAATATATGGACTCACGATACGATTTCAATGGGGAGATACATGAAGGGAAGACCATGTCCGGTGGCCAAAAACCAATCATGAAGGGACCCATAACCAGATTGCCAAAGGGGTTCAGCTCCTATGAAGAGTTGGCCAAACTTTCTGCAAATGAAATAAAACAAAAGGACTTGTTTCCGTTTAAACCATTGGCGCACCCATTGTCCACTACAGCGCACATGGTATTTCCAGATAATTGGAACCAGGCCCACCCTGAACATATCCGAATAGATATGGACCATGATTACCCTGTTGAATATTTGCCAGAGTTTCCACCACCTATGTTTTTGACCACCCATAAAGAGCTGGGAGATGTAACCAATGGCAGGGAGGTTACTATTGCCAATTACTATGAAATTTTTAATGGTTTGATTACTCCTGAGCAGATGGAGGGTTTAAAAGAACTATTACGGCCAACACCCACTACTTGGTTCAACCATACTCCTCATAGGGTGACCAAAGAGCCCAGTGCTGGGGTTTCCTGTTTTTCTTGTCATGTAAATGGCCATACCAATGGTGCTTTTGAATTGGGCCCGGATAGCCGTCCAAACTTAGCCAGACTGAGAGTGGGAACTCCAACAATGCGTGGAAATTATAACCTGATGCAATTGTCTTCCAAACGATCCATACGAAGTATGGACCATTTTGCAGAGGTAGAGGAATATTTTGATGGAGACCCTGGGATGCAGCAACATATAGGTCCGCGTAGCCAACAACGTTCGGTTACCAACCGCATGGGTGATTTTAATGCAATCCTAGACTTTGCACCGGCTCCAAAACTGAATGCCATGGGAGATTTAATACCTGAAAAATCCACCAAACAAGAACTATGGGGGCAGAAATTGTTTAGGGGAAAGGCCAAATGTGCCTCTTGTCATTACGGTCCTGCCTTTGTGGATGATTATATGCACGATCTTAAGGTGGAGCGCTTCTACGTTGGAAGGCCGGAAGGTCCCATAAAGACTTTCCCCTTAAGGGGAATAAAGGACACTCCGCCATATTTGCACGATGACCGATTGCCCACTTTGGATGATGCCACGGAATTTTTCAATCTTGTCCTGGAACTGAAACTGACCAAGGACGAAAAGGACGCTATCACGGCTTATATGATGTGTTTATAAATAAAAAAGTGACCGAAAGCCATTTTTTTAGTGCCATCTTGTTTCTTGATGACGTCCATAATCTTTATATGTTAACTCCTTAAGTTTCTCCACAAGCTTTAAATTATTTGATTTATTATACAGGTATCTTGATTTTTTTGAATGTTTGATTGTAATAAAGTCAGATAATTCTTCAGGTTTTCCGTTTTCTTCTTCTAATATGTAATAGATTGTAAATTCCCCAAAATCTTTATAAGGCTCGTTAAGCATCTTAAATCGTAAGTAAATATATTCCGAGTCTCCATTTCGTTTCGGTCGTAGATAATTAAAATCTGTCGAATCAATTTTTGCCGAATTTATGAGCTCAAATATCTCAGTTAGGATTGGTCTTATTTCCAGTTTGTCTAATTTCTCTTTATCTCCGGAAACAGCATAATATCCATAGCTGTCTCCAAAATCATTTTTCTTAAATCCGCTGCCATACCATATTCTAAACCAATTTATAGAGTCATAGACAATATTATGATAGCTCAAATGTGGTTCTGAATGTTCTGGTTCAATGATTCTTCTACCAAAAGGGTAGTCTCCAACATTCAATCCATAAAGTTGATTTTCAGAGGTTATAATATTTATAAATTGTGAAGAATCTTTCTCGTCTGTAAATGGAAAACTCAATTTCGCGAAAATCTGCTTTTTGTCTTCTAAAATATTGATGGTGTTTGATATTTGCACAAGACTATCAGAAGGAAATTTAGATTCGGAAATTGCTTTTTGCCCTTTTTCCATTATGTCTCTCCAAATACTATCTGTTGCTGTAGCAATTATTTTTTCTGGAAACATCGACTTTAAACTATCCAATTGATTTTCTTTAATAAAACCAATTGCTTTTTTAGCAGTCAACAATTCCGAATCATTTTTGAATTCCGTGTTTTTTAATTCATTAATTGCTCTAGAATATGGATTTCCACAACTCAACGTTGTGATTAGAAAAAGTGAAAAAATCAAATATCTATATTTCATTTTCTTGATTAGGTAATATTGCATACAGTGTTTAAGATATGGTCTTGCTTTAATGACCTATATCGACCGATGCTGAAACAAGTTCAGTACAGATAAGTGAAGTTAGTGGATTTTAATGTGAAAATCCAGACTAAATGAACCAATGGCACGCATGATTAGATGCACGCAGAAAAAAGTAATAAAAGAAAAAGGTAGATAAAAGGGTTTTTGCCAGCTTAGATTTTCTTCATCTGTTGCTGCATCATTTTGATTTGCTCAGTAAGCATGTTGTTCTTGTCCAACTTTTTGGCTTCCTGCAATAATTGAGTGGCTTCTCTTTTTCTACGTTTCTGCATGGCAATACCGGCAAGGCTCAATTTGGCCATAGCTACATCGTAATCCATGGTAAGTCCAAACTTTAAGGCCTTTTTAAAATACTTTTCGGCCTGGGTAAGGTTCTTTTGGGAATAGATGATCCCGTGAAGATAGTTGTAGTACCCTTGTTGTTTTTTGATCAATGCCGATTCAGGGTTCTTAATTTTTTCCAACCACCTTTGGGTACCTTCCATATCCTGTTTGCGCATTCTAAGGAAAGCCAAAAGGATAAGTTCATTTCGGAAGTATAGAAAAATAAAAACCAGGGAAAGCAGTATCAACGCAATGCCGTTTCCAACATATCCTTCAATAAATTGATATACGGCATAGGCAATAATCAAAGCGGCTATAATGAGTTTGATATTTTTATTGAACATATTTTCTAAAGGTGATTTAGCTAAGATTAAGAGCAGGCAAAAGTACTAAAAACTAATTTAAATATTTTTCCTTTCCACTTGTCAAAGTAAAAACTCTTCGTATATTTGCGCCCAGAATTTTCAGGGAAGAATTCTTCCCAACAATAAAATCCTTTAAAATAGTTCCGAAATGAAAAGAACGTATCAGCCGTCAAAGAGGAAGAGAAGAAACAAGCATGGTTTTAGAGAGCGCATGGCGACTGCCAATGGCAGAAAAGTTCTTGCCAGAAGAAGAGCTAAAGGAAGAAAGAAATTATCTGTTTCATCTGAGCCAAGACACAAAAAATAATGTGCTGTCAATAACTTTTAATTAAAGGTGCTACTTTCCGAGTTTAGCACCTTTTTTTTGACCTATTTTTAACGATTGAAGTATAACTAACAAAAAAAGAATGCCGAAAAGAAAAGATCTCAAGTCCATTTTGATTATAGGTTCTGGCCCCATTATCATTGGCCAGGCATGTGAGTTTGATTATTCTGGTTCCCAAGCATTACGGTCCTTACGAGAAGATGGTATCGAAACCATCTTGATCAACAGCAACCCTGCAACCATCATGACCGACCCTTCAATGGCAGACCATGTTTATTTGAAACCATTGAACACAAAGTCAATAGTTGAGATTTTAAAAAACCACCCCAATGTAGATGCTGTACTGCCCACCATGGGAGGACAAACTGCATTGAACCTTTGTATTGAAGCGGATGAAAAGGGAATTTGGGAAGATTTTGGCGTAGAGATAATCGGTGTGGACATCGACGCTATCAACATTACCGAAGACAGAGAGAAGTTTAGGGAGCTCATGTTGAAAATTGGGGTTGGAATGCCACCACAGGCTTCTGCCACATCTTTCCTTAAAGGAAAGGAAATTGCGCAAGAGTTCGGATTTCCATTAGTGATAAGGGCATCTTTTACCTTGGGTGGAGCAGGGGCTTCTATTGTATATGAGCCTGAAAAGTTTGACAATCAATTGAGCCATGCCCTTGAAGTATCGCCTATTCACGAGGTTATGATCGATAAGGCCCTAATGGGGTGGAAGGAGTACGAATTGGAATTACTCCGTGATAAGAATGACAATGTGGTCATCATTTGTACCATAGAAAACATGGATCCTATGGGAATCCATACAGGTGATTCCATTACCGTTGCGCCGGCGATGACCCTTTCGGACAGAACTTTTCAGCGCATGCGGGACATGGCGATCCATATGATGCGAAGCATTGGAGATTTTGCTGGAGGATGTAACGTTCAATTTGCGGTTAGCCCTGATGAAAAAGAAGATATTATCGCCATCGAAATCAACCCTAGGGTTTCCCGATCTTCAGCGTTGGCATCCAAAGCTACCGGATACCCTATAGCCAAAATTGCTGCTAAACTGGCTATTGGTTATACGTTGGATGAACTTGATAATCAGATAACTAAATCTACTTCAGCGCTTTTTGAACCTACTTTGGACTATGTGATCGTTAAGATTCCAAGATGGAACTTTGATAAGTTTGAAGGTTCTGACCGTACCCTTGGACTCCAAATGAAATCTGTTGGAGAGGTCATGGGAATTGGGCGTTCTTTTCAAGAAGCCCTGCACAAGGCCACCCAATCTTTGGAAATAAAAAGAAACGGTCTCGGTGCAGATGGAAAAGGATACAAAGACTACGATAAAATCATCCAAAAACTAAAAGTACCCAGTTGGGACAGGGTATTTGTCATCTATGATGCCATTCAATTGGGGATTCCTTTAAAACGAATCCATGATATCACCAAAATAGATATGTGGTTCCTCAAACAATACGAGGAATTGAACTACCTAGAACAAGAAATATCAAAACATACCGTACAAAGCTTGCCTAAAGCTTTGCTTTTGGAGGCCAAGCAAAAAGGTTTTGCCGACCGTCAAATAGCCCATATGTTGGATTGTTGGGAAAGTGAGGTGCATATCAAACGAACTGACCTGGGTATCAATAGGATTTACAAGTTGGTGGATACCTGCGCTGCAGAATTTAAGGCGGTAACCCCTTATTATTATTCAACATTTGAGGAGGAGATTGAAACAGCAGATGGAGAACGCTATGTAGCCAATGACAGTGAGGTCACCGACAAAAAGAAAATAGTGGTTTTGGGCTCGGGTCCAAACCGGATTGGACAAGGGATTGAGTTTGACTACTGCTGTGTGCACGGGGTATTGGCAGCGGCAGAGTGTGGTTACGAAACCATTATGATAAACTGTAACCCTGAAACTGTTTCAACAGACTTTGATACCGCGGACAAGCTCTATTTTGAGCCGGTTTTCTGGGAACATATCTATGATATCATCAAGCATGAAAAACCAGAAGGAGTCATTGTCCAATTGGGAGGCCAGACTGCATTGAAGCTAGCTGAAAAATTGGATAAATACGGTATCAATATCATTGGAACGAGTTTCGAATCCTTGGATTTGGCGGAGGATAGGGGAAGTTTCTCTACACTTCTAAAGGATAACAATATACCGTATCCGAAGTTTGGAGTTGCTGAAACAGCGGATGAGGCTTTGGAGTTGGCAGATGAACTTAATTTTCCGTTGTTGGTACGTCCTTCATACGTACTTGGAGGTCAAGGCATGAAGATTGTCATCAATAAAGAGGAATTGGAGGCTCATGTTGTGGATTTGCTACGTAAGATTCCGAATAACAAATTGTTGTTGGATCACTATTTGGATGGTGCAATTGAGGCTGAGGCAGATGCTATTTGTGATGGAGATGAAGTTCGTATAATTGGAATAATGGAGCATATAGAGCCTTGTGGAATACATTCCGGGGACTCCAATGCAACCTTGCCACCTTTCAACCTGGGTGAATTTGTGATGCAACAGATAAAGGACCATACCAAAAAAATTGCTCTTGCCTTAAATACTGTGGGATTGATCAACATCCAGTTTGCAGTCAAAGATGATATCGTGTATATCATTGAAGCAAACCCTAGAGCGTCACGTACCGTACCATTTATTGCAAAAGCATATGGAGAGCCTTACGTGAATTATGCAACGAAGGTGATGTTGGGCGAAAAGAAGATAAAAGATTTCGATTTTAAACCCCATTTGGACGGATATGCCATAAAGCAACCGGTTTTCTCTTTCAACAAATTCCCCAATGTCAATAAAAACTTGGGACCGGAAATGAAAAGTACGGGAGAAAGTATCCTGTTCATCGACAGTCTAAAAGATGACGACTTCTATAATCTTTACTCCCGTAGAAAAATGTATTTGAGTAAATAAAAGATTAAAGACTTATCCCAGTCTGGGAAGCCACATGCCCATGGTGGCTGCAAAAGTACCTATGGCCGTGATTATGGTGAAAATAAACAAGGTCATGGCCATGGTTAATTTTGTTGCTGCCTTTCTTTTTTTCTGGGACCAAAAATAGAATTCCAATAGTATCAGAGGAATAAGATATTGCCCAAATCCGAGGAAAACTAGAAAGGGGCCTCTAAAGGTTTCAGGATCAAATCCAACCGGACCACCATTAACAAGAAGCCAAAACATAAGTCCTATCCTAAAAAACCATACGCCTCCCATGGCAAGAAACAATCGTAGTACCCATTTACGGTGAACGACAATTTTTCTTTTCATGGCTGTGGTCAATGCATATATTGAAAACAGGAGAATAAGGATACCATTAAGGCTTACACTGATATCACCTACAAGTCCGCTGATGGTTCCTTTGGAAATGACCATATACAATCCACTTATACTTAGCAGAAGAGCTGCGGACAGGTATATTCGACCGTTCCATCTGTGAAAGAGGGGAAACTTATTTCTAAGTTTCGGTATGAATTGTATAGGTCCACCAAATAGAACAACAACCGCAAAAAGTAAGTGGGTTGCAACAGCTAAATTACCCATGGTTTCTCCCTCAACATAGCCATGCGGTAATACCCGGTTCCAACGCATAAAATCTCCTTCCATAGCGGCTCCACCATAAAAAAGCGCTACATAGATGGCGAAGAGAATTTGGCCAATAACTGTAATAATGAACCATAGACGGGCCGAATAATTCAAAATTTTGTTTGGCCACATTACGGATTGCTTACCAACGGTAAGCACATTTGATCTTGTTGACATGATTGTTCGTTTTTTGATTGATGAAATAATTATTGGAGGGACTGGTTTAGATCAGGTTTTGATGAGAAACCTTTGGCAATCAACCAACCCATAAAAGCGATCATATGGATTCCATTTTGCGTATAAAAATGAAAGCTTACATTAATCTTGAAAATGTTGGCCCAGGTAGCAAAAAAAACCAAGGATATGGCCAACATACCCCATATGGACAATAGTCTTGGAACCAACCTGGTACGAAATAGAAAATAGAAAAGGACAAATGCCGCTGAAGCATAGGTGATGAGCGCCATAAAATGTGCCCAATAATAATCTTCTACTTTCAAATAGCCCAGGCTATGCAACGTTAGGGAATCCATTTGTATATTGGAAACAAAGGCCTCAGATAATGAAAGCAAGGATAAATTGGCAATATTGCTATAGATGATAATGCCAAGATTTATAATCCAAAGTCCAAAGAACGCCAAGGCCAATCCTAGACGGTATTCAGACATTTTTTGATACATCAGAATAGCAATGACCAACCATAGTGTGCTGGCCAAGGTGTCCAAAACTATGGCCAACTTGGTTTGTAAGGTATTTTCAAAAACTATCGCTAGAAATTCTGGATTGGAAGTAAGTTCTGTAGATAGGCCTCTAAGGTTCAATGATGGAATTCCTGCCGCAATGATCAGAAATAATAATAACCCAATGGTTCTTCCTGCTTTAAGGTTTGTTTTCATGATTGTTCGTTTTTTGATTGATGATGATTGATGATGATTGATGATGATTTTAAGACTGTTCGTTTTTTGATTGTGTTTATTCTTCTTCTTGATTTGTTTTTATCTCAATTGTTGCTATTTCCCCTTTTAGATTTACCTCTCCAGAAGATGAATTCCCGTAGGCTACGTGTTTAAAGGCCAGATTCAGGTTGGCAGAACTCTCATCATTGATGTCGATGGAAATACTATCTCCATAAACTTGACCAACGGTCTCAAAATGGACATTGGATTTAAGTGCTATACCATGAAGTTGTTCTTGGGAAACATGCAGGATGATACTATCTTTCTTTTTAAGACCTTTTCCCAATTTTATTTTGAGAATTTGGTTCGCGACTTTTGTGGAGATGGAATCCAGTACATAGTTTGGCGCATGTATTTCCAACTTTTGTTCTGATTGTTGATTGAACACAACCTTCATTCTGCCTTCCGCCAAAATGGACGTAAAGTGTGGCACATCGCGTTTATCCAGTACAATCTGAACGGTTTTTTGGTTCTTTTTTTCTTCTTTGACGTAGCTGTGTACCCTAAGTTGAAAAATCAACGAAAAGAAGAAAATGGAAGCCAAGCCTCCTAGCAAAATGAGATTACTTTTTTTCATTCTTATGTTGGTTATAAGCGTTTTTCAGTTCTTCCAATCCTATGCCCAGCAAGCCCATCTTCTTGAATACATCTGGTAAGTTCTGTTCTATAAACTCTTTTCGTTTAATGTCCAATACTTTAGCATATCCATCCTCAGCTACAAAGTAGCCAATGCCTCGTTTATTATAGATTACTTCAAGGTCCTGTAAATGGTTGAATGCTCTTATGGCTGTATTTGGATTAACCTCTACCATCATGGCAACTTCACGCACCGAAGGAATTCTTGCACCTTCCTTCCATTGTTTAACTAGTATGTTTTCATAAAAGAAATCCACTATCTGTAAATAAATGGGTTTGCTGTTGTCAAAATCCATTCTACACCTCCTTTTCCACCATTTTAAAATAGGCCACTACCAATAACAGTGGACCAAATAGAATACCATAGAACCATCGACCTATCAGGGAAAAATCGGAACTGGCTCTATCAAAAGCCACTGAACCCAGTCCGTCATTGGAAAACACACCCAATCCTTGATTAAACAAGACAAAAAGCACTAAATTGAATAGGAAGAACCCTAAAAACAATATTCCAATGGATAATATGGTCTTACCAATTTTGTTCTTTGAGAATGTTATGGCTCCTACCATAAATATGGGTTGAATTATGAAGTAGGTGCCAACTATTGTCCAATACTTTTCAGAGAAAATAGCGGAAAAACTAAAGTCTACACCAAACAAAATAATGCCAACGGTTACCGCGAAAACTCCAACAACTATGGCGACCAATGAAAAAGCTATGGTGTACAACACAGTTGTGGAAAACCACTTGGACACCAGACGTTCTGGGATAGAAACTGGAAGAGCAAGATACAGCTGATCCGTATTTGAATGTCCAAACTCCCGGAAAACAGAAAAGGTAAAGGCCAATCCCAAGGGAATATAACACAAACCAAAAATTCCCAAAAACTCTTCTGATGCCAGTTCTTTATCCCATACCATGTTTAGCATGCTAAAGAGGAAAAGGGCAACAATGACCACTAAAAAACCAGTTGTCCAAGTACCTTTCAGCAATGTTACATCTCGTCTTATGAAGTGTATTACCCGTTGTAAGTTAAAATCCTGCTTCATCCTACTTTTTTATGGCTTGATTGATGTTTTGTGTTTCTTGAAGCACTCCATTAAAAAGCAGTTCAAGATCTACTTCAGTTTCGTCAAGATTCTTACGTGTCAAAATAGACCTGCCTCCAAAAGGCCCTTCAGAATAAATGACCTCACCCATATCTTGTGTTGCCCGCCCAAACCAAAGGTTTTTTGAAATTATCTCCAATGGATGATCAAAAATTACTTTGGAGTTGTCCAGAATGATTACATGATTGATCAAGCTGTGAAGGTCTCTAACCTGATGCGTGGAAACCACAATGCATTGGCCTTTGTCCACTGCAGAAGCCATGACTTTTCTAAATTGACTTTTTGATGGAATGTCCAACCCGTTGGTGGGTTCATCCATCAACAATATTTTGGTGTTGGTAGCTATGCCAAAGGCAATAAGCACTTTTTTCTTTTGCCCAAAAGACAATGTAGATATCTTATTGGAAGGATGAAGCTGAAATTCTTCTAAAAGTCCATAAAACTGTTCATTTGAAAAATTTGGATAGAATGAGGAATTGATTTTTTCAAACGTGCTGATCGGTAGGGCAGGTAATTCAAAATTCTCTGGAACAAGGAATATTTCTTGTAAAGTCTTTGGACTTCTTTTTTTGGTCTGAGTGTGGTTCAAGTTACATATTCCAGACTTTGGAAACAGTAGCCCAGCCATTATTTTAATCAATGTGCTTTTTCCTTCCCCGTTTTTACCAAATAGGCCATATATGTTTCCTGGCTTAAGCTCTAAGTCAACAGACCGAAGAACAAATCCTCGGTTTGGATAGTTGAAATCTAAGTTTTTGACTTGTAACATATATAGTGTATTAGATAACTAGTACACTACAAATATAGATAAATATTTTTCTTTACCAAATATTGCCTTTTTAGGTTACCGATTATTTGTTTTCCAAGCATCTCACCATGGTAAGCAGTTTCGGTACCATGCAATCGGTATTTCTTTTGAATTTAGCTTATTAGAGCTAGAGAATAGGGAGTATCAAAAACTAGAGTATCAGTTTATCAGCTTAAAAGACTTCGCAATACCATCAAAAGTAGATTCATAGGTATCCTTTCTACTGGTCATGGTCCATGACATGATCATATAAACTTTTTCTTTTCCTTCAACAAAGGTCAAAAAATAGGTGATATCCTCGTCAATTCCGTCTACCCGACCATCTATGTCCACCATTTCGGCTTCCATTCCATTTATTTCCAAAGCTATTGGACTACTTTCCTTGTCAACATACATGCTTTCCGCAAACAATTGCTGTTGTACATCCCTATAGTTTTTGATTACGGAAATGTTTTCATCGTATTCTCCAAGTTCGGTGAACATTTCAATAAAATCGTCTTTGGATTCATCTATCACAATGGTGTAGGTCTCCTTAAAGATATTTTGATATTGCAGTGAAGCTTCTTCATTAAGATTGTCCGTTTTACGCATGTATTTGGGAAGACTCAAGCGGTATTCACCATTTACCTCAATTTGATTAAAATCCTCTCCGGCCACCTCGGTCGCGGTGACCTCCTTCTTTTTGGTTTTAAAATCAATACAGGAAGTGAAACAAAGGGATAGGGAAAGGGCTAACAAGAGGGCGGTACCGGTTTTCATAATTTAATGGACTATTGGGAAAAGGTTGATTAAACGAATTAAAGGTTTTTATCGGTAACGAAATAATAGGAAATTATCCAGAATTCCAGCAAAATCGAATTTTTTTTCAAACAATCCATAAAAAAAGCCCCTTTAGGGGCTGGTTGACCATTGATAATAACCTAAATGGGTTTAAGTGTACTGATAGCAAGTCTATTCCATACGTTTATGGTTGCAATGGCCATAATAATTTGGGTTATATAGTGGTCATCAAAAATTATCTTGGCTCTGTCGTAAGTTTCATCGGTAAGTCCATTTTCGTGGATCAGTGTGACTTCCTCTGTTATTTGAAGTATTACTTTTTCCTCTTCGGTGAATATTTGGGCATGTTTCCAGGCATCCAACAAAAAGAGGCGTTTGGGTTTCTCTCCCATTTTAATGGCTTCTTCTGTGTGCATGTTGATGCAAAAAGCGCATCCGTTTATTTGCGAAGCCCTGATTTTGATAAGCTCGTAATGCGCCTTGCTCAGTTTTGCCTGTTGCATATAACTTTCCAATCCAAATACGGCCTCGTACGCCAAAGGTTCCAACTGGTCGATTTTAATTCTGTTTTGCATGTTGTTTTATTAAGAATTCTGAGCGAAGGTATCCACCCAAAACCGTAAAAAACTTAAACGGGTTTAAGAACGTTTTTTGGCCCTGATTTCACTTACATATTCTGGGGTAAGTCCCAAAAATGAAGCAATGAGGTATTGGGGCACTCTTTGGGCAAACTCGGGAAAATGTTCCGTAAAGTGGAAGTACAATTCTTCTTTGGAGAAGTTGAACAGATATTTCATCTTCATGAGCGAGGAACCATAGGCTATCTGGTAAACCATTCTAAAATAGCGTTCAAGAATTGGGAATTCTTGCAAAAGTTGCTCTTGGTCTTGGCGATCAATAACGAGCAATCGTGTGTTTTCTACAGCTTGAATGTAAAAATCTGTTCTGGTTTTGTTTTGGTAGGACAAAAAGTCGGTCATCCACCAATTTTCAATAGCAAACTGTACGGTGCGCTCAGTACCCTTATCCGTTATAAAATATTGTTGAAGACAGCCCTTTTCAACAAAATATAGGTGCTGGCAAAATTCCCCTGCCTCAAGGACAATTTCCTTTTTAAGTACTCTTTTGGGTTTGAAATACGAATTTATCTTTTTGAAATCATGCGCCTCAACAGAAATGTATTTGTTTAGATGGGTATACAGTTGTTCCGACATGATTTTAATCTAAGGCTTTATCTTCGATACATCATACCATTTATTCTTCCCATCCGGTATGGAAAATCCCTTCCCGATCCAAGCGCTCATACGTATGTGAACCAAAATAATCACGTTGCGCTTGAATAAGGTTCAAGGGTAATCTGCTGCTGGTGTACGCATCAAAATAAGTCAGTGCATTGGTCAGCCCCGGAAGAGGAATGCCATTAGTTGCTCCGTGAGCCACAAGCTCGCGGGCCGCTCCTACGGTTTCCCTTACTTTCTCAGCAAAAGTAGGAGACAATAATAAGTTCTGTAGTGTTCCATCGGCTCGGTACGCCTCCGTAATATCCGCTAATAGAGCAGCTCGGATAATACATCCTGCACGCCATATTTTTGCTATTTCACCTAAATCAAGTTCGTAACCGTATTCTTTGGAAGCATCTGCCAATTGATGCATTCCCTGGGCATAGGTGATGATAAAGGCAAAATACAAGGCCTTTTCCGCTTTTTCGATCAATACATCCTTCTCAATTTTTGCAACAGTTGGGCGATCATAGATTTCATCTGCTAAAATTCGTTCGTCTTTTAAGGCAGATATTTCCCGCATGCTTACGGCAATATCGATTGTAGGTACGGGGATACCAAGGTCCATGGCATTTTGGGATGTCCATTTTCCAGTTCCTTTTTGTTTTGCCTTGTCCAATATTTTATCAACCAGGTGTCCTTCTGCCAGTTCATCCTTTTGCGAAAAAATATCGGAGGTGATTTCTACCAAAAAGGATTGCAATCGCCCTTGATTCCAATCTGCGAATGTTTGCTGTAATTCTTCATTGGTGAGACCTCCTGCTTTTTTCAATAAATCGTAGATTTCCGAAGTCAACTGCATCAACCCATACTCAATACCATTGTGCACCATTTTAACGTAATTCCCTGCCGATTTGGGCCCTAAATAGGCCACACAAGGTTCTTCTTGGTATTTTGCGGCAACAGCTTCAAAAATGGGTTTTACATGTTGGTAAGCTTCTCGAGAGCCCCCGGGCATAATACTTGGCCCTTTTCTGGCACCTTTGGCTCCTCCGGAAACTCCGGCCCCAAAGAAATTGATTCCTTTTTCCTTGAGGTAGGCTTCGCGTCTATCGGTATCTGTAAAAAATGAATTTCCTCCATCAATAATGATGTCGCCTTGCTCTAAATGCGGTAAAAGGCTTTCAATCACTATGTCCACAACCTTTCCCGCAGGTACCAGCAACATGATTTTTCGTGGGGTACTCAATGCTTGCACAAAGGCGGCAGCGTCCATAGAGGCATTAACCTTGGTTGTGTCTCCGCCTTCTTCAATCAGCGCATTTACCTTTTCTTCATCCAAATCATTTCCGAAGGCAGTAAACCCATTGTCCGCTACGTTCAAAATGAAATTTCGTCCCATTACACCAAGGCCCACGAGGCCAAAATCGTAAATATCTGCCATCTGAATTTTCTTTTATATATGCTATCAACTCAATATTGAGTAAGCTATTAGTCGGAATTCGAACCTAAAATAAACGTTATATTCGTTAAGCTCAAAACAAAATATTGTACATAATGAAAAAGGGTTGGTTAAAGCCACTTTACATTGGACATCCACGACACTATGAAAAAGATTGAAGACCAGATACTTGTAATTTTTGGAGCATCGGGAGATTTAACGGCAAGAAAGCTCATACCCGCTCTGTTCAATCTGTATAGAGCCAAACAACTTCCTAAAAACTTTGTGGTTTTGGGAGCTAGTCGTAGTGATATGTCCGATGAGGAATTTCGGGACAAAGTATTGCTCAAAAGCTCTTATCTAAATGGAAATGGTGCTGAAATAGATGAGAAGCTTCTCCATGACTTTTCACAAAGGTTTTTTTACGAGGATTTGGGAGGAACCTACGATACGGAATACAGCAAGCTGAGAAAACGGGTGGAAAGCCTGAAAAAAAGCTTTAATACCTCAGGAAACATCATTTATTACCTTTCCACACCTCCAACACTTTATGAAACCGTTGCTAGGCGACTTTCAGAGTCAGGAATGAACACCCAGAACAATGGTTGGAAACGGTTGATTGTGGAAAAACCTTTTGGGTATAGTTTGGAGACTGCTAAAAAGCTGAATCAAGGGCTCCAGAAATATTTCACGGAACCCCAAATTTATAGGATAGACCATTATCTAGGCAAGGAAACGGTACAGAACCTTCTGGTAACCCGTTTTTCCAATAGCATTTTTGAACCCTTATGGAACCGCAACTATATCAAGCATGTAGAAATAACCAATGCCGAAAGCGTTGGGGTTGAAAAAAGAGGGGGGTATTATGATAAATCGGGTGCCCTTAGAGACATGTTCCAGAACCATTTGTTGCAGATCGTTTCGTTGGTTGTAATGGAGCCGCCTATAGGAAATCACCCTGAAGAAATCAGAAATGAAAAGGTGAAGGCGCTGAAATCGTTACGTATCATGCGAGATGAACAGACACTTTTTGATAATACGATACGGGCGCAATATGTGGCTTCAGAAGTGAAAGGTGAGGAGGTAAAAGGCTATCGACAGGAAGATGGGGTAGACCCAAGCTCTACCACGGAGACCTTTGCCGCAATAAAATTCTATGTGGACAATTGGCGCTGGCACGGAGTGCCATTTTATGTACGGACCGCAAAACGAATGCCCACAAAAGTTACAGAGATCGTTATACATTTTAAGACCCCGCACCACCAAATTTTTATGGATTCGGGTGTCAACAGCAAGGATAACAAGCTCATAGTTAGAATACAGCCTGATGAGGGTATACTAGTGAAGTTCGGGGTGAAGGTTCCCGGTCAAGGTTTTAAAGTGGAAAGGGCAAACCTGGATTTTTACTATTCCAGTCTTTCCGAAACCTATGTAATGGATGCCTATGAACGGCTGCTTTTGGATGCCATGCAGGGAGATGCCACTTTATATGCAAGAGCTGACGAGGTAGAGGCAGCCTGGGAGTTTGTAGATCCTATTTTGGATTATTGGAAAAATGGAAAGGATGTACGCATGTATGGATACGCAGCTGGAGTTTGGGGGCCGGAAAATGCAGATGACCTTATAGATGACAATGGATTTTGGCGAAACCCTGGAGAGAATTTGGCAGATGACCCTGGTTATTGTGTAATTTGTTAAGCTCAGATATCAGCCTGGGTGTTGTCCAGAACAAAAGGAAATACGTAAAAGATTTAAAAATTCATGGATTTAAGAGTATACAAGGACAAACAGGAAGTTGCTGAGCAATTTTCCAACTATTTTGCAGAGAAGGTCAATAAAGCCGAGACATTCCATGTAGCCTTGTCCGGAGGCAGTACGCCCAAAATAGTTTTTGATGTACTTGCCCAAAACTTTTCAGAAAAAATTGCTTGGAAGAACATACACTTTTATTGGGGAGATGAGCGGTGTGTGCCTCCAACCGATGAACAGAGCAATTACAAAATGACCGTGGAGCACTTGTTTTCAAAAATTGCAGTGCCTCAGGAAAATATCCATCGAATTTTAGGAGAGAACGATCCTAATAGAGAAGCCCTGCGGTATGCAAACCTACTGGAAATTAATCTCGATAGGGTGGAGGACGTTCCCCAATTTGATTTGGTCATCCTTGGCATGGGCGATGATGGTCATACCGCTTCCATTTTTCCCCATGAGATTGAACTTTGGAACGCCCAAGACCATTGCGTGGTCGCAACACATCCTGATACAGGTCAGAAAAGGGTTTCCATAAATGGAAAAGTCATCAACATGGCTAAAGAAGTGGCCTTTTTGGTCACGGGTTCTTCAAAAGCTGAGAAAGTGAAGGCTATTTCAGAAAAGACGGAAGGGTTTGAGGCCTATCCGGCATCCTTGGTCAATCCAAAATCTGGAAATTTGATTTGGTTTTTGGATGAGAAAGCTGCTTTTGGATTAAGCAAAAACTAATCCCTCGATAATTTTCCGCTGAGTTTACAATTCCAATTTAGGCTCCTCGTAGTCGTCCTCTTGGGCGCGTTTCAAAATGGGTTCCGGAATTGATTTTTTGGCTTTGGCCCCCATTTTTTTCAGTTTTTCAATGCTGGTCACAATATTACCGCGACCCTCCACCAATTTGTTCATCGCGCCTCGATATTCATTTTTGGCCTCATCCATCTTTTTGCCCACTTTAGTGAGGTCGGAAACAAAACCTTCAAACTTGTCATACAGCGCTCCGGCCTGACGCGCTATTTCAATGGCATTTCTTTGCTGTTTTTCGTTGCTCCACATAGTGTCTATGGTCCTGAGTGTTGCCAACAGCGTTGCAGGGGTTACAATCACTATGTTCTGTTCAAAAGCCTTGTTGTAAAGAGAGTTGTCCTCGTTTATGGCTATGGCAAAGGCAGGCTCAATGGGTACAAACATGAGCACAAAATCTGGACTCTCAATCTCGTAAAGGTCTTCGTATTTCTTGGCGGAAAGCTGATCTACGTGTTTCCGCAACGAATTGATGTGGTCTTTTAAGCATTTGGGTTTGTCATCCTCATCTGCGTTCGTAAATCGTTCGTAATCAGTAAGGGAAACCTTAGAATCCACAATCATTTTTTTACCATTGGGCAGATGGATGATAACATCTGGCATTACCCTACTGCCATCTTCTCTACTGAAACTCTGCTGAACACTATATTCCCTATCTTTTTCCAAACCAGATTTTTCCAGTACCCGTTCCAGCACCAGTTCTCCCCAGTTCCCTTGGGTTTTGCTATCCCCTTTAAGCGCTTTGGTGAGATTTTCCGCCTCTTGGGTAATTTTTAGGTTTTGATTTTGAAGGTTGAGCAGCTGCTCTTTAAGAGCAGAATGTATACTGATGTTCTCTTTTTGGGATTTTTCAACTTTTTCCTCAAACTCCTTGATTTTTTTGTTCAGCGGATTAAGGATGTTTTCAATATTCTCTTTGTTCTTTTTGGTGAACTTTTCGCTCTTATCGTCTAAAATTTTATTTGCTAGGTTCTCGAAATCTTTGGCAAATTTTTCTTGCAATTTTTCTACTTCTTCCTTTTGCTCGGTATTGATGCGCTGTAAATTTTCAAGATCGGCCTGATATCGCACCAATTGATTGCTTTGCTGTTCTTTTTCGGATTGCAACCCCTTTTTCTCCTGGTCGGCCTCCAAAAGTTTATCATTCAAGGATTTTATTGAGGAATTCAATTGTTGTTCACGTTCCCCCCAAACACTCTCGTTGGATTTGGTCCTCAACTTCTGGACATACATGCCTATCAGTACCCCAAATACTAGGGTAACAATTCCAACGATAACATAAACCAGTTCAGTACTCATGTATTGATTTGTTCGGATAAAGATAAAGGATTCCTAAAGATGGCAGAATTTAAAATGTGCTTACCTGTTTATTTTGAACGACCCGGTTTTTGAATCAAACTTCACCATTTCCGAAGGAAATATTTTTTCAAAACGCTTTTGGTCAATCAGTTCACAAGGGTCTCCAAAAGGATTTTCAACACCATCTAGAATTAGGATTTTATCACACAGCTGAATGGCCAAATCAATTTCATGGGTAGTAAAAACAATGGTCTTTTGCTTTTGATGGGCCAGTTGTTGGAGCAGTCTTAAAATCTGTACCTTATGGTAAAGGTCCAAGTGGGTTGTGGGCTCGTCCAAAAGAATTATTGGGGTATCCTGTGCCATGGCCCGAGCAATAAAAACACGTTGCAACTGTCCATCACTGAGCTCATGACATTTTCTTTGCCTCAGTTCATCCAACATAAAGGTATTCAGACTTTCATGGATATGCCTTTTATCTTGATGGGTCAAAGAACCCATCCAATTGGTGTGAGGTTGTCTACCCAAGGCTATTAGTTCTTGCACGGTAAGGTTCTTGGAAGCGGGTTGCTCCGTCAACACTACACTGATTTTTTTGGAAAGTTCCGAAGCACTATGGTCTTCCAATGCCAAATGCCCCATGTTGATGCTTCCCTGCAGCTTGGGTTGAAATGCTCCCAAGGTCCTTAGTAAAGTGGATTTGCCAATTCCATTGATTCCCACAATACCACAAAGAATACCCGATTCCATAGAAAAGTTGATGTTCTCGGCCACTTTTTTGGACCCATAGCCTATGGAAAGTTCTTTGACGGATATGATGTGATTTTCTTGTTGGGACATCAGAATATCATTTTTCGTTTTCTCACCAGTAACCAAATCACCACTGGAGCCCCAACCAATGAGGTCAACACATTTATAGGTAGAACCTGGGCTGAATTGGGCAATTGTGCTAATGTATCACATAACAACATGAGAATGGCACCATAAAGGAATACTGCAGGTATAAGGACCCTATGTTCCATGGTGTCAAATATTTGCCGCGTAAGATGGGGGACTGCCAATCCTATAAACGCAATGGGTCCGGCAAAAGCCGTAATGCCCCCTGCAAGCAGTCCTGTCGCAATAATGATTACAAATCTGGATTTCCTTATGGAAACCCCAAGACTTTGGGCATAGTTTTCACCTAATAGATATGCGTTCAGCGGTTTTATGGAGAGCACACTCAATACTATACCCAGAAAAACTATTCCAGCTAAAATGTATACTTGCAAAGTGGAAAGGTTCCCAACACTCCCAAAGGACCAAAAAATAAATCGTTGTAGGCTTTCTGCATTGGAAAAGTAAGCCAGTATACTCACCAATGCCGAAGTGATGCTCCCAAACATTAAACCAATGATCAATAGTGCCATGGTATCTTTGATGCGTTGGGCTACACCTATTACCACCATAAGCACTAGGAAGCTTCCAACACTTGCCGCGACCGCCAGCGAAATATCCTGAAAAAAGGCAAGTGAAGTGACCCCCGTTAGCAAGGATGTTCCCATTAAGAGTAGAGCAGCGCCCAAGCTAGCCCCGGAACTTATCCCCAGAACAAAAGGTCCTGCCAAGGGATTTCGGAACAGGGTCTGCATAAGCAGGCCACTCAATGAGAGACCGCCTCCTACTAAAATGGAAGTAAAAGCCTTTGGAATTCTATAGTTCCAGATAATATATTGCCAAGAATCAACCTCTACATTTTGCCCGAATAAGGTGGCAAGGGTAGAAAAAAAAGGAATGGAAACCGACCCTGATGATACATTCAAGAGCCACGCAAAAAAAAGTGCGATCAGAATCATCACAAAAGCTATGCGATATGATCTTGGTGAATTCATCTATTGCAGGGGCATAAAAAAATGAGGTTCATAATCTGGAACTAAGGTAGGATGCAAAATAGAAATAATATCCTTTAAGACCAGATCAGGCCGTTGCGAAGCCAACTCATAAAATATCAATCCGCCAGTAGCTCCTTTTTTTATGGCGTTGGAGTATATTTTTTTCTCCCTAAAAGCTTTGAACTGTTCATGGTGCGCATTGGCATTTTTTAGTTCTGCATATGAGGTGTGCATGGAAGGATTTAGCCAAATGTCAGCATTTTGTGCTTTTTCCAATACGGATTCCAAACTCATGCCGATACTTCCATTTTCGTCCGTGTGCGACCAAATATAATCGGCATTGGCATCCTTCAAAAATTGGGCCATCCAGCTTTTTCCTCCCGTTATGTACCATACATCTTTATAGAGTCCACCTGTTAATACGGTTGGTTTTTGTTTAGCTTTTTTGGCCAATGATTTGGCTTCATTATATGATTTCTCGATTTGAGAGAAAATGGAATCCGCTTTCGCTTCTTTCTGAAAGAAAGGGGCAAAGAATTTAATCCATTCTGCCTTGCCCAAAGGTGTTTGCTCTACCCAATCCCCATTATAGATGACAGGTATGCCTGATTGTTCCACAGTTTTGTACGCCTTGTTGGTATCGTTGATTCCAAACCCCATGACCATTTCCGGTTTGAGTTCCAGGATGATTTCGGTGTTGATATTTTCATTGGAACCCAACTCAACAATACTACCGTTGTCCACAAGCGCCCTAGCATTTGTTGAAGAGATATGGTCAGTGCCGGGAAATCCAACTATGGCCTCTAGCTCTCCCAGAGCTTCTAGTGAAGGAATATGTGTAGTCGATGTT
Organism: Flagellimonas nanhaiensis; assembly: GCF_003382275.1. GTDB lineage: Bacteria > Bacteroidota > Bacteroidia > Flavobacteriales > Flavobacteriaceae > Flagellimonas > Flagellimonas nanhaiensis. The sequence continues at coordinate 769,054 of NZ_QTJX01000001.1, forward strand.
ACCGCCAAGCGTTCCACTGGGGTGGCCACTATGGCAGTATAGGCATCACTGGGAAGAGAAATAAAAGCCAGCTTTTCTTTGGGAACCAATGCGTATTTGAAGCTTACCTCTGCTCCAGGCCATGCCGAATGGACCTCTATAACGGTGAAATCCTTATTTTTCTGAACTGTAAAACCTTTGGCATATTGAATGTTTGAAGGTGTGTTATTTTGTTCAATGTGCGCAGACTTGTTCTTTTTACCACAAGAACCCAGAATGGTCAAAAAAAATACAGAGCACAGAAGTGTTGAAAGCTGTTGTAAGGTCATGGGACCAAAAGTAAGATTATTTAATTTTTACAAAAAAAGATTAAACAGAATGATTACTTTCGCAGTGAATTTTGGTTCATACAATTTCAGGTTGTGTGATTAAAAGGGAATCCGGTGAAAGTCCGGAACTGTTCCCGCAACTGTAAGTTAATGTCAAACTAAGTTTGACACCTTGTAACAAGGATGTTGCTTCTTCTAAAACCACTGTTCGCAAGGTCGGATGGGAAGGTAGCGCAGCATAAAAACAAGTCAGGAGACCTGCCAACTTCAAACAAACAATGTTAAACTTTCGGGATAAAAGTTTGCGTATGGGCATCATACAACTCTCCCGTTTATTCTGTAAACGTAATGAACAAAAAAATTTTATGGACATGTGCCGCTGTTTTGGTGGCAAAGGGACTTTCTGCTCAGGAAATACAGGAAGACTCCATTCAGGTGCAACAACTTTCAGAAGTTGTGGTTAGTGACTCAAGGTTTGCTTTAAAAAGGGAAAACTCTGGTAAAACCGTAATTAAGATTACGGCGGAGGAATTGGAGCGCAATCAGGGAAAATCAATAGCAGAAATTATTAGCAGACAGGCTGGTATTACTGTAAATGGAAGCAGGAGCAATGCCGGACAGAATATTTCTGTCTTTGCCCGAGGAGGTAACAACAGACAGGTTTTGGTGGTTGTTGATGGTATTCAGGTGAGTGACCCCTCCGGTGTTGATGGCGAATACGACCTTCGTTTACTGAACAGTTCACAAATTGAGAGTATTGAGATTTTAAAAGGTGCAGCAAGTACTTTGTATGGTAACTCGGCTGCAACTGCAGTGATCAATATTACCACAAAAAAGGCCTCAAATGATGGGGTTTCACTGAATGTCCTCTCAAGTTTGGGTACAAATCAGTCCCAAGATGAACAGGAATACAATTTGTCCGATTTCAGTAACACGGTCTCCATTAGTGCCAAACAAAAGGGATTTTCTATTTTGGCTTCGGGCGGGCATCAATTTACAGATGGACTTTCTGCGGCATTGGGTGATGAACCCGATGCATTTTCCCGTATTGATGGAAGTCTTAAAATTGGGTACGAATTCTCAAAGAAGCTAAAGGTTACCGCATCTGCATTTTATAACAAATTGAATTCAGACTTTGATAATGGTTTTCCCATTGAAGATGCCGACTTCAGTTTTAGGGGCGAGCAATCACGATTTGGCCTGTCTTCGGTTTATGCCTATAAAAATGGAAGCTTAACTGCTAATGTGGCCCTGAACCAGATTACCCGTGAATTTCAGTCCAATTTTCCATCAAGCTTTGACTCAGAGTCTTTGGTTTTGGATGTTTTCAACAAGTACAATTTCAATTCTGAATGGTATACCATAGTTGGACTCAATATTATCAATCATGAGACCCTGTTCACTGAGGAACAGAACACCACTTCCTACGATCCCTATGCCAATGTGGTCTATGTGAGTGATTTTGGGCTAAACCTGAACCTGGGAGGACGGTTGAACAACCATAGTGAGTACGGTTCGCACTTTATCTACAATCTTAATCCTTCGTACAGTATTAAGATAAATGAAGGCTATCTAAAGTTCTTTGGATCATACGCTACTTCTTTTATTGCCCCCAATCTATCTCAACTTTTTGGTCCTTTCGGTCCAAACCCTGATTTGGACCCTGAGGAAAACACTACCTATGAAGGTGGGGTAGAGTATAGGCCTTTTAATACGTTACGGTTGAGTGCTCTTTATTTTGATAGAAAAGAAGAGAACAGAATCATATTTTTTACCGACCCCGACACTTTTGAAAGTCAGTACAGGAACAGTTCTGCTACCACCGATTTTAACGGTATTGAAGTAGAGCTTGAAGCCGAACCTTTGAAAAACCTTTCACTAAAGGCCAACTACACCTACGTCAAAGGTGATGGAGGGTTACCCACTAGAATTCCTGAAAATGTCTTCAATATTTTAGTAGGATATAATTTCAGTGAAGATACTTTTGCATCTTTGGCGTATGAGCATAGCTCTGACAGACAAGACATCTTTTTTGACCCAAACACCTTTTTAGCTTCTCCTGTTACCCTAGATTCATTTGGATTGCTTGATTTTTATCTGAGCCACAAACTGAATGATACGATTGGATTTTTTGCTTCATTGAACAACATTACCAATGAAGACTATACAGAAATATTTGGGTATTCCACCCGAGGTAGAAACCTCCGATTAGGAATGAAACTGAGCTTATAAAAAAGCGGCCTTTAGGCCGCTTTTTTATTATTCTATTTCTATATGCAGAGGTTTATCCAGATACATATTGTCACGCAATGGCGTTTGTAGCCTGGAGCTGATAAAAGACTTCGCGGGCATTTGTACCGAGAAACCTTTCTTGCTGGAGGCACCTGTAATTTCTTGTATGGCCTTGGCCAAAAGAGGCTCGTTGGGGTCGCCAAGAACTCCCATATTCGCCAAATCCTCTTCTAGGATAATATTGGGCGCAAGGCCGTTCGTGTAATCATAAAATCCGTTGGCATTTTCGTTTCTGCCCACTAGTGGCTGAAGCCCCCAGCTATTGTCCGGGTTAATAGAAGCCTCTCTGGTCGAAGAATATAAGAATGGGAAGTTATTCTCTGGATCATCTACCAAAGTGATGGAAAATTCGTTTTTCCCGCGGGTGGTACTTCCAATATGTACAATGTCAACATAAGGGGCTAATCCGTTCATCACCAGCTCACTTGCTGAGGCCGAACTTCCAGTGGCCAGGACATATATCTTTTGCAAGTTCAAAGTGTTGACGGGTATGGATTCCTCATCATCTGGATTGATTTTGAAAGAACTGGCAAAATAATCCTCTAGATTCCCTGAACTCAGTTGGGCTTGAATTTTACTATTCCAACGTTGTCGGATATATAAATCACTGGTATTTGTACCATATATCATACTTGCCAAAAGACGTGAAGTGTTTACAGACCCACCAGGATTATAACGCATATCCAAAACCAGTTCTGTGGCCCCGTCTTCAACAAACTTCCCAAACGCATCGTTCAACTCAACGTTGAAGCTGCTCAAAAAACGGTTGTACATGAGATAGGCAATCTTGGTTCCGTTAACATCTAAAGTCTCGGCAACCAAAATGGGGTCCTCAACTTGATTTTCTATTTTGGTGAGTGTGACCTCGGTATCATTGTCCACAATTTGAGTTCCGACAATGTCTGCCAACCCTAGGGTATATGTGCTGTTTTCTCCAAACAAGAGGTCTCTGTAATTGTTTACGGTCAATTGTTGGCCATCTACTCTGGTAAAGATATCTCCTCTTTTAATGGTTTTTGTAGAAGCGTCCGAATTGGGCAAAATGTACAGAACAAAACCAAAAACATTGAACTCATCATCAAACAAGTTTAGATCGAATTCCAATCCATTGCTTCTGGAGACCCCTGAAAGATTGTTGACCAACTCGGAATAGTCATCATTCAAAAAACTGAAACGGTCATCTCCAAACAACAACACATCAAAGTAGAAATCTTCAGGATTTGGTGTGGCCTGTAAGAAGTTGGTATAATCTTCATTACTGCTAAAATTGGTGTCCGAAAGGACGTCCACATCTTCTTGCCAAAAATACCAAAGGTTCATGGCCTGCCACATAAAGTTTTGGACTGTGACATTGGCTCCTGGTGTAGGGTCTGGGGTATCTCCGTTGGAAATTCCATCGTCATTACTACATGCAAAAACGAAAAGGGACAAGCCCAATAATAGGAAAATGTATTTCTTCATAGCATTTTAATTAAGGCACATCAAATTTTGTTCCACAATAACGAGAGGCTAGACAGTAAGACGGTAAATTTTCTAAATTCTAACAATTTTGAAGTACAAAATAGGTACATTCAAGGAGATTACAAATTTTTTGTAACAAAATTCGATATGTGTCGTCGTGCTAATATAGGCCCATAAAATTGGCCAAAAACAACTGAGACAACCAAATGAAACAAGCTGAATTTTTGAATGTTGTGATGCCTTTCAAGGATAAGCTGTACAGACTTGCTAAACGCTTGCTGGTCTCAAAGGAAGAGGCAGAGGATGCTACGCAGGAAATTTTATTGAAACTATGGTCCAAAAACGAGACCATGGGAGAATATAAAAATGTTGAGGCCTTTGCCATGACCATGACCAAGAACTTTTGCTTGGACCGATTAAAATCCAAACAAGCAGGTAATTTGAAGCTGGTCCATAGCAATTATACTGACGAAAACACATCGTTACAAAAACAATTAGAAGTTGAGGACAGTATCAATTGGATGGAAAAGATCATGGAAGAGCTTCCAGAACAGCAAAAAATGGTATTACAGCTCCGAGATGTGGAACAATATGATTTTGAAGAAATATGCGAACTATTGGACATGAAACCTACAGCAGTTAGAGTGACACTGTCCCGGGCACGCAAAGCAGTTAGACAAGAATTGATTAAAAAACATAACTATGGAATTGGGTAACATAGAAAAATTATTGGAAAAGTATTTTGAGGCCACCACTACGGTGGAAGAGGAGAAGATGCTCAGAGAATATTTCTCACAAGAAGATGTGGCAACACATTTGGAGCAGTACAGACCCATGTTCAATTACTTTTCCATGGCCAAGGAAGAACGGTACACCAAGCAGGTCCCATTAAAACCTAGAAAAGACTTTTATAAGTGGGTATCCATTGCAGCAGTAGCGGTTTTGTCTTTCGGCATCTATTTTGGTAACGAGTACCGAGAAAGAAAACAGGCAGAATATGCCTACAATGAAACCAAAAAGGCGTTTGAGCTCTTAGCGGAGAATTTTGGAAAAGGCACCGAAAAGGTAGCTTATCTACAAGAGTTTGAAGCCGCAAAACAAAAAATTTACAACAACAATTAAAATCGTAAACAAATGAAAAGGAATATTTTAATCTTATTGATCGCTGTACTGCCACTTTCCGGGTTTTCGCAATCGATGTTCGATAAGTTCGAGGATATGGACGAGGTCACTTCGGTGGTGGTGAACAAAAGCATGTTCAATCTGTTAGCTAAGATAGATGTGGAGGTAGATGACCCAGAGGCCCAAGATTTTATGGACATTGCCAGTAGCCTTAAAAGCTTAAAGGTCTTTACTACTGACAATCCAAAAATCAGTGCAGAGATGAAATCTTCCGTAGGAAGCTATTTAAAGTCCGCTAGACTGGAAGAGCTTATGCGCGTAAAGGATAAGGATGCCAATGTTAAGTTTTACATTAAGCAAGGAAAAGATGATGACCATGTAAGTGAGTTGTTAATGTTGGTGACCGATTTAAAGCAAGTCGAAGCAGATGGTAGGGAATTTGAAACCGTACTACTTTCATTGACAGGGGATATTGATTTGAACAAAATCAATTCATTGACCAAAAAAATGAACCTGCCCGAGGAACTGAACAACGCCGGTAAAAAAGGAAACTAAGCAGAAATGAAAAAGATAGTAGTTTTAATTGCACTGGCCTGTATACCCTTTTTGGGAACTTCCCAGTCCATCTTCGATAAGTTTGAGGACTCGGATAGAATAGGGTCCATAACCATAAATAAAGGGATGTTGGACATTGTGTCCAAAATAATGGAGAACGATTCGGACCCGGAAAGCCAAGAATTTATTGAAATCGCTAATCGAATCAATAAAATCAAAATCTTTCTTTCCGAGGATGAAGATGCCGCAGAAGATATGGCAGTGACGATGAAACAATATGTAAAGTCGGCAAAGCTTGAAGAGTTGATGAAAGTGCGAGATGGAGATACCAATCTAAACTTTTATGTTAGATATGGTAAGGACGAGGACCATGTAAAAGAACTGTTGATGTTCGCAAAAGGAATAGATGAAAAGAGAAAGCATGATTCCTACTTTGAGCCTGAGACAGTACTGCTGACAATCACTGGAGATATCGATCTTGCACAGGTGGGAACCTTGACCAAGAAAATGAAGCTTCACAAAGGACTTCATAAATTAGATAAAGAGTAAAAGATTATTGCTGGATCGTAACAAATCCGGCAATAACTTTACATATAACAATAGATCATCAAAACAATCAATCAAAAAAAGTACAGATGAAATATATAGTAAAAAGCATAATGGTATTGGGAGTTGTCCTTTTCGCTTCCTGCTCTTCACAACAGAGTTTGCAGGAGTACTATGTGGACAATTCTGAAAACCCCAACTTCATTACGGTAGACGTTCCGGCAAGTATTTTGAATATGGGAGAAGTGGATTTGACCCCTACCCAAAAAGAAGCTGTGGAGTCCTTGCGGAAGTTTAATCTGCTCGCTTTCAAAAAGACAGCGGATAATATAGCTGAGTACAAATCGGAAAAAAGCAAGATTAAGGAAATTTTGAAGGGAGAGGATTTTGTTGAACTCATGAAGATCAACTCGCAATATGGCAGAGGTGTAATCAAATATTTGGGAGAGGAAGATGCCATTGATGAGGTAATTATTTACGGTGACAGCAAGGACAAAGGCTTTGCCGTGGTACGGGTTTTAGGGAAGGACATGAATCCAGCCCACATTGTCCAGCTTATGCAAGCCATTCAAAAATCAGATTACAAAGGAGAAGGATTGGGAGAGATCGGAGAGTTTCTGAAAGGATAGCCAAAATAGACCATCCAATAAACACAACCTGGGCTTTTGCCCAGGTTTTTTTATGTCCAATACTAATGGATCAATGTGCTGTTGTGACCTTCTTGTTATCTTAGTGTCTCACTTTTGAAAACACTAACAAATCAAGAAAGCAGTATGGAAAAAGCACAAGAATGGATGAACTACGGGCTAGACCTTGCCAAGGAATTCGGGCCCAAACTGATTACAGCCATCCTCATTTATATTATAGGTTCGTGGTTGATCAAGAAAATAACTGGCGCTACCAAAAAAGTAATGTCCAAAAGCAAATACGAAGAATCCCTACAGAAGTTTCTATTGAACCTTTTGTCGTGGTCCCTCAAAGTATTTCTGATAATTATTGTTATTTCTCGACTTGGAGTGGATGTCACCACTTTTGCAGCTGTGATTGCCGCAGCGGGTCTCGCCGTAGGTTTGGCATTGCAGGGGTCGCTGTCCAACTTTGCGGGTGGGGTATTGTTGATGATTTTCAAGCCGTATCGCATAGGGGACCTCATTGAGGCCCAAGGGGTATTGGGTGTGGTAAAAGAGATTGAGATCTTCACCACCAAGTTGACCACTCCTGAAAACAAATTGGCTATTGTGCCCAATGGAGCTATGGCCAATGGCAATATTGTCAACTATACCGCGGAAGGTAAAATTCGTGTGGACACCGTTGTAGGGGTAGGCTATGGAGAGGACATTAAAAAGACCAAGGAAGTATTGTTACAAGTACTTACCTCCAATCCACAGGTGTTAAAGGACCCTGCTCCTTCGGTGAATGTGATGGAGTTGGCGGACAGTTCGGTGAACTTTGCGGTACGTCCTTTCTGTAAACCTGAAGACTATTGGGACGTTTATTTCTCAACCTACGAAAATTGTAAATTGGCACTGGATGAAGCCGGAATTGAAATTCCTTATCCACATCAGGTGGAAATCCATAAAGAGGGATAGAAGAAGAAAAAGACCTGAAAAAATGAAGCCCCAACATAAAGGTTGGGGCTTTTTTTGTGTAAAAAAACTGCATAAATTGGATTGACACCTTTGCTATAACAATAAAAATACTACATTTAAACATCTAAAGCCTTTTGGGACTTCTTTCAGGTTCCAATAATAAGGTCATTAATTTTCAATTCTGCCAAGCAGATAACCTCATTGAAAATTTTTCAACCTCTCATTTTCAACCTCCTTGGGTAGGGACTTTTTTCTTGTCTCATACACCTGTTGGCAACCTGTTTGTTCATTTAAGAAATAATGAATGCAATCGGATAACCTATAATATAATTAAGACAGATCCCCCAAATCCATAAACTTTAATCTATTTAAAATGAAAAAAACACCTGCGACCCTTCGCCTTTTACCCATTACCCTTTTACCCTTCTACCTTTTCACCCTGGTCTCCTGTAGCAACGACGATGGACCCAAAAACCCCGTGGACGCCCTCCCGCCCATTACCCAAACAGGCGAGAATACCTTTGCCTGCCTGATCAATGGGAAACCATTTTTTTCTAATAAAGATGAACGTGGTGTTGATTATGTTTTTAACACATTAACTATATATGGCTTTAATAGAAGTGATACAGGAATAATTTTGACTGGATTGGAAATAGAAGGTGACGTTTCTGAAGGACAATTCCCATTAGAATCTAGGTTGGAAGGACAATACAGTGCTTTATATTTAGAAAGAGGAGGTTTGGATTCAAGGATAGAAACCACTAATCAACTTCCCGGACAGATAATAATTACCCGCTTTGATCTAGAGGAATTTATCGTTTCAGGCACTTTTGAGTTTTCGGTCAAGGACGACGAGGGCAAGACCCTGAACTTTACCGACGGCCGTTTCGACCTAAAATTTTAAACAACTCAAAATTCAGCATTCAAAACTTAAAAAAGCATACCCCAAACCCATAAACTTTAATCCATTTGAAAATGAAAAAAACACTTACAACCCTTCTCCTTTTACCCCTCTACCTTTTTATGTTCCTATGCTGTCTTTCGGCCCAAGCCCAATTGCATATTGACCTTGAGGTAGCCAATAAGACCAACGAGGTCTTTGGCCCGTTGGACAAAAGCAAGATTCCCCACAGCATGTTACTGGATTATGGCTACGATTTTGTGGACGTGACCAATTATGATGGCGTGCTGCGCGACAACAACTACATTGTCCCCTCCACATACCGGGATCTCTATAACAGTGTGGTCTCCATGCGCACCTCCTTAGTTGTGCCCGAACTGGTAGACCCTGTTGCCCTGGAGCAAGATTGGAAGAGCATGGCCAAGTCCCATGCTGCCAAGTTTGGCAAAAAGCCCTTTACCACGGCCATAACACTCAACGGATTGTATTACCACTACTCTCGTATTCGGCCTGATGCCTTGGACCTGGGACTTATTGAGGTAGTGGACGATAAGTACTATAAGGATGTATACGAAAATACCCAATGGAAAAACCCCTATGAAACCTTGGAAGTGTTTGCCATAACTTTGCCGCAGACCCGTATTAGCAGTTCCACCATATCCCTATTGTTGGAGGACACCGAATGGCGCACCAACCAGGCGACTTTAGTGCAGAGCTTTGAGGTGGATTTTGGGGATGGGGGCGGTTTTCATCCGTATGAACTGGGGGAAACTCTCGAACATCAATTTACCGAGGATGGGGATTATGTGTGGACCTTTCGGCTCAAACTTACCGACAATACCTTTAGGTATTGCCGCACTCCCGTAAAGATTACAGGAAAAGCCACCCGACAGACTTTGACGGCACGGAATCCGGCCTGCGTTGACGAGCCATGGGAAGAGACCATAACGGCTTCCAAAGCTTATATGGGGGTAAAAGGAGTGGCCAAGCTGCAAATAGCGCCCGCAAAAGAATGCAAAAAAATACACAAACCCTTGATTGTGGTAGAGGGTTTTGATACTGGACTATTATCAGAAATTGACAAAGTTGGAGATATGGATATTGGAACATTTCTTAAGGGAGTTGACAAGTCTGACAACGACAAACTTAAGGATTTGATTACAGAAGATACCGAAGAAAGTTTTGACATCATCTATGTCAATTGGGACAATGGTACGGACTGGTTGCAGCGCAATGCCTATGTGTTGGAGGAAGTAATACGTTGGGTGAACCAAACCAAGGAGAACGATGCAGCACCCAATGTCATCTTGGGTCAGAGCATGGGCGGGGTTTTGGCACGCTACGCCCTGCGGGATATGGAGAACAATAACGAGGACCATGATACCAGTTTGTACGTTAGTCACGATGCTCCGCACCAAGGGGCCCACGTACCACCAGGGGCACTGTACATGGTCCGTCATGTCCTCAACGAATTGATCACCACCCCGGTCGGTGATATTTTGGTGGCCATGGCAAGTGGGGAGGTACCGGTGCATGAAGCCAGAAAATTGATCGATCAGCCTGCAGTAAGGCAGCTTTTGATCAACTGGGTGGATGTAAATTACAAAATCAACAAGGAAGAGCACGAGGCTTGGCAAAATGAACTCAAGGCCATGGGCTATCCACAACAGACCCGAAATATAGCCCTCAGCAACGGCAGCCATTGTGCACAAACGTACGGCATACAGCCCGGCCAAACCTTGGCAAGGTTAAATGGCACAGGTTCTACAAAACTATTTGGTGATTTTATATCTTTTATTGCACCTGTTGTAGGTGGTTCTATTGGGGTCGCATTTGGGGATATCCCTACCATATTGCTTGGATTTTTACCAGGACAGGCCAAGCTCAAGACCGATTTTCATATCTGGGCCTTTCCAGGTGGAGAGGAAGGTTGGCTGTACAAGGGGTGGATTCAATATGAGAAAAAGAACCTTTGGGTGCTACCAATAACACGAACAATAACCAATAAGACCGTTACATTTCCAGGGGAGACACTGCGCTTGGATGATTTTCCTGGTGGGGCCATGCCTTTTATTGGCACTATAGATGAATTCGATGAATACGAAAGCAATGTTTTGGCAAGCTATAATCTTAGCCTTGAGACCACGCCAGACATTAATTTTATTCCCGTTACGAGTGCTTTGGATGTGGGCAGCGGTAATGCCCAATTGACGATTGCTGACTATTTGAACATATATTCCGTGGAAAGCCCACCTTCTCCAGATCTGGCCATTCCTTTTCACAATTATGCCACTACATATAACGTAACGGGACATAATGCGGAACACATTTCGTTCAATCGGCAAAATGGGGATTGGCTGGCCAATGAATTCAATAAGATGGCCACTTCGTTTGACTGCTCTTTTCTTTGCGAATCTTCAGAAATTGAGGGCAATAAACTGTTGTGCGAAGAGGAATTGTATTTTGTTGAAGTGAAGGGAGACACGGAGGTACAATGGAGCTCGAGCAACCCGGATGCTGCCATGCCCACGGACCCCAATAGTCCTGCGACATCTTTTATCACACCACCCAATAGCTTTAGCCAACAAATCACCATAACTGCAACCTTGACCTCTGAAGCCTGTGGGGGCGATCCCGTGGTGCTGGAAAAAGTGCTACAGGTGGGCAGGCCTTCGCAACCCTCAAATTTATATGGCCCAGAAGTGGTGCTGACCGGGGCTCTGGTGAGTTATTTTGGAGGGCCTGCTGTAGGGGCGGATAGCTACGAGTGGAGACTGCCCTATCCCTTTGATCGCGTTAACCAGTTTGATATTTTTGGAAACAATTGGCAAATAAAGAAGACCGCAACAAGTTATCAAAGTGCCCACGTCTTTACAGGATATGGCAAGGATAATGGTTATGTACAGCTTATGGGAATAAACGATTGTGGTGCGGGCCCGGCAAGATTACTCTGGGTAAAACACGCTGGCCCTGGAGATGGGGGAGGAGGAGGTGGAATTCCGATACAACCTGACACAGATTTAGACATTGTGCCCGGTACTTCCGATGAATCAGATGGGGTAATCATTTACCCAAACATAGCTTCTGAAGAGGTCAACATTGCCATAGCACCCCTTCAATCGCCTGATATTGAAGTACCGTCAAGGATTCTTGGTGTTACACTATATGCGCAATTACAACAAATCCCAAAAAAGAGCTTGACTTTTCAGTATCCAGGAGAGCTCTCGGTTACCGTAGATGTCAGGGATTTGACTACCGGGTACTATGCAGTGATCATTGAAACAAATTTGGGTCCAGTGTACAAAATCCTTCTGGTGGATTGAAAATGGATCATAATAAAAGGGAATCTAAACCCCGGTGTAATTCGCTGGGGTTATTTTTTTAAGTTCACTTTTGATGGTGTCCGACACTTCCAAAGTATCAATAAAGTCAGCAATGGATTTTTGGGTAATCTTCTCATTGGTACGGGTCAAGCCCTTTAGGGCTTCATACGGATTGGGATATCCTTCCCTGCGCAAAATGGTCTGTATGGCTTCGGCCACTACGGCCCAATTGTCCTCCAAATCCTGCTCAAACTTCTCCTGGTTCAAGACCAATTTGTTCAATCCCTTTAAGGTAGATTGAAATCCAACCAAAGTATGCGCAAAAGGAACGCCAACATTACGCAATACGGTACTGTCCGTAAGGTCACGCTGCAATCTGGAAATGGGGAGTTTAGCCGATAAATGCTCAAAAATGGCATTGGCCAGACCCAAATTCCCTTCAGAATTTTCAAAATCAATAGGATTTACCTTGTGCGGCATGGCCGAAGACCCAACTTCCCCTTTTTTGATTTTCTGCTTAAAGTAGTCCATGGAAATATAGGTCCAAACATCCCTATTGAAATCAATATAGATGGTATTGATACGTTTTAGACAGTCAAACAAAGCTGCCATGTGGTCATAATGCTCAATTTGAGTGGTTGGAAAAGAGTGGTGCAATCCCAATTTCTCTTGGACAAATTGTTTCCCGAAAGCTTTCCAATCATTTTCGGGATAAGCTACTTGATGGGCATTGTAGTTTCCTGTGGCACCTCCAAATTTGGCAGCACTGGGAATATCATTCAATAAATTGAATTGCTCTTTCAATCGCTCTACAAATACTTCAATTTCCTTACCCAATCGGGTAGGGGAGGCGGGTTGCCCATGAGTGCGTGCCAGCATAGGGATGTTCTCCCATTCCTTGGCCAATTCCTTCAATTTTTCAAAAACCCCAAAGTATAGCGGCACATACACATCGTTCATGGCCTCTTTAATGGATAAGGGAACAGCAGTATTGTTGATGTCCTGAGAAGTCAATCCAAAATGGATGAACTCCTTATATTTTTCCAATCCCAACGCATCAAATTGTTGTTTGATGAAATATTCCACTGCTTTTACATCGTGATTGGTAGTTTTTTCAATCTCTTTGATGGCTTTTGCGTCCTCGGCCGAAAAATCAGAATAAATCTTTTGAAGCTCTGGAAACTTAGTGGCATCAAAATCGGCTAACTGTGGAAGCGGAATCTCGCAAAGCGCAATGAAATATTCTATTTCAACAAGCACCCGATACTTAATCAGGGCCTCTTCAGAAAAATAATCCTTTAAAGCTTCGGTTTTACCTCTATATCGGCCATCGATGGGTGAAATGGCATTGAGTTCGGTTACGGACATTGTCATCAACAATTTTGAAAGCTTCAAAGATACTTAAACTCAAAGAGTTTAATGGCCTAATTTGGCCAGCTTGTCCAATGTTTTTTTAGCTCTATTTTGGTAACCAGCGGTTCCAGATGCAAAGGTATCTTCTAGGACCAACCTGAGTTCCAGGTGCACCCAGTCAAATTTTAGGCCTAAATAATAGAGACTGGTCATAGAAAACACCTTGGGCGCCATGTTCATAGGACTTATCAGCCAATCAAAACAAAGGGTCATGATTTTCTCCAATTGATCATCCGAAACATTCTTTACAAAAACAGGGTCTTTCTTTTTAAAGTAGGCTTCGGTCACCATTTCACATACATGCGCCAACGGACGAATACAGGATTCTGATTTCAACAGGGACAAACCTTTGATGAATTCATCAAAAATGGGTAATAGGTACACCAGCTTTTTTCTCATGAGATGGTCAAAGGTCCAGCTGGCATTGAACGTTCCCTCCTTGTCCTCCAACAAGATCTCATTAAAAAGAGCTTTTGTAAGCTCTGGTTGTAGGGTTAGCTCGCTTACCAGTAGGTCAACCTGCGCTTTGGAAATCCTCCCAGAACTAAGTGCGGCATGAAGTTGTGCTTCGGTCACAAAAGCTTATTTTTATTACAGATACGGGGATATGAAATTAGCAAAAAAAATAGGAATTATAGTGTTGGTCGTGTTAGTGGGAATACTATTTTATAGACCAGAAAAAACTTCTAATCGATTGGGCCAAACAGCTCAGATCTAACTATGAGATAGCTGACGAACAAGATTAGGCACTCCCTCCACGGCGGTCTCGGCAATCACCGTTAGATTGTAAAAATCCGAGGAATTAATGGTTGGTTTGGGGTCAACAAAGTAAATGGGTGTTTGTTGGGACACATAGTTGATTAATCCAGCGGCCGGATATACCTGCATGGAAGTACCTATAATGACCAAAATATCAGCCTGTTGAGTGATTTGCACTGCAGTTTCCATCATGGGGACCATTTCGCCAAACCACACTATGTGTGGCCTCAATTGATGCCCCTTTTCATCCAGATCACCAAGAACTAGGTCTTTTTTCCATTCCAGAATATGGTTTTCATTAACCGTGCTTCGCACTTTGAACAACTCGCCATGTAAGTGCACCACATGCCTGCTTCCCGCCTGTTCATGCAGGTTATCCACGTTTTGGGTAACAATGCTTACATCAAAATGACCTTCCAGGTCTACCAAGGCTCTATGTCCTTCGTTGGGAGATACTTCCAAAAGATGTCTCCGTCTTTGGTTATAAAATTCAAGTACCAATTCAGGATCTGCCGCAAAACCTTGAGGAGAGGCCACTTGCATAACATCATGCCCTTCCCAAAGACCATTTTCGTCCCTGAAGGTTTTTAAACCACTTTCGGCACTCATGCCTGCTCCGGTAAGTACAACTACTTTCTTTTTGCCCATCTATCAAAAATAGGAAATTCAAATTTCGCTATCTTGTCCTTAATATGTTTAATTACGATTTGTTGACATATTTGGAAGGCTTCCTAACAGAAGAGAGGAAACAACGTTTTGATGAAATATTAAAGAATCGTACTAAGCATCTCACCGTTGCCATTGAAGATGTATTCCAACTACATAATACCAGTGCTATCCTAAGAAGTTGCGATGCTTTCGGAGTTCAAGAAGTGCATGTTATCGAGGATCGATTTGAACAACGATTGGACAAGAATATTGCCATGGGAGCAGAGCAGTGGGTGGATGTGAATAGGTATGGAACTACCTCGGAATGTATATCCAAATTAAAGGATATGGGCTATAAGATCATGGCCACCACTCCGCATAACGATTCCAGGTTATTGTCCGATTTTGACCCAAACACCAAAACAGCCTTGTTTTTTGGGACTGAAAAAGAGGGATTAAGCGAAGAAGTGATGCAAAAAGCAGATGGTTTTCTTAAGATTCCCATGGTTGGTTTTTCGGAAAGCTTGAATGTCTCTGTTTCGGCCGCAATCATCATCCAAGAGCTGTCCCAAAAGGTTAGGAGCTCAAGAATTGATTGGCAATTATCAGACATTGAGGTACTTGAGAAAAGATTAGATTGGACCAAAAAATCCATCAAGGATGTGGAAGGAATTATCAGCAGATACCTCGCCGACTAAAGTTTTTGTATTTTTAGTTGTTAACCAATTCAAAAACAAATGATAATACTACTTTACATTCTAGTGGGCATTGTGGTGCTTATTCTCTTTTTAGCTCTTATTGCCCCGAAGACCTACGATGTTTCCAGGTCTATTGAGATTGGAAACTCCAAAAAGGCCGTTTTTGAGAATCTACGGTTCCTGAAAAACCAAGATCAATGGTCGCCCTGGAACAAGAAAGACCCCAATATGGAAAAGAAATTCACCGGCACGGATGGGGAAGTGGGAGCAACCAGCTATTGGAACGGCAATAAAGATGTTGGTGAAGGCGAGCAGGAAATCACCAAGATTGTGGATGGGGAGCGTATTGAGTCTGAACTCCGCTTTCTTAAACCTTGGAAGTCCATTTCAGATGCATATTTGGTCACTGAAGAAATTGATAAGGATAAAACCAAGGTAACCTGGGGGTTTTCCGGTAAGAACAAGTTCCCGTTTAGCATAATGATGCTGTTCATGAACATGGACAAAGCCGTGGGCAAGGATTTTGAGGAAGGCTTATCGAGTTTAAAGGAAATCTTGGAAAAATAAGATATGGAACAGAATATGGTGGGCTGGTTCGAGATTCCTGTAACGGATATGGATCGGGCCAAGGCATTTTATGACCAGGTTTTTCAAATAGAAATACAGGTTCAGGATTTTGCTGGAACACTAATGGGCTTTTTTCCATGGTCCGAAGGTAAAGCTGGTGCTTCAGGTTCGCTGATATTCCATTCGGAATATAGACCGAGCAATAATGATGGTGTACTCATCTATTTTTCAAGTGAGGACGTACAAATTGAGTTGGACCGAATTGTTGATAAAGGCGGAAAAATTCTAAAACCTAAAACCCAGATTAGTCCAGATGTGGGGTATATGGCCTTATTTGAGGATACAGAGGGGAACAGGGTAGCCCTGCATTCCAGGAAATAGTTTTAGTATTCAACAAAATAAAAACAGGCCCAAACTTGGGCCTGTTTTTATTTATGATTTCAACATCAAGTCCATTGGAGCAGAGTAATATCAACTATGGACAGGGCAGCCATTGCATTTGCACTTGCCTTCCTCGCACTTACAATCTCCATCTGATTTGCAAAGACACTCTCCCTTGTGGGCTTTGCACTCCTCACAGTTGCACTTACCTTTTTCGCACTTACATTCGCCATCCGCTTTGCAATTGCATTTTGAGGCGTGTCCTTTCTTGTGTTCTTTACATTTCTCGCAGTTGCACTTTCCTTTTTCACATTTGCATTCTCCATCTTTACCGCATTGACATTCTTTGGTGTGTCCAACAGCAGCAAGATCCATTTTGCAAATGGGGCAGGTCCCCTCGGATTCATAGACTTTGCCATCTTCGCAATCCATGGGGCATTGGTACTCAACTTTTGCCAACTCATCCGTAGCCTCTTTCTTTTGTTCTTTACAAGAAACCATTGCCACAAATAGTATGGCAAACAGAGGCATTAATTTAAAAAGCCTAGTTTTTTTCATTTTTTGGTACTTTATGTATTGTTTTGATTTTGGTTATTCTGCCAATTCAAGCAGAGCGATATCATAATTATTTTCTAGAATGACCTTGCCCTTGTTCACCGTAACCTCGGTTTGCGAATAGGTGTCATATAGTTTGGTTCCATCTCCAAAGAATCCTTTTACCCAAAGGGATTTTTTACCCTTGGGAAGGTCTAGTCCCACCACTACTTTGTCCTTGAACTCATCATCAACATAGGTTCTGGAGAAAACATAGGGTGATTTTCCCAGTCTTTTGTGCTTTCCGGCACCAACGGCTGGGTGGTTTCTTCTGAATTGACCTAATTTTTGCCAATGCTCATGAATTTTTTGAATCTCCGGTAGGCTATCCAGGTCTTTCCAGTTCATGAAGGAACGTAAGGTAGCATCACCTTCGGTTCCCTCTATGATCAAGCTTCTGGAAGTTTCATCTCCGTAATAGACTTGTGAAGCTCCAGGGGTCAACAAAAGTACATTGGCGGTACGGTACGGTTTTTTCCGCTCACTATCATAGGGCGCACCATCATCATGTGATGTAAGATAGTTTAGAATGCTCTGACCCTTCAATTTGGTATTGAGTAACTTGTTGTATTTCTTGAAGATGGTTTCATAGTTTTTGGTGGCATCTGATTTGAGTTCAAAATTGATTAGGCCATCCAACCCATAATTGAAAAAATCCACCTTCTTATCTCCAAAATCAAAATCCCTTCCTGAAGAAATACCATAGTTGTACACTTCACCAACCATATAGAAACCATTGTCATCAAGAATTTGGTTGGGATGCTTTTTCTTCCAGGTCTCAAAAGCATAATCTGCTTCCTTGCGAAGCTCTGACCAGGCATTTTCATTGACATGCTTTGCGGTATCCACCCTAAATCCATCTATGCCAAAGTCATGGACATAATCTGTTAACCATTTTATGATATAAAATCTTGGTGCCCTAGGATAGCCGGTACGTTCAAAAAACAAGTTCAATTCATCCAATTCCTGACTTAACCTGCCTTCTTCTTTCCATTTGGCCAAGAGGGCATCGGGAAGCTCTACGGGTTCGTCGGATTCTGTTAAGATATCCGGAAGGTTCTCAACCAAAGTACAAGCCGTTGTATTCTCGTAATTGGTGTATTGGCAGTTGGGTCCGGTCCTTACCCAGTCTTCTGGCCAAACAGGGTCCGTTTCAGTTACGGGACCGGTATGGTTAAGGACTACGTCCATTATGATTCGAATATTATTTGCATGCGCCGTTTTCACCAATGCGGCCAAATCTTTACGAGTACCAAAATTTGGGTCAATGGCTGTCCAATCTTTGGTCCAGTACCCATGGTATCCGTATGTATTTCCTGTACCTTCGTTTGTGGGCCCATGAATCTGTTCCACAATAGGGGAGAACCAGATGGCATTAATACCTAAATTGGTAAAATATCCGTCTTTTATCTTTTGTGTTATTCCTTGAAGGTCTCCACCTTCAAATCCCCTTAAAACAGCTGTCTCTTCGTTTCTTTCAAAGTTGATATCGTTTTCAAGATTCCCGTTATTGAAACGATCGGTGAGCATAAAATAAATATTGGCACTCTCCCAAACAAAAGGGGGGTCTTTCTTGAGAGTTTGCTCCGCAACTACTCGGGGTTCTTTCTTTTGTTTTTTTGGGGATTGCGTACAACTTGCAAAAATGGAGGTTATGCTAATTATAGCAAGTAGCTTTTTCATGAATTGGGATTTTGCCTAAAGCTATAAAATGAATACGTAAATCGGAAATTTATTTAGATGCCTTTATTTGAGGCAAGAGTTACCCTGAAACGGGTTATCTATTTGCGATTCAATACTTTGTATTCCTCGTAGCAGCTTGAGATGGCATCTAAAATTTGCAGGTCGTTGGCAGTGTTGATAAAGGAACGTGAGTAATTGCAGTTGTTGAGGATGTCCTCAATATCAACTTTTTCCAATTGAAGCAGTTCAGTGAGGGTCTCACGATCAAACTTTGACGCCAAAAGGTTCCGTATGTCATCGTCCTCCTTCATCTGCCGTAGTTTCCGCATTTGTTTTGGTTTTTTTCCAAAAAGATTCCGCAAGAGGTCGGCCGGGTTCAAGATTGCTCCCAGTACCTTGGTCACCGCACTTGGGCTTTTGCTTCCACCTTCATAACTTGTGGGCAGACCTGAAATACTGTACTGGTAGGCATTATTGATAGGTAAGTTTTTGACATCAATTTCCAAGTAGCCCGTAAGTTGATAAGGTCGCACAATTACTTCTTCCAAGGCATAGGCCAGTTCCGTCAAAGCGATTTCAGTATCCTCAAATTTGAACATATCGTTCGTTACCCGAACTTTTTGGGATTTAAAGCCTAAAAAAGAAAGGTAAAGGGTGTCATTAACTGTGGCACTGATGGTAAATTTTCCTTTTTGGTCCGTAATGGTACCCACTACTTTGTTTAGGTTGATTACGTGTACGCTAACCATCGGAAAACCGCTCTGCGCATTTACAACGGTGGCGGTAAGTTCCCCCACCACGGTATCATCTTCATTTTGAGCAACAATGGACAATGAAGAAAGGAAAAAAAGTAAAAGTAGTATTCTTCTCATGCAATCTTTGTAAGCATAAAAATACTAAACAAAGGAAAATAAACAGGAGTCCCTCACTTTTTAATACAGAATTAACTAATAAAAACCTGGACGTTTTTTGCCCCCCCTCTTTCCTGAGTTACCTTTTCTTCGTCCTTTAAAAGACCTGTTACTATCCCCTTTTCTGTGTCCTCGTTTTCGGTCTCTTTTTTTACCTCCCTTACCGCTGGCGGGCTTTTTGGAAACTTCCACATTGATAAAACGGCCGTCTACCTTAAAGTCCGTAAAAGTCTGAAGAACAAATTCTGTGAGTTGTGCATCTGTGTTAAAAAAGGAAAAGCTGTCCTTTGTGTCCACATTGAAGACATCTTCTTTTTCCAAGCTCAATGTATCCCGAAGAAAATCCTTGAGCGACATCCAATCGTAACCATCACGTTCCCCAACGTTGATAAAGTATCTCACAGAGCCGTTAGAAGAAGCTTCTCCTTTTGTGCCACGTTCTCTAGAGCCTTCCGAACTGTTAAGGTCTTTGGTTCGACTGTAGTAATTGTAAAACTGGGTAAATTCAACAGAAATAATTTTCTTGATGAGCTCATCTCGATCAATTCCTTCAAGCACATCGTTAATGGCAGGAAGGTAATTGTCTATCTCTGAATTGACTTCTGTTTCCTTGATTTTGTTGGCCAAATGATACAATTGGATTTCACAAATTTCGATTCCCGTAGGTATCTTTTTGGAAAGGAAATCCTGTTTGATTTTTTTCTCAATGGAATTGATTTTTCTCAACTCGGAGCGTGTTACAATAACCATGGAAACACCTGATTTTCCAGCCCTACCTGTTCTACCACTTCGGTGTGTGTAGGTTTCAATCTCATCTGGCAATTGGTAGTTGATGACATGGGTTATATCGTCTACATCGATTCCCCTTGCAGCAACATCTGTTGCTACCAACATCTGCACTTGTTTCTTTCGAAAGGCATTCATCACCAAGTCCCGCTGGTTTTGGCTAAGATCTCCGTGTAGGGCACCAGCATTGTAACCATCCTCAATAAGTTTCTCAGCTACCTTTTGGGTGTCACGTTTGGTCCTGCAGAAAACAACCGAAAAAATCCCAGGATTGGCATCCGCCAGTCTTTTAAGGGCGGGATAGCGGTCTCTGCCTCCAACTACATAGTATTCGTGTTGCACCGTAGTGGCACCAGCATTTTTGGTCCCTACTGTGATTTCAACAGGGTTGTGCATGAATTTTTTGGCAATGGTCGCAACTTCTTTGGGCATGGTTGCGGAAAAAAGCCAGGTAAATTTTTCTTCAGGTGTATTGGAAAGAATGTCCTTGATGTCTTCATAGAAGCCCATATTGAGCATTTCATCAGCTTCGTCCAACACACAAAAATCAATCTTTGAAATGTCCACCATCCTTCGACCGATCATATCCTTCATACGTCCCGGAGTGGCTACCACGATTTGAGCCCCCCGTTTTATCTGTTTTGCCTGTTCAGTGATGCTGGCACCACCATAAATGGCCACAACGTTCATTCCTTTTACGTATTTGGAATAGAGCTTGAGCTCATTGGTGATCTGAAGGCACAGCTCACGGGTAGGAGAAAGAATAAGACCTTGGGTGGTCCTGCTTTCTGCCTGTATTTTTTGAATCATTGGAAAACCGAACGCAGCAGTTTTTCCTGTCCCTGTTTGGGCCAGTGCTACCAAATCGGTGTCTTTTTCTAAAAGAACTGGGATAGATTTTTCTTGTACTTCTGAGGGGGATTCAAATCCGAGGTCGGAAATAGCATCCAATAGGGGTTGATCCAACCCCAGGGCTTCAAACTTAGTCATAAAGGTGTATTTAAATCGCAAATATGCTGTGTTGCAGTGAGCGATTTTTATACTACGCTTTAAGCTCTTGGCAACACGGTGCCCATACCGGCGGCATTAACAAAGCGGCAAAGGTACGTCAAATTTGGTCCCTGACGCTTATGTAGCAACATTTTTTAGAAAGTTGACAAGTTTTTGGATTGCCTTGCCTCTGTGGCTTATGGCATTTTTGGTTTCGGAGGGAAGCTCACCGAACGTCTTTTCGTATCCGAGAGGTTTAAAGATCGGATCATAGCCAAATCCGCCGTCACCATATCTTTTTTCGGTAATAGTACCCTCTACAATCCCGCTAAAAACATGACTTTCTCCTTGTAGATTCAAATGGATGGCCGTTTTAAAATGGGCGAGTCTATTTCTTTCATCTCGCATTTCACTCAACACTTTGGACATGTTGTCATTGTCGTTTTTTTCATGTCCAGCGTAGCGGGCAGAAAAAACTCCCGGTCTGCCATCAAGAACATCGATCAATAACCCGGTATCATCAGAAAAACAGTTGAATCCATAGTTTGTGGTAACAAAGTCAGCCTTCAACTTGGCATTTTCTTCCAAAGTGTTCCCAGTTTCCGGAATTTCTTCGGTACAACCAATATCCGTTAAAGATAACAGCTCTATTGATGATGGCAATAACTGCTGGACTTCCCTCAGTTTATGTGGATTGTGGGTGGCAAAAACGAGCTTCAAAATGGAAAAGATTCAAATGAGAGCCAAATGTAGTAATTTAGGGTACAACCTTTCAAGAATGCGAATCATGATACTGCCCCCAATCGTAATGCTGATTTTTGGCGTACTCATGTACGTTTTGGCCGAATTTCTCCCATTTGGGGATTTTGACTTTTTTGGTAGAAAGGAGTTTGCAGTTTTTTTGTTTGGCCTGGGAGTTCTGGTAATGTTTTTGGGCCTCCTTCAATTTATATTGGCCAGAACAACTACCAACCCCATCAACCTGAAGAAAACAAGCTTTTTAGTGAAGAAGGGAATTTATAAATATACCCGCAACCCCATGTATTTGGGAATGTTGTTGTTTCTTTTGGCTTTGGGCCTAAAGTTGGGCAATGCATTCAACACCCTTTTGGCCGTAGGTTTTGTATACTACATGAACCACTTTCAGATTAAATTTGAGGAGAAAGCGTTGGAAGAACTTTTTGGAAAGGAATACAGAACATATTGCAAGGAGACCCGACGCTGGTTTTAGTTCAATTTCCCTCCTTTTTTTCCATATTGATCTATTATTTAAAACATTTTTCAGCAGATTTTTGAAATATCCGCATTTATGGATTGATTTTGAAGGGTTCTAACTTTGAGGATGGAATTAATTTTTAATTTTAGGGCTTAATTTTTTGAAAAACCCATGGTGGAAGCTGGACGTAAGTATGTTTTTGATTTTGACAGTACCTTGACCCGGGTGGAGGCATTGGATGTTTTGGCAGAGATTACCCTTCAGGGCAGGTCAAATCGGGAACAGGTAATAGAGGAGATTCAGGAGATAACTAATCTTGGAATAGATGGGGATATCTCATTTACCGAATCGTTGGAGAAAAGAATAAAGCTCATCAAGGCCCATAAAGATGATTTGGGAGGACTTGTTGAGGAGCTTCGCCAAAAAATTTCAAAATCCATTGAGTCCAACAAGGAGTTTTTTCATGAATTTTCTGAGGATATTTATGTAATTTCATGTGGTTTCAAAGAATTCATAGATCCCATTGTAGAAGAGTATAACATTCCCAGCGATAGGGTATATGCCAATACCTTTAAGTTTGATGAAGAGGGAAATATTGTCGGATTTGACGAAACCAATGTGCTTGCAACCCACAATGGAAAGATAGAGTGCCTTAAAAACCTTGATTTGGATGGAGAAGTCCAGGTGATAGGCGATGGGTATAGCGACTATGTGATGCGGGAAGCTGGAATAGCCGATAAGTTTTTTGCGTATACTGAAAATGTACACCGTGAAAAAGCGGCTAACAACGCGGACCACGTAACACCTAATTTGGATGAATTTCTTTTTGTGAACGATTTACCAAGGAAAATATCGTACCCTAAGAACAGGATTAAGATTCTGTTACTTGAAAATGTGCATCCAGATGCGTTTGAGAATCTTTCCAACGACGGATTTTCTGTGGAGCTGGTAAAACATAGTTTATCCGAAGATGAACTCATTGAGCGTATCAAGGGGGTTCATGTACTCGGAATTCGTTCCAAGACCCAGGTGACCCAGAAAGTGCTGGATGCAGCCAATAAATTGTTGGTAATTGGAGCTTTTTGCATCGGTACAACACAAATTGATCTTGAATACAGCAAAAAGAAGGGCGTTGTGGTTTTCAATGCCCCTTATAGCAATACAAGGTCGGTGGTGGAATTGGCCATAGGCCAGATAATCATGTTGATGCGTAGCATTTTTCCCCGCAGTTCCGAAATCCATGAAGGAAAATGGAACAAGACCGCTATAAACTCCCGAGAGGTAAGAGGAAAGAATTTAGGTATTGTCGGTTATGGCAACATAGGTAAGCAGCTATCTGTTTTGGCAGAGGCTATTGGAATGCGGGTCTACTATTATGATGTTATGGACCGATTGGCATTGGGGAACGCTGTAAGGTGCAACACCTTGGAGGATTTATTGTCCGTGTCCGATGTGGTCAGTCTTCATGTGGATGATAACAAGGCCAATAAGAATTTTATCGGTGAGCGAGAGATCAATCAAATGAAGGATGGGGCAATTCTCATCAATCTCTCCAGAGGTTTTGTTGTGGACATTGCTGCTATGGCCAATGCACTTAAAAGTGGAAAATTGGGAGGGGCTGCCGTAGATGTTTACCCTTCTGAACCTAGGAGCAACGGTAATTTTGTTACGGACCTTCAGGGAATTCCCAATGTAATCCTTACACCTCATATTGGAGGGAGCACGGAAGAGGCACAACGAGATATTGCCGGGTTTGTTCCCAATAAGATCATGGATTATATCAATTCCGGGAATACAGTTGATGCAGTCAACTTCCCCAATATTAGGTTGCCCAAACAGAACAATGCGCACCGCTTTTTACATATCCATAAAAATGTACCAGGTATTATGGCAAAGATCAACAAGGTTTTGGCCGAATATGAAATGAACATTACCGGACAATACTTGTCAACAGACAGCGAAGTAGGTTATGTTATTTCCGATTTGGATAAGGATTATAACAAAGAAGTGGTCAAGGCGCTTAAAAGTGTTGAAAACACCATCAAATTTAGGGTGCTCTACTAAAATCACCTATGGTGATAAGGCTCATTCCTAAGGATTGTGAATCCGCGATATAGTTGCTCTACGAGGAACAAACGGACCATCTGATGCGAGAAGGTCATTTTGGAGAGACTTATTTTTTCATTACCTCTTTTGTAAACAGCTTCACTAAAACCGTAGGGTCCGCCGATTACCATGACCAAGTTTTTAATGCCGCTGTTCATTTTCTTTTGAAGGAATTGTGAAAAATCTTCCGAGGAGAACTGCTTTCCTTTTTCATCCAATAGGACCAAAACATCAGAAGGTTGCAACTGGCCCAAAATAAGTTCGCCCTCTTTTTCCTTTTGTTGCGCCTCGGATAGGTTTTTACTGTTTTTGAGGTCAGGAATAATCTGAAACTTGAATTTGATGTAATGCCTTAATCGATTCTCGTAGACAGAAATAAGTCGTTCAAGGTCAGTACTGTCGGTTTTTCCAATGGCAATCAAGGTAATCTGCATGCTCAAAAATAAATGTTTCAGGGCGAACAATAACCATATAAAATTCATGGATAACGAACAATGTTTTTATTATTTTCGTTAAAACCCCAATTGGATGATATCCGAAGAACAATTTCAAAAAGAACTCAAGCTAATTATAGAAAATGCCATCCGTGAAGATGTAGGGGAAGGCGATCATAGTTCCTTGGCCTGTATTCCTGCTGAAGCTACCGGAAAAGCTAAGCTTCTGGTAAAGGATGAGGGTATTATTGCCGGTGTTGAGTTTGCCCAGCAAGTTTTTCAACAAGTAGACAAAAACCTGAAAATTGAAGTACTTATAACCGATGGAAGTCCTGTTAAATACGGAGATATTGCCTTTTACGTAGAGGGGAGTTCCCAGAGCATTTTAAAGACGGAACGTTTGGTGCTCAATGCTATGCAACGTATGAGTGCCATAGCGACCAAGACAAATGAATATGTTTCCTTATTGGAAGGCACGGGCACCAAGATCTTGGATACAAGAAAAACCACACCCGGAATTCGAGCTCTGGAGAAATGGGCGGTTAAGATTGGAGGAGGGGAGAACCATAGGTTTGCCCTCTATGACATGATCATGTTAAAGGACAATCATATTGATTTTTCTGGGGGAATTACCAAAGCCATCCAAAAAACAAAACAATATTTGACTGATAATGAAAAGGACTTAAAGATCATTGTGGAGGCCAGGAATTTGGATGAAGTGGATGAGATTCTAAGGTCAGGAGGAGTTTATCGCATTTTATTGGACAATTTCAACTATGAAGATACCAGAAAAGCAGTAGAAGTGATTGGCGACCAATGTCTCACGGAATCTTCCGGTGGAATCAATGAAGACACAATCCGACACTATGCGGAGTGTGGTGTGGATTATATTTCATCTGGGGCGTTGACGCATTCCGTTTACAACATGGATTTAAGCCTAAAAGCGGTCTAATGTCAGTAGCCATAGAAGAGCAATTGGAAAAAATACCAGTGATCAACTGGTTGGTTAGGCTGTTGAAAAAAATCAAGCTTAAAGCCTTTGAAGGACTATCTTTCTACGATCTCATTGAAATGTATTTGGTTGGGATAGTAAAGGGGACCCTTTCTACAAGGGCAAGTTCTATTGCCTTTAGTCTTTTTATGGCATTGTTTCCGTTGCTCATTTTTATGGTAACCCTGATTCCTTTTATCATTCCCTATGTAAGTGTTGGCAATGAAAATTTTGACTCCCAGTTCCTGATTTTTTTGGAATCTTTCTTGCCTACGGCAACCAGCGACTATTTTGGCGAGATCTATCAACAGATAAAAGACCAAAAACGAGGTGGGTTGCTTTCGTCAGCTTTTTTGCTATCCATATTTTTAGTGGCAAACGGAGTAAATGCCATTTTCTCAGGTTTTGAGAATTCCTATCATGTGGAGCTTACGAGAAATTTTTTCCGACAATATGCCTATGCCTTAATGGTGGGACTGTTATTGTCCATTCTGTTGATTATAGGAGCTGTGGCCTTCGTATATTTTGAGTTTTACATTGTAGAGTATACCAGCGAATATTTTGGGAAGACCTTGGGATATGATGTGGAAAAAGGAGATACCATAGGTATCCAGATTACCAAAATCTTGTTTTTTATGTTACTTTCCTATCTAACCACGGCCATCCTATACTATTTTGGTACAGCTGAAGGTAGACAGGCCCGCTTCTTTTCTGCTGGGGCACTCATGACAACCTTGTTGTTCTTGCTCACTTCCTATCTCTTTGGGGTATATGTGGAAAAGTTCGCTCGGTACAACGAGCTATATGGAGCGCTGGGAGGGCTTTTGATCCTAATGGTCTTCATTTGGTTAAATTCCAATATCTTGTTACTGGGTTTTGAACTTAATGCGACCCTGAACTCACTAAAGAAGAGGCATGAAAAGCGGCAAGATATTCCGTAGATCGGTGTTGTTGATCAGCTTATTTGTTTTTAAGACAGGTTGGTCGCAAACGGTTTTTGGAAAATGGAAAACTATTGATGACAGGAATGGAATGGCCAAGGCTATTGTAGAAATTTACAAGGAAAATAACCTTTTGCAGGCAAAGATTATTGAAATTGTAGAAAAGGGCAGTGAGAATGCTTTGTGTACCAAATGTAAAGGGGAGCTGAAGAACAAACCAGTTCTGGGCATGAAAATTATGAACGACCTTAGAAAGAACAACAAAGGGGAGTATAAAGGCAGTAATATGTTGGACCCAGAGCACGGAATGACCTTTAGGGGCAAGATATGGTTAGATCCAAAAGACAACAACAAATTAAAGGTGAGGGGATATCTGGCTTTTTTGTACAGGACCCAAACCTGGTATAGGGTAATAGAAGAGTAGCGATATGGATTTTTTTTTGGATGTGGTATTGCCCATTCCCTTAGAAAGGCTCTTCACATATAAAATATCTGCTGAAGAAGCAGATTTCATAAAACCGGGAATGAGGATAGCGGTCCCGTTTGGCCGATCTAAGATATATACGGCCCTTGCCTATAACGTACATGACAATGCCCCAGTGGCCTATGATGCCAAGGAAATCTTCCAAATTTTAGATCAAAAACCATTGGTGAATCCAACCCAATTGAGACATTGGGAATGGATTGCACAGTATTATATGTGTACATTGGGAGAGGTAATAAGGAGTGCCCTGCCAAGTGCTTTTTTATTGGAAAGTGAAACTCTGGTCCTTCCCAACAAAGAGGCCCAAGTCAACGAAATGGAGTTGGCTGATGATGAATTTTTGATTTTTGAGGCGCTACAACATCAAACAGCATTGAAAATTGGGGAAATAAGTGATATTGTTGATAAAAAGCATGTACTCTCCTTAGTAAACAGACTGGTGCAAAAAGGGGTTGTGGTCCAAAAGGAGGAGTTGTTTGATGCCTATAAACCCAAATTGGTCAGATATATTCAACTTTCTGAGGAATATGATGATGAGTCCAAATTGGAAATGTTGTTGGAAAAACTTTCTAGGGCTCCAAAGCAGAGTCAGGTAGTATTATCACTATTTCAAATTAAAGCGGAAAGTAAAAAGCCAGTTCCCATTTCAAAGTTGGAAAAGGAAAGTGGTACTTCCAGGGCAGTGATAAAATCTCTTGTGGACAAAAAGGTTCTTAAGGAATATCATATCAGAAAGGATAGGGTAAACTATGATGAAGAACAGGACGAATCTATCAAGGTTGTCTTGAATGAACATCAAACCAAAGCTCTTGGCGCGATACAGTCCAACTTTGAACAAAATAAACCTGTTTTGCTTCATGGGGTTACTTCTTCTGGAAAGACCGAAGTGTACATCAAATTAATTCAGCAATGCCTGGACCAGGGTGAGCAAGCACTATACCTATTGCCGGAAATAGCCCTGACCTTGCAGTTGATCAATAGATTACGCCGATATTTTGGAAGCAAGGTTGCGGTTTATCATTCAAAATATAGTATCCATGAACGGGTTGAGGTTTGGAACAATGTGCTGAACAATGAGGAAAAGGCCCAGATTGTTATTGGTGCTAGATCATCTTTGTTTCTTCCCTTTTCTAAGCTAGGATTGGTCATAGTGGATGAAGAACATGAGAATTCTTTTAAACAATTTGATCCTGCACCGCGATATCATGCCCGGGACACAGCTCTTGTCCTTGCCTCTTATCACAAAGCCAATACCGTATTAGGTTCGGCTACACCCAGTATAGAGAGCATGGACAATGCAAAAAGGGGGAAATATGGGTATGCAGCCATTCACAGTAGGTATGGAAATGTAATGCTGCCTGATATCAATTTGGTGGACATCAAGGAAGCATCCCGGAAAAAGAAAATGAAGGGGCATTTTTCTGAAACTTTGATTAACGCAATTACCGAAGCTTTGGAACTGGGAGAACAGATAATCCTGTTTCAGAACAGGAGGGGATTTGCTCCTGTGGTTGAATGCACCACTTGTGGACACGTAGCACAATGCCCAAATTGTGATGTTAGTCTAACATATCACCAACGTCCAAACCAGCTGCGATGTCACTATTGCGGGTATAACATGGCATTACAGTTAGCCTGTTTGGCCTGTGGAAGCAATACTCTGGACAAAAAAGGATTTGGTACCGAGCAAATTCAAGAGGAATTGAAGCAACTTTTCCCCGAAGTAGTGGTAGGGAGGATGGATTTAGACACTACTCGCGGAAAGTATGCCTATGAAAAGCTGATATCTTCCTTTGAGAATCAAGAAATGGATATTCTGGTTGGAACACAGATGGTAACCAAGGGACTGGATTTTAGAAATGTGAGTTTGGTGGGAATCATGAATGCGGACACCATGTTGAACTACCCTGATTATAGAGCCCATGAAAGATGCTTTCAGATGTTGACCCAGGTTGCAGGCAGGGCAGGGAGAACACAAAAAAGAGGTAAGGTCCTTATTCAAACCTATAACCCTTATCATCAAATATTGCAGCAAGTCACTACTAATGACTATCAAAAAATGTTTGAAGAACAATACTATGAGCGTGAGCAGTTCAAATACCCTCCAGTGGTGCGAATTATCAAGATTACCTTAAAGGATAAGGATTTTAATAAATTGAACGAGGCCGCTCAGTGGTTGACTGATTCATTGAAAAATGTATTGAGATTGCAGGTCTTGGGTCCAGAGTATCCCCCAGTGGCTAGGATACGAAGGGATTACCTTAAGAACATACTTATCAAGATTCCAAGGAGCCAGTCGGCACCCCAAATAAAAAATAGCATTAAAAGGATTGAAAAATCTTTTAATGCTATTTCCAAGTATAAAAGTGTAAGACTGATCTACAATGTAGATCACATATAATATTATACGTTGGCCAGTGCTTCAGCCAGTTCTGTCTTTTTGTTTCTACTTAAAGGAATCTGTCTGCCCCCCACTTCAACATTTTTGCTGTTGAATTTTTCTATCTTTTCCAGATTCACAATGTAGGATTTATGGATTCTTAGAAATTTTTCGGCCGGCAATTGCTTTTCGAAAGATTTCATGGTGGATAGGATTACGATATTGGCTTCATCCGTAACCAATTTAATATAATCTCCAAGTGCTTCTATCCACTTAATATCGTTAAGGATAACCTTGCGCTTTTTCAGATTGCTCTTTACAAATATATGCTCTTCATCCTCATCTACTCTGTTCAACTGCTCATATTTGGCAACCGCTCTTTTCACGGAAGCTTCAAATCTGGCTAAAGTGATGGGTTTGTGAAGGTAATCGGTCACATCATAATCAAAAGCCTTGAGCGCATAGTCAGGCTTTCCAGTGATTAAAATAACCTGTGGAGGGTTCTCCAGGGCCTCCAAAAGGTCAAAACCACTAATGATTGGCATTTCAACATCCAAGAAGATCAAATCTATATCATGGTTCTTAAGACCATTCTTTGCTTCAATGGCATTACTGTATTCAGCAACAAGAGCAAGATGTGGATGATTGTTGACCAATTTTGCAACGGCCATCCGCTGCATGGAGGAGTCGTCTACAATTATACTTTTTAATTTCATAGAATGGGGTGATTTGTAGGGTTTTAAATCATCGGCAAATTACACAAAAAAGACGTTTAACAGCAACAAAAGATGTAAACATGGTCTATTTTGTTGTGTATATTACCATATACGTTACGTAGGTTTATTGGGTTCATTTTTGTTAATAACTCTTGTACTTTAAACGAAGTTTTTTAGCTTTTCTTGCGGGGGGAAGGAAATATTGCTAATTTTGCGCTCCTTTAAAATATAATATATGAACCATTACGAAACTGTTTTCATTTTGAATCCCGTTCTATCTGAGACTCAGATAGAGGAAACAGTCAAGAAATTTGAGGATTTCTTGATTAAGAATGGTGCCAAAATGGTCTCCAAGGAAGATTGGGGACTAAAAAAGTTGGCATATCCCATTCAGCACAAGAAAAGTGGATTTTACCACTTGTTCGAATTTACAGCCCCCGGAGAGGCAATTGGCCCTTACGAGGTGGAATTCCGAAGAGATGAACGCGTTATGCGTTTTTTGACTGTGAGGCTTGACAAGCATGCAATTGCTTGGGCAGAGAAAAGAAGAACAAAACTAAAAACAAAAGCATAGGGTATGTCATCTATAGAACAACAGGCAAAATCTAAAAAAGATGGGGAAATCAGATATTTGACCCCATTGAACATTGAGACCAACAAGCAGAAAAAATACTGTAGGTTCAAAAAGTCAGGAATCAAGTACATTGATTACAAGGATCCAGACTTTCTAATGAAATTGGTAAATGAACAAGGAAAATTGCTTCCAAGAAGACTTACCGGTACATCATTAAAGTATCAAAGAAAAGTGGCCCAGGCCGTTAAACGCGCTCGTCATTTGGCCCTAATGCCGTATGTTGGCGATATGTTGAAATAAAAAATTATTGGAGCATGGAACTTATTCTAAAAGAAGACGTACAGGATTTAGGTTTTAAGGATGATATCGTAACTGTTAAGAACGGTTATGGAAGAAACTTCCTTATCCCTCAAGGGTTGGCCGCTTTAGCAACGCCATCTGCCAAAAAGGTATTGGCGGAGAACCTAAGGCAAAGAGCCCATAAAGAAAAGAAAATCATTGATGAAGCCAATACAAAAGCAGAGGCTTTAAAACAATTGGAAATCAAGATTTCTGCCAAGGTAGGAGCTGGAGATAAATTGTTCGGATCTGTGAACAATATAGATTTGGCTGCCGCTTTGGACAAAGAAGGACATCAAATAGATAAAAAGTTTATCAATATAAAAGGTGGAACCATTAAAAGGGTTGGGCCGTACGATGCCCAAATCAGACTGCACAGAGAAGTGGTTGTGGATTTTCCTTTTGAAGTGGTGGCCGAGGCGAAATAACCATTAAGTTTCGGTTAATAACTTGTTAAGAGCTATGCGTGCATAGCTCTTTTTTTTGTCTAAGTTTGTAGATACTCTAAACTAATTAACTCACTAATTATGAAGAAATTTCTACCCTTGGGAATACTGTGTTTTATGGTGTTCTCATCAGCCTTTTCCCAAGTCACCACATCCAATATAAGAGGTGCTGTCGTAGATGATCAGCAAACTCCCATGTTGGGTGCCAATGTAGTGGCGGTACATACCCCCACAGGTACACGTTACGGAGCCATTACCAATGAGGAAGGTAGGTACAACCTATTGAACCTTAGGGTTGGAGGACCTTATGAGGTTACAGTATCCTATGTAGGATTCAAGACCAGTGTAAAAAATGACATTTTCCTGACTTTGGGAAAGACCTATAATCATAATGTTGCTATGGTTTCAGATAGCCAGCAACTGGATGAGGTGATTTTGGTTGGAGACCAGACCGGGACTTTCGGAAGTGACCGAACTGGAGCGGAAACCAGTGTAGGAAGAAGAGAATTGACCAGATTGCCCACCATTTCAAGGTCTACCAATGACTTTACCCGTTTGGAGCCGACGGCCAGTGCAGGTTCTTTTGGAGGGCGAAACGACCAATTCAACAACTTCTCCTTGGATGGAGCGATTTTTAACAACCCTTTTGGGTTGGATGCCGCACAACCTGGAGGCCAAACTGATGCAAATCCAATTTCCATCGATGCTATTGACCAAATCCAAGTAACCACAGCACCTTATGATGTTACCCAATCCGGTTTTACAGGAGCATCGGTCAACGCGGTTACCAAAAGTGGTACCAATGAGTTCTACGGAACGGTTTATGGATTTTTCAGAAATGAGGACCTTACCGGAGGAAAAGTCAAGGGAGATGACGTCTTCAAGGCAGATTTAAGCCAAAAACAATACGGAATCAGTATTGGAGGACCAATAATTAAGAACAAGCTGTTTTTCTTTGCCAATTTTGAAAAGGACGATAGAACGGATCTTGGATCAGGTTTTGTTCCTAATAGAGGAGGTGGAGCTGCAAATGAATCCAGAGTTTTGGCGTCGGATTTTGAATTGGTGTCCAATATTTTGGGCCAAGTTTCTATCGGAAACGGAGAGTTCTATAACCCAGGAAGATTTGAAGGGTTCAATTTTGACCAAGAATCCACCAAGGGAATTTTCAAATTGGATTGGAATATCAACGATAACAACAGACTGGCAATTATCTATAACTTTTTGGATGCCTCTAAGGAAAAGCCAGCTCACCCTACAGCATTGGGCTTTAGGGGGCCAAACCTTACTACATTGCAGTTTGAGAATGCCGGGTACGAAATCAACAACAGGATTCAATCCGTACAATTAGAGTTGAATTCAACTCTTTCAGATGAAGCGATAAATAAATTGCAGTTGGGCTACACTCATTTTGATGATTTCAGAAATCCGAAGTCCACACCAGCGCCAACCATTACGCTTTTGGACGAAAATGGAAGTTCCAATTATATTATAGCGGGACATGAACCTTTCTCCATCAATAATCGATTGGACCAAAAAGTATTTCAGTTGACCAATAATCTGAATTTCTTCAAGGGAGATCATACGTTCACGGTTGGTTTTTCTTTCGAGAAATTCCAATTTGACAACTCTTTCAATCTAGGGGTTTACGGTGCCCAAGGAGTATTCTTCCCAACAGGTTCCATAACTGACTTTAGAAACCTTGATGCAGCTGGTGAAGCGGCTTTGGTATCGTTTTATCAGGGAGCTTTCAATGCTGCCAGAGCAGCTGATAGTGCCTTGAATGCAGCAGGAGAAGGAAATGCTGGTGGTTGGGCATTGGCAGAGACCAATGTAGGACAAATGGCATTTTATTTACAAGACGAATGGAACGCGACAGAAAATTTCAAGCTGACCTACGGTATCCGTTTTGACAAACCCTTGTACTTTGATTCTGCAGAGAAGGCACAGGACGTAATCGATGTAGCTCCAGCATATGTACCAGGGATTCCCTATAATAATCCTAATACGGGAGAGACCGTTTTCTTTGATTCAACCGAGTTGCCTACCAATGATTGGTTGATTTCTCCTAGAGTGGGCTTCAATTGGGATGTACATAATGATGCTACCTTACAGATTAGAGGTGGAACGGGGGTATTTACGGGAAGATTCCCATTTGTATGGTTGGGCAACCAGATTGCCAACCCCAATGTATTTTTCTATCAAGTGGTTGATCCAGATTTTAAATGGCCACAGGTTTGGAGAACTAGTTTGGGTGCAGATTATCAATTGGAAAATGGGGTAATATTGACTGCTGACCTTTCATACTCCAAGGATGTAAATGGGCCGCACGTACAGAACTGGGGATTGTTGCCTCCTTCAGAAACATTGCAGGGTGTGGACAACAGACCTGTTTACGGAGCAGATGATTTGATCAATAATGCCTATGTATTCTCCAATTCTGATAAAGGAAGAATTTGGAATGCAGTATTAAAAGGACAAAAAACTTGGGATAATGGCTTATATGCAAGCTTGGCGTACAGCTATTTGAATTCCAAAGATGTAAACTCCATTGAAGCGGAAATCACAGGTGATGCTTTCGTGGCAAATGCCATATCTGGAAACGCCAACGATGATGTACTTTCCTATTCAAGATATGGGGATACCCATAGGTTTGTTGGGGTAATCTCCAAGGCATTCAAAACTGGAACCACCGTTTCCACTTTCTTTGAATATGCCCAAGGCGGACGTTTCAACTACATCTATGGAGGTGATATCAATGGTGATGGTTCAAGTATTAACGATTTGCTCTATATCCCAACTTCTTCAGAAGTTAGCCAGATGAATTTTAGTGGTACTGGTCAAGCCGAAGCTTTTGAAGCCTTTATTCAACAAGATGATTATCTGAGTGAAAACCGAGGTTCCTATGCAGAACGCTATGGAGCTTTAGCTCCATGGAGAGGAAGATGGGACTTAAAAGTCCTTCAAGACATTAAATTTGCTAACAAAAACACCATTCAGTTAAGTTTGGATGTGTTGAATGTGGGGAATTTGATCAGTTCGGATTGGGGAATTGTTGAGATTCCTACCAACCAACAGGTATTGGGTGTATCAGTGGACGAAAACAATGTTCCAACCTATACTTTCGATGAGAATTTAACAGAAACCTTTAGTTCGGACACCAGTCTTTTGTCAAGATGGCAAGCTCAATTCGGTGTTCGCTATATTTTTAACTAGTACGAATCAATTCTGATGAAAAAGGTCATGCAAAAGCATGGCCTTTTTTTATTTTTGCGGGATGAAGTATAGACGATTGACACAACAGCAGTTGGAGGAATTGCATCCAGAGTTCATTAATTTTTTGGCGACACAATCCATAACTGCGGATGAGTGGGAGACCATAAAGGAAGAAAAGCCGCAAGTGGCCGAAGAAGAATTGGATGTGTTCAGCGACTTGATTTGGGAAGGAGTATTGTCCAAAGTAGAATACCTGGAAAACATCTCCGAACTCCATATGCATCTGTTTCACCTTACCGATAAAGAAATGAAATTGTTTTCCGTCAAAGTGATGAACCCAGAGATAGACCTTCGCACCCAGGAAGGATTTGGTTGGTTCAAACGGAATTTCCAATCTGATTTTGTAGAGTATTTGACCGCTTCCAAAGCTTATGGCGAGGATAAAAATGTGGATAAGTTTAAACTAATAGAGCAAGGTGCAGTAATCACCAAAGGTGAACTATACCAGTGGTTTGAACAGATAATGGAATAAAATAGCATAGAAAAGCCCCGCGGTTAAACGGGGCTTAAGTTTATAAGGAACTATGAAAGTCTATGTGATTGTAAGCCATCAGGTTTATTCCAGTCCAAAATACTGCATTACCTCATGATAATTTGCAACATCAACTCCCTTGGCTTTTAAGGATTTTAGTACATCTTCTTGGGCAGCTTTGCCGGTAAGGGAACCGGTATTTTCAATAAGGGTTATATGCAAGTTTGACATTTCGCCTTCGACCCAGTCTCCTGCGGACCCGTCTACGAGGTTATACAGGTTCAATACAACCTCATTGCCTGGGAAGTCAGATACTTCAACCGCGCAATGCACTCCCCAATATTGTATGATTCCAGGTATGGGCACATAATAGGTATTACCACCAAAATCATATTCCAAAAAGAAGATCAATGTGTTGTTCTCTTGAACCTCTTGGGTTAATTCTGGCACACTTATTCCAACATTGGAAACAGCGTTTATGCTACTGACATCAATTACGAGCTTCTGCACATTGGCGTTGCCGTCCTGTCCAGGTTCACCTTGCGGTCCCTGTTCGCCTTGTGTTCCCTGCTCACCTTGTGGTCCTTGTTCACCTTGAATCCCTTGCTCTCCCTGAATCCCTTGTTCTCCATCCTCACCTGAACAAGAGATAAGGGATATGGCTACAAGTGCGCAGCCCAATAATAAAAATGCTTTTAGTTTCATGTTGTTTAATTTAAAAGGGTTATCAATGGAGGCAAATGTATGTTAATGGGAATGCTCAAATTGTAGTGGATTGATGGATACCTTATTTGGATTGACCACACTCCCGTCTTTCTCAATCAATATTTATCAGTAGGACAAATCTTGTTAATTCTTAGTTGATAATACGACACAATCTAAAGTTCCACTTTCCTCTCTAGTTGGTCTAACAGACCTTGTGCTCTAGAATCACAACCAAACCCCCTATATTTGCACGAGAATTATATTACATGGCACAAAAACCAAGCATACCCAAAGGAACACGGGATTTTTCTCCCGCAGAGGTAGCCAAGCGCAACTATATTATCCAGATTATCAAAAAGCATTTTAAAACCTATGGTTTTCAGCCCATAGAGACTCCTTCTTTTGAAAATTTTGATACTCTTATGGGTAAATATGGAGAAGAAGGTGATCGCTTGATTTTTAAGATTTTGAATTCTGGTGATTTTATTTCCAAGGTTGATGATGTAACCTACAGCTCCAAAAAATCAGGTTCGTTAACACCAAAGATTTCAGACAAAGCACTACGTTACGATCTTACTGTGCCCTTTGCCCGTTATGTGGTCATGCACCAGAATGAAATTGATTTTCCATTCAAACGATATCAAATTCAACCCGTTTGGCGAGCAGATAGACCCCAAAAAGGGCGTTTTCGCGAGTTTTATCAATGCGATGCTGACGTGGTCGGCGCCAACTCTTTATTGCAAGAGGTAGAATTTGTGCAGCTGTATGATGCCGTTTTTACTGATTTGGGTTTGAAGGGAACCACTGTCAAAATCAACAACAGAAAGGTGCTTTCAGGTATTGCAGAAGTAATCGGGGCTAAACATCTTTTGATAGATTTTACGGTGGCGTTGGATAAGTTGGACAAAATTGGGGAAGAAAAAGTTAAGGCCGAGATGTTGGAAAAGGGGATCTCCGAAAATGCCATTGCTAAAGCACAACCCTTATTTGGTATGTCCGGTTCAGCTTCAGAACAGTTGGGTCAGCTAAAGGATTTATTGACAGACTCGGAAATTGGATTGGAAGGAGTGGCAGAGCTGGAAGAAATTCTGAATACTATTGATACCATTGGCCTTCAATCTGCAAAGCTAGAGTTGGATGTGACTTTGGCCAGGGGACTCAACTACTATACGGGTGCCATTTTTGAAGTAGCAGCACCTGATGGTGTAAAAATGGGCTCCATTGGGGGCGGGGGACGCTATGATGACCTTACAGGTATTTTTGGATTGAAAGATGTCAGCGGAGTGGGCATTTCCTTTGGACTGGACCGTATTTATTTGGTTTTAGAAGAATTGGATCTATTTCCAAAAAGTTTAGACATTTCTTTGGATGTGTTATGCCTTAATTTTGGAGATAGAGAAGGTCTAGCATCGTTGAAATTGGTATCTGCACTGCGAAATTTAGGACTTCGGGCCGATTTGTACCCTACGGCAGCTAAGTTTCAAAAACAGCTGAAATACGCTAACAAAAGAGGAGTTCCCTATGTGATTCTATTGGGTGAAAAAGAACTTACCGAAGGTACTTTTGTAGTGAAAAACATGGAAACGGGAGACCAAAAAGCCTATACTTTGGAGAATGCTACAGAGTTTGCCGCTGAAATAAACTAAAGACGTTTTTTGATTTCCTGGATAATAGACTTGTAATAGTCCGTCCCGTGAGGAACATATTTGGCACTATATACCAAATCCAAGGTCTCCTCAGCAAACTGACGGACAGCAATCAAGCCCAAGGCTTCAACCTCACTTTCCTGTTTGGTTAAATCATGCAGAGGAACATGTAATTCGGATAGAAACACGTGGTGGAATTCAGCATCGGTAAAATTGTTGGAAATCTTATGGATTTCTTTGAATGTTCCAATTCGCTCCAAGTCATCTTCGGTAATGTCCAACCCTATTTCCTCCTCGACTTCCCGTACAGCAGCAGTTTCGATTTTCTCTCCAGAAGAAACATGGCCAGCAACCGACACGTCCCAAAGTAGGGGATGGGTAGCTTTATCTTTTCCGCGTTGTTGAATCAGTATTTCACCTTGTTCAGTATAAAACCAAACATGCACAGTGGGATGAAAAAGCCCTTTGCGGTGCGCTTCCGATTTTAAACAGAACTCTCCAGTGGGTTTTCCGTTTTCGTCCAGAATGTCCACCAGTTCATCCATTGCTTTGAATAATTGATATGTCATTTCGAGTGAACACGAGAAATCTGAATCTACTTTCCGAGCTCTTTTTAAGGTTTCTCACATGCGTTCGAAATGACATTAGTCTCGTTAATCAAAATAGCTAAAAGTCTCTCCCTCCTTAATGGTCAACAAGGTTTCGTAAATCAACCTGATTACGTTTTCAACATCATCGCGGTGAACGGTTTCCACAGTGGTGTGCATGTACCGTAGCGGTAGCGAAATCAGTGCAGAAGCCACACCTCCGTTGCTATATGCGAAGGCATCGGTATCCGTTCCGGTAAATCGTGAAGAAGCTTGCCTTTGGAAAGGAATTTTTTTGGCTTCGGCGGTTTCAATAATACGTTCCCGTAGTTTTTGTTGCACCGCAGGTGCATAGGAAATTACCGGCCCTTTACCCATGGAACAATCTCCCTGGGTCTTTTTTTCTATCATTGGGGTAGTGGTGTCGTGCGTTACATCCGTAACTATGGCCACATTAGGCTTGATGGTTTCCGTAATCATTTCAGCCCCTCTCAATCCAATTTCTTCTTGTACCGAATTGGTAATATACAGCCCGAAGGGCAGTTTTTTACCATTTTCATGGAGCAATCGGGCTACTTCTGCAATCATAAAGCCACCCGCGCGGTTATCCAGGGCACGACAAACAAATTTGTCCTTGTTCAAAACTTGAAACTCGTCCGGGTATGTGATTACACAGCCTACATGTACGCCCATCTTCTCAACTTCGGCTTTGTCCTTGGCCCCTATATCTATAAAGATATTTTCAAGCTTTGGAGGTTCTTCCTTGGCTCGGTTTCTGGTATGGATGGCGGGCCATCCAAAAACACCCTTGACAATTCCCTTCTTAGTATGGATATTTACCCATTTGGATGGTGCGATTTGATGGTCGCTCCCCCCATTTCTGATGACATATAAAAGGCCGTTATCCGTAATGTAGTTCACATACCAGGAAATCTCATCAGAATGTCCTTCAATGACAACCTTGTATTTCGCCTTTGGGTTGATAACCGCAACAGCGGTACCATAGGTATCTGTAATAAAATCATCTGCATAAGGCCTGATGTAGTCCATCCAAATCTTTTGTCCTTCCCATTCATAGCCGGTAGGAGAGGCATTGTTCAAGTATTTTTCAAAAAATTTGAGTGACTTTGCGTTGATGATTTTTGATGCTGCCATGTGTTTTATTTAGTCCACAAACATAACAATATTCACTTTTATTTAATAGCCAAATCTTACCTTTATCCTTAATTTTGGCAGGACTTTTGAGAATTTAACCGCATGCTTCGCTATAGTGTTTCCATAGTTTTTTTACTGTTTCATACACTTGGATTTTCCCAAACTATGGAAAACGATTCCCTTTCGGTTGAAAAGGACTCCGTTGCGGACTATTGGGTTAGGTTTGAGGGTGATTCCATTTTATACAGTTCGATTGAATTGGACGAGGTCTATCTTTTCGGTAAACTTGAATTTGCCAACAAAAAAGAAAAGCTCAGGTATTACATTTTGCGGAGAAAGACCTTAAAAGTGTATCCCTATGCTAAAATGGCAGCGGAAAGATTGGTAGAACTGACCGATAGTCTGCAGCATATCAAGAAAAAGAGACACCGAAAAAAGTACACCAAAAAAGTACAGAAATACATAGAAGAAGAATTCTCTGCAGAACTCAAAAAACTGACTCGTACCGAAGGTCAGATATTGGTTAAATTAATATATAGGCAGACAGGCAAAACTGCCTTTGATTTGGTAAAGGAGCTCCGGAGCGGTTGGCGTGCCTTTTGGTACAACACCACGGCCAAGGCTTTTAAAATCAATATTAAAGAGGAATTTCATCCAGAGTCCATCCATGAAGATTACTTAATAGAGGATATTTTACAACGTGCGTTTGCATCCAATAGATTGGAGCGACAGAAATCCGTTTTGGATTATGACTACGCGCAACTGAGTAACAAATGGAAAAACGGTACTGCTGAAAACAAGAAGAATTAATTCTTTTTCTTTTTCCCGAAAACGGCATCCATGACAATATTTACGGAACGAAAACCTAAATATATCGCCAATGCCGCAATCAGCAGACCTAGGATCAAAACAGGATAGAACAATATGTTGTCCTCGTTTTTGAAAGCTTCATAGATCAAAAAGGGGCCCATAAACATGGCCAACACCGTAAATCCGAAGGATTTTAAACCTTTGACCAAAAGTTCCTTGTCGGTTCGCTTCATAGGACCAAAGTAGGAATATTAGCTTATATTTAATGCTTATCATACAAAATTTAAGCATGGAAATACTTGTTTTGGCCGTAGTTGTCCTTTTTATCATTATAGCCACGGTTAAATTCAAGATGCACCCAATTTTTTCCCTGACCTTGGCTGCTGTTGCCTCTGGATTTATGTTGGGGCTCTCTCCAAAGGAAATTATGTCGACTATTGGCGAGGGCTTTGGAAAAACACTATCTGGAATAGGTTTGGTAATTGCTTTTGGGACAGTAATCGGCATTTATTTGGAAAAGACTGGGAGTACACAGGTTTTAGCCAATAGCATTTTAAAGCTCATTGGATTGAAACGATCTCCCTTGGCGATTAATTTGGCCGGATACGTCATCTCAATCCCGGTGTTTTGCGATTCAGGGTTTATTATACTTTCGTCATTGAACAAAGCCATAAGTAAAAGGACAGGGATTCCGTTGTTGGTCTTTGCCATTTCATTGGCAACGGGATTGTATGCGGCCCATGTATTTGTACCTCCAACTCCGGGACCATTGGCAGCTGCAGCAATTCTGGAAGCTGACTTGGGTTTAGTACTATTGTTGGGTTTGGCGGTATCGATTCCGGTATCTTTAACGGGTTACTTTTGGGCCAGGGTCATTGGCAAATCCCTAGTGGAGGAAAAGGCGTCAACAGAAGAGACTTTGGAAAGGGAGGAAGTGGGAACTTCAATAACACCAGTTCAAGCTTTTTTACCGCTCTTGGTTCCTATAGTGCTTATTGCCATGAAATCTGTAGTGAATTACCCGACCTTTCCTTTAGGAAAAACGTGGGCTTTTCATTTTTTTGATTTTCTAGGAAACCCAATCATTGCGTTACTGATCGGAGTGTTTTTTGCATTTATGCTCGGCAGGAAAACCCCAAGCAAAGAAAAAGAAGGCTGGGTGGCAGAAGCATTTAAACAAGCTGGTTCCATTGTGTTGATTACAGGGGCGGGCGGAGCTTTTGGCGCCATTTTAAGAACCATTGATATTGCCTCATTGATCAACTTGGAATCAAGTTCTGGAATAGGAGGGCTTTTGATTGCTTTTGTAATCGCGTCGGTCCTAAAAACAGCTCAAGGCTCGTCTACTGTTGCCATTATTACTACCTCAGCAATTATTGCCCCATTGTTGGAAACCTTTGGATTATTATCGATTACTGATAAGGCATTGGCGGTCCTTTCGGTTGGTGCAGGAGCCATGACCGTGTCCCACATTAATGACAGTTATTTCTGGGTGGTTTCCCAATTTTCAAATATGAACGTGAAAACTTCTCTACGAGGGCATACTCTGGGCACCTTACTTCAGGGTGTTGTAGGAATTTCTATAATTCTATTGCTGTACTTAATATTATAGAGAATCAAGTCATTCAATAACCACTGTACTGGTGAATTCTTGTACCACGGCAAAATAGCCTAGCGCAAAGCTATTGGGCCTTTCCACATTATCAAAAATATTGATGTTGTCCAGCCCAGTAACATCAAAAACGTTACCCCGAACAGTAGCTGAAGGTGTTTCAAAGACACCGCCAGTGTTTTCAGTTTGTTCAACAAGTAAATCTATATAATTAAAAAATTGCTGGTCAGCACCAAGAATACTGACTTCCAATTCTTCACCGACCATTAAATCACGTTCCAAAAAGTAAGAGAATCCAAATTCTTGACCATCTATAAACTCATCATCCAATGCGAGAAATTCACCACCACCAAAGTCAAACACATAATGGTTTTTCTCCTCGGGAATATCGGTAATGGTTATTTGCAATTCGGTATCATTATCATCGAATAAAGTTTCATCTCCCTGTTGTAGGTCATCAATGGGCACAGCAGGGGAGTAATTGGTTTCCGCTGCATACCTTTTCCCTTTGTGCTCAATAACGAGAAAAAAGACCGTATTTGGATTCAAAAATTCTGTTCTGATCCTTTCATCTACCAAGCCCACAGTATCTGGTTCATATATTCCAGTACCTGGCTCAAATTCTTTAAGAATTGAAGTGCCAAAACTCATGCTGAAAGGATCATCGGGGTCCCGCTCTCCAACAAGGATTACTGCACTTTCTAACTGTGCAATGGTTGGTTCGCTAAAAAAGTCAGTGGTTTCAGTAACTTTTATCTTTATCGGAAGGAATTCCTGTGTGGTATCAACACGAACAATACCATTAATGATAAGTTTTGTATCTGTTGGGGGTAAGTCTACATCTACTACGTCTTCGCAGGACAGACAGCAAAAGAAAAGACCTAGTATTGTTGTTATTTTGAATCCAATACTTGGGTTTAGCTGTCTAAAAGCGTCCATTGTGCTATTCTATAACTATGGTTTGCTTAAATTCTTGAATAACCGCAAAATACCCTAATGCAAACTCATCAGGTCTATTGGCATTGTCAAAAATATTGGTGTTGTCCAACCCGGTCACGTCGAAGATATTTCCTCTAACCGTGGTTACTGGAGTGTCAAATACACCACCATCATCTTCAGTCTGTTCAATTAGTAGGCTCATATAGTTGAAAAACTCTTGATCTGCACCCAAAATGCTAACTTCAGCTTCATCTCTGGTTTTCATATTGGCATCGTAGAAGTAGGAGAATTCAAATTGTTGGCCATCAAAGAATTGATCATCCAATGTGAGAAAGTTTCCAAAATCAAAATCGAAAACATAATAATCGGTTTGGTCGGGCGTATCGGTAAACGTTACGATGATTTCGGTATCATCATCACTAAACAAAGTGTTTGTACCCTGTTCAAGACTTTCAATGGGCACAGTGAACTGGAATGATGTGCTTGCGAAATACCTTCTATTTTTATGGGTAAGGAATAACTGGAAGATCATTCCTGGTCGTAAAGAGCTCGTCCGTATTCTTTGGTCAGCATCAAAAGTTGGATCAGGAATGTATATACCGCTTCCAGGCTCTGATTCTGCTAATGAAGAGAAGCCAGGTGGGTCCTGAATTATGTCCGGGGAACCTTCAAGTGGCATACCGTATCTGATTAAGGCACTTTCAAGACTTGTTACTGTATTTTCTTCAAAAAAATTGCTTGCTTCAGTAACCTTGACTTCAACAGGAACGAATTCCTCATTCAGGTCAACCCTAAAAATAGCATTAACAATGAGCCTTGGTTCAACTTCTGGTAAATCAACCTCAATAACATCCTCGCAAGACAATACCAAAAACCCCAAAACCGAAACCAAAATTGCCTTTTTCATAGCTTTAGAATTTAAAATTATAGGTTATGGCCGGAATAATCCCAAAAATAGCAGTTCTGATAGCTTCATTTCTACCTGTATCATCGTTCTCTCTAAAATTGATTGAGGCTGCATTCTTCCTGCTATAGACGTTGTAAACGCTAAATACCCACTCCGACTGCCAATTCCTTCCTTTGTTTTTACGGGGTGTCAACGTTGCCGAAAAATCTAAACGATGATAATCAGGTAGTCGTTCTTTATTCCTCAAACCAAAAAATGGAACCACCAAACCCTGAAATTCAAATTGTCCAACGGGGTAGTTAGTGGGTTGACCGGTCTGGTAAACGAAATTGGCATTAATGTTCCATCGGTCATTTACTTTATAACTTCCATAAAGGG
Organism: Flagellimonas nanhaiensis; assembly: GCF_003382275.1. Classification (GTDB taxonomy): domain Bacteria; phylum Bacteroidota; class Bacteroidia; order Flavobacteriales; family Flavobacteriaceae; genus Flagellimonas; species Flagellimonas nanhaiensis. The sequence goes on from NZ_QTJX01000001.1 coordinate 813,695, forward strand.
AAAGATCATGGGTTTTGTCATATGGAGTGCTATACCATTGCCCTTGGTTGATTCCTGTTTCTATATCTGACCTTCCTGTATCAATTCCGAGATCTCTACCAGGAGTGCGTTGCTCTGATCTGGAGAGGGTATAGGCCAGCCATCCTGTGAAGGGACCTTCGTTTTTTCTGATTAAAAATTCAATCCCATAAGCTCTTGCTTCGCCGTTAAGAATTACCTGTTCAATGGCATTGTTCGCTATGAGGTCGGCCCCATCTATGTAATCAATTCTATTTTCTATATCCTTGAAAAACACTTCTGTCTCAAAAGTATAGGCGCCTTCATCAATGTTCCTAAAATAGCCCATTGCATATTGGTTGAGCAATTGTGGTTCCACAAAAGGGCCACTTGGGGTCCAAACATCCAATGGAGTGGGGGAGCTTGTATTTGATAATAAATGTAGGTATTGAGCCAAACGGGTGTAACTGGCTTTTATCGAGCTTTTTCCATTAAAGTTATAGGATAGGGAAACCCTGGGCTCCAAATTGAAGAACTTTTTCAATGTTCCACCTCTTCCCGGGCTTATGGTATCTATAGGTTCTGCTTCCCTGTACAATAAAGTGAACGGGTCAAAAATCACCGGATTGTCGTTTTCATAAACAAAGAATTCGTCTTGCCCAAAACGATTAAATTGACTCGCGCGGAGGCCGTATTCCACACTCAGGCTTTCAGAAATCTTATGCTCAACATCTATATAAACTGCATTTTCATTTGCATATTTTTTGGTCAATTGCTCCTCCACAATACCAGAGTCGGGACTGTTGGGACGTATTTTTCCGGGATTGAACACATAGTAGATATTGTGTAACCCGTAGTTCAACTGCAATTTGTCATTGATATAATGTTTAAGGTCATACTTCAGATTGAAATTTTGGATTCCCGAATCCCAATCAAAGCCCACAAAATCCAACTCTAGCCCATAAAAATAATCTGAATAGATGAGGGAAAGATTGGAGAACAGCTTATCCGAAAACAAATGATTCCATCTAAAATTTCCGACTGCGTTTCCATAAGTATTTATGAAACTATCGGAAATACTAAAGAGGTCACGCCCAAAGTATCCAGAGAGAAAAATGCTGTTACGATCGTTTATTTTGTGGTTGATCTTGGTATTAAGGTCATAGAAGTATGCCTTGTTGTCCACATCAAAAAGTGGAAGGAACAAATGTGCGTACGAGGCCCTTCCACCTATAAGAAAGGCAGTCCTATCCTTAATTACGGGGCCTTCTAACAGCAACCTGCTGGCAACAGCCCCTATTCCGCCATTTACCTTAAATTCTTTACTGTTTCCCTCTTTCTGAAATATTTCCAGAACCGAGGAAACCCTTCCGCCATATCTTGCAGGAATTCCGCCTTTGAAGAGTTTTACATCCTTGATGGCATCTGGATTGAAAACCGAGAAAAAACCGAACAAGTGCGAAGAGTTGAAAACTGTGGCCTCATCCAATAGGATGAGATTTTGGTCCACGGCACCTCCCCGGACATTAAAACCGGAGGAAGCTTCACCTGCATTGGTAACACCGGGAAGCAACAGCAGAGACTTTATAACGTCCGCTTCGCCCAGGACAACAGGAATCTGTTTTATGGTCTGGGCAGCTAGAGTATTCACACTCATCTGTGGCTTTCTGATATCCAATCGTTCGGCATCATCGGTAACAACTACTTCTTCTAGTTGTTCTACAGCTTCCGAAAGACTGAAATCTTTCTTGATGTCCCTTCTCAGGTTTATGGTTTCCCTGATATCCTGGAACCCTAAATAACTGACAACAACATTGTATTCCCCTTCTGGAAGTGTTATGGAGTAAAACCCATATTCGTTTGTGGTGACCCCAGTCTTTAAACTTGGAAATGCAATGGTAACCCCGATAAGGGTCTCATTGCTATTTGCTTCTGAAACAGTACCACTTAAGGTATATTTTTTCTGGGCCTGAAGGGAAATGCCAAGTATTGTCAAGACAAACAAAAGGAGAATGTGTCTTTTTGGCATTTGAAGATTTTTCCTAAAAATACATATTATCCCTGACCCAAAAAAGAGATACAACCCATATAGTGGAAAAATACCACAATAGTTGTTGGTTTAGATATATATAACAACTTTGGATATATATCCCTTGAAATCTACTACCGAAAACTATGCAGTGTTAGCCAATAGCGCTCAAAATCTTGTTCAGCGTGTCGCTGGGGCGCATAGCTTTGGAAGCCAACTCCGCATCTGGAAGATAATATCCTCCAATGTCAGTGGCCGACCCCTGGGCATCAATCAATTCCTGGGCTATTTGTTTTTCGTTTGAGGACAACTCTTCTGAAACCTTTTCAAAAATGGATTTTAGCTCTTGGTCTTCATCTTGCTGGGCCAAGTGCTCCGCCCAGTAAAGTGCCAAATAAAAATGACTACCTCGAGTATCCAATTCATTTACTTTTCGGGAAGGAGACTTGTCGTTGTCCAAAAACTTCTCGGTGGCCGCATCCAAAGCATCGGCAAGGACCATTGCTTTTTTGTTGTTGCTTTTTTCACCAAAGAACTCCAAAGAGACACCCAATGCCAAGAATTCACCTAATGAATCCCACCGAAGGTGGCCTTCTTCCAAAAATTGCTCAACATGTTTTGGCGCGGAACCTCCTGCTCCAGTTTCAAATAGCCCTCCGCCATTCATTAATGGCACTATGGAAAGCATTTTGGCACTGGTACCTACCTCTAAAATTGGGAACAGATCAGTGAGGTAATCCCTTAACACGTTTCCAGAAACGGAAATGGTATCTTTTCCATCTTTTATCCGTTCCAGGGTGAATTTGGTAGCCTCAATAGGGGAGAGGATTCTAAGGTCTAACCCTGCTGTGTCATGGTGTCCCAAATACTCGTTTACTTTTTTGATGAGTTCCGAATCGTGTGCCCTGTTTTCATCCAACCAAAATACGGCCGGAGTATTAGTGGCACGTGCTCGGGAAACTGCTAATTTTACCCAATCCTGTACCGGGGCATCTTTCACCTGGCACATTCTCCAGATATCACCTTCTTCAACTGTATGTTCCAATAGGGTGTTTCCTGTTGAATTGTCGACCACTTTTACGGTACCTGCTTTAGGAATTTCAAAAGTCTTGTCGTGCGAGCCATATTCCTCCGCTTTTTGGGCCATAAGTCCAACATTTGGTACTGTACCCATGGTAGTTGGATCAAAAGCGCCATGTTCTTTGCAAAAATCTATGGTTGCCTGGTAAATACCTGAGTAGCTGCTATCAGGAATAATGGCCTTGGTATCTTGAAGCTCTCCATTCTTATCCCACATTTTACCTGAATTCCTGATCATGGCAGGCATGGAGGCATCAATGATGACATCACTGGGAACATGAAGATTGGTAATTCCTTTATCCGAGTTTACCATGGCCAAATCTGGACCATTTTCTATGGTTTGGTTTATGGCATGAACAATTTCTTCACATTGCTCCTTTGGAAGTTGCTCTAATTTATCCAGAAGAGTTTCTAAACCATTGTTCGGGTTAATTCCCAACTGGTCGAAGGTACCATTGTATTTTTCAAAAAGCTCGGAAAAATAAGCTTTTAGGGCATGCCCAAAGATTATGGGGTCCGAAACCTTCATCATGGTTGCCTTAAAATGAAGGGAAAGCAACAAGTTGCTGGATTTTGCATCGGCAATTTCTTTGGAAAGAAAGTCTACCAGTGCGTTTTTGCTCATCACTGTTGCATCGATGATTTCTCCCTTTAGAAGGGCAACTTTATCTTTTAGAACGGTGGTTCCTCCATTGGAATCGGTCAATTCAATTCGTACATCCCCCGCACTTTTCATGGTAAGGGATTTCTCGTTGCTTCTAAAATCACCTTCTGACATGGTTGCAACATGGGTCTTGGAATTTGAAGACCATGCTCCCATGGTGTGCGGGTTCTTCTTGGCGTAGTTTTTTACGGCTTTTGGGGCTCTTCTGTCGGAGTTTCCTTCACGAAGAACCGGATTTACTGCACTACCTTTAATTTTATCGTATCTGGCCTTTATTGATTTTTCCTCTTCGGATTTTGGCTCATCAGGATAGTTGGGAAGGTTATATCCTTTTCCCTGCAGCTCTTCAATAGCTTCTTTTAATTGGGGAATGGAAGCACTAATGTTGGGTAGTTTAATGATATTGGCTTCTGGGGTTTTGGCCAAATCCCCAAGAAGTGCAAGATCATCGGAAATTTTTTGATCTTCGGTTAGGTATTCTGGAAATACAGCAGCAATTCTACCGGCAAGGGATATGTCTTTTGTTTCAATGGAAATGTCGGCAGTTTTGGTAAATGCTTTGACAATTGGTAGAAAGGATTGTGTAGCTAAGGCAGGGGCCTCATCAGTCTTGGTGTAAAAAATCTTAGCCATTAAGTTATTTTTGTTTGAGCGGTGCAAATATACAACTTATGGACGGTGCTGTGCGAAGGAATCAACTAAAAGTGGAGGGTAGGTAAAAAAGAAGAATAAAAACAAAAGCCATATCTATGTGCGAACATTGATATGGCTTTCTGAAAAGGGCTAAAGGACTTCGCTTCATGTTGCCACGAAACTGCAACTCGAGGTTGCATCCGTTGCCCCTTTGACGTTTACTCCACACGTTGCCTTTAATTATTCAACTAAACTGCATCTTGTAAAGTGTTTCAAACATTTCCTAAATTTTATCAAAATGGAAAATTGCTTCTCCATCCGCACATAAAATTTATTATTTCTCATCCAAGTTTGCCGAAACTCCCTCTTCTTCGAAATTCCTTTTGTGATTAGTAGTGTTACCAATTAAAAAGGGAAACATCAGTTTTAAAGAACGTCAACTTTAAAAGAAACAAGAATCTGATAAATCATCTTCATTATTTCTACGACTAAATTAGAATAATCCCTTAGATATCCAAATTTTATAACCGATTTAAAATCAACAAAATATGAACTATGGTTATTAACAATTGTTCATAAAAAAAGCACCTAATAAGGTGCTTAATTTAATGCTATCTAGGTAATGAAGCTTACTTCCTAACTTCCTTGATACGGGCTTTCTTACCTGTAAGACCCCTGAAATAAAAGATTCTGGATCTACGTACCTTACCTTTTTTGTTTATTTCAATCTTTTGAAGGGCAGGCATATTGACTGGAAAAATTCTTTCCACACCAACGGTACCTGACATTTTTCTGATAGTGAATGTTTCTGTAGCACCACTGCCTCTTCGTTGGATCACAACTCCTTTAAAGAACTGTGTACGGGTTTTTTCACCTTCCTTAATTTCATAGTATACCGTAATGGTATCACCTGAAGAAAAGTTTGGAAAATCTTTTTTTGGAACAAATTCGTCTTCAACAAATTTTACTAAGGATTCCATTGTATATTTTTTTAGCGTTTATCAAGACCAACTTTCACGGATTTCGTCAGAGGTTGATTTTGCGATTGCAAAAGTAATGCAATATTTAGAAATGGCAAGACCTTTTGTGCTTTTTGAGAAACTTATTCGATGCTTTCTCTTTTTTTTACGTTGCTGTATACGAACCATATTAGTCCGATAGCAAAGAGAATATGGGGAAGTGGACCCAATAAAGCCATTGTTTTACTTGCTGTTAAAACCGATTCAGGGTCAACCTGAGCTGAAAGTGCAGTCCAAGTAAAACCACCAACGGATACAAATATTCCCAGTATTTGTGCCACCAACATCATAATAGTGGAACCACTTTTCTGCTTAATGACCAGAATAATGCAAGCTATAAGTACTACAAGTTGGGCGATACCATTAAGGACGCCTCCTGCTGCAAAAAAAAATGTGTGATTGGTTTCCATAGTTGTTATAATAAATCAGGTCTTCGTTTTTTAGTTCTTTCCAGGGCTTGCTCTTCCCGCCACTTTTCAATTTTTGGAAAATCCCCGCTCAATAGAATCTCGGGAACTTTTATTCCTTTGTATTCTGATGGTCTGGTATATACCGGAGGGGCCAATAGGTTATCCTGAAAAGTATCGGTCAGCGCCGATGTTTCATCATTTAGAACACCTGGTAACAATCTGATGATGGCATCACAGAAAACTGCGGCTGCCAGTTCTCCTCCAGATAAAACATAGTCTCCAATGGAAATTTCCCGGGTCACGAACATATCTCTTACCCTTTGATCCACTCCTTTGTAGTGACCACATAGAATGATCAGGTTTTTTTTGAGCGACATTTCGTTGGCGGTACCTTGACTCAAGGTCGCTCCATCTGGGGTCATATAGATGATTTCATCATACTCCCGTTCTTGTTGAAGTTGGGATATACACTTGTCTATGGGCTCAACCATCAACACCATGCCTGCACCTCCACCAAATTGATAATCGTCCACTTGTTTATAATTGCCCGTGGAATAATCCCTAAGATTATGAAAATGGACCTCCACCAATTTTTTTTCTATGGCCCTTTTTAATATGGAAGCTTCAAAAGGGCTTTTAAGAAGTTCAGGAAGTACGGTAATAATATCAATCCGCATAAGCTGGAAAATTGGAACTAAACAGGTTCTTTGAATTTGGAATTCTCCCAAAAGTAATGAAAATAGGCCTCGTCCTTTTTCCAACCTAACCTTTCATAAAGTTTTTGCGCAGGATTATCGGTTGCCGTCTCCAAGGCCAGACCTTTAAAATTCTTTGATTCGCAATATTTCTTAGCTTCATTGAGCAATGCCTCTCCAACTCCTTTTTTTCGATGGTCCGAAGAAACATAAAGATCATTTAAGATATAAAATGGTTTTAGGGAGACAGACGAAAAGGTCTTGTACAATTGCGTAAACCCTACGGGTTTATCTTTTTCCAATGCCAGAAGGATGACGGTTTCATTTTGCTCATAGCGTTCTTTTATGAACGCTCGGGCGGCTTCAATATCTGAAACTTGCGAGTAAAAAACCCGATAGGCATCAAAAAGAGGAACTATAAGTTCAAGGTCTGAAAGACTGGCTTTTCTAATGGTCATCTTCTGTTTGGTTTTGGTTTAACCTATCCCAAGGGTTTATTCATTAAAAAGGCTTCCTGATGGAAGCCTCTTTGTTATTTTTTTTGCTTGTTGAGCTCATCCTGGAGTTGGCGACTGATTTTTTGTTCACGTTCCAGCGCTCGTCTTCTATGGTCTTCATATTCCTTTTCTAAATCCGTTAAGGCCGTTTTGGCCTGCTGGGTCAAGAAATTACTATTTCTAAACTTATATATGAAGAAAAGTAAGAACAACAGCAGCGTAAAGATGATTCCCCAGAGAATCAGCTTATAGGTGCCTTTGCCCACAGAGGCCCCAAAAAAGGAAATACTGTCTTTTTCGGAGGTTACCGTATTGAGTTTATTGGTAGTACCCTGTAGTTTGGTATTGAGGTCCTCTATTTCTGCTCTATTGGCTGTGATGGTCGCTGATAGGTCCTTAATGGATTTGTTGGCCGTATTGACAGAATCAAATATGTTGCTTTTGATTCTATTAAGATCGACCAAGCGTATTACCTCATATCGGATGCCATTGGCCCTATAGTTTCCCGATTTTCTTTCCAATTCCTGAAATTGCCCAACCAGAGTTTGGTCATTCTCACTTGGAGCTTCCTGTTGTTGAGCTGATATTGATAATACTGGGGCCAGTACGGCCAGGGCAAATAAAATTTGTAATCGCTTCATGGTCAATGTTCTTGTTTAATATAGATTAAGGGTAAAGCGAAATTACACCAATAAACCAAAAATCAAAAGAAAATCACAATTGCTTGTTCAAGCACTTATTAATAATAGGTATAGCGCCTTACTTTGGCAATGTATTTGGCCAGACGTATAACTTGATGGGAATACCCGTATTCGTTGTCGTACCAAATATAGAGCACGATGCTTTTTCCGTCTGCGGAGACCAATGTGGCTTTGCTATCATATATTGAAGGAGCGGAGGTCCCTACTATATCGGAAGAAACCAGCTCGTTACTGAGTGAATATTTAATTTGCTCTACTAGATCACCTTCCAAAGCATACTTTTTAAGAATCGTGTTAAGGCTTTCCTTGGTGGTCTTGTTTTTCACTTCAAGATGAAGAATGGCCAGCGAACCATTGGGAACAGGGACACGAATGGCATTAGAGGTCAATTTGCCCTTTAGGGCAGGCAGGGCTTTAGATACAGCAGCTCCAGCTCCTGTTTCCGTAATTACCATATTCAAAGCGGCAGCTCTACCTCTACGGTACTTGCTGTGCATGTTATCTACTAAATTTTGATCATTGGTATAGGCATGGATGGTCTCCAAATGTCCTTTTTTAATACCCAGGGAGTCTTCAATAACTTTCAATACTGGGGTAATGGCATTTGTAGTACACGATGCCGCTGAATAGATTTTGGTCTTGTCCGGACTAAACTCTTTGTGGTTAACTCCGTGTACAATGTTCGGAACTTCCTTTCCTGGAGCAGTAAGCAATACCCTGCTGGCCCCTTTGGCCTCCAAATGTCTGGACAGTGCTTCTTTATCTCTAAACGCTCCCGTATTATCTATAATAAGGGCGTTGTAGATTCCGTGCTTGGTATAGTCAATATCTTCCGGTTTGTTGGCACTAATGAATTTTACCGTGGTCCCGTTAATGATAAGCGCATGGTTTTTTACATCCACATCTACGGTTCCCATAAACTGACCATGAACAGAATCGGTCTTGAGCAAAGCGGCTCTTTTTTCCAGAATCTCTTCAGTAAGTTCACCCCTCACCACAATGGCCTTTAGCCTTAATTGGTTTCCGCGTCCAGTTTTGGCCATTAGCTCACGGGCAACGAGCCTACCTATTCTTCCAAAACCATAGAGCACCACATCTTTTGGCTTGATTTCCTTGGAGGCCTGGGCGTCCTTTAATTTTTCTATTACAAAAGCCTTTACATTGAGATGGTTGTTGTCCTCAAAATGATATTCATAAGTGAGCTTTCCGATATCAAGTTTGGCAGGAGGAAGGTTAATATCGTTTATAGCACGAAGTATTTCCACTGAATCGAAGATGGAAATAGGTTTTTGAACAAACTCTCCAGCATACTCATGAAGATTGATGATGTCACTGACATTTTTATCAATGATTTGGTTCTTGAACAGAACCACCTCTATGGCCTTATCGTACCATAGGTCACTGATGATCTTAATAAATTCGGTAGTAGCTTTTCTTCTATCTGCCTGAAATGCAAGTTCCTTTTCGTAAGACTTTATGTCGCTCATGGATAACGGTTACGGTTATTTTCAAAATTTTGGGCAAAAATAGATATTTCAAACGTTTTCGTACAAGTATTGGCAATAAAAAAAGCGCTCACATCGGAGCGCCTTTTTTAAAATGCTTTGCACTATATATTATTGAAGAATAAGTCGTTCTTTTTCGCCATTTTCATTGATCATGGTAAAGCTGGTTCTTCCATATCTGGAAATAGATCCAAAATGCTCTTTGGCATCGTCAATGTTATTGACCTCATTGCCATCAACCTCTGTGATTATCTTATTCTCAAGATTGTATCTAGAATAGCCTTCCGGCACATCAATTATCTTTACTCCTTTAGAGACTCCAAAGGTTTTTTTGTCTTCTTCTGATAGATTTTTCACCGTAAAACCGGTATAAGGAAGACTAACCGTCTGTTGTTTTTTGAGGGTTACCTTTTTGGTTATGCTTTTTCCGTCCCTGTCCAATAAAACATCGATAACGTCACCTGGTCTTTTGGAAGACAGATAACCGGATAGCTCTGAAAATTTATGCACTTCAATATTGTCCACTCGTTTGATGATATCACCTCTTTGAAGTCCTGCATCTGCAGCACCTGAGTCTTCGGTAATTTCTGAAATATAGACTCCTTCCGTTTCATCCAAGCCCATTTCCGTAGCAACCCTAGGGTTAATATCGCCTCCTCTGATGCCCAAAAGTCCTTTTTGTACATTTCCATACTCCATAATATCCTCCACTACTTTTCTCGCAATATTGCTTGGTACGGCAAAGGCATATCCAACATAAGAACCTGTTTGAGAGGTAATGGCCGTGTTTATTCCTATGAGATCTCCGTTAGTGTTCACCAAGGCGCCACCACTGTTTCCTGGATTCACAGCCGCATCTGTCTGAATAAAGGATTGGTTTCTTCCTAAAGACCTTGCTTTGGCACTTACGATCCCTGCGGTTACTGTAGAAGTAAGGTTGAAAGGGTTCCCAACAGCCAAGACCCATTCCCCGATCTGTGCATTATCAGAATCACCAAATGCTAAATAGGGCAATGACTCTTCAGTTTCTATTTTGATAAGGGCAATATCAGAGTCGCGGTCAGCACCTATAACCTCTGCTTCATAAGTTTTGTTGTTGTTTAGGGTGACTTCTAACTGACTTGATTGTGCAATCACGTGATTGTTTGTTACGATATAGCCATCAGGAGAAATAATAACTCCCGAACCAGTTCCTATTTGAGGAGTTTGTTGACGTTCAAATCCGTAGAAAAAATCAGAAAGACTTCTCTGGCCCTTATTGGTGGTCAAATTTTTAACGTGAACAACTGCGTTTACTGTTTTTTCTGCAGCCAGGGTAAAATCAACTTCATTGATTCCTGCGCCTTTTGCGGATACTGGTAAGTTACTGGTGCTCAAAACAGGCATTGGTTGTTCCGAGGTTACCACGGTATAATTATCTTTTTCAAAAAATAGTTTGTAGGCTCCCAAGGTTATTGCTCCGGCAAATACAGAAACCAAAAACAAATTGGCTATTCTCTTCATAATTCAATAATTTTTTAACATTCAGCACTAACAAAAGTAAATGAATTCAACTCTGGCTTTGTTTGTTTAACTCGTTTTTAACTCCAAAAAAATCCTTAAAGAATACGCTATCTTTGTTCCTTTGCAAAGGAATATGCAGATACCGTTTTACAAATATCAAGGAACTGGAAACGATTTTGTGGTTATTGATAACCGACAAAATATTTTCCCCAAAAACAATACCAAATTAATCGGTCAGATCTGCGACCGTAGATTTGGAATTGGAGCAGATGGACTGATCCTTCTTGAAAAAGATAGTGAATCTGATTTTAATATGGATTACTATAATTCCGATGCTAGCCAAAGTATGTGTGGAAATGGGGGTAGGTGTGCGGTTGCTTTTGCCAAGTTTTTAGGGATGATAGGCAACAAGACTACATTTAGGGCTATAGATGGTTTGCATGAAGCCACCATAGATGGTGAGGTTGTTACACTCAAAATGTCCAACGTGTCCGAAGTCCACCAAAGAACACGGCATCTTTTTTTGGACACTGGCTCTCCCCATCATGTTCAGTTGGTGGAAAATCTGGACAAATTTTCGGTAAAACATGAAGGTTCCCGATTACGATATGGTCTTTATGGCGAATCTGGGAGCAATATTAATTTTGTGGAGCAACAGGCACCTGATTCTTTCAAGGTAAGAACCTATGAAAGGGGAGTGGAGGATGAGACCTTGTCCTGTGGCACTGGTGTTACCGCTGTGGCTCTGGCAATGCACAATTCTGGAAAGACTTCATCGAAAAAAGTAAACATAAGTACACCCGGAGGGGATTTAAATGTCAGTTTTGACCAAGAAAATGGTACTTATAGCAATATCCATTTACAAGGTCCAGCCATTCAAGTTTTTAAAGGAGAAATAACATGTTGAGCTTAAAAGGGGAGCAGATTTATTTACGGGCCCTGGAACCTAAAGATCTAGATTTTCTGTACCAATTGGAAAACGATACGGCCATATGGGAAATCAGTGGAACCGTGAAGCCTTATTCCAAGAAAGTACTTCAGCTTTATTTGGAAAATGCCCATAGAGATATTTATGATGTAAAGCAATTGCGTTTGTGCATCTGCAATAAGGAGGACAGTTGTGTTGGTTTGATCGATGTATTCGATTTTGATCCTAAAAATAGCAGAGCGGGAATGGGAATTGTAATAGCAGACCCTGATCAAAGAAACAAGGGAATTGGGGCAGAGGCCATTTCTCTATTGTGCGATTACGTATTTTCCGTATTGGACCTGCATCAGTTGTATGCCAATATTTTGGAAGACAACAAAGCTAGCATCAACCTGTTTCAAAAAATGGGTTTTGAAAAAATTGGGGTAAAGAAAGAATGGATAAGAACCAGCGAAGGGTTCAAGAATGAAATAATGTTTCAAAAGATAAAAAATACCAATGTATCTTAAAAAAGTACTTTGGGCGGCAGCCCTCTTAGGACTTTTGGTTTGCGGATTTATTGCCTATCAAATCTACACAGCCATTTTTAGTCCCAATACGCAGTTCAATAACGAAAAGGCATATGTTTACATTCCTTCCAATGCTGAATTTTCAGATGTGGAGGAAGTGTTGGAACCTTTGCTCAAAGACTTATATACTTTTGAAGCTGTCGCCAAGCGAAAAGGGTACACCACCAACATTAAAGGTGGAAAGTATGCCCTATCAAAAGACATGAACAATAATGACATCATCAATACGCTACGAAGTAAAAACCTGCCCGTAAAAGTTTCTTTCAACAATCAGGAATCTTTGCAGGCTTTGGCAGGAAGAATAGCAGAGCAAATTGAGGCTGATAGCATTTCACTTTTGGAATCTTTCAATGATTCTGAGTTTTTGAATGAAGCAGATTTTGATGAGGACAGTAAATTGGGAATGTATCTACCCAACACCTATGAATTCTTCTGGAATACGGATGCACAGGGTTTTCGTGATCGTATGCTAAAAGAATACAAGAGATTTTGGAATGAAGACAGATTGAACAAGGCACAAGCACTAAAACTCAATCCTACTGAAGTTATTGCTCTTGCTGCCATAGTGCAAAAAGAGACAGTGAAGGTTGAGGAGCGCCCCAGGGTGGCCGGAGTTTATTTAAACCGGATTAAAAGGGGAATTCTATTGCAGGCAGACCCTACCGTCATTTATGCAATAAAAAAAGAAACAGGTAATTACGATACCATTATTAAAAGAGTACTCTTTCGTGACCTAGAAATGGATTCCCCCTACAATACATATAAATATGCCGGAGTTCCACCTGGACCAATAGCAATGCCTGACATCTCTTCCATAGATGCGGTCCTGAATCCAGAAAAGCATGATTATTTGTATTTCGTCGCTGATGTTTCCAATTTTGGCTACCACAAGTTTGCCAAAACTCTTGCGCAACATAACCGAAATAAGGTACAGTACGTCAGATGGCTCAATTCTCAAAATGTGCTACGATAATACTCTTTGCCGTTAATTTTCAGCACTTTAACGTAATTTAAGCCTCATTTAAGAAAAACTTAAGAGCTTTATACTTGTTAAAAAAAAGTCTCCCCCTATATTTGCCGCCCAAATTTGACTTCACTTTTTTTAAAGCTGTGGAGTTTAAAAATGAACATTATGAGAAGATGGATAGGTTTTATTCTGCATCTTGCCATGATTGTGATCTTAACCAGTTTTGGTTCGTATACTTTGGTAAAAGAAACGAGTCAAAATGTACCTGAATCACTAAGTGTAGTCAACGGGACGGAACATTCAGTTGCCCTTGAGTTCGCTAGTGAACCCAGTACCCCAATAATTTCCCCACCCTTTTTAGGAAACTCCTATATTGGATTTAAAGAGGTTTTGGCCTTCAAGGAATCCCAAGGAAGGTACGATGTGGTAAACACATTGGGTTATATGGGTAAATATCAATTTGGATTGGGAACATTGAACTTGATGGGTGTGTACAGTGCCCAGGCTTTCTTGAATAGCCCCATACTTCAAGAAAAGACTTTTGATACCAATATTGCCCGGAACAAATGGATACTCCGAAGGGATATCAAAAGATTTGTAGGGAAAAGAATCCGAGGTGTAGAGATTACTGAATCGGGTATTTTGGCTGCAGCGCATTTAGCGGGAGCAGGAAATGTGAAGAAGTACCTACGTTCCTACGGAAAAAATGATGTGTCTGACGCCTACGGAAGTAGTATTTCGCACTACATCAAGAAATTTGCAGGATTTGATACTTCGACTATCAAACAAAAAAGAAATGCCAAAGTTTAACCTTTGTAATTAATAAAGTATTGTAAAAGACCTGGAGTTATTCCAGGTTTTTTTATGCTTGAATTATAAATATAGCGGGTCTTTTGTCCAAATCCGTGCCGGGTTCTTTCCATTCCCGTACACTTTTGGTTCTTATGAATTCCGTAGAAAGGGTAATGTCGGCAGCTATACACAAACGAGTGGTCTTTTGAAGCGTTTTGATCAACTCCTGAAAAAGCTTATTGTTCCTATAGGGGGTTTCCATGAAAATTTGTGATTGACCTTTTTCCCTTGAAAGCCGCTCCAACTGTTTTATCATGGATTTACGTTCTGTATTGTCAATGGGCAGGTAGCCATTAAAGGCAAAATTCTGACCGTTCATGCCGCTGGCCATCATGGCCATTAAAATAGAGGATGGGCCAACCAAGGGTACAACCTGAATTCGTCTTTCGTGGGCAACCCGAACCACGTCAGCACCTGGGTCTGCAATTCCTGGACAGCCTGCTTCCGACAAGACCCCAATATTCTTTCCTTGAATGCATGGATCTAAATAGGATGGAATAACCGCTGGATCTGTGTATTTGTTCAAAGTTTCAATTTGAAGGCTTGGCTGGGGCTTGCTAGGGGACACCTTTTTGATGAAACGTCTGGCCGTTTTTTCGTTCTCTACAATATAATGATCAATGTTTTCAATGGTTCGCTTAATGGAAATAGGAAGAACCTCCAAGGGAGCATTGTCTCCAAGAGTGGTTGGGATCAAATAAACTTTTCCTAGGACCAGGCCCGGTTTTGTATCTTCCATTTAGTTTAATTTTTCGGCAATGGACAGGCAGGCTTTTTCTATGAGTTGATATACCTTTTCAAACCCATCATCACCTCCGTAGTAGGGATCAGGGACTTCTTTGAGGCCCAAGTCCACTTCATCCAAAAGCAAACGAACCTTTTCCGCCTCCTTTTCTGTTTGGGCCAATTTCATAATATTGGACAAATTGCTTCTATCCATTGCGTAGATATGATCAAATTCCAAAAAATCAATTTCGGAGAATTTTCTACACTGCTGGGCACTGATATCTATACCATATTTTCGGGCAACGATTATAGATCTGTTGTCAGGAGGGTTCCCTACATGATATCCTGCTGTACCCGCAGAATCCACCAAAACTTTGTTGGGGTCCACCATGGATTTCAGAATACCTTCGGCCAAAGGAGATCTGCAAATGTTGCCTAGGCAGACCATCAAAACTTTGGTTTTCATCAAATGAATGGATTAAGAGAACTTCTTATTAAGGTCCTCTATGTATTTTCTGAATTGTTTGTCCGTCTCCGCAAGGTTGTCAACGGTCTTACATGCGTGTAGTACAGTGGCATGGTCTCTTTTTCCTATTTGTGAACCTATGCTTGCCAGCGAAGCTTTGGTAAATTTCTTGGCAAAGAACATAGCCAATTGCCTTGCCTGAACAATATGCCTTTTCCTGGTCTTGGATTGTAAGGTTGCTACATCCATTTCAAAATAGTCCGAAACCACTTTTTGGATATAGTCGATAGAAACCTCACGTTTGGTGTTCTTCACAAATTTCTCGACCACCTGTTGTGCCAATTCCAAAGTAACCTCTCTCTTATTAAAAGATGACTGGGCTATCAGGGAGATAATGGCACCTTCCAACTCTCTTATATTGGTCTTGATGTTTTTGGCAACATGATCGATGATGTCTTCAGGCATTTCTACACCATCCCTATAGAGTTTGTTCTTTAAAATGGAAACCCTTGTTTCATAGTCCGGACTTTGCAATTCTGCAGAAAGACCCCATTTGAAACGGGAGAGCAAACGTTGCTCAATATCCTGCATATCTACAGGTGCCTTGTCCGATGTTAGGATGACCTGTTTGCCATTTTGGTGCAAATGGTTGAATATGTGGAAAAACACATCCTGTGTTCCAGATTTACCAGATAAGAACTGTACATCATCAATAATGAGTACATCGATAAGTTGGTAAAAATGGATAAAATCGTTTCGGGTGTTCTTCTTTACCGACTCTATGTATTGTTGGGTAAACTTTTCAGCGGATATATAAAGAACTGTCTTTTCTGGATATTTGTCCTTGATCTCAACTCCAATGGCGTGGGCCAAATGTGTTTTTCCCAAACCTACTCCTCCAAATATCAATAGAGGATTGAAGGATGTGCCTCCAGGCTTGTTGGCCACGGCCATACCCGCAGACCTTGCCAATCGGTTGGAGTCTCCTTCCAGGAAATTCTCAAAATTGTAGTTGGGGTTTAACTGGGACTCTATCTTAATGTTTCTAATTCCCGGAATAACGAAGGGATTCTTCAGTTCCGGACTTTTAGATGTTATTGGTACGTCCAGTTCCTGTGGCGCCATGGCCGTTCTATTGGAACTTGGAATCTGTTCAGTAAAGGGTTCTTTATTCCCGTACTTATTTTCCATTTTAATAATGTAGATAAGCTTGGCATTGTTTCCAAGCTCTCTGGTAAGAGCAACTTTTAAAAGCTTCACATAATGTTCCTCAAGCCATTCGTAAAAGAATTTACTGGGAACCTGAATGCTCAAAGCTTTGTCCGTTAACTTGATGGGCTTAATAGGTTCAAACCATGTTTTGAATGCCTGCGGTTGGATATTATCCTTGATAAAAGCCAAACAATTTTTCCATACGGAACTTGCAGTAACACTCATAAAAGTTTTCCTTGTTTAGTTGGTTAGCTATAATGCTTTAGATCAAACACCCGGGGGTTAATAGATGCTTATTGGATGCGACAAATATGTGAACAAATCTTTGAAAAAAAAAATGATTTTGCCGTTGAATTTTCTATTTTTTTTTCGCATGTTGCCCTAATGTTAACCAAGCCTCTAAATATATAATTTTTCATTTAAAATATGTGGTTAAATTCACATTCTTTTCGGGTTCGTTACGGAGAAACTGACCAAATGGGGGTAGTATACCATGGCAACTATGCACAATACTTGGAAATGGGCAGAGTGGAATGGTTGAGGGCTCTTGGGGTCACCTACAGAAGTATGGAGGAAAATGGAATTATGCTACCCGTAATATCCTTACATATAAACTATAAAAAATCTGCACTTTACGATGATTTGATCACCGTAGAGACCAGTTTAAAAAAAATCCCTCAGGTCAAAATTGAGTTTGATTATGAAATCTATAATGAAAACCGAGAGCTTTTGGCGACGGCCAATACGGTTTTGGCATTTATGGATAAAAACAACAACAAACCAATAAAATGTCCGGATTACATTCTTGCGAAGCTTGAGATTTAATCCAAGCGGCTTATTTTGATGTTTGGGAGGTCATCAAAAATTTTGAAAACAGTATCTGCTTCGCTCTTTCTTATTGAAATGGTCATAGCGCAATCCATTTCCATCTTTTGAGCAACCACCGAAATTCCTTTTTGCTTGATCGTTCGCATAACCTTGTCCATTTCGGGATAACCAAAACGAAGATCAAAAATGGTCTCAATGGTTTTCTCTACAATATCCGAACTGTCCAGAGCTATTTGTGCTGCTGTTCTGTAGGCGCTTATCAACCCTCCAACACCAAGTTTGGTTCCTCCAAATATCCTGGTTACGGTTACCAGAATATTGGTGAGGCCAAAGGATTGTATTTGCCCATAAATGGGCATGCCGGCCGAATTATTGGGTTCGCCATCATCATTTGCTCGGTATGAATGGGTATGTTCTCCTAATTGCCATGCATAGCATACATGGTTGGCAGTGTGGTGTTTTTTTCGCAATTGTTCAATTAAGGGTTTTACCTCCTCTTCGGACCGTATGGGAAATGCCTGCCCATAGAATTTGCTTTTCCGGTCCTTGAACAGAATTTCAGGAGAGACCTTTTCTATGGTATGGTAAACATCTTCTTCTTTCATTAAAATAGGGCCACCAAGATTATACTCAATATAGCTAGTCCAACCCCGCTCCAATTTTTGGTGGTCAGTTTTTCTTTGAAAAGCAATATTCCTATCAAAGTAGAGAACAATACAATGGCCACGTTGTTCAAAGTGAAAACGGCCGCACTACCAAGAATATCAGATTGCAGTGCTTTAATTAGAAAAAAGATGGAAAAGTAGTTGGGAACTCCCAACACAATTCCACCTGCTACATTCTTAAGATTCAACTTGAGTGGTTTTTTTCTAATCTGTAAAAGAATGAAAAGTAGACCGGTGAAAGCGGCAAATCCAAAAATCATGGATGAGAAAATAGCGACCTCCTGAGGTGCTAGATGTTTTTCTTCAAAGTATTTCATGCTGGTGTCTATTATCCCAGAGCCTATAAATACTAATAAAGGTAAAAGCAAATCCTTCTTGTTGATGCTTACACTTTTCCCTTTTATAGAGGCCAGATAGACGGCGACAAGTGCCAGTAGAATACCAAAAATCTGGTAGAGTGATAATTTCTCCTGATACAAGACAACCCCGACCACCACCGGAATGGCCAATGACATTTTTGTGGCCACCGAAGCTACAGAAACTCCCGCAACCTGGGCCGTACGGGCCATCAAATTAAAGATTACAATAAACAAAACCCCCAAAGCAACAGGGCCCCAAAACCAGGAGGATTCAACAATCTGGGTGGGCTGGATTGGATTTTCATAAAGCAACAGTCCCACTATACAGGCCACAACATAATTTACAATGATGGCATACAACGTTTGGATTTTGTACACATCGTACAACTTAAACACTACAAAAATGAAAGTGGAACTAAGAACGCTTAATGCTAAATAAATCATTTATAAATATTGTTTTAAACGTGTAATGTCTTCCTTGCCAACTTGAAGGTTCCATACATTGATTCCGATTCCGGCGGCAGTATCGGTATTCTCCTTGGTATCATCAACGAATAGTGTTTCAGAAGGAGCCAGATTGTTTTTGCTCAGCACAAACTCATAAATTTCAGCATCCGGTTTTCGCATACCCATTTCATAGGACAGGTAAAACACTTCAAAGAGGTTTTTAAAACGATGGTATTGTTCCATCCCCATTTGCTGTTTTACAAAATCTATATGAAGTTCATTAGTGTTGCTCAAAAGAAAGAGCCGATACTTGTTTTCTGAGACTATATTTTCAATGTACTGAATCCGTTCCTCCGGAAAGTCCAACAAAATAGCATTCCACGCATGTACCAAATCTGTCTCCGAAGCCGTTGGAAAAAGTTCGGACGTTTTCTCAATGAAATATGAGGTAGAAATGAGTCCCTTTTCATAATTCTTAAGTAAAAAATCCATCTCAGGGGTCACCTGATTAAAACCGTACCTTTCCATTATCCGAGCAGTTGCCGGTTTATCAAGGTTGATAAGCACATCCCCAAAATCCAGGATAATATTTTTAATCATTGGTCATTATTGTTAACTGATCGGATAAAATTTGTTGGATGCTCCATACACTTCCAGAAACTTTTGGGGCCGTAACACCATTACCAAACTGGGAGCTACCTTTAAAAATACGTGCTTCATCCCATAAATTCTCATGAATGAATGCTTGAAGCGTCATACGGCCTCCCTCAATCAAAACACTGGTAATGGAGTGCCAATAAAGTACTTCGCAAACCTGCTTTGCAATTGATTCTGAAAAATCAATCACTTCATAATCAACTCCTTCTATATACTTCCTACTTTCCTTGACTTCCGTAATTACTATGGTTTTCACAGTTTTGTCAAATACATGATGGTCAATATCAAGTCTAAGTGCTCGGTCCAGAACAACCCTTATGGGATTTTTTCCGTTCCAGTTCCTGGATGTCAGTTTCGGATTGTCTTCCAAAACAGTGTTTGTGCCCACCAAGATAGCCTGTTCCTCACTTCGCCATTTATGTACTAGTTGCCGAGAGTAGGTATTGGTAATCCAAAAAGGTTCAGGTTCAGAATTACGTTTATTGCTTTCGGGAGCGATGAAACCATCTTCGGTTTCTGCCCATTTCAAGATAACAAAAGGTCTATTTTTCTCATGAAAGCTCAAGAATCTTTTATGGTGCCACCTACAATCTTTTTCCAGTACTCCGACGGTTACTTCACAACCCGATTGCTTCAGTTTTTCTATTCCTTTTCCAGCTACTTTACTATGGGGGTCTTTAAGGCCAATGACCACATGAGGTATTTTATGTGCTGCGATCAAATCGGCACATGGGGGTGTTTTTCCATGATGGGAACAAGGCTCTAGAGTTACATACAATGTGGAACTGGAAAGCAATTTTTTGTTTTTCACGGAATTAATGGCGTTGACTTCGGCATGGGATCCGCCATAAGGACTTGTATAGCCTTCACCAATGATTTCTCCATCATGCACAACAACACAGCCCACCATGGGATTTGGGGCGGTGGTCCCCAATCCTTTTTCACCTAATTGAATGCACCTGAGGATGTATTTTTGGTGTATCTTCACAATCGCAAAAATAGGATAATATGCACAATAAGGAGGAGGCCATATTTCGGGAAATCAAACCGGGGGACAATGCCCAGGTAACTAAGCTCATCCGGAAGATTCTTGTGGATTTCGGTGTTCCCAAAGTTGGCTCCGCTTATGCAGATAAGGCTTTGAACGATATGTATACTGCTTATGATGTGCCCAAGGCCATCTATTATGTTGTTGAACAGGGAGGAAAGATTATCGGTTGTGCAGGGATTGCCAAGTTGGACAATTACGAGGGAAATGTATGTGAGCTGCAAAAAATGTACTTTTTGGAAGAGGCCAGGGGACAGGGACTGGGCACAAAAATGATTTCCATCTGTTTGGAGAAAGCCAAGGAATATGGTTTTGAGGGATGCTACTTGGAGACCATGCCCTACATGAAGGCTGCCCAAAAACTGTATCAGAAAAACGGATTTGAATATATAGATGCCCCTATGGGCAATACCGGGCATGTGGCATGTCCAGTTTGGATGCTCAAAAAATTATAAGGTGCTTCTTAGCGAGATCAAAACCATATTTCACAAAGAACTCGATGGGATTTACGCTTCAGAAGAAGTGGATTCTTTTTTTTATCGAACCATAGAGCACTATTTAGGATTAGAGCGGTTTGTTCTCGTCCTCCAGCCCAATTTCACCATTACAAAGCAACAGGAACAGCCCCTATTTGAAACCTTGGCACAACTCAAATTGGAAAAGCCGATACAGTACATTCTGGGAAAGACCTATTTTATGGATTTTGAGTTGGCGGTGAATGAGGATGTGTTGATTCCCAGGCCTGAGACGGAGGAACTGGTTCAATGGGTTCTTGAGGATTTTCAGGTTGAGCACGGCCAAGATCTAAAAGTACTTGATGTTGGCACTGGAAGTGGGTGTATTGCCATCGCTTTGGCCAGTAATTTGTCCAATGCCAAAGTGCATACGCTTGACGTTTCAAAAAGTGCCTTGAAGGTGGCGCAACAAAATGCTAAGGATAACAAGGTTGAGGTTGATTTTGTGGAAGGCAACATCCTTGAACCCTCTACAATAAAATTTGAACCAAAATTTGACATTATCGTCTCCAATCCACCCTACGTCAGGGAATTGGAAAAAGAAGAAATCAATACTAACGTAAAGGACTTTGAACCAGAACTTGCCCTTTTTGTTCCCGATGAAGATCCATTGAAGTTTTATAGGGCAATTGTGGATTTTGCCAAGGGAAACCTTAAGAAAGGCGGAAAGCTTTATTTTGAAATCAATCAATATCTGTCCAAAGAAATGAATGCACTTTTGGAAGCCCATAATTTTTCTGAAATTGAACTTCGAAAAGATATCTTTGGTAATTACAGAATGGTAAAAGCAGAACTTTAAATGAGAAGTGTAGCTGTTTTTTGTGGAAGTAGCGATGGCAATGATAAAGAAATTGTCAAAAAGGCCTACCAATTGGGCAGAACCCTATCAGATTACAACATGGCGCTGATCTATGGCGGAGCCAAGGTCGGACTTATGGGAAGAGTTGCCGATGGGGCCCTGGACGAAAGTGGAGAAGTCATTGGAATAATTCCTGATTTTTTAAAGTCCAAAGAAATATTCCATGACGGCATATCTGAACTGATCGTGGTGGAGAGCATGCATGAGCGCAAGACCAAAATGCATGAGATGTCAGAGGGTATTATTGCACTTCCCGGAGGTTTCGGGACACTGGAAGAACTTTTCGAGATGATTACCTGGGGACAGCTTGGACTGCATCAAAAACCCATTGGAATATTAAATGTAAATGGTTTCTTTGATGAAATGCTACATTTCATAGACTCCATGGTTTCTAAAGGATTCTTGAAGCAGCATCATAGAGACATGCTTTTGATAGATGAATCCTGCAGCGGTCTTTTGGACAAGATGGTGGCATATCAACCTGCATTCACGCCAAAGTGGATTAAAAAAGAACAAACGTAGATGACCGATATTCAGAAAAAAATAACTTCACTCCGTGAAGAGCTCCGTGAGCACAACTATAAATATTATGTGCTGGACCAACCTACAATATCAGATTTTGAATTTGACATGAAGCTCAAGGAGCTTCAAAAATTGGAAGAGGAACACCCGGAGTTTTATGATGCCGCATCTCCAACAATAAGGGTAGGGGGAGCAGTCACCAAAAATTTTGAAACAGTGGTACATGAACACCGAATGTACTCACTGGACAATTCCTATTCCAAACAAGACCTGGAAGATTGGGAAAAAAGGATTCAACGGATATTGGGCGATGTTGACGTAGAGTTTACTTGTGAGCTTAAATATGATGGAGCCTCAATTAGCCTGACATACGAGGATGGAAAATTGGTCAGGGCAGTAACTCGAGGAGATGGTTTTCAAGGCGATGATGTTACCACTAACATCAAAACCATAAAATCTGTACCGTTGCAGCTAAAAGGAGATTATCCTCCAAAGTTTGACATTCGTGGTGAGATTATTTTAACCTTGGAAGGGTTTGCCAAAATGAACGCAGAACGTATTGAGGCAGGAGAGGACCCTTATATGAATCCGAGAAACACTGCATCCGGTAGTCTTAAACTTCAAGATAGTGCCTTGGTGGCGCAACGTCCATTGGAATGTTTGCTTTATAGTATAGTTGGGAACAACGTAGAAATCTCTACTCAGTTTGAAGTATTGGAGAAAGCACGTTCCTGGGGATTTAAAGTACCCACAGTGGCCAAGCTTTGTAAGACCACGGATGAGGTCATGAAGTTTGTTGATGAATGGGAAGTGAAACGGCATGATTTGCCCTATGAAACGGATGGGGTGGTAATAAAGGTCAATACCATTCGCTATCAAGATGAGTTGGGGTACACGGCCAAATCCCCAAGATGGGCCATGGCCTATAAATTTAAGGCCGAGCAAGTATCTACGGTTTTAAATGAAATCACCTATCAAGTGGGTCGCACCGGGGCCATAACACCTGTGGCAAATCTAGAGCCAGTACTTTTAGCCGGAACCACGGTTAAGCGCGCTTCATTGCACAATGCGGACCAGATTGAAAAATTGGATGTAAGGGAAGGCGATACTGTTTTTGTTGAAAAAGGAGGAGAGATTATTCCAAAGATCATTTCAGTGGATTTCACTAAACGGGAAGCAAACTCAGAAAGAACCCAATATATTGAGCGTTGTCCCGAATGCGGAACGGAATTGATCAGAAAAGAAGGTGAGGCCCAGCATTTTTGTCCCAATGATTCGGGATGCCCGCCTCAGATTACAGGTCGAATCCAGCATTTTATCTCTCGCAAGGCAATGGACATTGAGGGCATGGGAAGTGAGACTGTGGAACTACTCTTCAAAGAAGGATTGATTGCCAATTATGCAGATTTGTATACCCTGACCAAGGAACAAGTAATGCCCTTGGAACGAATGGCGGAAAAATCCGCTGAAAACCTAGTGAATGGAGTTACCGCATCCAAAAACATTCCTTTTGAAAGGGTGTTGTTCGCTTTGGGAATTCGATATGTTGGGGAAACAGTAGCCAAAAAGTTGGTTAAAGCATATAAAAATATTGATGCCCTGATGGCTGCTTCGGAAGAGGAACTCGTTGCCGTGGATGAAATTGGGCAACGAATTGCACAAAGTGTGGTCGTATTTTTTGCAGAAGCATCAAATGTTGAGTTGGTGGAGCGGTTAAAATCTTATGGACTTCAGTTTTCACTTTCAGAAGAGCAATTGGAAAACCAGACCGACAAATTAAAAGGCCAGACCTTTGTGGTATCCGGGGTTTTTGAATCTATCAGTAGAAATGATCTCAAAAAGCTTATTGAGGATAATGGGGGCAAAGTAGCTTCTTCGGTTTCCTCAAAAACATCATTTTTGGTAGCAGGAGAAAATATGGGACCTAGTAAAAGAACAAAGGCTGAGAATTTGGGAGTACCTATTGTTTCGGAACAAGAGTTTTTGGAAAAACTGAGCATATGATTCCCACAACCTTTGAAAAATTCCAAGAAACCCTGAAGGAACCGATTCCATCAAATCAATGGCCGGCTGCACTAAAATCTCTTTGGTGGGATGCTAAAGGAGATTGGAATGCTTCCCACGACATTGCTCAAGAAATTCACACTCCAATGGGTAGTTGGATTCATGCTTACCTACACCGAAAGGAAGGGGATGAGTGGAATGCAGGATACTGGTACAGGCAGGCAGGACAGCCTTTTCCCAAATACAGTCTGGAGGAAGAGTTCAAAATTTTGGTTGAGGAAAATCTTTCCTAAAATTATATACACGTTGTTTTTAGTGTCATCTTACCCAAAAACCAAAATCCCTTCACCTTCGCCCCTTCATCCTTTCACTTAAATCAACCCCCAACCTGTCCCCATCAACTCAAAAAGGGGATTGGTCAGATCACCCCGGCAAGTCCATTTAAATAGGGACAACTTGCAGGGTATCAATGATAAAACCCAAAAAAATGAAAGCAAAAAAATTGCTCTATATGGCCATTTTTGCCCTGGCCATAGTGTCCTGTAGTAAGAACGAAGATTCTAAACCTGAAGAGAACACTCCCCCTGTATTCAATGGCCGGTCCATAACCGTGAAGGAGGACATTGATGATACCGAGGTGATTGCTACTTTGACCGCTACTGATGTAGATGGTGATGAGCTTGCTTATAGTATCACGACCAACGATAACAATCTCTTTGAAATCGGATTGGAAAATGGGGAACTGAGCCTTGCTCAAGGAAAAAGTCTGGATTTTGAGGAAGCAGAAAGTCATACAATAACAGTAAGTGTGAGTGATGGCGTGAAAACAGTAGAAGCACAGGTGGGCATATTGGTAGAGAATGTCATTGAATCCTTGGCGGAGGATCCAGATGCGTTCATCGTCACGTTTAAGACCGATACCGATGGGGAGGATATAACCATTGGTCTGAATCAAGGTTATACGTATGACTATACTATTGATTGGGGAGATGGCACTGTTGGGAACAATGCCTCAGAGCATACCTACGACAATGCGGGCACGTACACCGTGGCCATTAAAGGGGAGTTTCCGGTAATCAACATGTACCAGAATCCCTCAGCCACCAAGTTAATGAGTATAGAACAATGGGGTGCCGTGGTCTGGAAATACTTCTTCCAAGCGTTCGGAGGCTGCAACAACATGGTCTACAATGCAACGGATGCGCCCAATTTGACCCAAGTTATTGTTATGGGATATATGTTCCACAATGCAAGCCAGTTCAATGGAGACTTGAGCAACTGGGATGTCGGTAATGTAATATACATGAAGGGAATGTTTGCAGGGGCAACTTCTTTTAATGGGGATATCACTACCTGGGACGTGACCAGTGTTGTGAATATGAGTGAAATGTTCACAAATGCAGAATCCTTTAACCAAGATCTTAGCGGATGGGTAACTACCAATGTCACGGACATGTCCAATATGTTCTCTGGAGCAACTTCTTTTAACGGGGATATCAGTGATTGGAAAGTAAACAATGTTACGAGTATGAGTGGTATGTTTGAACATGCAGAATCTTTTAACCAAGATATTGAAGGTTGGAATGTAGAAAAGGTCACCAAAATGAATGCTATGTTCAATTATGCAACAAAGTTTAGTCAAGACCTGGGAGGATGGAATCTAAGTGGTGTGACCAACATGGAAGGGATGTTTGACAATTCTGGACTTAAATATTATGACTACGGAGCTACATTGATAGGTTGGAGCAATGCACCTACAACCCCTCATAATATCACTCTGGGTGCTGAAAATCTTTTTACTTGTGGTTCTGAAGCTGATGACGCAAAGGAATTTTTAACCAATGTTAAAGGGTGGACTATTGAAGGTGATTTAGGGGGATGTCAAACGTAACCATCAATTAATGTGTAGCATAGTTTTAACTGACAACACCGGAAAATTCACCTCCGGTGTTTTTTTATTGATGCCCAGCGTCTTTTCTTTAAATCAACCCCCAACCTGTCCTCATCAATCCAAAAGCGGTATTGGTCAGATCACCCCGGCAAGTCCATTTAAATAGGGACAACTTGCAGGGTATCAATGATAAAACCCAAAAAAATGAAAGCAAAAAAATTGCTCTATATGGTCATTTTCGCCTTGGCCATAGTGTCCTGTAGCAAGGATGACGATTCCAAACCGGCCAACCAGGCCCCTACCGTTACACCGAAGACCTTTACTGTATCCGAAAATTCCAACAGCATCGGCACGGTCACGGCCAGTGATGAGGACGGCGACGACCTAGCCTATACGATAAAGACCAACGATAACGATCGCTTTGCGATCAATGCGCAGAGCGGACAGTTGACCGTGGCCCCAGGAAAGAGCTTGGATGCCGGCACCTATACCATAGTGGTACAGGTGAGCGACGGCACCGATACGGCCACTGCCACGATCACCATCAAGGTGACCGAGGTGGACCCGGTGAACCAAGCCCCTGCAATGGAGGACCAGGAATTTTCGGCCGAGGAGAATATCCCTGCCGACCACATTATCGGAACGGTACAGGCCTCTGACCCAGAAAACGATGAACTCACCTTTGCCATGGTGACCGACAGTGACCTTTTTGAGATTACGCCCAATGGAGAAATAAGTTTACAGGAAGGGGCAATCCTTGATTATGAAACTGAGGAACAGTACACAATAGAGATAAGCGTGAGCGATGGCATGGACGCTGTTGAGGCACAGGTGACCATATTTGTGGAGAATGTCATTGAATTCTTGGCGGAGGATCCAGATGCGTTCATCGTCACGTTTAAGACCGATACCGATGGGGAGGATATAACCATTGGTCTGCATCAAGGTTATACGTATGACTATACTATTGATTGGGGAGATGGCACTGTTGGGAACAATGCCTCAGAGCATACCTACGACAATGCGGGCACGTACACCGTGGCCATTAAAGGGGAGTTTCCGGTAATCAACATGTACCAGAATCCCTCAGCCACCAAGTTAATGAGCATAGAACAATGGGGAGCGATACAATGGGCGACAATGTACAAAGCATTCAGCGGTTGTTCGAATATGGTGTATAATGCCACAGATGTTCCTGATCTGTCCCAAGTAACGAATATGTCCGGCATGTTCTTTGGAGCTACGGCTTTTAACGGAGATATTGGTACTTGGGACGTAACTAAGGTTGTGGACATGTCTTTTATGTTTTATGATGCAGAATCCTTTAACCAAGATATTGGAGGTTGGGATGTTGATAAGGTAACCAATATGAGCTCCATGTTCGAATATGCTGAATCCTTTAACCAAGATCTTAATTCATGGAATGTGGGAGAAGTCACAGATATGGGATTCATGTTCAATCAAGCATCTGCATTTAATGGGGATATCAGCAACTGGAATGTGATCAATGTTAATAATATGAAGGGAATGTTCCAGGGGGCAGCCTCCTTTAATGCTGATATCAGTGGTTGGGATGTTGATAATGTAACTGATGTCAAAGGAATGTTCAATTACGCACCTTCGTTCAACAGGGATTTGAGCAATTGGAATGTGGGCAATGTAACGGACATGTCCTATATGTTCCGAGAGGCCACAGACTTTGATCAAAATCTAGGAAGTTGGGATATCAGCTCTGTGACCACTATGCAACATATGTTGGACAATACAGGGCTTTCATCTTTAAATTATGATATTACTCTAATTGGTTGGGAAAGTCAGAATATGGTTCCAAATGGTATTGAGTTTGGGGCATTAGGTCTAGTATATTGTAACCTAGAAGGAATGTCTGCAAGAACGTCTTTAATAGATGTCAAAGGATGGAACATCATAGGCGATGAACTCTGTCCAGAACTTTGATAGTTTAAAAAAACACGTTAATGGGAAAAAGAACCCATTGCAAACGTATTCTACACCGGTTGGCCATGGCTTTCCGGTGTTTTTTTATAGTAGAAACCAGGCTGAATGTCATTCCGAACTTGTTTCGGAATCCCATGGTAGGGAAATGACATATTGTCTATAGTAAAGATTTCTCGCTATGCTCGAAATGACACGTACATTGTCCATGGATAATTGATCATTGTCAATTGTCCACTGTTAATTGTCAATTGATCATTGTCACCTAAACCGTAATGCTCACTCCTTGGGCAGAGGCGTTCTTTTTGGCATCAAAATAAAAATCGATTCGTCCTAAATTAATGCCATAGGCCCCCACTTGGTTCACCAATACGGAATCCCCATTTTTATTGATACGCACATCGGGTTTGTCCAAAAAGGTATGGGTATGGCCCCCAATGATCAAGTTGGTGTGATAGGTGTTTTGCGCCAATCGGGTGTCGCACGGTCTTTCGGGGTTCTCATAATCATAACCCAGGTGGGAGAGGCACACGATAAGATCGCATTGCTCCTCTTCCTTAAGTTTGCGCTCCATATCCAGGGCAATTTCCATGGGGTCCAGATATACGGTTTCCTTGTACAAGCGTTTGGTCACCAATCCGTCCAGGGCGATTCCAAGGCCGTACACTCCAATTTTGATTCCATCAACAGAATAGATTTTGAATGGCTTTACAAAACCATCCATCACGGTATTGGAAAAATCGTAGTTGGCGGAGAGCAGTTCAAAAGTGGCATGCGGGACTTGGGCCAAGAGGCCATCCACCCCATTGTCAAAATCGTGGTTGCCGATGGTAGAGGCATCGTACTTGAGTTTGCTCATCAGTTTAAACTCCAGTTCCCCACCATAAAAATTAAAATAGGGCGTGCCCTGAAAAATGTCCCCGGCATCAAACAGCAACGTATTCGGATTCTCATTACGGATGTTTTCCACCAAACTGGCCCTACGGGCCACCCCACCCAGATTGGCATAGCGCGAGTGCGAGCTCGGAAAAGGGTCAATATGGCTGTGCACATCGTTTGTATGTAGTATTGTAATATGTTTTCCTCCAAGGTTGGAGCACGAGCTTAGTCCAAGCCCACCAAGCCCCACTAAAGTGGAAGCGGCCACTGTGTTCGTCAAAAAATCCCTTCTCCTCATCTATTGTAATTGTATAAATCTATCATCCACTTTGGCGGTCAGGGTATCCACTTTTCTAAAATGGTCAATAATGGCATTTCGTAAAAGGTAACCCGTATCCGTTGTGGAAATAATCTCGTTAAAAAAACCAATGCTGGGACCGCCCTGTACCAAATAGTCCGATGTGGCCACAAAATAGGTGCGGTTTTCATCAAAAGGCTTCCCCTGTATGTTTACCGATTCCAATCCCCCTTTTTTATCCAGAACAATTTGCATTCCAGCAATGGGGTGTACCCGGCTTGCAGAGCAAACAAAATTAATGAGCTCCCTTACCGCAGTACCGCTAAGTTCAACCACTGAGATGTAATTTTCAAAGGGCATTACTTCGTAAGCAGTTCTGGCATTGACGTTTCCTGCGGAAATAATTGAACGGATGCCTCCTCTATTAAGTACAACAAAATCCAATTCCTTACCTGTTCGTTTATTGAAAAGGGGAGTTGTTTCCCAAAGAACGATGTCGGCCATTAGGTTCCCCATAGACATATTTCGGATGCCATCATCCAATAAGAGCGATTTTGGGGCGTATGCCAAAGTGCTATCGAGAACTTGGTTGATTCTGTTCCGGTAAGGGGCAACATACGACTCAATCGAATCCACCGATTTAAGAACAGAATCTATCTGAATTTGTTGACCTTGTATTTTGGAGAGTTCTCCCTTCTCTTGTTTGCAGGAAAGCAAAAAACAAAAAGTTATAAAAATAACAATTTGTTTAATTTTTAAATCATTCACTCGGTTATCTTTGTATAAGTAATCTTGGTAGAATAATTACCTTTGTAAAAATGCACAAAAAAATATGTTTTTCAAGGGGCTCCAAGATAAATTTAAAGTTAAATCGGGTCAAAAATTTTTACAGGAGGAAATGCAAAAACCTCCTACAGAAGTGACCAGGGAGAAAGGAGTCAGTAGTATTGGTTGTATAGTTGATGTAGACAGTTTTCAGAATGCAGAGGTGTTTTATGACCTAATTGATGAGTATTCCTTAAGGCCCAATGCCATAAAAATCATTGGCTATAAAAGGGAGTATGATAAAAACTCTCCATATGCCATTCAGATTTATTCCGATAAGGACCTTGGATGGAAAGGGGAGATAGAGAATGGTTATGTGTTGGAGTTTTTGGGTAGGGAATACGATATGTTGATCAATTATTATGACCAGGACAATTTAATGATGAAGTTGCTGTCCGTTAAGACGCAAGCAAGAATAAAAGTTGGTTTGGGTGCATTGGACCCAAAAATCAACGATTTGATTCTGAACACTCCGTTAAACGATTTTGCTTTGTTCAAAAGTGAACTTAAGAAGTATTTAAAAGTGTTAAACGAGCTGTAATGAAGAATTTAATGGGTACTGGAGTAGCCCTTGTTACTCCCTTTGGACAAGATAATTCTGTTGATGTAGGCGCACTGGAGCGAGTTGCGGAATACTGCATTAGTGGGGGAGTGGATTATTTGGTAGTTCTGGGAACTACAGCCGAATCGGTTACGCTTACCAAAACAGAGAAGCAGCAGGTCATGGAGACGGTAATCGCTACCAACAAAGGGAGATTGCCTTTAGTCCTTGGTGTTGGAGGAAATAACACTGCCGCCATAATCGAAGAACTCAAATCGTTGGACCTGTCCGAGTTCGAAGCTATATTGTCCGTTTCACCTTACTACAATAAACCCACCCAAGAGGGCATCTATCAACATTTTATGACAATTGCTGAGGTGGCGCCGAAACCCATTATTTTGTACAACGTACCATCGCGGACCGGGAGCAATGTGCTTCCAGAGACCACTTTAAGGTTGGCAAATGATTCTAAAAACATTGTTGCGATCAAAGAAGCTTCGGGAGATATCAATCAAATTGCCGAAATCATCAATTCTGCACCAGGGGATTTTCTGATAATTTCAGGAGACGATTTCACAGCGCTGCCCACAGTAATGGCTGGTGGTGCTGGAGTAATATCAGTTTTGGGACAAGGACTTCCTGAAGCATTTTCCAAAATGATTTCTCTAGGCCTTAAGAATGAGGAAGATCAAGCACAGAAGATACATGATGAATTATTGCCATTGATGCAACTCATTTTTGAGGAGGGCAATCCAGCTGGAATCAAAAGTATTTTTGAGAACATCGGCCTTGCCAGCGCCAAAGTAAGACTACCTTTGGTAGAAGCTTCCCCAAAATTGAAGAACAAGATTGGAACCTTTCTGGAATCTTTGGAAAAAGCCCACGCCTAAATACGTTAAATCTAGGCCAAAAGCTTGGATTGGGGTCAATAATACCATTACTTTTGGGGGGATAAATCTATTTTTTAAATCCGTTCATTATCACTAATTTTGCAAAATGTTTTTGAAAATGAGGCAGATTCTCCTGTTATCCTTCTCGGTTGTTATTCTTTCATCCTGTAGTGAGTATCAAAAAGTACTCAAGAATGAAGATGTCAAAGCTAAATACGATTTGGCCGAAAAATACTATGATGAAGGTGATTACAAAAGAGCAAAGCGATTGTTTGAGCAGATCGCTCCAAAATATGTTGGTCGACCTCAAGGAGAACGGGTCATGTTTTTCTTTGCCAATAGTTATTTCCAAACTGGAGACTATTACCTTTCAGGATATCAATTTGAACGTTTCATGAAATCTTATCCCAAAAGTGATAAGATTCAGGAGGCAAGCTTCCTAGGTGCAAAGAGTTATTATGAGCTTTCACCTGCATATTCTCTAGATCAAACAGATACGGACAAGGCATTGGCAAAACTGCAGACCTTCATCAATACGTATCCAGAATCAGAATATTTTGAAGAAGCCAATTCCATGGCAAGGGAATTGACCACGAAAAAAGAAAAGAAGCAAATAGAGATTGCCAAGCAGTTCAACAAGTTGGGTGAGTTCAACTATCCGATTTTGATTTCTGCCATTAAGGCCCTCGACAATTTCATTTCGGACAATCCTGGTTCTGTTTATAGGGAAGAAGCTCTATATTACCGCATTGAGGCAGCTACCAACTTGGCGCTGAACAGTACGGAGAAAAGAAGAAAGGAACGTCTGGAGGAAGCATTGAGCTCGTACAATAATTTGTACCGTTATTTTCCCGATACAAAGTTTAAGAAGAAAGCGGATAACCTATCCGAAAAAATTCAAAAGGAATTGAGTGACTACAACACCACCTCAGATTCCAAATAAAAGTTTTAAAGTAGACAATAAGCATATGCAAGATTTGAAAAACACCAAAGCGCCAGTTTCTACAGTTACCCACAACAGAAACGAGTTTGATGAAAAAACAGATAACATCTATGAGGCGATTTCAATTGCTTCAAAGCGCGCCATACAGATCAATTCCGAAATAAAGAAGGAGTTGTTGGAGAAGTTGGAAGAATTTGCAACTTATAGCGATAGCTTGGAGGAAGTTTTTGAGAACAAGGAGCAGATTGAAGTATCCAAGTTTTATGAAAAATTGCCCAAGCCACATGCTTTGGCAGTATTGGAGTGGCTAGAGGACAAAATCTACTATAGGAATACCGAGAAAGACGCCTAAATATGTTGAGCGGTAAAAATATTCTTTTGGGCATTACCGGGGGAATTGCCGCTTACAAGACCACTTTTTTGGTCAGGCTTTTGATAAAAGCTGGTGCGGAGGTCAAAGTTGTTATGACCCAAAGTGCCAGCTCTTTTGTTTCTCCACTTACACTTTCCGCGCTGTCCAAGAATCCAGCTTTGTTGGATTTTATCAATGAAGAAGATGGGAGTCTGTCGTGGAACAATCACGTAGAACTTGGGTTATGGGCAGACATCATGATTATTGCTCCCGCTACCGCCAATACACTTTCCAAAATGGGAAATGGTATTTGCGACAACCTGTTGATGGCGGTATACCTTTCTGCCAAATGTCCGGTTTACTTTGCTCCAGCCATGGATTTGGATATGTACCAACATCCTACCACCAAGAGTTCCATTGCAAAACTGGAGTCCTTTGGCAACATTATGATTCCCCCAGAATCAGGTGAGTTGGCAAGTGGCCTTCATGGAGAAGGACGTATGGCAGAACCAGAGACCATTGTAAACATTATCAAAGAAGACCTGTCGGACCAACTTCCCTTAAAAGGGAAAAAGGTTCTTATTACCGCTGGACCTACCCATGAAGCAATTGACCCCGTTCGTTTTCTTGGAAACCGTTCTTCCGGAACCATGGGTTTTGAACTTGCGGAAAAGGCCGCTGACCTGGGAGCCCAAGTGATTCTCATAGCTGGTCCAACCAACTTGACAACGGAACATGGAAATATAGAGCTGAAAAGAATTGTCTCAGCGCAAGAAATGTATGAAGCTTGCCACGAGAATTATTCGGATGTGGATGTGGCCATAAGTGCAGCTGCGGTGGCCGATTACCGACCTAAACACGCATCCTCAGAAAAAATCAAGAAAAAAGAAGGTGACCTGAATCTTGAACTAGAGCGAAACCCTGACATATTAAAATCCTTGGGCGAAAAAAAGACAAAACAATTTCTAGTTGGATTTGCCCTGGAGACCCAAAATGAAATTGAAAATGCCACTGGGAAGCTCAAACGCAAAAATTTGGATGCCATAGTTCTAAATTCCTTAAAGGATGAAGGTGCGGGATTTGGCAAGGGGACCAATAAAATCACTTTCATTGATAAGAATTTGGACATAAAAACGTTTGCATTGAAGACGAAGTCCGAAGTGGCTTCGGATATTTGGGAAGAAATTATCTCCAGGATTCATGCGTAAACTCATATTGCTCCTTTTTTTATGTGCTCTGCCCATCACTATTTTGGCACAAGAGCTTAATTGCCTGGTCACTGTCAATTCCGATCAGGTAAGCCAGACCAACCAGCAGATATTTAAAACTTTGGAGCGGTCTCTGAACGATTTTGTCAATAAAAACAAATGGACAAACAGGGTGTACCGAGAAAATGAACGTGTTAATGCCAGGATGTTCATTACCGTAACCCAGTATGAATCGGATAGATTCGAGGCTAATATCCAAATTCAATCTTCCAGACCGGTTTTCAATACTTCCTACGAAAGTCCGGTGTTCAATTATAAGGACAATGCGTTCAACTTCCAATATCAAGAATTTCAACCTTTGGTATACAACGAAAATGTTTTTGATTCCAACTTGGTCGGCGTTATTTCGTACTACGTTTATATTATTCTAGGGTTGGATGCAGATACATTTTCGCTTGAAGGGGGAGATGACCTGTTCAGAAAGGCACAAAATATTGTTACGCAGGCTCAAAGTTCCAATTTTACCGGTTGGAGTCAGCAGACCGGAGAGCGTACCAGATTTGAACTTGTAGATAATCTGCTCAGTAACTCTTTTAGGGAATATCGGATAGCCATGTACAATTACCATAGGAAAGGATTGGATGTACTTGGTGATAACAACAGTACCGGAAAGCAGATAATAGCCGGAAGCATGAGACTGTTTGAGACCTTGATCAACCGTAGGCCCAATGCATTTTTAATTCAGACTTTTTTTGATGCCAAGGCCGAGGAAATCCAAAACATTTTCTCTGACGGACCTAAAATTGACATTGTTAGGCTCAAGGAAACCCTGAACAAAGTGGCCCCATTTTATTCCAATACCTGGAACGAGATAAATTACTAGCCAAATTCTCCAAAGAGATTTATCTTTACGGAGAAAATCTTCGGCATTGCTAACAAATCTTTCCATTAAGAACTACGCATTGATTGATGACGTGAACGTACGCTTCTCGGATGGTTTTACGACCATTACTGGGGAGACCGGTGCCGGAAAATCAATTTTGCTAGGAGGACTTTCCATGGTCCTCGGAAAGCGTGCAGACCTTACCTCTTTAAAAGACAAGACTCAAAAATGCATTATTGAGTCTGAATTTGAGATTTCAAAATACGATCTAAGCAAATTTTTTGAAGAAAACGACCTTGACTATGAGTCGGCTACCATTCTTCGTAGAGAAATCCTTCCCAGTGGAAAATCAAGGGCATTTGTCAATGATACCCCAGTGACGTTGGATGTGCTTAAAAAACTGGGAGATCAATTGGTGGATGTGCATTCCCAACATCAGACCCTTCAGCTCACGGAAAACGATTTTCAGCTAAAGGTTGTGGATGCCTTGGCGGACAATGCCAAAAACTTGACGAGCTACAAGTCCTTGTTAAATGAGAACAAAATAGCTCAAACAGAATTGCAGGAACTTTTGGATTTTCAAGCTAATGCCGATCGCGAACACGATTACAATACCTTTTTGCTCCAAGAGCTGGAAGCAACTCCTTTAAAAGAAGGTGTGCAAGAAGAATTGGAAACCGAATACGAGCAACTGAACAATGTAGAGGAGATAATGGGGCAGTTGGGCACAGGCTACCAATTGTTGAATGAAGACCAATTGGGTATTTTGGCACGACTGGCCGACCTGAGACGTAATTTGCAGAGTTTAACCGACTTTGGACCTTCTTATGAAGCGTTGAACAATAGAATAGAATCTGTTTTCATTGAAATTGATGACATAGCCTCCGAGCTTGAACGCTTAAAGGATGGAGTGGAGGCTGACCCAAGGAGGCTGGAGACCATAAACGGGCAACTACAGCAGCTATATGACTTGCAAAAGAAGCACCATGTCGCCACGGTTGAGGAACTTATCAAGATAAAGGACGATCTATCCAAAAAAGTTGAGACCGTAGCCAATATTGAAGCCAAAATTGAGCAAAAGAACGAGGAGGTTTCACTACTTGTGGAAAAACTTGAGAAATGGGCAGGAAAAATTCGGAGTGCAAGAAATGCGGTCATTCCCAAACTAAAGAGTATGCTGCAGGAGAATTTGTATGCATTGGGGATGCCTTCGGCAAGTTTTAAAATCGAGGTTAATCCCTCGGAAACTTTTAAATCCAATGGAAAGGATGACCTGATTTTTTTATTCTCTGCGAACAAGGGGTCGGATTTTGGAGAGCTTAAGAAAGTAGCTTCTGGAGGTGAACTGTCCAGAATAATGCTGACCATCAAGTCAATTTTAGCTTCTTACGAACAACTGCCCACCATGATGTTTGACGAGATTGATACAGGGGTTTCGGGTGAGATTTCCAATCGAATGGGCGAGATTATGCAGCAAATGAGCAACACCATGCAGGTATTTTCCATTACCCATTTGCCTCAAGTGGCCTCAAAAGGTCAGCATCAATTTAAGGTTTACAAGGAAGAGAGTGAACTTGGGACCAGCACTCTGATGAGAAAATTAAATGAAAATGAGCGGGTACAGGAATTGGCAGAAATGTTGGGAGGGAAGACCTTGTCTGAATCGGCAATGGCCCATGCACGTCAATTACTTCAATAGTTAGTAGGTAAAAATCATAGAGTCCACAAATACTAAAAACTTTAAATAGAATAAATATCTTTGTCGCACAATCAACAATAGAATAAAAACTATGGCATATAATCTTTTAAAAGGAAAGAAAGGAATCATTTTTGGAGCTCTGGATGAGAATTCCATCGCATGGAAAACAGCTGAACGTGTACATGAAGAAGGAGGCACGTTTGTGTTGACGAATGCACCTATTGCTATGAGAATGGGTCAAATAAAAGATTTGGCAGCCAAGACCAATTCAGAGATAATTCCTGCCGATGCTACCAAAGAAGAGGATTTAGAGAATTTGGTTAATCAGGCCATGGAAATATTGGGCGGAAAACTGGATTTTGTCCTTCATTCCATAGGAATGTCCGTCAATGTAAGAAAGGGTAGGGCCTACACGGATGAGAATTATGATTTCACTGCAAAAGGATGGGACGTTTCCGCACTCTCTTTTCATAAGGTAATGCAAACACTATACAAGGCAGAGGCTATGAATGAATGGGGAAGCATTGTAGCGCTTACTTATATGGCGGCCCAACGTACTTTCCCAGATTACAATGACATGGCAGATAACAAGGCTTATTTGGAATCTGTGGCCAGAAGTTTTGGATATTTCTTTGGCAAGGAAAGAAAAGTAAGGGTAAATACTATTTCTCAATCCCCAACTCCAACCACAGCAGGTCAGGGTGTTAAAGGATTTGATGGGTTTATCAATTATGCCGAAAAGATGTCTCCTTTGGGCAATGCAACTGCGGACGACTGTGCCGATTACACGGTGAGCTTGTTCTCGGACTTGACCAAAAAAGTAACCATGCAGAACCTTTTCCATGACGGTGGGTTCTCTAACACGGGGGTCAGTCAAGAAGTCATTGATGAATTTGCTCCCTAATTTTAAGAAATGTATAAACGAGCCAT
This sequence comes from Flagellimonas nanhaiensis, assembly GCF_003382275.1. GTDB lineage: Bacteria > Bacteroidota > Bacteroidia > Flavobacteriales > Flavobacteriaceae > Flagellimonas > Flagellimonas nanhaiensis. Next base: position 851,344 of record NZ_QTJX01000001.1, read on the forward strand.
CCTTATTGGATGGCTTTTCTATTTAAAATGAACACATCTCTTTCTATAATAGTACCTGTTTACAATAGACCTGATGAAATTCGGGAGCTCTTGGAAAGCCTGAAAGTTCAGGATTTTAACTCAGCTTTTGAGGTGGTTATTATTGAGGACGGCTCTACTGAAAGCTCGGAAGAAATTGTGGAGAAGTTCCGGGATGGCTTACAGATTTCTTATTATTTCAAAGAGAATTCGGGCCCAGGAGATTCCCGAAACTATGGAATGCAAAAGGCCAAGGGAAACTATTTCATTATCCTTGACTCAGATTGTATTTTGCCAAAACAATATCTCACCGAAGTCAATAAAGAACTCCAAAAAGAGTTTGTTCATTGTTTTGGTGGGCCTGATGCCGCGGACAAATCCTTTACCACGGTTCAGAAAGCCATAAACTATGTAATGACTTCTTTTTTCACCACCGGGGGCATACGTGGGGGTGAAAAATCTATTGGAAAGTTTCAGCCTAGAAGTTTTAATATGGGGATTTCAAAAGAAGCCTTTGAAAAGGCTGGGGGATTTGGTAGAATTCATCCGGGAGAGGATCCTGATTTGACATTCCGTATTTGGAAGGCTGGATTTGATTCAAGACTTTTTCCAAAGGCATTTGTCTATCACAAACGTAGAATAGATTGGAACAAATTTTATATCCAGGTAAACAAATTTGGAAGTGTTAGACCAATACTGAATAAATGGCATCCTGGAACTGCTAAAGTCACTTATTGGTTTCCATCCTTTTTTACGCTGGGGCTTTTGGCATCAATAGTAATAGCCTTTTTTGGTATCCTACTGCCGTTGGCCATCTATCTCATCTATTTTGTGATACTGTTTATGGATGCCTTTATCAAAAACAAAAGCTTTGTAGTGGCGTTTTTGTCAATTTTTGCGGCACTTACCCAGTTTACCGGATATGGAATGGGCTTTCTAAAGTCCACAATCTTGCTTAATTTTAGTAACAAGGATGCAGAAAGCCTGTTTCCTAAACTGTTTTTCAAGCGAAGGCAATAGTGTTCAAAAAGTTATTACAAGACCTCAATAAACGAAAAGTAAAAGTGTTTTTACTTTTTCTGGCATGCTCTTTATTTGCCTGGTTTTTGAGTAACCTATCTGAATCATACGAGTCTCGAACTAAATTTACCGTAAACTATAGAAACGTTCCGGATACGTTGCTGTTGGGAAAAAATATCATTGATGAATTTGAGGCTAAGTTAAGAACAAGTGGATTCCAGTTTCTGTATTACAATTTTGTGAAAAAGAGGGTCAATATTGATGTATCCAAGGCAACTCTACAAAATGGGAGATATGTATTGACAGAAGATGTCCTGAAAAAACAAATAGATCAACAACTTTCCCAGAATATATCGCTGTTGGATTTGGATAGGAATCAATTAGTGGTGGATTTATATCAGGTAGCATCAAGGGAGATTCCAGTTAGTGCAAACCTGAACGTTCAATACGAACCAAACTACATCATGGAGGGTGAACTCGTAATTTCACCAACACACATTACGGTGAAGGGGCCGGGTTCCGAGATTGATACACTTAAGCAAATAACGACTTCGGCGATTTCCTTGGAGAATGTTTCCGATGATTTTTCCGAAGAGATATCCCTTGCCTTTCCAAAGGGGTTGGACAACACAATATTTTCTGTAAATAGGGTCACAGTTTCGGGAAAGGTGGTCAAATTTTCGGAAAAGGTTTTTGAAGTACCTGTCAAAGTAGTGAACTTCCCTGAAGGCTACCAAGTCAAGACTTTTCCAAATTTGGTTTCCGTGCTTTGTAAAGCAACCATTGAGCAACTGAAAGGATTGTCCAGCACTGATTTTGAAGTTGTGGCTGACTACCGCATGGTCCGAGAACCGGAAAACAACATGTTGTTCCTGCAAGTGGTTCAAGAACCTGAAGGGGTTTATGACGTAAAACTATTGGAGAACAGGGTAAACTTTGTTTTGGAACAACTATGAAGATAGTAGGGCTGACAGGTGGTATTGGCAGTGGCAAGAGTACTGTGGCCAAGATGTTCAGAGAATTGGGGGTGCCAGTTTATGACTCTGATCTGGAAGCCAAGCAATTAATGTCCGAATCTTTGGAAATAAAAGAGGCCATTGTCAATTTATTGGGTGATGAGGCTTATCTGGAGGATGTTCTTAATAGAGCATATATTGCTGAAAAGGTTTTCAATGATAAGGAGAAATTACAATCGCTCAATGCTATTGTGCATCCTGCGGTAAAAACACATTTTTTGAAGTGGGCAGAAAGTCAGACTTCCCCATATGTAGTTCAGGAAACTGCTTTGATCTTTGAAAATAGGGCTCAGGAGCAGTACGACTATACTATTTTGATTACCGCACCTCTAGAACTAAGGATACAACGGACGGTGGAAAGGGACAATGCAACCATCCAACAAGTGCTAGATCGAATGAAAAACCAAATGGATGACAATAAAAAGGCCGACCTGGCCAACTTTTGTATTGTCAACATAGAAATGGAAGAGACCAAAAAAAGGGTCAGTGAACTTCACGCAAGGCTTATGGTGCTTGCCAACCAATGATTTTAACATTTTTGTTAAGGTTAGGTTAAACGATAAAAGGGCTAAATGTTAAATTTCTAATTTTACCCCAATGAACAAGAAGTTATTTGTTCTTCTGGTCATTCTTATGAGCTTATCCCTGACCGGGATAATTTTCGTGCAGGTTTATTGGATAAGAACATCTATAGACGACAAAGAAGAACAATTCTCAAGAACGGTTACGGATATACTGGACAAGGTTGCCAGTAGGGTGGAGAAAAGGGAGATGAAGGATTATTCAGACCGTTTGGCTTCACTGGTTGATAGTATTGGACAACCAAAAACTACACAGTTTAGAAATTTCTTGTTTGTCGACAGGGATTTGAACTCGGACGAGATTCTCTTTTACTCCCACGGGATTCTAGAAGAAGATTACAATATTACATCAACGTTCTTTGATAACATAGAAAACGAGGACGATACCACCACGTTTAAAAACTATACCAGTAAACGTACAAAAGCCGTTTTTAAGGAAGAGTATGGCCTAGATGGCAAAAGGTATAGTCTGACCCCTATCCAAAGGGCAGAGAAAATAGGTGGATTGTCCAGTATTGACAAAGCTGCTTGGGAAGATGTCTTTATGGAGTATGCCAAAAGCAGACCCATTCACAAAAGGTTGAGCAAACAGGAGCTGGAATTACTTCTAAGTCAGGAGCTAAAAAACCGCGGAATTGATATTGATTACGAGTACGGGGTCTATAGCCAGGGATATCCAACAAAAGTAAAATCTAAACGGTTTAAGTTTTCTGAAGAGAAAATGTACAAAGCGCCCATATTTAAGGATAGCGAAGGGAACACCAATTTTTCATTGCTGCTTACATTTCCAACAATGAAGAAGTTCCTTTTTAGGTCTATTATGGGGATGGCGTTTTTATCGTTGATTTTCACCTTGGTAATCATGATAGCTTATTCAAGTGCTATTTATCAGCTTATCAAACAAAAGCAGATATCCGAGATAAAGTCAGATTTCATCAACAATATGACGCATGAGTTTAAAACTCCTATCGCAACCATTAATCTAGCTGTGGAAGCCATTCAAAACCCGCAGATTATAGAAAGCAAGGACAAGGTACTGCGCTATTTGGGAATGATACGGGATGAAAACAAGCGGATGCATGCACAAGTAGAGAACGTGTTACGGATATCTAAACTTGAAAAAAATCAATTGGATATCAGCAAAGATCGGGTTGATGTTCATGAATTGATCGGGGATGCTCTTGCCCATATTGAGTTGATTGTGGCGGACCGCGGAGGATATGTCAATTCGCATTTAGATGCGGAAAGATCGGAAGTTCTGGCCAACGAAATGCACATGACCAATGTGTTGGTCAATATTTTGGACAATGCGGTTAAATATTCACCGGAATCTCCCAAGATAGATGTGCACACGGAGGTGGTCAAAAACAGCATCGTCGTTAAAATAGAGGATCAAGGAGCCGGAATGAGCAAAGCGGTCCTTAAAAAAGTGTTTGAGAAATTTTACCGGGAACATACCGGAGATATACATAATGTAAAAGGCCATGGATTGGGATTGGCCTACGTAAAAAGAATTATAGAAGATCATCAAGGAGAGGTTTATGCAGAGAGCGAAAAAGGCAAAGGCAGTACTTTCTTTATAAAACTCCCTTTAATTTAGTACGAACGTATGGAAACAGAAAAGAAGAAAATATTACTGGTAGAGGACGATCCAAACTTTGGAATTGTCCTTAAGGATTACCTATCCATGAACGATTTTGATGTGGTTCTTGCCAAAAATGGGATGGAAGGTTTCGAAAAGTTCAAGAAAGACAACTATGATGTCTGCATCTTGGACGTAATGATGCCATATAAGGATGGGTTTACCTTGGCCAAAGAAATCAGGGAGAAAAACGAAAATGTTCCGATTATCTTCCTTACAGCAAAGACTATGAAAGAGGATGTTTTGAAAGGATATAAGGCAGGAGCGGATGATTATTTGAACAAACCTTTTGATTCTGAAGTGCTGTTGATGAAGCTTAAAGCAATACTTCAAAGAAAAGCCTCCAGTACATTGGCGGACAGCAAGCAATTTGAATTTCAAATTGGCAATTTCCACCTGAATTCCAAATTACGTTTCCTAAAATACAAGGATGAGGAGCCCATTAAACTTTCTCCTAAAGAGAACGAGCTTTTACGTTTGTTGGCCCTTCATGAAAATGATTTGATGCCACGTGAGTTGGCCTTGACCAAGATTTGGAGAGACGACAATTATTTCACTTCCAGAAGTATGGACGTGTACATCGCTAAACTAAGGAAATACCTTAAAAGAGATGATGTGGTAGAAATCCTTAATATTCATGGAGAAGGATTCAGGCTGGTTGTTAAAGCAGAAAATGAGTAGATGACCATTAAATATATAAAAGCCACCTAAAAGGTGGCTTTTTTTATGGCTTTAATTCAGCTTGTTTTAATGTGATTTTGGAAGATGAACCTGTTTGACAATCTTCTTCACAATTTCTTCAGGGCTTAGCATTATAGAAACTGTTGTGGCATTGGAAGGTGGCTCCAATGTATCAAATTGGGATTGTAGCAACTCAATAGGCATAAAATGCCCTTCACGACTTTCCAGTCGTGATTTCACTTCATCAAAAGAACCTTCCAAGTAAACAAATTCCATACAGCTTCCTACTCCAGCCTTTAAAATCCCCCGATATGTATTTTTTAAGGCAGAACACGCTATTACACCTCCGGTGTGACGGTTTTCCAACGCAATCTGGTTCAGTTTCAAAAGCCACCCTTTGCGATCGTCATCGGTAAGTGGAATACCTGAATTCATTTTTTTGATGTTTTCCTCTGGGTGGTAGTCGTCCCCATCAAAAAAGGGGTAGTCTAATTTTTCTGCGAGTAGTGTACCAATGGTTGATTTTCCGGTACCACTTACTCCCATTACCACAAGTATTCTTTTACCGTCAGGCATGTTGTATGGTTTTGACGAATTCTACGGTTCTATTTATCATATCTTCAGGGCTGGCATTATGGTCAATCCAAAGGATTTCCGGATTTTTCCGTAACCATGTAAGCTGCCTTTTGGCAAAACGCCTGGTATTCTTTTTGATTTCGGAAACAGCAAAATCCAATGAGCAATGGCCGTCAAGATATTCAAAAAGTTCTTTGTACCCAACGGTTTGTAATGCATTTAAATCCCTATGGGGATACAATTTCCGCACTTCTTCCAAAAGCCCGTTTTCCATCATTACATCTACTCTGGTATTGATACGCTCGTAAATGATTTCCCGTGGAGCCTGCATGCCCACATAGCCATGTTGAAAAGCTCTTTTTTTCTTTTCCTGATTCAGAAATGAGGAATAAGGCTTATTTGCTGTTATGGAAACTTCCAAAGCCCGAATCAGCCTGTGCGGGTTATCTGTATCCACAATTTCATAATAATCGGGGTCCCGTAGTTTCAATTCCTTTTGAATACTTTCCAATCCCTCCACCTCAAGTTGTAGGTTCAGTTTTTCCCGAAGCGATGGGTCTACCTCGGGGAATTCATCCAAACCATGGACCAGAGCATCCACATAAAGTCCACTGCCGCCAACCACGATGGCTATGTTGTTTAGTTTAAAAAGGGAATCCAGTTTTTCTATGGCTTCTTTCTCAAAGTCACCAACTGAATAAGGCTCAAATATGCTCTTATGCTGAATAAAATGATGTGGGGCTTGATTCAATTCTTCTGTGGAGGGAACGGCAGTCCCAATGTTCATTTCCTTAAAAAACTGACGTGAATCAGCGGAAATGATCTCGGCTCCAAAATGATTTGCCAAAAGAATGCCCAAGGATGTTTTTCCAATGGCCGTAGGGCCAACGACCGCAATCAAAACTTTTGTTTTCATAACGGATGGCCACAGTTGTAACAATGGGAGGCATCGTCTCGGTGTCCTTCCGCAGAGCAATTGGTACAGGCCTGGGTGTTCAGATGAACGATGTCGTGCTGATTATTCTTTTCTCTATTTTGTTTTGAAAATTCTACGGTAACTATCCCAGTTGGAACAGCTATGATACCGTAACCCAATATCATGATAATAGTGGCGAAAAACTGCCCTAAATCGGTCTGCGGAGCTATATCCCCATAGCCTACAGTGGTGAGGGTAACAATAGTCCAATAAATACTTCGCGGAATGCTGGTAAAGCCAGCCTCATCGCTTTCAATGAGATACATTAAGGTTCCCAAAATCACGGACAGGATAAGCACCACATAAATGAAAACCGCAATCTTAGTTCTGCTGGCCCTCATGGCTGCCTGCAGTTGTGAGGCTTCTCCAATAAACTTGACCAGCTTCAATATTCTAAAGATTCGCAGTAATCGGAATGCACGGACGGCCAAAAGAACCTGGGACCCAGCTAGAATATAGGATAAGTACAATGGAATGGTGGAAACAAAATCTATGATGCCATAAAAACTTAGGGCGTACTTCCACGGTTTTTTTATACTTACAAGCCGAGCAATATATTCCAACGTAAAGAAAATGGTAACTACCCATTCCAGGGTCAATAAAGTTTGATGGTAGTTCTGATCAACCTCTTCAATACTCTCCAGCATTACCAGAATAACGCTGATGACAATGAGCACAAAAAGCATGATATCGAACACTTTGCCCGAGGGAGTGTCCGCTTCATAAATGATTTCATGAATCTTTTTCTTCCAACCAGTTTGTACCTTATGTTTCTTCAAAGGGTAGGGGTTAACTCCAAAATTTTGATCCTACTCTTTTTTCTCAAATAGGATTCAATGATGTATGTGGTGTTGTCATCACCCTTTAAAGGGGTGATTAAGTTTTCTAATATATGAATATTATTAATTTGATGATTGAGCTCCGCATAACCATATCCCTGAAGTCTGCCATCTTTGATTAGGATAAAGCTTTGTTCCCCTGTTTCTCTTCCACGGTCCAACAGTGCTACATTCTTTCCTCTAAGGCTATATTTATCAAGGACATCAGCTATTTTTTGATTGTAACGTTCAGAATCCTTGATGTCAATACAGTTTTCTGTACATGGACCTTCTTCTCTATCACAAGGTAGTTCTACACCCAATGAATTGGGGCATAGTTCGAATTCTCCGCTGATTTTTCTCAAGAAATTATGGGCGGATGGAAAACCATTGAATCCTAAACTTTGGCCCTTTTGAAATTTACTTTTCACAACCTCGGGAATTATATGGGGCGTTCCGTTACGGGAAAAATTGATGGCATGGGAGAACAATTTTTTCCGGGCGACGGAATTATGCCGCGGTTTCAACCTTTGTAATTCCTCATATTCCTTTAAAATGGCGACCAGCTCACTACCGGTTCGGTCCAGACTTACCTTTTTGGTCTCCTTCTGCAACCTTCTCCCCAAAGAACCTACATTGGTGAAATGCTGATTTACTCTTTTTTTTATGTCCTTGGTCTTGCCCAGAAATATGATTTCCCCTTCTTTGTCGTGCATATAATAGACCCCTGTTTCTGAAGGTAAGGCCGAAACAATATCAAGTTGGGTGGGGGAGAGTTCCCCGTGTTCCTCCTCACGAACAACTTCTTTAAGAATGCTTTTGTCCGTGTCCTTGTTCAACAGTAGTTTAAAAAGCTTAAGGGTAGCTACAGCGTCTCCATTGGCTCGGTGCCTATCGCTCATAGGAATTCCAAGCGATCGAACCAGTTTTCCCAAACTATGAGATTCTGCTTCGGGAAGTAATTTTTGGGAAAGGTCAACTGTGCAAAGTGTTTTTCTTTGAAATTCATATCCCAACCTTCTAAACTCCGTACGAAGAATACGGTAATCAAACTGGGCATTGTGCGCAACGAGTACTGCGTCTTCCGTAATTTCTATGATCCGCTTGGCCACCTCGTGGAACTTTGGGGCAGTCCGAAGCATTTTGTTGTTGATTCCAGTAAGTTTTGATACAAAGGGCTGGATTTCACGCTCAGGATTGACCAAACTTATGAAAGTGTCCACAACCTTGTGCCCATCAAACTTATGCACAGCAATTTCCATAATGCCCTCTTCATTGTATTTTCCTCCGGTACTTTCAATGTCAAGAATGGCGTACATGAAAAATCTTGCTGTTTTACGTATAGTTGCGTGCTCCAAATATACTACTTCCTATGCGTACCATGGTACTTCCTTCCTCAATGGCTATGCCATAATCACCGCTCATGCCCATGGAAAGTATAGAAATATTGGGGAGCTTTTGTTTCAGGTTGTCAAAAACCGTTTTCAGGTATTTAAACTCTTTTCTAACTTGATTTTCATTGTTGGTGAAGGTAGCCATGCCCATTAAACCTACAATTTTAATGTGTTGCATGGCCTTGAATTCTCCCGATGAAATCAAAGCTTCCAGTTCTTCAAAATCAAGCCCAAATTTGGTATCCTCCTCAGCAATGTGCATTTGTAGAAGACATGAAATGACCCTACTATGTTTTAGGGCTTGTTTGTTTATTTCCTGTAAAAGTCGAAGACTGTCCACCCCATGGATCATGGAAACAAATTCAGCCATATACTTGACCTTGTTCCGCTGAACGTGACCGATCATATGCCATTCGATGTCCTTGGGCAGACCTTCCCATTTTTGGACCATTTCCTGTACTTTGTTCTCTCCAAAAACCCGATGCCCGGCTTCGTAAGCTTCCATAATGGCTTCATTGGGCTTGGTTTTGGAAACTGCAACCAGGGTAACATTCTCAGGAAGAGTATTTTTTATATTATTTAGATTGTCTTTAAGGGACATTGCTTTTGTTTTCGGATTAACAAAGGTTTTCAAAACTCATAAATAGTGAGTCCACTACGAAGTTTGGGTTCAATATATGTGCTTTTAGGAGGCATTACCAATCCTGCGTTGGCTATGGCTTTGATTTCATCCATTACAATGGGGACCAAACTGAAGCCCACCGCAAAGTCTCCATTGTCCACACTATCTTTCATTTTAATTAGATTGTGTTTACCGTATCCATAGCTGATTCGTTTGTCATTTCGTAGGTCTTTGATGCCCAAAATAGGTTCCAGAATGGTCTTGTATAGGATTTGGGTGTCCAAACTGCTCAGTGCATCTGTAAAGTGATATTTTGTTTTTCTGAGGTAAAGCGAATAAAACTCACCTTCCAGATACATACTGAAATGATGCTTTTTGGTGGGTTTGTACAACCCGTCCTCTCTCTTTTCTATTCTATAGTGCTCATCAAGCTTAATAAGGAATTCTTCTTTGGAAAGACCATTAAGGTCTTTGACCATACGATTGAACTCATAAATTTTGATTTCCGACTCGGGAATCAGATAAGCCATGAAGAAATTGTAGGCCTCTTCTCCGGAGTGCGAAGAATTCTCTTTTTCCATTTTTTGTGCCAACAGATTGGAAGAGGCACTTCTGTGATGCCCATCCGCAATGTAAAGGGCCTCCATTTGACCAAAAATACCTTCAAGTTCTGCAATGGTATCTGGGTCGGATATTTTCCACAGGGTATGGTTGACCCTGTCGGTAGTGGTAAAATGATACTCGGGTTGTCTCTGTATTTCTTTCTTAAAAAGCTCGCTGGCCCTGTCGTTGTCCGAATAGGTCATTAAAACAGGTTCGGCATTAAAGCCTACGGTATATAAGTAATCCGCAAACAGCTGCTCCCTTCTGCGTATGGTGTCTTCGTGCTTTTTGATGACATCATTGCGATAGTCCTCTACACTACAAGCGCAGAAAAAACCTAGACTTTTAAAATCACCTTTTCCAATTTGATAAAGATAAAAGCAAGGCTCTTCATCTTTTAAAAAGACATGGTCCTCCAAAAATTCGAGGTATCTGTTACGCACCAATCGAAAACGTTCCTTGCCGGTAATACTTTTTTCAAACTTGAACCCAGGATTGATAATGTGCAAAAAAGAAAAAGGGTTGTACTTAAGTACAGATTTAAGTTCTCCTTTGGAATATTCCTCATAGGACCGCGAAGCCACAAATGATACTTTATCATTTGCAGGTCTGATAGCTTTAAATGGTCTTACGAGCGCCATAGGAAATCAATTGAATTGTGCAGCTACTTTTTCTGCTTTTCGGGATTCGGAATAATCATAGAACCCTTCTCCGGATTTTACTCCAAGTTTTCCGGCCATCACCATATTCACCAATAACGGGCAGGGGGCGTACTTTGGGTTTTTGAAGCCATCGTACATTACATTTAAAATGGAAAGGCACACATCCAGACCAATGAAATCTGCCAATTGAAGTGGTCCCATGGGATGAGCCATTCCCAATTTCATCACCGTATCTATTTCTGTTACCCCTGCTACACCGTTGTACAGCGTTTCAATGGCTTCATTGATCATGGGCATTAGAATGCGATTGGCCACAAACCCAGGATAATCATTTACTTCCGTTGGGGTTTTGCCCAATTTTTTGGAAAGCTCCATTATGGTGTGGGTCACTTCAGCAGAAGTGCTATATCCTCTAATGATCTCAACTAATTTCATAATGGGCACAGGGTTCATAAAGTGCATCCCAATAACCTTATCCGGTCTTTGGGTAACTGCTGCTATCTGCGTGATTGAAATGGAAGATGTATTGGTAGCCAAAATGGTATTGGGTTGGCAAATACGATCCAAGTCTTCAAAAATCTTAAGTTTTATGTTCAGGTTTTCGGTAGCGGCCTCCACCACCAAATCCATATTGGAGACCCCTTGGTCAAGATTGGTAAAGGTTGTGATGTTATCTAGGGTAGATTTTTTATCTGCTTCAGAAATGGCATTTTTGGCCAACATGCGATCCAGGTTTTTTGAAATTGTAGCCATTCCCTTGTCAAGAGACGCTTGGGCAATGTCCACAAGATTAACCTTAAATCCACATTGGGCAAATACATGGGCTATTCCATTTCCCATGGTTCCTGCGCCTATTACTGCAATATTTTTCATTCTATGAAATTTTGAGGGTATCAATTTTAACGGATGCTAGATCCGTTTTTATTTTTTAAACGATTTTATAATCTGAAGGGCCACTTTCAACGCCTTGGTTCCCTGTTCTAGGGTGACAACTGGAGTAGTGTCATTGTTTATTGCATCAGCGAAAGTTTCCAGTTCATCTAGAATGGCATTGTTGACCTCAATTTCAGGATTTTCAAAATAGATCTGCTTTTTTTCACCTTCCGCATTTTGAAGAATCATGTCAAAGTCCCCTGGATTTTCCGGCGCATCTTTCATTTTGACAACTTCAACCTTTTTTTCAAGGAAGTCCACGGAGATATAGGCATCACGCTGGAAAAACCTGGACTTTCTCATGTTTTTCAATGAAATCCGACTAGAGGTAAGGTTAGCCACACATCCATTTTCAAACTCAATCCGGGCATTGGCAATGTCAGGCGAGCTACTAATCACCGAAACCCCGCTGGCATTGATTTGTTTGACCTCGGATTTGACCACGCTGAGTATGACATCAATGTCATGAATCATAAGGTCAAGAACAACAGGGACGTCTGTTCCCCTAGGATTGAACTCGGCCAAACGGTGGGTTTCAATGAACATGGGAGTCTCAATTTTGTCCTTCACCGCCAAGAAAGCAGGGTTAAAACGTTCTACATGCCCCACTTGTCCTTTTACATTGTATTTGCTTGCCAATTGAAGCAAATTTTCAGCTTCTTCTATGGTATTGGTCACAGGTTTTTCAATAAAAACATGTTTTTCCTTTTCAATTGATTTTTTGGCGCAATCATAATGGGACAGAGTAGGTGTTACTATGTCGACTACATCCACAGAATCAATAAGTGTATTGATGTTTTCGAAGTAGGTATACCCAAATTCTTTAGCCACTCTTTTGGCATTGATCTCATCGGGATCATAAAACCCCACCAGTTCATATTTTTCGGATTGGTTTAGCAGCCTCAAATGAATTTTGCCCAAATGTCCGGCTCCAAGGACACCAACTTTTAGCATACTTTCAGTTTTTGTCAAAAATAAGGATATGGTACCACTCTTCCATAAAAATAAGAGCTGAACCTCCCGCTAAATTTTCATAGAACTTGTAAATTCGTATACCAGACCAAAGAGAATGAAAGACACATTGAAGCATCAGGGTATGCGAAATAAATTGGCAGACCTTCTGGTGGCCAAGGGGATAAAAGATGTTAACGTATTAGAGGCCGTCAGGGCTGTGCCCAGACATCTTTTTTTGGACAGCAGTTTTGAGGATCACGCTTATCAGGACAAAGCATTTCCCATTGATGCAGACCAGACCATTTCCCAGCCGTATACCGTTGCTTTTCAGACAGAACTACTTCAAGTAAAACCAAACGATGCTATTTTGGAAATTGGTACGGGAAGCGGCTATCAAACAGCAATTTTACTTCACCTGAAAGCAAAAGTGTATACCATTGAGCGTCAGCAGGAGCTTTTTAAGAAGACCAAATTGTTTTTCAATAAAATGAACTATCGCCCTAAAAAGGTCATTTTTGGAGATGGGTATAAGGGACTTCCAGAAAATGCCCCTTTTGATGGTATTATTGTGACGGCAGGAGCTCCAGAAGTACCCAAAGCCTTAATGTCCCAGTTAAAGGTGGGAGGTAGGTTGGTAATTCCTGTTGGAGTAGATGACCAAATTATGACCTTGTATATCCGGAAGTCCGAAAAAGAGTTTGAAAAAAGGGAGTTAGGGCATTTTAGGTTTGTGCCCCTAGTGGAAAACAAGAACTAGTTATTGAAATCCTTTTTGATTCGTGAAAGATTTCGCTTGTTGTCGCGGTCTTTTATGGTCTCACGTTTGTCATAAAGCTTTTTACCCTTCGCAAGACCGATATTTACCTTGGCCAAACCTTTTTCATTGATAAAAAGATTGAGTGGGATTATGGTGAGTCCGGAGGTAGCTACTTCTTTGTGGAGCTTTTTGAGTTCCCTTTTGTTGAGGAGCAATTTGCGTTCTGCCTTGGGTCTATGATTGTAATATCCACCGTGACTGTATTCGTCAATTTGCATGTTGATTACAAAGAGTTCACCCTTATCGTTGAATTCACAAAAGCTTTGGGATAGTGAAGCCTTTCCCAAACGAATGGATTTTATCTCCGTTCCTCCCAATACAATTCCGGCAGTATAGGTGTCCAGAATTTCATAGTCGAAACGGGCTCTTTTGTTCTTTATGTTAATATTTTTCAGCATTGAGGGCAAAAATAATGACTCTTCTCCAAGAAAATTGTAATGTTACGTTACATTTTACGATTATCCATTAAACCAAATTCATGAAAAGATATTTTGTTGGACTTATTATTCTGATGGTACTTGCCTGCAAGGAACAGCCCAAAACAGCAATAACACCTCAGGAAATTGTTGACAAATCCATTAAAGATAGTGGAGGAGAGAAGTACAGGAACCACAATACATCCTTTGTTTTTAGGGATAAGAAATACATTTCTGAAAATGTGGACAAGAAAAAAATCCTGAAGCGAATTACATTTTTGGATACCGTTGTCATCAAAGATGTAATGACCAATTCTTCTTTTGAGCGCTATATGAACGATTCCATTGTTAAGGTTTCCGATTCCATTGCAAACAGATATTCAAATTCGATAAACTCCGTCCATTACTTTGCCAGATTACCGTATGGGCTAAATGATGGCGCAGTGAAGAAGGAATTGTTGGGTGAGGAAACTTTGAAAGGCACTCCATACTACAAAGTAAAGGTGACTTTTAGCCAAGATGGAGGGGGCAAGGATTTTGATGATACGTATGTCTACTGGTTTAACAAAACAACCTTTAAGGTTGATTATTTGGCATATGATTTCCATGTAAATGGAGGAGGGCAGCGATTTAGGGTAGCCTACAATGAAAGATATGTCAACGGTGTTCGCTTTGTGGACTACATCAATTATAAACCCAAGAAAAAAGGGTCATCCATTTTCGATATTGGAAAACTTTTTGAGCGTGGTGATCTGGAAGAATTGTCCAAAATTGAGCTAAAGGACATAAAAGTTGACCAGGGTTAATCCATTTTTAAACGGAAATCCGTTGCCACCCCGTCTATGATGCGAACTATGAAGAGACTGCTGTTGTCAGTATCATCCATAGATTCATACTTTTCAAAGCCTATCATCTTGTTTACAAAATCTGGTGTGGTATTGCTATGGCCAACTACCAATACATTGAACCCTTCATTTGAAGTTTTAAATTCCTCAATATTTACAGCATTGGGGTCGTAGTATTGTACGTGGATATCCTTTTTTACCGAAGTAGGCGCGGCCGTCATGGTGGTACGCTCATAATTGGTGGAATAAATTGCATCTAACATTATAGGGTCAAACACCTCTGCCCATCGTATTGCACGCCCTAATCCATCTTGGTTCAGTTCTGGATCGTGATTTTCAGAATCTGTCCTGTCCTTTTCTGCATGTCTTATAAAGTAGAATGTGGAGACAATAGGTTCTGATTTGGCTTCTTCTTTGCACCCTAGATTAAGAACAACGAGTGCTATTACGGTAAAAAGTCTGATCATTCGCATACTTGATGGTATTGATCCCATTATGTTTTTCGGCTAATTTGGACTAAAAGTAACGTTTAATTTTTATTTTCACATATGCCTAGGGTTTTCAGTTGCTTACTATGTTTCACATTTGTCATCTATGGATGGTCTCAGGAGCGAACCCTGCCATCAGATTTTAGGCAATATAGTCCGACTATTTTAAGAGTCAACTAATAGAATAGGTAATATTATATGCTCAAAAAAACCTGGATCTTCCGGGTAAAGTAAGAATGGAGTAGTTATTTTTTTGTCTCACGTTGTACCAAGTGCTCCAAATAAGCAATGGTATTGATCAAGTATTTGCGGTCCCGCGTCATGGTAGACATAGCAACCGCCCCTTGAATCATCGTATACAATTGTTTGGCGAATTGAAGGGGAGGTACTGGCAATCGAATCTCATCTTTATTCACACCATTTTCCAAGACAAGTGCAATTTTCCCCTCTATTTCCTGGACCGTCTCCTTTACGGCTGCAGTCAACAATTTGTTGTTTCCTTGAGCGTCTACACCGGTATTTAAAATGGGACATCCCCCTAAAGAAAGTGTAAACACATCATATTGTTTATAAAAACCCATGAGGGAAAATAATTTTTCCATCGCATCGCCTTCAATGTTGAGTTTTTCATCAATGATGTCCAACAATTTGGTTCTATTGTATTGAAAAGCCGCAAGAGCAAGGGCTTCCTTATTTTCAAAATTCCCGTAAATGGCTCCTTTGGTAAGACCGGTAGCTTCGGTCATATCGCTCATACTGGTCCCTACGTAGCCAAACTTGTTGAAGAGGGGGGCTACGGTCTCAATGATATATGCAGTGGTTCTTTCTGCTTTTTTGCTCATAGTGGTCCGGTTGGTTTAGGGGTCAACTAATATATAAAAAAACGCATACTGTATGGTATTTTACAAAGTAAAACCCCTTTTTTTAACACCTTTTGGTTAAAGGAATAGTTTTAATGAAAGATAGTTGGTCTTTAGTATTGCACTTATTTCCAGATTCTTTTTAGAAACTTGATAAAATTAAGATGCGTGATATTTTTGATATCCTCTTCTGTATATCCCCGTTGAGACAATAAGTGAGGAACCTTCTGCAAATCGGCGATAGTTTCCAAATCGGTAGGACATTGTTCTTTCCCAAAAGCTCCGTCCAAATCAGTTCCGATGCCTACATGTTCTGAGTTTCCAGCCAATTGGCAGATGTGATCTATGTTGTTGGCCATAATTTCCAGAGTAACACCTTTTTCTTCTGGTGTCGACTTACCCCTTATCCAATTGGGAACCATCATCCAGGCATCCAATGCTGTCCCTATCACGGCTTTACGTTGAATCAATTCATTCAACTGTTCATCCGAAAACTGACGGTTGTGATCTACAAATGTTCTACAATTGTTGTGACTTGCCCAGACAGGACCATTGTACACATCCATGGTTTCCCAAAAACTCGTATCACAAAGATGCGTGGCGTCCAGAATAAGATTGAGCTCTTCAATTTTTTTTAGAAGGGTACGTCCTTTAGTGCCAATCCCTCCTTCAGAATCCGTACCATGCGCATATACCCCCGGACCATAGTGCGCAGGACCGATGGCCCTGAGACCTAATTGATAGGACTTTTCTAAATATTCCATATCAATTATGGAATCTGCCCCCTCTAGACTTAATATATAACCAATAGGTTTGTGCTCTTCTGTTGTAGTTTCCCAGAGCTGCAAATGCCCGATCAATTCTTCTGAATTGGTAATCTGGACCATTTCGCCCATCTTCTCCATGGTCTTGTACCATGCCAATTGTCCCTGCGTTTGGGCCCACGCCTGTTGTTGGGAATTCCAACCCGGCAATGGATTGCTTTTTTCCGTAAACCGTGCAATCTGGGTAGCGACGCAAAGTCCAATGTTACCTTTGCGCATTTCGGGAAGGGAGACCGTATTTTTTCCGCGATCGGGCTTATCCCGCATACCCTTTTCCATTGCTCTGATTTGGGAAACAGGTAGAGTAAGGTCCCTATTCCATTCCATGGCGTTCATGGCAAGGTCCAAATGCGCATCAAAAATAAACATAGAATATTATTGATGGAGTTCAAACATAGCTTCAACCTCAACGGGAATGTTGTTGGGAAGCATCATGCCTACAGCACTTCGGACACCAATGCCGTTTTCTTTCCCAAAAACATCAGCAAATAGTTCGCTAAAACCATTGATTACATAAGGGTGTTTCTCAAAATCAGGGGTACAATTCACCATGCCCAATACTTTCACTACTCTTTTGATTTTGTCCAAACTTCCAAAATGGGTGACAATGGTAGAAAGCATGGTAAGTCCTACCTGCCTTGCGGCCTGTTTGGCCTGATCCGCATTCAGGTCATCCCCCGCACGACCCTTCATCACTGAACCATCGAAATCAACAGGTCCTTGACCGGACACGTAAAGAAAATTGTCCACAACCAAAATCGGCCTGTAAACTCCTACTGGTTTGGGAGCGGGAGGAAAGCGTAGGTTTAACTTTTTTACTTGTTCTGAGGGTTTATCCATACTCATCAAATTATCATGTTCAACGCCAAAACACCAAGAAGCCCCATAATTCCAACCAAGGTTTCCATGACTGTCCAAGTAGATAGGGTATCCTTTACAGAGAGATTGAAATACTCCTTGAACATCCAAAACCCAGTGTCGTTTACGTGGGAAAGCATTAAACTTCCAGATCCAATGGCCAGAACCATAAGTTCTGCACTCACATCGGCACTCATAGCAATGGGGAGCACAATTCCTGCGGCAGTCAAACCTGCAACGGTGGCTGACCCTACACTAACCCTGATTACTGTGGCAATGAGCCAGGCCAGAATTAATGGAGATATGCTTGAGCCCTTGAGCCCTTCGGCAATATATTCACTGACTTTGCTATCTATCAATACTTCTTTCAATGCTCCAGCTCCAGCAATAATCAACAAAATCATGGTGATACTGGAAACTGAAGTGGATAAAGAGTTCATGACAGTTTTCATATCCTTGCCTTTGGCAATTCCCAAAGTATAAATGGCCAACAAAACAGAAATCAATAAGGCAATTACTGGATTTCCAATAAAAGTTAAGATGTTTCTCAAAAGGCCATCTTCCAAAAATTGTTCTGCGGCAATGCCCACCCCGATAAAGATTATGGGAGATAGTGCTGTTAAGATGCTCACCCATGTGGAAGGCAGTTTTTCTTTTGGGATTACCTCTGGATTATAGAATTCCGCCAGAGGTTTGGCTTCAATTTTTTTAATGGTCCTTGCAAATAGCGGTCCGGCTACAATTATGGCAGGAACTGCTATGATAAGACCGTACAACAGGGTTTTGCCAATATCTGCGTTGAACATAGCTGCAATGGCTGTAGGAGCAGGGTGAGGCGGAAGGTATCCGTGGGTAACGGATAAAGAGGTCAACATAGGTAAACCTACATACAACAACGGAAGTCCTGTTGAAATGGCCACGGTGAAAACTAAGGGAATAAGAATAACAAAACCTACAGAGTAGAACATTGGAATTCCCACAATAAAACCTGTAATGACCATGGCCCACTGTACATGTTTTACACCAAACTTGGACACCAATTGTGTAGTGATCTGCTGTGCGGCTCCACTATCTGCCACCAACTTTCCAAGCATGGCGCCCAACCCCAATATAAGTACCAAAAACCCTAGGGTATTGCCTATACCACGTTGAATTGATTTGACTAAGCTATCCAGCTCCATCCCTTGGAAAATACCCACAAAGAGACATACAATGATGAAAGCTAGAAAGGCGTTAAGCTTAAGTTTGGCGATTAATAAAAAGAGGAGAAAAATACCGATGATGGCAATGATGATTGGCATATGATTTTTTTAAAAGCCACTAAAATAAGGATTTAAACTTATGGTTTTGGTACAGTTTTCTGTGCATTGAGGTTCTTTGTTGTTAGGAATGAAAAAATAAACCCTTCCTCAAATTAATGAAGAAGGGTTTGTGACTATTTGTAATGTTTATTTAATTCACAAGTTCACTTTGGTTTCTGAAGACCAACTGATCATCAAATGAGTCCAGTAAAACAATACTGTCCGATTTTATGGTCCCTGCCAATAGTTCTTTTGACAAGCTGTTCAACACCTCTTTTTGTATGAGCCTTTTCACGGGTCTTGCTCCAAATTGGGGGTCATATCCCTTTGCGGCCAAATAGTTAATGGCTTCCTCGGTAGCATCCAGTGTGATGTGCTGCTTACCAACCAATTTTTTCAATTGATCTAATTGCAGGCCAACAATCTCTTTGATGTCGGATTTGCTCAAAGGGGTGAACATGATAATGTCATCAATTCTGTTGAGGAATTCTGGGCGTATGGTTTTTCGTAACAACCCCATTACCTCAATTCTAGCAGATTCTGAAGCACTTTCTACATCCATGGCATCTTCAAATTTCTCTTGAATGATTTGGCTGCCCATGTTACTGGTCATTATAATTATTGAGTTTTTGAAATCTGCTACACGGCCTTTGTTGTCCGTTAGCCTTCCTTCATCCAAAACCTGCAATAAAATATTGAATGTATCCGGGTGAGCTTTTTCTATTTCATCCAGAAGCACTACAGAATATGGTTTTCTTCGCACGGCCTCGGTCAATTGCCCACCTTCATCGTAGCCCACATATCCAGGAGGTGCTCCTACCAAGCGACTAACAGAATGACGTTCTTGATATTCACTCATGTCTATTCGAGTAATGGCATTCTCATCATCGAACAAATAGGCGGCAAGGGTTTTGGCCAATTCTGTCTTACCTACCCCGGTATTTCCTAGGAAAAGGAATGAACCAATGGGCTTTTTAGCATCTTGAAGCCCAGCCCTGCTCCGCCTAATGGCGTCGGATACGGCAACAATAGCTTCTTCTTGCCCCACGACACGTTGGTGCAGCACATCTTCCAATTTCAACAGTTTTTCACGCTCACTCTGCATCATTTTGGTCACAGGTATACCGGTCCATTTGGCCACAACTTCGGCAATGTCCTCATTGGTAACCTCTTCTTTGATCAAAGTTCCCGCATGTTGTTGTTGAGCAAGATCTTCCTGTAGTTTTTCCAGTTTTTCCTGGGCTTCCTTTATTTTTCCGTAGCGCAGCTCGGCCACCTTTCCATAGTCTCCGTTTCGTTCGGCACGCTCTGCTTCCAATTTAAAAGTTTCAATATCCTGTTTGGTTTTTTGGATTTCATCCACCACGGTTTTCTCACTTTCCCATTGCGCAAAAATTTCATTGCGCTCTTCTTTGAGATTGGCCAGCTCCAGGTTCAGCGTTTGTAGTTTGGCCGTATCATTTTCCCGTTTTATAGCTTCTATCTCAATTTCCAACTGCATGATCTTACGGTCCAGAACATCCAACTCCTCTGGTTTGGAATTGATTTCCATACGTAGTTTGGAAGCCGCTTCGTCTATAAGGTCAATGGCCTTGTCAGGAAGGAACCTGTTGGTAATGTACCGTTGCGAAAGTTCTACGGCGGCCATGACAGCTTCGTCTTTTATACGAACCTTGTGGTGGGCCTCATATTTTTCTTTGATTCCCCTAAGGATGGAAATTGCGCTCTCGGTATCAGGTTCATCCACCACCACTTTTTGGAACCGTCTTTCCAGAGCTTTGTCTTTCTCAAAGTATTTTTGGTACTCATCCAAAGTGGTGGCACCAATAGCCCTTAGTTCCCCTCTTGCGAGTGCTGGTTTAAGAATGTTGGCTGCGTCCATGGCTCCTTGACCGCCTCCGGCACCTACCAGGGTGTGGATTTCATCAATGAACAATACAATGCTGCCATCAGATGAGGTTACCTCTTTTATAACAGCTTTCAATCGTTCTTCAAACTCACCTTTGTATTTTGCTCCCGCAATCAATGCACCCATATCCAGAGAATAGATGGTTTTATCTTTCAGGTTTTCTGGGACATCTCCTTGAATAATTCTATGGGCCAAACCTTCAGCTATCGCTGTTTTTCCTACTCCGGGTTCCCCAACCAACATAGGGTTGTTCTTGGTTCTTCTGGACAGGATCTGCAGAACTCTTCGTATTTCTTCATCCCTTCCGATTACAGGGTCCAATTTGCCACTATCGGCCAATTGATTTAGGTTTTTGGCGTATTTATCCAATGAATTGTAGGTGTCCTCGGCACTTTGGGAAGTTACCTTGCCCCCTTTGCGTAATTCTTGGATAGCAGCTTTCAAATCTTTTTCTGTTACCCCTTGATCCTTGAGAATCCGGGCAATTTTGCTTTTTGATTTATAGATAGCCATCAATAGATGCTCAATGGAAACAAATTCATCACCCTGTTTTTTGGCAATTATGCTTGCTTCGTTCAAGGTTTGTCCTGCATCTCTTGATAGCATGATATCGCCTCCGGAAACTTTGGAAAAGCTTTCAAGCTCTTTATCCAAAATTTGGGAGAGCATGGCAGTGTTAACGTTTAATTTCTTCAGAATGAAGGGTAGAACATTTTCGTCCACTTCGGTGATGGCCTTGTACAAATGCTCATTTTCTATTTGTTGATGGCCGTACTCCTGAGTAAGTTGTTGTGCCCGTTGAACGGCCTCCTGTGATTTTATAGTAAAATTGTTGAAATTCATGTCCAATTGTTTTTTTACCTCTCTATTTCAACAACCTTACCATTGGTAAAATACCGTCAAAATGTCGCTAAAACCTTGAAAACAAAAGACATTTCGTCAGTTTGTAAGCTTTTGGAGCTTAACCGACATAAGATGTAAATTTAGCGCATGGGAATATTCAATAGTTTATTTGGAGGTAAAAAAGAGGTTAAGGAAGAAAAGGAAAGTCTACCTTGGATACCTTTGGTGTCTGTGGACCAACTGGAAGAGATTGTTGATCACTCCAAATCGAGGACACAATTGATTTTTAAACATTCCACTACCTGTGGAATTAGTAATATGGTCCTTAGGATGTTTTCTGATCACTATACGGTAGGTGAAGATGCGGATCTTTATTATTTGGATCTACACGCCCACAGAGATGTTTCAAATGCAGTGGCATCACAATTCCAGGTTTTGCACCAATCTCCACAACTTTTGATCATTAAAGATGGTGAAGCGGCTTTTCATGCTTCTCATGGGGCAATCACGGATGCGGATTTGGAAAACTATATTTAAAGCAAAAAATAACGGGAACCATGGTTCCCGTTATAACTTTTTATATGCTTCTAATCATTAAAATGGTTCTGGGCCATAAAATGATTTTGCGAAATGATATTCTTCAGTCGCAGTTTTAAATCTTCTCCTGCATCAAATACCATTTGTTCGTTCGTTGGAAAAGGAACCGCTCTTACATCCAAAAGAGTAATCAGGTCTGGCTCCAGAGCCCTTTTATCACCTTTGTAGTTGGCATATATATGCTCAAAGACAAACTCACTGGATAGAGGGTAGGAATTAATTTCCTGTCCACTGGCCAAGTCGGTCAACCGAACTTTTGCACCAATCTGGGCTGCCTTGAACTGCGTAAATTGGTAGAAACTACACTGAACCGTCCTGAATCTGTCTACCTTGATTCTGTTGCCAAGACTGTCCTTTACCGCATTTCCTTCTTCATCCAACAGATATTCGTAACCGTCCTTAATCTGTTTTTCTTTTACAATTTGTTTTTCTCGAACTTGTTCAGGAGAAATGTTGATCTCCATAAAATCCACGTTCAATGCATAGTCATATTTAACTTGACTTAGTGGATTGGTATGGTATTCCCTCCAAAAGTTGTCAATGCCGTAGCTGTTGAAGTCCAGAAGCTCGTTTTCCAATCTTTCTGGAATAATTTGCTGGGTCTCGTTTCCAATCTCAACCCTTACATATTCCAAACCTTTGGAATATGCCTGATCCATCTTGGCAAGAACGTCCTTGTAGCCCGGATTGATTTCCTGAAGGTATTTAAGGTCATCGTAGGCTGCTCTAAAGTCATGTTTTTCCCTGGCAGAGGCCAATAGGGAAGAGGCATTGCTGTACAGATATTGTGACAGGTCGTTTTTGGTGGCCAGAATTTGACCATCATAATTGACAAAGTCAAATGAAGCATCTCGCCCTTGATCGTAGATCGGCAGGGGAAGCAAAGGCCTGATTCGTTGTTGAATCTGCTTCAATTGAAGGTATTTGTTGTAAACGGTCTCCAGGTTTGCTGGATTCCCATCGTTTTTCAAAAACGATATCTGTTCCCGCTCTCTTTGCGCATTCTTGGAAAAGGCTTCCTCCAATAAAAGTACATAGTCTTGATGTCCCTTTTTGGTTTTGTTTTCCGTGAGATTTTTTATGGCCTTGTTCATGGCAGCAACATAGTTGCCGCTGTTCAAAGCTTCTTGGGTCTTTTTAACCCCGCTACATGCGGCAAGCAAGACCAACATTCCGAAGAGTAATACTTTTTTCATGGTTTTCTGATTTTATTGGTTGATTATGGTTTTCCAATAGCTGTGCCAAAAGCCATCATGTTATTAACGAAAAAGGACAAACGGTAGTATATTATCGGCAAACAACCTAAAACCAAGCCTTTTTTTAGAGTTTCTTGCTCTAGACAACCATTGTTAATTGTTGTTTGATAAAATCAAAATCCCGCGTAATTTTTTTGGTTTGAGTTCGACATTCTATTTGTAATTTTAGCACTTCTTAATTCTAGGAAAAATGCAAAGAGACCACCAGATTTTTGAGCTTATTGAGCAAGAAAGAAAAAGACAGATCGAGGGGATTGAACTGATTGCCTCCGAAAATTTCACAAGCCCGCAGGTTATGGAAGCTGCAGGATCTGTGCTTACCAATAAATATGCCGAGGGCTACCCCGGTAAAAGGTATTATGGTGGTTGCGAGGTGGTAGATGAAGTGGAGCAGTTGGCCATTGATCGCGCGAAAGATCTTTTTGGAGCAGTTTATGCCAACGTTCAACCGCATTCTGGTTCTCAGGCCAATGCAGCGGTGTATCATGCTTGCCTTAAGCCTGGAGACACTATTTTAGGATTTGACCTCTCGCATGGAGGGCATTTGACCCATGGTTCGCCTGTAAATTTCTCAGGAAAATTGTATCGCCCTGTTTTTTATGGGGTGGATGAGGAGACCGGTACCATAAATTATGACAAGGTGCAGGAAATGGCCGATAAGGAAAAACCCAAATTGATCATTGCTGGGGCCTCGGCATATTCCAGGGATATGGATTTTAAAAGATTTAGGGAGATAGCGGATAGTGTAAACGCTATTTTGGTTGCCGATATATCGCATCCGGCTGGATTGATCGCTAAAGGCATCATGAACGACCCCATTCCGCATTGCCATATTGTTACCACTACCACACACAAAACGTTGCGAGGTCCTCGTGGTGGATTGATCTTGATGGGCGAGAACTTTGAGAATCCTTTTGGGATTAGACTTAAGAACGGAAACCTTAGAAAAATGTCCGGTTTGTTGGATCTTGCAGTGTTCCCGGGCAATCAGGGAGGTCCGTTGGAGCATATTATTGCGGCCAAAGCTGTGGCATTTGGAGAAGCGCTTTCCGATGATTTTCTTCATTACATGCTTCAGGTCAAGAAAAATGCGGATGCAATGGCCAAGGCATTTGTTGAGCGAGATTACAAAGTAATCTCCGGCGGAACGGACAACCACATGATGTTAATCGACCTAAGAAACAAGAACATCACAGGTAAGGATGCCGAAAAAGCATTGGAACTAGCTGCTATAACCGCCAATAAGAATATGGTGCCTTTTGATGACCAGTCACCATTCATTACTTCAGGGGTAAGGTTTGGAACTCCGGCCATAACCACTAGAGGTCTAAAAGAAACTGACATGGAAACTATTGTCGGGTTTATAGATGAAGTGATTTTGGACCCTGAGAACGAAAGTAAAATAGCGCAGATAAAACAAAAGGTCAATGACATGATGATGTCACGACCTTTGTTCAATGCGAAGTAATAATGGGTACTTCAATCTAAATTTAAGCCGAGTTATTCAAAAAGGAACAGGTGTTCCTTAAAGAGTTTTTTACGGTTAAGGTCATAGACCATAACACAGTGTTGTTGTAGGTCCTCAAAATAAAGGCCCCAATAGTTGAAATAGTTGTCCCTGCTCTTTTCCAGCTCAAAACTATCCAGCCTTTTCTCTTCGTAGACCGCTATAAATATCTCGTAGGGCATTTGGGTGAGTCCTTTGGTAAAGTAAACGAAATGTTCACTGACCGTGCACATGATTTTTCCGATCTGCTCTGAAATACTGCGCTGGTGCAGTCTGGATATAATAATGGAGGTATCCTTAAAATGAACTGAGGCCTCCACAATATCAACACTATTATTGTTCTTTCTGTTTAGCTCCTCGCAGGCTGTTTGAAAAGAAGATTCGAGTTCTACACCTTCATTGGAAAATTTAAAACCTCCCCAATTACCAATGTTGAAATAGTGCAAACTTTCCGTAATTCCATAATTACAGTAAATATCCAATACCAAATCCGTACGTTTGCTCTCGGTATAATATCGGGTTTGGATTTCGACTTCGGCAAAGAAGTCCTTTTCGAGGGTACTGGTAAAATCGGCTAGGCCGTTCACCAAATGATTGATTTTTACTCCGTCAAAATTGGGGTCAGCATTTTCCAGAAACGACATAATTCAGCTTTTTTGCGGTTACCTGTAATAAAATTAAGAGGAATCTTTTTCTCTGAATTACAGGAAATCCTTAAAAATTCTGGGGTTTTTCCACAATTTGTAGGGTTTTTGCGTCAAAACGAGTGAAAAAAGTAAATAAAATAGAAAGACCGACCTTATAAAGTATTTTAAAAAGATTAAATGAATCCCCTGTTCTTTGCGGCCAATATCAAGGCTAGATCATTTTGGTTTTCGGTACCAAAAAGAATCTTTAAATGGCGTTTTCTGTTTTCTATGGAGGAAGGTGACAAACGGATGTGTTTTTCCAAATCTTTATTCTTGGTACCCTTAGACAAATGATACAATATTTGCCTGTCCTTTTCGTCCAGTTCAATATCATTGGACATTTTCTTGCGGATGGCACCCAATGCTTTTGAGGAATAATAGGGAGGGTTAAGGGTTATGGTCTTTACCGCATCTTCTAAGGTCTTGGGGTCAATGTCCGTTTTTACCAGGTACCCATCTGGATCTACAGATTTTAGAATACTGTTTATTCTGTAATTGTCGCTATAGGATGACATGTAGACAATCTTGGTCTCAGGAACCAGCTTGCGCGCCAAAAGACCGAGGTCTTCGCCATTAAAAGGTTGTTCTTCGTTTGGTGGATACAATTGAACATCCAAAAACATGATGTCGTACTTAAAGGAGGTAACGGAATCCTCAATGATTTTCTTTCCAGCTTCATAGGTAGTGGCGGTATCCACAATAATACTGTATCCATCAAACTCTATGCGTTCCAAGATAAACTTGTACCCCAGTATGATCATTTCGTGATCATCAACCGCCAATATCCGAAGTGTCTTCATGTCTACCGTTTTGCTGATCGTATCCAAGTTATGCCTTTATCATTTTTTCGGGTTGTTCTACGCGCTCAGTTTTGGTCAGTCCCAAATAACTGTCGGGAATATCCACCGTTAAGGTGGTTCCGTCTCCTTTTTTGCTCTCTATTTTTAGTACTCCTTTGATCTTCTTTACCCTTGAGGCCACATTGCGCAGACCAATTCCGCGTTTTCCCTTGCCAACATCAAACCCAACACCATCATCCGAGATACTCAACCTTAACACGTTGTCATAGATTCCAAAATCTATGGCCATGTTCTTGCACTGGGCATGTTTTACACTGTTCTGCATTGACTCTTGAACAATCCTGTAGATATTGATCTTAACATCTCCCTGTAGGCTGTCCCAGTCAACATCTGGGTTGTATATAAAAGAACAAGAAATACCGGAGGACTTGCCAATGTTGTTGATAAGCTCCTCCAGAGACACGATAAAATTATGAATTTTTTGGTAAGAGGCATCACTAAGTTCATGGGATATAGAACGAATTTCTTCTTCAACTTCCCGAAGTTTTTCAATGAAATCTGCCCGCTGCTCCATTGAAGCTTCGTCATCTTTTTCGTTCAATCCGCCAAGAATCAACCTAATACCTAGCATTTGTCCCAAAATGCCATCGTGGAGCTCTTCTGAAATTCGCTTTTGCTCCAATTGTTGCCCTTCCTTGAACTTTCCTTGTTGGGCCAACATAAGATTGTAGATCTCCTGATTGCTCTCTTGCTGCTTTTGTTGGAATTTAAGCCTGTTGTTGTGCACGCGCTGCGATACAATAATGAGTAAGGCCAAACCTAAAAGTACCAATCCTAAAGCAGCCGCGATCCAAATTTGTTTTTGACGGGCCAATACCTCGTTTTCCTGGATTACTTCGTCAGTCTCTAAACGTATGCGCGCAAACTTGTCCCGTTTGGTACGCTCTTCTTCCTGTATGGTCTCATTAAGTTGGTAGTATTCATTGGAGTAGGTTACGGCATTAGGGCTGTCCAATTGGGTAAGGAGCATGAGCACCTCCAAACGACGGTCATTGTTAAGGGTCTGTTCTGCCAATGCTTTTGACTCCAGGGCATATTGTATAGCTTGGGCCGTGTCCTGTTCTGCTGCCAATATCTCCGCATAAAATTGTTTGGCCCGGGCCTGCTCATATAGATAGCCCAAACTGTCATTGATTCGTACACCTTGCTCTATAAGCTGTTTACTTCGTTCATAATCACCGCTTGTTTTAAACAGGGTATGTGCATGACTCACCATAGCTCTGGAGTACAATCTTGGGTTTGCAGATTCCAAACCTGTATCTTTCAACACGGAGCTATAGATTTTTTCTGCGGCAGAGTAGTCTTCCATGGCCATATACTCGGTTGCAACGTTATTTTGGTTCTGCCAGACCAGTCTGGTTTTCTCCGAAGTGTCTAATTTATTTAGGTAAGAACCGGCTTTCTCATAGTATTCCAGGGATTTTTTGGAATTTTTCATGCCACTGGCGATAACACCTAAAACATTATAACTGTTGTAGATTCTTTTGTAATCTTCTAAATCATTGAAAATCTTTAGAGCTGCTGAAATGCTGGTCTCGGCCCCCAAATAATCTTTATAGGAATCCTGAATCCGTCCCATACTGTAAAGCATTCTTCCCTTTAGGGAACGGGAGGTGGAATCTACGGGAAGTTGGGTAAAACTTTGATGCGCATTTTTAAGATGGAAATAGGCACTGTCCAGTACGCTATACGATTGAAAAAAATAGGCCAAATCCCAATGGGATTCCCCTAGGGTCATATACATATTAGCATCTTCTGACAGTTCTATGACCTCCTGATTTATTTTTCTAAAACCCAAAGAATCTGGCAAGTTTTTATAAGCCAATGAAATCCGGGAAAGATGATCTAGTTTCAGGGTGTCGTTAGAATATTCAAAGGCTATGTTCCTAGCCCGGACCAGAAATCGCCTGCGTTCTTCCATAGGAAGTTGGGTACTGTCCCGACAAATTCGAACCAACTCTTTGATTTGTTGGGACCGCGAATCTGTACCAATGGGGTCAGTTCGGGTAGGCCCGTTGCAAGCTGCAATAAGGCCAAAAATCAATATTAAATAACTATATTTCAATAGGTTGTAATAAAAACCGATACGTTTTTGCTTTCTTTTACTACAAGGTACTAAAAAAGCCCCATACCGTAAAAGGTGATGGGGCTATGTTTCTATTTCAATTACTTCTACAATTGCCTTTCGTCATTAAGTGAATCAACATCAAAATCCCCGTTGTTAAGTCGCGATTGACTTTTATGATATGTATTTGGAGAAGTTATTGCTTCAGATTCAATGCTCGATATGGCAGTGCTGTTACTTCTTTCGTTTTGGGTATACATATATTGTCCTAAACATAATGTAAGCATGACAATAACTGTACCCAAATGGTACAATCTAATTAAAGTCATTAGTTGTCGTTTCTGCCGTCTTCGGTTGTCTCGTGACCATCTGTTGATTCTTGATCTAAAGTCTCAAAAAGGTCCACGGTTTCCTGCACATCAGTGTCCGTCTCGCAAGAGATCATTCCCATAGTCATCGCTACAATTGCCAAGATGCTTACTGCTTTCTTCATAATAATTTAGTTTAATTGGTTAAAGATTATGGTTAGTGACACCAAATTATTCAACCGTAAAAAGAGAGTACAGCAAGCGGGCCTATATTTAGTAGTTAACCCATTTCTATTAGAATTTTACAGGAATCTACGAGAATTTGTTCAATTAAGGGCGCGTATAGCACTTTTTGAGAGCATATCCTTTAGGGCATCTATCTTGTCCTTATAGGTTTTGGAGAACGGGAGTTCTTCTTCTCGGTCGTTGCGCAGGGTACATATATTCTTGCCATAATTGATACGGGAAACGTACCTGCTGTTGAGAATATAGCTCTGATGGATACGTACAAAACTCTTGGGGAGTCTTTGTTCAAAGGACTTTAGAGTTTTAAAGGCACTGACCACGTTGCCGTCTTTCATAACAAAGTCCGTAGCATTGTTGTCAGATTTTAGGTATAGGATATCACTGGTGTCCAGATACCTATAATCATTATATGATTTTAAGCAGATGGTGGAGGGCAGAAGCTGCTTGGGGTGCCTTTTGCGAAGGCGCATAATGGTCTTGCGGATGTCAAACTCATTATGAGGGAGGATCCAATAGTCGAAAAAGCCACTTTTAATAGCGTTGTAGGCATGTTGTTTAGATGTGGAGAAGCCAATTATAATAGGAAGCGTCTGAATGTATTGGTTGAGTTCGGATATCATCTGAAAATAGGACATGCTGTCGTGGTTCAGATTGACCAGGACAACTTCGGGGGTGTGTTTTAGGATGCAATCGAGTCCTTCTTCCGAACTTTGTGCCGTTGCCGCACAGATAAAATCTCCATGCTCCTGCAGGTAAAGTTGCAACTGCAGTTTTGAGGAGGCGTCGGCGTCAATGATCACATAAGTATATTCCATGGATAAAATCCTTGGTGCAATTTACTAACAGCCGAAAAAAACTCGTTGCAGATTTGCCTTAAAAAAACTGGGGATTTCCCTCAAAATCAGGAAGTTTTCTTACGATTCCCTATATTTTTTTCTTAAAATGTTAATTTTCGTTGACAAATTCGTAAGCACCCAGATCCGGATTTTGGGTGCGATCTATACCCAAAATATCGAAAGGAATCGGGTCGATTAGATCAGGAGTTGCTGCATCCAGGGCGGCAGAATTGAATCCTATTTGAAATTGGTTATCAAAAGGAAGGGAAAACTCTGGAGATTGGTTCAGGATTATATTCTCATAGCTGTTTGTATCCCCAAAATCGTAAAGCGGATCATTGGCGAAGCTGTTGTTGGAATCATCAAATTGCAACAGACAATTCAAAAACTTAAAATTGAAGTCGGCCGCCGGGTCTTGAAGTAGGGTAAGTTCCAAAGGCAAGGTTCCATGGACAATACTGTTGATGAAATCGGCCTGTTCCAGGTTTTGGGTGGTATCTCCATCATAATTACCTATGGTAAGGGTGGGACCACTTCTAAAACCATTGCTCCAATAATTGGCCAGGGTACAGTGCACAAAACTGTAATTACCTCCCAGGTCTATTCTGGCAGAAGCACCACCTGCATTGCCCAATACCGTATTCTTGGCAGTGATATAGGCAGAAGTTGCCCAAAGATTGTCGTTTACGCTATTATATATTTGGGTATTGGTTAAGGTTAGGGTAGGGGTTGCCAGTTGTCCGTCACCATCTACTCTAAGGCCCGTGGTGGCATTTTTAATGGTTAAATGGGATAGATGATTACCGGTACTCCCTTCTTTGATCCACACAGTGCCCCATTGCCCAGGTTCTTGTGCGTAAGTGGTTTCCAATCGGTCTCCTTCAAAGATGACCTCATTTTCAAGTTCTTCTTGGTCTTCGCTCAATGCTCCATTGACCATAATCGAAGCTCCTGAATCGACTACAAGTCCTGCATTTTGATGAAAATGTACCCTAGTTCCTGGTTCCATGCTCAAGGTTGTTCCATCAGCTACGGCGGCATAGCCGTAGATCACATAAGGTTTTTCATTGGTGAAGAGTAATTCATCCGGTTCAAGGTAAAACCCTTCTACCCGAATCTCACCACCATTTTCATCTGTTCCCAAAACCAAAGATTCTTTATTTCCATTTGGGAGCGTTGCCGGAAAGAGAAACACCGCATCTTTTACTAAAGTAACCAGCGGCACCTGCTGTATTGCAGAACCTTCTCCAAATAAAAGGTCCTCAATATATAGGAATTCATTTTCGGGAAGCCCAGTGGCATCAAAAGTGGTTTCAATAAAAACAAAAAGGCTGTCCTTGGCCAAAAGCGGGATATCTTGAAACTCTTTTCCCGCCATTCCATCTACATTGAGGCGGTAGCTACTTTGCTGTCCGGTTTCCAGACCAACATAAGGAATAAGGATGTCCTCGCTGCTTCTATTGTAGACCTTTAAAGAATAGGTGCTGCTGCCGATATTGGAAAAAATGGTGTCCAGGAATACGGTATCCTTGGAGAATTCAAGATTTCCAGAACTTGGGGCATACTCAAAATCCTCCCGGCATGAAGCTGAAAGAATCAGGAGGCCCAATACCAACCCTGTTGCCAACCATTTTATTCTTGAACGTTGCACTATTCCTGAAACAGTTTTTGAACGGATTCCGGTACACGCTTGGGCCTAAATGTCTTGGCATCCAAAAGGCACCACTCCGTACAAGCCTTAACTATAAGGTTGTTCGTTTTATTGTCCTTGATTTCCACTATCCTTATGGATAGCGGGCCTTTGGTTTCTTGTATATAGGTGTTTAGTTGGAGTGTATCGCCCAATTTGGCAGACCTATGATAGGAAATATTATGGTTTTTGACCACCCATACCACCTCGTCACGAATCTGGGGTGTGGTTGCCTTTATCCAATGTTTTTTAGAGATTTCCTGGATCCATTCCACATATCTGACATTGTTTACATGGTCCAGTTCGTCCAGATCTTCCTCGGTAACTTTTAGGACCTCACTATAGGTTTGCATTAATTTTTCTTAAGGATTTTTACCTCGAAGAGCTTGTCCCAGTTTTTGCCCGTTACAAAAAAGGTACCTCTTTCTTTATGGTAGGCCACCCCATTGAGCACAGAATTGGCATCGTCCCAGTCCTGACTCTTTTTGATCTTGCTCTTTAATCCTCCAAAGTTAATGACGCCTTCAATGGCACCCGAAACGGCATCAATGATCATCATGCTCTCCCTTTGGTACACGTTGGCGTAAATTTTTCCATTTACATATTCCAGTTCGTTGGCCTTGTTAAAGATGGATTTGTTGGTGACCGTTTCAATATAGCCTTGTTCTTCAAGCGTGCTGGGATCCAAAAACCAGATTCTTTCAGTGCCATCACTTTTGAAAAGTTTGGTTCCATCATTGCACAGTCCCCAACCTTCCCTGCTTTCACCATAACTGAAGTTCTGTAGCTTTTCCAGGTTGGAAGGGTCGTAGACATACCCAAAACCACTTTGCCAGGTTAATTGGTACAGTTTATTGTTCAGAACGGTAAGGCCTTCGCCAAAAACGGTTTGCTCCAAATCTATTCTTTGAATGATCTCGCCAGTTTCATAATTTACCTTTCTCACTGTGGATAACCCTCTCTTTCCAGTACTTTCATACAGCACACCCTCATAAAACTCCAATCCCTGGGTATAGGCAGAAGTATCATGTGGATAGGTGTTCAGGATTTCGTATGTATAGATTTCCGGTGCAGTAGCGGATAACAATCGAAGATTTTCACGAATCTCAACAGATTGTTCTCCATATTTGATTTGGGCAGTAAGTTCTTTGTTGCCTAGGGTTCTTGGGTTGAGGGTAAGCTTTCCGTTTTCCACCGGAATTTCTTCCCCGTCCATAAAATAGTGGACCTCGGTTACGGGAATGTCTCCTTTGTTCTTTATGGACACAGCTACTTCCTGGCCATGGACCAGTTTGTTCTTGTTGCCTTCCAATTCAATTGAAAATAGCTTGGATGGGTCATTTTCGCCACCACATCCTAGAAAAAAAAGTAAAAAGCTGAATATTGATAATAACTTGACCATTGTCTTTAGGGCATGTTTCATAGTTAGCATACTTAATCATCGAAATTAAGGATGAAATAGGATTGCGGCAAATTTAAAAGGTCGTATATTTGCATTTGGCAAGTCCTACACGACCAGCTCCTGCAGAATCCCCCAGGGCGGGAACGCAGCAAGGGTATGTGGTCGTAGCGGTGCGATGTAGGTAGCTTGCCTTTTTTTGTACCCTAAATTCTCATGATCATGTATCTTTCCCTTCCAAAAGTAAACTGTGAACATGGATAAAAAAGTTGTCTTGATCACCGGCGGTTCCTCGGGAATAGGAAAATCCATTGGAACCTACCTTACCTCAAAAGGGTATGTGGTGTGCGGAACCACAAGGAATCTTGAAAAATATCCTGATTTTGATGCCTTTAAATTGATTACTCTTGATGTGAAGGACCAACAAAGTGTTCTGGATTGTGTCTCTGAGGTAGTTTCGTTGGAAGGTCAACTGGACATTTTGATCAACAATGCAGGAATGGGAATAACAGGTCCCATAGAGGAAACCCCACATGAAGAGATCCTTAATGTTTTTGATACCAACTTTCATGGTCCGGTTCACATGATGAAAGCAGTGTTGCCCCAAATGCGAAAACAGGGGGGAGGACTGATCATTAACATTACTTCCATAGCTGGATATATGGGGCTTCCTTTCCGGGGGTATTATTCGGCTACCAAAGGAGCATTGGGACTTGTTACCGAAGCACTCAGAATGGAAACCAAAAGCTTTGGTATTTCCATCACCAATTTGGCACCTGGCGATTTTGCCACCAATATAGCTGCGGGGCGTTATCATGCTCCAGTTCTAAAAGATTCAGCTTATGAGGAGGTGTACCAGAAAAGCCTCGATTTAATGAACGAACATGTGGATGCTGGTGGAGACCCCATGGAAGTAGCCAGAAAGGTATATGCCATTATCCAACAGAAGAAACCTAAGATTCATTACCCAGTTGGAGAATTTATGCAAAAGGTTTCGCTGCTCTTGAAAAAAATCCTTCCAGGAAAGGTCTACGAAAAACTTTTGCTCAACCATTACAAGCTTTAAATTATTGCGTGGCATGTTTTTTGAGAATAGGAAAGCATGAAAACGAACAAAAGAATTTTAGGGTTTGGCCTTGCAGTTTTGGTTACATTTTTTACCCTGGGCTGCGATGAGGTCTACGAGTGTATTTTCAATATTGAACCAGAGATTCATGATAGACCTTTGGAGCTAGGTATAGTTGGTGAAAGGTACTATGGTATTGTCACTGCTGAAATAAGCAATGAGGTAAACGACAACGACTACGACTACGATTTTGAAATCTATGGTGAACTTCCGCCAGGGGTATTTTACGACATCAACCGACGATCCATTGAATTTTTCGGAATTCCTGAAGAAACAGGTAATTACAGATTTAGGGTTGAACTGTTTGTTGAATCGTATGATTACTACGGTTATGATGGAAGTCCAACCTGTTCTGATTCTGCTGTTAGGGATTTTGTGATCCAGGTGGTGGACTAAGTGCGTAGAATTTTGTCCAAATTTGGGTATAGGGTTGGTTAATATTGTAAATTCGCAACCAATTCTAGTACAACTTAAAACAGCGTATACATGAAATTTTTTATTGATACCGCCAATTTGGATCAAATAGCGGAGGCACAGCAGCTGGGAGTTTTGGATGGGGTTACCACCAACCCATCATTAATGGCCAAGGAAGGAATCACAGGGAAAAACAATATTTTGAAACACTATGTGGATATCTGCAACATCGTGGATGGTGATGTTTCAGCTGAGGTTGTGGCCACAGAATTCGACGCCATGATAAAGGAAGGACACGAGCTTGCTGAGTTGCATGAGCAAATTGTGGTGAAGGTGCCGATGATCAGGGATGGGGTAAAAGCTCTAAAATATTTTTCTGACAATGGTATACGCACAAACTGTACTTTGGTGTTTTCTCCAGGTCAGGCACTATTGGCTGCTAAAGCAGGAGCCACTTATGTCTCTCCTTTTTTGGGAAGATTGGATGATATCTCCACAGATGGGTTGAACCTTATCTCTGAAATTAGGATGATCTATGACAACTACGGTTTTGAGACCCAGATTTTGGCAGCCTCCATTCGTCATACCATGCATGTAATTGATTGTGCCAAGCTTGGTGCTGATGTAATGACTGGACCATTGTCCGCTATAGACGGATTGTTGAAACACCCTCTTACAGATATTGGACTTGAAAAGTTCTTAGCTGACTATAGAAAGGGAAATTCCTAAGCTAAGAAAGACGATAAAAGAATTTGAAAACATGCCCTGGGATTTTTCTCAGGGTTTTTTGTTTAGAAGGAGTAGTAAAGGTTGGCAAAGGCATCAACAATTAGAGTATCCTTGGCAATGACACACTTGTTAAGGCCATCAATGATCATGGTGGTCTGTATTTCTTTAAAATCCTCACCGTAGAACTGACTGCTCTTGTCCAATTGATTTTCTTCCATCATACTTAACCATTGAGGATGGCTTGTCCTAACATTGATACCCACAAAATTTAAGTCTGGATGCTTCTTTTTTAGTTTGTTGATGTGTCTGGTGATATTTTTGAAGTGCCTCTTCTGTGATCCAGCCCAAAAATAAAAGACGGTTTTTTCATTTTTGCTTATGTCCCTTAATGAATGCGATTCGTTATTGATGTCCTTTACCCATAGGTTTGGAAGTGTTCTATTGGGCTGAAGGTTTTGAATGCCTTCGTACAAATGCGTGATTTCCTCCTTGTGCGAGGCACTGGTGGAAAGTTTACGGAACTTATCAATGAAAATTTGGCATTCTTTGTTGGGATTATGCTCCTTGAGTAGATAATCCATGGCAATATTTCTGAAGAGCAGGTTTCTTAGGTCTTCATCTTTCACCAAACTATCCACCAAATGAAGCTTATGCTTATTAAAGTGCAGATGGCTGGCCATAGACATTTTTCCGTTGCTACAATCCTCCATGCAAGCCATATAGGACAAATTGCCAAAGTGATACTTCATGTAATCATAGTACGGTCTAAAATAGGTGAGGTCACGACTGTTTAGGTCAACCATTTTTCGGTAATCATAAAAATTGTCCGTAAGCTCATGAATGGTTTCCTCTCCAGTTTTCTTTTTATGATAAAAAGGATATTTTTCACTATAGATGTAACTATTGTAGTCTATAGAAGCCATGGCCATGGACACAACTTTTTTGGACAATTGACCGTCCTCCACAATAAGTTCTTCCAGATGTTTGATTTTCTGCGTACGTAGAGAATCTATTTTTGCTTTAAAAGCATCTGGTTTTAGCTTGTAGTAACTGTAGATCAACGGTTCCTCTTCTTCGTAGGCCAAGAACATCTCAACCAAAAAATTGTTGATTTCACTGCCCTTTCCAGAAAATACCAGGGATTCATCAAACTCCATGGTATTCAATCTGATCAGAAGACTGTCTCCTTCTTGTAAGTATACATATTGTAACTCTGGGCTGTGGTCAAAGTGATAGAGCCCTTCCTCAATTCCTTGCAAATTAAATGAAAACCTATTGTTGTCATTCAACTTTACGGAATCAATGTAGGTGTCATTTCTGTAAAGTACGACGTAATCACTGGTGGGATTTACTATCTCGCCCCCAAAGAACACTGATGGGCATTCACCATGCTTTTGTGAGCATGCCAGAACTGTAAGGAAAGATAGACCGAGTAAAAATCTTACCATATAAAGGGAACCGTCATGTTTGACACAAAAATAGCAATACCAAAAAGTCTCCTTTGTTAATGGCTAGTTAAATGTTGTAAAACCTTGTTTTCGTGTAGTTTGACAATGTGTTTTTTAATTGCTAGTAAAAAATCCATTTTTAGCTATTTTTGCAAAAATTTTATTCATGCTATCAGTATCCAATTTATCGGTACAGTTTGGAAAGCGCGTGTTGTTCGATGAGGTCAACGTAACCTTTACCCAAGGAAATTGTTATGGAATTATAGGGGCCAATGGTGCCGGGAAATCCACTTTCTTAAAGATTTTATCTGGGCAATTGGATGCTACTTCGGGGCATGTTCATTTGGAGCCTGGAAAACGGATGTCCATTTTGGAGCAGAACCATAATGCATATGATGAATATCCAGTTCTGGAGACCGTGGTAATGGGCAATAAACCTTTGTATACCATCAAGAAGGAAATAGATGCACTCTATGCCGATTATACAGATGAAAACGCTGAAAAAATTGGGGAACTGCAGGTTCAGTTCGAAGAAATGAACGGATGGAACGCCGATAGTGATGCTGCCGCCCTCTTGTCCAATCTGGGGATTACGGAAGAATTGCACTATACCACCATGGCGGACATGGATTCCAAACTAAAGGTCAGGGTATTGTTGGCCCAGGCACTTTTTGGAAATCCTGATGTGCTGATCATGGATGAGCCTACCAACGACCTGGATTATGAAACCATTAATTGGTTGGAAAACTTTTTGGCCAACTATGACAACACGGTGATAGTGGTGTCTCACGATCGACACTTTTTGGATGCAGTCTGCACCAGTATCGCGGATATTGACTTTGGGAAGATCAATCTGTTCTCCGGGAACTATACATTTTGGTACGAAAGTAGCCAGTTGGCAGCACGCCAGCGTGCCCAGCAAAACAAAAAAGCTGAGGAAAAAGCCAAAGAGCTTCAGGAATTTATTCAAAGGTTCAGTGCTAATGTGGCGAAGAGCAAACAAGCTACTTCCAGAAAAAAAATGCTCGAAAAACTTAAGGTGGAGGACATTAAACCTTCAAGTAGAAGATACCCTGCCATTATTTTTGATCGCGAGCGCGAAGCGGGAGATCAAATTTTGAATGTTGAAAAACTTTCAGCAACTTCTGAGGATGGTGATTTGTTGTTTCAGAATGTAAACATCAATCTCGCTAAAGGTGATAAGGTGGCCATATTGTCTAAAGATTCCAGGGCAACTTCTGCCTTTTACAACATAATTACGGGAAAGACCAAACCGGATAGTGGAACATACCAGTGGGGGGTTACCACAACTCAATCGCATTTGCCTGCGGATAATTCCGAATATTTTACCCAGGATATCGATTTAGTGGATTGGCTACGTCAATGGGCCAAAACGGAAGAGGAGCGCGAAGAAGTATACATTAGAGGCTTTTTGGGCAAGATGCTCTTCAGTGGGGAAGAGGCACTGAAGAAATGTACGGTGCTTTCAGGTGGAGAAAAAGTACGATGTATGTTGAGTAGAATGATGATGCTAAGGGCCAACGTACTTTTGTTGGACGAACCTACAAATCACCTAGACTTGGAGAGTATCACGGCATTCAACAACTCCTTGAAGAATTTTAAAGGAACGGTTTTGCTAACAACGCACGACCATGAATTTGTACATACAGTCGCCAATAGAATCATAGAGATTACCCCAAAGGGCTGTATTGATCGCTATTTAACCTTTGACGATTACATGTCTGACAAGTCCATTAAGGAACAACGGGAAAAAATGTATGCCGTAGAAACGGTTTAGTCCTAAGCATTAAAGTATTTACTGTTCCAAATGACGGGGTTAAAATTCTTTCCCCGAGCAAATCCGTAGAAAATAACTAGAGAAGCTATCCATTTGAACATAAAAAAGAAAATTAGCCAAAATTCTGCAGACGAATTGTTCTTGGAAAATAGTCCATCGGGTATTAAAAGAGTGGTCAAATAACTTATCAGCAGAACAAACAAGACAAGGTTTCCAATGTTCTTAAAAGGCCATACCAATAGCTTTCTTAAAGGGTGTAAGTCGTTACCCCACTTGTGTATCAAATAAAAATAGTCGTTACCGATTGGAGCGAAAAGTAGAGGGTCGTCCTTGTCTTCCAATTTAAAGAGTTTAGAAGGAGCCATAATTTTGTATCCTTTGATTTCCACTTCGTGTTCTCTTTCCAGCTGTTGTATTTTTTTGAGTGCTGTTTTGGGAATTTCCCCCTTGAAATAGCTACTGTCTAAAAAGCGAAGTCGATAATCGATGCAGATTTCCTTGATTTGGTCTAAATGATAGATTTTGGTGGTTTCCAGCAAGTCCAAATTGAATCTGTTATCAGTTGCATTACTCTTCGATGCAAGTTCTGCTGAAATCTTAGCTTGTTTCATGGAATTACCATTAAGGAAATCTTCCAATCCTGAAGCAGTTCCTTGATGCTTCTCTTGCTTTTTTCTAACTTTCTGAAGTTTACTTTCTATGTTGGTCTTTTCAAATATCATATCCATTTTTCTTAGCAATCCATTCAAATTTAAGTAATTGTGTCAGTGAATTTGAAATTGTGAAAAAACTCAAATGTTAACATTGTGTTAAATAAAATTTTCACTTTCAAAAAGAATCGAAGATTTTATCAAAAAGATGTATCTTATCGACGATTTTGGTATTTAATCGTATAACCATACTAACTAAAAACGTCCCAAAGCCGAGAACTTAACAATGAAAAGCCCCCTAACCTCAATCTTATTTGGTCTTTGCTTGGTCCTTTCTGCAACAATATCTGCTCAGAATTTAAATGATCAGCCCTTACAATCCACAAGTAACAACACAATTGATTCTGAACGACATAAAATCTTAATGGCGGCTGTAAAAGCTACGGAGTTGGACGATGTTCTTGAAAAATCTGGACCTTTTACGGTTTTTGCTCCATCTGATGCTGCTTTTGAACGTTTCTCAAGTTCCAAGATTCAGCAATTGATAAATTCCCAGGATAAAAGTGAGTTGAAATCCTTGTTGAGCTACCACATCGTGGCTGGTAACCTGACTGCATCACGAATCTTGCGTGCCATGTGCAAGGGTAACGGAAAAGCTAGCTTTACTACCATTCAAGGGAAAAAACTGTTGGCCCATATGGAAGGATTGGATATTGTTCTGACTGACCCAGTGGGGAATACAGCAAGAATCACCACTGCTGACCTAAATCTAAAAAACGGTGTCATCCACGAAATTGACAGCGTAATTCTACCCGTACAAATGTAATCAACGAAGTTCGGCGCCCAGGTCTTTTTGGAAACGTGCCAATAACTTGCCCATTATCTTATCGATTTGTTTATCGGTCAAGGTTTTGTTTTCGTCCAAAAGCGTAAAGCTCACAGCATAGGACTTTTTCCCAGCCGGTAGATTTTTCCCGGTATAAACATCAAATAGGCTTACCTCTTTGAGCAACTTCTTTTCGGTCTCCCAGGCTATATCATAAACCTGCTGATAGGTAATCCCCTCATTCAGTAACAAGGCGAAATCCCGGGTTACCTCAGGGAATTTCGGAATTTCCTTAAATGCAATATTCTTGGTATTTATGGCGCTAAGAATAACATCCCAGTCAAAATCGGCAAAGAGAATCTCTTGTTTAACATCAAACTTCTTAAGAAGTGACTTGCTCACAACTCCATAAATGCCCAATTCCTGTCCATTTAAAGAAAGTGTCAATCCTTCGGAAAAAATGGAATCAGAAGCTGGTTTAGTTGTAATATCCGTTAACCCTAGGCGCATAAGCAAGGATTCCATTACTCCTTTTAAAAAGAAGAAATCAGATTTTTTGGAATCTAGGGCCCAGCTTTCCTCTGCACGATTACCTGTAATGAATAGGGAAAGATGTTGTTGTT
This sequence comes from Flagellimonas nanhaiensis, assembly GCF_003382275.1. Classification (GTDB taxonomy): domain Bacteria; phylum Bacteroidota; class Bacteroidia; order Flavobacteriales; family Flavobacteriaceae; genus Flagellimonas; species Flagellimonas nanhaiensis. The sequence continues at coordinate 892,068 of NZ_QTJX01000001.1, forward strand.
CAAGATTCTGACCATCTTTTGTATGGTAAGTCTTTCCAAACTCAAACAACCTCAAATCAGAACTTTGTCGATTCAGGTTATAAGCAATTATTTGCAGCCCGGAATACAGCATTGAGGTCCTGAGTTCCGATAGGTCGGCACTCAGTGGATTCAACATTTTGACTGGACTTTTTGTACTCCCAAATAGCTCATGGGACCCAGCTGCAACCAAACTGTTGGTCATAATTTCATAGAAACCTTGAGAAGCCAACATGGTACCGATAACATCCTGTACCTTGTGGTTTTCAAATTTAGAGGTAGTTGCTATGGAAGCGGTCAGTTTTTCTTTATCATCGATGTTGTTATAGCCATAGACCCTTAAGATTTCCTCAATTACATCAACCTCACGTTCAACATCCACTCGGTAGTTGGGTATGGTAAGCCCCAATCCAGATTCGGTAACATTGTTTACTTTGATTTCCAAAGATGCCAATATGGATTTGATGGTATCCCTAGGAATTTCATGACCGATCAAGGAGTTGATTTTATCAAAAGTCAAGAAAACCTGTCTTTCCTGAACCTTTTTAGGGTAAAGGTCAACCACGTCAGAACTAATGTCCCCACCTGCGATCTCCCGTATCAGCAATGCTGCTCTTTTTAAAGCATATTCCGTGATATCGATATCCACACCGCGTTCAAACCTAAAGGATGCATCGGTATTTAAACCATGTCTCTTGGCGGTTTTACGTATTGAAATGGGGTCGAAATATGCACTTTCCAAGAAAATGGACGTAGTGTGTTCATTTACTCCAGAATGGATTCCTCCAAAAACTCCGGCAATACACATGGGCTTTTCGCTGTCACATATCATCAGGTCCTCTTCATGAAGTTCTCTTTCTACTTCATCCAAAGTGACAAACTTTGTTCCGGCAGGAAGAGTCTTCACCTCAATTTTATTACCCTTTATTTTCATTGCATCAAAAGCATGCAAGGGTTGACCAAGTTCGTGAAGCACGTAGTTGGTTACATCAACCACATTATTTATTGGAGATAATCCTATGGCCCGAAGTCTATTCTTGAGCCAGTCTGGTGACTCCTGAACAATTAGGTTGCTTATGGTTACACCACAATATCTTGGGGCCAATTGAGCGTCCTCAGCTTCAACATCTATTTTAAGAGACCGGTTGTCAATGGAGAAATTACTGGTAGACGGGGTAACCAATTGTTTTTGGATTTCCAGTTGTTCCAAACCAGCTTTTAGATCACGTGCTACCCCATAATGGCTCATTGCATCAGCGCGATTGGGTGTAAGGCCGATTTCAAAAACTTCATCACTTTCAATTTCAAAAACTTCGGCACAAGGTGTTCCTGGCTTTAAATTATCGCTAAGCACCATGATACCATCGTGGCTATCACCAAGTCCCAATTCATCTTCGGCGCAGATCATACCATGGCTTTCTTCACCACGTATTTTACCTTTTTTGATTTCCCAGGCTTCACCTTCCTTGGAGTAAAGTTTGGTTCCGATGGTGGCAACAGGAACCTTTTGCCCAACAGCTACGTTGGGAGCGCCGCATACAATTTGAAGTGGAGAGGCATCACCTACATCAACGGTGGTCAATTTAAGGCGGTCTGCATTTGGGTGTTTTTCACAGGTTAGAACATGGCCGACCACTACACCCTTTAAACCTCCTTGAACAGATTCAAAGTTGGAAATGCCTTCAATTTCAAGACCTAGATCCGTTAGAAGTTCCCCGGTCTTTTCCGAAGTCCAATCAATTTTCAAAAACTGCTTTAACCAGTTGTAAGAAATCTTCATACCCCAAATTTAAAGTGGACAAATATAAAACAATAGGGTAACAGATTCAATCGAAAATGTGCGTAGTGTGGTGGATATAGCTCCTTTTGATCAGTATTTCCTATTTTTAAGAAAAATCTTTCACTAAATGAGAAGAACTTGGTTTTGTTTTTGCGCTGTGATTATGTTGTTGACTTCATGCAAGGATAAGGAAAAAGAGTTGGCAATTGGAGACTGGTGGGGCAAGATGGATGTGTCCTCCACTGATGTCCTCCCGTTCAACTTTTATCTTTTTAAGAACGAAGAAGGAGACTACAATATGGAGATGTACAATGCCGATGAAGTGGTCACCGTGGATGAAATAAAAATTGATGGAGATTCCATAAGAATACAAATGCCCATCTTTGAAGGGTATATTTCAGGAACTTTTTCTGCGAATGAGATCAAAGGCAACTTTATAAAGGAAAGTCTGGACCGTATAGTTCCTTTTAATGCTGTGTATGGAAAACATGACCGTTTTGAAGCAAAGGGAGATGCACAAGTAAATATTTCTGGGGTATGGGAAACCTATTTTAAGGTAAACACCAATGAAGAATATCCGGCCAAGGGAATTTTTATGCAGGATGGGAATAGAGTAAAGGGAACCTTCAGGACAAAAACTGGGGATTATCGATTTTTAGAAGGAGTAGTGGATCAAGACAGCCTTAAAATTTCTGCTTTTGATGGCGCCCATGTTTTCTTGTTCACAGCCAAGGTAACCGACAGTACATTGGAAGGAAAGTTTTTTAGTGGCAATCACTCTGTCGAGGATTTTATGGGGATTAGAAATGAAGCCTTTGAACTTCCCGACGCCAATACTTTGACTTTCCTTAGAGAAGGATACGACCGGTTCGAGTTTTCATTTCCCGATGAAAATGGTAAAATGGTCAGCCTGTCCGATGAAAGATTCAAGGATAAACCGGTGTTGGTGCAGATTATGGGAACATGGTGTCCCAATTGCTTGGACGAAACAAAGTTTTATATAGATTATTTTGAAAATAACCCTTCTACTGATGTTGAATTGGTAGCACTGGCCTTTGAGTATGCTAAAACGGAAGAACAAGCTTTTAAGGGAATTTCACGGCTAAGAGAAAGGGTAGGAGCAGATTACCCTATCCTATTGGCACAATTTGGAACCTCCAACAAACAAAAGGCCAATGAGAAACTGCCCATGTTGAACCATATCTTATCTTATCCCACAACAATTTATATTGATAAGAAAGGAGATGTTCAAAAAATCCATACAGGGTTTAATGGTCCTGCTACGGGAGAAAAGCATGAGGAGTTTAAAAAGGAATTTGCCGAAACAATAAATGGTTTGACCACTGAAGAGGTTGAATCTAAATGATTGTGGATTTTCCTAGATCTATGTTCTCGTCGTTCATATTAAAATCGTCATCGCTCTCTTCAATTGTGTGAGCTATAAAATCGCCTACCTGACTGGTTGTATATTCACTGAGGTTGTTCAAATCTGGAGTAACAACCCCTTTTTCCAACGATTTATCTACTGAATGGCGTACCAACATGGCTTCTTCAAAAAGTCCAAAATGTTCCAAAAGCATAGCAGCAGAGAGGATTGAAGCTATAGGATTTGCGATGTCTTTGCCTTTGGCTTGTGGAAAAGAACCGTGGATAGGTTCAAAAAGCGCGTTATTTTCACCGATAGAGGCTGAGGCAAGAAGGCCAATCGAGCCTCCAATTACACTTCCCTCATCAGAAAGAATGTCCCCAAACATATTTTCGGTGAGAATTACATCAAATAGCGCAGGATTAAGAATGATCTGCATGGCAGCATTGTCAACAAAAAGAAAGTCTAAGGTCACCTCTGGATAACTTTGGCCAATTTTTGTGACAACTTTGCGCCATAGTCTCGAGGATTCCAGCACATTGGCTTTATCAACCAGTGTCAACCTTTTTTTTCTGTTCTTGGCAGCTTTAAAAGCCAAATGGGCTATACGCTCTATTTCCAATTCTGAATATTCACAAAGATCGGATGCCACTGTCCCCGCTTCATTTATTTTCTTTTCACCAAAGTATATCCCTCCAGTTAACTCTCTATAGATTACAAAATCGACTCCTGTAATGATCTCTTTTTTTAATGGAGAGTTATCGATTAAAGTAGGAAAGACTTGAACAGGTCTTATGTTGGCATAAAGCCCAAGTTCTTTTCTGAGCTTTAGGAGCCCATGTTCTGGCCTTACTTTAGCGTTGGGATCATTATCAAACTTTGGATCACCGATTGCTCCAAAAAGAACCGCATCAGCTTCCTGACATAAATCTAAGGTACTCTGAGGAAGTGGGTCTCCTGTTTTATCAATGGCAATAGCACCTACAACCGCTTCCCTGTAGACAAAATTATGTCCAAAAGCCTCTTCAACAGCTTGCAGACATTTTACCGCCTGCGCCAACACCTCTGGCCCAATGCCATCTCCTGGAAGCAAAGCAAGTTTTAAATTCATGAAAGGCGCGGTTTGAATGGACTCTTAAGTCAAAGTTAGGCCAAACTTTGGATACTTATGTTGCTAGTCTCAATAATTTGATGAATATCATCATCGACAATTTCCTTTTTGCGGTCCGCGAACTTCAAGAAATTTTCATAGACCACATCCAATTGGAGCTTGGTAAGCTCATACCCCACATTCTTGGCTCGGTAGGCCAGAGCTGCTCTACCACTTCTTGCGGTAAGTACTATGGAAGACTCGCTAACTCCTACATCTTTTGGATCTATGATTTCATAGGTCTCCCGTTTTTTGATAACGCCATCTTGGTGTATTCCTGAGCTATGTGCAAAAGCATTGGAACCCACAATGGCCTTGTTGGGTTGGACGGGCATTCCCATTTTTTGGGAAACCATTTGGCTGGTATCCAAGAGCAAAGTGCTGTTGATGTCGGTATCCAAATTTAGATATGGATGTTGCCTTAATATCATCACTACTTCTTCTAAAGAAGTGTTTCCAGCGCGCTCACCTATGCCATTGATGGTGCACTCTATTTGTCTGGCCCCATTGATTACCCCTGCGATGGAGTTGGCGGTGGCCAAGCCCAAATCGTTATGACAATGACAGGAGAGAATGGCTTTGTCAATACCTTTTACATTTTCTTTGAGATATTTCATTTTGGCACCATATTCCTCAGGCAAACAGTAGCCTGTCGTATCGGGAATATTAAGTACGGTAGCTCCGGCTTTTATAACGGCCTCACAGACCTGAGCCAAAAAGTCATTGTCCGTACGTCCTGCATCTTCCGCATAAAATTCTACATCTTCCACAAAGGATTTTGCATAGGAAACTGCTTCCACAGCTCGCTCAATGATTTTCTCTCTAGTGGAATTGAACTTGAACTTTATGTGTGAATCAGAAGTGCCAATTCCGGTGTGGATTCTTGGAGTATTGGCAATTTTGATTGCTTCAGCAGCAACTTCAATATCTTTTTTCACGGCACGTGTTAGCCCACAGACCGTTGCATTTTTGACCAATTTGGCAATTTCATGCACCGACTTAAAGTCACCTGGACTTGAAATTGGAAAGCCAGCTTCAATGACATCGACTCCCAGTTCATCAAGTCGTTCTGCAATGACCAACTTTTGTTTGGTATCCAACTTGCAGCCTGGGACTTGTTCTCCATCCCTTAGTGTCGTATCAAAAATTTGTACCTTATCTTTACCCATTAGTTTTGTCGGTTTTAACTAAACTATACGAAGATAGAATAGGGGAGGTCAAGATAAATATTGGGGTCAACCGCGTTACAACGTTAATTTGTATTTCATAAGATTTAAGTTGTTGATTTACAAATATTTAAATTATTTTTTTTACGATGACAAATGTTCATAGGGATGCATTGTTTGTACTGATAAAGTCATTATCCAAATCTGAAAAGCGCCAGTTTAAGCTGTATGTGGGCCGTTTAGGAGTCAATACGGATGCCAAATTTTTGGCGCTCTTTAATCTTTTGGATAAAATGAAGATGTACGATGAACGTCAGATTTTGGATAGTGGAATTGTAAAGAAGGCCCAACTTTCCAATTTAAAGGCTCATTTATACAGACAGATTCTGGTTAGTCTACGTTTGAATCCGGTGAACCAAAACATTCGTGTACAGATTCGGGAACAGTTGGATTTTGCCACTATCCTTTATCAAAAAGGGTTGTACAAACAAAGTTTGAAAATACTGGACAAGGCTAAAAACTTTGCCATTGAGCACGAGGAGAAAAACGTTGCCTATGAGATTGTAGAGCTTGAAAAAATAATAGAGACCCAGTACATCACCCGGAGTATTCCTGATAGAGCGGATGAGCTTGCACTCCAAGCCAAACAGCTTTCGGAGGACAATGTCATGACCAGCAAACTTTCCAATCTTTCCCTGCAGTTGTACAGCATGATGCTCAAGGTTGGCTATGTAAGGAACGATGAGGATTTGCAAAGGGTAAAACGTTACTTTGATGGTCAATTGCCAAAGTATAAATTGGATAACCTAGGTTTTAGGGAAAAACTATGGCTTTACAAGGCACATCTTTGGTACAGCCTGCTTACACAAGACTTTTTGTCTGCATATAAATATGCCAGCAAATGGGTGGATCTATTCTATGAAAATGAGGAAATGATCTTGTTGAACCCGGTTTTCTTTTTAAAAGGAAACCACTATTTACTTGAGTCCTTATTTTTTGTGAAATACGGTTCGCAGTTTAAGGAAACTTTGGAGCGTCTTGAAAGAGAAGTGTCCCGTCCCAAATTTCCGCAAAACGATAATATTACCTCTCTGGCCTTTCTCTATATAAATTCAAGTAAGTTGAACTTGCATTTTTTGGAAGGCACCTTTGAAAAGGGGATATACCTTGTGAATATCATTGAATATGGAATCAAAAAGCACAGGGGTAGGATAGATGAGCACCACATTATGCTCTTGTACTACAAAATTGCCTGCTTGTATTTTGGGGTTGGGGACAATAAAAACTGTATTGTCTATTTAAAGAAGATTATATCCAACAAGAATCTAAAGATGAGGGAAGACCTAATGTGCTTTGCTAGGGTACTTAGCTTGGTTGCCCACTACGAGGCGGGAATGGATTATCATCTTGAAGTGCAACTTAAGAGTACGTACAAATTTTTATTGAAAATGAACGATTTACATGCCGTTCAAAAAGAAATGATCAAATTCCTTAGAGGGTTGGGTGACATCTATCCCCATGAACTAAAAGGTGAATTTCAGAAGTTGTACAATGAGCTCAAGAAGTATGAAAATCACCCTTATGAGAAAAGAGCTTTCCTCTATTTAGATATACTTTCCTGGTTGGAGAGTCACCTTCAGAATAAACCGGTTGCACAGATCATTCGCGAGAAGGCATTGGCAGTTACCCGCTAAACGCATGCATTCCATAAGGAATCCTCGGGTGGTGGAGCAACAAAACCTATAGATTCTTTCTTCACCGGATGTTCAAGTTCTAAATGTCTTGCATGCAGGTGTATGCTCCCATCTTTATTGCTTCGCTGTGCCCCATACTTTAAATCACCTTTGATGTGACATCCAATCGCTGCCAGTTGGGCCCTAATCTGATGGTGCCTACCAGTTTTAAGGTCTATTTCCAACAGAAAATAGCTGTCCAGTTCTTTTAGGATACGATATTTCAGGATAGCCTTTTTACTATTTGGAACCTCTTTTGGGTAAGCATAAGATTTGTTCTGTTTGGGATTTCTGACCAACCAATGAACCAGTTGTCCGTCGTCCGTTTCAGGTCGATTTTTAACCAGTGTCCAATAGATTTTTTTGGTCTTTCCTTCAGAAAAAAGCTTGTTTAACCGAGGTAATGCCTTAGAAGTTTTAGCAAACAAAACCACTCCAGACGTTGGCCTGTCCAAACGATGGACTACGCCCAAATATACATTACCGGGTTTGTTGTATTTGGCCTTGATAAACTGTTTCACCACCTCGCTCAACGGGGTATCGCCCGTCTTATCTCCTTGAACGATATCTCCAGGACGTTTATTGACAACAATCAAGTGGTTGTCCTCATAAAGGACTTGGAGATTGCTTGAGTTGGATTTATCCGACAAAATTGGGTTTTTTAGTAGATGATGGAGGACCAATCAATACTGTTCATTTTCATTGGGAAAATCTCTCGACTTTACATCATTGACATAAGATGAAATGGCACTGCCCATTTCTTCGTAGAGATTCATATATCTTCTAAGGAAACGAGGGTTGAATTCATGTGTCATCCCCAAAAGGTCATGCACTACCAACACCTGGCCATCAACTCCGTTACCGGCTCCAATTCCAATGACTGGTATTGAAACACTTTCTGCAACTTCTTTGGCCAGTTTGGCAGGTATTTTTTCGAGTACAATGCCAAAGCACCCCAGTTCCTCCAACATCTTTGCATCTTCTTTTAGCTTCTCGGCTTCCTGTTCCTCCTTGGCCCTAACCGTGTAGGTGCCAAATTTGTATATGGATTGAGGTGTGAGTCCCAAATGCCCCATCACAGGGATTCCAGCATGAAGAATCCTGCTTACCGATTCCTTGATTTCGACCCCTCCTTCAACTTTCACAGCATGGGCGCCACTTTCTTTCATAATCCGTATTGCAGAACGGAGAGCTTCCTTTGAATCGCTCTGGTAGCTTCCAAAAGGAATATCAACAACAATCAATGCTCTTTTGGCCGCGCGGACTACCGAACTGGCATGATAGATCATTTGATCTAAGGTAATGGGCAAGGTGGTTTCATGTCCGGCAATGACATTACTTGCTGAGTCCCCTACGAGAATTACATCTACCTGGGCAGAATCCACAATTTTGGCCATGGAATAATCGTAAGCGGTTAACATTGATATTCTTTCACCGCTTTCCTTCATTTCAATCAATGATTTAACGGTAACCCTTTTGTATTCTTTTTTTGCGACTGACATTTAGATTCTGTTTTACCGGTTAAATGTAAGCAGATTTGATTAAATTCACCCGAAATCAAAAAACGATATAAATGAAAAAAATTCTAACACTTTCGCTCTCAGTTCTTGCATTTGCCCAGCTTTCCGCTCAAGGCCCAAACGCAGATGGTTATGAGCAAGACAAAGCAGCGGTCAAAAAAGTTATTGAAACCTTCTTTGATGGTTTTCACAAACAGGATTCAACAATCATCAATGGTACGGTGGCGGACCATGTAGTGCTTCAGACCACAGGAAGGGACAAAGAGGGTAAAACAAGGTTTAGAAATGAAGAATTTCAAAAATTCATCCAATCAATTACCAGTATTCCAGACAGTGTGAAGTTTCAAGAAAAACTGACATCATTTTCCATTCAAGTGGACCGTACCATGGCCAATGCGTGGGTTGGTTATGAGTTCTGGTTGAACGACGAGTTCAGTCATTGCGGAATCAATTCCTTCCAATTGGTCAATTTTGATGGCGATTGGAAAATCATTTATCTTATCGATACAAGAGGTAGGGCCGACTGTGGTGTCAAATAGACATTATTGAAGCAAAGATTCTATATCCTTCTTTAAACGTTCGATGTCCTCAGAAGCGGTGCCGTTGTATACGCCACGGATTTGCTTTTGCTGGTCCACCAAAATGAAATTTGGGGTGTGTATAAAATCTTGCAGCCCTCCATCGCCATAGTCAACTACTGCAAAGTAGCTTTTACGTGCCAAATCATAAATATGGGATTTGTCGCCTGTGGTAATATTCCATTTTGAGTCGATGACACCATGCCTGTCCGCATATTTTTTTAGCACAGGAACACTGTCCAATTCTGGGGTCACTGACATGGAGAGAAACATCACTTCATCTTGCTCTATAAAGGTCTCCTGCAATGCCTCCATGTTATTGCTCATAATTGGGCAAATACTTGGACATCGTGTAAAGAAGAAATCCGTAACATAGATTTTGTTGGCATAGGTTTCTTGGGTAATCGTTAAACCGTTTTGATTGATAAGACTAAAATCGGACACTAAGTGCCCATTTTCAGTATTCGTTAGCTGTGAATCGACCAATTCTGGACTAAAATCTTTTGGCCCTAAAACAGGTAACTGATTACGATTAAGGAATTCAAATAAAAGGAAAGTCAAAATACCCATGGCCAAAAGGGCCATGGGCAATTTGAAGAGATTACCCCATTTTGGAGATTTCATGTCTTTTATAATATTGAGGTATTGATTTCGATGTCTGCGTGTTCCCATGCTTTATCAAATTCAGTTTTGATTTTTACGGCCTCGTCCATTTTGCCTTGTGCTTTAAGGCTATTGTGCAGCCCCATCAGTGACCATCCATTCTGACGTAGTACATCCAAATCTTCTCGATAGACTTTTTCAGCAGCTTCATACTTTTTGGCTTCCATGAGTACTGCACCCAAATTTTGACGCGTAGGTACATGCCAAGCGGCAGGCTCGGTATAAGTCAATTGATCTTCGTATTCAACGGCTTTTTCCAAATGAGCAATTGCTTTTGCGGTATCTCCGTTCAATGAAGCAAGTTCGCCAGCAACCACTTCATATGCAATTTTGGCGATGTTTACTGATGGATTATGTGCCGCGGCGATTAGTTCTTCCAAATCTGGGTCACTTTTCAATGCTGCAATGGCTTCCAATTCTTCTTGGGCTTCTTTTGCGTTGCCTTTCCGCACAAAAGCCATCCCACGGGCATAGTGTCGTATCAAATTTAGATGCTTAATGTCTTTGTTCGCGGCTGGAATAGTCAAAATTTCATTCCATTTGCCAAATCGGATATAGGATAGCATTGGTGTAGAAGCAAAATCTTGTAAAAATGGCATGGTGATGAACTCCCCAACAGGTACTTTTTCTGCTGTTTTTTTAGCTGCATCAATGGCGATTCCGCTATCACCGAGCAAACTTGCTGCGGACCATAAAAAATGAATATTATGAGGATAATATCCTAAAGGATATAAGCCTTGGGAATAGCATTGGGAAATGTAATCCTCATCGGCCAATATCGCAGCTTGATTGGCAGTGACAGCATCCAAATAGCGACCCACTCGAATGTAAATATGTGACGGCATATGAACTATATGCCCAGCGGCTGGCATGAGACTACCTAACTTATCGGCACTTGCCACACCCAAATCCGGTTGCGGTAATTCCACCATGTGGATATAATAATGATGTGCTCCTGGATTATTTGGATTGAGTTCCATTGCCTTTTCCAGGGCCAATTTAGCTTCAGGGATGTTAGGTGAAGGATTTCCTTCTTCGTCCCAGTAGTTCCATGGTACGGTATTCATTACGGAAGCAGCATATAATACTTGGACTTCAGCATCTTCAGGGAATTGTTTTAATACTTTGGCCATGGCATTCATATATGCGATGTTCAGCTCGGCCACATCCTTAGTGAGGTCTTCGCTATACCTGGCGGCTAGGGCACTGATCAAAGCTTTTTCCTTGGCTGTGCCTTTTTGTGAAAGTTTGACGGCCTTTGCAAGTGCCTCGTTGGTCTTGATTTTTCGTTCTTCAGGTGGCAATGGGTCGTTGATGTTGGGCCCCAAGGCATAAGCTTGTCCCCAAAAGGTCATGGCCGAATTTGGATCAAGTCGGGAAGCTTCCATGAACGAACGATGTGCCTCGGCGTGGTTGAAAGCATAGGTCAATCTCAAACCTTGGTCAAAAAAAGTTTGGGCTCGCTCACTCGCGGTGGTGATAGGATAGGTCAAATCACCTAGGTTTTCAAATAGAGGAGAAATTTGTTGGGTGGAATCCACAACATCCAATAAATAGGTTGTGGGAGTACATTTAATAAAATTGAATGATGCGTTCTGTTGATTTTTCAAATTTTTGGCGGTGGAATCTTTGGCAAAGTGGTGTACAAGCACAATCAATCCCATTGCAATTAAGGCAATGCCTAATTTAGTTTTCATAAGGTTCTCGGTGTTGTTAATTTTAAAGTAGGGCAAGGTACCTAATATAAATATAAGTAAATCAGGTAGTTGTGTGTATTGCTCTTTAGAAGGTATAAATGGTAGCTCACACCAATTCAACTGAAAGTATTGTCAACTGTTTATTTAGATTTCTTTCTTCTGACCCTACGTTTTTTCAGAAAATTAAAGGAGGTGGACAACGTATGTGCTTTTAATCCATTAGACCTGGAATAATAGAAGTATTGTACCGAAAAAATGTGAAGGCCTTTATTTTTTCTTGCCGCAGGCCAGTGCCTCCATCCCATACCAAATCTATATGAGCTCAGTGAAGAAAAATCATAGTCCGATGTATAATACCTTTCAGAGGGGTTGTGCTCTCCTCGAGGTGCAAAATATTTGGATGCTTGCTGGGTGTAAAATCTAAAACTGGGGAGCAATGTCCACCTTGGACTAAGTTTGATTGCGGTTTCATTGTCAATGGTAAGTCCTAAAATCCCAAAATTGTCCAGATAACCACCCAACTTATTTTTGAAGATGACACCTCCAGAAGCAAAACTGTTCCATTTTAAAGAGAGCGCCGCTTTGTAGCGTTCATCCGGGAATTGTTCCACCGCCCTGGAGTTGTCCGAAAAGTAAATTCTATGAAAAGGTGTGGCCAATAAGCCTTTTTGTAGACTTAGCACGGTAAATAAACCTACGGTATTTCTTTGATTTACAACTTGGGTAAATCCAAGGTTAAGATTATAAGAATCTCGTTTATACTCATCATACCATTCCTGAAATCGGAGTTCAACAGGATAGATCAAGAACTGTGGACTTTGAAGAAATCCACCGTCCAATCTTCCCCAACGTAGGTCATCATTAAAAATTTGTAGCTGCGCTGTATAAGTGCGCATGTCATTTTTTGAGGTCTTGAAAAAACCAAGGAACTTTCCAAAGGAAAAATAATCCGATTCTACGGAAGCTCCGAGTCCAAGGCTAATGGACATTTTACTTTTTTCAAAATAGCGGGTATAATGTGCGTTCGAGTAGGTCCGTGCATCCAAACGCGAAGCGGAGGACACTATACGGTCAATATTGTCCGTTGAAGCCGAAGAAATTATATCTACCCCAATCTGAAAGTCAAGAGCATTTTTCCCAAATTTCTTTTTATAGTTAAAGGTTGGGCCGTATACGATGAGTCGTTCCGTACCTTCACCTCCTGTAACTGCGGAATTGTCCCCATTCTGTACATAGTGATTGTATAAAAGTTCAACCTCTGTTTCGTTGACTTTAAAGGTTTCTGATTTTTTGGTTTGCGCTTTTGAGAAAAAGAGAGAAAATGCAAGACTGCCAACAAGAAGCGTTCTTTTGTTCATAGGTCAGTATTAATTGCAACCGCAGCCTCCACTGCCTTTGTTTCCTTCAGCTACCAAGGACCCTTCGCGAATGGTGCAAACATAATGCTGAAATTTAACCACGCTTGAACCCGCCATGGACATTTCTGGATCATTGATATATTGCCTTTCATAGGGTTTTAGGTTAGTGGCGCAAGACCCCAAAAGAGCACCTAAGACCGTCACAAAAAAGCAACTACGCAGAAATCGACTCATATTGTAATTTTTTGGAAAAGAATACTTTGTTTTCATCATTTATTATGATGCCATGTGTTTGGGGCAATTGATCTAGGAACGCGATACCTCTCTGTATGCCCATGGCGTAAACAGCCGTGGCCAAAGCGTCAGAAAGTTCTGCACTTGGCGAGAATATAGAGACGCTTTTTATTCCGATTACCGGAAAGCCGGTTTTTGGGTCGATATTGTGCGAATAACGCTTCCCTTTGTGTATAAAGTGTTGTTCATAATCTCCTGATGTGGCTACCGCGGCATCGTTTAATGGGATATGGAACAAGGTTCTGTCTTGATTATCTGGATTGGCGATTCCTATTTTCCAAGGATTTCCATTTTCATCCTTCCCAAAGGCAGTTAGGTCGCCGCTAGCGTCAATGTATCCTCCGGCAATGTTATTTTCCTTCCATTTCCTTCGCACCACATCAGCAGCATATCCTTTGCCTATTGCTGCCAAACTTATTTTCATTCCTTTGCGTTTAAGGCCGGCGGATTGTTCAGTTTTATCCAATTTGATAAAATGATGCCCCACCTTTTTCAAAGTTTCCGCGATTTTCCTTTTGTCCGGAGGGGTGAAATCATCATTCTTAAAACGATAAAGCCGCTTTAGCGGCCCAACAGAAATATCGAAGTAGCCTTTTGAAATTGTTGATATTTGAGAGCATCTTGCTAGCAAATCAAAAACCTCAGGGTCCACTTTTATTTGGGATTCTCCTGCATTTTGATTTATCTGTGAAATTTGGGACTCAGATTTGAACTCTGAAAGAAGATTTTCTATGCGTTGTATCTCTTTCACACCCTCTCCAAGAAAATGCTGCGCTATGGTTTCTTCACTTGATACGATGCCCAATTCAAAGGAGCACCCCATCAACCTACATTTTCTGATATAGCGGTTCACTCGACAGCGATGTTGGTTTTAATTTGTTTGATAAACTCCAAAGCGCCTTGATCATGATATTCAAGGGAGATAACTTCATTGCCAATAGGTTTTACTAAAAGGATAGTGGGGAAAATACCTTGAAAATCATATTTTTCTGCCATGCTGGCATTATGCGCCTGTATTTCGGGGGTCAGTTTCTTTCGTTGGGGGAAATCCACTCTTTCGACGGCAATGTTTTGACTTTCCATAAACTCGATGAAATAGGTGTTCTTTAGTACGGTCTTGTCAAAACGGATACAGTTAACGCACCAGTCAGAACCTTCAAAAAGAACCAATTTATACGAACTGTCAACAACTTCTCTGGAAGCGAATGAAAAAGATATAACTATGAAAAAGACAAGTAAATATCTGTAGAATCTACGGAAGGTCATAGAGGTCGAAATCTACCGTAAGTTCTAAAATTTTATGAAATAAATCAACAATCGCTTAAAAAGACCCCAACTGCAAGGCCCCCTTCCGAGGTTTCCTTATATTTTGAGTTCATATCCTTGGCGGTTTCCCACATGGTATTCACTACTTTGTCCAAAGGCACTTTAACTTCCTCTGGGTTGGTGTCCAATGCCAGTTCAGCTGCATTAATGGCCTTTATGGCACCCATGGAATTTCTTTCTATGCAAGGCACCTGTACAAGTCCCCCAATAGGATCGCAAGTAAGGCCCAAGTGATGTTCCATGGCTATCTCTGCAGCCACTAAGACTTGGTCCGGTGTTCCTCCCAATAGTTCTGTAAGGGCTCCAGCGGCCATAGCAGATGAAACACCAATTTCTGCTTGACATCCTCCCATGGCGGCAGATATGGTGGCTCCTTTTTTGAAAATGCTTC
This sequence comes from Flagellimonas nanhaiensis, assembly GCF_003382275.1. Classification (GTDB taxonomy): domain Bacteria; phylum Bacteroidota; class Bacteroidia; order Flavobacteriales; family Flavobacteriaceae; genus Flagellimonas; species Flagellimonas nanhaiensis. The sequence goes on from NZ_QTJX01000001.1 coordinate 907,108, forward strand.
CGATTTCGCTAGCAACCAATAAAAACTTCTTGATGTGCTCAAAATTGGCCTTGTGGTTTTCAATGACCATATAGTACATTAAAACCGCTGGGATAACTCCTGCACTTCCATTGGTTGGAGCAGTGACCACTCTACCCAAAGATGCGTTAACTTCATTTACACTGAGCGCGAAGCAACTTACCCATTTTAGAATTGCCCTGAACTTAACCCTGGTTTTACGTATAACGTTTAACCATTCACTTGGGTTGGAGTAGGGAAGGGGTCCCTTCAATTTTTGATGCATATCAAATGCACGACGACGTACATTGAGCCCACCAGGCAAAACACCTTCGGTATGGCAACCGATATACATGCACTCGAGCATAGTGTTCCATATTTGTTGTAACCCCTGTTCTATTTCTGTTTCCGATTTGAGGGAAAGTTCATTTTCCATCACAATTTCAGAAATGGATTTCTTATGAAGTTGACAGTACTCTAATAACTCATCTCCAGTTTTAATGGGATAAGGAAACGTTTTGAAAGTCTCTTTGTTTTCCTTGGAATGTGGCATGCCTTCTTTTACCACAAAACCTCCACCGATGGAATAATAGGTCTCTGTAAGTTCCCTTCCGTCTTCCAGATGGGCAATAAATTGCATTCCGTTGGCATGGAAGGGCAAGAATTCCTTTTTGTATTCTAAGTCCCGCTCAAATTCAAAGATGATTTCATGCGTTCCATTCAAGCTTAATTTCCCATTGACCTTCACATTTTCTATGAGCTCGTTGATACTGTCAATAGGAACGGTTTCTGGGTCGGTTCCCAATAACCCCATGATCACAGCTATATCCGTGGCATGGCCTTTTCCTGTAAGCGATAGGGACCCAAAAAGAAGGACCTTCACATTGATGATTTCGTTCAAAACACTTTGCGTGTTCATTTCGTCAATCCAACGTGCGGCCGCCTTCCACGGCCCCAGGGTGTGCGAACTTGATGGTCCAACACCAATTTTTAGCATATCAAAAACGCTGATGCATTCCATGAAAACGGTTTAGATTTCAAATATAACAAGCTAGAGGGTATCTCTTCAAAAATATAACCACTGATGTTAGAGATAGAGTTGGAGACAGGGTGGTTGAATATTTCTTTTATCAATTCAAAAGGCTGACACCTTGTCATATTCTAGGCGATGGCATGATCATTGACATTCTAAGAGCGAGATAAAATAGAATTTTCAACTGAAATAACTTTAAGATAAGATGAGCAAGATTATAGGTATAGATTTGGGTACGACCAATTCCTGCGTCTCTGTTATGGAAGGAAATGAGCCAGTGGTAATTCCAAATGCCGAAGGCAAGCGCACTACTCCTTCTGTAATTGCTTTTGTGGAAGGCGGAGAGATTAAAGTGGGAGATCCTGCAAAAAGACAGGCGGTTACCAACCCACATAAAACAATTTATTCCATAAAAAGATTCATGGGGAACAAGTTCTCAGAATCTAAAACGGAAGTGGACAGAGTTCCTTATAAAGTGGTAAAAGGAGACAATGACACACCTAGAGTGGACATTGATGGTAGAATGTATACGCCACAGGAACTTTCTGCTATGGTTCTTCAAAAAATGAAAAAAACAGCCGAGGATTATCTAGGTCAAGATGTGACCAGAGCGGTAATCACGGTACCTGCATATTTTAACGATTCACAAAGACAAGCTACCAAGGAAGCCGGTGAGATCGCGGGTCTTACTGTAGAGCGAATCATCAATGAGCCTACGGCAGCATCTTTGGCATACGGTCTTGACAAAAAGGATACCGATCAGAAAATTGTGGTATTCGATTTTGGAGGTGGTACGCACGATGTTTCCATTTTGGAATTGGGTGATGGTGTTTTTGAAGTATTGGCCACAGATGGTGATACCCACTTGGGAGGTGATGACGTTGACCAAAAAATCATAGATTGGTTGGCCGAAGAATTCAAAAATGATGAAGGCATGGATCTTCGTGAAGATGCCATGGCCCTTCAACGCCTTAGAGAAGCTGCGGAAAAGGCAAAAATTGAATTGTCTTCCTCTGCCCAGACAGAAATCAATTTGCCCTATGTAACAGCTACGGCTTCTGGGCCAAAGCACTTGGTGAGATCACTCTCTAGAGCCAAGTTTGAGCAATTAATCGATGATTTGGTAAAAAGGACCATTGCTCCTTGTGAAACTGCACTTAATTCTGCGGGACTTTCCAAAAGCGATATCGATGAGATCATTTTGGTAGGAGGATCTACCCGTATTCCAGCGGTTCAAGAAGCTGTAGAAAAATTCTTTGGCAAAAAACCATCAAAAGGGGTTAACCCAGATGAGGTAGTGGCTGTTGGAGCTGCCATTCAAGGTGGTGTGTTGACTGGAGATGTAAAAGATGTACTTCTTTTGGATGTGACTCCACTTTCATTGGGTATTGAGACGATGGGAAGTGTTTTTACAAAATTGATTGAAGCCAACACGACGATTCCTACCAAAAAATCGCAAGTATTCTCTACGGCAGCAGATAATCAACCTTCGGTTGAAATCCATGTGTTACAAGGAGAGCGTCCTATGGCAGCAGATAACAAGACCATCGGAAGGTTCCATTTAGATGGTATTCCACCCGCACCTAGGGGAACACCTCAAATTGAGGTAACCTTTGATATTGATGCCAATGGTATCATCAAGGTTTCTGCTACGGACAAGGCTACGAACAAAACTCAGGATATTAGAATTGAGGCTTCTTCTGGATTGACCGATGAGGAAATCCAAAAGATGAAAGCTGAAGCCGAGGCCAATGCCGAAGCAGATAAGCAGGCCAAGGAGAAAGCGGACAAATTGAATGAAGCAGATGGAATGATTTTTCAGACCGAAAAGCAATTGAAGGAGTTTGGAGATAAGCTTTCCGATGATAAGAAAAAGCCTATTGAAGATGCTTTGGAAGAATTGAAGAAGGCTTATGAAACCAAGGATGTAGCTGTGATTGAACCTGCCTTGGAAAAAATTAATGAGGCTTGGAAAGTTGCTTCAGAGGAAATGTACAAGGCTCAGGCAGAAGCTGCCCAGGCTAACGGTGATGACGCTTCAGCTGGAGCTGACAGTGCTGCCGGTGACGGTTCCAATGAAGGAGACAATGTTGAGGATGTTGATTTTGAAGAAGTGAAGTAACATAGCATTATTATAATAAAAAGCCCCAACATATGTTGGGGCTTTTTTTGTCCAATTGTATCACGCGGCGTTCAGTTGCCGTATTTCCAACTCCTTTAACTTCTGCAATGCTTCTGATTTTGAATTCACATTCAACTTCACGTAGATGTTCTGAATATGAAAATTTACAGCACTTGGTGTCACACAGAGTTTGTCCGCAATCATTTTATAAGTGAAACCTTGGGTAAGGAGCTCAATAATTTGATTCTCCTTTTTTGAAAAGGATTCATAGCTTTTGGTCCTAAAAGAACTAATGATTTTTTTGGCAACTTCATGTTCCAGAGCTATACCGTGTTCTTGAAGAGCATTCAAAGCATTTAACAGTCTTTCAATGGTCAAAGGTTTAACCAGATAACCATTTGCACCCTTTTTAAAGGCTTCCTTAATGAGAGTGAAATCATTGTTTTGGCTCATGACCAAAATATTCACACGCTCACTCCTTTTTCTAAAATAGGAGATGCCTTCTATTCCCGATATCCCCGGGAGGGAAATTTCGGTAATAATGACGTCGGGTTCTGTTCTTCCAAAATTGGATAATAATTCATGTACCGATTTGTAGGTTCCGCATAGTTCATAGTCCGGAACATCTTTAAAATAAGATTGGTACGTTAGATGAAGACTTTCATCGGAATCAATGAAAGCAACCTTTAAAGGATTGATCTTCATGATAATAGATTTGGGGGTTAATCTGAATTTTAGCTTCTAAATTTTATTTTTCTGCCTTCAAAAATGGGCAAAAAAAGTCCTCTCCACAGCTTGTTGGACACTAGAGAGCAAATCAAATGTAACTGGATTTAATAGGTCCAATACAATGACTGTTTCTCCAAATAGATTGAACAAACTGGGTACAATCCCATTAGGGATTGGATCAAAAAAGTTTAGAAAAGGTTTTTAGGGTCTCAGAAAAGTAAGTCCACGATAGTTTTAGGGGGTCCTTGCTTTTTTGAGTGTTGTAGTTTTTTCATTGTAAAAAGATTTGGGTTTGCATTATTTCAAGAATCAAATTAGAATTTTTTTTGGTCCCAGAGAATTTTTTGTAATGTTTTTCGTTCAAATGCACTTTTCTATTCTTGTAATTTTTTGGCTATTTAAAACCCAAATACTTGATTAAGATTGGTTTACGGCGAGTTTAAAACAAAAAAAAATAGGATGCTTTAAGTAAAGCATCCTATTCTGGAAATCGGTCAGATTGAAATAATACAACCCGCATCTATGATAATCTGTCAGTTCCCCCTGTCTTTCTTATCATGGGTCAATAGTGTTTAGAATCTCGGCTATTCAATAAAATCAGATTAACCCTCAGGTAGTTGACCGATTCCTTATTTATTCGTCGTCAAAAGATGTGCTGGCAAACTCGTAAGACGAAGCATCGTTCATTACAGTTTGGAAATTCTCGTTATTGTCGGCTATCATCTCACGTTCTTGGTTCATTTTTCCATAAGCAACGGTGAACTGAGCAATAGTGTGGTTTTGTCCTCTGTTGGAGACAACATAGCCCAAACCTTTTTCAGGGGTCAATTGGATAGCGTAATCATCACGTTTGCTGTTGATGTGGCTTCCCAGGTTTACAGAGGTGGTAAGTGTGTTGTGGGCCACTTGTGTGGCGTATAGATCCAATCCACCATAGCCGTCCCGTCCTTCAGAAGCAAAGAACAACAAGGTACCATTGTACAAATTGGGATATAGCTCATCTTCTTTGGTGTTCACTTTTGGGCCTAGATTTTTAGAAACCCCAAGAGACCCATCGGACTTGATGTCAGCTACATAAATATCATATTTCCCATAGCTCCCTCGCATGTTGGACGCAAAGAACAATCTTTTTCCATCCTCTGAAATTGTAGGGTGCTTGGCAGAGGCATATTTTGGGCAAACTTCCAATTTGGTAATATTTTTCCATTCCCCGTTTATCTTTTCAGCTCTATAGATTTCATGCACAGCTTCTTTTTTGGAGAATACACCGTATAGCGGCTTTTGGTGTGAGGTTTTGCTGAAATATGCAGTGTTGCCATCTTCTGTCACAGACATGTTAGGAACATAACCATCGATGGTAGAAAGACTACCTTCCATGAGATCATTGGCTTTAAGTTCCTCCATGGTTTCAAACTTCATGGGGTTTGGCTTTTGGGCAAAGCTATTTTGAATAAAAAGAAGAGAAGTTAAAATAGCTAGACTATAGGTAATTGATCGTGTCATGATATTTGGATTTGGGGGTTAATACATCACAAATATCAGGGAAGAATTCTGAGAAATACTTATGAATTTTTCATAGGTTTTGAATTTTAGCGATAAAAAAATGCATTTCATCGAAAATATTTTAGCTATTTAACATATTGAAATTCTCTAAAATGCAAATCAACGATGTTTTTTACGTTTTATCCGCTGAAAACCAACAAATTGTAAAAAGCAACAAGTTTGCTAAACTCTTTTCGTATCAAAAAAAGCGACTTATTTAATAAGTATTCGGCCTAAAATAGGAATCCGCTTTCGGTTTCTCCATGCTAGAACAAAACAGAAGAAGAAGGTGACCATAGCCAATATAAAAAGTGTCCCACCATCATTTTGTACAACAATGCCCAGTTGAGTTAAATGGGAAAAAATGGCCCCAGCGAGAATGCCAATACCTAACAGGCTGCCTAACCAGGTGGTTTTAGGAATCAAAAGAAGTATGGCGGTTATCAATTCGGCCACGCCTATGCCTATTCGCCCAACAGGTTCCAAACCTAAGGTTTCAAAAATATAAACTGATTCAGGTGCTGCGGTGAACTTGAAGTATAACGTTTGAATAAGAATGGCTGCAGGAATTATCCTCAATACCCAATCTGTTATTGCTCTTGTTTTCATCCTTGCCTTTTGAAGATTTTAGGTTTGGTCGCAAAAACTTTTGAAAAATAACTTCATAATTGGGATGCTGAAAATGCCAATTCATTTAAAAGAAGGCAGAATATAGCTGTTCAATACTTTAAAATTCCGGTTTTTTGAGGTATAGTCACCACCTGTAAAGACTACCACAGCATCCAGTTTGGGAACTACAATTATTTTTTGCCCTCCCCAACCCTCGGCATGAAAGGCAGATATGTTCTGGCCATTAAAGTCCAATTCATTAATCCACCAAGAATAGGAGTATCCCTTTTTTCCGGAACTTTCGCCTGGTATCCTAATACCTAAATTGTTTTTGTAGGGATGAGTACTTTTATCTACCCATTGCGATGATACGATTTGATTTCCTTTCCATTTTCCGTCGTTCAAAAAGGTAGCACCCACCTTTACCATATCCCTGGGCTTCAACATTAGACCTCCAGCTGCTTCAATAACTCCATTTTTGAATCTTGCAGACCATGTGGCATTTTCAATTTGTAAGGGATCGAACAAATATTTTTGTGAGAAGGAGTCAATGGGCATGCCTGTGGCATTTTTGATGATTTCCCCTAAAATAATTTGACTACCCCCGTAATACGAAAAATAGGTGCCTGGGCTTTGGATCAATCTCCCTTGCAGAATAAATGAGACAGGGTCAGTTTCGGCATACCAAATGCCAATAATCGGGTTTTCTGGGCTGCTGTAGGGTTCCATCCACTCGTTCCACTCCAGTCCGGAGGTCATGGTGAGCAAATGTTCAATGGTTATATGTTCCTTGTCATCGGTTTTTAAATGGGCATGATTCGGTAAATAATCAAAAATGGATTGATCTACCGAATCTATAAAACCTTTTTCTATGGCTATTCCAACGCAAGCAGAAGTTATACTTTTGGTATTGGACATAATTGTATGTGGCATATCCCTGTCCCATTTTATCAATTCACCATGATGATTAGGTTGATCCCATTGATAGGTGTGGCCATCAAAGTATTCTTCCAACACCAACTTATTATTTATATAGATTAACAGGGCGTGGATTTCGTTGAACTTACCACGGCGGATTTTTTCCACTCCTTTTGATATCAGAATAGTATCTAATCCAACGTCCCCTAAATTACCAGTTGTCAAACCATCATCAATGAATTTGGGTTGTTGATATTCATATGGTGGATAGTTCTGGGATTGACAGCCAAGAGCCAGAAGAAAGGTGATAATTATTATTGACAATATTGAACTCCAGTAAACTTTGGACATAACCCTTCCAGTTTTGGTTACAGAAGGTATGGACCCAAACCAATGTATGGTATGACAGAAATCAGGCTTTTAAGGCATTGAATCGTCATGTGTCACAAAACAAAATTGAGTTTCAATCGAGTATAACGCTAAGCACCCTTGTATAAAGGGTTTTTGCGCCATGACAATTGTCATAAATAATTGATTTTGTTGTGCTTAGGTTTGTATTGAAAATCAACTTAGCAACGATTCATAGGTTCTTGACGTGATGCTTTTTGTGTAGAATCTTCGTTGCGCAAAACTCAAGCGTATGAAAAATTATTTCTTTACAATCTGTACTTTATTTTTTTCTGCTGCTATGTTCTCCCAAGCCGGACACATTATGCAAGGAGTAGGTTCCGTTAACATGTCCATGGGTGGGGCCGCAACAGCGCAGCCTTTGGATATTTCCGGTGCACTCCATTGGAACCCAGCAACAATATCTGCCTTTGACGATAATATCATAAAGCTGGATGTTGGACTTTTCTTTTCATCACCTGAACTAAGTTCAACGGTTCCAGAATTTGGTGGTGATGGTCAACCCACAGGGAACTTTTTTAGTGGGGTTACCGAAGATGACCGTGGGCTATCGCCGATGCCAGCACTTGCCATGGTTTGGAGCAAGCCAGATAGCAAACACACCTTTGGTGTTTCAGCTTTTGGCATCAGTGGATTTGGAGTTACCTTCCCAGAGAGTACCACAAACCCAATTACAATGCCCCAAAGTATGGGAGGGTTTGGCAGGATAGAATCCAACTATATGCTACTTCAAGTAGGCTTTGTATGGGCATATGAGCTTTCGGATAAGTTTTCTATAGGATTGCAACCCACATTGGATTATGCCAGTTTGGAGTTGGAACCTAACCCAACGGCCAATCCCAATCAAGCTGGATATCCCACCGCCGACCAAGCTTCGGCTATTGGTTTTGGAGGACAGATAGGACTCTTTTATGATTCTGGTGCTGGATTTAAAGCCGGAGTTTCCTATAAAACCACCCAATATTTTGGAGATTTTGAACTGGAAAACACCTATCTGGATAATTCTGAAGGGACTAATGACTTCAACATGGATTACCCCGCCATCTTATCGCTTGGATTGGGATATTCTCTAGGAAATATCGATTTGGCTGTGGATTATAGAATGGTCGACTATGAGAATACTGATGGTTTTTCTGAGGTTGGATGGACTCAAACCGCTTCCGTAGCAGGGTTTGGTTGGGAGAACATCAATATCATTTCCGCAGGTATCCAATATAAAGGAGTGGATAAATTCCCAATTAGGGTGGGATACACATACAGTTCAAATCCAATTAACAGTGATGTGGCCTTTTTCAATGTTCCAGCTACAGCTATTATAAAGAATGCATTCCAAGTTGGGTTTAGCTATGAAATAAGCGACAGGTTTACACTTGATGCCCTTTACCATTATGGTTCTAGTGGAGATGCTACTTCTGGACAGCTGTTGAATCCACAGTTTGCACAGAACTTTCCGCCCTATGGAGCCATTCCTGGTAGTGAAGTGTCTTATGATATGACCACATCCATGGTTGCCGTTGGAGCATCCTTGAAGCTTGGAAAATAGCCATTAGTTACAAATCGTTCAAACAAGGGAAAGCGTTGACATTGGTCAGCGCTTTTTTTATACCTTGAAACTCAAAACCAGATATCTTGGAAGCGAGGGCAAAGCTCATAAACCATTTGAAAGAAGTAGTAACCTTAACACCATTGGAAGAAGAGCAGATATTGGAAAGCTTCCAAGAGCGACAGCTAGTGAAAAAAGAGGTGTTGTTGCAGGCTGGGGAGGTGTCTTCCCATATGCGATTCATTGCAGGAGGTTGTCTAAGGGCCTATTATTTGGATGAAGAAGCCAAGGAGCATATTGTCCAGTTTGGCATAGAAGGCTGGTGGGTAAACGATTTGTACAGCTATCTCACACAGACTCCGGCCAAACAATTTGTTCAGGCCTTGGAACCTACCACAGTAGTGCAGATTCATCGGGATTCCCTAAATGATTTGTTCAATAAGGTTCCACAGATAGAACGTTTTTTTAGGATAAAATACGAATCAGCCTATACCGCTTTGCAAGACAGGACACTCAATTCTATGAGTAGAACAGCAGAAGAACGGTATTTGGATTTTCGGTCAAAATACAGGGATATTGAGCAACGGGTTCCACAATACATGGTTGCTTCCTATTTGGGTATTACACCCGAGTTTTTGAGTTTCCTGAGAAAGAACCTAAAATAGGCTACTTTCTTAAGATAGCTTAAGTCCAATCTTAAATTCCAGAAATATCTTTGTGCCATTCAAATAGGAGTTGGACAAATGAAGTGGTCATGTGGCAGGTGGAAATTGTCCTCTCCTTGATAATATTTTTAATATGAATCAGCAGATAGTGGACAACCTTTTTGGGTTTTGGGAAGAGATTGCGGACAGTGGTGGTTTTCTGGGTAGGGAATCAGATTTTAAATTCTCCAAACCCAGCGGGGATTCTTGGCCCAGTAAAGTGTTTGAAGTATCATCAGAAACGGATTTGACCAAGTTAAAAGAAGGAATCAAAAATGGAACATTCCCAAACTCCATTGGTGTTCATGGGGGTGGAATCCCTGAACAAGGCTTGAAAGATTCAGGGTTTACCAAGACTTCTTCAATCAATGCAATGGCATTTGAAGATGTGGATGGCTGGAACGGCAACTCAGAAGACTTTGGGATTGTTCCCGTAGATTCCGTTGAAAAATCCAAAGTCTTTGCAAGAGTAGCATCTAGATCATTTGGCTGTGAGGTCATGGAAGCCACGGTGTCCTCATTATACGGCCATCCATCATTCTCACTTTTTTTGGGAAAGCACGGAGATGACTATGCCAGTTGTGGAATCCATTTTTTGGATAGGAACGGGATATCTGGATTACACATGATCGGGACACTTTCCGAGTATAGGGGATTTGGATTAGGCAAAAAGATGACCCTATTTTTGATGAGACAGGCCAAAATAAATAATAGCCCGAGAATCTATTTGGTTGCATCAAAGGCAGGGGAGAGGATATATACCAAATTGGGATTCAAGGTTTTTGGCACCTTGGAAAGTTATTCATTGTAAGATTTCAAAATAGCAAATAGAAACAATCACTATGCATGCTATCATTTATAAGTTTGATGTAAAAAAAGGTCGTGTGGAGGAGTTCAAGATGGCCTGGAAAAAGCTTACCGGGGCCTATCTGGAATTTTCCGGAAGCATGGGATCAAGATTGCACTCCGATGAGAATGGTACTTTTATAGCCTATGCCCTTTGGCCAAACCCACAAATTCTTTCCGAAGCAAATCAAAAGTTGCCCGAGACCAAGGAATATTTAAGGGATGAGTTGAGGGCCACTTGTATTTCTGTCCAAGTGCTTCACAAATTGGATGTTGTAGAAGATTTGATCTCAATTACTTAAGATACCTTAATTTTTTTCTGGTTCCTTGCTCCTAGCTTTGTCCATGATTAATAGAATCAAAAATGAATCAGGGAATCAATATTTTTTTGGCCGTAATAGGAGGTGTTTTTCTTGCCATGCAAGGAGGCCTTAATGCCCAACTGGGAATGCATCTAAAAAGTCCAGTCCTTGCCACTTTAGTTGCCTTTGTCTTTAGTTCGTTATTTGCTTTGGTAATAGTGGCATCAAGCCTAAAAGGAGGGGTGGACATAAGTTTGTTCAAGAGTGTACCTATCTACCTCTGGTTCTCTGGAGCTTTTTTTAGTGTGCTGGGAATATCACTTTACTATCATACAATTCCAAGACTGGGCATATCCACCATGATTTCTCTTGGACTTTTCGGACAATTGGTTTTTTCAACCGTTGCCGGTCACTTTGGATGGTTTGGCCTGCCCAAAGAACCTTTTGAATTCAAAAGAATACTGGGCGTAACTGCAATGACCATTGGTATTTTATTGATCAACAAAAAATAACCTTAAAGAATAATTTAAAAACATTGAGATGGAGTTACTTGAAAATTTAAAATGGCGCTATGCCACCAAAAAGTTTGATTTTGGAAAAAAAGTTAATGATGAAGACCTTGAAAAATTAAAAGAAGCCATTCAGTTGGCGGTGTCATCCTACGGACTTCAATTGTACAAGGTGCTTATAATTTCTGAGGAGAAACTAAAGGAGAAGCTCAGGACGGTTTCCTGGGACCAATCACAAATTACGGATGCTTCACACCTTTTTGTGTTTTGCAACTATTCAGAACGGAATGACAAACATGTGGACGACTACATAAAGGCCGTTTCGGATATTCAGCAAACCCCTATGGAAAAGTTGGAGGGATATCAAAATCTCATTAAACAAAGCTTGGGCAGTAAAAATGATGATGAATGGCAAAGCTGGTCTCAGAAGCAAACTTATTTGGCTATGTCCAACCTCTTGACTGCATGCGCCGAGCTCAAAATAGATGCATGCCCAATTGAGGGGTTTGAATCAGAAAAATACAATGAAATCTTAGGATTGGGGCAAAAGGGATTGAATGCTTGCGTAATTGTGCCCGTAGGTTATAGGTCCAATGATGATCATACCCAGTTTAGAAAAAAAGTGCGTAAACCTATGGCAGAGCTCTTTGAGATGGTCTAAGGCCCAGAAGTGAAAAGGCATATTTGTAAGAAGCACCTGTCCTCGGACTTCGGGTCGATCGTACCATAAAAAGTCATGGGAACAGGTGCCTTAGGTTTATTTTATCGAGTCACTTTGCTTCATGAAGGCTAATGGCAAACCCACCTCCAGGAGCTAATTTTATGTTGAGTGAATCAGAGTTGGTCAGCTTCATTTCTTCAATTATATAATCCATGGGATTATTTTCCCAATCCGCATTTTCACCATCTCTGTAAATAGTGGCGTTGTAGGCTTTTCCTTCATCAAGGAAACTAAAATCTATGGTTTGATTTATTGAATTCTCATCGGTGATGCCTCCAATAAACCAGTTGCCGGTATTTCGCTCTTGACGAGCAATAGTGACAAATTCGCCCACTTCGCCATCCAGAACCTTGGTTTGTTGCCAATCTACCCCAACATCTTTGATGAACTGGAACATGGGATGAATTTTACCATCTTTCATGTAGTGTTGGGGAAGGTCACAGGCCATTTGCAATGGGCTATAAATGACCACATACAAAGCCAATTGGTGCGCCAGGGTGGTATTGATTCTATTTCCGCTTTTATTTGGAATGTCGTCGAAGGTGATATTGAATGCCCCGGGAGTAAAATCTATAGGTCCACTCAACATTCTGGTAAATGCTACCGTAGGCAGATGGTTTGGAGGATTTCCTTCAATGGACCAAGCATTGAATTCCTGACCTCGTAACCCCTCTCTTGCAATGGCATTGGGATAGGTTCTTCGCTTGCCCGTTGCTTTGATGGGTTCATGGGCATTTACGGCAATTTTTTTCTTGGCAGCCTCTTCCAATACCTTATGATAATGTTTCACCATCCACTGTCCGTGGTGGTATTCCCCATCGGGAATAATCTCACCCACGTATCCCGTCTTTACCGAATTAATTCCATTTTCCTTCATAAAGTTGAAGGCTTCGTCCATTTGCTTTTCATAGGTTCTAGGTGCGGCGGAGGTTTCATGGTGCATGATGAGCTCTACTCCCTTTTCCTTGGCGTAATTCAGTACTTCATCAAAATTGTAATCGGGGTAGGGGGTCATAAAATCAAAAATCCCTTCCCGATCTCCACTGAGCCATTGGTTCCAGCCAGTGTTCCACCCTTCCACCAACAATCCTTTCATGTCATTTTCTGCAGCGAAGTCGATATATCTTTTGGCATTTTCAGTAGTGGCCCCATGTTTTCTTGATGTGGCGCTCCCCTCGGTGTAGGTGGACATATCCTGGGTGGCTTCGTAATCCCAAGTGGCCACGCCCAAGTGCATCTCCCACCAAATACCCACATATTTCCTTGGGGTGAAATAATCGGAAATATCACCTAGTTTATTAGGCTCATTAAGGTTTACAATCAGTTTTGATTCAATAAGATCACCGGCTTTTTCCGCTATTTGAATTGTACGCCAAGGCGTTTTAAATGGCAAACTGATCTTGGCTTTGGCTTCCAAATTGTCAGAACCTACCAATTCACTGACCATGGTCAGGTTATCCGCATCCACCTTTAGGGTCATTCCAGAATAATCTGTCAGGTCCGCTTCATGAAAACTAAGATATAGTCCGTCATCGGTTTTCATGGTTACCGGAGTGTTCACCGCATTTTCTGGAATATAGGTAGCACTAAGATTGGGGTGGTCTCTTTTGGAGAGGGCATCGATTTTGGTAAGCGAGCTTTCCGAATACAAATGCTCATAAATATCCCAGTCACCTGGAATCCACCAAACTTTGTGATCTCCGGTAAGTGCAAATTCCGTATGCTCATCAGTAATGGTCAATTCCTCCATGCCCTCTTGTTTTGGAAACTCATAACGGAACCCAATACCATCATCAAAAGCTCTAAAGTGGATATTGATTTTACGTCGAGACTCGGTTTGTTCTTCCAATTGCACAACGAGTTCTTTGTAATGATTCTCTACATTAAGCTGTTCCCCCCAGGGCATTTGCCATGTTTCATTGTATGATGCCGTATTGGAACCCACAATACCAAGATTGGATTTTAAGGGGGTATGATTTTTAAACTCGAACCCCAGATATGAGGTGTCAATAACTATGTTATTGTTGTGCAATACCTTGTAAAAAGGTCGACCTTCCTCCGTTAGACCAAAGACAATCTGATTGGTTTGGTTTGGAGAGGAAACACTTAGTTCGGATTTTTTCTGATTGCACCCATAAAGCAGAATGAGAGCAAGAAACAACAGGCTGATTTTTTTATTCATTGTGATTGAGATTTTATTCAGTACAAGCTTTTGCAACGCAACCCAATCAAAACTTCAAGGTATTTCAAGATTTTGAACACCAGTCAGTTATCATTAAATCAAAAAGAGTAAAAATTTTGAGTTGTCCGCACATTAAAATTAACGCTTTTTATACCATAAATCAATGGGAATGATACGAATTGTACGATATCCAAAGAATAGTCCATAAGGCGATATTGGGCAATACGAAATCAGGATTCAAATTGCTCAATTTTAACCCAGACGGGAGAATATTTTTCTCCAGAAAAAGCGTGCGTACTATTCTAGTTTGGCCATTAGCCCCCAGCCGTTTGCTTTGTCAATAACCACGCAGTGTATTTTGTTGATCCCTTTTTTGAGTGGCAGGTGTAATTTGTTGGTGTTAATACCCACATGTCCCATGTACTGCACTCCCTTTGCCCTAAAGGAATTGTTCCCCTCAAAATATATCTTACCATTTAGGTAAACGATTATTTTATCACTGTAGTCAAATGAAAAAAGTCTAGTTTCGTCTTTGGCTATGTGTATGCTGGTAGAGGCCACAATATAGTCCTCTGCATTTTGTTCAAAGTTACCGGAAGAGGATTTTTTGACATATTTGGAAATTGGTAGGAGTCCCGATGCTTCAGTTTCAACTGTCATGTATTCCTCGTTTGAAAACTTCTCGAAATCTAGTTCTTCTGCATCATAGAGGGCGGATTTGGTGATTTCCCATTTTGTAATGGTGGATGGATCGGCCACAGATTTGCTATTTGATTCTATCTTATCCACAACATCCTTGGGTGTAACCCTAAAGTTGGAAAACCTGTTGGAGAATAAAGCAAAAAGTCCAATTTCTCCTATGTCATGTCCTGTTCTTAAGTTATCAACAGTTATTGCCTTCTGATTATTCACGAAAACCTCGGCACTATTATTTTTAACTTCAATTCTGAGGGTATTCCACCCTTCATTTTTAAAAGTAAGCTGTGCTTGGTATTCACGAAATAACTGCCAGTTGGATTCATTATTGAAGATAGGGGTATACTGAACGGCGTCTACCTGACTGGATTTGTGCATTCTCAGATACACTTCTTCCATAGTGTCATGTTGTTTTCTAAAGGTGATGCCGGCAAAACTTCTAACGGAATTGGCATATATATCCACTTCAATCGTCCCGTTGGTAAGCTGTAGATTTTTTACTGTAGCTCTTCCACCTTTTAAAAGTAGCGTTTTCCTATTGTCAAAATTTTCAAAAAGAGCATCTTTTGGTACAATCCAATTGGAATCAAGCATATCAACTTTTACAGATGGGTTTTGTCCAAGGGCAAGTTGAAGGCTACATATTGCGATGGCTGCGGAAAGAATTTTTGTCATGATTTTTTATTTCCAAATATCCGCGCTCTTCGGCAATGACACTATATCATTTTACTACTGAATACTATCATTTTGAGCGTTCTTTAGGTATGTGGCCGGACTAGTGCCTTCCATTTTTCTAAAAAATCTGGTCAAATTGTTGGGTTCACTGAAATTCAACTCGTGTGCTATTTCCGCTATGGTCTTATTGGAGTAGCGAAGCTCCGTCTTGACTTCTTGCAATAGTCTGTTGTTGATTATTTGTTTTGCGGTGTGCCCAGTATGGGCCTTTACCAACCTATTTAGTTTATGCCGGTCTGTCTGTAGTAAATCGCAATAGTCATTTACAGCATGTACTGTTCGGATGTTCAATTCAAGTAGTTCTTTGAATTTGTGAACCCTTGAATTGGATTGTGTGTCTGGTGAGATGTTATAGAATTTTGAATACAGCCGATTGAGTTTTGATAAGGAGAAATACAAAAGCGAGCGTATGATGTGGGAACTATCATTTTGATAATTATTTATTTCGGATATTATCTCATTTAAAACGGATTGAACAATCTGGTAATCTTCACTTTTTAATCGTAAGTATTGTGGTTGTTGCGAGTTGTAAAAATATTGCATTCGATAAGCGAACATTTTGTCATCAAAGAAATCAGATAGGAAATCGTTCTGAAATACAAGATGAAAACCTTTGACGCCATCTAGAGGAATCTTACATGATTTCTTTTGAAAAGGGCAGATGAAAAAAAAACTGTTCTCAGTTACTTCCAATAACTGCCCGTTTAAATCTATGGTCCCGGAAGCATTTTGGAAGATCATGATTTCAAAAAAGTCGCACGTATGTGGATTAGGATCAAAAAAAACGTTTGGATTGTTCTCAAACGTGTGCAAATCCATCAGTAGTTCAAAACCGTACTTTCTTTTTTCAAAAATGAACTTTCTCAATGTCTTATCTCGTTTGTTTTACTTTGTGGGTCACGTGTATAGGTAGTAACGAATTTCTGCTCACAAATCTTTCAAACCGCTACCCTCCAGACCAGCTTATCAGGTTAGTTAATTGTGTGCCTTGTTGTACGGCTGGCTTTTACTATTTGTTTTCTTTCCAAGATTTTTCCATTAATTCAAACCCGTAGTTCCAACCTTTTTCAGTTTCAGAAACAGTTCCTTCAGGAAGTTGTTTTAATTCTTCATGAATGCCTTCGCCTACTTGAATAAATGTCAATTGGCAGCCACCTTTTGTGTCAGCTTGAATTTCAACTGTAATAGTATCAATAACAGGTGAGAAGTCTGGCATTCCACAGGTATATTTGAGTTTGTATGGACGTTTAACTTCTAAATATTTTCCTGTCATAACGAACTTTGTTCCATTCTCTTCTCTGGTTATTGTATACTGTCCTCCCACACGAAGGTCAATATCAAATTCAGTATCAGGCGTCCACCAGACAACCATATCCTTGGGATTTGTAAATGCGCTATAAACCTTCTCAGGTTCAACGTCAAAATGTCTTTCTATTTTTAATTCTTTCATTTTACTTTCCTGGTGTTGCTGGGAACTCGATTTATTTGCTTTGTAATTACAAGCCGAAAAGGTCAAAAGTACCAAACCTAAAAAACCAATTGTTCGTTTCATTATTTGCTTTCGTCTGTTTTTTACTGCCTCGCAACTTGTTTGTATAGATGTTAAATACATCTATATCCCCCAAGATAGGCATAAACCTATGATTTGGAGGTTTTTATTTGATGCCTCAAAATCATTAAAGGGTTTTATGCTATCCAAACTTGTATTGCTTACATGGATGTATAAATGAAGTTTTGTTTGAAAAAGAGACGGTTTAGGCACTTGGAAAAATAGTAGTCCTTGGTTTAGGGGCTTTGTAGTTATTTCTGTTGAGAAAGAGGGAGGTTGGAACAAAATCCCTCTTATCAAATTTTGAAAATGCCTATGCCATTAAATGAAAAAAACCGCAAGAGAGAACCCTGCGGTTTTTTATTTCAAGCTTTACACTTGATTGCGGAGGAAGAGGGATTCGAACCCCCGGAGGTGTGACCCTCAACAGTTTTCAAGACTGCCGCATTCGACCACTCTGCCATTCCTCCTAAGCGGGTGCAAATATATAAAGCTTTTTTGGTTCTATAAAAGTTTGTAAACTTTAATTTCCAATACCCTTGCAATCCCAATTAACCAACTACTTTTGCACCCATGGATGCATGGTACCACTATGTACTTTTGGTAGCGGTAGGATTTGCCGTAGGTTTCATCAATACCGTTGCGGGAGGAGGGTCCTTACTTTCTTTACCGACCCTCATTTTTCTAGGACTTCCACCGGCGGTAGCCAACGGCACCAACAGAGTTGCCATTATCATTCAAACTGCTCTGGCCACAGCTGGATTTAAAAGTAAAGGAGTTTCTACCTATCCGTTTAATGTGTATTTGGGAATTTCTGCTTTTTTGGGCTCAATAATAGGTGCCTGGATAGCCATTGATATTAAAGGTGAGACTTTTAATAGGATTTTGGCCATGGTAATGCTTGCCGTGGTCCTCATTATTATTTTTAAGCCTAAAATGAGGGCAAAGGAGTTGGAGGAACGGCTCACCGGAAAGTACTTATGGTTGAGTATCATCGTGTTTTTCCTTTTTGGGATTTACGGAGGTTTCATTAATGCCGGGCTAGGGTTTTTAATGATTCTGTTCATGCATTATTACAATCGCATGAACCTTGTACGTGTGAATGCCACCAAAGTGGCCGTGGTATTTATCTATATGCTTTCTGCTTTGGCCGTGTTTGCATTCAATGATAAGGTCAATTGGAAGATGGGCCTTATTTTGGCCATTGGAAACGGCTCCGGAGCATGGGTGGCTAGCCGATTTTCAGTCAAGAAAGGTGATGGTTTCATCAAGACTTTTTTGGTAGTAGCAGTGATTGCCATGGCTATAAAGTTGTGGTTCTTTTAAATAGAAAAATAAGAAGGTATGCCGGGTTTTGAACTTTTTGGAGACAAGGAAAAAAAGCAGGTACAAGATGTGCTGGATTCTGGAGTGCTAATGCGCTATGGATTCGACGGTATGCGAAACGGCCATTGGAAAACCAAGGAACTGGAAGTTGCACTGGCCTCCAGAATGCAATCGCAATACGCCCATGCAGTCAGTAGTGGAACGGCGGCCTTAACGGTAGCCTTGTCCAGTGCCGGGGTTGGAGCAGGGGACGAGGTGATTCTGCCCACTTTTACCTTTGTGGCCAGTTTTGAATCCATTTTGGCCCTTGGGGCTATTCCTATTTTGGTTGATATTGATGATACGTTGACGTTGGACCCCAAAGCTGTGGAGAAAGCTGTCACTGAAAGAACCAAAGTGGTAATGCCGGTTCATATGTGTGGTTCTATGGCAGATTTAAATGCCCTTCAGCAAATATGTGACCAGCATGGTTTGCTGTTGCTGGAAGATGCCTGTCAGGCCATTGGAGGAAGTTACCATGGAAAACCTTTGGGAAGTATTGGTGACTTGGGTTGTTTTTCTTTCGACTATGTAAAGACCATTACCTGCGGAGAAGGCGGTGCGGTAATTACCAATTCTGAAACCTACTACGAGAATGCCCATAAATATTCAGATCATGGTCATGATCATATAGGAAACGATAGGGGAGCGGAGGCGCATCCGTTTTTGGGGTATAATTTTCGTATTTCTGAGCTCAATGCGGCGGTTGGACTGGCACAACTTTCCAGATTGGATGAATTTTTGGCCATTCAAAAAAGAAACTATACCATTTTACGGGAATCCTTGTCAGAAATCCCGGAAATAAGATTTAGAAGAGTTCCTGAAGGGGGAGAAGAGAACTATTCGTTCTTGAGTTTCTTTCTTCCTTCGGAAGAACTGACGCAAAAAGCCCATCAAGCATTGGGTGCTAATGGTATTGACGGCTGCTTTTATTGGTACAACAATAACTGGCATTATTACAAAAAATGGGAACATTTGACCCAGTTAAAATCTTTGGGGAAACTTCCGCAGGAAATCCTCGACAGCCTACCTGATTATTCTCAAGCGGATTTTTCGGCTTCGGATAAATGGATGGGTAGAACCATTTCTTGTTTGATCAAATTGGGGTGGTCCAAAGAAGAGATGAAGCTTCGTGCCCAGAAAATGGTCAGTACAATTCAGGAACTGGTTTAGTAGTTCACATAATCCACAATCTCAAGTCCATAGCCCACCATTCCGACACGTCGGGTTTGTTGCGAATTGGTCAATAACCGAATTTTGGAGATGTTTAAATCATGAAGAATTTGCGCTCCGATACCAAAATCTTTGGAATCCATTTCAATTTTTGGCGCTTTGGTGATTCCTTGTGCCTGTAGTTTTTTGAACTCCGACAATCTGCTCAAAAGGTTCATGGACTGATTTCCTTGGTTAATAAAAATCATCGCACTTTTTTCTTCGGAATTCAATGCTTCGAACATTCTAATAAGGACCTTGTCTGGATTGTTGGTCAAGGTGCCCAGCATGTCATTGTTGACCAAGGTTGAATTGATTCGGGTCAAAACTGGCTCTCCACTTTTCCATTTTCCTTTGAGCAGTGCAATGTGCACTTGATCGTTGGTGGTTTGCTTGTAAGCACGTAGTCTAAATTCGCCAAAACGTGTATTGATGTCAAACGTTTCTTTGAGCTCAATAAGACTGTCATGCTCCATCCTATAGGCAATCAGGTCTTCAATGGTAACAATCTTCAGGTCGAATGTTTCTGCAACTTTGGCAAGTTCGGGTAATCTGGCCATGCTTCCATCCTCGTTCATAATCTCAACGATTACACCGGCTGGCTGCAATCCGGCTAACCTAGCAAAGTCAATGGCCGCTTCAGTATGTCCGGTACGTCGCAATACCCCACCTTCTTTGGCTATCAAAGGAAAAATATGACCAGGTCTTGCCAACTCGTGTGCCTTGGTTTCAGCATCTGTCAACGCTAAGACTGTCTTGGCTCGGTCTGAAGCTGAAATTCCAGTAGTGACCCCTTTTCCCCTCAAGTCCACGGAAACCGTAAAAGCTGTCTCCAGAGGATCGGAATTATGGGTAACCATCATATGCAATCCCAGTTCTTTACAACGACCTTCAGTAAGAGGGGCACAGATAAGACCCCTGCCATGCTTGGCCATAAAATTGATGGTCTCAGGAGTGACCAATTCGGCAGCCGCTAAAAAATCACCTTCATTCTCACGGTTTTCATCATCTACAACAATGATGACCTTTCCTTTTTTGATATCGGCGATGGCCTCTTCTATTGTGTTTAGTTTGATTTTCTTATCCTTGGTCACCATTTATTTTTTTGAAAGCTTTTTTCTTAGGTTGATAAAAAACTGTTTAATACCATCAATAATATGTCCAATCCCTATTAGACCCTTGTCCGCCGTGGCCCTTCTGGTAAGTGAGATACCCATTGGCAGCATAATCAAAGTAGAAAGCCACGCGCCCAAAACCGAACTAATATTACCTTCCTTGGCATAGTTTCCCGCAAATACTCCAATAAAATAATAGCTCAAAAATAGGATAATGGCTATTACCATGGGCAGACCAAGACCACCTTTTCGGATGATGGCCCCTAACGGTGCTCCCACAAAAAATAGAATAATACATGAGAAAGCAAGGGCGTACTTTTTATGCAGGGAGAGGATATGGCTATTATAAAACTTGAATCTTTTTTGAAGCTCGTCTTTTTTGGACTTTACCGTGTTCAGGATCCCGGTAACAGAATTTTTGGCATTACTGACCACTTGCATCTCCTGCCACTCTTTTAAAGTGCCAAGCAAATCCTCTACACTGAGAATGGTATCTTTTTGCATCAAAGTGTCCACAGGCACCCCAGGTATCGCAGCTATTTTAAGACTATCCTTTTCTATGGAAATAGGGAAGCCGCCCATTCTGGTCACAATGTTCTTGGAAAAAGCTTCTACCTTCTCCACATTGTTTTTTCCTAAAGAATCAATATCCTTTACCAAACGGAACACATTTTTCATTTTATCCGTGGTGATGTTCTGGTCTTCCTCCAAATTTTGCTCGTTGAGTTCGGAGATATCTATATTGATGGTATAGGTTTCAAATTTTGACTTGGCAAACGGGTGTTTCTTTTTTTCTTTGGCGTTCTTAGGTTTAAGCTCCTCGTAATAATTGCCATCCTTCAAAACCAGTTGAATAATGTCTGAATCCTCGCTACTGATCAATTCCCCTGATTTGGCCTTGATTACAGTGTTGTTCACACTCTGCTTGGTCTTTTTGTGTATGATGACGTTTTCCAGGAAACGATCTTGTTCGCCATACTTCTTTTCTACTTTGATGTTCATCCCCTGACCGGTTCCTTCAAAATCACTGAAAACACCTTCGGTGATTGCTGCCGCCGGCTTAACCTTGGCAATATTCCTACGGAGGTTGAACATTTTTTGCTCCGATTTTGGAATGATATTGTTGGCAAAGAAGAAGGTGACCACTCCTAAGAAGAGCACAAAAACAATGAGACTTCGCATGCCCCGTTGCAATGATATGCCCGAAGCCTTCATGGCGGCAAATTCATAGTTTTCGGCAAATGTACCAAAGGTTAAGATGGATGAGAGCAAGACCGTCAAAGGCAATACTTTATCCACCAGCGTGGGTATGAAATAGAAGATGAACTTCCCAATAATGACAATTCCAAGACCCTTACCTGCCAAATCATCTATGAACAGCCATATCCCTTGAAAAATGAATATGACTATCAGGATAAAGAAAGAGCTAAAAAAATTATATAAGAATCTGGATAATATATACCGGTCTAGTATTTTCAATGCCTAATTTCTTATGATGTAGTACCCTTGGTCCTCGTATTTTTTCTCGTCAAAGGTAAACAGACTGCTTGAAAGAGGCTGGTCGGTTTTGAAAGAATTAACGGTAATGGTGGTTTTTGTACCGTTATTTCCCGTTTGGATGAGTTTGAAGATGTGTTTTGTCTGGGTGTCTATACCCAAGAGCACAGATTTAATCTCGGTATTGGAATCAATGGGAATAAGTTTCACGTATTGGATTTTTCGTCCTCCTACGTTTTGAAGAATATCCCATTGGTAATTATGACCGGACTTATAAAATGTAAGCATCTTGGAAGGGCTAACATTGTCCTCGTCTTCATTTACATCCTCAATGGTGACTTCCTCGTTTTCTGGAACTACGGTGTACACTTTCTTTCCATCGTAGAGTTGTTTTGCCCCAAAATAATTTAGAACATATTTGTCTCCATCCATGGTCACGTTTCCGTTGGTTTCCTGTTTGAGATTGGCTTCAGTGTTTTCTAAAGCAGATGAAAAATCAATATAAATATTGTCATAGCTCATCACTTTGGTATAGACTTCATCCAGTAAGGCTTTAGCCTTGGAGGAATTCTGTCCGTAAGATGACAGACCAATAATTGTTAATGCTATAAGGAGGATTTGTTTTTTGAACATGATGTTATTTTGTTTCATTTTGTAAAAGTTGATCTAGGGCATAAATGTCCGGAACCAATACTTGACGTGCCTTACTGCCCTCAAAGGGCCCCACAATTCCGGCGGCTTCTAACTGATCAATAATTCTTCCCGCCCTGTTATATCCCAATTTTAATTTTCTTTGGATCAAGGAGGCGGAACCTTGTTGTGCGGTAACGATTACTTCAGCAGCTTCTCGGAACATGGCATCCCTGTCCGAAATGTCATAATCAATACCCGTGCCAGAATCTTCGCCAATATACTCTGGAAGTAAATGTGCTTCAGGATATGCGCGTTGTGAACCTATGTATTCTGTTATTTTACCTACTTCCGGGGTGTCCACAAAGGCACATTGTAGACGGGTCACATCGTTTCCTTGTGTGAAGAGCATATCTCCTCTACCTATCAATTGGTCAGCCCCCTGTGCATCCAAAATGGTCCTTGAGTCTATTTTTGAGGTTACCCGGAAGGCTATCCTTGCTGGGAAATTGGCTTTGATGATACCTGTGATGACATTGACAGATGGCCTTTGGGTGGCAATAATCAAGTGAATACCAATGGCACGGGCCAATTGTGCCAATCTTGCAATGGGCGTTTCCACTTCCTTGCCAGCGGTCATGATCAAATCGGCAAACTCATCTATGACCAGAACAATGTAGGGAAGGAATTTATGCCCGTCATTTGGATTGAGTTTCCTCTCCTTGAACTTGGCATTATATTCCTTGATGTTTCTGACCATGGCCAATTTCAATAACTCGTATCGATTGTCCATTTCAATACAAAGTGAATTCAGTGTATTGATCACTTTGGTATTGTCGGTGATTATTGCTTCTTCTGAATCCGGAAGTTTGGCCAAAAAGTGCCGCTCTATTTTGTTGTACAGGGTGAGTTCTACCTTTTTGGGGTCAACCAATACAAATTTCACCTCTGCCGGATGCTTTTTATAGAGTAGGGAGGTGATTACCGCATTCAATCCAACAGATTTACCTTGTCCAGTGGCACCGGCCATTAATAAGTGAGGCATTTTGGAGAGATCCACAACAAAGGTCTCATTACTAATAGTCTTGCCAAAGGCAACAGGAAGTTCCATTTCTGCCTTTTGGAACTTGTTGGAAGCAATTACCGACCTCATAGAAACCACCGTGGCATTCTTGTTGGGCACTTCAATACCAATAGTTCCTTTTCCAGGAATGGGAGCTATAATTCGTATACCTAATGCAGCCAAAGAAAGTGCTATATCGTCCTCAAGATTTTTAATCTTGGAGATACGGACACCTGCTTCAGGCACAATTTCATAGAGGGTCACGGTAGGACCAATGGTTGCCTTGATCTGGGCAATTCCAATTTTATAGTTCTTGAGGGTGCTAACGATTCTGTTTTTGTTCTCCTCAAGCTCCTCCTGGTTTATGGTGATACCTTTTGAAGCTCCATGGGAATCCAATAGATCGAGAGGGGGGAATTTATAATTTCCCAATTCCAGTTTGGGATCAAATTCACCAAAATCTTTAACCAGTTTTGCAGCCTTGACTTCGCTTTCTTCCTTTTCTTGGGTAACCTCTTCTACTTTTAAGTCTAAAGTGGGTTCGTCATCTTCAGGTAGGTTAACGTCCAATCCAGCTTCGCTTTTTAAAGGAGGGATATCATTTTTATGGGTGTAAGTGTCTACAGCTACAGGAGTGTCGGTCTCCATACTCAGTTCTATGCTGCTCTCGTCTGAATCTGACGGTTTTTCATCAAGTGGTGTATCTTTTTCTTTTTTAAGATCAGATTTAAACTGGTTTCTCTGTGAACGTAAAAAATTCCCCAAACCTTCTGGAGAGAAGTTGAAAAGACGTACCAGAATCACCATCAACACAAAAATCAATAATAGAAAAACTCCTATTTTCCCTGCATAGTCCTGAAGAAAGTCGTTCATTTCATACCCGATGAGACCTCCCAACAAAGGTTGTTCCGTTGCAAAAAAGCCCAAGGCCACAGAAATCCATATCACCCCGATCAAGCCCCAAATCCATTTGCTCATCAATCCTTTTCCATTTAACCCCAGAAACAAATACAGTCCAGTTACCGCTAGAAGTAAGGGAAAGGCAAATGAGGCCAATCCAAAACCCTTGTACATGAAGAAATGACTAACGGCTGCACCAAACTTGTTCAATAAATTGCTGGCCTGGGCATTTCTGTCACCAAATTGTGAAAGCAAACTTTGATCCTCTTGCCAGGTAAAATAGAAGGACATAAAGGAGAAGAAGAGGGCAATACTTAGGACAATCAGAAGACTGCCAAAAATAATTTTGTTTTGCTTCGAAGGTTTAAATGAAAAACCTTTTTTGGAGGAAGTAGATTTGGATTTTGTCCTCTTTTTTGCCATTGCTCTTTTAAATGCTGGGGCTAATTTACAAATTTACGTTGCTTCCTATGGAAGCGGATGTTGATCAGATGATTTTTGGGACATAAATGATGAGTCCCACTATGGAGGAAATGATGGATACGATCATTACTGCTCCGGCCGAAATATCTTTGATCAAGCCAATTTTTGGATCTTCATTGGGCTGTACATAATCCGAAAGCTTTTCAATAGCGGTATTGACACCCTCTGTACCCATTACCATTCCTATGGCTATTAACTGAAGGGCCCATTCAGTGCTGGATATTTCAAAATAGAATCCGGCGGCAGTAACCACCAGGGCAATTACAAATTGAATCTTAATACTCGACTCTGTCCAAAGAAGCAAGAACATGCCTTTAAAGGCATAGCCAACGCTCCGGATTCTATTTTTAAGAAATGATTCCTTAGGCATGCATTAAAGCTTCAATGGCAGCTTCGTAGTTTGGTTCATCTGCGGTTTCCTGGACCTGTTCGGTATAAACCACTTCACCTTTTTTATTGATGACCACTACGGATCTAGAGAGTAGACTTTCAAAAGCGCTGTCGATAAAAGTAACCCCATAATCCTCTCCAAATTGGCCGGTCTTGTAGTCTGAAAGCATTTCAACATTTTCAATTCCTTCTGCTCCACAGAATCTTTGTTGGGCAAATGGAAGGTCTTTGGAAATGCAAAGCACTTTAGCATCTTTCATATTGGCAGCCTCTTGGTTAAACTGCCTTACAGATTGAGAGCAGGTGCCTGTATCTACACTCGGAAAAATGTTCAAGACCAAATTATGTCCTTCGTAATCTGAAAACGAGACTGTGGAAAGGTCAGATTTGGTCAATGTGAAATCTGGAGCTTTTGTATTTTTTGTGGGAAGTTCGCCTAGAGTATTGGCGGGGTTTCCACCAAGTTTTATTGATGCCATAGCTTATCTTGATTTAAGAGGATGAAGTTACTAAATAATCCAAAAAAGATGAACCGAAAAGAAAGCCCATTTGATTTTTCAAACAGGCTTTCTTTTATCTATTCTAAAAATAACCAACAGTAGGGCTATTTTCAAAAATTATGTATGCGATTCTTTTGCTAAAGAGATGATCTCTAGTTGGCATGCTTTGAAAGGTACTCGGCCACTCCGGTTCTATCGGCGTTCATGGCTTCTTTACCGTCTTGCCAGTTGGCTGGGCAAACTTCACCTTTTTCCTGTACATGTGTATAGGCATCAATTAGTCTAAGGAATTCGGCAATGTTCCTGCCTAGAGGCATGTGATTTACGCTTTCATGGAAAATAGTTCCTTCCTCATCGATAAGATAAGTGGCGCGATAGGTAACATTATCTCCCTCAACGGTAAATGTTTTTGTTTCCTCGTCATATTTTTCGTTGGTAATGTCCAAAATACCTAGGGTAGAGGCCAAGTTTCTATTGCTGTCCGCCAACAAGGGATAAGAAACACCTTGAATACCTCCATTTTTCTTTTCGGTATTCAGCCAGGCAAAATGAACCTCAGCCGTATCGCAGGAAGCTCCAATTACCATGGTATTTCTTTTTTCAAATTCTTCCAAAGCATTCTGAAAAGCGTGTAATTCCGTAGGACATACAAAAGTAAAATCCTTGGGATACCAGAACAGCACAATTTTTTTGTTCAGTTCTTGTGCTTTTTTTAAGATGTTGAGTTTGAAATTGGCCCCGGATTTATCAATCGCGTTGACCTCCATGTTTGGAAATTTTTTACCAACTAATGTCATAATTTATCTGCTTTTTGGGCTGACAAATTTACGGATTGTGGTAAAGTTTTGTCACTATTTTGAACTGAATTTGGAATGAATCAAACTTATTATTGTCTTTATAAAAATCAAGATTTTTTGTTAGGGATTCCTAGGATTTTAAACAAGAGAGATGTTGATTTGGTAAAATCTGGATTATTTCCTTGCTGATTATTAAATCAACCTTGGGTTGAATCAACAAAAAGCCCCCAATCTTATTTAGTGACCAGTTGCTTGATTTTTATCTTGAAAGCTGCGAACAACAGTGTCATAAAGGGGCTCAGCCAGTTAAAAATGGCGTATACAAAATACTCTCCCACACTTACTCCAAGGACACCACTGTGATAGGCCCCACAGGTGTTCCATGGAACCAGCACGGACGTTACGGTACCCGAGTCTTCCAGGGTCCGGCTAAGATTTTCAGGAGCCAGCCCGCGCTCTTCATAAGCTTTGGAAAACATTTTACCTGGCACAACAAGAGCAAGATACTGGTCCGATGCCGTTACATTAAGCGCCAAACAGCTTCCAACTGTGCTGGCAAAAAGTCCAAATGTAGTTTTGGCCATGCTCAAGAGGGATTGGGTAATTCGTTTTAAAGCTCCAATACCGTCCATAATGCCACCAAAGACCATGGCGCACACAATCAACCAAATAGTGCCCAGCATACCTGCCATTCCTCCTGAGGAGAATAAATCGTTTAGAGCTGGGTCTTGAGTGGATATGGATGTATCCACAGTTATGGCGTTTAAGATTCCTTTATAGCCAGATTCAAAGTCTAAAGTATCGCTGCCTCCAATGGTGGCCACAATGTCTGGTTGAAAGATCAATGCAAAAACTCCGCCAAGCAATGTTCCAATTAAGAGTGCCAAAAGGGGAGGAGCTTTTTTTATGATAAGCAGGATTACCACCACAGGGACAATGAACAACCAACCGTTGATGTTAAAGGCGGCACTGATATTTTCTAGAATGGCCCCAGTATCTGCGACTCCAGAAGTATCAATTGTAAATCCAAGAATTATAAAAACCAGTAACGTAACGCTAATTGTGGGTACCGTGGTAAAGGCCATATACCTGATATGCGAGAACAAATCGCCTCCTGCCATAGCGGGAGCCAGGTTGGTGGTGTCGCTCAAGGGAGACATTTTGTCCCCGAAATAGGCTCCTGAAAGTACGGCACCTGCCGTCATACCTAATGAGATGCCTAGAGCATCACCGATTCCAATTAGAGCAATACCAACAGTGGCGGCTGTGGTCCAGCTGCTTCCCGTGGCAATGGAAATTATAGCACAAATGATAACACAAGCTGCCAGAAATATGGTGGGATTGAGTATTTGCAGTCCATAATAAATCATGGCCGGAATAATACCACTTACCAGCCATGTTCCAGAGAGCGCGCCTACCATGAGCAGAATGAGGAGTGCACCTGTTGTTGAGCGAACATTCTCCGCAACCTCTGCCAACATTTGTTTGTAAGTAACCTTGTTGAAAAACCCAACAATGGCAGCTACAGCACCACCTAAAAGCAAGATAAACTGATTGGAACCGCTCAGCGCGTCATCGCCAAAAACGTAAACGTTGTACGCTAACATGGCAACCAACGCAAAAACGGGAAGCAAAGCTTCCCAAATGTTCAGTTCTTTATTATCTATGATGTTTTCGTTTTGTCTATACTTGGGTTTTTCCTCTTTTTTCGGCATCTGGTCTGTTTTGTCGATGGGTAATATTACAATTTTGAACCTTGTTCTCCAAACCAGATCTAGTAATGCCCATTAAACCAAGGTGGTATTGTTTTCCAAGATGTCCAGCATTTCCATGCACTTTCGCATTGAGGAATAGGTGCTATGGATATCGTTATCCAACCCAATCGAAAAACGAATCAATCCTTGTGAAAGTCCTAATTCTTCCTGCTCTTCCATAGGAATTTCAGAGGAAGTCGACGTTCCAGAAGCACTGAAGAGAGTTTTGTAAAATCCTAAGCTAACCGCTAAATAGCCCAGCTTTTCTTTTTGCATCAGTTCCATAAGTGCATTGGCTTTTTCCACAGAACCGACATCTAGGGTGAGCAATCCTCCAAAACCATATTCTTTGTTCATTTGGGATTTCATGATCTCATGACCAGGATGGCTTTCCAACCCTGGGTAAACCACTTTTAGTCCGTCTTTCTCAAACTGTTTAGCTAGATAGAATGCATTTTCACTGTGCTTTTTGATTCGGATATGCAAGGTCCTCATGTTTTTAAGGATGGATGCTGCCCGGAGACTATCCAATGTACTTCCCATGAGCATACCGGCGCCATCGTTGACATCTTTTAGGGAAAGACAAAATTCTATTGAAGCGCAAACTGCTCCGGCAACACAGTCACTACTTCCATTTATGAATTTTGTGAGGCTATGCACAACGATATCCGCTCCAAGTTTAGCCGCATTGATATTGAGGGGAGAAAATGTATTATCTACCACTAAAGGGATGCCGTGTTTTTTAGCGAGTTTGGACAAGGCCTTAATATCCGCCACCTCAAGCAACGGATTGCTAATGGCCTCGCAATAAATCATTTTGGTCTTTGCGGTAATGGACTTTTCAACCATTTCCAAGTTGGTAATATCCACAAAGGAGGTTGAGATATTGAACTTTTTTACAAAGTTCTTTAGAAAAGCATAGGTGCCGCCATAAATTGTTCGACTGCAAACAATATGCTCATCACTATCACACAATTGAAAAATTACTGAACTGATTGCTCCCATGCCACTTGCAAACACGTTAGCAGCTTCAGTTCCTTCCAGCTGGGCCATAGCTTCACCCAAATAGAGATTGGATGGTGAGGAATGTCTACTGTACAAATAGCATCCTTCCGTATTCCCCTCAAAGGTGTCGAACATGGTCTTTGCTGAGATGAATGTATAGGTAGATGAATCTGATATTGAGGGATTTACCCCACCAAATTCTCCAAAATACTGTAAGTCTTGAATGTTTTCCGTTGCTTTGTAGTCCATTGGGTTATTTTTCCGATAAAATTAAGATAGATAGGACTTTATGTCAATGATAAATGTTATATTTAGATTTTTGTTCTTTATTATAAGAATATTTAGAACAATGTTCTAAAAACTATATCATGGTATAACTGTAAATGAATTTTTTTCAGCATGGATTTGGATTCTATAGACAAAAAGTTGGTGCAGCTTTTACAGGAAGATTGTAAAAAGACCACCAAACAATATGCAGATGCCCTAAAACTTTCAAAAACTGCCGTATATGAAAGAATTCGCCGTTTGGAGCGAACAGGTATCGTTACAAACTATGTGGCTATGGTTGACAAAGAAAAAGTGAAACGGGATTTTACAGTGCTTTGTCACATTAGGTTAGTACAGCATACCAAAGAGAACGTACTAAAGTTTGAGCGTGAAATATTAAGGTTGAATGAGGTAAACGGATGTTTTCATGTGGGGGGCGACTATGATTACATCATCATTGTGAATGTGGAAGATATGAAAGCTTATCGAGAATTCATGGTCACTAAGCTGACCGCAATCAATAATATTGGTAACACCCACAGCTCCTTTGTAATTAATGAGGTGAAGAATACCCCAGCAGTTCATATTTAGCAAAGTTTAACGTAAAAGGATGTTAAAAGGAAGACGGTATCGGGAAGATATTCCTAATTTTTGACCAGATCAAGAAACGAATACCATCAAAAAACAGCTTTTAGCGTCATGAAATCCCGTACACGAATTTTACTCACGGTACTGGCAACTGTAGTGGGCACACTATCTTTAATACTCTACACTACCTTGTCCCAAGATATCATCTTTAAAGGATTGAGCTTTTGTACCTCCACCAGTTCTGAACTGGCTATTGGGGGAATGGCCATATTTGGTTCGGCGGTGGTCTCTGGATTCATTGCCTCGTTGATTGTCGTCAGAGATAATTATTGGCCACATTTGTTAATATCCTTATTTATTTTGGTGAAGATGTCTTTACTTATGCATTGCGATCATTGGAGTGGACCCATGTGGTTTGAATCCGGTCTTCATTTATCCCTCTTAGGAGGAGTATGGTTGGGTAGTTACGGTGCCAATAAATTTCCGTTAGCACCAATATAATCCTATAAGGATTTTAAGTGCTTAACCATTTTCATTCTTGTGGCTTCATCAGGAATTTTGCCCAAACCAGCCTTCATATTATCTATCATGTGATGAGGCTTAGAAGTGCCTGGAATTGCGCAGGTAACGGCAGGATTGGATAGGATAAACTTCAGAAAATACTGTCCCCAACTATTAATATCCCATTCTTTTGTCCAATCTGGCAACTCTTTCCCTCTTACCTTTCTAAACAAAGAGCCGCCGGCATAAGGTTGATTGATGATGGTGGCCACGCCATATTTTTTTGCTGTGTCAAAAAGTGATTTTTCGGCATGTCTGGAAAGAATGGAATAGTTGAATTGAACAAAATCCGGTCTTTCAGATTTGATGATGGCTTCCAGCGATGCATGCGAAGAATCCACATAGTGGGTAATGCCCCAATAACGGATTTTTCCTTGCTCTTTCCATTGTTTTAGTGTTTTTACATGGGTATTCCAATCTACCAAGTTGTGGATTTGTATTAGATCCATGGTTGAACGTCCCATTTTTTTCATGGAAGCTTCCATTTGGGCTACCCCAGACCTTTGTCCAGATGTCCAAACCTTTGTGGCATAGAACAACTGGTCCTTGAAATTCAATTCTGAGGTGAGGTCACCAACAACTTTTTCTGATGAACCATACATGGGGGAGGAGTCAATGACGGCACCTCCAAAACGATGTAATTCTTTTAAAACCTGACTCAGTATTTTTCGTTGTTCTGAAGAACTACCTACATCAAATGTCTGCCAGGTACCCAATCCTACGGCGGGCAAAGATTCTCCCGAAGATGGTATCGGTCTGGTCAGTACTTTGGAATCAAACATAAGAGTATCCACGGTCCTGAAAGACAAACCGATTCCGGCCAAAACGGACAATTTTAATATTTCTCTACGATTGTATATCACTTTCATGGCTTGGTGTATTTAAAGTTAATCTTTTCTCTCTTTTCTGCTGAAGTCTACCAAGACGAAATCCGGTAAACCCCCATGCAAATGCCACAGGAACTGCCAAAAAGGCAATTGTGCCCAATCCAGAACCCAATGCCAATAGCCCTGCAAAAATCCACCCAACTAGAGCATCACCGCCCCTATATATGGCTGTATCAATAAAATTCTTGGCTTTGTATTTCTCTTTATGGGAGGTTACGGTGAACAGTATTTCCCTTCCGGGACGAAGTAGCATGAAGTTTCCAGCCCTATGGATGACCATGAGAATTGCAACAAAACCCAAGGAAGGATTTAACCCCAAAACAATCAATCCCATTCCTATGCAAAAAGGGATAGAGGCCAATACCATGGAAAGCCCAATTTTACGGATGATTCCAGCAGTCAGAAAAAATTGGCCCAAAACTGCGATGGTATTCACGGAAAAGTCAATGTTTGAAAAATAAGCGATTCGGTCCGAAGAATCTTTCAACGTGCTTTCCACAATATGGGCCTGTTCAAAATAAAGTACCGTGGAAATGGCGGTGTAGCATAGAATAAAAGCTACAATGCCCAAAAGGTAAGGGGATTTTGCCATGTCCCGTATCCCTTCGAGCAAGTCGGCCATCTTTACTTTGGATTCACTCCGATTTTTTTTGAAACGGTCTTTTTCAGGAATCAATCTTAAGATTGTAACAATGCAACCTAGCGCTATCAACAGGAACAAGACTGCTGTCAATAACAGTGGGCCTATGGATTGGGATGAACTCAGGTATTTGGCAATAAAAGGACCCGTAATGGCCCCCAAACTCCCTCCAGAAGCTATTATGCCAAAATAACGCTTGGCGGATTTTCCTGAAAAAATATCGGCCATAAAACTCCAAAACAAAGACACTACAAACAGGTTGAACACGCTTAACCAAATGAAGAAAGTTATGGCCCAGATTCGGGTAATTCCAAAAACGATAAAGAGGAAATAGAAAAGTAAAATGGTCCCTACAAAAAAGGAATAAGAATAGAGCAGTACCTTTTTTATCGGTCTTTTTGACACCAAGAAACCAAATAATGGAACTACACATAACATGGCAACAAAAGTTCCTGTAAAGAGCCATTGCATATTTACGGCCCCATTAACTATACCCATTTCATCCCTTACAGGTCTAAGAATAAAGTACGAGCACAACAGACTAAAGAAATAGATGCAGGAACAGATTACAATTTTGAGCTGTTCTTTGTTCTGTTGCCCGATTTGATGAAGTAGTCTAACCTTGAAGAGATTGCG
Source organism: Flagellimonas nanhaiensis (assembly GCF_003382275.1). Classification (GTDB taxonomy): domain Bacteria; phylum Bacteroidota; class Bacteroidia; order Flavobacteriales; family Flavobacteriaceae; genus Flagellimonas; species Flagellimonas nanhaiensis. Next base: position 940,543 of record NZ_QTJX01000001.1, read on the forward strand.
CATAAGAGCCCCTTTTTAGAGCTCTAAAGTTGAATGTTCAACTTCCAAATACCTTTTTAATTAATAAATAGGTATGAGGGATTTATAAAAAACTAAACGGTTTTGTTCTTTTTCTGAAATCTGGTCGGTGTGGTTCCAGTAGTTTTTTTGAAGGCGATATTAAAAGAAGATAGAGTGTTGAAACCACAATCATAGGCAATACTCGCAATGGTATTATTCGTAAAATCTGGATGTACCAATCTTTTCTTGATTTCCTCTACGCGATAACCATTTAGAAAATCGGGAAAGCTCTTGCCAATTTGATTATTTACCGTGTGGGATACTAGATAGAGTGGTAGTCTAAGCTCATGGGCAACTTTTCCCAAAGTACAATTTGGGTCCAGGTACATTTTTTTTGAAACCATCAACACTTCCAACTGATTGGCTATTTCCGAAAGTTCACCCTCTGTAAGTCGGATGTTCTGGGATTTGGTCCCTTTATTCGGTTTAATTATCGTAGGATTCTTAAACAAAAGAAAAGCCAGAAAATAAATGAAAGGAAGGTAAATGATTGGTCCTAACAAATATGGAGTAAGGCCCAGCATATAGTTTGAAAAGTATAAAAACTGCAAAACCGCCGTACCTACAATCAATGCAATAATCCACATGAAGGCAGTTCTGGACAGAACTTTATGGTTTCCATTGAAGGAATATATCATCAATATTCCTAAACTCAATAAACTATAAACAAGTTGATGGGTCAATAAGGAAGTATACCCACCAGCATACCAAAATTCATCCAACGAAAACGACTTAAAACCTACCAACAAGATGAGGGCCGGTAGAAAATGGAACAAGTTCCAGTTGGACCACCTCTTTTCGAACAAAAAATGCCAAGCATAAAGAAATAGGGCGGGACCGGATAGGGCATGGGCTGCAAAACCAATATTTATAAACCATAATGGACTTTGATCCAGGTAAACCCAAAGAATTGACTTTGTCAAACGAACCGTAATCGAAATAAAGAAAATGAAAAGAAGTAGGTTTCTAAAATCTCTTTTTCGTTCAAAAATGGAATACAAAGCCATCCAAAGACTCTGTGTGGCACCCACTCCCGCAAGGAACAATTCCAGTTCCCGATTTAAGCTCGCTGTCCGCATAGGTTAAATATAAACAGAATTCACCCATACTTTTTCGTAAGGATATGTTAAGTATCGGCCATGGTGTATCGGATAAACATTGTTATTTTTGTGGTCGATAATCGAACAAATAATTATCTCTAAGCATTTACTATGAATCAATATGATGTGGCCGTTATTGGCTCTGGACCTGGAGGCTATGTAGCGGCAATCCGATGTGCCCAATTGGGAATGAAAACAGCAATTATTGAAAAATATGCCACTTTGGGGGGCACCTGTCTTAATGTGGGTTGTATTCCTTCCAAGGCCATGTTGGATTCTTCTCATCATTATGAAGATGCCATAAAGCATTTTGAAGAGCACGGTATTGAGATTCCTGGTGAGGTCAAGGTGAACCTAAAGCAAATGGTGGCCCGCAAGCAGGGTGTGGTTGACCAGACTACCAAGGGAATCCAATTCTTGATGGACAAAAATAAGATTGATGTGTATCAGGGATTAGGTAGCTTCAAGGATGCGACACATGTTGAAATAGCCAAGCCAGATGGTAAAAAAGAGACCATTGAAGCAAAGAATATCATAATTGCTACTGGGTCTAAACCTTCCAACTTACCGTTCATAGAATTGGATAAGGAACGAATTATTACCTCTACCGAGGCCTTGGAGCTAAAGGAGGTTCCCAAACACATGATTGTGATAGGCGGTGGTGTAATAGGCCTTGAACTGGGACAGGTATACAAGCGTCTAGGCGCTGAAGTCACCGTGGTGGAATTTATGGATCGAATCATTCCAGGAATGGACGGAGGACTTTCCAAAGAGTTGACCAGGGTATTGAAAAAACAAAAAATGAAGTTCAACCTTTCCCACAAGGTGAAGTCCGTTGAGCGTAAAGGAAATGAGGTCATTGTAAAGGCAGATGACAAAAAAGGACAGGAAGTGGTTCTAAAAGGGGATTACTGTTTGGTTTCTGTAGGAAGAAGACCTTATACCGATGGCCTGAATGCCGAAGCTGCTGGAGTAAAACTGGATGAAAGAGGAAGAGTAGAGGTGAATGACCATCTTCAGACCAACGTTTCAAACATTTATGCAATCGGGGATGTGGTCCGCGGTGCTATGTTGGCCCACAAGGCTGAAGAGGAAGGAACCATGGTGGCCGAAATATTGGCAGGTCAAAAACCGCATATCGATTATAATCTTATTCCAGGCGTAGTTTATACCTGGCCGGAGGTTGCTGCAGTTGGCAAAACCGAGGAACAACTTAAAGAAGCCGGTATCGAATACAAGGTTGGGCAATTTCCAATGCGTGCCCTCGGACGTGCACGAGCAAGCATGGACATTGATGGTTTTGTGAAGATTTTGGCGGATAAAAAGACAGACGAGGTTCTAGGTGTCCATATGATTGGAGCCAGATGCGCAGATTTAATCACAGAAGGAGTCACCGCTATGGAATTTAGGGCATCAGCAGAGGATATATCCCGAATGAGCCATGCACATCCAACCTATGCCGAGGCGGTTAAAGAGGCTGCTCTTGCTGCTACGGATGATAGGCCAATCCATGTGTAACGGACCAGAAACAGGACTTTTTTCGAGATTGAAATGGGATTTTCCGATTGGGGAATTAACCACGTACTACCTGCACAATTCGTTGCAAGAATAAACGAACCTTAGGTGCAATTTCCTTATAGATGGGAACCAAAGACTTTTGCAGTCCTATAGCCTGTACCTTGGCTATTTGGAAAACTTGGTCAATCTGAAGCTTGATATCAGCCTCATATTTTTCATATTGAAGCGATAAGTAGGTGCAAAGTACCATAAACACAATTGCTCCTGAAATTGCCAAGCCGGGGCTCAATTCATGGTGGAAGAACTTGTATAGACCCAATCCCGTGAAACTTCCGTAAAGAATCACAAAATGAATAACATAAATGGTCAACGTATTTGACCCAATCTTCAATATGGTCTTGTGGGTCAAAAGACTTCTAAAAACCATGAATATGGCAAAAACTAGGAATACATCACCCAATCTAATAAAGAGATAGTTGTTGCTTTGAATCATTTTGAACAATTCAATCCCAGTCACCGCATACATGTCAAGAAAGAATGCGGATGATTTGAAAATCAAAGCATAGCCCAAGACAACTGCCGAGCCTATGGCAATAGCGTATAGATATTTATAGTTCTTAAAACGGGTAAATAACATGGCCAATGCTCCACCTATGGTTGCATAGCCCAACCATGGAAAAATGGTGAAGACGGAACCATTTGCTTTGGTAAAATAATTGGAGATTCCCTCTGGAAGGAAACCATAGGTAAACTGCTTATAAATGGGCTCAAAAGAGAAGAGCAAGAGGGTGATTCCGACCAAGATCAAAGGAAAAACAAACTTTTTCCTATTGGTGGAGATTAAATAAACACCGATAATACAAAGGATGGAAAGCCCAATGCAGTGAAGCACATCCACCAAATAAAACCCGCCGTAAATATGACCTTTTAGAAGCCCAAAAAAATTGAGTCGCAATAAGTAACCAATCAGTATTAATTGTAATCCCCGTCGTATTCCTTTTTTAACCCTAGGATTGTCGAATCCTTTTTGTGGAACCCGCACCAGAAGAAAGGTGAATATGAACCCTGACACTGTAAAGAAAACGGGCGCCGTGATGCCTCTAAAATACAACCAGGTTGTGAACACGGAGTCTTGCGAATCCCTGAAAACCGGGTCCAAAAGCCCATCTATAAAATGTCCTTGGAGCATCATAAGAATGGCCCATGCTCGCATGGCATCAATAAAAAACAACCTTGTGGATTTGGCGCTCATAAGGGTGAATATTATCCTATATACTTGTTTAACAGCATGTTTGGATGTCACTGTGGGCAAAAATATGCAAAATACTCGCATCTAAGCGCCAATTGAGGTATTTTAGCGAAACAATCAAAGTTTTTTCAATATGGCTGCAATTTTGGCATTTGCTGGGAGTAATTCTTCCACTTCCATAAATTATAAACTGGTACAACATACAGCTTCTTTGGTAGAGGGACATGATATCCGTTTGTTGAACTTGGCTGGGTATCCGTTCCCAATGTACAGTGAAGATGATGAGAGGGAAAAAGGATTTTCCAATTCTTTAGTAGAGTTAAAAAATGATATAGGCAGGGCCAACGCGCTAATAATTTCTGTGAACGAGCATAATGGAAATCCCTCAGCATATTTCAAGAATTTGTTGGATTGGTTGTCCAGATTGGAACGAAAATTTTTAGAAGACACAAAAGTTTTGCTCATGGCCACATCGCCTGGTAAACGTGGAGCTATAGGTTCGCTGGAGGTTATTGAAAACATGTTGCCAAGATTTGGAGCTGAAATTGTGGCGATCTTTTCGTTGCCATCGTTCCATGAAAATTATGATGGAAAAACCATAGTGAACCAAGAACTGAAGGAAAAACATGCGGCTGCTTTGGCCACTTTTTTAAAGTCTTTAAACTAGAACACATTGCGCAAGCATTGTTCATATTCCATTTCCCCGTCTCTAAAAATTAAGGATGCCTTGTTGGAATGGTCAAAAAGCTGTTCGCATATTGTATGGCTGGACAGTAATAGGCACTCTGATAAATATGGTTCATTTGATGCTGTTTTAGCTATTTCCGAACAGACCGATAAGTCTTTTAAATCTTTTAAAAACATCGATGAAATTGAGCTTTTTGTCGATGAACAGAAAGATTGGTTGTTCGGATATTTTTCGTATGATTTCAAGAACTCTCTGGAGAACCTCGATTCCGAAAATTTTGATGGACTAGGTTTTCCGGAAATCAACTTTTTTCAACCTACCAAAGTCATTGTTTTAGATGGGGATAAATTAAAATTTTCATATCTGGATGCTTGCGCCGGGGAGATGGAGGACGATTTCTCCAGATTACTTGAAATTGCCGATGAAGATAAAAAGGAAAAAGATGATCATGTCCCGGTGAAAATAAAAATGCGAATCCATAAGGATGCCTATTTTGAAAAGACCCAGATTTTTTTGGACCATATTCAGAAAGGTGATATTTATGAAGCCAATTTTTGTCAGGAGTTTTATGCCGAAAACACAAACATAGATCCCTTTAGGACCTATAAGAACCTTAATTCGGTTTCAAAACCGCCTTTTGCCAGCTTTATGAAACTTGGTTCACATTTTCTTATGTGCGCTTCTCCGGAAAGGTACCTAAAGAAAAACGGACAAACATTGATTTCCCAGCCTATAAAGGGTACTGCACCCAGAGGGTCTAATGCTGAAAGCGATAAAGCCATAAGCGAGACATTGGCAAAGGACCCAAAGGAAAGAGCCGAAAACATTATGATTACGGACCTTGTTCGGAATGATCTTTCAAGAAGTGCTCTAAAAGGTAGCGTAAAAGTAGAGGAACTCTGTGAAGTTTATACCTATGAACAAGTGCATCAATTGGTTTCTACGGTAACAGCCAAAGTGCCTGAAGGGATGAATCCAGTTCGCCTGATTAAAGAGACTTTTCCCATGGGAAGCATGACAGGTGCTCCAAAAATATCGGCCATGAAAATCATAGAAGAACTGGAAGAAACCAAAAGAGGCCTGTACAGCGGAGCAGTAGGCTATTTTTCCCCAAATGGAGATTTTGATTTTAATGTGGTTATCCGGAGTATTTTATACAATGCTCAAAACAAATATGTGTCATTTTCTGTAGGAAGTGCCATAACAGCCAAATCGGACCCAGAAAAAGAATACGAAGAATGTTTGCTCAAAGCCAAGGCTATGCGAAGTGTTTTGGAAATGGGCTAAGGTTTATGCTTAATTTTGAAAAATGCTGGAGCATTTCAAAAAACATATCGATGTTTCCCTGCCCTTTCTCAAGGGTAAACGATTATTGCTCGCTTGCAGTGGGGGAGTGGATAGTGTAGTATTGGCACATCTCTGCACAAAGATGGGATTGAATGTGACTTTGGCACACTGCAATTTTGGACTGCGTGGAGAGGAAAGCGACGGAGATGAAACCTTTGTGAAGAATTTAGGGAAAGCATTGGGGGTTGAAGTCTGGAGCAAATCGTTCAACACAAAAGACTATCTGTCCAAGAACAAAGGTTCGGTTCAAATGGCTGCCAGGGATTTAAGGTATCACTGGTTCAAAGAACTGCTTGAATCTCACAACCTGGATTACATTTTGACGGCACATCACGCAGATGACAGTTTGGAAACTTTTTTGATCAATCTTTCTCGCGGTACAGGAATTGATGGATTAAGCGGTATTCCAGAGCAGAACGATAGTATTGTGCGGCCATTGCTTGCTTTCTCTCGTGAAGATATTGTAAACTATGCCAATAAACATGGTATTACCTGGAGAGAAGACAGTAGCAATCAACATAGCAAATATCTTCGTAATAAGATTCGGCTAGAGATTGTTCCCAAGTTAAAACAACTACATCCCACTTTTCTTGAAAATTATCGGTTAACACAGGGCCATTTGGGTCAAACCAAGGTGTTGGTCCAAAACCATATCGATGAGATTAGGTCAGGGCTCTTTAAAAGAGAAGGGGATATCTACAAAATCAATATTGAAAAGCTGGAAAAGCTCAATCCAATTGAACCTTATCTGTATGAATTATTTCATAATTATGGTTTTACTGAATGGAATGATGTAAAAGACCTTCTGAATGCGATGAGTGGTAAAGAGGTTGTCTCCAAAACCCATAGGTTGCTAAAGGACAGAGATGTTCTTATCCTCTCAGAAATTAAAGAACAAATTGCTGAGAGATTTCTGGTTTTTGAGGATGCCAAGAACATCAGCACTCCAATTTCATTGCAATTTGAGCAGGTAGAAACAGTTGAAAAATCTGATGCCAATGTGATTTTTTTGGATAAGGAAAAGTTAAACTTTCCGTTACAATTAAGGAAATGGGAAAAAGGCGACTATTTTTATCCATTTGGTATGCTCGGAAAGAAAAAATTATCGAAGTACTTCAAGGATGAAAAGTTCGATATGATTTCCAAGGAAAAGCAATGGCTAATGTGCTCTAACGACCAAATTGTTTGGGTTGTGGGCAAAAGGGCAGATGAACGTTTTAAAGTTGATTCGTCAACACAACAAATAGTAAAGGTTACACTGATTTCATGAGATTTTTAGTATTTTTTTTCGGACTCATTTTCATCAATTTCTCCAGTAGTGCTCAAACTGATGCCGACCCGGCTCTTTGGAGCCATGAGGTGAAAAAAATATCGGAAACGGAGTACGAACTTACCTTTACCGGAAAAATCATGGAAGGGTGGCACGTATACTCCCAGTATACCGCTGAAGGTGGTTCCCTGCCAAGTGAGTTCACTTTTGAAAAAGAAGGCGAGGACTATGAACTTGTGGGCAAGACCCTGGAAAGTGAAACTATAAAGGAGTACAGCGAGATATTTGAGGTTGAAGAAACCTTTTTCAAGAAAGAGGCCATCTTCACCCAACGCATAAAATTGTTGAAACCTGAGGTGCGTCAGATTTCGGTCAACCTGTTCTATCAAATATGTAAAGAGGTCTGTATTCCCAAAGATGCTTTTTTTGAAATTTCTTTGGATGGTAATGCCTTTGTACAGTCCCAAAAGCAATTGGATGAAAAGAGTATTGCTATGGGAGAATCGTTGCGCATCGATTTAAAAAACAAAAACCTGTTAAATCAGAATGGGCTGGCAGAATCTGGTTCAAAATCCAACCTGTGGATGATTTTAGGGCTAGGATTTTTAGGAGGACTGATTGCCTTGTTGACTCCATGCGTCTTTCCGATGATTCCTTTGACGGTATCGTTTTTTACCAAACAGTCAGAACAAAAATCAAAAGGAATAGGAAATGCCATCCTGTACGGTTTTTTCATCGTATTGATATACTTTTTGTTGAGTTTACCGTTTCATTTGTTTGATTCTGTAGACTCACAGATTTTGAATACCATAGCCACCAATATCTGGCTCAATGTATTTTTCTTTATCATTTTTGTGGTCTTTGCCTTTTCGTTTTTTGGTTACTACGAACTTACCTTACCAAGTTCTTGGGCAAATAAAATGGATGCTGCCTCTTCCAAGGTGGGAGGTGTTTTAGGGATATTCTTTATGGCCCTGACATTGGCGATTGTATCATTTTCCTGTACCGGACCCATTCTAGGGGGGCTTCTGGGGAGTACTACATTGGCCGAAGGTGATGTAGCCGTAAATCTGACCGCTGGTATGGTTGGGTTTGGTCTGGCCCTAGCTTTGCCTTTTGGTTTGTTTGCGCTGTTTCCTGCTTGGTTGAATTCATTGCCAAAGTCAGGAGGTTGGATGACCACGGTAAAGGTTGTTCTCGGATTCCTAGAGCTTGCGCTAGCCTTCAAATTTTTATCAAACGCTGATTTGGTAGGGAATTGGGGCATCTTCAAAAGAGAGATATTTTTAGGAATTTGGATTGTTCTCTTTATCCTAATGACACTGTACCTCTTTGGGGCATTCAATTTTACCAAGGAAGATAATCGCAAAAATCTATCAGTGACTAGAAAGCTTTTTGGGGTGATAAGCTTGGCGTTTTCAACTTATTTGGTATTGGGACTGTTAAATGTCACCAACCTGAAGCTATTAAGTGGATTTCCTCCCCCAGATTTCTATAGTGTTACGGAAACCGAAACAGATTGCCCTTTGGGGTTGGAATGTTTCAAGGATTTTAAAGAGGGAGTTGCACATGCGCAAGAGGTCAACAAACCAATTTTATTGGATTTTACGGGATGGGCCTGTGTAAACTGCAGAAAAATGGAGGAAAATGTTTGGAGTGATTCCAAAATATATCCATTATTAAAGGAAGAATATGTGCTGATATCCTTGTATGTTGATGATCGAAAAAAACTCCCTGAAGATGAAATTTTTGATTTCAAATTCGATTCTGGAAGAATAAAGACCATTGAAACCATAGGCCAAAAATGGGGGACTTTCCAGACCGTTAATTTCAATGCCGCTTCGCAGCCTTATTATGTATTGCTTTCACCCAATCTTGAAATTTTGAACGATGCCGTTCAATATGTGGACGTTGACACCTACGAAAGGTGGTTGAGGTCTGGATTGGAAAAGTATCAACTCACCATGAATAAGTAATTATCTCCCTATCTTTTTTTCGCTTCTTGGAAAATAGTGTAATTTAGGTACCGACTAATTAACTTAACCGAGATTCCTGTGAAAAAACTTAAGAAGGTACTTTTAGTACTCGCTGGATTGGTATTGCTTATTGCCATTGGCCTGTTTTTGTTTGTGCAAAGCCTAAAACCGGATTACTCTGGTAAAAAGACTTTACCAGGGTTGTCAAATGAAACCACCGTCTTCTTTGACCAATACGGAATTCCACATATATACGCAGAAAATGAAGCAGATGCCTTTAGGGCTTTGGGTTATGTGCATGCCCAGGACCGTTTGTGGCAGATGGAACTCATAAGAAGGGTTGCCAAAGGGAAACTTTCCGAGGTTTTTGGCAGTGATCTATTGGAAACCGACAAGTTCTTCCTTTCTCTTGGTATAGATGAGCACACGGCCCAAACTATTGCAGAGCTGGATATGGAAAGTGATATGGTAAAGCTTTCGCAAGCCTATCTGGATGGCATAAACACCTTTGTGGATAATGGACCAAAACCAGTGGAATTCTACCTCACCGGTCTAGAAAAAGAACATTTTTCGTTGGAGGACATTTACAATACTGTTGGTTACATGGCATTTACTTTTGCCCAAGCGCATAAGACAGACCCTTTATTGACCAACATAAGAAATCAACTGGGAGAGGAGTACATCAATGATTTGGCGGTGTATTCTGATACCTCAACAGTTTGGATTAAAAATTTCAGGGAACCTGGAGTAGATTCGATTAGCTCAACAGTAACAGCAAGTGTCTTTAGGGCCTTGGATAAATTGCCTATTCCCCAGTTTGAAGGGAGTAACAGTTGGGTGATAGCACCTGAGAAGACCAAAAATGGCAAAGTGATCTTGGCCAACGATCCCCATATTGGATTTGCACAACCTTCGGTTTGGTACGAGGCACATTTGAGCACACCTACCTACGAAAAGTACGGTTACCATCTTGCCGGGGTGCCCTTTCCTTTATTGGCCCATGACAGGAATTTGGCTTATGGGCTTACCATGTTCCAAAATGATGACCTCAACTTTTATGGAGAGGTGACCCATACTTCAGATTCAACCAAATACAAAACCGAAGAGGGCTGGCTGGATTACGAATATGTGACCAAAGAGATAAAAGTAAAAGACGCCGAACCAGTGTCTTTTACCTATAAGAAAACAAGACATGGGCCTGTATTAAACGGAATAGCAAAGCAGATTACTGGAGATGGGCCCATAGCCATGGATTGGATGTACACCAAGATAAGGAATGAGGTTATGCATGCCCTTTATGGCATTTCCCATGCTGCGGATATCAATGGTTTCGAGGAGGCTTTGCCCAAGATTCACGCACCAGGGCTTAATGTAATGTATGGGGATGCCAAAGGAAATGTTGCTTGGTGGGCTACAGCCAAATTATTTCAAATGCCGGATAGTGTATCTACTAAATTTGTGCTCAATGGAGCTTCAGGTGAAGAAGAACCCATCCGCTATTTGGATTTTAGTGAAAACCCTAGTGCTATCAACCCTCCTTGGCATTATGTGTATTCAGCAAACAATCAACCCGATTCCATTGCCGGAATGCTCTATCCGGGATATTATCTTCCAGAGAATCGGGCAAAAAGAATTGTACAGCTATTGGATGCCAAAGATGATTGGGACAAGGAATCCACAGCTGAAATGGCATTGGATGTGACCTCATCCGTGAATCCGGACTTGATTACTGAACTAATAAAGCTTCTGGATGTTTCCAATTTAAGCGAAGAACAGTTGATTTATGTTGATTCCCTTAAAAACTGGGATGGTCGTTACTCTTTGAAGAGTTCCAATCCAACATTGTTCCATCGTAGCACATACCATATGTTGAAAAATACCTTGGAAGATGAACTGGGAGAAGAGCAGTTCAATCAATTATTGTCTACTCACCTGTTGAAAAGACAAATTGCATGGGGTGCCAAAATGAAGTCCGGTAAATGGTGGGATAATGTAAATACCCCAGATATAGTGGAGACCAGGGACGATGTTGTTCTAAAATCTTTTGCTGAAGCTTGGATCTCCCTGACCAATGATTTTGGTCCAGACCCGAGTCAATGGACCTGGGATAAAGTCCACACCCTGGAACATCCGCACCCATTTGGTAAGGTAGAATCGCTTCGAAAATATTTTAATGTTGGACCATACCCGGTAAACGGCAGCCAAGAAGTAATCAACAACCTTACCTTCCAGTATGACAGTACAGGGTATTACAAGGTCTCCAGCGGCCCATCAACCAGAAGAATAGTTGACTTTTCAGATATAGAAAACAGCATCAGCATCCTTCCGACAGGACAATCAGGAAATCCGTTCAGCAAACATTACAAAGACCAGGCGGAACTATACAATGATGGAGGGTACCGAAAAATGATGATGAACCGACAAGAAATTGAAACTACAGCAGAATCGGTATTGAAATTCGCTAAAAAATAGCCCTAGAGTTTTCTCATTTTTCTAACAATCAAATTTTACCCAATAAATACTGTTTTATTGCTTGGTTTGGGTCGTATATATTGCGAAAACCACCAATTTTTAACGAAATTTTAGAATTCCAAATAATAAATAGTATTTTAGGCTGAGCTAATTCAATCAAAAAACATCTTCCAAAATTAATCCTCGAGAAATATGGTATGCAATAAAAAGACTTATCTGTCTCTAGCATTGGCCTTTGGCTGGATTTTCTGCGCTTTTGCACAAGACCAGGCACAAGTGGAATATTACAATGCCTTTGACGAAAAAGTAGGCATTGAAAACACAGGGCTGTATCAAGGAATCCTCTACTTGGAAAAGTATAGGACCATCAATGAACAAACACAGTTTTTTAAAACCAGGGACTTTTTAAAAGGTCATGTTTGTTATGATGGGCAGTGTTATTATGACCTAGACCTAAAATATGATGTTTTTGAAGATGAGGTTTTACTCAAACTGATTACCAAAGCAGGAGGTGGAACAATCAAACTGTTCAAGGAGTATGTGGATAGCTTTGAAATAGATGGAACTTCTTTTGTTAAGATAGAAGAGAAGGATATACCCTCTTTAAATGCGTATGGATTTTATGCTGTTGCCTTGCAGAGTTCAATATTCACCCTGTATACCAAATACAATAAAAAAGATTTTGAGAGAAAAGATAGAAGCTCCGTGTACTACGAATTTTTGGATGGTCCAAGTGAGCATGTATTGCTTTACAATGGCGCGTACCACACCCTAAATTCAAAAAAGGACGCCGTGCAGCTCTTTCCAGAATTAAAAAGAGATATAGACAAGTTTTATGGTATAGCCAGGAGCTTAAGAAAATCCGATCCTAATGGATTTCAAGTTAGTCTGCTAAGACGAATTGAAATTCTCCTCAACCAATCCAAACCTATAGAAGAATGAAAAGATTTTTTGTTGTAGCCATGCTCGTTGTGGGCATGAAGTACGCCATGTCACAAGAACAAATCCCGAGCATTTCTGTTTCATTTGCCAATACTCCGGTAAAAGAAGCACTTGGCGAGATTGAGGATAAAACAGGGTATAAGTTCTTCTATTTAGAAGAATGGTTGGAAAAAATCCGAGTGACAGGAAACTATCAGAATACCCCGGTCAATGTTGTTTTGGACAATATTTTCAAGGATACGGTACTCAATTATTTCATCATGGATTCGCAGCAGATTTTTCTAATGCAGAACAACCAGATATACGACTCCTTACCGGATGACTTTTTTGGTGCCGAAAATCAGTTGTCCGATGATGATTTTCCCAATTACGATCAACTGCAAGATATTGGACCACTATTTCTGGAAAGCGATGACAGTGGAACACGAGGACTACAGGTGGTCAAAATTGGAAAGGAGAATAGAAACAGTGGAAGAAGGACCTTCACGCTAAGTGGGAGGGCATTGAATTCCAGAAACGGACAGCCAATTCCAGATTTGGCGATCATTGTTGAAGGTAAGGATATAGGTACTTCTACCAATGCCAACGGAAACTATTCCTTGGAACTTCCCATAGGAGAAAATGTAATCACTACCAGAGGGCTTGGTATCCAAGAATCAAGAACCAAAATCATATTATATAATGATGGCAGCTATAATTTCCAATTGAATGAGAGCGTAGAGGCATTGGATGAGGTGGTCGTTCAAGGAAATAGGGACAGAAATGTGGAGACAGCAATTACCGGGGTCACCCTTATAGAAGTAGAAAAAATCAAGAATATTCCATTGGTTTTGGGTGAGCGCGATATTTTAAAGGCCGCGATTACTTTACCAGGGATTACCACTGCAGGTGAAGGTGCTTCTGGATATAACGTTAGGGGAGGTAGAACAGACCAAAACCTGATTCTATTGGATAATGGGGTAATCTATAACCCTTCGCACTTTTTCGGAATCTTTTCTGCTATAAACCCATTTACCACGGGCTCTGCGGAAATTTATAAGGGAAATGTTCCTGCCGAATTTGGAGGAAGACTTTCTTCTGTGTTCGATATTGAATCCAAAGACGCAAATACAGAAAAGTTTTCTGGCGAAGCATCCATTGGACCGGTTACGAGTAATGTTGTTCTTGAAACGCCTATTATCAAAGATAAATCGGCACTTATGGTTGGTGGAAGGGCCACCTATTCTGATTGGATTCTTGGAGCTCTTGATGATGAGCAATTGAGCAATAGCACCGCTTCCTTTTTTGATGTTTTGGCCAAGTACAACCACACCATCAATGAGAACAACGAAATTAAAGCTACTGGATATTACAGTAGAGACGAGTTCAGCATTACTTCGGATTCTATTTTTAATTACAGCAACAGATTGGTTTCTTTGGGCTGGGATCATAAGTTTAGCGAAAAGACTACAGGTAGCTTGATTCTTTCCAACAGTGAATATCAGTTTGGAATCGAATTTGACGGAGAGTCCAACGATGATTTCGATTTGGGCTATAAAAACAATGAAACCGAGTTCAAGTATAAAATGAAATACCTTCCCGGAGGGAAGCATAAGTTTGATTTTGGACTTTCGAGCAAACTATATGTTGTTAATCCTGGAAATATAGATCCGTTAGGTCTGGACTCGGATGTAACGGCATTGACCATTCCCAAAGAGCGGGGACTAGAATCGGCCGTTTTTATCTCCGATAGCTATGAGGTCAACGATAAATTGTTGATAGACCTTGGACTTAGGTACTCGTTCTATGCGGCATTGGGTGCGGGTGACCAACGAATCTACCAAGAAAATGCACCAAAGAATAGTGGTACACTTGTGGAGACCCAAACATTTGATGAAAACGAATTCATTGAGACCTACGGTGGTCCTGAAGTCCGTTTTTCGGCAAGGTACTTCTTGGCTCCTGATTTTTCGATCAAGGCAAGTTTGAACAATGCCTATCAATACATTCATACCCTATCAAACAATACCACGGTTTCACCAACTGATACCTGGAAGCTCTCCGATTTGAACATAGAACCTCAAGAGGCTTATCAAGCTTCGCTTGGGCTATACAAGAACTTTGAAGGAAATAAGTACGAATTGAGTCTGGAAGGTTACTACAAAAAACAAAAGAACCTTCTTGATTATAAAGTTGGTGCCCAGTTGCTTCTTAACGAAGCCATTGAAACAGAGGTGCTGCAAGGTGATGGAAAAGCTTATGGAGTGGAATTCTTGATCAAGAAAAATGAAGGAAAACTCAATGGATGGTTAGGGTATACCTACTCCCGTTCCTTTGTAAAACTAGATAGCGAGTTTAGCGAAGAACGTGTCAATAATGGTGAATTCTTCCCGTCAAATTTTGATAAGCCGCATGACATAAGCCTTGTTGCCAATTATAAATTTACAAGAAGGTTTAGTGCCTCTGCTAATTTTGTCTATCAAACAGGTAGGCCGGTTACCTTCCCAATAGGAAGTTTTTCATTTAATAATTCCGAGTTTGTTTTTTACAGTGACCGAAACAAATTCCGAATCCCTGATTATTATAGATTGGATCTTAGCTTCAATATGGAAGGGAACCATAAGATCAAGAAATTTGCGCACAGTTTTTGGAGTTTTTCCATTTACAATGTGCTAGGGAGAAACAACCCTTATTCGGTATTTTTTGTTACCGAAGATGGGGATATAAAAGCTTATCAAAGCTCCATATTTGCAATACCCGTACCAACGATAACCTATAATTTTAAGTTCTAGAAGGTGAATTTCGTCCAGAAAGGCATATGGTTTCTTAAAGTCCTTGTCCTATCAATGACAGTGGTATCCTGCATTGAACCCATTGATGTGGAGACAGAGGATTTTTTGGACGCCTTGGTAGTGGATGCTACCATAACGGACGAAATGGATAATCATACCATATACCTAACTAGAACCTATAGGTTTGAATCGGAATCCACTGCGGAGCAAGGAGCCCAGATAACATTGTCTGATGATTCTGGTGCAGCTATCGGTTTTGATGAGGTCATACCTGGAACGTATAGGTCTTCTGTACCTTTTGCCGCCCAAGAGGGTAGGGCTTATACGTTAAAAATTGTTGCGACCAATGGGATTTCGTACTCATCCCGTCCTGCTCAATTGCCTCAAAACGTGGCACTGGATAGTGTGTATGCACAAAGGATAACCAATGATTTTGGGGAAGATGGCGTCGCAATTTTTGTAGATGCCTTTGACCCGACTGGGAATTCACAGAATTTCAGGTATGAGTTTGAGGAAACTTATAAGATAATTGCTCCAAAATGGAGGCCTGAGGATCTCTTAAGTACAGGAATTGAATGCGGGGTAGATGTTGTTCCCAAAACAAAAGAAGACCAAACATGTTTTGCTTCCAAAGCTTCAAACAGAATAATCCTGGCCAATACCTCCAATTTGGAAGAAAATAGGGTAGATCGTTTTATGGTACGCTTTATAGACGGAGAAAACTATATTATTTCCCATCGATATAGCGTCTTGGTGACCCAGTATACGCAATCCAATGAAGCCTACTCATTTTTTGATGCATTGAACCAGTTTTCAAGTTCAGAAAGTCTTTTTTCCGAGACCCAACCTGGTTTCTTGAGTGGGAACATTTTTTCTGAGACCAACCAAGATGAAAAGGTCTTGGGATATTTTGATGTAAGCGCGGTTTCCAAAAAACGGATTTTCTTCAATTATGAAGATTTATATCCAGGAGAGGACCTACCGCCCTATGTGAATCCATGTAACACAATCGCTCCTATGTTGATAAGTCAAGGAGGGGCTAGATGCGTACTCAGCGCCATGGTGGATGAGAATCAAGTAAGCTATTATGACGAGAATCAAGACCCTCCTTTTGAGGAAGGGCCATATAAAGTGGTTCCAAGGGAGTGTGGAGATTGTACAGTTTTGGGAAAAACAGAAAGACCAGAATTTTGGATAGAATGAAGTCGGATTTAAATAAACATAAAATTTCTTTCTGCGGATTTTTGGCCGTGGTGTTTTTCTATGGTTGTATAGAGCCCTTTGAAACAACTTTTGAGGATTTTGAGAGCGCTATCGTGATAGAGGCCACCATAACCAACAGGATGCAGCAACAACGGGTTCTTTTGACCCGGACATTTGAATTTGAAGAAGACGGCCCTGTTCCAGAATCCAATGCGGTGGTGCGTGTACAGGGAGGTGGGACTACATACACTTTTGTTGAAGGAGCCCAAGGGGTTTACATTTCTCAGCAGGCCTTTGCCGCTCAATCAAATACCGAATATCAATTACTGGTTCAGACCCAGGATGGCAGGTCTTACAGTTCTAGCCAGATGACTCTTCCACAATCAACCCAAATTGATGACTTAAGGGCAGAGAGAATCACAACAGACTTAGGGGAAGATGGAATTGGAATTTTTGTGGATAGTTTTGACCCTACCGGTAATTCTATCAACTACAGATATGAATATGAAGAGACCTATAGGGTCATTGCACCCTATTGGACCCCTGAAGATTTGGAAAAGGTACCATTTGATGAGGCTACCGAGATTTGTCAAGTAAGGGTCATTCCGGATAACAAATCCTTGGAAACCGGATTCGGAACTGATTTCTCAAACGCTATAATTCAAACCAGCACCAGTGATTTGGGAGAAGACCGGGTCGATAATTTTATGGTAAGGTTTATCAGTAGCGAAAACTATATTATCTCGCATAGATACAGCATTTTGGTCAGGCAATTTGTACAGTCCAATGAAGCATTTAATTTCTATGAAACTCTGAATGAGTTTTCCGGAAACGAAAGTTTTTTCTCTGAAACCCAGCCTGGTTTCCTGGAGGGGAATGTTACTTCGGACACTAATGAAAATGAAAAAGTGCTAGGTTACTTTGATGTGTCATCGGTTACAGAACGACGGTTATTTTTTAACTACGAAGATTTTTATCCAGGAGAAGACCTCCCGCCATATGTGGAACCATGCACCCCAAATGCCCCAGTATTGTTTAGAGGAAATCCACCTGTATGCGTATTGAGCGCTATGGTGGAGAACGATTTGGTAAGATATGTAGATGCCAATGGTGGGCAAGGACCTAATGAAGGCCCCTTTCTTGTCGTGCCCAAAGTTTGTGGGGATTGCTCGGATATTGCACAATCAACACCACCGGAATTTTGGGTGGAGGATTAACCAATAATAAAAAGAATGAATTTCTTATTGAAAAGAACTATTAATGTATTGTGGAGTGTCATCTTTGTTGTCCTGATGCAAGGATGCCTAGAACCTTTTGAAGTTACTTTTGAGGATTTCGAAAGTGCTTTGGTAGTTGAAGCAACAATAACCAACGAATTGGTCCAACAACAGGTATTTTTATCTCGGACCTATGAATTTGAGGAAGAAGGTCCCACTCCAGAATCAAATGCCAGTGTGCGAGTACAAGGTGGTGGTTCCAGCTATACCTTTGTAGAAAGCTCGCCAGGGGTGTACGTTTCGCAACAGGCTTTTGCAGCCCAGGCCAATACTGCGTATCAATTGCAGATTCAAACTCAGGATGGAAGAACTTATAGTTCCGAAGAAACCATACTACCGGCTCAAACTCAGATTGATGAGGTAAGAGCGGAAAGAATTACAACAGACCTTGGAGAAGATGGGATAGGTATTTTTGTAGATAGCTTTGACCCAACAAGAACTTCAGAAAACTACAGATATACTTATGAGGAAACTTATAGGGTTGTAGCACCCTTTTGGACTCCACGTGGTTTAGAGGTAGTTCCGGCCGCTGAAGCCACGGTACCCTGCGAGGTACGTGCAATTTTTGATGATTCATCTTTGGAGACCGGATATGCATCTGATTCATCAAATACCATAATCCAGACCAGTACAAAAGACCTGGAAGAAGATAGAGTGAGCAACTTCATGGTCCGCTTTATTAGTAGAAATAACTATATCATTTCCCACCGCTACAGTATTCTGATAAAACAATTTGTACAATCCAATGCGGCATTTACTTTTTATGAGACCTTGAATGAATTTTCTGGGAATGAAAGTTTCTTCTCCGAGACCCAACCTGGTTTTTTGGAAGGAAATATTTCTTCAGATTTGAGCAGTAGTGAAAAAGTACTGGGTTACTTTGATGTCGCCTCGGTAACAGAACAACGTATTTTTTTCAATTATGAAGATTTTTATCCGGCTGATGACGTTCGCGCATTTGCAATTCCATGTCAGGTGAGTGCTCCCGTACTTTCAAGAGGTGTGCCACCAGTATGTGTTTTAAGCAATTTGGTTAAAAATGATTTGGTGCGCTTTGTGGACAATAACGGAGGTAATGGTGATAATGAAGGGCCATTTTTTACTGTGCCTACGCTTTGTGGAGATCTTACGGGATTTGCTGACCCCAACCCTCCGGATTTTTGGACCGAGGAATGATGGAACATTAAATAAGGAATGAAACTGAATAAGAGTAGATATAATATCAATTTAGTAATAGCCTTTATGGCTGTGATTCTTTATGGCTGTATAGAACCTTTTGAAGGCACTTTTGAAGATTTTGAAAGTGTTGTGGTAATAGAAGCGGTTATAACGGATGAAACAAAACAGCAGCGGGTTTTTATAACTAGAACCTATGAGTTCGAGGAAGATGGTCCTTCGCCAGAATCCAATGCTAATGTAACCATTAGTGATGACGCTGGAAATTCGTTTGATTTTCAGGATACGGGAGATGGGATATACGTTTCTACTCAGTCTTTTGCGGCCCAGCCCAATAGACAGTACCAACTTTCGGTAACAACGCAAAATGGCAGAAGATATCTGTCCAATATGGTACAGCTTTCACCATCGGTTGCCATAGGTGATGTTTCTGCAGAACGAATAACTACGGATTTGGGAGAAGATGGTCTGGCCATTTTGGTCGACACTTCTGACCCAACCGGGAATGCAAAGAACTTTCGCTATGAATACGAGGAAACCTTTAGGATAATTTCTCCCACATGGAACCCTGTTTCCTTGATTGGAGATCCGGAAGGGGGCTGCAATGTGTTGAAAGTGCCCAACACAACCGACGAAAGGGTCTGCTATAGAACGGAGAAGTCCAATAGGATCATTCTTGCCTCTACAGATGATTTGGCGGAAAATAGGATTGAAAATTTTATGGTTCGTTTTGTCAACAGAAACAATTACATAATCTCCCATAGATATAGTATTTTGGTAAGACAGCTGGTGCAATCCAATGAGGCATTTACATTTTACGAGACTTTAAATGAGCTTTCAAGCTCTGAAAGTCTGTTCTCCCAGATACAACCAGGATTTTTGGAGGGAAATGTTTTCTCGGAAAGCGACAGAGATGAAAGGGTTCTTGGTTTTTTTGATGTAAGCTCAGTCTCAGAACAGCGGATTTTCTTCAACTATGAAGATTTTTACCCTGGGGAAGATCTCCCGCCATATGTGGAACCTTGTAACCCAAGCACGCCGGTAATAGCCAATATGGGAGGTTGTGTTTTAAGACCAATCATTGAGAGTGGAGCTGGAATATATGCTGGAGATAACCCTTCAATCGGTCCGAACGAGGGGCCTTATTTGGTTGTAAGCCGCGTATGTGGGGATTGTTTGGTGTTGGGGACTACAGAAGTACCAGATTTTTGGAAGGAATGAGAAGGACAAGTATAACATATCGTTGTTTGCTTCCTGTTTTTACGGGCTGTCTTTTAAGTTCCTGTATTGAACCTTTTGAAGTGACCTTCAGGGATTTTGAGAGCGCTTTGGTAATTCAAGCGATGATCACCAACGAAATGAAACCACAGCAGATTCTTCTGTCGCGTACCTATAAGTTTGAGGATGAAGGTCTCACAGGAGAATCCGGGGCAACTGTTATGGTTGCTGGCAGTAATGGTAGCTCGTTTGTATTTGAGGAAATGGAGAAAGGAACATACTTGTCCACTGTTGATTTTGCAGCTGAAGAAGGAGTGGATTACACCTTATCCATTATTACTGGGGATGGACGTTCCTATTCCTCAGCTTCATCAAAGTTGGCAGGTGAAGTCGGTATTGATAGCCTTTACGCCAGAAGAATTATCAACGATTTTGAAGAAGAGGGAATTGGTATTTTTACCAGTTCTCTAAATACAAATGGAACTCCCAATTTTTTTAGATTCGAATATGAGGAGACTTATAAAATAATTGCCCCTGAATGGGCTCCAAGGGAATTGGAAGTCAATGAGGACACTTATCCGCCATCAATTTATATTGGAACTAGATCTTTGGACGAGCGTGTGTGCTACGCGACCAATCTCTCAAACCGAATAATTTTGACTGACACCAATGATTTTGATACTGGCCAGGTGGAGAATTTCATGGTGAAGTTCATCGAACAGAATAACTTTGTGACTACGCACCGCTACAGCATTTTGGTGCGTCAATATTCCCATACTTCTGCTGCTTATACTTTTTTGGAGACCCTGAACAGTTTTTCTAGTTCAGAGAGCTTATTCTCAGAAACTCAACCAGGGTTTTTGCAAGGGAATATTTCGTCAGAAGATGATTCTAGTGAAAAGGTGCTCGGTTTTTTTGATATTGTCGCGGTTTCGGAAAAACGTATCTTTTTTGGATATCGGGATTTTTTCCCTACGGAAAGACTGCCGGATTATATAGATCCCTGTGTTTATGCAGCACCCGTAGCAGGATTAATAGATTTGATACGTTGGGATTTAGTCAAATTCATCAATGAAAATGATGGAAGTGTAGGGGGAGGACCTTACATCACAGTACCTCAAGTTTGTGGAGACTGTACAGTTTTGGGTAGCCCTGAAATGCCAGATTTTTGGAAGGAATGAGAAGGACAAGTATAACATATCGTTGTTTGCTTCCTGTTTTTACGGGCTGTCTTTTAAGTTCCTGTATTGAACCTTTTGAAGTGACCTTCAGGGATTTTGAGAGTGCCTTGGTCATCGATGCCACCTTGACCAACGAACTCAAACAACAAAAGATCTTGATTTCAAGAACATACAGGTTTGAAGATGAAGGAGCAGCTGGGGTCTCAGGGGCAACGGTACAGGTGGTTTCGGAAGATGGATCTAGATATGATTTTACAGAAACTGATTCTGGCACCTATGTTTCGAGCGAAGTCTTTGCTGCACAAACCAATGTTGGATATACCCTTCTGGTTGGTACCAAAGATGGTCAAGAATATACTTCTGATATAGCTCGCACTTCTGGAACCTCGAAAATAGATAGTTTATATGCACAGCGAGTTAGCAATGACTTTGGAGAAGAGGGTATGGGCATGTTCCTAAATGCTTCCAATCTTGATTCTGACACCAATTTTTACAGGTATGAGTATGAGGAAACCTACAAGATAATCGCACCGGAATGGAATCCAGTAGAGTTGGATGTAGACGAAGAAATAGACCCGCCGGGAATCTTTTTTACTACCAGGTCCTTGGGCGAAAGGGTCTGCTATGGATCAAACTCTTCAAATAAAATTATTCTGGCAAGCACAGAAAACCTTAACGAAGGAAGGATTTCCAACTTTATGGTTCATTTTGTTGACCGTAATAATTACATACTATCACATCGATATAGTATTTTGGTTAGACAATACTCGCAATCCACAAGGGCGCATGATTTTTATGAAACCCTGAACAATTTCTCAAACTCAGAAAGTTTGTTTTCCGAAACACAGCCAGGTTTTTTGGAAGGAAATATTTCACCTATAGGAAACCAGGATGAAAAGGTTCTAGGGTATTTCAATGTGGTAAACGTGGATGAGAAACGAATTTTCTTTAATTATGAGGACTTTTTTCCAGGAGAACGATTGCCTCCTTATGTGGATCCATGCCGAGAGGGCGCTCCAGGTATTGGGTTGATAGATTTGGTACGTTGGGACCTTGTAAAATATGTTAGAGACAACGAAGGGGAGTTTCCTGGTGCAGGGCCTTACGTTACAGTCCCTGAGGTTTGTGGTGACTGTACGGTTTTGGGTAGCTCAGAAATACCTGAATTTTGGATAGATTAGATAAAACATTATGAAAAAAAACAGTATTACTTTTATTTTGGCAGTTTTGGTTTCTTTTGTCACCAAAGCGCAATCCGGTGAGAATGTTCAGGGATTCAAATCGATTCCACAAGAACACGTTTATGTCCATTTTAGCGAATCATTGCTGTTTTCCGGAGAACATTTGCTGTACAAAGTATATTGTATGGACAATGCTGAAAGAAAGCTGAGCAGTCTGAGCAAGATGGCTTATATAGCCTTGGTGGGTGAAGATGGTAATACAGTTTTTAAACATAAGATAAGGTTGAATTCCGGCTCAGGGAGTGGCGACTTTTTTGTTCCAACCTCCATACCCACTGGAAGCTATAAACTTTTGGGGTATTCAGAATGGATGCAAAATTTTGGCCAAAAAGACTTTTTTCAGAGTGACATCTATATCGTAAATCCATATCAGACTACATCTGGCATTCATTTAGAGCAGCCAGTGGATACTTTGATAGATTCCATACCACTACCATTAAAACCTTTGGTATTACCAGAGGTGCCTTCCAAACAAAGTGTATTTGCAAATATGGCTGTTGATAGATCCACGGTTGGCAAGCGAGAAAGAGTGACCTTAAAGGTTACCAGCACCAATGGATCGGTAAATAACGGTAGTTATTCAATATCTGTACGAAAGGTTGATTCGCTTCCGGCCCCGTCTCAAATGACATCGGATGCCTTTGTAAGCAGTTTTCTAAGATTGGGTCAAAATAATGTAGGTGCAAATAAAATAGATTTACCAGAGCTTAGAGGTGAAGTAATCTCTGGAACTGTTTTGGATAAAGAGTCCCAAGAACCGGTCGAAAATTTGAGAATATCTCTGTCCCTTCCAGGAGACAAATATTTGTTCAACGTGGCTACTTCAAACAATGAAGGCAAGTTTCGGTTTATAGTAAATAGGGAATATGACAATACCAAAGCAGCCTTGCAAGTACTATCAACAGATTGGGACCGATATCAAATAAGTATTGATGAGTATAGCAAGGAATACGAAAATTTGGAGTTTTCAGGTTTTACACTTTCCAAGAACATGAAAGACTATATCCTTAGAAAGAGTATTCATAACCAAATTGAAAATGTATATCGCGAGGCAAGGTCCGATTCTATGGTTCCAGCCCAACACGTAACACCTTTTTATAGAAGGTTTACCGAAGTGTACAACTTGGATGACTATACCCGTTTTAATGGTATTCCAGAAACCATAGTAGAAGTGGTGGATCAGGTTTCTATAAGAAAATTGAATGACGGGGAGCGCGTTTTTGAGGTAAGGCCAGGAGAAGGCTTTACGGATAATAGCTTGTTGCCCATTGTTTTTGTGGATGGACTTTTTATAAGGAGACATGAGGATATCATGGGATATAGCGCCAAAAAAATACAATCCATAAAGTTTTCAAGGGATAAAGTTCTAGTTGGATCTCAAATGTTCCAAGGGGTAGTGTCCCTAGAGACCATTGAAGGCGATTTTTATAGTGATTTCTATACTCCACATATTGTTAATCTGGACTTGTTCAAGCCCCAGTCCAGAAAAGACTATCATATTCAACAATATGATGAAAATGGAAATCACGAACGCATTCCTGATTTTAGGCATCAACTTTTCTGGGAACCAAACCTGGACCTTTCTACGGGGTCCAATGAAATAATTTTCTATACTTCGGATGTGCCAGGAGTGTACGAGTTGGTTCTGGAAGGGTTTACGTCAAATGGAAACCCGGTATCCGTCAAAGAGAAGCTTGTCGTGGAATAGGATTACCTATTTTCGAGCATATTCATCAAGATTTTCTTTTAGACGATTATGCTCAGTAAAGTTTATGGAAGTGCTGTATTTGGCATAGAGGCCACCACAATTGCGGTTGAGGTCAATGTGGACAAGGGTATTGGATATCATTTGGTAGGCCTCCCCGACAATGCAGTCAAAGAAAGCAACTACCGCATTGCTGCCGCCCTTCAGAATATTGGATATAAGGTTCCGGGCAAAAAAATTACCATTAATATGGCCCCGGCGGATTTACGAAAGGAAGGTTCTGCCTATGACCTTACTTTGGCATTGGGTATCCTGGCGGCTTCAAATCAGATACGGTCAACTAACATAGATCGGTATATAATTATGGGAGAACTTTCTTTGGATGGAAGTCTTCAACCCATTAAAGGAGCCCTGCCCATTGCTTTGAAAGCCAAGGAAGAAGGGTTTAGAGGATTCATTTTACCCAAGGAAAATGCCAAGGAGGCAGCTATTGTAGATAATTTTGAAGTCTATGGCGTCAAAAATATCAAAGAGGTAATCGATTTTTTTGATGAGGAAGTTCCCTTGGAACGGACCAAAGTTGATACGGTGAAAGAATTCCAGACATTTCAAGATTTTCCTGAATTTGATTTTCTTGATGTACGTGGGCAGGAAGGCATAAAACGCTGCATGGAGATTGCTGCAGCTGGTGGACACAACATCATTTTGATTGGTCCGCCTGGAGCTGGTAAGACTATGTTGGCCAAACGGCTGCCTTCCATTTTGCCTCCAATGACAGTGCAAGAAGCTCTGGAAACCACTAAAATCCATAGTGTAATGGGTAAGGTGAAGAATATGGGGTTGATGCACCAAAGACCTTTTCGAAGTCCGCACCATACCATCAGTAGTGCTGCTCTGGTAGGCGGAGGTAGCTACCCACAGCCCGGAGAGATTTCATTATCTCATAATGGGGTTTTGTTTTTGGATGAGCTTCCAGAGTTTGAAAGACGAGTGCTTGAGGTACTACGACAGCCCATGGAAGATCGGGAAGTGACCATAGCACGGGCCAAATTCGCAGTGACCTATCCCAGCAGTTTTATGTTGGTGGCTAGCATGAACCCAAGTCCAGGTGGGTACTTTAACGACCCCGATGCTCCTGTGACTTCATCACCAGCGGAAATGCAACGGTATTTGGGAAAGATTTCAGGCCCTTTGTTGGATAGAATTGATATTCATATTGAGGTAACCCCAGTTCCATTCGAAAAACTTTCAGAAAAAAGAGGGGGGGAGAGCAGTAAACAAATTAGAGAACGAGTAGTGGCAGCCAGGAATATCCAATCCCAAAGATTTTCCAATTTAAATCAGGTACACTACAATGCCCAAATGGGAACAAAACACATTAGGGAGTTCTGTGTGCTTGACCCAACTTCTCTGGAATTGCTGAAAAATGCAATGCAGCGGCTTAATCTTTCTGCGCGGGCTTATGACAGAATCTTGAAGGTCTCCAGGACCATAGCTGATTTAAATAACCAAGAGAATATTTCCCCAGAACATATTGCCGAAGCTATCCAATACCGCAGTCTGGATAGGGAAGGATGGTTGGGTTGATAAAAAGGTTAAATCGCCTTTATATTGGCCTTTAAACCAGCGATTATTCCCAGAATGTTCTGCACTGTATCTTCTAGATAGTATTTGACTGCCAAATGCGGAATTCTAATGGTTGTAAATCCGTTTTTAAAGGAATGCATGGCTTCCTCTAGATCATTAATGGCCTGTTCATGGGTAATCATATTGTAATCTTTATCGATTTCAATATTGAGTTTTACTCTAGAGATGGCAATATCGACGGATTTTTTTCCATCCCACCATTCCAACATAGGGTTAGCACCAACTTCTTTTAAGGCGTAAAATAATTGAATGGCTTCCAGTGGGGTATTGTTATCTAGGATAACTTTTTTGATAAGTTTGGTGTGCCGTGCGCACAGCTCAACTCCCAAAGAATCCATGGATTCCTTGTGTTGTTGATATCCAATACTTTTGTCACAATCCTTACATGTCATAAGTCTGGGTCAAGTTTAGGTCTTAGTATGATTTGGGACTATTATAACTTTTGGTTTCCAAGATTCGTATAATTTATCGGTGTAAAACACACCACTTTTAGATGAAATGCATTTTTTTGGATGAAATGCACTGATTATCTTATACCCGAATAATTACAAAACACCTGTTTATGTTTAAAAAAATTGGTCCAGGAATTCTTGTAGCCGCCGCGTTTGTCGGACCGGGAACCATCACAATATGTACTTTGGCCGGAGTTCATTTTGGATATGCATTGATTTGGGCCATTCTGGTTTCCATGCTGGCGACCATACTTCTGCAGGAAATGGCCAGTAGAATAGGAGTGGTTACCCAGACAGGGTTAGCAGATATCATCAAAAGAGAATTGCACAATCCATGGGTGAAGGGTTTTGTAATTACAATAATACTTGGTGCCATACTAGTTGGAAATGCTGCTTATGAAGCCGGCAACATTGGTGGAGCAACCTTAGGATTGGAACAATTGTTCCAATCTAGTCAACTGGAACCCTTTTATCCTTCCATGCTTGGAGCACTGGCTTTTCTGCTGCTATGGTTTGGAACATACAAAACCCTTGAAAAAGTATTCATGGTGCTGGTAGGCGTTATGGGAGTGTGTTTTCTGGTCTGTGCCATAATCACAAAACCTTCGGTAATGGAAATAGTTAAAGGAGCCCTTATTCCAAGATTGCCCGAGGGAAGTTTACTATCGGTAATAGCCTTGGTAGGTACCACTGTTGTTCCGTACAATTTGTTTTTGCATGCCTCACTCGTGAAGGAAAAATGGAAATCACATTCCGATCTCAAAAAGGTAAGGTGGGATACTGCAATTTCCATTGGTGTAGGTGGATTGGTCTCCATAGCCATCTTGATCACCGCTTCCGCTGCGCCTATTGAGGATGTAACCTCCGCCGGCGATATGGCCAAAGGCCTTGAGCCACTATTTGGGAAAGGAGCTACATATTTTATGGCACTGGGACTTTTGGCCGCGGGAGTAACATCAGCCATTACCGCTCCACTTGCTGCGTCTTTTGTTGCCAGTAGCTGTTTTGGATGGGAAGGTGGAATGCAGGATAAAAGATTCAAACTGGTTTGGATCATTGTGCTGTTTTTTGGTGTGTTCTTTTTGTCTTTTGACATAAAACCGATTGAGGTCATTCAATTTGCACAAGTAGCCAATGGGATTTTACTGCCGGTCATTGCAATGCTATTGCTCTGGATGGTGAATAAAAAATCGGTGATGGGTAAATTCAGAAATTCGTTTGTACAAAATGCCTTGGGAATAGCCATTGTGGCATTTACACTGTTTCTGGGCATAAAAAGTATCATAAAAGTAATTGGATAAACCAAATGGGAACATGGTCAATAGATATCAACTGTGATGTTGGTGAAGGGGTTGGGAACGAGGCAGAACTGTTTCCACTGATAAGCTCTTGCAATATAGCTTGTGGAGGTCACGCAGGTGATTCTCAGAGTATGTCCGAGATAATAGAGTTGGCTACTCAGAATGGAGTCAAAATTGGTGTGCATCCGTCTTATCCGGATAAAAAGAATTTTGGCAGGGAAGTCATGGATATTTCGTCTATGGAACTCCAAAAAAGTTTGTCCGAACAACTCGTGACCTTTGATGAGATTTTGAAACAACAGCAAGGAAAACTGCATCATATTAAAGCACATGGCGCACTGTATAACCAAACCGCCAAAGATTTGGGGTTGGCCAAAACCTATTTGGATACAGTGGAACAATACAACAAGGTAGTGCTATTGTATGTTCCTTATGGGTCTGTAATAGCAAAAGAAGCCAAGAAAAGGGGCTTTCCTGTTTGGTACGAGGCTTTTGCAGATCGGAGTTACAATGAAGATTTAAGTTTAGTGTCCCGAAAACAAGAAAACGCGCTTATAAAAGAACCTAAAAAAGTACTGGAGCACGTACTTCCCATGATAAAAGAAGGAAAAGTATTTGCTACGACGGGGAAACCAATACAAATTCAAACGGAGACCCTATGCGTGCATGGTGACACCGCTTCTGCTTTGGAAATATTAACGTATCTTTCACAAATGTTACCCAAACACAAGGTACAATTAAGACCGTGAAAAGTTACCCCATCCACATTGAGCCTTTCGGGAAAAGTGCTGTACTGGTTGCATGGCCAAATCAAGTAGAGGAATCCATTCTTCAAGATATTCTGGAATTTGCCAACAATTTTCGGGCTCTAAAGCTAGAAGGTTGGGAGTTGGTAATCGCCTATAACTCCATTACCATGATTCAAAATGATGGGATTTTGGATTTTGGAGAGATCAAAGAGCTCATTTTGGAGTGCCATTCAAAGCCAAAAGCTGAAAATCAAAAGAAAGAACGGTATTTATGGCGTATTCCTGTCTGTTACGAAAGAGAATTTGGGATAGATATTGACGAGGTCGCTGAAACCTTGAACTTATCACCAGAACAACTTATAGATCAGCATACTTCTCAACAATATATAGTGTATGGCATTGGGTTTCTACCTGGATTCATGTATTTGGGAGGGTTGCCTTCGTCCCTTGAAATTCCAAGGAGGGCAGAACCAAGACTAAATGTATCCAAGGGTTCTGTAGGACTGGCTGGAAAACAAACCGGAATATATCCGCAAGATTCTCCAGGAGGATGGAACATAATCGGTAATTGCCCCATACCTCTTTTTGATTCTTCTAGAGAGACCCCTTGTTTTGTTTCCGTAGGGGATAAGGTTCAGTTCTATGAAATATCAAAAGCAGAGTATGATCTAAGAATCATTGAAGCAGAGGTAGGAATTTATAAACTAGAGAAACTTACAATAGATGCTTAAGGTTCTAAAATCCGGTTTTTTCACCACCATTCAGGATTTGGGCAGATTCGGTTATCGTGATAACGGAGTTCCAGTTTCCGGGGCAATGGATAAGTTTGCTGTAAAAAAGGGCAATCAGTTGTTGGAAAACCAAGCAAATGCTGCGGTATTGGAAATTACCATGACCGGTCCAACACTCCAGTTTGAAGCTCCTACCTATATATGTTTGTCCGGAGCCGATATTTCTCCATTGCTAAACCAAGAGCCTGTTCAAAACTATCAAGTGGTAAAGGTATCCAAAGGGGATACTTTATCTTTTGGAAGACTGAACTGTGGTTTTAGGTGCTATTTGGCAATTAAAGGAGGCTTTAAAACCCCTGAGGTTTTAGGAAGTAGATCTTTGTATGTTCCTGTGACCAAAAACAAATGTTTGCAAAAAGAAGAAGAGATTGCTTATGAGGAAACAACTTCCTTTATTCCCGCAATTTCCGAAATTAAAATTCCAGACCATTTTGATGGCAGTGAAATAGAAGTTCAAAGAGGCCCAGAGTTTTCTATGTTGTCAGATAGTCAATTGGCTGCCATTTTTTCAAAACCCTTTACAGTTTCAGAGAAAAACAACAGAATGGCCTATCAACTCTCCGAGTTGATCCCGGGACACACCCATTCCATGCTTACATCAGGGACCTTGCCCGGAACGGTTCAATTGACACCAGCAGGAAGGATGATCATTCTTATGAAAGATGGGCAGACCACAGGTGGGTACCCCAGAATACTTCAACTTTCAGAAGAAGCCATCTGTAAACTGGCCCAGAAAAAGTTTGGAGATGAAATAATGCTCAAACTGTTGTAATTCATGATTTTCAGATTGTTTACTTTGCTCCGCCGGTTCATCTTGCTAATATGCTGAACTGATTTCCTTTTAAATTTGAAGGCCAGCTTTTGCTGCTTGAAATTTTTTTGTACTATTGAAGTATGAAACTAAAAAATGTAATCATTAATGTAGTCATTATCGTCCCAGACCGGGAATGATACAGACTTGTTATTGATTAAAAAAAAGCCTGTATCAAATTGAGATACAGGCTTTTTTTATGGTAGTAAAAATAAATGGATATGGGATTTTAATCGGCATAAATCGCTGTATATCAAATAGATAAATTAATAATGTTTTAAATGGATTTAGAACCCCCAAAATTGTTGAAAATACAGGGCTTTTTTAACATCTATATTTGAATTACAGAGCAGATTTAACCGAATCCACCATCTGAATGCAATTAGAAAATGGAATTGAACAAGTTTAGTAAAAATGTGACCCAAGACCCTACCCAACCCGCTGCTCAAGCTATGCTTTATGCAATAGGGTTGACTGAAGATGACTTGAAAAAACCTTTGGTAGGTATTGGAAGCACAGGGTATGAGGGCAACCCATGTAACATGCACTTAAACCAACTTTCAACCTACGTAAAAGACGGTACAAAAGAAGGCGACTTAGTAGGGTTGATTTTTAATACCATAGGGGTAAGCGATGGAATTTCCATGGGAACCTATGGCATGCGTTATTCTCTACCTTCCCGTGATATTATTGCTGACTCAATGGAAACGGTGGTTCAGGCCATGAATTATGATGCCCTGATTACTGTGGTTGGCTGTGACAAAAATATGCCCGGCGCACTCATGGCTATGATTCGTCTTAACAGGCCATCCATTTTGGTATATGGAGGCACAATAGCTTCAGGTTGCCATAACAATAGAAAGTTGGACATTGTTTCAGCTTTTGAAGCTTGGGGCGAGAAAGTCGCTGGAACTATGAATGAAGGCGAATATAAAAATGTAATTCAGAATGCATGCCCGGGAGCAGGTGCTTGCGGAGGAATGTATACCGCTAACACCATGGCTTCAGCTATAGAGGCCTTAGGAATGGCTTTGCCTTATAACTCGTCCAATCCCGCCGAAGGGGACCACAAAAAGAAGGACTGTATCGCTGCGGGTAAAGCTTTAAAACACTTATTGGAAAACGACATAAAACCTAGTGATATCATCACCAAAAAATCCCTTGAAAACGCAATTCGTCTTGTGGTGGTCTTGGGAGGTTCTACCAACGCGGTCCTTCACTTTTTAGCGATTGCCAAAGCAGCGGACATTGACTTTGGATTGGAAGATTTTCAACGAATAAGTGATTCAACTCCATTTTTGGCAGATTTAAAACCTAGTGGAAAATATTTGATGGAGGATCTCCACAACGTTGGAGGGATACCTGCGGTAATGAAATTTATGCTGAAAAAAGGAATGCTTCATGGAGATTGTCTCACCGTAACAGGTAAAACGGTAGCTGAAAATCTGGCAAATGTTCCTGATTTGGATGATAACCAAAAAGTGGTCATGGATTTGGACAATCCTATTAAAGAAACGGGCCACCTAAGAATACTCCACGGAAATCTGGCTAAAGATGGTGCTGTTGCCAAGATTACTGGTAAGGAAGGATTGTTTTTTTCAGGGCCAGCCAAGGTTTTTGAAGGAGAATTTGCAGCCAATGACGGTATTAAAAATGGCTTGGTAAAGAAAGGTGATGTTGTTGTAATAAGGTACGAAGGCCCAAAAGGAGGGCCTGGAATGCCAGAAATGTTGAAACCTACTGCTGCTATTATGGGAGCCGGATTGGGTAAAGAAGTCGCCTTGATCACGGATGGTAGATTTTCTGGTGGAACGCATGGTTTTGTTGTTGGGCACATAGCTCCGGAAGCACAGGATGGAGGGGCAATAGCCTTGGTTGAAGATGGGGATGTTATCACTATTGATGCGGAGAAAAATAGCATTTCAGTTGCACTTTCCGATGAAGAGCTGGAAAAAAGAAAAGAGAATTGGGTTCAACCTCCTTTGAAAGTAAAAAAAGGGAGTTTATATAAATATGCCAAAACGGTTTCATCTGCCTCAGAAGGTTGTGTTACCGATTTAATCTAGAAGGTATTGTTTTAAAACTTGGGCTTATGGAAACATTAAAAGCACAAAAAGAAAGTAAAAAAAAGGAAAAGGCAATTAAAATTACTGGCGCAGAAGCCATAATTCATTGCCTATTGGCCGAGGGGGTAGATTTAATCTATGGCTATCCCGGAGGTGCGATCATGCCAGTTTATGACGAACTTTATAAGTTTCAGGATAAACT
Organism: Flagellimonas nanhaiensis; assembly: GCF_003382275.1. Lineage (GTDB taxonomy): Bacteria > Bacteroidota > Bacteroidia > Flavobacteriales > Flavobacteriaceae > Flagellimonas > Flagellimonas nanhaiensis. The sequence continues at coordinate 972,956 of NZ_QTJX01000001.1, forward strand.
GACTCATGTCTTGACAAGACACGAGCAAGGTGCCACCCATGCGGCACAAGGTTATGCTAGGGTAAGCGGAAAAGTAGGGGTGGCTATGGCCACTTCGGGGCCGGGAGCGACAAATCTGGTAACCGGTTTGGCGGATGCACAGATTGATTCTACGCCAGTTGTATGCATAACAGGACAGGTACCGCGTCATCTGCTGGGCTCAGATGCATTTCAAGAAACCGATATTGTCGGAATCTCTACTCCGGTCACTAAATGGAACTATCAGGTTACCAAGGCCAGTGAGATACCTGAGATTATGGCCAAAGCTTTTTATATAGCCAAATCAGGTAGGCCGGGTCCGGTTTTGGTGGACATCACTAAAAATGCCCAATTTGAAGAATTGGACTTCGTTTATGAAAAGTGTACAGGTGTCAGAAGCTATAAACCCGTTCCAGAGCCAGATTTAAAATCCATTGAAGCAGCAGCAGAGTTGATCAACAATGCCAAGAAACCTTATATAGTTTTCGGTCAGGGAGTTATTTTAGGACATGCTGAAGAGGAATTGAAAGCTTTGGTGGAGAAAGCAGGTATTCCAGCGGCTTGGACCATTCTTGGGCTATCTGCTTTGGATACGGACCACCCTTTGAACGTGGGAATGGTGGGAATGCACGGAAACTACGGGCCAAATGTTTTAACAAATGAATGCGATGTACTTATAGCCATAGGTATGCGATTTGATGATCGGGTTACAGGTAACCTGGATACGTATGCCAAACAGGCCAAAGTCATTCATTTTGAAATAGACCCTGCTGAAATCAACAAAAATGTAAAAGTAGACGTGGCAGTGCTTGGAAATGCCAAGCAAACCCTAGATCTGTTATTGCCACTTGTTCAGCCAAACGAACATAAGGAGTGGAAGGCCGAGTTTGATAAAAAATATCAAATAGAATATGACGAGGTCATCCAAAAAGACATAAACCCTACAAAACAAGGCCTTACCATGGGTGAGGTTGTGGAGCAAATCAACGTAGCATCCCAGCATAAGGCAGTTATTGTTACGGATGTTGGGCAACACCAGATGATTACTTGCAGATATGTCAAATTCAAACAATCCAAGAGTAATATTACTTCCGGTGGGCTTGGGACCATGGGATTTGCCCTGCCTGCGGCTATCGGAGCTAAGATGGGCGCTCAGGAGAGAGAAGTGGTTGCAATCATAGGTGATGGAGGGTATCAGATGACCATTCAGGAATTGGGGGTGATTTTTCAGCACAATCTAGCCGTTAAAATTGTGGTCCTGAACAATGATCATTTGGGAATGGTTCGTCAATGGCAAGAACTATTTTTTGAGAGCAGGTATGCCTCTACGGTCATGACCAACCCAGATTTTGTAAAAATTGCGGAAGGATATCATATCAAATCGAGGAGAGTAGCGGAGCGTGGAGAATTAAAAGATGCCATCGAAGAAATGATGGCTTCCAAAGAACCATACTTTTTGGAAGTAAAGGTTGAAAAGGAAGACAACGTATTTCCAATGATTCCTTCCGGAGCTTCGGTTTCTGATATTAGATTAAAATAATTGAAAAACTTGTACCATTCGAAATTGCTAGGATTGACCTTTAGAATCGAATGGCAATAGGATAAAAACACTATGGAAAAACAATGGTTCACCATTTCGGTCTATGCGGAAAATAATGTGGGACTACTCAATAGAATTTCCGGAATATTCTTAAAGAGACACATTAATATAGAAGGTTTAAATGTCTCTAAATCAGAAATTGAACATGTTTCAAAATTCACTATCGTGGTTTATACCACTGAAGACTGGACAAGAAAAATAGTAGGGCAGATAGAGAAACAAATTGAGGTGATAAAGGCCTTCTATCACGTAGATGATGAAATCATTTATCAAGAGTCTGCTCTATTTAAAATAGCTTCTCGTTTGTTGTTTGATGAACGTCAGATTCAGAACATCATCAAAGAGAGCAACTCGCAGATAGTTACCGTTAGCCGAGACTTTTTTGTGTTGGCCAAGACGGGTAGACGCCATGAAATTGACGAAATGCATGACGCCCTGGAACCCTATGGTATTATGCAATTTGTTAGATCGGGAAGGATTGCGGTAACAAAAGCGGAAATGCCAATCACAAGTATTTTAGCAGAATTTCAAGAACAATAAAGCATAAACCAAAAAACAGAAAATGACAAATTACTTCAACACGCTGCCACTTCGCGAGAAATTGACCCAATTGGGAAAATGTAGATTCATGGAATCCAGTGAGTTTGCAGATGGGGTAAAAGCCTTAAAAGGAAAAAAGATTGTAATTGTTGGGTGCGGTGCCCAAGGGCTTAATCAAGGATTGAACATGCGAGATTCCGGTCTTGATATTTCTTATGCACTAAGAGAGGCCGCCATTCAACAAGAACGCCAATCCTTTAAAAATGCCAAGGAAAATAATTTTAATGTAGGCACCTATGATGAATTGATCCCTACAGCTGATTTGGTGATAAACCTTACTCCCGACAAACAACACACTGATGTAGTAAGCACGGTGATGCCGCTAATGAAAAAGGGAGCAACGCTTTCCTATTCGCACGGTTTCAATATCGTGGAAGAGGGGATGCAAGTAAGAGAGGACCTTACGGTAATCATGGTTGCACCAAAAAGCCCGGGTTCTGAGGTCAGGGAAGAATACAAAAGAGGATTCGGAGTTCCCACATTGATAGCTGTACATCCAGAAAACGACCCTGAAGGTAAAGGGTTGGAACAAGCAAAGGCATACGCTGCCGCAACCGGAGGCCATAGAGCTGGCGTATTGGAGTCTTCCTTTGTAGCGGAGGTAAAGTCTGATTTAATGGGAGAACAAACCATTTTATGCGGTTTATTGCAAACAGGATCTATACTCTCCTTTAATAAAATGATTGAGAAGGGGATAGATGCTGGTTATGCTTCCAAATTGATCCAATACGGATGGGAAACCATTACCGAAGGATTAAAACAAGGTGGAATCACCAATATGATGGACCGTTTGTCAAATCCAGCAAAAATCAAAGCTTTTGACCTTGCTGAGGAGCTCAAAGGTATTATGAGACCTCTTTTCCAAAAACATATGGACGATATCATGAGCGGCCACTTCTCCAAAACCATGATGGAAGATTGGGCCAATGGCGATAAGAACCTTTTGGATTGGCGAGCTGCGACTGGGGAAACGTCATTTGAAAAGACCCCTGCAGGGAATGATGATATTTCAGAGCAGGAGTACTATGATAATGGTGTGCTAATGGTTGCTTTTGTGAAATCTGGTGTGGAGTTGGCCTATGAGACCATGACAGAATCAGGAATCATTGGCGAATCTGCGTATTATGAATCTCTGCACGAAACTCCTTTGATTGCCAATACCATTGCAAGGAAGAAATTGTTTGAGATGAACAGGGTTATATCAGATACTGCAGAGTATGGCTGCTATTTGTTCGATCATGCCTGTAAGCCGCTTTTGACTGATTTCATGAAAAACATAGACACAGATGTTGTTGGTAAGACTTTTGGAGAAGGCCAGGACAACGGAGTGGACAATGTCAAACTGATTTCGGTGAACAAAGCCATACGAGAACACGATGTAGAAGTTGTTGGCGCTAGACTAAGGGCTTCCATGACTGCTATGAAACCTATTGCCTAAAGCAAAATGAAGGAGGTCTTTGATTTATGGATACAAAGGCAGCGACATATTTTCCAAAACTATCAGATGTCCAGCAAGCAGCAAGGACAATCTCCAAGATAGCTGAAGAAACCCCATTACAGGAGAGTATCCGGTATTCAAAGCAATATGGGGCCAATGTGTTGTTGAAGCGGGAAGACCTTCACAGAGTTCGCAGTTATAAAATAAGGGGGGCGTTTAATAAAATAAGCGCCCTTTCTTTAAAAGAGCTTCAACAAGGGGTAGTGTGTGCCAGTGCTGGCAATCATGCACAAGGAGTGGCTTTTGCCTGTAACCACTTACAAGTTGAAGGGACCGTCTTTATGCCTTCCGTAACACCCCGTCAAAAAATAGAACAGACCAAAATGTTCGGAGGGAAATGGGTAGAGGTGATATTGAACGGGGATACTTTTGACGATTCCAATAAAGCAGCCCAGCGGTTCTGTAAAGAACATCAAAAAACATTCGTACACCCTTTTGACGACCCTAAAACGATTGAAGGGCAGGGTACCATTGGTTTAGAGCTATTGAAACAATTCAAAGAACCCATAGATTACGTCTTTGTGGCAGTTGGGGGAGGTGGACTGGCTTCGGGGCTTTGCGGAGTGTTTAAAGCTTTATCCTCAAAAACAAAGATTATTGGTGTTGAGCCACAAGGCGCAGCTTCCATGAAGATGTCCATTGAAAAAGGGGAATTGGTCGAGCTTTCAGATATTGATAAGTTCATAGATGGGGCTGCGGTACAAAAAGTTGGGAAATATACTTTTCCAATTTGCAGGGACCATCTATATGCCATGGAAACCGTGCCTGAAGGTAAGGTATGTCAAGCCATACTGGAGTTGTACAATCGTGATGCCATTGTAGTGGAACCGGCAGGTGCTTTGACCATTGCTGCTTTGGATGACTTTAAAGAAGAAATCAAGGGCAAGAATGTGGTCTGCATCATAAGCGGAAGCAATAATGACATAACCCGTACGGCAGAAATCAAGGAAAGAGCACTATTGTACAGTAGATTGAAGCACTATTTTATCATCAGGTTTCCGCAACGTCCCGGGGCGTTAAAGGAGTTTGTGGCCGATATTCTCGGACCTACGGATGACATTACCCATTTTGAATATTCTAAAAAGTCAAGCAGGGAAAATGCCCCAGCAGTTGTCGGGATTGAGCTGAAATCTCCAGATGATTTGGAACCCTTGGTGGAGCGGATGAAGGCCAATAATTTTTACGGGGATTATTTGAACGATAAGCCCGATCTCTTCCAATATTTGGTGTGAACCCCATAACAAATCCCGTCCTTGATTTGATAAAAGGGCAACTCAATCGTTTTCGATGTAAAACCTTTGAAAATGAAGAGGTTTCCAATGTTTTTTGCCCTAATTTTGGATGAAATTAGATTCATTTTGAGGAAATAGAAAACTAAAAATTTAGCATATGTCAGTTGCCAGAACAGAAATTCCCGAAGCATTTCGTATTACAGAGGAAATCCATCAGAAAACCTATTTGATCAACGGAGAACTAAGGGAGTGGAGTGGCAACACCTCAGCTGTGATTTCCACCATCTCTTCCACGGAAGAATACGCACACACGCCATTGGGAAGTATACCTGACATGGGAGAACCCGAAGCTATGGAGGCTCTGGATGCGGCCATTTCTGCATACCATAATGGACAGGGAGTTTGGCCCACCATGAAGGTAAAGGACCGCATTGAATGTATGGAGTCTTTTGTGAAAAAAATGGAGGAGAAACGTGAAGAGGTCGTCAAACTTTTAATGTGGGAAATCGGTAAATCGATGCCGGACTCCTATAAAGAGTTTGATCGCACGGTGGAATATATTTATGATACCATTGAAGATTACAAGCAGCTAGACCGTGACTCGGCTAAGTTTCAAAAGCATGATGGCGTATATGCCCATATTCGAAGAGGTCCACTTGGCGTGGTACTCTGCTTGGGCCCATACAACTATCCATTGAATGAAACTTTTGCTTTGTTGATTCCGGCAATCATCATGGGGAACACTACCATTTTTAAACCGGCCAAACACGGAGTATTGTTGATAACGCCATTATTGGAAGCTTTTCAGAGCAGTTTTCCCAAAGGGGTTGTCAACATTCTTTTTGGACGGGGTAGGGCAGTGGCTGGTCCAATTATGAAAACAGGAAAAGTAGATGTTTTGGCATTGATTGGAAACAGTAAATCTGCCAATGCCTTGCAAGAGCAACACCCCAAGAGCAACAGACTTCGTCTGGTCTTGGGCCTAGAGGCTAAAAATCCCGCCATCATACTTCCAGATGCCGATTTGGACCTTACCATAAACGAATGTATAGCAGGCACCCTTTCCTTCAATGGACAGCGTTGTACTGCCTTAAAAGTGGTCTATGTGCATGAAGATGTCAAAGAAGAATTTTTAAAACGATTTTCTGCAAAGGTGGATTCTTTGAAATTTGGTAACCCTTGGGACAAAGACGTTAAACTGACCCCTCTGCCAGAACCGGGAAAACCGGCTTACATCCAAGAGCTGTTGGACGATGCCAAGGAAAAAGGTGCCAAAGTGAAGAATAAAAAAGGCGGCAAGCATTTTGACAACTTCATCTGGCCTGCAGTACTATACCCAGTAACCAAGGACATGCGGGTTTACGAAGAAGAACAATTTGGTCCCATTATTCCGGTGTTGTCTTTCAAGGATATAGAAGAACCATTGGATGATATGGCAGAATCCAACTATGGTCAGCAAGTAAGTTTATTTGGAAAGGATGTGTATACCCTATCACCGCTAATCGATACTTTGGCCAATTTAGTGTGCAGGGTGAACCTAAATAGTTCCTGTCAACGCGGACCCGACGTATACCCGTTTACAGGGCGCAAGGACTCTGCCCAGTCAACTTTAAGTGTTCATGATGCCCTACGTTCCTTTTCGGTTAGGACCTTTGTGGCCTTTAAGGACAATGAGCTCAATAATGAAACCATAGAACAATTGTTGGAGGCCAAAGTGAGCAACTTTTTGAGCACCGATTATATTTTGTAATCTTGACCACTGTCAAAATCCGCTATGCGGCAGGGCTTCCTTCGTGAACAATCTTGGATAAGGTTCTATACAATTCCTTGGGATTGAAAGGCTTACATATTAAACCGTTTAAGCCATAATGCTTTATTTTGTTTCTGATGTCTATGCCAGCTGAAGCAGAAAGCGCATAAATTGGAAGGGTCTTATTTAAAGGGTTATTGCCTTGTCTTATAATCTTTGTGGCATCAAATCCGCTCATTTCTGGCATTTGAAGATCCATTAAAATCAGGTCGTAGCAATTTTCCTCTGCCATTTCTACGGCCCGCTTACCGTTTTCGGCTATTTCAAAGATGACGTCCCACTTGGCAAGAAATTTACTGATTACAAGTATGTTAAGGTGATTATCCTCGGCTACCAAGATTTTTATTCCCTTAAGGCTTTCCACATCATCCATGTTAAATGATTCAGATGATTGATCTTCCTCACGCTCATCTTCCTCAACCTTGCTCTTAAGGAATTCAAGTACAAAACCAAAGGTAGATCCTTTACCTTCGGTACTTTCAACCCAAAGCTCGCCGCCCATGAGCTCCACCAATTTCTTGCATATGGCCAAGCCTAGTCCGGTTCCTCCATATTTTCGGGTAGTGTTTGAATCTGCTTGGGCAAACGACTGGAATATTTTTTCTTGCTTGTCCTCAGATATTCCTATGCCGGTGTCCTTGATTTCAAACCGAATCATTGCAAAATCCTGATTTTCGTGCTCAAGTTCAATGTCCAGCACAACTTTACCTTCTTCGGTAAACTTTATGGCGTTGTTGATCAGGTTGGACAGAATTTGGGTGACTCGAGTACTGTCCCCAACAAGCATGGAGGGTAGGGCACTATCCTTTTTAATGGTAAATCGGATATCCTTGCTTTTGGCCTTATGGTGAAAAATGCTTCTCAGGCCATCCAATATCCTATCAAGATTAAAATCTGTCTCTTCGAGTTCTATCGAGCCAGACGCAATTTTATTGAAGTCTAAAATGTCATTCACAAGCTCCAGTAGGTGCTCTGAAGAATATTTGAGTGCATGTAGATTTTCCAATTGTTCCTTTTTTGGGTCTTCAAGAAGTAGCAAGTTGCTTACCCCTATGACGGCGTTTAAAGGTGTCCTGATTTCATGGGACATTGTGGACAAGAAATCATCTTTGGCCTTGCTGGCCATGGTTGCCTTTTCTTTGGCTTCAATGAGCTCAAATTCTGCCTGTTTTTGCGCAGTGATATCGGCCATGGTTCCAATAAAACCTTCAGGTTTTCCTTCTCTGGAGTTTAGCCTTTTCACTGAAATGTCGAGCCACTTTTTTTCATTATTGGCGGTCAAGGTCTCTACACTAATTTTGGTAGAGGTAAAATCAGACTTTTGCAAAATGGTTAGTTCCTCAAATGGCTTTCCATTAAGATCTTTAATGAATTCATAATAGGGTCGCCCCAAGCTTTCTTCTGTGGAATAGCCCAAAAGATCTTCCCAGGCCGGATTCAAATAACTCCATTTTCCCTCAAGATCAGCTTCAAAAATAACTTCGGTAATGTTTCCTGCCACTCTGGAAAGCTGGTCGCTGATTGTCTCTACATTGCTTTTTAGTTGCTGATTGGCCTGAAAAAGCTCTTGAGAGCTTTTTTCCAAAACGGTTTCAATATGGCTCAAATCGTTGTCAAAAGACCTATACGCCTCATCGATCAATGAAAAGAAATCTGCAAGCTTCTTCTGGGCAGCTTCATCGAAGCCGGCCTTTTTTATTTGCCGCTGTAAAAGTCTGTGTTGTTTACTCATTCTGAAAAAGTGGTAATGGTCATGGTTTGGTTGTGTAAGGTGCATGCCGAAAATTTGTCAAAAGGGGCAATCTCACCATACGAATAGAATCCGGTTGTGAAAATGTTGTTCCCAAACACTTCGTTGACGGCTTCAACCTCTTCCTCTACCAATTGCTTCATAACCAACCTTCGTCCAACACAACTGATCAGAAATGCCAATTGATGTTCATCTTCCGCTCCCTTCTTACTGATTTGGGCCGATTGTTCGGCACCGCTGATAATTCTATCAATATTGGCCTTCATCAAGCGTACATAAGCTCCTTGGGGAATATTTCCTGCGAATGTTAGACTTTGTTCCTCTTCATTTACGGATAAAATGGTCCGTACCACCGGAATTTTATTTTCCTCATCTCTCATACTCAAGGGGAAGAGAAGTCCAGACCCCGGAAGTTCCTTGGCTTTTTCGCCCAAGAAGGATTTGTAGAGTTCTAGGGCAGGCTGACCATCAAGCTCATAAAGAATATTGTCTTTTGATTTAGTGACGGTACGCTCTATTCCAAAACTGTCCCATCCGCCTTTGGACCCAAAACCTACTTTGAGCTGATCTCCATATAGACCTAAAGCCACAATTTGTTCGGATATGACCTTGTCATTGTGGACAATGAATGTTTTTTCAAAATCGTAACCATCACCGGCCAATCCACCAGTAATACTAACGGCTGGTGAGATGTTGGCATGAAGCCCCTTAACCAATTCCGCTCCATTTACAATAAGACCATCACTCAATACAAAAATGTGTTTTAGATCATCTGCCATTAAAGCTTCACTGATTTTCTTCCCGGCCTTGAAGCTGTCATTTTGGTATTCCTTCATACTAACCGAAGTAATTTCAGTTCGTGTGTTATCGAAAGATACTGCAGTCAGGGCAATGGTGTCATCAAGCACTTGGTCTCCGAGGATTTCACCTGCTGTGGAGCAACCAATGCACTTGGTATTTGGAAATTTTGCATGTAGCTCATCAAGAAACCCTTCAACATTTTTAAAAGAAGGGGAGATAAACAAAAAGAAAATGTCAGGAGTAAATGGCACCGATAGGTCTTTAATGGTGCTAGAGTCTGTTATTTTGGATTGATATACATTCATTACTTTATATTACATTTTAGTGAGAAAAAGATTACATGAAATTTAATAACGCTAATTCAAACTGTTTTAGTATGTTGCCCAAAGAATAGTGAATTGGAATTGATGCGTCCCTAGAGCAGTATAGTTATGGCCTGACATGGAAAAAAATGTTTTGGCCAAGAGGCTTTTTGATATCCGTTGACAAGTCCAAATGTGTAATTTTCCAATGGTACTCATAACGGTTAAAAAGAAAAGGAGCAAGAGATCAAATCCCTTGCTCCTCAAAAACAAACAAACTGAAGTACAACCTAAAGTTAAAGTGGTTATTGGTTCTGTGGCGTGGAACGGGTGTAGGATATTGTACCTCCTGGATTTCCTTGTCCTTTGCCCCATTCTGTAAAGGTTAGGGTAAGGTATATATCCTCTTCTACCAACCATACCCCTAATTTTTTTCCAACCAATTGATCCATTACAACTTCATTATATCCATCACCTACAATGAAGTCATCAAGGACTGTGTCAATGAGAATTCCATCATTAAGGCGCCTTATAATTGTTGCGATATTATGGAAACTATAAAAGTGGGTCGGGTCTCCCAAAGTGCCGTAAAGCGGGAAGTCGTCCCATGCTGGATTAGGGGTATCTGCTCCTGTGGCATCCAAAAGAGCCCAACGTACCCCTTTAGTACCACCGGAAGGGTTTATGGTTTGGATATCTTTGATTGCTTCTATATCATCAGCCCAAAAGTCGGCAGATAGGTCGGAACTTTCACTATTTATATGAATGGCATCCTCCCCAAAAGTATCTTGCCACCATTGATAATTGTACATGGAGCCACTATTCTGTCTTGTAAAAACTACAGAATCGGTTAAACGGTCCTGGTTGGCTGGGTCGGTCCAATCCGCAAAGGCAACTTTGGAAAAGACAAGGTCTGGACCTGTCCAGATTACGTTTTCTATGGTGCCATCACAATCACTGTCTATGCCGTCATTAGGGATTTCAGTTGCTCCAGGAAATACAGTGGCATTGGTATCATCACAGTCCGTGTTATCCAATACATAACCCTCTGGAATAATGTCACAAATGGAAATTGTTTGTGATTCATTGGGATTTCCAAAGTCATCTCCGTCCGTGTCGGCATAATAGGTGACCATGATATTTGGGTTCTGGTTGGGGTCCACATCATTACAATCGGTATTGTCGGTAACATAACCTTCAGGTTTTGTTTGTCCTGAGCAAAGGGTCTGTGAGTTCTGCGGATTGCCAAATCCATCCCCATCCTCATCGGCATAATAGGTGACCTGCTCACAATCTGGAAAGATGTGCTTGTTGCTGTCATCTGGGTCTGAACTGTCCGTGACATATCCTGTAGGTTCTGAACATTCACTTTTGAAGACTTTTGGATTACCAAATCCATCCCCATCTGTGTCCGCATAATAGGTTTTTTCAGTACAATCTTTGTCCTTTCCACAAGAGATAAGAATCAAGAGAGAAAGGATTGTTAGAGTCAGTTTAGATAGGCTATTTAGGCCTGAAAAAATGACTGTATTGAATAGTCTGGGCCTGGGTAAACTAAAATCTTTGTGGGTATTCATAGCTAAGTGTTAAAAATGAAACATGATCTTTTGTTAATTTATTTTGTCATCATTGATTGTGTTTTGGATGGACAACTGACAATGATTGGTTGAAAAGTAAAAAGATGATCATTCTCCAAAGTGCGTCAATTGACAAATGTGAGGTTTGGATTGACGGATATTAAGTTCTTCAATGGGAGGTAAAAGGGAATACAGCTTTTGCACTATCTACCCTCCTCATCCAAGACGTAGGTCTTTCTTTTTAGATAGGTTAAAATGAGAAAGGCAATTCCGCTTAGGATATAGGCAGATAAGAAGTAATAATTAAGATTATGGTTGGTGTTGACCAACTTTCCGGAAATATCAAAAAGAAAGAATACCGTAAACAAATTAAAGAAACCGTTCTTCTCCTGTTTAAGTATTTTTTTCCAACTAAAAGGCAGGTCGGGTTTCACGAAATTCGTAAAATTGGGAATAAAAGCAGGCACTTTTTGAGCCCATTGCAAGTAAGTAATTCCAAATTTCTTTCTTAAAAATTGCTCTTCAGCAAACATAATACGCTCGTAATACACCCAGAACAAAAAGCAAAATGCAATTACAAACCAAAAATTACCTGTCAACATTGCTGGCCCCAACCACATAAAAAAGTTGCCCAGGTATAAAGGATGTCTTACCAGGGAATACAGCCCCGTGGTATTCAATTTTTCCGCTACCTGCCCCTTTACGTTTCTTCCCGAAGTGTTCTTAGGGGCATATCCGACAGCATAAACCCTGATAAATTGCCCCAAGAGTCCTATAGACAAGCACAGTAATTGATAATAAACCTCAAAAGGAGTTTCTTTAAGAAAGAATGTTTCTGGGTATGCTTCGGTTCGAAGATATAGCGCAATGCCAATCAATAAAATGATAATGGGTAGAAAACTTCTATACCTAAACAACCATACACCTTGTTTTTCAAATTCTTCTTGGAGTGCCATACCTAAATATTAGATTTAACATAAAGTTTTGCTCGAATCTTCAGAGGTAAGAATGTCAAATTCTACCCTTGAAAATTGGACCAACTATCTGATTTTGGAGGTGAAAGTACTTTTTGTAAAACCTTTATCTGATGAGGATTTGACCGATGCCGCTTTTTGATTGACGGATGTGCGTTTGGAGTTGGTATGGGAGTCAAACCCATAAAAAAACTCCCTGTGTTAAAGGGAGCTTTTTAGTTTGGCAGTTTGGCTTTTCCTGTTTTGTTAGGTTAGAATTCTGGTGTAGAACGGGTGTAGGATATAGTACCTCCTTCACTTGTTGGTGTCCATTCAGTAAAGGTCAGTGTGAAAAAGATATCCTCTTCCATTAACCATACTCCAAGTTTTTGACCCACCAAGGCTTCCATTGATGCATCAGGCGTGACATCGGAAATTAGACCATTCCATACTTGAATGTTATGAATATTTATTATGGATTGAAACCAAATACCGTTATCTAAGTGAAAGGCAATTGAGGCAATATTATGAAGACTATAAAAATGGGTCTCATCCCCAAGAGTGCCGTAAAGACTGAATTGACTCCATTGGGTGTTGGGGGAGTCTCCAGAATCCAAAAGGGCAAAGCGAATTCCTTGTGGACCTCCCGTTGAAATAATGTTACCCATATTTTTAATACTTAGAGTGGGTGGCCCCCAAAACTCCCAAGCTACATCGGATCCAGTATTGGGAACATGTAATGCATCTTGCCCAAAGTTGTCCAACCACCATTGGCGATTATAAAAGTAGTCGTTGTCTTGACGTGTAAAAACAACCTTTTCGGTAATTTCATCTTGAAATTGAGGATCGGTCCAGTCATCTTGTGCATTTTTTGTAAATACCTTATCTGGTCCCGTCCATATAACCCGGTCTTTACCATCACAGTTTTGGTCAATACCATCATTGGGTATATCTTCTGTATTGGGGTGAATCTGGTCATCAGTGTCATCACAGTCTGTGTTGTCCAATACATAACCCTCTGGAATAATGTCACAAATGGAAATTGTTTGTGATTCATTGGGATTTCCAAAGTCATCTCCGTCCGTGTCGGCATAATAGGTGACCATGATATTTGGGTTCTGGTTGGGGTCCACATCATTACAATCGGTATTGTCGGTAACATAACCTTCAGGTTTTGTTTGTCCTGAGCAAAGGGTCTGTGAGTTCTGCGGATCGCCAAATCCATCCCCATCCTCATCGGCAAAATAGGTAACCTGTTCACAATCTGGAAAGATGTTCTTGTTGTTGTCATCGGGGTCGGTGTTATCAAGTACATAGCCTTCTGGCTTTTCACAGGCACTTTGGGACTTGGAGGGATCACCAAAGCCGTCCCTATCCATGTCGGCATGGAAGGTTTTTTCGGTACAGTCACCATCCTTGCTACAGCCTACATGCGCTATAAGACCTAAAACGAATAGGCCCATTGTCAATGTTTTTTTCATGAAGTCGTGTTTTACGTTTATCTTGAAAAATACCAAGGGAATTGCTGAAGGAGAGCGGGCAATTGACAAGACACAGTTCTGAATTGACGGATGCGGGTTGGGAGTTGGTATGGGAGTTAAACCCATAAAAAAACCCGGACTTTGTCCGGGAATTATAAAATAGGAGTGCATCTAGAAGAAGATGCTTTTAATCTTAGATGTTTGTGGCCAACCAGTCGCCCACCTCACTGGTTTTGTATGCTTTTCCGCCATCGGCAAGATCTTCGGTGACCACACCTTCGGCCAAGGATTTGTTGACCACGGAACGAATAGCTTCTGCTTCTTCCTTGAGGTCAAAATCCTCGAACATCATGGCTGCGGACAATACGGTGGCCAATGGGTTGGCAATGTCCTTTCCAGCTGCTTGCGGATAGGATCCATGGATAGGTTCGTAAAGGGAAACCTCACTTCCAACAGAAGAGGAGGGCATCAATCCCATAGAACCCGAAATAACCGAGGCTTCATCTGTAAGGATATCTCCGAATAGGTTGGCAGTGATGATGACGTCATATCCTTTGGGCCATTGGATCAGGCGCATGGCAACCGCATCCACAAATTCGTAGGTCACTTCCACTTCTGGATATTCTTTTTCCAAAGCCTGTACGGTTTCTCTCCACAACCGGGAAGCCTCCAATACGTTGGCCTTGTCGACACAACAGAGTTTTTTGCCTCTTTTCAGGGCCATCTCAAATCCTTTTCGAGCCAAACGCTCCACCTCAAACCGTTGGTAGGTCATGGTGTCAAAAGCGGTATCACCGCCATCCTTACGGCCTCTATCGCCAAAATAGACCCCTCCCGTAAGCTCTCTGAGGATGATTAGGTCGGTGCCCTCAATACGTTCCCGTTTCAATGGGGATTTGTCGATCAGGGAAGGAAAAGTAAAGGTTGGTCGTACATTGGCAAAAAGCCCCAGTTTTTGACGCATTTTAAGAAGACCTTGCTCTGGACGTACTTTGGCAGATGGGTCATTGTCAAAGCGCGGGTGTCCAATAGCTCCAAAAAGAACGGCGTCCGCAGCCTGGCAGATATCGTGGGTTTCATCAGGATAAGGTTCTCCAACAGCGTCAATGGCCGCAGCACCGGTAAGTGCAGGAGTCCATTCTATATTGTGGTTGAATTTTTCGGCAATGGCATTGGATACTTTTACGGCTTGGTCAATTACTTCGGGGCCGATTCCATCCCCGGCCAAAAGGGCAATTTTTAAATTCATGTATTATTTTTTTCTATATCAAACTAAATTGAGCATTTTTTCGGTTGCCTTTATGGCAGAAACGGTTTGGTCAGAGTCCAACCCGCGGGTGGTAAAATCTTTTTCATGGGTTTGCCAAGTGATTACGGTTTCGCATAAAGCGTCCGAGTTACTCCCTGGGGGAATACGAACTGCATAGTCTATCAGCTTGGGCAATTCCCTGTTTTCTTTTTTGTAGACTTTTCTTAGCGCATTGATAAAGGCATCAAACTGTCCATCGCCTTGCGCATTTTCCTCATACGTCTTTCCTTCAATTTCTATGGATAGGGTAGTAGAGGGTTTTAAACCTTTGGAGTGCGTCAATACATAGGATTTTACAAAAACTCGTTGTTGCAATCGGTCGGTATCCAGCACATCTGAGATGATGTAAGGGAGATCATCCTTGGTGACCCGTTCCTTTTTATCGCCTAGTTCAATAATACGCTCCGTAACCTTTTTCAGTTCCTCTTCATTCAATGTCAATCCCAACTCCTGAAGGTTCTTCTGAATATTGGCTTTTCCTGATGTTTTGCCTAAGGCATATTCGCGTTTTCTTCCAAATCGTTCCGGAAGCAAGTCATTAAAGTAAAGATTCTTTTTGCTATCTCCATCAGCATGTATTCCAGCAGTTTGAGTAAAAACATTTCCTCCTACAATTGGTTTGTTGTCTGGAATGCCAAAACCTGTAAATGCGGAGACCAATTTGCTTACTTTATACAAAGAAGATTCTTTTACTCCGATAGAGATTTCAGGTAAAAAATCATTTATTACTGCAGCCACACTGGCCAGTGGGGCATTACCGGCCCTTTCACCCATACCATTGACGGTTAGGTGCAAACCATGACATCCTGCCCGAAGGGCTTCCATGACATTAGCGACGCTTAAATCGTAGTCATTATGCCCGTGGAAGTCAAAATGGGTATCTGGATAGCGTTCCACAATTAATTTAATGAACTCTCCAGCTTCAAAATGTGTAAGGATACCTAAGGTATCTGGTAATAAGATTCGTTTTATTGGCTGCGTTGTAAGAAAATCTAGAAACTGCAAAACATACTCGCGGGAATTTCGCATACCATTGCTCCAGTCTTCCAAATAGACATTGGTTTCAATCCCCAACTTTTGAGCCTTGGCAACTACGGTTTCAATATCCTTGAAATGTTGCTCCGGGGTTTTCTTTAACTGATGGGTCAAATGGTTTAGGGAGCCTTTTGTCAATAGGTTCTGGACCTTGGCGCCAGCTTTTTGCATCCAATCCAAGGAAACCCCACCGTCAACAAACGTCAATACTTCAACCTTGGAGAGATAACCTTCAGAAGCAGCCCAGTCCGTAATATTTTTGACAGCTTGAAATTCCCCTTCGGAGACCCTTGCAGAGGCCACTTCAATGCGGTCAACTTTCAGCTCCTCCAAAAGAAGTTTGGCCAGGGTAAGCTTTTCCGAGGCAGAAAAAGATACTCCTGATGTTTGTTCCCCATCGCGTAGGGTAGTGTCCATTATTTCAATGGTTCTTTTCTTCATTCCCGGAGATTATAGCGTTGCTCTTTGGATTGAACAGGAATTATAGTGGTGTTTTTTGACCAAACACCTCAATATCTTTTTTTATGTTCAACAAATAATCGATATCATCAAACCCGTTAAGCATGTTTTCCTTTTTATACCCATTGATGTTGAAGGTTTCGCTTTCGCCAGTGGCCAAGATGGTAATGGTTTGTTCGGGCAAGCTGATTTCCAACTCGGTTTTGGGGTCTTTCTCAATTGCCTTGAAAATCTTATCCAAAAAATCGGCACTTACTTGAACCGGAAGAACTCCAATGTTCAAACAGTTGTTTCGGAAGATATCGGCAAAAAAACTGGAGACCACACAACGGAAACCGTAATCATAAACTGCCCAGGCAGCATGTTCCCTAGAGGAACCGGAACCAAAGTTTTTCCCTCCAACCAATATTTTTCCGCTGTAAATGGGATTGTTCAAAACAAAATGCTCTTTTGGAGTGTTGTCTGAATTGTACCTCCAATCCCTAAATAGATTATCCCCAAAGCCCTTACGTTCTGTGGCTTTAAGAAATCGTGCCGGTATAATCTGGTCGGTATCCACATTCTCAATTGGAAGTGGGACCGCAGAGCTTTTTAGTATGTTGAATTTATCGTATGCCATTTTCTTGTATTCTTTAATTTTTATGCTACCACTTCTTCCATTAATTCCCTAGGGTCGGTCACTTTTCCAGTAACCGCAGCTGCAGCTGCTACTAACGGACTTGCCAATAAGGTTCTGGCCCCAGGTCCTTGACGCCCCTCAAAATTTCTATTTGAGGTACTCACGGCGTATTTGCCTGCTGGAATTTTATCATCGTTCATGGCCAAACAAGCAGAACAGCCAGGCTCCCTAAGTTCAAAGCCAGCCTCATGTAAAATGTCGAGGATCCCTTCCTCTTTTATAGCTTCTTCTACCTTGTGGGAGCCAGGAACCAACCATGCGGTAACGTTTTGAGCCTTTTTTCTTCCTTTGATTACGGAAGCAAATGCCCTAAAGTCCTCAATTCTTCCGTTGGTGCAACTTCCTAGGAACACAAAATCAATAGGTTTTCCAATCATAGTCTCTCCTTCGTTGAAGTCCATATAATCCAATGATTTCTTATAGGTAGCATTTCCTCCTTCCACAGCATCAGCCAAAGGAATGTTATTCTGAATCCCCATTCCCATTCCAGGATTGGTCCCATAAGTGATCATGGGCTCTATTTCTGAAGCATCAAAGGAAATTTCCTGGTCAAATACGGCGTTTT
Organism: Flagellimonas nanhaiensis; assembly: GCF_003382275.1. Taxonomy (GTDB): domain Bacteria; phylum Bacteroidota; class Bacteroidia; order Flavobacteriales; family Flavobacteriaceae; genus Flagellimonas; species Flagellimonas nanhaiensis. The sequence goes on from NZ_QTJX01000001.1 coordinate 990,625, forward strand.
CATCAGAGTAAAGGGTTTTCCAATATTCCATGGCTTTGTCCCAATCAGCACCTTTAGGTGCATACTCGCGGCCCTTAACGTAGTCAAATGTTTTCTCGTCCGGAGCAATCATACCACCGCGGGCACCCATTTCAATGCTCAGGTTGCATACGGTCATCCTGCCTTCCATGGACATAGCTTTAAAAACATCACCCGCATACTCTACAAAATATCCAGTAGCTCCAGAGGTGGTCAACTTGGAAATAATAAAGAGTGCAACATCTTTTGGGGTAACTCCTGTGCTTAGACTCCCATTTATATTGATGCGCATCTTTTTGGGTTTAGGTTGCATGATGCACTGCGTGGAAAGTACCATTTCCACTTCACTGGTGCCAATTCCAAATGCAATGGCTCCAAAAGCGCCATGGGTGGAGGTATGTGAATCTCCGCATACTATGGTGGCTCCGGGAACAGTAATTCCGTTCTCTGGTCCTATGACATGGACAATACCATTTTTCTCATGCCCAAGACCCCAATATGGAATACCGTGTGCCTTGGAATTTTCTTCCAAAGCCTTCAACTGATTTGCGGACAACTCATCCTTTACAGGTAAATGTTGATTTAGGGTAGGAGTATTATGATCTGCAGTGGCAAAGGTCCTTTCAGGATAAAGCACCTTGATGCCTCTGTTCTTGAGTCCCAGAAAAGCAACAGGACTGGTCACTTCGTGCACCAAATGCCTATCTATAAAAAGCACATCGGGTCCGTCTTCAATATGTTGAACAACATGGGAATCCCAAACTTTATCAAAGAGTGTCTTGCTCATTATTTCTTGAATGTTTTTTAAGCGGATAAATTTAAAGCATGGAATAATTCCGTGTGAAAAATTGCGTGTAAAATTACGATGTTCAAGACGCTTTTTGATGAGTAGAACAGGGTTCAATGGCAGCTCTTGAATATTTGGCACAAAAAGAATTACAATTGTTAATTATCATACTGAGGTAATATGCGAGTATTAGATTTTTCTTGGAAGTAAGCTCTTACCCGAAGAGTTTTTACCACTCTAATGAATTAAATACCCCTATTTACCTATTGGTTTTTAGGGGTTTAAATGTAAATACCTGAATTTTAACATGTTTCATTCTGTTTTAACATTGTTGTAACGCTATGGGAGCCGTGAACTTTCTACTTTAGGCACTCAACCTAGAAAGTTTATTCATTAACAAATCAAAAACGAACAAATGAAAAAAAGCTACTCGGTCATTTCGACCATGATTCTCATTGCAATACTATGCGTTTCCACCAGTTCCTATTCCCAGTTGACATTTTTGCCTCGAGGTAGTCAAATGGCGAAGGTTTCGCAGCGAATTGGCAATACAGATGTTACCATTATCTATTCACGTCCCAGTGTTAACGACCGTGAAATTTGGGGTGCTTTGGTGCCTTATGGTATGAACAACCTTGGCTTTGGAACCGCAACTGAATCTCCCTGGAGGGCGGGAGCAAATGAGAATACTATTTTCAAAACTTCGGATGCCCTTACCATTGGTGGCAAAACATTACCTGCGGGAAAGTATGGTTTGCATATGATCGTCAATGAGGACAATACGGCAACGATAATTTTCTCTAAAAATCACGATGCATGGGGAAGCTACTTCTACGACCCAAAAGACGATGCCCTACGGGTAGATGTTGAGACCAAAGAGGGCGCGCATGTAGAGCAGCTCACCTATATGTTCAACGAAGTAGATGCCACATCTGCTGTTGTTTCTTTGAGTTGGGAAAAGAAGCAGATTCCCTTTAAAGTAGAAACTGATGTCACCAATAATATATTGGCCGATATCCGTCAAAAATTGCAGACTTCACCAGGATTTAGTAGACAAACCTGGGAGCAGGCCGCAAATTATGCATTGAACAATGATGGTGACCTGGATGAGGCCATGGGATGGATTGATGCAGCAATAGCTGGACAGTTTTTCAGTCAAAAAACATTCAACAATTTGAGCATTAAGTCGCGTATTTTGGCTAAACAAGGCAAAACGGCAGAAGCTGATGCTTTAATGCAGGAGGCTATGCCACTTGGAACTGTTTTTGAAGTCCATGGATATGGTAGACAACTAATTGGACAAGGAAACGCGGACAAAGCCTTGGAGGTCTTTAAATGGAATGAAAAGAACCACAAGGGAACATGGCCAGTACATTATGGTCTGGCCAGAGGATATTCCGCTAAGGGAGATCACAAATCTACCGTTAAACATTTAAAGATTGCACTGCAAAATGCCCCGGCGCAGGCCAACCGAGATAGGGTACAGGCCAATATTGAAAAAGCCGAAAAAGGAGAAGGAATCAACTAAACCTAGTATATCATTAACATTTTTGGAATGCCCGGCGAAAGCTGGGCATTTTCTTTTAACTAATATATCCCCAGATCTCTTTGTTCTGCATCATTTTGGAATAGGCATAAAGAATGGGTAAGTTTTCTTCTTTTTCGAGCCTGGGGTCTTCTTTTAACAATTGAAGAGCATGGTAGCGCGCTGTTTTTAGGATCTGGTTGTCCTTTACAATATCAGCAATCTTCAAATGGAGCAGTCCGCTTTGTTGGGTACCCATTAAATCTCCAGGACCTCGAAGCTTAAGATCTACTTCGGCAATTTCAAAACCGTCATTGGTCTGCACCATGGTCTGTAACCGGGTCTTGGCCTCTTCGGAGAGCTTACTTCCTGTCATTAAAATGCAAAAACTTTGTTCGGCACCACGACCTACACGTCCACGAAGCTGATGCAGTTGTGAAAGACCAAATCGCTCTGCACTCTCTATGATCATGACAGAAGCATTGGGAACATTGACTCCAACCTCTATAACAGTGGTTGCTACCATGATTTGGGTTTCTCCTTTCACAAAACGTTCCATTTCATAATCCTTGTCCGCTGGTTTCATCTTACCGTGTACAATGGAAATTTGATATTCGGGCATGGGAAAGTCCCTTGAAATGCTTTCATAGCCATCCATAAGGTCTTTAAAGTCCAAAGCTTCAGATTCCTGTATCAAAGGATAAACCATATAAACCTGTCTTCCTTTTTTTATTTCATCTTTGATGAATTGGAAGACCTTGAGTCGATTACTATCAAATCGATGTACTGTTTTAATCGGTTTTCTGCCCGGAGGTAGTTCATCAATTACGGAAATATCCAGGTCGCCATACAGACTCATGGCCAGAGTACGCGGAATGGGTGTGGCGGTCATGACCAAAATATGGGGAGGGAGTTCGTTTTTGTGCCAAAGTTTAGATCGTTGGGCCACGCCAAACCGATGTTGCTCATCTATGATAGCTAACCCTAGGTTCTTAAACTGGACTTTGTCCTCGAGTACAGCATGGGTTCCTACCAGAATGTTTAAGTTTCCATTTTCCAACTGGTTGTGCAGCAGGGTCCGTTCTGACTTTTTGGTGGAGCCGGTCAGCAAGGCCATCTTAACACCCATATTGCCCAACAGTTCCTTTAGTCCATTGTAATGTTGATTGGCCAATATTTCTGTTGGGGCCATTAAACAGGCCTGAAAACCATTATCCATGGCCAAGAGCATGCACATAAGTGCCACGATGGTCTTTCCAGAACCTACGTCTCCCTGAAGAAGACGATTCATTTGTGCATTACTGCCCAAATCTGTCCTGATTTCTTTGATTACCTTCTTTTGTGCATTGGTTAGTTGAAAGGGAAGATGGTGCTGAAAAAAGGTATTGAAGTATTCACCAACTTGATTAAAGGGGAGGCCTTTTATTTTTAGTTTGCGCAGCAGTTTTTTGGAAATCAATTGCAGTTGGACAAAAAAGAGCTCTTCAAATTTCAATCGAAACTGCGACTTTGCTAACAGTTCCTGGTTTTTTGGAAAATGAATGTTAAAGAGCGCTTCACTTTTTGAAACCAGCTTTAGCTCTTCAAGAATGTTTTTGGACAAGGACTCCGGAAACTGCCCTTTAGACTCCAAAAATAACTGTTGCATCATTTTGCCAAGCACCCTATTTGTGATACCCTTAGCGCTCAACTTTTCTGTTGAAGGATAAATAGGTTGCATGGCTATTTTCAGCCCTTTTTGGTGCTCGGACAGTAGTTCCATTTCTGGGTGGGCCATAGAAAAATTGCTGCCATATCGTGCTATACGTCCAAATACTACATAAGGCTCATTCAATTTTAAATTTTCCCTGATCCATTTGTGACTGCGGAACCAAACCAATTCCATCTGGCCTGTTTCGTCCACAAATGTGGCCACCAAACGTTTTCCGCGTTTTTGCTCCACCGTCTTTATATGGACGATTTTTCCAACAATCTGTACATCCGCACCGCTAGGTTGCAATTGATTGATTTTGTAGTAGGAAGTCCTATCCAAGTACCTATTTGGAAATAGATGAAGCAAGTCCCTGTAGGTCTCAATTCCCAATTCTGTCCTTAGGACATCTGCCCGATTTGGACCTACACCTTTGAGATAGGGAATGGGAGTTTGTAGAAAATTGGGATTCATCAAACTAAAATATGTATTTTGGAAAGACTTTTGATATGTTGATAGCATGAAGCCAGTCTCTTTTCTCTTTTTTATCCTGTTAGTACAATTGCTTTCTGGCCAAACCCAGGATAAGGTTGACTTTACACATGCAGAGGTCCATATTACTCCGAAGCCTGAAGAAAAAAGGATTGATGGCACTATTCAATACAAATTTCATGTTATCAGTAACACAGACTCCATTTTTTTGGATGCGAAGAAAATGGAATTTTCCTCCGTGTTACTTGACCAAAAACCAGTGAAGTATACTAATGATGGAGAAAAAATCATAATTCATAAGAAGCTAAAACAATGGGACACCCATTTTTTAGTATTGACTTACAAGGTCAAACCTGAGCAGACGGTTTATTTTCTTGGATGGGACGATAACATCCAAGGTAACGAGCAAATCTGGACCCAGGGCCAAGGAAAATACACAAGCCATTGGCTCCCAAGTCTGGATGATATGAATGATAAAGTGGAATTTGACCTGAACATTTCCTTTCCACATATAGGTGAGCTTATTGCCAATGGAAAAATCGTCAAAGTAAAAAGCAATCACAGCGGAGGTATTGTGACAACCTTTGATATGAAAAAACCCATGAGCAGCTATTTGGTGTCATTTGCCTTAGGCAATTTTGAAAAACAGGTGCTCCATTCTACCTCAGGGATTCCCATAGAGCTCTATTATGAACCCAAGGACAGTCTTAAGGTGGAGCCCACCTATAGATATTCTAAACGAATTTTTGATTTTTTGGAAGAGGAAATAGGAATTCCCTATCCGTGGCAAAATTACAAGCAGGTCCCCGTTCAAGACTTTTTATACGCTGGAATGGAGAATACCACAGCTACCACTTTTTCCAACACTTTTGTGGTGGATTCCATTGCTTTTTTTGATAAAAATTATGTGAACGTCAATGCCCATGAGATGGCCCATCAATGGTTCGGAAACCTGGTTACGGAACAGAGTGGTGCCCACCATTGGCTCCATGAAGGCTTTGCCACCTATTACGCTTATCTGGCCGAAAAGGACATTTTTGGAGAGGACTATTTTTATTGGCACCTGTTGGAAACGGCAAGGGCGTTGTCCAATTTTTCCGGTGCAGGAAATGGAGAGGCCTTGACCAGTCCCAATGCAGGGAGCCTTACTTTTTATGAAAAAGGTGCTTGGGCTTTGGCCATGCTCAAGGAAAGGGTAGGGGAATCCAATTTTAAACAAGGGATAAAAAGTTACCTTACCGAATATGCCTACAAAAATGTTACCATTTCCAATTTCATGGAGGAGATGGAAAAGGTCTCGGGTATGGAACTTTCCGATTTTGAGACGGCATGGTTGCAGAAATCTGAATTTCCGTTTGAAACGGCAAAGGATTTTTTGATTAGAAATAGCACTTCAATCAAAACGTATTTTGAAATCAGAACTAAAATTGGAGTGGAGTTGAACCAAGCCGAAAAAATATTGAAGAGAGAGTGGCCAAAACTAAATTCCGATTTGTTAAAGCATCATTTGATATTGGATTATGGCAATGAGCTATCACCTAGCTTTGTCCAAACTATTTTGGAATCAGAAGGAAAAAAGGTAAGACAGGCAGTGGTATTATCAGTGGAAAAAATCTCAGAGGAAATTCAAAAACCCTTCGAAACCTTATTGCAGGACAAAAGTTACGTTACCCTAGAATCTACTCTATATAGGCTTTGGACTGATTTTCCGGAGAGCCAGCACAAATATTTGGACCTTACCGACGAAATTCTTGGACTTCCCAATAAAAACATTCGTATGTTGTGGCTGACCTTGGCCTTGATAACTCCAGACTACAAAACCACGTTAAAACCCGAATATTTCCAGGAGTTGAATTCCTATACCGGTCCAGAACATCATTTTGAAGTCAGACTATTGGCTTTTCAATACTTAAAAAATATTGGAGGATTCAATGATGAAACCCTAAAGAATCTTATTGAGGCCTGTAGCCATCATGTATGGCATTTCAAAAAAACTTGTAGAAAGGTTTTGAAGGAATTTCTAAAAGAAGAGGGTAATGTTGCAAGGGTGGAAGCGCTTTATCCGTCCTTGGATTGGGAGGAACAACAATATTTGAACAAAACATTGGGTAAATGAGGGCATTGGTCATTTCCGGTGGAGGTAGTAAAGGAGCTTTTGCTGGTGGAGTGGCACAGTTCTTAATAGAAGAGGCCAAGCACAAGTACGATCTTTTTGTAGGCACTTCAACAGGGAGTTTGTTGATTTCGCACTTGGCCTTGAACAAATTGGACAAAATCAAAGAGATTTATTCCTCTGTTGACCAGGAAAGTATTTTCAATAATTGTCCTTTCACCATCAAAAAGAAACATGGTATTGAGACCATTGCCATTAATCACTGGAATGTGGTTAGGAACTTCATCAGAGGAAAAAAGACTTTTGGGGAAAGCGAAAATCTAAGGGACTTAATTCGTAACTCCATAACTGTACAAGAGTTCAATGAGCTCAAACAGAGTTTTGTTGATGTTGTGGTCACGGTGTCCAATCTCTCGTTGAATCAGGTCGAGTATAAATCCATCAATGATTGTACTTACGACGAATTTTGCGATTGGATATGGATATCCTCCAACTACACGCCCTTCATGAGCTTGGTCAAGAAAAATGGATGCGAATATGCTGATGGCGGATTGGGTAGTCTGGTTCCTATTGAAGAGGCTCTAAAACGAGGGGCAACAGAGGTAGACGTTGTTGTTTTACATACAGAGGTCAACTATCTAAACAGGATGCCGGTTCGTAATCCGTTTGAATTGATCACCACAATTTTCAGCTTTATGCTGGATAGAATCGAGAATCAAAATGTGAGGATAGGAAAGTTGGTGGCCAACCAAAAGGATGCTATTATCAACTTCTATTATACCCCAACTGTTTTGACCACAAATTCGCTCATTTTCAACAAAGAGCGAATGACCATGTGGTGGAAAAGGGGTTATTTATATGCCAAGAATAAAAATGAGGAAACCAGTCCTATAGATCCTGAGCATCAGGAATAAGTTACCACAATTCGCTCACTTCTTTTTTAACAAAGGCCAATGCTGTAGAAGAAGGCGATTGTTTTTCCATGGTCTGGTTTAGTATGTCTTCCCGCAATTTATCTGGCGAATCCGTTTCGCTCATAGCTGCAGAACGAATGGCTTGAATGGTAGCATTTTTAGCTGCTTTGATAATGTTCCAACATTCATCGGACATATAGATCTGTTGCGAAAGATTGTGCTCAAATTCGGTCTCTATCTGTTTAGTGAGAAGGTTTTCATAATCCCCTTTGTTTTTTCCCTTAGGGGCAACTCTAACTACTAGATTGTTCAGGGTTATCCGTTCCAAGAACAAGGTCATTCTCTCATAGGCTTGCAGACGAACTGGCAAGGTGTCTTTTTGCGATTCTTTATGTAAAAGGAAGCGTCTACGGCCATCCTCGTTTCTGGTGTGCAATCTAAAAAAGTAAAAAGCCACGGCTCCCGTTACTACGGCAGGCAACAAATAGGCGAAAAGCTGAAGGATATCATCTCCACTCATGAGAAAGTTTGGTTTTATTGATTTTATAGAAACAAGAACGCAACAAACCAATAAAAAGTATCGATGAAATGCTCAATATTATATGAAGCTATTGAGTCCCTTTTATACTCTCCTTCGCCTTATCGTAGAATCCCTTGTAGTCAGGGTGAAGTTTGATGTTGATACCTTCACGAAAGTTTCCGTCTTTGGCAACAACATTAAGTTTGTCACTTGGTATTCTATGCGCACCCACTAGCTCTTTGGCTATGGCCGAAGCCTGGTCAAAGGTCGGTCCAAATTCCCCTGTAATATTTAGCCCTTCTATCTCGGCCGTAAAGGATGGATTCGCCACTATGATTTTGGCCACATTGCTCAACCACAACTTGCCAGGTTCTGTAAGTTCCAAACCGGTGTCTGAACCAAAGAGGTTGTTTAAACTATTGGATATGATGACAATACCTTCGGTAACATTTACCTTGCCATTTTCACCCAGCATTTGCTGAATTCTTGCTAGGGAGACTACCGCTACGGAGTCATTGCTAGAAATCATATCATTTATGCCACTGAGTTGCTTTTCTTTTCGCTCCAGGGCAGCCATGGCTTTGTTTACATTCTCTGAATTTTGCTTAGAGAGTTGGGAAAAGCTGCTCAAATTTTTGAGCAAGGTGGCATTGGCATCCCTTAAACCTTCATTTTCTACTTCCAGGGTTTCTGCCTTGGCGTTGCTGGAGGATATTTCTCGTTTGGCTTCGGCAAGTTGTTGCTCAACAGCACTTTTTTCTGATTTTAATTCGTCAATTTGGGCAAAAAGTTCACTTTTCTTCTGGGAAAAGGCCATGGAGCCTATCAAAAGAAACAATAGAAAGGGTAATCTTCTTAACATAAGTAGTAATATTAAATCAATACAATAATGGGACTAAATTAGGATGTTTTTTCCAGAATTGGCTTTCCTCCCAAATATTGACAGTCGTAAAGTGCTTGCATGGACTCAAAGGGCACCTCTTTTTTTTGATACCCATATACAGCTTCAAGGTCACTGCTCAAGTAATCGTCATCCACGTTGACCTGAATGTCGTTCATTGTAAACTGACATGGGTGTTCATATCCTGCGGCGTGGCTTATTTCCAACAATTCCTTTCGGAAAGTCTTGAAATATTGAGCCAATCGCTCCGATTTCAAAGGAATGTTGATGCCTTTTTGCAACCACTTGCTTTGCGTGGCCACTCCAGCAGGACATCGATTGGTGTGACACACCTGCGCTTGAATGCAACCAATGCTCATCATGGCCTCCCGAGCCACATTGATACAGTCAACTCCCATGGCAAAAGCCATGGCCGCTTTTGCTGGGAATCCCAATTTGCCACTTCCAATGAACACTATCCGGTTGGTCAATCCGGCATCTTGAAATATTTTATAAACGGAGGCAAATCCATAGACCCAAGGAAGGGAAACATGGTCTGCAAAACTGGGCGGAGCTGCTCCGGTACCTCCCTCGCCGCCATCAACGGTGATGAAATCAGGGCCTGTTCCGTTTTTTTTCATCAAATCGGCCAGTTCTTTCCATTGGTCCAATTTGCCAATAGCTCCTTTTATGCCTACTGGAAGCCCCGTCTCATTTGCAATGGATTCAATCAGTTCCAGCAGTTCTGGAATAGAGTTGAAAGCCGTATGCGTAGCAGGGGAGAGGACATCCTTCCCAACTTCAACCCCTCTAATCTCGGCAATTTCAGGAGTAATCTTGGAACCTGGAAGCACCCCACCTTTGCCAGGTTTTGCACCTTGAGAAAGTTTTATTTCAATTGCTTTGATGCACGGGTTTTCATCCACCAAAATTTTTAACTTTTCCATTGAAAACTTCCCTTCTCTGGAGCGCACTCCAAAGTACCCTGTTCCAAAATGGAATATGACATCTCCACCTTGCTTATGGTAAGGAGATAAACCGCCTTCGCCCGTATTGTGGTAGGCACCAGATTTTTCAACGCCTTTGTTCAGAGACTCAATGGCCCTTGCTGAAAGAGACCCGAAGCTCATCGCTGAAACATTGATGGCGGATGCCGGTCTATAAGGTTTTTTACGTTTGTTGTATGCTCCAATGACCTTGGCACAAGGTAAAAAACAGTAATCCAATCTATTTGGGTGGTCTTCGGACATTTGATAGCCGATCATGGCATTTTTTACGAAAATGTGCTGATGCGCATAAATGTCACGATCGGTACCAAAACCTTCATAATTGTTCTCCTTTTTGGCAGAAGCGTATATCCAGCCACGCTCAATTCTATTAAAAGGAAGCTCTTCCCGATTGTTGGCCACAAAATATTGACGCATTTCTGGACCTATGCTTTCCAGCCAATACCTTAAATGTCCAACTATTGGAAAGTTATGGCTTATGGTATGGGATTTTTGAAAAAAGATATCCCTTAAGGCTACTAGGAACAGAAGTCCTATGACCCATGCCCACCAAGGAACATTTTCCAAAAATCCCAATACTGTTTCCATGTTACATGTTCAGATAATCCAAAGCAATGTTCGTCATTGCTTTTACCCCCAATAACAATCCACTATCGTCAATTTTAAAATCTGGAGTGTGGTGCGGAAAGTGTTCATCTGGACCAGCTTTGGGGTCTTTTCCTCCCAAGACAAAAAAGAACCCAGGTATTTTTTCTTGATAAAAAGAAAAGTCTTCAGCTCCCGTGATAGCCTTGATGAGATGTACGTTTTCTTCCCCGGCAACATTCTTTAGGCTGGGCAAGGATTTTTCCGTTAGTTCAGGATCATTGTAGGTAATTGGCACACCTTTGGCTATTTCCACAGTAGCCTCTGCACGATAGGCTTTGGCAATATCTGCGGCCATTTCTTTCATACGTGCGTTTACCTGTTTCTGCATATCATAATCCAAGGTACGGATGGTGCCTATCAGTTCAGCACTTTCAGGGATGATGTTGTTGCGAACACCTGCGCTAACCTTTCCTACCGTAATGACAGCTGCCTCCTTAGTAAGTTCCAATTCCCTACTAACAATGGACTGGTATCCATCAATAATTTTAGCGGCTACAAGAACTGGGTCAACACCAGCCCATGGTTGAGAGCCATGTGATTGTTTCCCTTTTATATTTACCACAAAACGCTGTGCAGCGGCCAAAGCTCCACCTGGTTTGTATGCAATATGTCCAACAGGAAGGTAAGAACCTATATGAAGACCAAAAATGGCATCTACTTTAGGGTTTTCAAGTACACCTTCTTTGACCATAAGTTCAGCTCCACCTTCTTCTCCGGGAGGTGCACCTTCTTCAGCGGGTTGGAAAACGAATTTCACAGAGCCTTTGATTTTATCCTTGTTTTTGGAAAGCACCTCGGCAACACCCATTAAAATGGCCACATGGGTGTCATGTCCGCAGGCATGCATTACTCCGACTTGTTGACCAAGATATTCTGAGGTGACATTGGATTTAAAAGGCAGGTCGTTTCGTTCAGTAACCGGAAGGGCATCAATATCTGCTCTTAGGGCTACAACCTTACCGGGTTGGTCTCCTTTTAAAAGTCCAACAACTCCCGTATGGGCAACACCAGTTTGTACTTCTATTCCCAAGGACTTCAAGTGTTTTGCGATTTTCTCAGCAGTTTTAAACTCCCTGTTACTTAATTCGGGGTTTTGATGGATATCACGGCGCCATTCAATGACTTTGTCTTCAATGGCTTGGCAGTCCTTTTCCAGTTTTGAATTCTGGGACCACATGGACAATCCTGATAACAGGATAGCTAGAGTAATTAATCTTTGCATATTATTTGAGTTAGAATTTAATTAGTCGGTAATTGTTGTTTTGCAATTGTATTAGAGCAGTCATGGCAGAAAGTGCAATTTTGGTTCCGGGAATAAGGTCTTCCTTTGGAAAATTTCTAGACCTTGATGATTGTCCGCACATAATGACCTCAACCCCGGCATCCATCAAATCCTTTACCATGTCGTAGTTGGGGTTTTCTACACCATATCTGGCTTTGTATGCTTCATTATGTGTGATGTCCTTGGAGGCATTGTTGTGCACTACCAGAGTAACTTTTAATTGGGAAGCAGGAATTCCGTGTTGGGCATGCATGTTCAAAAAGCGAGCGGCAGTTTCAATGGTCCTATTGATTTCGGAATGGGATTCCGGACTTTTCATAATGTCGAAGACTACTTTGAATTCAGCCGTTTTATCAGTTTTAAAATCGGGATTTTCAATGTTCCAGACTTTTCCGTAAGATTCAATGATTGGACCCGCCTGTTTTTCTTGCGCTGATCCGGAGCTATAAACCAAGACGAAGCTTAGGATCACAAGGAAGTTATATTTCATAAAAATGTTTAGTTGAGGTTTTAAATATATTCAAATTCCAATTAATAGACAGTTTGTGTTTATAAGTATTGAAAGGATGATTTTAGCATGAGACCATTATTGGCTAATTTCACGCTTACTTTTTTAAATAATTGAGCGGTTGGACAATTTTTTGGATGAATTAAATGATGCGCAGCGTGCCCCAGTGCTCCACAAAGATGGTGCTCTTATGGTCATTGCAGGAGCAGGTTCTGGAAAAACCAGGGTTTTGACCTACCGTATTGCCCATTTAATGCAACAGGGTGTGGATTCTTTCAATATTCTGGCCCTGACCTTTACCAATAAGGCAGCTCGGGAAATGAAAAAACGGATTGCCAGCATTGTTGGGGATTCTGAAGCAAAGAACCTATGGATGGGTACTTTCCACTCGGTATTCGCCAAACTCTTGCGTTTTGATGGTGACAAATTGGGCTACCCCAGCAATTTTACCATCTACGATACACAAGACTCCCAAAGGTTGATAGCTTCCATTATAAAGGAGATGGGGCTTGACAAGGATATTTATAAGTACAAGCAGATACAGAATAGGATTTCATCGTACAAGAACAGTTTAATCACGGTAAAGGCTTATTTTCAGAACCCGGAGCTGGTGGAAGCCGATGCCATGGCCAAGCGGCCAAGATTGGGTGAAATCTATCAAAATTATGTAGATCGTTGCTTTAAGGCGGGTGCCATGGATTTTGATGATCTTTTGCTTCGCACCAATGAGTTGCTGACCCGTTTCCCTGAAGTGTTGATGAAATATCAGGATAGGTTCCGATATATTTTGGTAGATGAGTATCAAGATACCAATCATTCCCAATATTTGATTGTGAAAGCCTTGGCAGACCGTTATCAGAACATTTGTGTGGTAGGGGATGATGCACAAAGTATCTATTCGTTTAGAGGGGCCAACATTAGCAACATCCTGAATTTTCAAAGAGATTATGAAGATGTGGCGGTCTACAGGTTGGAGCAGAATTATCGTTCCACCAAGAATATTGTCAATGCGGCTAATTCGATAATCGAAAAAAACCGAGATCAACTTCAAAAAGTGGTATGGACCTCAAATGATGAGGGAAATAAAATAAAGATTCATAGAAGTGTTACTGATGCCGAGGAGGGCAGATACGTAGCCGGCTCCATTTTTGAGCTGAAGATGCAAGAGCAGCTTTTGAACAGCAATTTTGCGGTATTGTACCGTACCAACTCCCAATCCAGGGCCATTGAGGATGCTTTGAGGAAAAGGGATATTCCATATCGGATTTATGGAGGACTTTCCTTTTATCAACGAAAGGAAATCAAAGATGTTCTGGCCTATTTACGGCTCATTGTAAACCCAAAGGATGAAGAAGCCCTTAAAAGGGTCATCAACTTTCCGGCCAGGGGAATTGGGCAAAGCACCATGGACAAACTTACCGTAGCTGCCAATCATTATGGCAGGTCTATTTATGAGGTCATGGAAAACTTGGATAAGCTTGATTTAAAAATCAATGCAGGTACCAAGCGCAAATTGGAAGATTTCGTGACCATGATCAAAAGTTTTCAGATCATGAATCAGGAGGCGGATGCTTTTACACTTTCGGAGCATGTTGCCAAAAAAACAGGACTTCTTCTGGAATTTAAAAAAGATGGGACTCCTGAGGGCATAGCCCGAATGGAAAACATTGAAGAACTTTTAAATGGAATCAAGGATTTTGTTGAAGGTCAAAAGGAACTCGCTGATGCTACAGGAGACCTAACCGAATTTTTAGAGGATGTGGCTTTGGCCACGGATATGGACAAGGATGTAGGGGATGATGACCGGGTTGCTTTGATGACCATACATTTGGCCAAGGGACTTGAGTTTCCATATGTGTATGTGGTAGGTATGGAGGAAGATTTGTTTCCTTCTGCCATGAGCATGAATACGCGTAGCGAACTGGAAGAGGAAAGACGATTGTTTTATGTGGCCCTTACCAGAGCGGAAAAACAGGCATTTCTAACCTACACACAAAACAGGTACAGGTGGGGCAAGTTGATTGATGCAGAACCAAGCAGATTTTTGGAGGAGATTGATGAGCAATATGTGGAAAATCTTACTCCGGTCAATGATGGTTATCGCTATAAATCTATGATTGATGCCAATATTTTTGGTGAGGTAGACAAAAGCAAACTACGTCAAATAAAACCAAAAAATGGCACTCCTCCTGCTGTTCAACGCCCAAACGAAAATCAGCTCAGGAGGCTTAGAAAGCTAAAACCAGAACTTTCCTCTCCCTCAAAAAGCACACATTCAGTAAATCCGGATTTAGTGGAAGGATGCATGGTCAACCATACCCGTTTTGGTAGAGGAAAAGTTTTGAAAATAGAGGGTGTGGGCAATGACAAGAAAGCTGAAATTCAATTTGAAAAAGGAGATATAAAGAAACTGCTTTTACGTTTTGCTAAACTCGAAGTACTTAAAGATTAATTTTAATTAGGACACCTTAAGGATACTGTCCCTGTTCAAATTAGTAGGTAATGTAAAAGAAAAGGTACTTCCTTTGTTTACTTCGGACTCAATTTCAACCGTACCGTTGTTTCTATTGATGAAATCCTTGCAGATGGCAAACCCTAAGCCCGTACCTTGTTCATTGTCGGTACCTCTGGTAGAGATATTTTCCTTGGTCGATTTAAGTAGGGCTTTTCTATGTTCCGGTTTCATACCAACACCAGTGTCCTTTACTTTAATTTCAATATGATGGTCATGTTCTTCCACGTCCAATGTTATGATATCTCCGCTTCGTGTAAATTTAAGCGCGTTGGACAGAAGGTTCCGAACTACGAAATCAATCATATTTTTATCAGCATATACACTCGGAAGCTCTTTCACGGTATGCTGAATTGAAATGTTTTTACGCAATGCATTCTCCCTGAAAAGGCCAACATTTTTTTCAATGATTTGATTTACGTTGAACATCCTTTTATGAACATTATGGTCGTTCATTTGTGTTTTGGCCCAGTTTAGGAGATTGTCCAACAACAATTGTAGATTTTGGGATGCATCGGAGATATATTTAACAAATACCTTTTTCTCATCATCTGCCAGATTGCCGTTGTCTTCCTTTAGCATAGTGGCCAAGGAAAGGACATTACCAGCGTGCCCCCTTAGATCGTGGGATATGATCGAGAAGAATTTATCTTTTATCCTCGAGGCTTCTTTTAATTCGTTTTCGGACTCTACTAACAAACCATTCAAGCTACTCAACGATTTGTTCTTTTCGCTAAGGCTATCAATCTGGGAACGTATTTTGTTTACCAGGCCATTATAGGTGCCTGTCAGTTTTTCAATCTCATCAATCTTGGGTCCTTTATTTCTGGTAAGCTGGCCTTCAAAATTATTCTGGACAATGGAGTCCATATCTGAAATCAATTTTTTTATTGGGGTGGCTATATGACCAGAGAATACAAAAGCACATAATATGGCAAACACAATGGTAATGACAAGGAAAAGAGCTAGGTATGACTCCATGCTTCCTATCATTTTTTCAGAATCTGAATCAACAATCGCATAAAGCTCATCGATTTTTGCGTTGAGACTACCGTGTATATGTTTTATCTCGTTGACCAGACCAGAATTTACGTCTCCAATTTCCCTTTTAAGATGCACTATGAGGTTAAAATTTTGTTGGTACCCCATAAGTAGTTCCAAAGTCTTTTTGTCTGGATTAGGGCTTGTGGACAATCTTCCTATGAGCACATCACACAATTTGTTCAGTTCTTGGGCATATTTGTAATCATTTCTCAAGAAGAAATCCTTTTCTCTTCTGCGTAACTGAAGAATTTCCGTGAGGGTGATATCATTGTGGCCAGATTCTAGCTCATGGATGTATTCCCTCATTTTTCCAATGGTTCCAAAATTTCTGAAACCCCTATGCTGCATTAGCCCCAGGGTATGGATTATTTTAGAATTTAGACTATCCAGATCTTTTGAGATTCTACCGAGCTTTTTGTTAATCGAGCCATCAGAATTTCCTTTTGCCAATTGAACATCTTCCAGTGCATTTTTGGAATTTTCTATGTATTTATGGTATTTACGAATACTGTGGGTGGATTTTTCAATGTAGAAGGAATCCAGTTTTGCATCAAAATCAAGAATATAGAAAAACTCACTGTCGGCTTTTAAACGATTACCATCAAAAACAGCAATACTTTCTCGGAACGATTTAGCATTATCAATTTTTTTTAGGCTATTGAAGGCAAAGAAAAGGAAGGGTCCTATAAGTAGGAACAAAACTAAAAATGCAAGTAATACACGTCCCCTTATGGTATTCATATGTAAGATTTGGATTTCAGCTGTAATACGTAGATAACGACTTTTGTATCAGATTATTACCTTTGATTGATGAAACATGGTATTTTATCATGCATTTGAAGAGTCTCTACACCGCTCTCTTTAATCGGAATGCTATAAAAACTTTGGTTGAGAGGTCGGTTGACAAACTATTTGACCGCTTCTGGGCCTTTAATCTGCTCTGAAACGTATTTTTCTCCATTGAACGATAGCATATCGTAACTCGTTGTTGACTTGGTAATTGAGGGTAAGATTATCCGCATCCCATTTTGTTCCACCATGAGATGGTGGTGTTCCAAAGAATTTAAACTAGTGGTTCCTACTTCAAACTCTAGATAATTTTGTTTTTTGGGAAATATGTAAGTTCCTTCCAGCCCTGCCTTAGTAATGGAATATGCGTATATTGAGAATTGACATGATGTTTTGGAAAGCTCATCTTTGCCAACCAATATGTATATTGTGTCTTTCTTTTTGGATTCAATAGTATGTATTTCGGTATAGTGGATTGGCTCACCATACAATGAAGTAGGGATTATTTTGTCTCCCTTTGCGTATAGGGCAATATTCTTCACCTTGGATTTTGGCTTTGGCAATCTGGTTTGCCATGAAACAACCGCAACTTTCTTGTCTGGGGAATCTACAAGACCAAAATTGTGTTCCTTCTTATTTTGATAGGAAGTGAGCATTTCTTTTAAAAGTTTCGGAGTACGGATGTGCTCAACAACCTTCCTGATTTTTTCGTTCGTTGAGACAGCAGATTCAGGATAATCAATTGAATTGGAATTTAATAGCTCAAGTTGTTCAAATAGACTATCCAAGGAGTCAATGATTTGTTGCCCATGTTTAGGATAAATGGTTTGCTTTCTTTGATTTTTACAATTTGAGAAAATAAAAAATGTGCCCAGAATAAGAAGTACGGTGCCACGTACAATAAAATATTTTGCTTTCATTTTGTATAGGGTTATTAATCTTTTACGTCAAAATTGTAGCTTTTTATATGCTTCCTGGTCCCTAAATGGATTGATGAACCATTCCATTTGATGCATGGAAGATTTGATTTGATAAATCCATTTTTGAAGGTTTACAAATTTGGTATTCAATACCTTGTGGTTTTTTTAGATTTTAATTATGGAGAAGAGAAATCTTCTTTAACTTGCGGAATTAAAGGTCCTTTGGAATACCGAAAAATCAGTAAACATCACTATGGCAGAGTTTATCAAACTTTATGAGGAAAATCCCAATCCTCGACAAATTGAAAGAGTGGGGGAGGTTTTACGCAAGGGTGGACTGGTTATTTATCCTACGGACACCGTTTATGGCCTTGGATGTGATATATCAAATACCAAAGCCTTACAGCGAATTGCCAGAATAAAAGGGGTAAAGTTGGAAAAAGCCAACTGGTCTTTTGTATGTGCCGACTTGAGCAACCTGTCAGATTATGTACGACAAATAGACTCCAGTACATTTAAAATCCTGAAAAGAGCACTGCCAGGTCCATATACGTTCATCTTACCGGGCAACAATAACCTTCCTAAAGACTTTAAAAAGAAAAAAACAGTGGGAATCAGAGTTCCGGACAATACTATTGCGCATGCATTAGTGAAGGAACTCGGGAACCCAATAGTTTCAACCTCGATTAGAGATGAGGACGATATTTTGGAATATACCACGGACCCAGAACTCATTTACGAAAAGTGGAAGAACCTAGTAGATGTTGTAATTGATGGGGGATATGGCGGAAATATTGCCTCAACAGTAGTGGATTTGTCCGATGGCGTTCCAGAGGTGATCCGTGAAGGCAAGGGGAGTTTGGATATTTTTTAGATTTTACTTTATAGCATAAAAAAAGCGGCCTTTAGGCCGCTTTATCATTTAAGAAATCTTTATTTCATTAGTTTCCAGAACCACCAATAGCTGGGTCTTTCATTCCTTCCTCGATCATGTTGTAGAACTGATCGATTTTTGGAAGTACCACAATTCTGGTTCTTCTGTTCTTGGCTCTGTCTCCAGCGCTGTCATTGGAAGCCAATGGCACATAATAACTTCTTCCAGCTGCAGTCATACGCTTAGGATCTACACCAAAATCCTTTTGAAGGATGCGAACAATAGAAGTTGCTCTTTTTGCACTTAGATCCCAGTTGTCCAACAACACTCCACTTGCGTAAGGTACGTTATCGGTATGGCCTTCTACCATAAATTCGAAATCAGGTTTGTTATTTACCACTTTTGCTACTTTACCAAGCACCTCTTTAGCTGCATTGGTTACATTGTAGCTTCCGCTTCTAAACAAAAGCTTATCAGAAATGGAGACAAATACCACTCCTTTTTCAACACTTACCTCTATGTCTTCATCATCCAAGTTTCCAAGAACACCTTTTAGGCTTTGTACCAAAGCTAGGTTAACAGAATCACGACGGGTAACCGCATCTTGTAATTTCCTGATAGTAAGGTCTTTTTCCCTTAAACTTTCAAGTGATTTTTCAAGATTTTCAGCCCCTTTTGCTGTTAGGGTGGTAAGGTTGCCCATGTTGTTGATCAACTCCTGATTGTTAGCTTTAAGAAAAGCATTTTGATCTTCAAGGGTTTTCAATCTTGAAGAAGCCGTAGCCTTTTCTTCCAAACAATCGTTGAGTTTAACCGTTGCGGAGTTCAATAGATCTTGGGTTTCTTTTTGTTTGGCTTCCAAGTCGGCATATTTCTTCTGCGATACACATGAAGACAACAAAACTGCCATCGCCAATGTTCCTAGGAAAACTTTTTTCATAATTCTGAGTATATTAAAGATTGTTAGATATAGTAAAGTAAAAGTTCATCGATCAAAATTAGGTAAAAAGCAAGGCTTGCATATTTCGTCATCGTTAATCTTTTACTAAAATGTTAAAATTCTTTATTTGATGTACGAAATGGGACCAGACTATGGATGTTGTGGCGTAATATTTTAATACAAAATTAGCTTTTTCCCTTTTTCTGTACATCTTTCTAAAGTTAGCATAAAAACTAAGATGCGCCTTTAAAATAGCCCAGCAATGATTGACTTTTAATTGAAAAATAAATCTAAGTGCGGCAATACCATCCAGCAAAAGTCTTGCTAAGATGATTGGGAACGCTTTTTTCCGGGGAAGGTTCTTGGTTATGGAGTAGAGGGAATTTCTAAAATTGAGGAAAGTCTTTTTTGGGTTCATGTTATTGAGTGTGGATCCTCCCAAGTGATACACATGGCTCTTTCCCACATAGAGTACTTTATGTCCTGCATTTTTTGCTCTCCAGCACAGGTCAATTTCCTCTTGATGGGCAAAATAATCCTCATCGAAACCTTTAAGGGATTTAAAAACGGATGATTTAATGAACATACAGGCACCTGTTGCCCAAAAGACCTCTTTTACATCATCATATTGCCCCTCATCTTTTTCCAAAGCTTGAAATATTCTTCCTCGGCAGAAAGGATAGCCCAACTGGTCAATGAACCCACCGGCCGCACCGGCATATTCAAAATAATCTTTGCGTTTTAAGTCCAATATTTTTGGCTGTACAATCGCAGTTTCAGGGCGAGAGCGGAACACTTCCAAAATAGGTTCAATCCAATTGGGTGTAACCTCCACATCAGAGTTGAGAAGACAAAAGATGTCCGCTTCAATATTGGCCAACCCATCATTGTAGCCCTTGGCAAATCCACTATTAGATTGGTTTTGCACCACTCCAATAATCGGATAGGTTTCTTCAATGAATTCTATGGAGCCATCAGTACTGGCATTGTCAACGACATAAATGTCGGCTCCAGTAGAATGGTCCAAAACAGAAGGAAGAAATTTTTGGAGCAATGTCTTCCCGTTCCAGTTGAGTATGACTACGGCTACTTTCAAAACGGGAGCAAATTAACGGCTAAAATCAGGAATTTCCTTCAAAAACCGATATTTTTCATTTTCAAAGTCCATTTTACAATAGTAATGGTCCATACCATTGGTCACCATCAAGTAATTGGATCTTAAACTAAGGTTATATCGGGCAATTTGATCAAAGGTCATTTGGTCAATTTTTATATCTGGAGCTTTGCACTCCACCAAAACCTGAATGCTTCCGTCTGGCGCAAACACCACAATATCATATCGTTTTTTCAAGTTGTTTACTTCCAGTTGCTTTTCCACATTTATCAAGCTCTTCGGATATTTTTTTGTTTCCATCAAAAAAAGCAATGCGTGCTGCCTGACCCATTCTTCAGGTTGAAGAAGGACAAACTTTTTGCGGATAACGTCAAAAATGTAGAGGCTATTTTCGCTACTTTTGATTCTGAACTGATACTTTGGAAAGTTCAATGCTTGCATTGGACAAATTTGATGATTTTTTCTGAATGGATAAGGTCAAGGAAATTGTAGCAAAAATAGATTCGGGAAATCCGAAACCCATTTACTTTCTTATGGGGGAGGAGCCGTACTATATCGATAAGATTTCTGGATATATTGCCGATCATGTGCTTACCGAGGATGAAAAGGGATTCAACCAAATGGTTCTTTACGGAAAGGAAACCAGCGTGGACGAAGTGGTTTCCAACGCCAAACGTTTCCCAATGATGGCAAACCATCAGGTAGTAATCGTCAAAGAAGCCCAACATCTTTCCAGAAGTATTGAAGCGTTGACAGTCTATGCCGAAAATCCGCAGACCACAACGGTACTGGTAATTTGTTATAAATACAAAAAACTGGACAAGCGCAAGAAATTGTACAAAACCATCCAGAAGAATGGGGAACTTTTTGAAAGCAAAAAGCTCTATGAAAATCAGGTGGCGGATTGGATACGAAGGATATTGGCCTCTAAGAAATATAAAATATCGCCCAAGGCCTGCATGTTATTGGTGGAGTTCTTGGGAACAGATTTGAGCAAGATCAACAATGAACTGGAAAAACTCGCCATTGTTGTTCACAACACTACTGAAATTACCCCAGAGTTAATAGAGGAGCATATAGGTATCAGTAAGGACTTTAACAATTTTGAGCTAAAAAAGGCGATTGGAGAAAAGGATGTGCACAAAGCTTCGCGAATCATTGACTACTTTGCTCAAAACCCAAAAGAAAATCCTTTTGTAGTTACCATAACACTTCTTAATACCTTTTTCACCCAATTGCTGCAGTACCATGGTTTAAATGATCATTCACCGGGGAATGTGTCCAAAGTATTGGGTGTGAACCCTTATTTTGTAAAGGAGTTTACCACTGCCGCCAGAAACTATCCCATGAAAAAAGTGAGTGGTATCATTTCCAATCTTCGACATTTGGATCTAAAGAGCAAAGGGGTCGGAGCCAGCAACATGGCACAAGCTGACCTGTTAAAAGAACTCCTTGTAAAAATCATATAATCAGGTTTACTATCTTCTATCGGCACTATACTTACCAGGCCCCAGAAGAAATATAACTACAAAGATGACCAAAAAGAGTAACGCCTTTTCCTTTGTTCCAAAAGGGTCTGCCGAGTGAACCATAAATGCTGCTACAAACATGGTAATGGCCGAAGGAATTGCGGCCCATCTAGTTTTGAAACCGATGATTATAAGAAGTGGACAGATAAATTCTCCTATAATGGCCAAAAACAGTGTTGGAGCTTCACCAATACCTAAGGGGTTGATAAACTCCGTATCGCCATTAATCAGTTTTAGAAGTTTAGGATACCCATGGGTGAGCATAAACACAGATGGCAGGATTCTTAAAAGGGCAAGTCCCAAGTGGACCAAAGTATTATTTTTCATAAATGGGGAATTTTATTTACGTGAAAGTAAAAATAATGTTTCAATGACAACAATACTAAATGGACAAATGTCCACTTTGAATTGATATTTTTCTAAAAAAGGCTATCGCAGTGTAGGATAGGACTTTGGGTCTACCTCATTCATGATTTCATAGACCTTTTCAAAAATATCCTCAGCATTGGGCTTTGAAAAATAATCTCCATCGGAAGCATAAGCAGGACGGTGTGCCCGTGCAGCAAGTGTTTGTGGTGCACTATCCAAATATTGATAGCCTCCCTGTTTTTCAAGGATTTCCTGTAATAGATAGGCAGAACACCCTCCGGGTACATCTTCATCTATAATCAATAGTCTATTGGTCTTTTTAAGACTTTTGACTACATCATGTTCGAGGTCAAACGGCAATAGGGATTGGGCATCGATTACTTCCGCATCAATACCAACTTCCTGTAGTTCAATTGCCACCTTTTCCACAATCCTAAGGGTAGAGCCATAGGAAAGCAACGTGATATCAGTACCTTCTTTTAGGGTCTCGACTTTGCCAATTGGAGTGCAAAATTCACCTAGGTTAGTCGGTTTTTTTTCTTTTAAGCGGTAACCGTTCAAACTTTCTATGACCAGGGCGGGTTCATCACTTTTCATTAAAGTGTTGTAAAAACCTGCTGCTTGGGTCATGTTTCTGGGTACCAGAATATGCATTCCCCTTAACAGATGTATCAGGCCTCCCATGGGTGACCCGGAATGCCAAATTCCTTCTAAACGATGTCCTCGGGTTCTAACGATCAAAGGAGCCTTCTGTTTACCCACGGTTCTGTATAAGAGGGTTGCCAAATCATCACTGAGGGTTTGCAAGGCATAGAGGATATAATCCAAGTATTGTATTTCCGCAATGGGCCTTAAACCTCTCATGGCCAATCCAATTCCTTGTCCTATAATGGTTGTTTCACGGATGCCTGTATCTGCAATCCTCAGTTCACCATACTTTTTTTGGAGACCTTCAAGCCCTTGGTTTACATCACCAATACCTCCAGTATCTTCACCAAATACCATGGCTTGGGGATATTTTCCGAACAGTACATCAAAGTTGTCCCTCAGAATAATCCTTCCATCCACTTCTTCGCCTTCATTGGAATAGGAGGGAAGTATGGTTTCAACATTAGTGGCAACATTGGCATTTTCACCATAAAGGTGAGAGCTGAATTTGGGTTGCGTGTTTTTCAAGAAATCATTGATCCATTTCTGAAGCTGTTTTTTCTCTTGGAACTCCTCGCCAACCAAATAGTGCAATGCTTTTCTGGATTTGGAAGCTAAATCTTTTTTTAACGGTTCCTCAATTGCAATGAGGTCGTTTTTTATTTTTTCAATAAAATTCCTGTTGGAACTTTTAGCGGCAACACTGTTCAATAATTGAATCAGTTGTTTTTTAGATTCATGATGGGGTCTTAAGAACTCAGCCCAAGCTTCCTTTTTTGAATTACGGACTTTTTGTTTGATTTCCCTTTCTAGATTCTTCAGCTCAGCTTCTGTACTGATGTTATTTTCCAGAATCCACTCCCTAAATCTTTTGTTGCAATCGTTTTCACGCTCCCATTGCAATCTTTCCGCGGACTTGTATCTTTCATGCGAGCCGGAAGTAGAATGCCCTTGAGGTTGGGTAAGCTCTGTTACATGGATTAAAACAGGAACATGGTTTTCCCTGGCAATATCGGAGGCGTTTTCAAACGTATGGATGAGTCCAGTATAATCCCAGCCCTTTACCTTGAGAATTTCAAATCCTAGACTGTCTTCGTCCCTTTGAAGTCCTTTTAGGGCTTCAGAGATACTTCCCTTAGTAGTGTGGAACTCAGAGGGAACAGAGATTCCATACTCATCATCCCAGATACTTATGACCATGGGCACTTGCATTACCCCGGCGGCATTTAGGGTTTCAAAAAAATGACCTTCGCTTGTACTGGCATTTCCTATTGTTCCCCAGGCTACCTCATTTCCATTGTTGGAGAAATTTGTTTGGTCTACTTCTTCTAGGTTTCGATATATCTTTGAAGCCTGGGCAAGTCCCAAGAGTCTTGGCATTTGCCCTGCCGTACACGAAATATCTGCACTACTGTTCTTTTGTTTGGTAAGATCCTTCCAGGAACCATCTTCATTAATGCTGTGTGTCATAAAATGACCTCCCATCTGTCGTCCAGCACTCATAGGTTCCTGCTTAAGGTCGGTGGTGGCATAAAGACCATGAAAAAACTCCTTTGCATCTAGTAGTCCAAGAGCCATCATAAAGGTCTGGTCCCTATAATACCCACTTCTAAAATCCCCATTTTGAAATGCCCGTGCCATGGCAAGTTGTGGCAACTCTTTTCCATCACCAAAAATTCCAAATTTGGCTTTTCCGGATAAAACCTCACGTCTTCCCAAGAGACTACACTCCCTGCTAATTACCGCTATTTCATAATCTTGAAGAATCTGTGACTGGAAATCATCGAAGGAAATATCGTTACTAGTACTTGGGTTGGGTTTCATGGGCTATGGCAGAATTTGGTGCAAAAATACTAAAATCCATCCAAAATGTCAACCGTAACTATTGTTAATAAAATAACAATATGATAAAAAAGTGTATTAAAAAGTAAACAAAAAGTAAAAACAGAAGTGAAATGAAGACTCGTTTTGCGAATATGCTAAAAATCAAAACCATTTTCTTGTGAAGAGCCCTATAAGGGTTCTTGGACTGATCGTCACTACAAAACGTATTCGCTGCCCGTAATTGTCTTGGGCAATTTCCCAACCTCTGTTGGAGTAAACAGGGAAATAAAGCTCAAAATAATCAGTAACCAGGTTTAACCGAACGCCGGAGTCGTAAACAAATCTTGCATTGCTTCCTTTGTTCTTGATAAATCCCAAATCACCGTAAGCTTCAACCCATCTCCAAATATTGGTACTTGCATTGGTAGTAGCAATCCAATCATTGGCGAAGGGGTTTTCCAATTGGGATTTGAAACCTCCTTCTGAAATAATAATTTGCTGACTGTAGATTCCAGAATCTTCCGATCTACCCAAATAAGCCAGATCAAACATATAATCGGTAGGTCTGTCAAGGGCGAAACTGAAAAAGTCGGAATTGGTTTTGTTCCTTAGAAACTTTCCGGCATAGAGTCTTAGATTGAACTGCCTATTGCTTTGGAATAATTTCCTGTATTCAAGTTCAAAAGCCAATTTAGAGAAATCACTGGAATGCTGTGCGTCCAAAAACCAAGAGGTATAGTTCAGAATATCATTGTCCACGTCCCAATATCTAACGTTGAGGACGCCATAATCCGGTTCGGTATCAATCTCATCCGCAATGCTCGGGTCAACAGTTCTAAAAACGCTTCTGTATCTCATCAATAAGGTCTGCCTTCTGTTTGAGAGCAGGTCATTGGGTCTCCAACTAAGGCTTACTGCTGGGGTTAGCGTGGAAAAACGAGAGTTTGTTTGATAATGCGATGTTGAACCGGTGAAAGAATAGTTTGAAACGTATAGCCCGGTTTTTTTATGGTATTTTCTATACCTGAGACTGGCCCTACCAACCAAGGTACGTTCCAAAAACGAGTAGGTAGGAGAAACGTCATACTGAAAAGGTCTCTCCAAAAAGGTCTTGTTGTAGATTCTAAGCCCCGGTGTTACACCATCGTATACATTGAAATTAAGAATGGGGACATAAAAAATTTGATGGTAATATGGATTTTCGGTATCCTTAAAGAACTGGAACTTTAGTTTTTTGTTACTGGCGAAAAACCCATTTAGTGTCTTCCAATTGTCCCTTTGATTGAACTCGGGAATTTTTTGATCGTAGTTCAATACCAAGCGATCAGCCCCCATTCTGGGAATGGTCACCGTTCGTGAAGTATCAATATCAGCAAACCAATAGTGAGAGACTACAGAGTCCTTTTGTAATCCAAAGAGTGATATGGGAACATTTGTTCCCCTTTTGTTCTTTATGACCACCGAGATGGAATCCTCGCTCTTTTCTATCCGCTTTATTTTGAAGTCTATTTTTTTGCTTTTGGATACATATTCATTAAAGAACCAATCAACATCCTTATCGGCAAAATGTTTTATGGATTCTCTAAAGTCATTGGCATTGACCTTGGATTTAAGACTATAATCCTTGTAGAAAGAGGTGATACTACTGTCAACCTTGTTTTCGCCAAGATATTCGGACAGATATGACATTCCCAGTCCTGCTTTATATCCATTGGCAATTTTCTGATTGAATTTGATCAGGGAATCATTAGGTGTACTAAGTGCCTGATCAATATTTTTCCTAATGGTGAGCATGCTGAAAAGTGCATACTGCTCATTAAAATCCATTTGAGCCAGATGAAATCCTCGTATACCCCAAATTTTGGAAAGTTTTCCAGCTAGTTTCTGATCTGGATAATATTCCTCCACATATTTGATCATTAGATAATAACCGATGGCATCCTGTACCCAACGTTCTTTCCTGGAATCCAAAAATAGAGTTTCTTTAAGAAAGCTTCGGATTGCCGTTTTCAAGAATTTCATTTCAAACTGAAACCTTTGGTTGTATGGCCTTATAAAGGGCGGTAGCTGGTTGATGCCATAGAGAGGGTTCTTGTTATAATCAAATTCACTTACCAATAGATTTGCATGCGGATATTCCCCAAGGTTTTCATTTAAAAACTGGGTGATTTTGTTGATAGAAAGCCCTTGTGAGACGATATCATATTTATTGGATTCAAGATCGGAGATAACGGTGCCATGGCCAGTTACATGCGTGGTGAATCGTTTACTTCCACTCAAAATCACTTCACAATTTTTTCTATTCACTCCGTGAAGTTGCACGTATTGCCCACCCGGAAAGGTAGTCTCTGATTGAGAATCAAAATTGGAACTTAAGAACAGCCTACTGGGATAAGTGAAGTTTATAATAGTTTCCGCGGTGTCTGTATAGAGGTCGTCCAGATTTGCATTGTCATACAGTTTCCACTCCCCATCGTAAACCGCCGGGGTTAAATACCAATCCTTGAGGTAGAAATCTCCATTGCCATGAAATCCATATGATGTGAATTTTGCACTTGGTAATTTAAGGGTATAGGTGAAGAAAAGTTGGACTGATTCTCCCGGCTCTAAAACCTTGTTCAAATCAATGGCTATGATGTCTTTGTTACCAAGTCTTTCCCATTCCAATCCTGCATAGGCATCATCAACAATGCTGCGTATTCTGGTATTTCCACGTTCCCTGTCCTTGGCCAAATGTAAACTACGGTTGAACTCTTCTGCGAATCGTTTGGCGAGTTTGGTATTCTTGTTGGCATAGGCATGGTTCCAATCATTAAAGTATAATCTGGAAAGTCCACTTCCATGTGTATTTACATAAGTAAATCGTTGGGTTATTTTTACCTCCTTGGTTTTGTTGTCCAGTGTAGCTGTCACTTCGTTTCTGTGCTGACCTCGTACTGATGGTGATAACACCAGTAGAAGCAGAACGGACCATATGAAGCAACGTGGGGAGAGCAATACGGTTTAGATTAAAAGTTTGGGCTTAGATCACGTTTCCTGTAGAACGCATCAATAATGTTGACCACTTCATCTTCGGTGTCCACTATTTGTATGAGGTCCAAATCCTTTGCGCTGATGTTTCCAGCCTTTAGCATTACGTCCTTTATCCAATCTATCAAACCTGCCCAAAATTCGGTGCCTACTAAAATAATGGGAAACGTATGGATCTTATGTGTTTGGATCAGTGTAATAGCTTCAAATAATTCATCCAGAGTACCAAATCCCCCTGGCATTACCACAAAACCTTGGGAATACTTGACAAACATTACCTTTCTAACAAAAAAGTAATCAAAATCAAGGCTTTTATCGCCATCTATAAAGGGATTGTCGTGTTGCTCAAAAGGAAGATCAATATTGAGCCCAACGGATGTTCCTCCGGCTAAATTGGCACCTTTGTTACCAGCTTCCATTATTCCGGGGCCTCCTCCTGTAATAATACCATAACCTGCTTCGGCCACCTTTTGTGCTACTTTTACGGCAAGGTCATAATAGGGTTGTCCTGGACGGACCCTTGCAGAACCAAAAATGGAAACACACGGACCGATTTCACTCATTTTTTCGAATCCGTTGACAAATTCCCCCATTATCTTAAAAATGGCCCATGAATCATTTGTCTTGATTTCATTCCAACCTTTGTGATGTTTTTCTTTTCGCATTTGCATAGTGTTAGTTTTATACTGCTCTTGCTATCTTTTGTTTTGTGTTCTCCAGTTCCTTTTTGAGAAACTTGGCGGTATAACTTTTATCGTCTTTGGATATCTCCTCCGGTGTACCTGTTGCAACGATCATTCCACCTCCACGTCCTCCTTCATAACCAATGTCTATAATATGATCCATCATTTTGATCACGTCCATATTGTGTTCAATGACCAAAATGGTGTTCCCTTTGTCCACCAGTTGATTGAGTACTTCCATGAGCACTCTTATATCTTCAAAGTGTAGGCCAGTTGTGGGTTCGTCGAGGATATAAAATGTATTTCCGGTATCACGCTTTGAAAGTTCTGTTGCCAGCTTTACGCGTTGCGCCTCACCTCCGGAAAGGGTAGTGGACTGCTGCCCCAATGATATATAACCCAATCCTACATCTTTTATTGTTTTTAGTTTGCGATGGATCTTTGGAATGTTTTCGAAGAAATCCACTGCTTCATTAATGGTCATCTCCAACACATCGGCAATAGATTTTCCTTTGTACCGAATCTCCAATGTCTCCCGATTGAAACGTTTTCCATTACAGGTTTCACATTCCACATAAACATCTGGGAGGAAATTCATTTCAATGACCTTTAATCCGCCTCCTTGGCATGTTTCGCATCGCCCGCCAGCCACGTTGAAGCTGAAACGGCCTGGTTTGTAGCCTCGAATGGTAGCCTCGGTGGTCTTTGCAAACAAGGCTCTTATTTCACTGAAAACCCCAGTATAAGTGGCAGGGTTGGACCGTGGAGTCCGTCCTATGGGAGATTGGTTAATGTCAATGACCTTGTCAATATGTTGTAGCCCGGTAATTTTTTTGTAGGGCATAGGTTTTTTTACACCATTAAAATAGTGGGCGTTCATGATAGGGTAGAGCGTTTCATTGATCAAAGTGGATTTTCCACTACCAGAAACTCCGGTAACCCCTATTAACTTACCCAACGGGATTTCCACGGTAACATTTTTGAGATTGTTACCTGTGCATCCCGAAAGGACAATTTTCTTCCCTGTTCCTTTTCTTCGTTTGGCCGGAACCGGAATTTCCAGATCTCCGGTTATATATTGGGCTGTAAGGGTAGGATGTTCCTTAAGCTCAGCCGGAGGACCTTCTGAGATGATTTCTCCACCATGTTTTCCAGCTTTTGGACCAATATCGATAACATGGTCCGCATGCTCGATCATGTCCCTGTCATGTTCCACAACAATAACCGAATTTCCAATATCCCGAAGGGATTCCAACGAATGAATCAAGCGCTCATTGTCCCTTTGGTGCAATCCAATACTAGGTTCATCCAAAATGTAAAGAACCCCTACCAACTGAGATCCAATTTGGGTGGCCAACCGGATACGTTGTGCTTCTCCTCCTGACAATGATTTGGAACTTCGATTTAAAGAGAGGTAGTCCAACCCTACATCTAATAAGAATCGTATTCGGGTTTTGATCTCCTTGATGATTTCTTCGGCTATCTTTTGTTGGTTGCCTTCCAAAGTACTTTCCAATTGGTCAAAAAAATCAGCAAGCTCCGCTATGTCCATTTTGGCAAGCTCTGCAATGTTCTTTTCTCCAATCTTGAAATAGAGTGATTCTTTTCTTAGGCGGGACCCATTGCAACTGGGACATTGGATTTTATCCATAAAATCTTTGGCCCAACGTTTAATGGAAGTGGAATTGGCCTCATCAAATTGGGTTTTGATGAAGTTCGAAATTCCTTCGTAATCAATTTTATAATGTCTTTTTACCCCAAGAGTTTTGGAATCCACCTCAAAACTATCCTTGCCACCATTTAGGATTACCTGCATGGCTTCCTCAGGAATTTTTCCAATAGGGTCGGCAAGATCAAAACCATACCGCTGGGCAATGGTCTCCAATTGTTTGAAGGCCCATGACTTTTTATACTCTCCAAGAGGGGCAAGTCCACCTGCTTTGATGGACACTTTTTTGTCAGGGATTATCTTGTTTTCATTGACTTGGTGCACATGTCCCAATCCATTGCATTCTGGGCACATTCCTTTGGGAGAATTAAAGGAAAATGTATTCGGTTCCGGAGTAGGGTAGGAAATTCCCGTTGATGGGCACATTAGGTCCCTACTGAAGTATCGTGGCACAGTTTCACCTTCTTCAAGCACCATGAGTACATTGTTACCGCTGTACATGGCAGTATTGATGGTTTCATTGAGGCGTTTGTGAAAATCCTCGGTCTCCACAACTTTCAAACGGTCAATTACAATTTCAATATCATGGGTCTTGTAACGGTCTACCTTCATGCCCTTGGTAATATCCATTATCTCACCATC
Source organism: Flagellimonas nanhaiensis (assembly GCF_003382275.1). Classification (GTDB taxonomy): domain Bacteria; phylum Bacteroidota; class Bacteroidia; order Flavobacteriales; family Flavobacteriaceae; genus Flagellimonas; species Flagellimonas nanhaiensis. The sequence goes on from NZ_QTJX01000001.1 coordinate 1,021,596, forward strand.
AACCCTGACCTTTACAAAACCTTGCTTTGCAATTTGTTCAAAAAGCTCTCGGTAATGTCCTTTTCTAGATTTGACCACAGGGGCCAAAATGTTGATTTTTTTGTCGCGATACGCATCAATAATCAAATCTTTGATTTGCTCGTCGCTATAGCTGACCATTTTTTCACCAGTATTGTAACTGTAGGCATCACCTGCCCTTGCAAAAAGAAGACGGAGAAAATCGTAGACCTCGGTAATGGTGCCCACAGTAGATCGTGGCGATTTTGAGGTTGTTTTTTGTTCAATGGCGATTACCGGTGAAAGCCCATCTATTTTGTCTACATCTGGACGTTCAAGACCACCTAAAAATTGTCTGGCATAGGCCGAGAAAGTTTCAATATACCTTCGTTGACCTTCGGCATAAATGGTATCAAAAGCCAATGAGGATTTTCCACTTCCAGATAGTCCGGTAATGACCACCAGTTTTTCTCTGGGAATGGTAACATCAATATTTTTTAGGTTATGGACCTTGGCCCCCTTGACTTCAATATTTTCTTCGTAGTTGATCATAGCACAAGATGCTAAAATACGGTTTTGGAAATTAAAAATGAAGTCAGTGCTATTTTCATTTTGTAAAGGATAGCCTATTTTTGGAAGCACTAAAATTTGACGTTATGAAAGTATTGGGCATAGGCTCTAGAATTGATCATCCCGAGTACGGAAAAGGGGTGGTGACCAATGTATCCTCAAGACATTATTGGGTTACTTTTTTGGAGAATGGTTTGGAAACCATCGATTTGGATTCTGAATTTGAAGTAATTGAAGGGGTTGAAGACGAAGTGGATACCGTCAGTTTTTTTGATGTTGAACGTTCCTTGGTAAAAATCTTGGAAAAATGGAGCGATACACATGAAAAGGTGGCCTTGGCAGATAAATGGAAAGGAGGCAAATTGATTTTGGAACCGGGTGATGCTTTGGCCAATAAAGAAATGCCCATTGAAACTTTCTTCCATAAGATTGTCATGGTTCGGGACCGAATTCGGGTGATGGAGCAAAAGATAAATAGCAGTAAAAACCTTGACGATCAGGAAAAGGTAGATTTGCAACAATATATCACCAGAATCTATGGTAGTTTGACCAGCTTTAATGTGCTGTTCAAAAACAAGAGCGATCAATTTGTTGGCGAACGCAAAGGTTAATGTCTAAACTTCTTCTTTAAAATGAAGACTAATATGGATACCCAAGACGATAAGGACATGGCAAGGAATATAAGCTTCTTTCGTATAGGCTGAAAGTCTTGGTTCCAAAAAGTGAATAACATATTGGTTACCAGAATACCGAAGCTAACAATTAAAAAGAAGGATAGGTAGCGTGCAATTTTTTTGTTCGGAACTAGGGTGAAAAACATTAAAATCATGCCTACAGAGGCTGGTATCCAAGGGGTGATTCGTGCTACACCAAACTGTAAAAAGTGACCAATAAATCCAATTAGGCTACAAAGGATGAGGACAATGCTATGAAGTCTGATGATTTGTACCATAACCCATAATTAAAACGGAGGCACAAAGTGCCTCCGTTTCTTCTTTACATCCCTATTTTGAATAAAAGTTCACAATGTCGCTTTTCACTTCTTCTGTAGTGAATACATGACTGGCAATAAGCGCATAATTGACCAAAGCGGTTTCATAACCATCCATGTTCGGTAATATTGCCGCAGCGGTCGCATCCTTTACCACGCCTACCTCAAAACCTTGTTCCATCAGCTCACGAAGATGGGCTTCAGTACAGAGGTTGGACAACATTCCGGCCAAGACCACTTTGTTGATCTTTTGCTTTCTAAGTTGAAGGATCAAGTCATTGGACTCAGGTCCAAACACTTTGTGGGGCGATGTAACGGTTACATTACTCTTTTTGATGTACTTCTTGTACTGATTCAAAAAGTCGGCCCCAGAACCATCGTAGTTCCTGTTATCGATGGGGTCCTCCTTTGAAAACAAATTCACATTGTGGGCAAATTGGATCATGGATCCCTTTGAATCCCATTTTTGGTCATGTTTAAATACAAAATGAGGGGATATAAAGACGGGGATGTTGAATTGCTCTCCCAGTTTAAACAAAGTCTCAATGTTGTCAATGGTGTTGTTTTTTTCCACACTGGGTCCTACTAGTCCCCAGGCTACGCCATCCTTGCTCAAAAAATCGTTTTGTGGATCGGTGATTACAATAGCAGTGTGTTCGTCTATGACCAACCCAGGGTCAGGAAGTTGAGCGTTAATGGTATAGGAAACAGATAGTAAAACGGTAGTTAAAAAAAGATTCAGTTTTTTCATTGTTATGTTATTTAAGTGATTGAATTAGGCAAAGGGATTCACATCTGCGCTAGGGCCATAAATGGATGGAAGTTCTTGATCAAGGGCCCTGAGATATGTTGACAGCTGACCTCTGTGGTGGTACCAGTGGTTCAATACAAACGTTCTTACAAAGGCATAAGCTGGCATTTCGGCAATAGGCTCACCTTCGCTCATGAGACCCCAGTTGCTTTGAAGCCATGGGGCATCTTCATTTTCCAAAAGTGTTTTTGCTGTCTTTACACTTTGCTCAAAAGCAGCCAAGATTTCTTCTTTAGAAGCCGGAATGGGGTGTTGAACGATTACCGATGCCTCCACTTGCCCGTCCTTGGCAAAGTTCAAATTCCTTCCAGGAATGGATGCTACATGCAGGGCCAACTGCCCCAAGGACATGGCTTTTTCATGGGGTCTGTACTCCAATTGTGATTCTGGAACGGTATCCAGAAGATTTTTGGTGGAGCCAAATTCTCGCTCCATTTCCAAATAAAAAGTTCTTGCACTCATAATTGTTGTGTTTAAATGAATTATGGTGCAAACCTAAAGGTGGATAGGAGGGGATAACGGTATCAAAAGATACCATTGCCGAAAAAAATTATAGAAGTTCTATTTCTGCCCGATGAAGTTTTAAGATACCGTCCATCTCAAACTGTTTTAAAATTCTTGAAATGACCACTCTGGTGGTCCCCAGTTCATAGGCCAATTGCTGGTGGGACAATTTAATGATTGAAGTATCTTCTTTTTCCTTTCTGTGGTTTAGATACTCCATTACCCGTTTGTCTATATGGTCAAAAGCGACACTTTCAAAAGTTTCCAGAAGTTCATCGTAACGATTCCTAAAGGTTTTGATGACAAAATTGTTCCAGGAATTATATTTTTTTTGCCACTGGGTAATGTATCGTGTTGGGATGGCCAAAATCTTAGTCTCGGAGACAGCAACAGCCTGGGATGGACTTTGATTATTGTAGAAACAAGCGGAGAGCGACATCATACAGGTTTGACTGGGGTCTACATAGTAGAGTAGGATTTCGCGATCCTCTTTGGCTTGAAACACTCGGATATGCCCAGACAATACAATGGGGAGTACCTTTACGTATTCTCCTTCCCGAACAATGGTCTCGCCCTTTTGGAAGGTAAGCACCTGACAGTATTCCAAAATCTCTTCGCGCAGTGCTTTTTCTGAGATAAAATCGAGGACTTTGAAGATTTCCGTTTCAGATGTCATAAGTTGGAATAAGAGGCCTCAATTTAGGGAAAACTGCCTTAAAAAAGAATGATTTTCCATTTCATCTCATGCAAATAATAATGCAATTAGGAATTGAATAATTTTAACCTAAACCGCCTCTTTCTTCTCACTCAAATACTTCCAGTAGCGTTTGGGCATATGTTGCCTGTGTAGCTTCGGATTGATTCGGGATTTGATGTGGGTGCTTTTAAAATAATCGTTCCATAACGTCTGGTAATCATACTCCTCGGCTTCAAAGACATCACTTTTGCGGATTTTGTTGAAGTGGATTTCTTGCAAGTTCAGGGATACCAGTTCTACATGGTCCAGATTATAGTAGATGCCATATTTGCGTTTCACATCATAAATAAGCCATTGCTGATCCGCGTAGCGGTTTCTGAAATGTTTAGAGATCAACGGCAATATGTCATAGTCTGGCTCAATATTGGCAAAATAAACATCGTCCTTGGTGAGTTGAAAGCGAACAAAGGCTTCCATGCGATGTTTTTCTTTTGACACTTTGCGAGCCAACTGGGTAACATGCGAAACAATATTATCTGAATAATCCAGATGCTTTCCATTTTTGGAACTCATCAGTTTCTGAATGTAGGTATAGAGTATCAGCTCTACGCCTTCGGTTTCACTTAAAAAGGCAAAATAGACATTGGAAATGGCATTATGACTTTTACTTCGGATTCCGTTCCATACCCGTTTGGCCTTTTCCACGTTGGTAAAAACGGTTTCGGTCTCTGAAAACAAACCGTTCTGGCATTGGTTGTTCTTCTGAATGTCCGCTACATTGATTTTTTCATCAAAAGCGATAAAAATGGCAGTTAGAAAACCATTGAAGCTGCCATCGTAAATTAAGGTTGAAGAGGATTTCATAAGACATTTAAATTTTTAATTCCGTATGGTCATTTCGAAGAAGCTTGCGACTAAGAAATCTAGATTTCTCACATTCGTTCGAAGTGACATTTCATTGTTTATTGAAAATTGTCCATTGTTAATTGAATAATGACAATTGTGCACTGAATTTGTTTCTATACTTTCCAGACGAAGTCTGAAGAATCATTCCTTTGATTTTATCCGCATCCAAATCCCTGCGTTCCCAATAGCGGGAATCACATACCATAAAATATTTGGCACGGTTGAGGGCCACTCCCATTTTTTTAAGGTGGTCCCAGTTCAATTTTCTAAATCTTCTGGCTTTCAGAATCTTTTCAACGGACTGCATACCAATCCCCGGAATACGGGCTAGCATTGCCTTTTCTGCCGTGTTCACATTTACCGGGAAATGATGAAGGTTCCGTAGCGCCCAGGAAAGTTTGGGGTCTACGTCCATATCCAAATTGGGATGGTCACTGTTCAGGATTTCTTTAACTGCAAAGCCGTAAAATCGCAGCAGCCAGTCGGTTTGGTACAGTCTATTTTCCCGTAGCATAGGTACTTGTGAACCAATGGCAGGTAAGCGGGCATCATCTGCTACCGGCACATAACCTGAGTAATAGACCCGCCGCATTTGATATGCCCTATAGTAATAAGTGGCAGAGTACATAATATCCATGTCGGTTTCCCCGGAAGCTCCAACGATCATCTGGGTACTTTGACCTGCTGGGGCATATTTTGGGGTACTTTTGATGACTTTTCGTTCGGAACGGTATCGAATGATCTCGTTTTTAACCTTGAGCATAGGCTTTTTGAAATCTTCGTGTTTTTTGTCCGGTGCCAAAAGCTTGAGTCCGGAGATTGTGGGCACTTCAATATTTACTGAAAGGCGGTCAGCATACAACCCTGCTTCATACATCAATTCATCACTGGCCCCTGGAATGGATTTTAAATGGATATAGCCGTTGAAATTCTCTTCTTCACGCAGTTTTTTGGCCACTGCAACCAAACGCTCCATGGTATAATCCGGATTTTTAAAAATACCCGAGCTTAAGAATAGGCCTTCGATGTAGTTCCGTCTGTAAAAATTGATGGTCAAATCCACTACTTCCTGAATCTTGAAAGCTGCTCGTTTTACATCGTTGCTCTTACGGGTAACACAGTAGGCGCAATCATAAATACAATGGTTGGTCAACAAAACCTTTAACAAAGAAATACACCTGCCATCTTCGGTGTAGCTATGGCAGATACCCATGCGCGAAGCGTTGCCCAGACCATTGTCCTTATTGGCTCTATCACTGCCACTACTGGCGCAGGACACATCGTATTTGGCTGCATCGGCTAGGATATTCAATTTTTCCCGTATTCGTTGAAAATTCATAACTTGGAAATATTCCAATTAAAAATATGGAAATAATCCAATAAATGGAAATATTCCATATAAAATTTTGGAAATAATCCAAAATAGTTATATTTGGGTTGTGGAAAATGAACTTACCATAAAGCGATTTACCGATATCCGAAGGGAATTAGGGTATACCCAGACCGAGTTTGCCCAATTGTTGGGGGTTAAAAATACCACTGCAGATATAGAGCGCGGTCGGACTAAATTATCGGGTAGGGTAGTGACAGAACTTTTAAAGCAGTTTAAGATCAATCCACTATGGTTGTTTGGCGAAAGTGACCAAAAGCATTTGGATACCTCTAAAACAAGTGTTATTCCAAAGGTGGTAACTGTGGATAGTGCTGATCAGGACAATATGGTCTTGGTGAACGCCAAGGCGGCGGCTGGATATCCTCAAAACATTGCAGATACAAGTTGGTACAGGCAGCTTCCTGCCTTTGATATGCCCATACCTGAATTTCGTAACGCTACGTATCGTGGATTCCAGGTAGAAGGGGACAGTATGTTGCCCAATCTAAAGCCGGATGATTGGGTTTTGGCGCGAGCCATTGAACATATTGACCATGTTAGCCCCAACAAAATGTATGTAGTGGTCCTTCAGGACTCCGTGATGGTGAAAAAAATTGAACGTCCGCCCAATTCCAACAACATTACGTTGGTCTCTTTGAATGAATCCTATCCTCCATACGACATCAAGCCTTTTCAAATCCAGGAAATTTGGGAAGTGAGCAGTAAACTGACTTTTAATGTAGAAGCCACAACCGAAACTGGATTGCTAAAGCAATTGCAACAGTCCATGGAAGAATTAAAAAGGCAGATTACCAAATAGCTTAGGCGCTTTCCGTTGTTATACCTTCTTTGATGGCATGTGCAAGAATGGATGCAGCCTTGGGGTGATTCCTGAACCAAAGCTCTGGTTCAAATATTTCCAACTCAGCAAGAGCCCAATTACCATCATTGTCCTTGAAGATATCCACTCTGGCATAGGTGGGAAGCTCAGGAGCGGCTTCAACTACGCGTTGTGCAAATTTTATTTCTTCTTCTGAAGGGGTATAGTTGTGAACGGAACCTCCAAAATCATCTTGAACCCTAAAATCGCCAGATTTGGCAACTTTTAGTACGGAATGGGTGTATTGTCCATTAAAGAGCATCAGAGAAATTTCTCCATCAGACACAATGTTATGTTGAAATTCTTGAAGCATCATCGCCTCTTGGGCAACAAGCTCTTTGAAGGTGTTGTCATGTTTTTCCCATTCTGATTTGTGAAATCTGTAGGTATGTCTGGCACCGCCTGAAATACAGGGTTTAAGTACAAAATCCTCGCAATCCAGACTAAAGCTTCTGTTGAATTTATCAATAGCCTGTGCTAAATCTAGAGGTTCACCGGTTTCAACGATCAATGTGTTGGGAATATTGATGCCCTTGGACTCCAATTCTTTTAGGTAGTGCTTGTCAATATTCCAATCTATCAATTCTTTTGAGTTGATGAATTGGGTAAGTTTGGAGGTATTTTGATACCATTGCGAAAACTCCTCAAATCGGTCAAAATAATCCCAAGTAGCACGAAACAGGGCATATTTTGTGGTAGACCAATCAAATTTTGGGTCGTCCCAGGTTTTGCGGGTGGCTTTTACACCGATAGCATCCAATGCTTCAAGCACCAATTGGTCCTCTAGCAGCACATTATCAATATAAATATTCCCATCCTTGGGGTTCAGATACCTTGGGTCGGTAAGCACCACAACATCAAATTGCATACTCAGTACGATTAAAATCCAACAGCAGTGTCATCTCCTCTTTTATCTGCGCCGCCCTCCAAACGACCATCCGAAAGAATACGAATGGCATCAACTTTTCCAATAATACGTGTTCGCTCTTCATTGATGTTGTATCCTTTCGACTTCAATTCGGTTTTGAGTTCTTCGGAAAAGCCTTCAGGCTCAAAAACCACCACATCTGGTAGCCATTGATGATGAAAGCGCGGGGCATTAACGGCATCCTGCATGCTCAAATTGAATTCATAGACATTAAGAATGGTTTGGGCTACTGCAGTAATTATTGTAGACCCTCCCGGGGTGCCCACCACCATATAAAGTGTACCATCTTTTTCAACAATGGTTGGGGTCATACTGCTCAGCATTCGCTTTTCAGGCGCTATACTGTTGGCCTCAGCCCCAACAAGTCCAAACATGTTGGGCACACCAGGTTTAGCACTAAAATCATCCATTTCATTATTTAAAAAGAATCCTAACTCAGCACAATACAGTTTTGAACCGTAGCCACCATTAAGCGTGGTTGTAGCTGAAATGGCATTTCCTTCAGAGTCAACGATTGAATAGTGTGTGGTCTCCGTACTTTCCAAAATTTCTACTTTACCATGACTTACTTTGGAAGAAGGTGTAGCATTTTCAAAGGAAAAATCCTGCATACGTTCTTTCAAATAGTTTTGGCTCAAAAGTACGTCCAGGGGAATATCTACAAAATCTGGGTCTCCTAGGAAATAGTTGCGATCCGCATAGGCACGTCTGGCCGCTTCTGTGAACAATTGCACGGACTTTGTAGAATTATGGCCATATTTTGAAATCTTATGAGGTTCTATCATCTTGAAGATTTGATTGATGGTCACCCCACCGCTACTTGGAGGACTCATGGAAATAATCCGTAGGTCCTTATAATCAAATACCACAGGATAACGCCATTTGGCTTCGTACTTTTCTAGGTCTTCCTCGGTAATGAAACCTCCCTTTTCCTGTATGAATGAGGCCAATTTCTCCGCCACTTCACCTTTGTAAAAGCCGTCCCTGCCATTTTGCTGAATTTTTTCCAAGGTAGCGGCCAGCTCTGGATACTTAATAGTATCTCCGGGCATAAAATTAGTGGCAAATTTTGTGCTGTCCCCGTTGGCCTCGATAAATTGTTTCTTGTAATATTCCAGTCTTTTGGATTGTTTTTCTGTAACAATCACTCCTGTTTTGGCCAGTGCAATGATGGGTTGTAGAATCTCCTCTAAAGGTATTGAACCAAATTTTTCGTGAACAGCTATAACACCAGCTACGGTACCTGGCACTCCTGCGGATGTTGCTCCTTTGGTGCTCATATCAGGGATAACATTGCCAAGGGAATCCAAATACATGTCTTTGTGGGCAGCTAAAGGTGCTTTTTCCCTATAATCCAATCCGCCAATGTCCCCATTACTTTTTCTATAGACCATAAAGCCACCTCCGCCAAGATTTCCGGCAAATGGGTAAGCGACTGCCAAAGCCAATTCTGTGGCTACCATAGCATCAAAGGCGTTACCACCTTTTTTCATGATGTCCGAGCCAATTTTTGAGGCTTCCTCCCTGGCAGAGACCACCATGGCTTTTTCAGTTACAAGCCCTGTGGGAATTGCTGGTTGTTGTCTACAATGTACAAATAGAAGGAGTAGGGGAATTAGAAGTATTAGTTTTCGCATAGAGAAATAAATTTTTGTCGGGAAAAGGTAATCAATTCTTCAAAAAAATTAACGAACTCGTTTTCAAAAGCATCATAATGTTCTTCCAGGTCTAAAATTGCAAAGTTCATCTTGGACCGGTTTTTTGTTCTTCGGTTCATTCCGTTGAGAACTTTTGAGATGCCACTCAAGTCTGCATAGCTCAGCAACCAATTGTCCGCAATCATATAAGGCATCATGCGTTTGGTGCCCAAAGGCAAAATCTCGAAGTTTTCCTCTAGGAGATCATAAAAATCCTCCACATAATCTTCTAGGGGAACGTTGGAATAATCACTCCAGTTTTTGGCCAAAAAGTGGTCGTAAAAAATATCCACGATTACTCGGCTGTAATGACTATAGTTTTTATGGAGCCTTTTGCTGCTTTGTTTGGCTATGGGATGGGAGTCGGTAAACGTGTCTATTTCACGGTGCAACAAGATTCCTTTTTGAATTTTTTCTGGAAAATGCTTGTATTTGTTTCCACGGATATGGTCCGCAAAAAAATTACCCAGGGTAATCTCATCATCATCAAAGGAAAGATAGATGTGTGCCAAAAAGTTCATCGGGGTAATTTCTATTTATATCGAATTTACAAATTCAAAACATGGAATAGGGAACGGCGGTTTATATTTGCAAAAACTTTTTAACAATTATGACACTGATCAAATCAATTTCTGGAATACGAGGTACTATTGGAGGTAGGACCAATGACAATTTAACCCCCGTTGATGCTGTAAAATTTGCCGCTGCCTATGGAACATGGCTACGGGAGTATTCCAAAAAAGATAAGATGACCGTTGTAATTGGAAGAGATGCCCGTCTTTCTGGCGAGATGATTCAAAACCTTGTGGTTTCTACCTTGGTTGGATTGGGCGCAGATGTTATTGATTTAGGATTGTCCACCACGCCGACCGTGGAGATTGCTGTTCCTTTGGAAAAAGCAGATGGGGGAATCATCCTAACCGCGAGCCATAACCCAAAACAGTGGAACGCCTTAAAATTGTTGAATGAAAAGGGAGAGTTTTTAGATGCTGAACAAGGAGCCAAAATCCTTGCTTTGGCCGAAAAAGAAGATTTTGATTTTGCGGAAGTGGACGATTTGGGCTCAGTAGTAAAAAATGATTCCTATATAGATGTTCATATTGATGAAGTCCTCAAACTTTCATTAGTTGATAAGGAGACCATTAAGAAAGCTGGTTTTAAAGTGGTTGTGGATGGTGTAAACTCAACTGGTGGTGTAGCTATTCCCAAATTGCTGGAAGAGCTTGGTGTTGAAGTAATCAAACTGTATTGTGATCCCACGGGTCATTTTCCACATAATCCCGAACCTTTAAAAGAACATTTGGGGGACATCTGTAAAAAAGTTGTGGAAGAGCAGGCAGATTTTGGAATTGTGGTAGACCCAGATGTTGACAGACTGGCCTTCATCAGCAATGATGGCGAAATGTTCGGAGAAGAATACACGCTAGTTGCCTGTGCCGATTATGTGTTGGGAAAAACAAAAGGCAACACGGTCTCAAACTTATCTTCTTCCAGGGCTCTCCGTGATATCACCCAAAAACATGGAGGCAGTTATAAAGCAGCGGCGGTAGGTGAGGTCAACGTGGTAGCCAAAATGAAAGCCAATGAAGCAATAATTGGAGGTGAAGGAAACGGAGGGATTATTTATCCAGAAAGCCACTATGGTCGTGATGCGTTAGTGGGCACAGCCTTGTTTCTTATGTTGATGGCGGAAAAAGGAGGAACCGTTGCAGAGCTAAGGGCCAGTTATCCGAGCTATTTCATGAGCAAGAAGAAAATACAGTTAACCCCAGATTTAGATGTTGATGCCCTTCTGACTGCCATGCACGATAAGTATAAGGATGAAGAAGTTTCCACCATTGATGGGGTGAAAATTGACTTTGCGGAGAATTGGGTGCATTTAAGAAAATCAAATACAGAACCCATTATCCGAATATATACCGAAGCAAAATCCCAAATGGAAGCAGATAGTCTGGCCGATCAGATCATTGATGAAATAAAAGAGGTAGCGGGATTGAAATAATTATCCTTCCAATTCATAAATGATCTCCTGAGAATTGAAATCATCATGGGAGATATCTGTTCTGGCATCAGAATCAAGCCAGATTTTCCATTCTCCGTTTTCTTTTTTAAGGCCAACGTTGAAATGTCCATAACCTTGTACCTTCAACGCTTTGTCATCCGGACCTTTTGAACTAAAACGATAATAACCGGTTTGATGGGCCAGGGTGCCATTTTCATTTGTTGCCGTGGTGAGAATGGCAAAGGCGATTCCCAATTGTCCACCGCGTTCCTTTACATTTTCCACAAAACCCCCAAAATGGTCCAAATAGGCTTCGCCTGTTTCAATTTGATTGTGGTCTACTGTCACACGGACAATATCCTTGGAATGGATGGACTTCAGTTTTTTAGAATTCGATTCATTGTACGCTTCCATAAATGGAACCCAGACATCTTTTTCTATGGATTGCAAAAGTGTACTGGAAATTTGATTTTGTTGTTGACCGAAGACTGTGCCTGCAAAAAGTACCAGGGCAAGAGTGATTAGGTGTTTCATTTTTTGATTGTTTGAATTGGTTTAATTTATGAAACTAACTTGAAGTGCTAATGGCTTTTAAGAAAAGTATATGATTTACAGTGAAGTACATTCTGTTTCTCATACCTTTCAGTGAGAAAAATTGGTTGTCTTAAAGCGCAGTTGGTTATTTATTGAAACTGTTTGGGAACCTTGTTTCTGTGTTTCCATCGTTTATGGGTCCAGAAATAATACTCAGGAGCTTCACGGATAAGTTTTTCAGTTTCAGACAGGAACATTTCTGAGATCCCATAATCAGGAACTTCTTTTGGATTCTCGGTCAGGACCTTGAATGTTCCTTGGTAATGTCCCCTTTTAAGCTTTTTCACTTTCAAGAAAACTGGAATCAGATTATGCTGTTTGGCCAATTCTTCACCTCCAATATGTACAGGAACCATAATGTTCATAAACGGTGCCCAGTGTCTTGCACGACTTACCATGGGTGATTGGTCACTGGCAATGCCCAACATAAATTGTTCTCCGTCCTCAACAGCCTGTTTAATTAATTTTCTACTTTCGTTGGTTCTAATCAAGGTAGTGCCATATTTGCTACGAATATCCCTAACCAACTTATCAAAGTACTTGTTTCCCAACTTAAGATAGATGGCATAGCCTTTTAAGGAGATTCTGGCGTTAAGCGACATGACCCATTCCCAACTGGCATAGTGAGAGGCCATTAAAAGGATTCGTTTCTCGTTTTTTTCCAGTTGGTGTATTACATCAATATTAGTATAGGTAAACCGTTTCTCCATTTCTTTGGCATTGATGCCCATGGTCTTGGCCATCTCCAAGAACATATCGCACATATGCTTGTAGAATTTCTTCTCTATCCGAAGTCTTTCATTTGTATCCATATCCGGAAAAACCAAGGCCAAATTTTCCCGTACTACTTTTTTTCGATACCCAATAATATGGTACAGCAAAAAATACACTCCATCCGAAAGGATGTAAATGATTCTGAAAGGAAGTCTGGAAACCAACCAGAGTAGGGGGTAAGCAAGAATAAATACTACCAGTTGCATATACGATTCTTGTGTGCAAATATAGCTATATTTGAATCCAAATCTTGTTGCCATGTACAATTTACATATTGCCACAATTGCCATTATGGCTGCCAATGTCTTGGTATCCTTGAGAGGATTTAGCGATATTACTTTTTTTGAACGTTACAAATTCAGTATCAGTGGAATTAGAGCTGGACAGCGAGAGCGCACAGTGACCTCCGGTTTCTTACATGTAGATATTTCGCATCTCTTTCTTAACATGTTCACGCTCTATTTTTTTGCCAATGTGGTGATAAATTGGTTTGGTCCGGGAAAATTTTTGATCATTTACTTTATTAGTTTGATTGCTGGGAGTCTTCTTGCACTTTTTTTTCATAAAAATGAACCTCATTATAGTGCAGTGGGGGCCAGTGGCGCGGTAATCGGTATTTTGTATGCGGCTATTCTGTTAAGGCCAGATATGCAACTGGGAATCATGTTTATCCCTATTCCTTTGCCTGCCTATGTTTTGGGGATTGCCTATCTGCTGTATTCCATTTACGGTATGAAAAGTAGGCATGGAAATATTGGGCACACAGCCCATTTTGGAGGCGCTATTGGAGGTTATGTGACCACGTTGCTGTTTAAACCGGATTTGTTCGTAACTGATACATTGATTGTGATCCTCCTGGCTATTCCGATTATTATTCTTTTTGTTCTGGAGAAGATGGGGAAAATATAACCCAACAAAAAAGGCCCATGAAATCATGGACCTTTTCTTAAAATGCTTGTTTTTTTAATTGAGTAGCTCAGCTACTTTTGCTTCCAGTGCCGGACCTCTTAGGTCTTTGGCGACAATCACCCCATTTTCATCTAATAGAAATGCTGCAGGAATAGCATTGATGTTATATAATCTGGCTATAGGATCTTGAAAACGTTTAAGATTGGAAATATGGTTCCAGGTCAAACCATCATGTTCAATGGCTTTTTTCCAATCCTCAGCTCTTGTGTCCAAGGAAACTCCAATAATATTGAAACCCTTGTCGCGATATTTATTGTACACTGAAACGATGTTTGGGTTTTCTGCCCGGCAAGGCCTGCACCATGCGGCCCAAAAATCCACCAAGGTAAGTTTACTGTTATTTTTGACATCGCTAAGTGCCAATACGGAGCCTTCAGGTGTTGGCGCTGAGAACTCCGGAGCTTTGGCTCCTATATCGGTTGACTTTATTTCGTCCAGTCTTTTCTTGAGCATTTCTCCCGGCTCTGAAGCTTTCATTTCAGGGGTAAGCGCATCAAACATTTGTTTGACCTCATCACTGGGTAGTGCTTTTGTGGACATTAAACTACCAATGATCAAAACGGATATCAGTGCATTTGGGTTTTCCTTTGCATAGCTGATATTGAAGTTCTTTACCTCATCTTGTAGTTCAATGAATTCTTCTCTTAAAGCAGTCGCGGTGGCAGTATCCCTTTCCATGGAAGCTACGCGCATATCATTTTGCATTGACATTGCCCGTTGGTTCAATTTTCTTGACTCTTCAAGAAAGCTCATGAAAAGATCGTTTTGCGGCGTTCCTTTTAGTTTGGCGAAATTCATGCTGTCTTTCTGAAATCTCACCTCTATATCTCCGTTTTCCAAAACCACAGGTACACTACCTCTTCCAGATTCAACAAAAATGTAATGAAGTTTGGGTTGAGTCTGGGCACCTTCAAAATTGAAAAGGCCATTTTCAACTGTGGTAGTATCAATATCTATCAATTGATTCAACGAGTCGGTAGTTTTTAGGAAGATTTGGGTGCCATTGTCAAGGTCTCCGGTTACTGTTCCGTTTAGACTGAATCCGGCTGGTTTGGAATCGCACGACATCAAGAAAACAATTCCTAGGGCAAGCACAAGTACTTTTTTCATTCTTTCAAGTTTAAGTTGCTAAGGTATTCATTCCATATGGCATAAAAAAACCCAAGGCCTTTTGAAAATACCTTGGGTTCTTGGTCTTTATTGATGGTTGCTTAGAACTGATAACGTATTCCTAAAGCAATATCAAAATCAAAATCATTGTCAAAACCATCATAGCCCAATAAGCCAATTTCAGGTCTGAAATCAAGTGATAAGAGCAATGGGATATCAAAATTGTATTCGATTCCGATGTCACCTGCCGCAAAAACGAAAAGTCCGTCATCGTCATCGTCAAATCCGGGAGCTGGGTCAAAATCTACATTTCCAAGACCGCCTCCAACGCCATAATACCAATTAAAATTGCCATCAAGAGGGTGAACCCATTGGTAAACCCCTGATAGTTTGAAGGCATCAAAATCCCGACTGTCCCGCCATCCCAGGTTGAACTCGGCCCGGTTGTAACGGGCTATTGATTTTTGATAGGAAATTTCGGCTCCAAATCCATCACTGTCTCCCAAACGCAATCCCAGTGCATGTTCAGAAATGTCCTGCGCGCTCATGGAAGCTGTTGCAAACAAAAAGAGTGTTGTTAATAATGTTGTAATCTTCATAAGTTTCTCGTTTAGTTAAAAAATAGAGATAGCTTTGTATTGTCTTGTGACACTTTTTTAACAGAATTAGTCACCAAAAATTGTTCCAGGTTGGATAAATCTTTATTAAAAAGCCTCTCAGATACGCTGCAGGGAGAACTGTTGTACGATGAGTTGAGTAAGGCAATTTACGCCACGGATGCCTCTGTATATAGAAAACTACCTACTGCCGTTGCCTATCCGAAGAATCCAGATGATATAAAAGCTCTAATTTCTTTTGCCAGAGAGAATAGTGTAGGGCTTATTCCAAGAACTGCTGGCACTTCATTGGCAGGGCAATGTGTTGGAGATGGTATTGTGGTGGATGTTTCCAGACACTTTACCAAAATCCTGCATTTGGATAAAGAAAAAAAACAAATCAAGGTTCAACCTGGGGTGGTCAGGGATGAGCTTAATCAATACCTAAAACCTTTCGGTTTATTTTTTGGTCCAAACACCTCTACCTCAAATCGATGTATGATAGGGGGGATGGTCGGAAATAATTCCTCGGGTACAACCTCCATCCAATATGGTGTTACTCGGGACAAAGTGGTGGCCATGGATTGTATCTTATCCGATAGCTCCGAAGTTTCCTTTTCTGATGTATCTCCGGACGTTTTTGAAGCAAAAAAGAATGAAGGTTCCCTAGAGGGAAAAATATATCAAAGTCTGTATGGTGAACTATCCAACCAACAAAACCTAAAAGAAATAGAGGCAGAATTCCCCAAACCTAGCATCCACCGAAGAAACACGGGTTATGCGGTGGATGAATTGTTGAAGAACAACCTTTTTGGGAAATATGAAGAGGATTTCAACTTGTGCAAACTGCTGGCTGGAAGTGAAGGCACCTTAGCGTTCTCAACGGAAATAACCGTTCAACTGGATGATCTGCCACCGGCATTGTCCGCGATGGTGGCTACGCACTATCATACGCTTCAGGACTCCTTGGCTGATGTGGAACTTGTGATGCAGCATAATCTCCACACCTGCGAGATGATGGACAAGGTAATTTTGGACTGTACCAAGAACAATAGGGCCCAATTGGCCAATAGGTTCTTCGTGGAGGGAGATCCAGCTGCCATATTAATGTTGGAAGTACGGGCTGAAACCGAAACCGAACTACAAGAGCAATTGAATGGGCTGTTGGCAGCTATCGAAAAATCGGGATTGAGTTATGCCAGCCCGGTTTTAAAGGGAAGCGATATCAACAAGGCCATAGAACTAAGAAAAGCTGGACTTGGATTGTTGGGAAACATGGTAGGAGATAGGAAGGCTGTTGCTTGTATTGAAGACACTGCCGTTGCCCTTGAGGACTTAAAGGATTTCATTGGCGAATTCACCAAAATTATGGAAGGGTATGGTCAAGAGGCAGTATACTACGCCCACGCTGGGGCCGGTGAACTTCATTTACGCCCCATACTCAACCTAAAAAAGTCCGAGGATGTAAGTTTGTTTCGTGCAATTACCACGGATGTTGCCAAATTGACCAAGAAGTACAAGGGTAGTTTTAGTGGGGAGCATGGGGATGGAATAGTTCGTGCCGAATTCATTCCTTTAATGATAGGCCAAGCCAACTATGAACTCCTTAAAAGGGTTAAAAGCACGTTTGACCCACAGAATATTTTCAATCCCGGGAAAATTGTGGATGCATTTCCAATGGACGAATCCCTGAGGTATGAAATTGACCGAGTTGAGCCTGAGATTACCACATTGATGGATTTTTCGGATAGTGAAGGGATTTTGAAAGCTTCTGAAAAATGTAATGGTAGTGGGGATTGTAGAAAAAGCCATCATATGGCTGGGGGAATGTGCCCAAGTTATCATGCCACCAAAGATGAGAAAGATACAACCAGGGGAAGGGCCAATGCATTGCGGGAATTTTTGACCAACTCAGAAAAGGCCAATCAATTTAACCATCATGAACTGAAGAAGGTTTTTGACCTATGCCTGAGCTGTAAGGCTTGTGCCAGCGAATGTCCAAGTAATGTGGACGTTGCTGCTCTGAAGGCTGAATTTCTCTATCAATATCAGGAAAGCAATGGATACCCCTGGCGGAGTAAACTTTTTGCGTACAATACCAAGCTCAATGCTTTAGGTAGTAATTTTCCAAAACTTACCAATGCCATTTATGATTCCAGTTTGCTAAGTGGACTGTTGAAAAAAGTCACTGGGATAGCTTCGGAAAGAAGTATTCCCAAAGTCCATCGATTCAATTTTGAAAAATACATTGACCAACAACGGGCCAGCGGAACTAATAAGACTGGTAAGAAAGTGGTCCTCTATTTGGATGAGTTCACCAAATATCTGGATGTTGATTTGGGAAAAGATGCCATAGAGCTTTTGTCTAGATTAGGTTATGATGTGGAGTTGTTTTATGCTGAAAGCGGCAGGACATATCTTTCCAAAGGCTTTTTGAAACAAGCTAAAAGACTTGCTGCCATGAACCTAGCCAATTTGGAACCTATATTGGAACAAAACATTCCAATTGTAGGGCTGGAGCCTTCGGCTATATTGTCCTTTAGGGATGAATACCAGCGACTCCATGATGATAAGGAGCTCTTGGCAAAATTGTCGTCGAGTTCTTTTTTGATTGAGGAGTTTCTTTCCAATGAAATAGCCAATGGACATATTACTTCCGATAGTTTCACCAAAGAAGAGCGAACCATTAAGGTTCACAACCACTGTCATCAAAAAGCTTTGAGCAATCAAAAAGTAACTTTTGATGTACTCAATCTACCGGTTAATTATAAAGTTTCCATTATTCCATCAGGATGTTGTGGAATGGCAGGCTCCTTTGGTTATGAAAAAGAACACTATAGTACCAGTATGCAAGTTGGAGGGTTAAAATTGTTCCCAGCGGTAAAAAAGGCTCCTGAAGGTACAATCATCTCAGCCAATGGTACTAGTTGTAGACATCAAATTAAAGATGGGACTGAAAAAGATGCGTTGCACCCGGTTTCAATCCTGCGACAAGCTTTGGTCGTCTAAAGATTTTTCGTTTTGACGTTCCATTTCAGGGTTTGGTTGTATATCTTGTTGAACGCCGTTTAGATGGCCCTCAATCACCGAATCTTCTTCAATCTGTTTATCAGTAATAGAGGCAATGAGTTCGTTCATGTCCATTTCTTTAAGGTCTTCATCTGCAAAGAATGGAGATAGTCGGTCATGGTTGTAGTGGTAGATTCTCCATCGTTTAAATGAGTACTCCAAAGCCGTCAGGTTTTCAACCCAATCCCCAGAGTTGAGATAAATACAACTTCCGTTCTTGTTTTCGTACCGTTCTTTCTTGGGTTGATGTATATGGCCGCAGATCACATAGTCATAATCGTTCTCTATGGCCAGATCTGCTGCGGTTTTTTCAAAATCATTGATGTATTTAACCGCCCCCTTGACGCTATTTTTTATGCGTTTGGACAGCGAATATTTTTCTCTTCCGATTCTTAATAAGCACCAGTTTACAAAACTATTGATCAGGATGAGTAGATCATAACCATATCCACCAAGCTTGGCCAACCATTTGGCATTTTGAATGGACATGTCAAACACATCTCCATGGAAAAACCATGCTTTTTTACCATCTAAATTGAGCACCAATTTATTGGTCACTTTAAAATTTCCCATTGAAGTGTCACTGAACTTACGCAACATTTCATCATGATTTCCAGTGATATAGTAAACCTCTGTGCCTTTTGAAGCCATCCCGATTACCTTACGGAGCACCTTTAGGTGGGCAGAAGGGAAATAACGTTTACTGAACTGCCAAATATCAATGATGTCCCCATTTAGAATGAGCTTCTTAGGTTGAATGCTATTTAAATAAG
Organism: Flagellimonas nanhaiensis; assembly: GCF_003382275.1. Taxonomy (GTDB): domain Bacteria; phylum Bacteroidota; class Bacteroidia; order Flavobacteriales; family Flavobacteriaceae; genus Flagellimonas; species Flagellimonas nanhaiensis. Next base: position 1,040,836 of record NZ_QTJX01000001.1, read on the forward strand.
CGATGAGTTCATCTGCATGGCAACCGTATGTCCCAAGATGGACATCCGAAATCACTGCCAATTCTATCTTCCTTTTTTTCAATCGTATAGGTTTAAATGCAAAATAAAAACGTAAGAATAAACTGAAAATCAATTCCAAATCAATTATTCATGAGGATATGGTTAAAAAATCATCAACCCTGACAGAAATATGTTATATAAACATTAAGTGGTGGGCTGGTTTTTGAAATCGGACGATAACATCTACCTTTGGGCCTACTGAAATTATTACCAATGGCCGGAAACTCTTTTGGACAACTTTTTAGACTTACAACGTTTGGTGAATCGCATGGAGTGGCCATAGGTGGAGTGCTGGATGGCTGTCCAGCTGGTGTTGACCTGGATATTGAAAAAATCCAATCGGAATTAAATCGAAGAAAACCGGGTCAATCTGCAATAGTTACCCAACGTAAAGAGCCCGATGTTGTTGAAATCTATTCAGGGGTCTTTGAAGGCAAGACAACGGGTACTCCAATAGGATTTGCTATTCATAATACCAATCAGAAGTCCAAGGACTATTCACATATCAAAGATTCTTACCGACCTTCCCATGCGGATTATGTGTATGATAAAAAGTACGGCTTTCGTGATTATCGAGGAGGTGGAAGGAGTTCAGCCAGGGAAACTGCAAGTAGGGTAGTGGCAGGCGCCATTGCCAAACAGTTTTTGGACAATATTAAAATCAATGCTTTTGTTTGTCAGGTCGGGGATATGAAATTGGAGAAAGACTACCGCGACTTGGATTTTTCAAAGATTGAATCTAATCCAGTGCGTTGCCCGGACCCCGAAATGGCCCAGAATATGGAAGATTATATCAAGGCCATAAAAAAAGAAGGGGATACCATTGGTGGGGTCATCACCTGTGTAGTTCAAAATGTACCAATTGGTTTAGGCGAACCTGTGTTTGACAAGCTTCATGCCAATTTGGGAAAAGCTATGCTTTCCATTAATGCCGTAAAGGGTTTTGAATATGGAAGTGGGTTTGAAGGCGTAAAAATGAAAGGAAGCCAACACAATGATGCATACAACCCTGACGGTACTACCATTACCAATAGAAGCGGAGGAATACAAGGAGGAGTCAGCAATGGAATGGATATTTACTTCAATGTGGCTTTTAAACCTGTAGCAACGGTATTGCAAGGCTATGAAACCATCAATAAAGAGGGTGAAAAAGTAACTGCCCAAGGAAAGGGTAGACACGACCCATGCGTTGTTCCAAGGGCGGTGCCCATTGTGGAGGCCATGACTGCTTTGGTCTTGGCAGACCATGTGCTTTTGGCCCGATCGAACAAAATCTAAAAAGGGGTTAGGGCATTTCCGTCCAAAATAGTATCTTACTTTCCTAAAAACCACATATGCGTAAACTAGAACTGCACTGGCAGATCCTGATTGGGATGCTTTTGGGAATTGTATTTGGATTTGTCATGACCCAAGTGGATTGGGGCCAAGGATTTGTATCAGACTGGATTCAACCATTGGGAACCATCTTTGTGAAATTGTTGAAGCTGATTGCAATTCCGTTGATTATTGCTTCTTTGGTAAAAGGTATTTCTGACCTTAAGGACATTTCAAAATTTCGGGACATTGGCCTACGTACGATAGGAATCTATATTGTAACTACTGTGGTAGCAATTACCATTGGTCTGATTTTAGTGAATGTGCTACGACCTGGAGATGGAATATCTGAGGATACTGTGACAAAACTTACAGAAACCTATGCCAGTGATGCAGGGGTAACCTCGAAATTGGAGGAAGCTTCTCGTCAAAAAGATAGTGGACCACTACAATTCTTGGTCGATATGGTGCCCGACAATGCTTTGGCCGCCATGACGGATAACAGTTTGATGCTTCAGGTCATTTTCTTCACGATTTTCCTAGGTATTTCCATGTTATTGATTGGTGAGGAAAAGGCCAAGCCGTTAAAAAACTTTTTTGACTCTCTGAACTATGTGGTTTTAAAGATGGTCGATTTGATCATGCTTTCTGCTCCTTATGCCGTATTTGCACTTTTAGCAGGAGTTGTGGTGTCCTCTAGCGACCCAGATTTATTATTGGCCCTGTTAAAATATACTGGTGTTGTGGTCGGCGGACTTTTATTGATGATAGTGTTCTATGCTATTGTGGTTTCAACTTTTACCAAGAAAAATCCGTTCTGGTTCTTAAAGGAAATAAGCCCTGCTCAGCTATTGGCCTTTTCCACTAGTTCCAGTGCGGCTACTTTACCCGTGACGATGGAAAGGGTGGAAGAGCATATAGGAGTAGACAAGGAAGTATCTAGTTTTGTATTACCCGTGGGAGCTACCATAAATATGGACGGAACCAGTTTGTACCAAGGCGTTGCGGCTGTCTTTATTTCCCAGGCCCTAGGGTTTGACCTTAGTTTTGCAGATCAATTGACCATAGTACTTACTGCGTTGCTGGCCTCAATAGGTTCTGCGGCCGTGCCTGGAGCTGGTATGGTCATGCTGGTTATTGTGTTGGAAGCTATTGGTTTTCCAGCAGATAAGCTAGCCATTGGTTTGGCCTTGATTTTTGCTGTGGACCGACCATTGGATATGTGCCGTACCATAGTTAATGTTACTGGGGATGCCACGGTTTCCATGGTAGTGGCAAAATCTGTTGGTAAACTAGGTGAACCTCGTGTAGAGGATTGGGATGACCATTGGGATGAAGTCAAATAATTAAAATTTTGTGCCATGAACATTTGTTTTTTAATGTATCCATGGGAGGAAATCCAACCAGAGAACGATACCAGTCTGGCCTTGATTCATGAATGCGTGCGTCGTGGGCATGGAGTCGCCCTTTGCACACCTGCCAACCTGACTATTCGGAATAGTGTAACGAGCGCATTTTCTACTGTGATCAACAGGATGGAAAAAGTACCCAGTAGCCTAAAAACTTTTCATAAACAAGCGAGTACACGGGAAGAGATGCTTCCTTTGGCGGGTTTTGATGTGATTTTTATGCGGGCCAATCCCCCTCTGGACCCCTTGATGCTTAATTTCTTGGATTCAGTCAAGGACGATGTGTTCATTGTAAATTCCATTCAAGGACTTCGCGAAGCCAATAACAAGCTGTACACCGCTGCTTTTGGAGATAGTCACAGCAATATTATTCCAGTGACCCATGTGTCCAAGAACAAAAGATACCTGATACAACAGATTAAAGAATCAACAGCGGACAAGATGATTTTGAAACCGCTGAACGGCTATGGAGGTTCAGGTGTTATTCTTATTGAGAGATCGGCCATGTCCAATATTAATTCTTTGCTTGATTTCTATGTAACTAACTCAGATGGAAGCTCTAACTATGTCATACTTCAAGAATATATTGAAGGTGCAGACCAGGGTGATGTCCGTATTTTATTGCTGAATGGCGAGCCAATAGGAGCCATGCGTAGGATTCCAGGAAGCGACGATCATCGTTCCAATGTGTCCGCCGGTGGTTCGGTTGCAAAACATTCCCTGACCAAACAAGAAAAAGCTTTGTGCAAGCAAATTGGTCCTAAACTGGTCAAAGACGGACTTTATTTTGTTGGCATTGATGTGATTGGCGGAAAGCTGGTAGAGGTCAATGTAATGTCGCCTGGAGGAATCACATATATTAACAAAGCCTATAAGACCAAGGTGCAGTGCAAAGTGATTGATTTCATTGAAAGCAAAGTACTCGATAAGCTGCAAGCATTTGATAGAAGGTCCAGATTACGAAGCGAAGTAGAGAATGCGTAAATGTACCCTAGAAGAAATTATCAATTCCATAAAGTCTGAGACTTGTTTTGAAGCAGTTTCGGAAGACTATTCTTTTTCCATAAAAATTGATAGTTACGTCCCTTTTGTCTGTGGAGCAGTACACGATGGGCATCAATTTCGTAAATCCCTTTGGGAAAATTGTTTACACAGCCAATATGACCGTTGGTACGAGGAAGATCCCTGCACTAGGCAAATGGTAAGTACACAACCCATTATCATTGCAGGGCGTGACAGTCGATTTGAGTATGACCTCAATCGTCCACCTGAAGAAGCGGTTTTTGAAACTGCCTGGGGCAAACAACTCTGGAGAACTCCTTTAGTGGAGCATGAAAAAGAAACAAGCCTCAGAAAACATAATAATTTCTATGAGGTTGTGCAGGTGCTGTTTGACAAATTGGAATCCAAATATCCGAAGGTCATTGTTTTTGATATGCACAGTTACAATTGGAAACGATGGGAAAGAGAGGTTCCGACTTGGAATTTGGGAACCACCAATGTGGATAATGATAGATTTGGCGAGTTGATTGAGAGCTGGCGTTCTAAACTGGAAGCCATTCAATTTCCAAACGGGATAAAGTCCTCGGCAAAAATTAATAATACCTTTTACGGGAATGGACATTTCCTAAAATATATCACCAAGAATTTTAAGAATACCTTGGTTTTGGCGACTGAGATTTCCAAAATCTATTGTGATGAACATACCGGGGTCATTTACCCAGAGGTGGTAAGTTCTGTGGAAGAGCAACTTAAGCTTTTGATTCCGGAAATGGTGGATGAATTTGAAAAAGCAAATATATGATCGGAGTAGAGGAAGTGCAGGATTTGCAAAAGGAGTTTGGTAACCTATTTGAAATAGACGCCAATTTGGACCGATTGGTACGAAGGATTGAGCTGTTGAGCTACATCAACCCCTTGAACATTGAAAAGGAAAAACATCGTTTTTTTGCTTCAAAATATACGGCCACACCAAACTTTAAGTACCCTAAGCTTAAATTCAACCCATATAAGTTGCACCGCTTGTTCTTTTCGCAGCGTTTGGAACGTATTACGGATGACCAGATACGGCAATTGTACCAAGAGGTCATCTATTATTATTCCAATATGGTGCAATGTATTGAGACCATTGGCAAGGGTAAAAACTTTTACTATAACTCCCTACGGGTTTATGGTACACCTACCGAGCGGGATGTGCAAAATGCCAGGTATATCCTTCATTTTGCAGACGAACCTGAGTCTTTGGATATGGAAAAAACATTTTCTTCTGAAGAAGCACGGGCATATTTTGAGGAGGCTGCAAAACAGTATGAGTTTCCACTTAAAGTCAAATTTTCGCATAACATTGCCGCTGAGGCCATGGTAAGTAATAGCTCTCAATCCCTATTGATCAAAAAGAACATCAAGTTCAGCAAAAACCAATTGCTCACTTTGGCCAATCATGAAATTGGAGTGCACTTGGTTACCACTTATAATGGGTTGCTCCAACCCCTGAAAATTTTTTCCAACGGATTGCCCAAAAATGTGGAGACTCAAGAGGGGCTCGCCGTGTTCAGTGAATATATGGGAGGGGCACTTACTTTAAAAAGACTAAAAGAATTAGCTTACAGGGTTTTAGCTGCCGATAGTTTAATTAAAGGTTACTCTTTTTCGGATACCTTTGATTTGATTCATGGGCAATACAAACTCAATAAAAACGAGGCTTTTGGTATAACGCTAAGGGCGCATCGCGGTGGAGGTTTTACCAAGGATCATTTATACCTCAGCGGACTCAGAAAAATTTACAAGCGCTATCAAAAAGAAGAAAGCTTGGATGTCCTACTCACAGGAAAGGTGGCTTTGGAGAATGAGGACACTATCAAATACCTAAAAACCTTGGGATTGGTTCAACCTATTACACATCAATGCTATTCATTTACCCAAAAGTTGAACACCAACAAAACGTTGGATTTTATCTTGAACAACTTAAAGTAAACCAGGAAACCCAAAGTTTTCGGATTTCCCAGTTTTTATGTTCTTAAAGTGAAATATACCTTCCTCTTGGGTATTTAACCTTGAAGGAGAACTGTTCCTTTTTGCTTTCTTTTGGAGACAGGGCTAGGTTCCAGGTCAATAATCCTTTTTTTGAATCAAATTCCGCATTATTGGTGATGATATCATCCACCTTGATTTCCTTATTTTGGGATTTGGGAATACGGTCCATCACTTTTAGGTTAATGGATATATTTTTATTGTTCTTGATTTCCAAATTGTAGGTTCGGTCCAGAATCCTGTTGCTTCCTGTGAACGATTTACTTTTGAAATTACGGTCTTGCTGTCTGGAAACAGTTATGTTATTGTCCATTCCCAAGGAAAGAACCATTTCTTTTTTGGTGGTATAGGGGTCCAAGGTGGTTTTTCCGGCATAGGCATCCTCAAAGTAAATATTGGCTTCGCCAGGTAGTAGTTGGTGTTGCTCCCAGTCCTTGAAGCTTGCGGTAAGAAAAACATTTTCGTCAATCACGGGTGCAGCAAAATACTCGTAACTGGCAGGCATTTTAAAGCTGTTGATTTCAATTGCAGTGATATCACCATCTGAAGTAATGGAGTACGGTTTTTTGATAACAAACTCTGTTTTGGTGGCACCTTCTTTTGTATGGCTTTTTTTGGTGGTGATTACAACCACACCATGGACTCCTCGGGAACCGTAAATGACCGATGCATTGTCTCCTTTAAGAATCTCAATGTTTTGGATTTCATTTGCATCAAGATCTCCTTCAGAAAATCCACTCATGGGGATACCATCAATAATGTAAAGAGGTTTAGGAGGTAATTTTTGTTCCTGTCTTGTGGTAAATGAATTGGCTCCTCTAATTCTTACTCCTGTAGCACTTCCAGACAAACCTCCATAGCCAGTTACAACTACTTCGTCCAGCTGTGCTGCGTCTTCTTCCAGACTAATGTTCATAATTGAGGAATATAGGGGCAACTCCTGGGTATGCATGCCAATGTATGAGAAGACCAATTCCTGTCCAAAGGGAATGTCCAGAGAATAATTACCGTCAAAATCCGTGGATGTTCCGTGACTAGTTCCCTTTATGACTACGTTGACACCCGGCAAAGGTAATCCGGAATTATCTGTAACCGTCCCTACCACTTTTTTTACATTGGGATTAAAAGCATACCCCTTTTTCTTGGCAGCGGGGGAGTACCTTCTTTGGTAAGAACTTACAAAATTCAGGTATTTGGACTCCAACCGGGGTTTGGCAATATTATAATTGGGATTTCCAGTGGAAAGTACCACCTTAACATTGTTCCAATCCTGTCCTGTTTTCTGGTATACATTGGCTTTGTATGCCAAATTAAGTGGGGTATTAAGTCCAGAGGATTTAATATCATAATTTGGGACCCAACCCGCATCCTGCACCAAATAGCTCAGGGTTACATCTAAAGATGTAGCTATAGGCGCGCTGAACTTTATGATGATTTCCCCTTGTTGTTCTTCAGGAGCATTGTTCACCTCAGCTAATTGTTTTTGGAGTGCTGTGATTTCCATTTTTAATGCATTGATATCCAAATTGGCAGTAAAAATTTCATTTTTGATAGCCGTAATCCTTTCACGGTAATACTGGCTTATCTGCTTTACCTTTTCCAGGCTTAGAGCTTGGTTGTCCGTGCTTACCAGTCGGTTTGTGGTAATCACCTTTTGCTCTTCTTCCAAACCGGCTATGGTATTGTTAAGCAGGGCAATCTTGAGTTCTAAACTCTTGATTTCGTTTTCCCACTGCTTCACCTCGGGATTACTTTCATTTTGGTCCAGATAATTGATATCATAGCTTATGGATAGAATGCTCACAGCATTGAGCCCAGAAATTTGAATACTACTTTCATCAATTTTATGGGATAGTCCCGTGAAAACAACCTGATTGTTGCCCTCCTTGAGTTGACAACTAGCAGTTCTGGTAATCTGTGCGCCGCTTAGATATACGGTGACCTCTTTTATTTTTGAAGGCACTTCAGAATCATGGGCAAAACAAACAAATGGGAAAAACAATAGGAGTAGAACAAGATTTTTCATAACGGTGTGGTTTAAGTTATGATTCAAACCTATACCAAAACGTATCTCCAAAAAATCAATAATTAGGCAAATGGGTATTCTGGGCTAGGGAAGGAGTAATATAAGTGAGTTAACCCAAAAACTTGGCCTGTAACTCGGGTGTGGGAATCATACAGGCCTCTTTTTTGCCAAACCATCGGTAGCGGTTTCGAGCAACAAAATCATAAATAGCATCCCGAAAAGTCTTGGGAATCCAGGTAAACAAGGACAGGGCTTTCCAAAACCCTCCAAAACCTTGGCCGATTTCAAGAGCTGCATCGGACTTGGTGTAGTAGGCCATTCCTGGTTCTATGAGAATGATAGAATCCACTTTGGAAGTATCAATTCCACGTTCTGCTACCAACTCCTCCCCAATTTTGCTTTGCAGGGCGGCGTAGCGAAACATGTCCTTTTTGTCCCTTTTTATGATAAACTGTACGGCCCCATTGCAGAGGTTGCAGACCCCATCAAAAAGTATGATTTTTTTTCCCTCTTCCACACTGCAAAGATAAGAGCTAAGAAATGAAAATCTATCCGGCAGGTTTTTTCAAACATCGCTTTTAAAGTTTTGCCCCAAAAGATGCAACATTGTGGGAGCAGCGCATGTTCGACAATATCAGTAACCAGCAAGTTTTATTATTTCATTTGGCTTAAGATTGCTCAATTCCAAAATACTTTTTCCTGAATCAAGCATCGCTTTCCTGATTAAAAAATTTCCTGCCCTATAACCAATATAAGTTCTCCCATCTGGATGCTCACCCATTACCCAATCGGAATAACTTGCGTCCAAAGGAAGGGCCAAGATCTCCTTAACCCAATTATCAGCTTCGCTGGTATAGGCATTAACCTTTTGGACGTTTCCAGTATATATTTCAGTAAATGCAACGGCCAAGCCTTCATTGACCATGGCATTGGGTATTCCATAACTAAATTTGTTGTCCTTGATGGCCCAACCACGCGATAAATGATGGAACTCGTGAAAAATGGTACCTCTTAGGCCTGAACTTATTGAATCAATTATTCCTTTTTGATATTTGTGTGATATTTGGACAATGACCATAGGAGGGAAGTTTGTTTCTGTTCTTCCAGTTACTCCATCAACCATATCAAGGTCCCAATCCACATTTTCAACAACTACCTTAATACTGTCTGGTAGATTTGGTAGCAGATTCCGCACTTCTTTTTCTGAATCGATGATTATTTCACGGATAAAATCCTTTTGTGGTTCAGAAAAATTGACAGCGTCTTCTTGGAAGATAATTTCAACTTTTGCCGATGGATGCTTCTTTGAAATGGAATTGCAGGAAATAATACAAGCTAATGGGGTGATTAAAAGCAGGCTCTTGAGTAAGTGCATTTTGTTCTTGGTTTTTGAAATGAAGACAACTCAAAAAGAATAATGTTACAACAGAGGGCATTTTTTTAAATAAAAGGTTTAAGAGCCTCTTTAAATCCAAACATTCAATGTGTATCCACATCTGGTCTAAAGAATAAGATTGAACAAATACCCCGAAGCAATAATACAGAGTGCAACGACACTGAAAAAAATGGCAATGAGTTTTAAGGTCATCACTTTTTTTAAGAGCAGGGCTTCTGGCAGCGATAGGCCAACCACTCCCATCATAAAAGCTATAGCAGTTCCCAATGGAATTCCTTTGGCCACCAACACCTGAACAATAGGAAGTACGCCAGACGCATTGGAATACATGGGGATGGCCAAAATCGTGGCCAGAGGAACCGCAAAAAGATTGTCTTTGTCCATGTATCTTTCAAAAAAACCTTCTGGAATATAGCCGTGCATCAATCCGCCGATGGCAATTCCAACCATAACATACGGGGTAATACCTTTTAGGATTTTTATAACCTCTTTCCAGATGATAGGCAAACGTTGTTTGAAGCTTTTCCTTTCCATCTGAAATAGGTCTTGCTCTTTTTGGGCGTTGGCCAAAACTTCTTTTACCCAAGGCGTTAAATAGCGTTCTAATTTCAAACTTTGAAGAATGATGCCCGATATGGTACCCAATAATACCCCACTGATTACATATATTATGGTTGTCTTTACCCCGAACAGTCCAACAAAGAGTCCAATGGCCACTTCATTGACCAAGGGAGAAGTGATCAAAAAAGAAAAGGTTACGCCCAATGGAATACCACCCCTTACAAAACCGATAAATAATGGAACCGATGAACACGAACAAAAAGGCGTTACTATTCCAAAAAGACTTGCCATGAGGTATTCCAACCCGAATAGTTTATTTCGTGAGAGATAGTTCTTGACCCGATCTATTGGAAAATAACTATTGACAATGCCCATGAAAAAAATGACAACAAAAAGTAAGATTAAAATCTTGACAGTGTCATAGATAAAGAAGTTGAGGGCTTCGGCCAAATGTTGTCCATTGTTCAAATTCAACAATTCGTAGACCAACCAGTCAGCTAGGTTTTGTATCCAATCAAACATGGTTAGCTGTTAACAGCAATTGTTTTGGGAACCACGACTTGAATTGTACATATGTCCGGTTTCTTTGGTTTTTAAAAGTTCCAATACTTCATTCTTGCCTGGAACTCTTCCCTTAAGGGCAATTACATCATCGATTACCAGTGCTGGCGTGAGCATTACATTGAATTTCATTATGTCCATTAGGTCCTCCACCTTTTCTATAGTGGCATCAATCTGGTTTTCATTAACAACTTCCTGAACGACCTTTGTCATTGTTTTACATTTTGGACAGCCAGTGCCTAAAATTTTAATTGTTGTGCTCATGTGCATTAATTTGTTTATCGCAAATAAACGATTTGATTGCAAAAAAAATATCAATCAAAAAATTGTTGGAAAAGGACTTTGGCAATTTTCCAGTTTTCTTGATTGATGCAGTATTTTATTTTCGGTGGCTTTAATTCACCCTGAATAAGCCCGGCATTTTTTAATTCTTTCAAATGTTGTGAAACTGTGGACTGGGAAATCGGTAATAAGTCCACCAAATCCCCAGTAAAGCAGCACGATTGATTTTCAAGAAGCTTTAAAATGGCAATACGGGTAGGATGCCCCAAAGCTTTGGCATATTTGGCCAAGGCTTCGGTGTCCGGTTCGTAGGCTATTTGTTCTAAACTTCTCTTCATATTGCTTATCGCAAATTTACGATTAATATTTAGAACAATATATATGCTTATTCCATTTTACTATTTTTTTGGGATATTGTTTTTTAAAAAATTATATAAGTTTGGCGCCCCCGATCGGTTGTTGCACAATACAACGAGTACTAAATCGGATTCGGGAAAATAAATCAGCTCTGAAGTATTCCCAACATTTACACCACTATGTCCAATGTTTAGGATGGACTCATAATTAACTTCCAACCCAAGACCCTGAAAATCGTCTCCTCCTCGTTTAACAAGTGGAGCATACAACAAACCTTTATGTGCTTCATCCAACAGATCATCTGTATTTTTTATAGTTTCAAAAAGCTTGTATAGGTCATCTACGGTACTATTTAACTGAGCAGCGGCACTCACTCTTCCAAAGAAAGAGGGATATTCGGAATAATCTTTAAGCCCACCATGTTTAAGGTCATAGCGATATGGATTTGCAGTCCCTGCTTTAGAAAAAGATGTGTCGGACATTCCAACTGTTTCAAAAACATTTATTTTGAAGTATTGCTCCAAATTTAACCCTGTAACCTTCTCTATAATAACCCCTAACAAGTCATATCCTTGGTTGGAATAATTCCATTTCCCAGAAGGGTTGAAATCGCCAAAACTGTCCCACTTTGGTAATTGTTCAAGATGGATATCGTATACCTCTTTTAGGGAGTTTGTTTTTTCGATTTGCTCCCTGAATCCATCAATATTTTTCAATTTGTAGTCAGAGGTATGGGTCAACAATTGATAGATTGTAATTTTTTCGGAAATGTTTTTGGGCAGTTCAGGTAAATACTTTTCGATGGGAGCAAATAGATCAAGTTTTCCATTTTGAACCAATTGTAAAATAGCTATGGCCGTAATCGGTTTGGTAATCGAAACAATATCAAACCTTGTACTTAGAGTATTCAGCTCGTTTTCTTCAATATTTTTAAATCCGTACGCTTTGCTATGGATGATTTTTCCGTGTTGAGCCAGTAAAACCGATCCCTGAAACAAATTGTGTTGCTCATTAAGGGTAAGGTAATTGGTCAACCTGTCCAGAAACTCTTCATTTGAAGGTGCGGGAGTGGAAGTATTGGGTGGCTGCATTCCCAATAACATGCCCACAGCCTTAATCTTTTGATTATCGGAATTCAAGATAAATTCAGGCGCAAACCAGGCTTTGCTCATGGTACCTTGAAGCCAGACTTCAAGGTCATTGGGTTTATTTATGGATAGCGAATGTAGTTTTACCGGACCAAATCTGTGATAGATGTCCATCCAGTATTCTGTTTTTTCATCTAGATAGGCACTGTCAGTATTTGCATAATGTGTTTTGGCAAATGTTTTGATTTCTATTTGTAGCCCAGTATTGTAAGCTCTAATAAAGTCCTGAAAGACTTTTGAGCTTGGTGTTTCTGGCCATGTAAAGTTGGTTTGGGAAAAAGTTGTAGTAACTGATAGAAGGGTAATAAAGACAGACAGACAGCTTCTGAGGTATTGCATAGAAGTTCGTATTTGCAAAGAAGGACTGATTATTTTGGTCCATGTTGCAAATTGTACGACTCAATGAGCAATCGAGAAGTTTACGCTCTAAGAGAAGAGGAATTCAATTGGTCAAAATATTGGAGGGCAAGGGGGGAAGTTGTAGTGATGTTTTACTTTGTAAAATCATCCACTTCCTTAAATATTTCCACAGAGACTCGTTCTCCCAAATCATGCATGGACTTCATTTGACTAGGTTTACTGTTCTGCCAAAATCTCTCCCAATCTTCAATTTTGTCCCATCTTGCAATGGTCTTTATTTGTCCTGGGTCTGTATCGCTTTGAAGCATAAAACTACCCCGTGCTCCTTTTACCTCTTTATGGATTGTAGTGGTGGTTATTTTCCAGGTTTCAATAAAAAGCTCCAAGTTTTCCGGAGGTACCTGCCAAGTGTATACAATTCGAATCATGTTAGGGGTATTTGGAATTGGTTGCTTGGTGCAAGATAGTGCTCATTGCCGGTACGGGCCAAGAAACAGTTCTGCCAATTTATTTGCGATGCGTATGTCATTTCGAGCAAGCGTAGCGACGAGAAATCTAATGAATCTGAAAAGATTTCTCCATCGTCCTTACACTCCTCTTGTCGAAATGACATTGGTTTGCAACGAGAAATCTTTAGATTTCTCAATCGTCCGCCTTTGGCGAACTCATTTCGAAATGACCAGGGTTTGCCGTTATGCGTGAATGAGGTGTTATTTTGATGCATAATTACGCCCTGTTTTATAACCACAATAAGCAAGGAAGACCAAAAGTACAAGTTGGAGCCCCACGAGTATCATTGATAGTATTGCCATTAAACTTTCCACTGGGGTTCTTTCCCTTTCCACTGTTCCGTTTTCCAAGGTACTATAGGGCTGACTAAAGGTTTCCAACAGAGAAGTGAAGCCGCCCAACACCATAATCATAAAAATAAGGGCAACCATGAGAACAAGGTTGGCGGTCAAATTTTTAAAACTGGCTTGGATTGTTCTAAAAAGGTACACACCAAACAATAGCAACACAAAAAGGAGTATAGCTAAATAGAAATATGGGAAAACAAAGTACGTATCATGGATATTGATATCAAGGAGAGAATCATGCCGAAAACCGTCCACTCCAAAGAGAAGAAGTATAACAAGGAACCCAAACCCCAGCGTTCCCAATAACCAATAAATCTCTCTTTTTTTCAAAGTATAACTTTGTTGTCAAGTTAATCAAAACCAATTATATGATTCATAATCTAGGCCATAAAATGCAATCTTGCGGAAATCGGAGGTGGTTTGTCATTTCGAGCGAGCGTAGCGACGAGAAATCTTTAGATTTCTCAATCGATGCCCTGCATCTCATTTCGAAATGACGAACGGTTGTTCCGTCTGTTAAACGTGACTGATGCCCCACAAGATAATAGGGGAAGGGTGCGGGGCACTCCGGGGTTTGCAATTGTCCAGGTTTTTAAAACAGTTTTTCCGCCAAGGTTTTAGGAAGCGCATCTTTATGAATGGTAACGCTAATGGCCTTCAGTCTCATATAACTTTCACTAAAATGGACATAGCCGCCATAGGTGGTACGACTTTCATCGGTGCCCCAACTGTTCTTGACCATGTAATAGGTATTGCCGTTTTGGTCCTTGAGTATGCCCGTAATGTGCATTAAGTGGTCATCCGTAGTGGCATAGTTTTCAAACTGTTCTTGTCTGTAGTTCTGGTCAATGGTTTTCTCTGCAACGGGTTGCGTCATTGCCTTTTTTGCATCACTGGCAAGTTTGGGGATTACGGCAACCCCATGTTTGCTGGAAAAGGTATTTTCACTGACATCACAATCCAACTCCACGGTAAACCCATTTTCCAGGGCCGTGTTTATGGTCTGCATAAGTTCATTCAGCGGAATATTGTAGAAACTGCCATTGCTCCAATTATCTGGAATATTGAGGATAAAATTGTTGTAAAATGGCCTATGGGTAAACGAGGTCAACGAGATATAATCATCGGGATTCAATGTGGTCATCTCCAAAAAAGACTGGGGGGTATAGTTTTTGCCCTCATAGGTAAACTCCGGTACATCCTTGCCCAGATAGGTGTTCAAAACACTTTCGGTGACCGCTTTCCATTTGTTGCTCAACCTTCCCGACTTACTACTGGCATAGGTTTCGCCAAGGGCCGTGATCACCGCGATCAATTCGCTATGGTCATGACGGTTTTGATTTACATTGACCAATCCGGAATAAACTTGGTTGGGGACGAGGCCGTATTTTTTCACCGCATTCAGCACATCATGGGCCAGACCTCCTTCGCTCAATTGCGCCTTACCTTGGCGCATGATGTAATTTTCCATCTTGGCGGGATAGGTCTTTTTAACGGTGTACAGTTCGGAGAGATCAATCTGTTTGCCCGTTAGCCGAATAATTTCCGATTCCAAAAAAGAGGTACTGCTAAAACTCCAGCAGGTGCCCGTTCTACCTTGACTGATGACCGGGGTGGCCTCTAGATCTACTACCTTTTTAAACTCATACCCTTGGGAAAAAGCGTGTAAAGAAATTAGAAATAAAAGAAAGCGTAGTGGTTTCATTGCGAGTGGGTTTAGGCTCCAAAGTACATAATTTATTTGTCATTTCGAGCGAGCGTAGCGACGAGAAATCTAATGAATCTGGAAAGATTTCTCAATCGTCCTTGCACTCCTCATTTCGAAATGACGAATGGGTTGCCGTTACGCGGCTTGGTCATGGATGATAACACACAAGATGCGTTTCGGTAATGAAGGTGGTTTGTCATTTCGAGCGAGCGGAGCAGCGAGAAATCTAATGAATCTGCAAAGATTTCTCAATCGATGCTATGCATCTCATGTCGAAATGACGAATGGGTTACGGTTATGCGGCTTGGACACATAAAGTGCAGAGGATTGCCCCACAAGATACTAGCTGGAGGGAGTGGGTTGCTATTTTTTCGATTCAAGTAATCTTTCAACAAGAGTTTTCAGCTCTTCGATTTCTTTTTGTTGCTGTAGGGTATAAAGTGTCAGCTCTTCAATTTTTTTAAGAAGTTTCATATCCATTTCCGCCTGTAGAATTCCATTTTCTTCAAATTCCTTTGCAGACGGAATTTCTGGAAGATGATTGTTTTTGGCAATGAAATTTTCGACTTGTTCCAGAGTGATCAAATCGTAATCGTTATCAAATACATAATCTGGAGCGGGAACATTTAAATCAATTTTTACCTCTTCAGCATGTATTTTTCCTTTAACGGTCAATTTCATATCAGGATTTGTTGTGCCAATTCCAACATTACCACTTTGGGTGATTCTCATTCTTTCATTTCGATTATTAGATCCAGTAGAAAAACTTATTCCATCGTAGGCATTCAAACTTAGACCATCAGGACTTGCACCAGAATTAGAATGGTCATATAAAAGAATGGAAAGGTTATATTTATTTGCTGAGCTAAAATTTTCCCGGAAAAAGATTCCGTTATCATCGCCCAAATTATAAGAATCGATTAACATGTTACCTTCCAGATGGAATTTTTCTTTGGGTTCACTTGTTCCAATTCCTAGATTTCCAGCTGAAATATGATTATTAGTGCCATCTGTATAAAAAGCAACTTTCTCAACCCCTTCTTCATACATGTGAAATCTTGCGCCGTTTGTTGACTTTTCTGCTATTTTGGCAAGAGCATTGCCAGAGTTGTTTGCTTCTAAAATAAAGCCACTATTACTGGAGCTGGAGCTATTGGATTTAACTGATAAAGGTGCTATAGGATTTGTAGTTCCAATCCCAACATTATCAGTTGTTGTTATATGGGTCCCATTATCCGTCCATTGAGCAAATGATAATGAAATTGAAAATAAAGAAAACAAGGTAAAGTAAATTATATTTTTCATTTCTGTGGTTTTATTAAGTGTTATGTTAAAATAAAATGGATTTGGTATAAAAAACTACTTTGTCAGTTTTACAGAAATTTCCTTCAAAAAATAATAGCACACAATCTTTAACCTAGAAAAACTTATCAACAATAGCCGATAGCCGTGGACAAACCACTGGAAATCTGTTTTTTATAGAAAGCGTATCTTAGCTTGGTCAGCACATTCTAGGCTTAACTTAAACCATTAACATATGTCTAATGAGAAAAGTCATAAGCCATGTCAGCACTGTAAGGCGGCACTGCCTGCGGAGGAGGCGCAATGCGCCCCTAGAATTTCCCAAATGCTCACCCCGGCCCAAGTGGAACTCTTACAATTTGCTAATTATCTGGACGGCCCAGATTTGGTCAACGCCCTAAAACTCCTCCATGATGTGGTCATCTACCATTCCGAGATTCCGTTGGATGAGGAGGAAAAAACGGCCCTGTATAGTGTAAAGGGACTTTGGGAGTGCATACAAGCTATTGAGCAATAAAAAGGAAAGGCCCTAAAGGGCCTTTTTTCAATTTGGGATTACAAGGTGTTCAAAAAGGTGGTCAGGTCGGTTTCCTTATCCAAGCCCAATTTCTTTTTCAACCTATACTTGGATTTCAGGATGCTATCGGGCAATACATTTAGGGTGGCGGCTATTTCCTTGGTGGTCAGGTTCATGCGTAGAAAGGCCGCTAACCTTATTTCTTTTTCTGAAATGTCGGGGTAGAGGGTCTTTAGTTTTTGGTCAAAGTCGTTGTGCACTTCAGAGAAATAGGTCTTAAAGACCTCCCAATCCTTGTCCGAGGCATTTTGCTTCTTCAGCAACATCACAATTCGCCGAAACTCCACCTTGAATTTTTCCGGTGAGTTTTTTAGGTTTTCCAAGTTCTCTTTTAGTTCTTGGATAAAAGTGTTCTTCTGTACCAAATGCAGGGTCTGGCTGGCAAGTTCCTTCTTTTTATGGGCTATTTCCTGTTTGTAGATCTCTTCCTGTTTCTCTCTGGCAATACGGTTTCTCTTTATTCTTTGTCTGTATCCAAACACGGACAGTCCAAACAAGGCCAGGGCAGAGGCCATGCCTCCTGCATAAAGTCCCTTGGTAAGTTTGTCCACCTTGGCCTTTTCGTTCAGGGTATTGATTTCTTCTTCTTGTAGGGCTAAAGCCGCTTCTTTTTTCTCGGTTTCGTAGATGGTCTTTAACTCTTCTATTTGTTGGGACTTTGATTTATTGAAAAGACTGTCGTTGATTTCTTGGGACTTTTCTATATCTGCAAAAGCTTTTTCAAATTGTTGGCTGTTTTTAAATGCCTTTGACCTATATATCAGGGCCAGTTTTTTAAAATCTAAGGCGCCTATGGAATCCGACATGGTCACCGCGTCATTTAGGTATGGAATGGCCTCATCCACATTCCCCTTTAAGCTTAAGGCATGCCCCAACTCCCCTAAATTGTTGATTAGGTTTTGATGGGTGTTTTTGGTCCGATTTATTTTCAAGGCTTTCTGGAGGTAGTCAATGGCGATATCATAATCACCTTTTCTGATATAGACCATGCCCAAGTTGCTTAGGCAATTCCCTTCCATGTCGTTAACCTTTATTTCCCGGCTTATTTCCAGTGCCTGGTTATACGTAGCGATGGCCTCATCGTATTTTTTCATTTCAAATAGGGCTGTTCCCATATCTACCAAGGTGTGTCCTTTGTAAATATTGTCATTGGTTTCGGTGTAAACCTTCAGGGCCTTTTCATAATGGCCCAATGATTCTTGAAAATTACCCCTTACATATTCAATGTTTCCCAATTGCACAAGGGCATCCGCATCTCGCCAAGGTTCTTCTGGAACTGTGTCCAGTACTTTCAAAGATCTAAGTGTGTAATCCATAGCTATTTTATAGCTACCCTTGTTTTGGTACATTCCCCCAACACTCATCAACCCATTTCCGTAATTGAGCCAAAAGCCATTCTCCCTATAAATTTCGGTAACCTCCTTTTCCAGCTCAATGGCCTTATCAATAAATCCTTTATCAAATTCTATACGGGCAATTGACGATAGGGCAGTGGCGTGGTTTTTTATATTGGGATGCTTTTCCCAAACCTTCAATGATTTGTGATAATAATGCTTGGCAGAATCCAATTGCCCGGTCAATTTATGGTATACCCCAATGTGGTAATAGCCAACACCTATTCCGGACCAGTATTCAATCTTTTTTGCCTGATCTAGTGCATTTTTGGCATGTTCCAGTCCTTTTTCAGGATTGTTATAAACTTCTGCATAGTACAGTTCTTCTAAGACTTTTATTTTAGGAATGCCGTCTTCCAAACTTTCATACTTGGTCAATAGGCTGTCTATTCTTTGTTGGCCTTGAAGCTGACAAAATGTAAAGATTGGACAAAGTATTGCCGCAGCTAAAAAGAAGTATATTGTTTTCATGAGAGGTTGATTGTTTCACCAAGATACCTAATATATCCATTGAAAACGCACGGGATTCCATAAGGACAAACCCCCTTGTCCATACATTGTCCATGTTTTTTATTGTTTTTTCTTCGTAAAAATATTTACTTAACTAGTTGAAAATTAAATAGTTACTAGCAAAAAGAGGTGTGTCGGCCTTAAAAGCCCGTCCATGCCGTTTTTGGAGTCAATCTATACCCCTTGTCCATACTTTGTCCATATTAAAAATTAGGGATGGGGGATATTCTCTTCTAGGTTTGAGGTGTTGAATCCTTAAAACCAAGAAGTTATGAAAACAATTATCCAAAAAATCAACGTATGGTCCATACTGGTTATGGCCATGACGTTGTCCATTACTGTTTCTTGCAGTACAGAAGAAAGCCCCGAACCGCCAACCGAAAACGGAGGTGAAAACAATGGCGGAGAAAACTCAGGAGGTGAGAACAACAATAATCTTGAGGAAATCAATTCCACTATTGCGAGTCTTACCTACAGTCCAGATGAGCTCTTAAATGTGCAGGACACGGGTGGTGCTCCTTCAGAAAGAATATTGAATAATGATAACACAACAAATACTGGTCCTACTCAAGGCCAGCTGTTTGAGTGTAGGACCCAGGATTATAGTCTAGAATCCAATTTTGAAGACGTTGCGATCTTAAGACCAACAAACGGAGTAGTATTCCCTGGAGCACTGGTCATAGGGAACGAAGGTATGTTGGATGGTGCTCCTGATCCTTTGACCTTGGACAGGTCTCCGGCAACATTACGTTTGGATTTGCCTGGAATTGGAGCGCAGGGAACTATTGTGGTGGATGACCCATCATCCAATTCAGCAGTGCAAACTGGCATAGACAACGCTCTGGAGTGGTGGAATGCCAATGCCTATCAAGAAGGTTATGTAAACGCGTCAAATTCCACCTACCAAGCTTCCACATCCTATTCCTCAAAGCAATTTAGCTTGGATGTTGGATTAAACTTGGAATGGGCTACAGGATCTTTGGCCTCTCAGTTCAATTACGAGAGCAATACTGAAAAAAGGTACGCCGGCCTGGTGTTTAAGCAAGTTTTTTATACCGTTACCATGGATACCCCAAGTTCTCCAGGAAGCGTTTTTGATTCTTCGGTCACCAATGCCCAGGTGCAAAATGCCATTGGTTCTGCTACTCCGCCAGCTTATGTAAGCTCTGTTTCTTATGGAAGAATCATTATGGTCCGTATGGAGACAACCAATATGAGCACTTCCATTGACTTGGATGCAGTGCTGGAGTATGCTGGAGGTGTTAGTGGGGTAGGAACTGTTAATTCTACCTATGATGCCATTCTAAAAACATCCAACATTACTGTGGTAACCATCGGGGGTAATGCAGAAGCGGCTTCGGAGGCTATCAATCTGGCTGATATTGAATCGGGATTCGGATCCTTGAACAGCGTTATAACCGGAGAAAATGCGGTATATAGTCGTGATAATCCAGGAGTGCCCATTGCCTATACCATTAGGTATCTAAAAGATAACAGTTTGGCTAAAATGGGGTATACCACGGATTACAGGGTAGAAAACTGTCAAACATTTAACTATGACCATGAGAGTGTGGATGTGGACAACAATTCCATTTTTGATGTAAGATATCGTTTTGTTTATAAGAACCCTGGAACAAACAACACCGTGATTGGTAGCTACAATGTGGTAAACAATGGCCAGCGGTCGGTAAAAAGTCCACCGAATGGAGCACATGATGTTGAAGTGGAGTTCCAGTTTCAAGATGCTTTTGTGTGGCGGGCACTGGGAAGTCCACGATCGTATAACTACATCAGTAGTCAAAAGTGTTTTGAAGTGACGAACAATTTGATTCTGCAGATTTTCTTAACGCCAATTAGCTGTAACTAATAGTGTCAACAGTCGGCCGCTCAGGTTGGGTTCAACAACTTGATGCCGGCTGTTATTTATTCTGATTTCTCATTCCCGCGAAAGCGGGAATCTTTTTTTAGGTCTCGACTGCGCTCGACCTGACATGGATTTACTTTTTGGCCTCTACAAGCTCCAACTGGTCTACACTCACATTAGTAGTGAACATGCCATAGTTGACAACAGCTTTCCCTTTTTCCAAAGTGTCAATACTTCCCACGGCTTTGCCATCCATCAAACGAACCCTATCTCCAATCTTAAAAACCGGTCTGGGTTTGTTCTTTTCTTTTTCTATGGCTTTTTTCTTTTCAGCCTTTTTTTCTTTGCGGACTTTTACAATCTTCTTTTCCAGCTCTTGGGCCACTTGTTTTTGCTTTTCTTGTTTGGCCTTTACTTTTTTGGCGTTGGTTTTTTTACGCTTACTGTTCTCTGTTTCCACAATGCGAAGCAACTCAGAAATCAACGGTCTTTTCTTGTTGTCTACAAAGTATCTCTCGGCTACAGTGTTCACCTTATTGCCCAACTGGATCATACGTTGGTTATGGTCATAAAGCTCTTGGTAGCTTTCAAGTTTGGTTTTGATTTTTGTGTTCAATTCCTCTAGTCTACTGGCCTCTTCTCTTGCTTTGGTTTCTTCTTCCTGCAGTCTGGAGCCGGTTTGTGCCATTTTGTTCCGTTCCTTTTGTAGCTTGGCAATGGTGGCATCGAACCGTACTTTACCGCGTTCTATCTTTTTCTTTGCCTTATTGATCAAAGAGTAGGGGATTCCATTCTTTTGGGCCACCTCAAAAGTGAAGGAGCTTCCGGCTTCGCCCAGTACGAGTTGAAAAGTCGGTTCCAAAGTTTTGGAATTAAAACGCATGTTGGCATTTGTAGCATGGGGCAGCTCATCGGCCAATGCTTTTAAATTGGCATAGTGGGTGGTGATTACTCCATAGGCTTCACGCTCATAGAAAACTTCCAAAAATGCTTCGGCCAAGGCACCTCCCAACTCGGGATCACTTCCAGTTCCAAATTCATCGATCAAGAATAAGGTTTTGTCATTACACTTCTTTAAGAAGTGGTTCATGTTTTTCAATCGATAACTATACGTACTTAGATGATTTTCAATGGATTGATTATCTCCAATATCCGTAAGTATCTTATCAAAAAAGCATACGGAACTACGTTCGTGAACTGGAATAAGCAGCCCACTTTGAAACATCACCTGAAGTAGCCCGATGGTCTTTAGGGTTATACTTTTTCCTCCTGCATTAGGGCCTGATATGACTATGATTCGATTTTCCGGTTGAAGCTCTATGGTCTGTGGCCAGGTTTTTTCATTTTTTTGTTTGTTGGCCAGATAAAGTAGCGGATGGTACGCATCTCTTAGGAACAACTGGTTGTTTTCATTGATTTTTGGAAGTAAACCGTTCATTTCCGATGCATACTTGGCCTTTGAGGCTGTAATGTCAATGTGGGTCAAGTAGGTCTGGTACGCTAAAACTAATGGCTGAAAAGGTCGGATAGAGTCGGTAAGCTCGTTCAGGATTCGTTGGATTTCTTCCTTTTCATCGAACTCCAAATTGGAGAGTTCTCTAGTGTATCCAACCGTAGTTTCAGGAATAATGTAAACAATGCTTCCAGTCTTGGAGCTGCCCATGACGCTTCCCTTAACCTTACGGCGGTGCATGGCCTTAACTGCCAGCACTCTTCTATTTTCCATTACCGATTCCCGGATGTCATCCAAAAAATCGAGAGATTGATATTTGGCCAATGCGGCTCCAAAGCTTTGATTGATTTTCCCTCGAACTTCACCAATTTGCCTCCGGATATGTCTAAGTTCATCGGAGGCATTGTCCTTAATCTCACCGAATTTGTCAATAACATTGTCTATGGAAGATGGAATCTCCGAGTTGACCTCTAATTCATTGACTTTTTCAAAAAGTAGGGGGTAATATTCCTTAAACTTCTTGAAGAACTTTTGATGGATGGCCACGGTCTTGCAGATATTCCCAATTTTTCTGAAACCAGGAATCTCCAATGTGGTGTTTTCGATCAAGAGTAGCTTTAATTCCGGATTGACGTTGTCAAATCCGTGATTTGGAATTCGGTTTTCATTGGAAAACGAGGCTAAATACTCCGAAGTTTGACCCAAAATGTCAATCAACAAATCCTTGTCCTGAAAGGGTTGAATCTGGAGTGCACTTTCCTTGCCCAATTCGGTGTTGCAACGTAATGAAAGTTGCTGCAATACCGTTGGAAACTCTAAATCTTGGAGTGTTTTGGGATGTATGCGCTGCATTTTCTTTTAATAGCCAGGCAAAGATAGGGGATTTGTCTTTGTTAGCTTCTATGGGCAATCATAGTAATGAAAAGTAGAAACTTCAAATCTCTTGAACGGCTTTGACCAATTTTTTGGGCCCAAAACGAATCATATCAGTGGTGGGGATTCCTGTTTGTTGTTCAATCTCGGCTATCTTGTTTTGGGCTTCCTCTTTTGTGAGACCTACAGTATTCAACGCGATTCCTATAGTTTTCGCTGGTTGTAACGAGCCACAGACACTGGCCAAGGCCTCATTAAGCTTAATAAACTCATCAATAGGAGGTATGGCTATATGGGAAACAGGATATCGCAGGTTTGCGTGGGCGGCCTTATGGCACAAGATAAAATGTGTGGGTTGGGAGCCTCGGATTAAGGGAAGGGTAGCAGTACTTCCCGGATGGGCCAAAGAACCTTGCCCTTCAATTATGATGATATCGTTGTTGGCCTGTTCCAAAACAGCTTCTTCTACTGCTCCGGCAGCTTGGTCCACCTTAATGGCATCAAGGGGAATACCATTACCCATAAGGGTAATACCTATTTGTCCGGTAGGTACAAATCCGGTTTTTATTCCATTGGTCTGCAGTTCTGCATAAAGTTCTAGGCCGGCCGTCATTTTTCCTGCTGCCATGTCCGTGCCGATCATTAAGATTCTTTTGTTCTTTAGTTCGGCAGCTTTGGCGGTCGCAATAGGGTAGGACGGTTTTGGTTTTCGCACGTCCCAGATGAAGTTTTGTTTCAAAAGGTGACCGAAGCGGGAATTAAGATCGTCATGCAATCCATTGATCAGTGAAAGACCATGTGTCAAAGCTTGGGAGACGGGTTCATCCCATTCCATGGGAAAACGGCCTCCACTTGGGGCTATTCCCAATACCATGATTTCTGATTGCATAGCAATAGCTTCTTTTACTGAGGCAACCACCGGAATGTTATATGGTAAATCCACTGCTTCATCCACTGTTTTTCCAGCATACTTGGAGTCTATCACACATGCTATGGGATGTTTGGAGAAACGCATAAGGCCAAAGCCCATTTTCCCAGAATCATTGTCCAATGCGCCTTCCATATACAAACAGATTCTTTTGTTCTGGTCCATCATCATAAAATTAAAGTTTGATGAATTTTTTAATCTAGGTCTTAGGCCTTGAATTTCCCTCCATGTCCGGGAACGTCCATGGGCATAGTGATTTCATTTACCAGGGGAGCACCCTCACAAGGGTCAGGATTGAGGTTTAGGTGGGAATCCAAGTCGATATGATCCAGCGCTCCGGAAACCGCTGCTCCTGCAGCTATGGAAATTGAAGTTTCTCCCATACAACCTATCATAGTCTTGAGCCCAAATGCATGAGCCGTGGAAATGATACGTAGGGCTCCAGTAACACCCCCACATTTCATGAGCTTCATGTTGACACCATCAACGGCATGCGCCCATTTGGGAATGTCCGTGGCAAAACGACAGCTTTCGTCCACAAAAATGGGCAGGGGCCTATTTTTAAAGAGTTCTGGCAGATATGCTTCTTTTCCTTCCTTTAAGGGCTGTTCCACATATTCGCAATTTCGTTCAGACAACCATTGCATCATGTGCTTGGCATCCTTAACATTCCAGCCTCCATTAGCATCAACTCTAATGGAAATAGGGTAGGTCTTATGATACTCAAGAACGGATTGGTACATGGCTTTATCCGCTTCAATGCCTTCGGGATTTCCCAACTTAACCTTAAGGGTTCGTATTCCATCCTGCTCCAAGATCAGGGGAAGTCGTTCAGTCGCTTCTTCCGGGGTCATTATTCCTAGGGTAATGGAGGTGGGTTTAGTGGGTTTTGAATACCCCAACATTTGGTATAAGGGCATATTTGCCTTTTTTGCCAATAAGTCCCATAAAGCAATATCCAAAGCGGCCAAAGCACATGGAGCTAAGCCGTATTTTAGGGCCAGGTCATACGTATCGTGAGGTGAATTCAGGTTAGGTTCCTTTTTTAGGAAAGCTTCCAGCTGTTCTTGGGCTTCCTCGGCCGTTGCCGCTCCTTCTGAAGCACCGGGTGACGTCTCTCCCCATCCTGTATGTTCGCCATCGGTTACTGAAACAAATAGGTTGTACTGCCCATCTCTAACCCCTCTGCTTATGCGCAGTGGAAACCTTTTTTTAAGGTAATGGATTTCAAAAGCTACCTTCATTCCTAAAATCTTATTTTGAGACCCCAAATATAGAACCTACTTACTAAATTTGAATTCAATCCTTCAAATCTTTTTTCATGCGGGAAAACAATACTTTAATTTATATTATTGCAGCTGTAATCATATTACATTTTGTTGTAGGGATTGCTTATTTGTTGTGCAAAATGAACAAAAAAAAGTAGGTTAACTATGGAGGTTAGTATTGAGCCCAGTTGGAAGACACATTTGACTCATGAATTTGAGCAACCGTATTTTGAACAGTTGACTCAATTCGTAAAACAAGAATATCGTCAATATACTTGTTATCCCAAAGGGAAAGATATTTTTTCGGCGTTTGACCACTGTCCTTTTCAGGAGGTAAAAGTTGTAATTATAGGGCAGGACCCGTACCATGGTCCCAATCAGGCCAATGGGCTTTGTTTTTCGGTTAAGGATGGTATTCCGCATCCACCTTCCTTGGTCAATATTTTCAAGGAAATCAAAGTGGATGTGGAAAAACCTTACCCTAAGAGCGGTAATCTGGAGAGATGGGCTGAACAAGGGGTGCTGCTATTAAACGCTACTTTGACGGTTAGAGCCCATCAGGCAGGGAGCCATCAAAATAAAGGCTGGGAACAATTTACCGATGCGGTAATCAAAACCATCTCCAGTCAACTTGAAGGGGTTGTTTTCTTGTTATGGGGCGGATTTGCCAAAAAGAAATCTTCATTGATCGACAAGTCCAAACACCACATTTTAACCTCTGGCCATCCGTCTCCGTTAAGTGCAAATAGAGGGTTATGGTTTGGAAATCAGCATTTCAGCAAAGCCAATGATTTGTTGGCAAAAATGGGTAAACCGGGAATAGATTGGTAGTCCAGTCAAATTTTAGTCCTCGTGCAAAAATGTATTGGGGCCCTTAACCTCTTCAACTAATTCTAAGCTGGCCAATCTGTTTTGAACCTCTTCGAGCGTTTCCTCTGAGATTTGTTGCTGTCCCCATTCTGTCTTGGAGAGCCAATTCTGGATATCTTCCAGTTTTTGGTTGTATCTATTGGCCAAGGTCCTATCTATACTTGGAATCTGCTTAAATTCAATCGTGTAAGTGTTTATGACATCCAAAATGTGGTCCAATAGGCTTGCGTGTTCCTCCAGAAAGGAATTGGTTGCAGCAATTACAAAACATGGCCATGGAGTGGGACAGTCTCCAAGGCGTTTGAAAGTTCCTTGATCCACCAAAGGTTTTGTGGTGAAGTGTTCCCACAAAAAGTAAGCCCCTGAGCCATTACTTAAATTTTCTACTGCCCCTTGAAGATTGTTGATGATGGTGAATTTTAGATTTTCAGTACTCCATCCCTGGTTTTGGGCATTGATGTAGGCCATAAGATGGCTTCCACTTCCCATCCTACTAATGGCAATTGCATCATTCTTTAGTTCTGAAACGGATTCTTTTGTACTATCCGATGCAACATGTATTCCCCAAAGTAGAGGAGAGGAGACATATTCTTGGACTATTTTGCATGGATTGCCATATGAAATGCTTTTCACAATACCCTCGGTAAGTATGATGGCCAAATCGGTTTCACCTTGTTCAAGCATTTGTGACATTCTTCCGGTACCTTCAGGAATGTCTGTCCATTCCAATTTGATTCCTCGGTCTTCAAATGCTCCTTCTTCAATGGCTAGATGCCAAGGAAGATTGAAATGCTCAGGGACACCGATAATCTTAACTCGTTTCATCAATTTCTTTTGTTATATAAAGCGTATTTAAGTTATGAAACAATGACCACTCAAGATAAGAGGGAATTACAGATTTTAAGTGTTAGCAATAAGTTTTTCCAAGGCATATTCAATGAGGTTGTCTATTGATTTGTATCCTTGTTTGGAGAATTCACGGGTGGGTCTATTGGCCAATATCACATTGAGCGAAACGGACCTGTGTCCATGCAATTTGGCTAAGCCATACATGCTGGAAGTTTCCATTTCAAGGTTGGTGATTGGGTGTTTTCCAAAGGAAAAGGACGCCAGTTTATCATGAAAATCCGGAATTCTAAGAGGTAGTCTAAGAGTCCGACCCTGTGGTCCATAAAACCCTGAATTAGTAGCTGTTATACCTAATTGTATACGATTTGAGCTAAATATTTCAACAAGATTTTCATCAGCATCAACCGCATATGGGGTGATATTATACTGTTTCCAGCCCAAATGGTCGTTTAGCTTTTTCTCCATTTCAAGGTTTCGCACTTGTCCAGCATCATAGAAGTGCAACAAACTGTCCAAACCAATACCTGAAGCACTAAGAACGAATGAGTCGATTGGGATATCAGGTTGTATCGCTCCAGATGTACCAATCCGTATAATATCTAACGGTATTTTTTTCTCTTTAACCTCTCTAGTTTTAAAATCTATATTGGCCAGGGCGTCCAATTCATTAAAAACAATATCAATATTATCGGTTCCGATTCCTGTGGAAATCACACTGATTCTTTTTCCTTGATAGTGGCCTGTATGAGTAATGAATTCCCTTTTTTCCTTCTGAAGTTCAATAGAATCGAAAAACTTGGACACCTGCCTAACCCGATTGGGGTCCCCAACAGTTATGATTGTAGTCGCAATGTCTTCCGGAAGAAGGTTGAGATGGTAGATACTGCCATCAGGGTTCAGAATAAGCTCTGAGTCGCCTATGGGCATATTTTAAAGTTTTAATATACGGTCAGTGGCTGTATTATATAAGAAGTTATACTTTAACGAACCACCTAGATATAATTGATTATCACGTATTTGCGAATAATAATTTGTTTGATTATTCAAAACCTCACGACCTTTTTTGGTCAATTTGACTGGGTTGAACGAATTGAAAAGAGGTTTTAAGGAGGTAACAATACGCTCGTACTGCGTATCGCCAAATCCATAGTACCCTTGATTGGTCAGCAATTTGCCAAGCAATTCCTTTCTGGACTTAGGATTTTCACTCTCTGCAGTCTCCAAAACTCGATTTTCCAACTCATTTAAACCATTTTTAATGGTTGGAAACCTTCTCAAGTGTGCTTTTATGGCTTCGGAAAGGTACTCAAACTGGAATCCATTATGAGCTATTAAATTTTCTAACCTAATAGGGTTATCACTGCAGTACAATTGCCAAACATAATCCGCAAACTCAATATCGTCTTGAGTTAAAACCGTTCTGTTCTTATAAAGGTCCAGTAGTTTATCATTATCAAGCTCATTTAAACCATAGAGCTTGGCACTTTCATCTTCACTTCCACTACATACAAGTGATATCTCTGCATGTCTTCTATGTGTTTTTAGCCAACTGAGGACCGCCAGCATATTGATTTGGCAGAAGAGGTCATATTCAAACCATAGAACTATTTGATCTTGTTGCTTATGATTGCAAAGAGATCTATATTCTTTCAGGGTTTTTTCAACAAACCACGATTTTGAGACCTTGTAGTTTTTGCTAAGAAATTCAAATCGTGTTTTCCAAAAAGATTCGCTGCCAACCGCACATAGGGTTTTGCCCTCACACAGCATTTCACGCCATGTGATGATATCCCCCTTTAGATTCAATGATTGCAGTTTAGAAGTGAAAGCGTCCCCGTTGGTTATGTGCAACAGTGATTTCATTTTCAGTTCAGTTTTCGTTGGTTAAGGAATATTAAAAGTAAGACTTATACCAAGAAGATAAAAATTTTTTCGTAAAACATTGGTTTTCAATGTCTAGTTTTAACAAGTATGCAATGAAATCATCCTTTAGACTGGATTTAGCCCCCAACTCTTTTTACAGCAAAACCATGTTCTTTTAAATGGGCCATGATTTTGTCACGATAGTCCCCTTGGATAATAATTATATCCTTTTTGTAACTGCCACCTACACCTAACAGGGTTTTTAAATCTTTTGTAAGCGCTTTAAAATCCTTATCCGCTCCGTTGTATCCCTCAAGAATGGTGATGGGTTTGCCTTTTCTCTTTTCATATTTGCAAAGGATCGGCTCTTCCTGCATCCAGTAGGTTGGACTTTTTTCTTCCGCTGAATCAGTATTCTCAGGAATATGGTCCGGAAAAAGGTTTTTGAGTTGATCCTGTAAATCCATGCTACTCTTTTACCAAACCTAGCTCAATCAACCTTTCGTGCAAATACTCACCAGCTGTTGTGTCCTCAAATCCTTTAGGGTTGTCCTTATCTATGCAGTTTTCAAGGCAATTGAGAGGCATTTCGCTAACCGGGTGCATAAAGAAGGGAATGGAGTACCGGGATGTTCCCCACAGCTCCCTCGGCGGATTCACTACCTGATGTATGGTGGATTTTAGTTTGTTGTTGGATAAACGAGAAAGCATATCACCAACATTGATCATCAGCTGATCTGGTTTGGCAATAGCATCAACCCATTCTCCTTCATGATTTTGTACCTGAAGTCCTTTTCCATGTGCGCCCATGAGCAGGGTAATCAAGTTGATGTCTCCATGAGCCGCCGCCCTAACTGCATTTTTGGGTTCCGTTGTTATTGGAGGATAGTGTATGGGGCGGAGAATGGAATTTCCATTTTTGATCCATTGGTCAAAATAGAGTTCATCCAATCCCAAATGAAGGGCCAAGGCGCGTAAAACATATTTAGCGGTTTTTTCCAACATTTTATAGGTTTCTTTTCCAACAGTATTAAACCCTGGAAGCTCTCCCACTGAAACATTATCAGGATATTCGGCCTCAAGCTTCGGATTGTTGTCTACATACTGTCCAAAATGCCAGAATTCTTTTAGATCGCCTTCCTTTTTTCCTTTGGCATGTTCTTTCCCGAACGATGTGTAGCCCCGTTGACCGCCAATACCCTCGATCTCATATTTATCCTTAGTCTCTTGGGGTAATTGAAAGAATTTTTTAATCTCCGAGTATAAGTTCTCAACGAGTTCATCAGAAAGGAAATGGCCACTGAGTGCCACAAAGCCTATATTTTCAAATGCCCCTCCAATTTCTTTAACAAATTTCTCTTTACGGGCCGGGTCTCCTGAGATAAAATCCTCTAGGTCTGCACTGGGAATTGAACTCATGATTTTAGTTTTTGTTTACTGCCAAAAGTAATGAATTATGCTAAACCTTTGCAGATTTTGGAATGCCATGGAAGTCATTTTTACTACTTTTACCCATCGAATTTTGAAGATATGAGATACCACATTGGTAATTTGGACCAACACCAATTGATTAACCTTTACAGGGGGATGTTAAAGCCCAGAATGATAGAGGAAAAAATGTTGATTCTGCTTCGGCAGGGGAAAATTTCCAAGTGGTTCAGTGGAATTGGTCAGGAAGCTATTGCCGTTGGTGTTTCAAATGCACTTAAGGAGAGCGAGTATATATTGCCCATGCACAGAAACCTGGGGGTGTTTACTTCTAGAAATGTCCCTCTGGATAGGCTCTTTTCGCAGTGGCAGGGTAAAATGAATGGGTTTACCCAAGGTAGGGACCGTAGTTTTCATTTTGGGACCCAGGACTATAAAATCGTGGGAATGATTTCCCATTTAGGTCCTCAATTGGGTGTTGCTGATGGTATTGCCCTTGCGGATATCTTACGAAGAAACAAACGAGTGACAGCTGTTTTTACAGGAGAAGGGGCGACCAGCGAAGGAGATTTTCATGAAGCATTGAACGTTGCTTCTGTTTGGAATCTCCCAGTGCTTTTTTGTATTGAGAACAACGGATATGGGCTTTCAACCCCGACTAATGAGCAGTTTAATTGTGAACATTTGGCAGATCGCGCCAAAGGATATGGTATAGAATCCAGAATTATTGATGGCAACAATATCTTGGAGGTCTTCACCAAAGTAGATGAGTTGGCCAAAGCTATACGGAAAAGGCCAAGACCTGTACTTTTGGAATTTAAGACTTTCCGAATGCGAGGACACGAGGAGGCCAGTGGTACCAAGTATGTTCCTGAAAAATTAATGAAAAACTGGGCTAAAAAAGATCCTATTTCAAATTACGAAGCCTTCTTGTTGGAAGAAGGTGTAATTGCACAAGAAGAGATTGATCAATTTAAGGCCGAAATCACTGAAGAAATAAATCAAAACCTAAAAAAAGCTTTTGATGAACCTACTGTTTCTTTTAATGAAAGCAAAGAATTAGAAGAAGTATACCAAGATATTGATTACGAAGAAGTTATTCCGAATGAAAACTCGGAAAATATTAGATTTGTAGATGCCATTTCCCAAGGATTGGAGCAGTCCATGGAGCGTCATAACGAATTGATCATTATGGGTCAGGATATTGCCGAATATGGTGGGGTTTTCAAGATTACCGAAGGTTTTACTTCAAAATTTGGCAAGCGAAGAGTACGGAATACACCCATTTGCGAGTCGGCCATAGTTTCAGCAGCTATGGGACTGTCCATAAATGGAATGAAAGCAGTTATGGAAATGCAATTTGCCGACTTTGTGAGCTCTGGTTTCAATCCTATCGTCAACTATTTGGCAAAAGTCCACTACCGTTGGGGGCAAAATGCAGATGTGGTTGTAAGAATGCCCTGTGGGGGTGGAGTAGGTGCCGGACCTTTTCATTCCCAGACCAACGAGGCATGGTTTACCAAGACACCCGGATTAAAAGTGGTATACCCTGCCTTTCCTTCCGATGCCAAAGGGCTATTGAATACCGCCATAAATGACCCGAACCCAGTGTTGTTCTTTGAACATAAAGGGTTATATCGCAGTGTGTATGGAGATGTACCCACCGACTATTATACTTTACCCTTAGGAAAGGCAAACTTGCTGGAAGAAGGTGAAGGAGTTTCGGTGGTAACCTATGGTGCAGCGGTGCATTGGGCTATAGAAACTTTGAAAAAACACCCGGAAATTGATGCAGATGTTATAGATTTGCGTACACTTCAACCTCTAGATATAGAAGCCGTTTATGCTTCAGTGAAGAAAACGGGCAAGCTTATCATTTTACAAGAAGATACATTGTTTGGTGGAATAGCCAGTGATATTTCCGCAATGGTCATGGAAAACTGTTTTGAGTACCTGGATGCCCCGATAAAAAGAGTGGGAAGCCTGGAAACTCCGGTGCCATTTGCCAGAGAATTGGAAAAGAATTATCTGCCACAACAACGTTTTGAAAATGCCCTGTTGGAACTAGTGGCATACTAATTTGAGACTTTAACATTTTTTAACATGACCTCGGGGTCCAAAAAGTGTCTCATACGTATATATAAAGATCTAAATACCAATTCTTATGATGAAACAAGCATTCTTATTTGTTGCATTGGCGGGGCTGCTGCTCACGTCGTGCTCGGTTTCCAAATCTGCTAGAGATCAGAGGAACCTTTTTAGCGGTTCTTGGACGCTTGACAATATTTCCTATGAAAACAACACAGGAAATTTTAAATCGGTAATCTTCAATGACGCAGAAGATATTTGCTTTGAAGGAAGCGACTGGTTCTTCAGGGACAACAACAGCACGGGAAGATATACCATTTCACAAAGTACATTTTGCCAAGGTGGTGATCGTTTTTTCAGATGGTCAGTAGTAGAGCCACAACAGAATTATAGCAGCCAGCTACAATTCAAATTTATTGATGAAAAAAGAAAGGATATCTCTGGAGGGGTAGGCTATCGCTTGAATATTGCTAGCATTTCGGCACAGGCCATGACCCTTAAATCCCATGTTTCCGTAGATGGTGAACCGGTAACCATAGTTTATGAATTCACAAAAAAATAACCACATGAGAAGTATAGTATTGAAAAGCGCAGCCATTGTATTGACATTCGGACTGATTGTAGGCTGTGATGCAACAAGAAATGCAAATAACACCCAAAAAGGAGCTGTGATCGGTGCTGCCGGTGGAGCGGTAATAGGAGGAGTAATAGGAAATAATGTAGGAAAGGGAAATACTGCTTTGGGAGCTATTATTGGAGCTGTTGTTGGTGGTGCGGCCGGAGGCTATATCGGTAACCGAATGGATAGACAAGCAGAGCGAATTGAAGAGGAAATCCCTGGTGCAGAAGTAAAAAGAGTGGGAGAGGGAATCAACGTTACCTTCAATGAAGAAGCAGGGGTTTATTTTGATACCAACAAATCTGACGTTAAAGGAACTTCAGCTGCAACTTTGGATAAGTTGGCAGGTATCTTCAAAGAATACCCAAAATCCAATATTTTGGTAGAAGGACATACTGATAGTGCCGGAAGCGATGAATACAATTGGAAACTATCCCAACAAAGAGCAGAGTCAGTAACAAGTTATTTAATTGCAAAAGGAATTTCCAGCGGTAGGTTTACTACAAAATGGTACGGGGAGACCCAGCCACGTGAAAGCAATGAAACTTCCGAAGGCAAGGCTAAAAATAGACGTGTTGAATTGGCGATTGTTGCCAGTGATGAACTTAAGGAAGAAGCCTACCA
This sequence comes from Flagellimonas nanhaiensis, assembly GCF_003382275.1. Classification (GTDB taxonomy): domain Bacteria; phylum Bacteroidota; class Bacteroidia; order Flavobacteriales; family Flavobacteriaceae; genus Flagellimonas; species Flagellimonas nanhaiensis. Next base: position 1,074,415 of record NZ_QTJX01000001.1, read on the forward strand.
AAAAACCAAAGGGTAGATTTTTCAATTCCAATAAAATAAGCTCGATGGATTCATCGGGCTTTTTTTGTACCTGACATGCTGTAGAGAACCACAAAATGTTAATTAACAAAAAAATGAAGTTTCTTTATGTCAAAGAATGTAGGATAAGTAGTAATTTGAGATAAGTTGAAAAATTTGAATGCCTGTCTACTAATTTGGAAAATACAATTGACCATAGCGATTTAAAAATTCAGGAGTTATTGATTCGTTTGGAACGATGCAACCACATTGTACCGCGACTCAATAAAAGGCTCAATTCCTATACGTGCGAACCTAAGAATCCAAACCATTTTGAGAAGCTCTATGGGCTAAAACAAGATTTTAGAGCATTTGCACGCGAACAAAATCGAATTATGGAACTCGCAAAACAAAAGGGAGAAGTCAATTTTTCAAAGCACGACATTCAGTTGCACTTAGACCGGTTCAAGGAACTCCAACGAGAAATAGCAGCGTATTTGCTGACCATGGAACAAACATAATAAGGTTCCAGTCTTATCTATTTTTTACTCTGGTAAACATCCGTAATATTGCAGGACAATAAATTTGTCCAAATGGGAAAGTCCTCAAACTCCGCACTGGTAATTCTTGCCTTCTTTGCCATTTATGTAATATGGGGGTCTACGTACCTCCTCAATAAAATTGCAGTTTTTGAACTACCTCCGTTCATGCTTGCCTCATTTAGGTTTGTTACTGCGGGTGCTCTCATTTTTGCCTGGGCGAAGCTTATGAAAATCCCCATTGCCATTTCTAGAAGACAATTGAGAAACACCATTTTGGCAGGATTCCTCTTTTTGAGTTTAGGAAATGGTCTGGCGGTTTGGGCACTCAAATATGTGGACAGTGGTTTTGCTGCTCTTGAAATTTCTGCACAACCCTTGATCATTCTTCTAATGATGCGCATACTTCAGGGAAAAAAGATTCAGCCTATGTCTGTCATAGGAGTAATATTGGGCTTCATTGGAATTTATCTCTTAGTTAGCCAAAAACAGATTGTCACCAAAGAAGGTACCATGGTAGGCATTGCAATGATCTTTGCCTGTATGCTGAGCTGGGGCTATGCCAGCATTTTTGTTTCCAAGGCAGACCTGCCTACCAATTATTTTGTGAACACCGGTTATCAGATGTTCACGGGTGGGTTGATTCTGGCACTAATGAGCGTCGGTTTTGGCGAAACCTGGTCGGTTCCATGGGTTTGGAGCGGAAAGGTTCAGTTGGTGATGGTGCTTTTGGTGCTCTTTGGCAGTATTGTGGCTTTCACTTCTTTCAATTATCTGCTCAAGGCAGTATCTCCAGAAAAGGTGGCCACTTCTACCTATGTCAATCCTATTGTAGCACTGATTCTTGGATGGTATTTCTTGGATGAACGCATTACCGCTCAATCTATAGTGGCAGCGGTTATTCTTTTAACAGGGGTTTATTTTATCAACACCAAAAAGACCCTTGCCCTATTTGAGCGTTTCAAAAGATAACGTTACCCTGATTTTTCATTCAGCTCTTTTAGCGCTCTGTTGAGGCTTCGGGTTGTTACCCCAATATAATTGGCAATATCTTTTTTTGAAATTACGTCGGTAAGTTCTGGAAACAGTTGTTTTAAGCGTAGAATGTTGTTTTCAATGGGATACGAATGTTGATAGGAATGTCGTGGAGCTTTGTACCGAATTTTATCCGCCAGGGCTTTCATGATCAATCTGTTGAATTCCATATCCTCTTTTAATAGTACATTGAAAGATTTATGAGATAGCGAGTACGTTTTTAGCGGGGTTATGGTTTCCACCGAACAAATAGTGAGCTTATTATTGAAGACTTCCAATTCACCAAACTCCATTCCGGCACCTAAAAACTCCTGGATAAAATCTTTTCCATTCTCATCGGTAATGTAACATTTGGCAATTCCTTCCCTAATCACATAAACATTATGGTACCGATGGTCCTGTTCAATTATTAATTGCTTTGCCCTAAATTCTTCTTCCCGTATGTCATGGACACCCCTTTCAAAGAGTTTATCCATGTAGGCTGTCAATTCCGGATTAGATCTAATCATTTTTGGGTCAATGGGACAAATGTCCTTTTAAGTGAAACAGAGAACCAATTTCTTTGGCTTAAAGTTACAAATAGCAGTTTTGGGTACAATCATAAAGAATAGGAAATCATGGACAGGGCAACGAATGTATACGCCCAAGTTTATTCAAATTTGCTTGGGGTCGCTCTTTTTTTCGGCAAGTTTCAATATGTTGATTCCCGAATTGCCATCATATTTAAGCAGTTTGGGTGGGGCAAAATATATTGGGCTGATCATTGCACTGTTCACCTTTACCGCTGGAATTTCCAGACCGTTTAGCGGAAGATTGACCGACACCATTGGAAGAAGGCCCGTAATGCTGTTTGGCGCAATGGTCTGTTTGATCTGCGGATTCTTTTATCCTATCATGAACACGGTATTCGGTTTTCTTTTACTTCGATTATTCCATGGTTTCTCCACAGGATTTACCCCAACAGCGGCTTCAACTTTTGTTTCCGATGTGGTGCCGCAAGAAAGGTTGGGGGAGGCTATGGGCATTCATGGAATTGCTTTTGGTACCGGAATGGCCCTAGGACCTGCACTCGGTAGTCTGATCAAACTCCATTTTTCATATTCAATATTGTTCTATAGCTCGTCTGCAATGGCTTTAATTGCTTTGGTGTTGATTGTAAACCTCAAAGAAACCTTGGATGCTGTTGCGCCATTTACATGGAAGGCTTTACGGATATCTAGAAAAGAAATCATAGCTAAAGAAGCTTTTCCTGCTGCAATCATCAACTTTCTTGCCTACATAAGTTTTGGAGTAATACTGACACTCATACCTGATTGGACCGAAGCCGTTGGATTTGAAAACAAGGGAACATTCTTTATTGTCTTTACCATTTTTTCCTTACTCGTTCGTATTGTGGCGGGAAGATTTTCAGACCGGTATGGAAGGACGAAGGTGATACTGATCGGATTGTTGCTATTGGTAATTGCACTGTTTTACTTGGGTCAATTCCAAAGTGAATCAGGATTTCTTGTTGGTGCAGGGTTGTATGGCCTGGCCATGGGAGTGGTAACCCCGGCTATACATGCATGGACCATAGATTTAAGTGCACCGGGCAAAAAAGGAAATGCCATGGCAACCATGTACATTGCTTTGGAAGTAGGAATTGGATTGGGAGCCCTTATCTCTGGATGGTATTACCAAGGAGCTGTTCCAAGAATACCAAATACGTTTTATTGCTGCGCGGGCTTTGCCCTACTGGGTGCAGTTTATATCATAACAAGACAAAAAAAGCCGTCTAATTAGTTCAATAAATCAAAACGATGCGTGTATTTAATGGTCAATACCTGGTTATCAATACCATCAATAAGGTCATCGTCCTTAACCACGTTAAAAACTACAAACAGGCCGGTATTTGCATTCTGTAACCAACCAAAACGTGCATTTACAGATGTAACATTTGAAATGTTATTTCTTTGGATGAGACTTTGCAGAAATATTCTTGGAGTAAAGGAGTAGGAGAGACGTAGTCCACCTACCAAGGCTGTTAAATTTCCAGTGTCCAACTGAATGTCACTATGCCTAAAAGTCAAGGAACTATTGAATCGATCGCCAATTCTATACCTGGCAGTTCCACTATTTGAGATTTGATGCCCATTAAAGTAGCCTCCAATAATGGTTCTGGTATCAAAGGAAAATGCTGTGTTGGGATTGGTGATAATGATAAGTTGAAGTTCCTCATTTTTATAGTTGCCCATCGGTACCGTAACATCAGATATGTTAAAATCCTCAACTACACGTTCCGTGGTAAAGTTGATTCCGGTGTGTACCTCGAACCCGCTTTTAAATTCCCAGTGATTGTCCACATGCAGAAAACCTGTAATCAACTGATCATCAAAATTCCAATATCCTCTATACGATACATGGGGGCGGATTTCCAAAAGTTTCCCCGCATTTTGGAATCGGTGTGCTTTAAGTACTAAAAACTCTGGTTTTCGGAAAGCTGTTCTTTGCAAGAAACCAACTTCTGGATTGAATCCTTCACCAACTTCGGTATAACCAGCTCTAAGATCCCAGCCGTCCCAGTTATAGTTACCCAAAATTTTGAAAGCATGATCATTGTCTTCAATTCCAGGGGTAACACTCTTAGCCACAAATCCATTGATTTCTGCTTTGTTGCCAATTCCCCATTTTCCATCCATGGCAAACACCCTGTTGTAATCATCATCTGTATCACCCAGTCCGGCCCTGTTGATAAAGATTCCGCCTAGAGAGGAGCGGGTACCCTGAAAATCATGGTTTACCCGGGCTACGGTGAAATTGTTCTTTTCAATGTCCGCATCAACTACATCATCCGTGAACATGCTCAAGAAACCAACATTGGTCTGCCCAACTTTACCAGAAAGACGAGCTCCACCAATGATTGGAACCAAATCACCTTCATCCCCAATACCAATTCGCCTACTAAAGAACAAGTCAACTTCGCCAGGACTACCCACGCCAAATTGCCCTGCATTTTCAAGGAAGAAGGCTCTTTTTTCAGGAAAAAACAGATTAAATCTGTCCAAATTCACCTGTTGATCATCCACCTCAACCTGGGCAAAATCTGTATTATACGTTAAATCAAGTGTCAAACTTGGGGTAATACTATACTTGATATCGGCTCCTGCATCAAAATCTGTATCCGTTTCATTGGGTGATACCGATTTATCATTCACATGTTGCCCCAACACATAAGGAATAAGTTTAAGGTTGCCTGGATTTTTCAGGTTTAGACCATTTAGTTTTCCTGCTAGGGACAGCCTCTTCATGTCAAAACCTAACGGCAAGGAAGTCCAATAAGCAATTTCAGTGTTCTTACTGATGTTTCTTCTAAAGTTCAAACCCCATGTTCGGTTCTTTCCAGAGGCAAAACGCAATGATCTAAAGGGAATGGCAAATTCTGCACTCCAGCCATATTCACCAATTTGCGACTGCACTTGCCAAGTGGCATCCCAGTTAATGTTGGTTCCACCAATTACACCACCTTGTTGCCTGTTTGCATTGAAGTTTCCCTTTCCTTCATTGTCAATCTGGGCATCATATTCCATACCCTGGGCATTGGTACCAAATAGGAAACCGTTTTGTTGATCATGATAGGTGTCAATAATAAAAAGAAAGCTGTCCTCGTCGTTAAGGTCAGCATCACGCCGTGAATCCGAGACCACAATTTTTGAAGGGTCGTTGTCATAGCAGACCACGGAAACATAAAAAGTGGTTTGCGAGTATGCAATCCGAACTTCGGTTTTTTCAGAAACAGCAGCGCCGAAGTTTGGACGCAGCTGTATCAAATCAGTGATGGCAGGGATTTTCTGCCATACGGGGTCATTTATAATCTCTCCATCAATTTCTGGATCTTGATCTATGACCGTAGCGTAATATTCTGGTCTGTCGGTTGTGGGAGTTTGTGGATTTTCTTGTTGAGCTTGAAGGATGTAAATACTGAACGTGACGAAAAGAAAAAGAACTTTTCTTACGAGGTTTTTCATAAAGTTTGGTCTGATTCGGTGTTAAATATAATGCTTAAATCGGAAATGATGCGTAACTTAAGTAACTGGAATAATAGCCTTTTAACCCGATAGGAAATGCCTACAATTTTAAAATTTTATTGTGTGCTGATCATGGTTCTAGCTGTTGGATGTGCTTCAAATCCCAAGCATAAATCCACCCCCGACCAAATTGAGAACCTCAATGCCTTGGTTATGGGTAAAAGTTTTGAAATCAATGCCAATTGGGCAAGGCCCATGGCTACTCGAACCATGAATGCCATTGGCAATGCAGGTTTGATCCCTCCCGGTAGTACTTTGAATAGAATCGATATTACAGGAACGGCAAGTTATTTAAGAGTTTTGGGAGATAGTGTAAAGGCTCAGCTACCGTATTATGGAGAAAGACAAATGGGAGGTGTTTATAATCTAAACAAGATTGGAATTCAGTTTGAAGGTATTCCCGAAGACTTCAGTATTATATCAGATTCAAAATCCGAAGCTCAAATAATGGATTTTAGCATTACAGAGGATGGAGAATCCTTCAGGGTCACTGCGCTATTGTATCCTTCCCTTTCAAGCACTATAACCATTGTTAGTTCACACAGAAACACGATATGGTACTCCGGATATCTTTCTGAGTATGTTCCTGAAGCATCAGGAGAAGTTGAGAAATAAGTCAGCTTTACAAGAAATCCATTTTTTTATATAGTTTTATCCCTCCGATAAACCATCCACGATAAAATGTTACACATGCAATTGAAATCGATTCTACCTTTAGTAAGCTTATTGTTTTTGTTTTCCTGTAATGGAAAGAAAGAAAAGACTTCAAAACAAGAAACTGAACAAGAAGAACAGCCCACAACAGAATCCGCTTTGCCGCTACAACTTTTGAACCTCCCCAATGGCTTTAAAATTGATACTTATGCAGAAGTAATAGAGGGCGCGCGTTCAATGGCAATGGGAGAAAATGGGACGCTCTTTGTGGGCACAAGAAACGAGAACAAAGTTTACGCTCTTCAGGATTTGGATGGAGATTTTAAAGCAGAAAAAGTATTTGTAATCGATGAAGATTTGGAACAACCAAACGGAGTGGCATTCAAAGATGGTTCGCTGTACGTTGCGGCGGTAAGTCGTTTGTTCCGATATGATAATATTGAACAGCAACTCTCCAACCCGCCTGAGCCCGAAGTCATCTATGAGGATTACCCAACTGAATTTCACCACGGATGGAAGTACATTGCTTTTGGACCAGATGATAAGCTTTATGTCCCTGTGGGCGCGCCTTGCAACATTTGTGAGCGTAGCAATGAGGATGAACGCTATGCGACCATAACTAGAATGGACAAAGATGGGAGCAATAGGGAAATTCATGCCAAAGGTGTCCGAAACACGGTTGGGTTTACCTGGCACCCTGAAACGGGAGATATGTGGTTCACTGACAATGGAAGGGATATGATGGGGGATGATATACCACCTTGTGAGCTAAACCGTATTACCGAGTCTGGCCAACATTTTGGGTATCCCTATTGCCATGCAGGCAGCATCAAGGACCCTGAATTTGGAGATCAATTCCCTTGTGAGGATTTTGTTCCTCCGGTGCAGTCCTTGGGAGCTCATGTAGCCCCCTTGGGCGTTAAATTTGTAACAGGCTCCATGTTCCCTGAACAATATAAAGAGTATGCTTTCATTGCTGAGCACGGATCTTGGAATAGGTCGTCCAAAGTAGGGTATCGGGTCACTATGGTAAAGTTGTCCAACAACGAAGCTGTGAGCTACGAGCCTTTTATACATGGATGGCTGGACGAAGAAAAACAAGAAGCTTTTGGAAGACCTGTAGATCTACTTTTTCTAGAAGATGGATCTATGCTGATTTCTGATGATGTAGGCGATGCTATTTACAGAGTGACTTATGGAGAATAAGTTGGTGGTCAACTATTGAGCCATAACCTGCTCTGGAGACTATTTGAAGAACCCAAATCACTCATTTTCCATGTACGACATAGTCCATCGTTTCTTTTGGTTTCAAAAAAAATGTGGACCGTGAACTTTGTTTGGATTTTTTCAATAGTATAAATCCATGTACCGCATGAAAATACAATCTCTAGACTACCTTTCTTTCTTGGGTTTTTAATTTCTCCATTTAGCAGGATTAAGTCTGGAGCATTTAGAAAAGTCTTTGGCCGTTTCCAGCAGAGATATCTAATCTTCTTATTGTATAGCTGATCTACCTTAACTATGTATTCATGATTGCCACAAAGAACAAGGTTCTGCTTCGTCTTGAAGTTGTCCATACCTATTCAATTAATACCTATTTTTTTTTTCCAATAGGAGCCATGTAAGAAGCCAAGGAGGTAAAGTATTAGAGCGACGGTGATAGCGCATACTATCTGTAGGAATTTTATAGATTGTATCATGGTATTTTCTTTCAAATCACAATCTATTACTGTTAGCGTCCATCTTGGACATAAAATTGATAGAACTGCTATTTGGATTGATGGATGTGCCTTTTGAATTGATTGATGTTCATTGCTAACTACAAAACCCCATAAAACATACCTAAGTTTTCTTTATAACAGCATCAATTGGAAAATTGTCCATGCAGTGGCGTAAACCGTCCATTTTTTACGGAGCTATATCACCTCACCTTTGTACCAGACAAATTGTTTAACAAATTAAATATAGCACCATGAAAAATTTGATCAGGACATTTGTAGTATTTGCTACAGGAATTACGGGCGTCTTTGCCCAATTACCAGAACCGGGATTCACTATTGACGAACATACAGCAATAGTGATCACAGACCCGCAGAACGATTTCCTAAGCCCACAAGGTGTGGCCTGGGGAGCGGTAGGACAAAGTGTTAAGGAAAACAACACTATCGAAAATTTGGAGACGATCTTCAAGTTGGGTGAAAAGTACAACATTCCAGTATTCATCTCTCCCCATTACTACTACGAGCATGACCATGTTTGGAAGTTTGAAGGGGCTCTTGAAAAGTTGATGCACAACATTAGCATGTTCGATCGCGGAGATCAACTCAATGTTAAAGGCTTTGAAGGCTCTGGAGCGGATTGGCTGCCCAGATACAAAAAGTACATTGAAAAGGATAGGGTAGTGGTTACCAGTCCACACAAGGTCTTTGGTTCAGAATCCAATGACCTGGCACTTCAGTTGAGAAAACAGAAGATAGACAAGGTAATCTTGGCCGGAATGTCAGGTAACCTCTGTGCTGAATCCCATATGCGTGAATTGGTAGAAAATGGTTTTGAAGTTGCCGTTGTAGGGGATGCTACAGCTTCTGCTAAATTACCAGGATTGGATGGCGACCAGGCTGCACAGACCAATTACAAAATGATTTCCAGCAAATTATTCACTACCAAAGAATTGGTGGATGAGTTCAAGAATTACCAAATGAAATAAGAGTAGTTTGATGATGGTGAGGTTGAACGGCAAGGGGTTAGACCTAGGTCTGCCCTTTGCCTTTTCCAAAGGAAACACATCCAATTTGTGATACTCGACCATTCATTTGATAACACGACAGCCACGCTGGATAGAATCAAACTCCAATTACAAAACAGTATACAATGCGTTTGAAAGCTTTAAAATTTGAAGAGGCGAACAGCAAGACAAAAGAATTGTTCGAGGAGATAGAAGGAAAATTGGGAATGGTCCCGAACATGATGCGGACCATGGGCAATTCATCTGCTGTACTGGACGCATACATTAAATTCAGTGATGCACTTGGAAAAGGTTCATTGGGAGTAAAACTGAGAGAGTTGATTGCACTGGCCGTCGCTGAATCAAATGGTTGTAATTACTGTCTGTCGGCCCACTCCTTCATAGGAGAAAAAATAGCCAACATAGGTGTTGACAGCCTAAAATTAGCTAGAGAAGGTCGTAGCCATAACCCTAAAATTGAAGCGGCGTTAACTTTTGCCAAGGCTTTAATAGCAAAAAATGGAAAGGTTAGTGACGGTGATGTGGAGGCAATCAAGAGAGCAGGGTATACCCATGGCGAAATTGGAGAGATAATAGCTCATGTATCATTAAACATTCTTACCAACTATTTAAATAATACGGCCAATACCGAAGTGGATTTTCCATTGGTTGAAGCCAAAACAGTTTAATTACAATCAATAATAATTAAAATCAGGACAAATGAAAACGTTAAAACAATTATTCATTTTCGCAGGGCTTCTTTTTGTTGGAGCCGCTGCTCAAGCCCAAATTGCACCAGTTGATGGCAATAATGTGGCTATTGGAGGTTACGATGTGGTATCTTACTTCACAGGAACACCACAACGAGGATTTGAAAGCTTTTCAGCTAAACACAAAGGAGTTACCTATTATTTCTTCACCAAAGAAAATAGGTCTGCATTCACCAAAGCCCCAGAGAACTATATGCCTCAATTTGGAGGGTTTTGCGCCTGGGGTGTAGGAGCTAAATCAGCAAAATTTCCAGTAGATCCAGAGTCTTTTGACATCATTGACGGAAAACTTTATCTGTTCTTTAACGCACCTTTCAACGGAGAGCGTTTCAACACTATTTTGGATTGGCATTCACGTACCAGCGAGCTGCAAAAAGCAGCACATGCCAACTGGCCAAAAGTAAAAAATAGCTAAACAGCTTAACAATTGGGCAAGATGGTTTAACTGTCTTGCCCTTATTTTTTTAATATAACAAAGGAAAACATGGCAGTAGAGAAAAAATTTCCATTACCTCCGTTTACAGAAGAAACGGCCAAGCAGAAAGTACAACTTGCAGAAGATGCATGGAACAGTCAAGACCCTGTTAAGGTTTCCAAAGCCTACACGACTCATACAGAGTGGAGAAATAGATCGGAATTTGTGAACGGAAGAGAAGAAGTAGTGTCCTTTTTAACTCGAAAATGGGAGACCGAAAAGAACTATAAACTCAAAAAAGAACTTTGGGCCTATTCCGAAAACAGAATTGCAGTACGATTTGAATACGAATTCCAAAATGAAGATGGTCAGTGGTTCAGGGCTTATGGCAACGAGAACTGGGAGTTTGACGAAAACGGCCTAATGCAAAAACGATATGCCAGCATAAATGACCTGGCCATTGATGAAAAAGACAGGAGATTATAACCAGAAGTAGCACATGGATATTTTTAACACCAACACCCTAATAAACGAACAGACCGGCAATCTTGCTTTTAGCCTCAACACATTTGAAGATAATTGCCAGTTCGATCACCTAAATAGATTGAACTATTATTCATTGGTTTGGATAAAAAAAGGCAGTGGAGTGGCCAAGATTGATTTTTCGGAATTTGAGTTTACATCCAATACCATGTTCGCTATAACACCCTATCAACCTTTTATGTTTGTTGAAAAAGAACATGTTGAAGGTGTTGTGTTAAATTTCCATCCAGATTTCTTCTGCATCCATAAGCATCATGAACAAGTGGCATGCAATGGAGTGCTCTTCAATAACATCTATAATCCGCCCATGTTGTGCATTACAGATGATATTAGGGGGCAAATTGAAATGCTGCTTTCCCAAATGGGAGCTGAAATTCAGAAAGCCGATTTGGCCCAGTACGAGCTATTGGTGTCCTATCTTAAAATATTTTTGATTACAGCATCACGAGCCAAGGCCAAACAACAACCAGAGGAGCTAGAAGCCCTTCCGGATAACAAAGAGCCTTTCATCCTCCAAAAACTTAAGAATCTCATTGAGACCCACTATAAGACAAAACATTCCGCTGGGGACTATGCCGAGTTGTTGAACATCACCCCTAAAGCGTTGGCCAAGATTACCAAGAGTCATTTCAATAAGACCATGACCAATCTAATCTCGGAACGGATAATTATCGAAGCCAAGCGGGAGCTCTACCTTACTAACAAATCCGTTAAGGAAATTGCCTATGGTTTGGGGTATGATGATGAGCACTACTTTAGTAGGTTTTTCAAGAACAATGCTGATATCTCACCAAAAACATACAGAGATACAGTCGGCTTTGCCAGAGCCATGGCATAGTTAATCAATCTACATATTGCACCATATGATTTTCATGGACAACTAATTCTCGTTGGAACAATAGTATGGGTATGTAGCATAAAATTTTCAACTAGAACAAATGAAATCAACAATAGAACACCGTATGTCCAACATTGCTTTTAATGAGGTATACGAGACAATCAAAAAAAGAATTGTAGAGGAGGGTTTTTTACTCCTTCATGAAATAAACACTCAAGAAATTGTGGCCAAACACGGGATTACTATTCCTGCATTACGGCAGTTGCTGTTCTTTGAACCCAAGTATATTGCTCAGATAATGGAATTAGATCCGTTGGCCATCAATGACATTCCCATGAAGATAGTATTGCAGGATATGGAAGAGGGTACAAGTATCAGCTTTCAAGACCCAAGGATGAGTTTAAACGATTATAGCTTAGAGGACTCCATGCTAAAAGAGTTGTTGGAACGAATCCATAGTATATTGAATTTTTAAAGATTTTGGCCCTAGGGCTAAATTTGGCAGTTGTTTGAATGAAGCACCCCTTTTAAAGGGGTGTTTCTTGTTTTTTGATTCTTGACCAAATGGAAACAGACCTTGGAGTAGTGGGGAAGCAGGATTCAGAATGACTTTTGTCATATGAAATCTATGATAAGGTTGATATCTTATTAGTTTCAAAAACAGCTAATCATGAATGTCAACAAACAAACCTTAGTTACACGAGGTCTTGCCTATTTGATTCTTTTTTGCCTAGGTGTACCCTCCATAAATGCTCAAATTGAAAAAAAAGAAGAGGAACAATTTCCAATATACTGGCATGTCAAAGCTTTTCGGCCACAAGCAAAGTTTATTGATATCAAGGCCATAGATAAAAACGGAACAAAACACGATGTTAAGGCAATACAAACCTATGATGACACCAGCTTCCTAAATGTAAAGGCCCTTGTTAATGGGGAAAGACTCCCTATAAAATTGATAGTCAAGCAAGGAGATCGTTTTTATCCCGTTAAAGCCATTGATAACGATGGTACTATCATTGACATCAAGGCTATTACCAAAGATGGAGAGATTTGGGATGTTAAAGGGGTAAGCAAGTCCGGAAACCTTGTTCATTTACGGGCTATTTCCAAAGAAGGGGTGTTTTACAATATCATAGCTGTGTCTCCAAAAGGCAAGGTCAATGATGTAAAAGGTATAAAAATGATGGATACCGAGGTGGAAACCGTTATCAATGGAGTTTCCATATTTGCCCATATTAAGTCGTTGGCGCAGCAATAAGACCCATTCCTATCTATTTGTTCAATATTGCTTATCTTATAGTGAACCTCCTTCACTTGGTCAATTCTTACTATGAAAAAGATTCTCATTTTACAAATGCGACCCGAAGACGCAACTGCCGATAGCGAGTTCAAGGCCATATTACGAGTAGGCGGACTTCATAAAAACCAAGTCGATAGGGTTAGATTGGAGCAAGGAATACCAACCGTGCACCTCAACGAGTATAGTGCAATAATCGCGGGAGGAAGTCCTTTCGATATTAGTTTGGACCCAGAACTAAAAAGCGAGACACAAAAGGCTATAGAGGCATTTTACAAGAACTTGTTTGATGAAGTAGTTTCCAGGGATTTTCCATTTTTGGGAGCATGTTCTGGCAACGGACTATTGGGAAATTATTGCGGCGCTGTCATTTCAGAGAAATATGCAGAGCCTATAGGCAGTGTAAAAGTCACGATAACAGAAGAAGGGGCAAACGACCCTCTTTTAAAAGGCCTACCCGATCAGTTCATAGCAAGGGTAGGGCATAAGGAAGCCTGTGACGACATTCCTCTTGGAGCCATACTACTATGTGCTTCTGGCCCTTGTCCAGTGCAGATGTTTAGGGTCAAGAAAAACATTTACGCGACACAATTTCATCCTGAGGCGGATGCCAAAGAATTTGAGTTACGTATTAAGACGTATAAAAACCATGGCTATTTTAAACCAGAAGAAGCCAATAGACTGATTGAAGCTGCTAGACAGGTTGATACCCCTGTGCCTCAAAAGATTCTTGAGCGTTTTGTAGAACTACATGGCCAATTTTAATGAATTGATTGCCATCTAAACACTTATAAATCCGTTTAAATTATACTCTAAACTTTCTTATTGCATAATATTCTGACCCTGATTGGTGTACCACAACTAATCTGTACATTTGTTGCCAAATAGACTTAATAATAACTTTTATATGGAAAATCTAGGAGGTTCTATATGGGCGGCAGCTGTGTTATTGTTCTTTCTAATGGACCCATTAGGTAATATCCCCATCCTTCTTTCGGTACTCAAGGGAATTAGTCCAAAAAGGCAAAGAATAATTATTTTGAGAGAGCTTTTCATTGCCCTAGGGGTCTTGATTTTGTTCTTGTTTACCGGTGAGGCACTTCTAGATTTCATGCATATCAAGCAGGAGTCGGTTACTATAGCGGGGGGTATTATACTACTAATAATTGGGCTTCGTTTAATTTTTCCCCGTTCTGAAGGCGTAATTGGAAAACAGCCTTCGGGAGAGCCATTTGTTGTCCCTATTGCAATCCCGATGATAGCGGGCCCTTCAGTATTGGCCATGTTGATTCTAATGACCAAAAATGAACCACATCAGATTACCAATTGGTTTTTTGCTGTCATCATTGCGTGGGCAATGACAGCTATTTTGTTGCTCATGGCGCCCTTTTTATACAGGATACTCAAAGAGCGTGGTTTGGCCGCCATAGAAAGGCTAATGGGCATGCTATTGGTTATGATGGCGGTACAGATGTTGAGTAACGGAATCAAGGTTATTTTTTAATTTGACTTTCAGCTTCTCATAGTGTATTGAGTAAAGACACTATTGAAGCTTATATTTTCCCGAGAATAGTCTGTACATTAAAATGGCCACTCTTTTTGTCTGTATAGGCAAGGTATCAAGATTGCCGAACTCATCATAGGTGTGATCCCCACCACCTCCAAAGCCCAGACCGTCAATTGCCATTTTAACATAGGGAGCCGCAAAGGCAATATCAGCAGCACCTGAGTCCATTGGGTCCACAAAGGAAACTTCTCCAACACCCATTTCCTTGCTTACCTCAGACAGGTAGCCCATTAACATTTTATTGCCTTCAGTGGGAGCAAAAGGAGGGTAGCTGATATCAAATTGCAACTTGGCAGAAGTTCCAGGAAGGTTTTCATTGATTGCGTCTCTCATGGTGGACATGGCCTTATCATGTATCTCTGGTGTAAGTGCTCTTATATCTCCAGTGGTCACAGCATATTTGGCCACTACATTGCTTTTGCCATAGGCATTTCCTCCATCCATTTTTTGATCATGATCTACGGATGTACCGGCCAGCATCATACCTGGGTTAAAGGTCAAAAACTCTGTTTTGGATAAACTTTCGTAGAACTGGTTGAGTATTCTTGAAGCTTCAAAAATTGCCCCTGAGCCAACGGAGGGGCTAAATATTCTGGAAGAATGTGCTGGAGTTCCCTCTACGGTAAGCTGCCATCCGGTATACCCTCTTCTGGAGACATTTACTGTGGACAATTTTCCGTCACCATTTTCAAAACCCAAAGCTATGTCAGCTTCCTTTGCTGCATCTACCAAATCTTTTTTGGACAACTCAATGGGTGTTCCACTAAGTTCCTCATCGCCCGTCATAATTACGACAACGTTCATTTTTTTCAGTACTCCGGCGTCTCTTAGTGATTTCAATACCTGAACAATGACCACATCCCCACCTTTCATGTCACTGACGCCGGGTCCGTTGATGACATTGTTATCCAGCATTTTATATTCTTGAAACGGGCTGGACAGTTCAAAAACAGTGTCCAAATGTCCAATTAAAAGAAATGTTGGACCTTTTCCCTGTTGTCTTGCAACCAAATGGCCAGCTCTTCCAAAATCAGAGCCATCTACCCATTCTGCCTGCATTCCCATACCCTGAAATTCATCGATCAATACTTTTCCAACCTCTTTTACTCCTTCAAAATTCATGGTGCCACTGTTAATGTTCACAATGGTTTTTAAGAGTTCTATGCCTTCATCATTACTTTTATCAACAGCCGTGATTATTCTTTTTTCGGTTGCATTGAACTGTGCGGTTGCCAAATTGGTAAGGACCAGCAGGAATATTAAAAATCGGTTTCTCATTTGAGTTGAATATTTATGGTAAAACTTTGGATATAAACATAGCCAAAATTTAACCAAAAACTCGTACACTGATGTTCATGTGCCAAGAAAGGAGACACTAAATAAAAACCCCAGAAATTCTAAGGCTTTTGTGTAACTGTATTTGATCTTCAAAATGTATATTTAAGCAAGCGATAAAGAGTGTTGTTCTCTTCCCCCAAACACTTTGCCTTGATTAAGGCAAACGCCGAGCTAATAAACTTCATCAATAAACCTTAAAAAATGGAATCATGTGGTACAATGACCTAAGACCGGATATAGAATTGACCAACGACCGGTATTCCCTGATTATGTTAGATCCGGATAACAATTATGAACGGGAAATGACGGATAAGGACAAAAAACGGACCATAGCCAACATTCTTGAACTGAAAAAGGGAATTCTGGACAAAATTCCCAGTAAAACAGTGGACCGAAATTTGTTGCTCGCCTCATGGAACATAAAAAACTTCGGAAGACTGTTAGATCGTACCTCAGAATCCCTGTATTACATCGCAGAGATTATCAATGCTTTTGATATTGTGGCCATACAGGAAATCAATGGTGATTTGGAGCAGTTTAAAAAAGTAATGAAACTACTCGGTAGCGATTGGAAATATACCATCAGTGATGTTACCGAAGGTAGTGCCGGCAACGATGAGCGATTTGGTTTCATTTACGACTCCCGAAGGGTTACGCACTCCGGTTTGGCAGGAGAGTTGGTAATTCCTCCGGAAATGATAACCGATAATCCCGCTATTAAACAATTAAAGAGGACACCCGCTTTTACGGGATTTGAAAGCGGTTGGAGAAAATTTTCAATTGTAAGCCTGCATTTGCATCCTGGAGATGGAAGCGATGACAAAGAGATACGTAAGGAGGAAGTCAGATTGCTATTAGATCTATTGGAAGAAAAACTGGAAAATGCACCATTTGAGGACCGCAACATGATTATCCTAGGTGATACTAATCTGTACGAAGATGACGATGATATTGTGGACCTATTTACCGATAAAGGTTTTTTGGAAAGCGATGGACTCCATGGAAAGTTTACCAACACTAGTCTTAACCAGATTTATGATCGCATCTTTTTGAATGTACACGATTATTTTACTATTAGTACCGATGAGGCGGGAAATGAAAGAGGTGATGTATTCCACTTGTTTGATTATGTGTACAAGAATACTGATGCGGAAATAGCCAAATACCATGATTTAATGCTAGAACACAAAGATGATCCATCAACCTTGACCTCCGATGCAGCTTTTAAAAAGTATTTCAACACGTATTGGAAGCGAAATCAAATGAGTGATCACTTACCCGTTTGGCTCGAAATAGAGGTTGATAGCAGCCCCAATTTTTTGAAGAACAAACTGGGAAGGTTTTAAACAATAAAACAACCATCAAATGGAAAGAACTGAAATTTTTCGAGAGCTTGATTCCTTGGTCCCATCCATTCTATTGGCACTTTTGATTTTTTTGATGGGCATGGAATTTTTCCTCAATACCAATGACGTTGAAGGGGACACCGTAAAGGCCCGACTACGCGAATGGGCTTATGGAAAACTATTTTTCATAACATTTTTGTGGGGTGTACTTACCGGCCATTTCTTTTTCGGTTCCGAAAACCCCATCATCAAAAAAACCGAATGGAGTGTAGCGGCCATTATTGCGATGTCACTCATTTTAATTGGGATTGGCAGATTGATCAAATTCAAGATCAAGGCCAAGCACCAACTATTGTTGTTGGTATTTGGCATTTTGTTTGGCCATTTTTTCTTTTCTATGAACTATAATCCATAGCCATGTCAAAAAATGTAGGTGAAAATATCAACCAAAGGGTAAAAACCTTCTTATTACATGATAATTTAAAGCGGGTACAGCGTATCGTGATTATCATATTTGTGCTTGTTATTGCACTTGACGTACTTTTTGTAATCAACGAAGAGGATGAATTTCCAACGTTCAGTTTGATTGTTCATGAGGCTGCAGCCCACCAATATTTTGTCGTCACATGGTTATGGGGACTGGCTACAGCTCAGATATTCTTTCCCCGCGTACAGAAAATGAACACCATTTCAAGTTTGAACAAGGTTATTGCAGTATTGCTGATAACCAGTTTTCTGGTGATTTTCGGTAGTATTTATAAAGATGTATTTGAAGCGATTTTATGGCAGGTACTGTTGTTTATTTCTGGGGCTATATTTGGATATTATCTACTGCCCAATGATTTTGTAGAGTAATCCGATTGTCTATGCTCTAAATCATTGACTTGGGAGCCTGGTTTTTGTAACTTAAAGGCTATGGACAAGTTGACTGTCATTGTACTGTTTGTTTTTTTAGTGTTCAATAGCATCTTGGGCCAGGAAGATTATACATCCAAAAGAAAACAGATGGTGGATGCCCAGATCAAGGCTCGGGGTATAGTGGATTACAAAACGCTCTATGCGCTGTTAAACGTACCCAGGCATGAATTTGTTCCGGAAGAAATGAAACCCTATGCCTATAACGACAATCCGTTACCCATTGGTATGGGACAGACCATTTCCCAACCCTATATCGTGGCCTTTATGACCCAATCTCTCCAACTAAAAGGAAAACATAGGGTTTTGGAAATCGGGACGGGCTCAGGATATCAAGCTGCTGTGTTGGGTAAGATTGTGGACTCCGTCTATACCATTGAAATTGTTGACGAACTGGCCCAAAGGGCCAAAGAGACGTTGGCTCGTTTGGAATATACCAATGTGATGGTACGGAGTGGGGATGGTTACAACGGCTGGCCTAAAAAAGCCCCCTTTGATGCCATTATGGTGACAGCAGGTGCCGAATACATTCCCCAACCTTTGATTGATCAGCTCAAAGTGGGGGGTAGGCTGATTATTCCAGTGGGACCACACAACCGTGTCCGTAATTTGGTGCTGGTAACTAAAAAGAAAAACAAGATTGTTAAAAAGAACCTGATGGCCGTTCGGTTTGTGCCCTTTACCCGAGATGAATGATTATAGCCCACTTTTTGTCAATCCGTAAGAGTTAGGAGTGGCAAAGCGCTTGAAACTGCAGAAAAACCCCAGAATTTTTAAGGTTTCCCTATAATGGATTTTTAAAACTAATCTATATATTTAACTGTCAGGTGCTTACACTTAATTTTCTTCCCCCAACACCATAATTGTCCAAGTATGGCATGTGTTTAAGGTCCACTTTCTTCTGGAATTGGATGTTTGGACAATGCTGTCAATATGGACTTGAAGTAGCACAGGTCATTTTTAGTCGAAAAATGAAATAACGTAATTAAAATTCAACATCATGGAAGAAGAAAAAACAGAAAGTTTGGTAATTCCCTGCAATGGAGCAGAATCAAAGGATTGGTATGCATGGGTCAACAAAATGCCGCCACCCCCGGATGATTTTCACGTGGTCGGGGAGGTTTTGGTGCCAAATCCGGGCGTGGAACCCATACTCATTCCCAAACAGCCCCAGGGAATCAATCCCCAAATTTTGTTGCTAGATCTGTTTCTGCATCAAAAACCCGGTATTTGGCCAAGAGTAATGGTCTGGAAACCTGTTCGGTACGACAAAATGCACAATGTGCCCTATACCCAGGTCACAGTCTTCTGTGGCGATGAGGTCATTGCCGACATGACTGTGGAGATAGTACATTGAGTAATGTTCTACAATTGATATCCAACGAATTAAACCATCAAAAATGAAAAAATATTTCTGTGCACTGATTCTTTTCCATAGCCTTGCTTCAATGGCCCAAAGTAACATTGAAACTCTGGACATCTACGAAGAATCCAAAAAAATTGGGTTGGTCTCCTATTTGACCTTGATACAGCATTACGCCCCACAGGCCGTAATTTATGCAGACAAAAACATACAGGATGCCACAGCTGTGGATGAGGTGAACAAGAGTTATATTTTTTTGACCATTGGGTTTAATTCCCTTATCAATCAATTGTCTGCGGACATGAACCAAAAAAACTCGCCTTCACGATATAAAAAATTGAACACGTATCTAAAGGACAGGAACGGGAACAAAAAGATAGAAAACTATTACACCTTATTGGAGCTTATAGAATTTCATTTTATGAAATTGTATTATATGAATGATGGAAGCTCCACCCAAAAAATAGTGGGGCCAGATGAGGCCTTGGCATTTGTGGGAGGCGTGCCCTACACTATATACAAGGACTTTAAGGCCGTGAACACCGCAAAGGTGGCCGCACTGACCACCCTTTTAAAAGAACTGCGGTTAAAATCCCTGAGTGAGATCCTGCCCAAGAAGGGCAAAGAATAAACACTTGCTGATCTATACGCCAAAGCAGAAAAAGGGTACGGATTCTTTAAGTATATTAGCTACATAAGTGCCATTCTGTACCATGAAAAAAAAGACCAGCTTTAATGCGGATAGATTGATAGGGCTATCCGCTATATTGATCAGTTTATTGACCTTGTTCATTTTTTTATATCAAACCAACTTGTTGAAAGAACAGAGCAGGCTATCTGTAAGACCTAGGTTGACTTTCAGCAAGACCATTAACAAGACCGTGACCATGAGTGCCACAGATTCTGTTAGTTCCGTTAGGATTAATTTGAGCTTGACCGTACGTAATGATGGATTAGGACCTGCCATAGTTCAATCGAACAACATACTCGATAAAGGACAGCGATACGATAACATTATCACGTTTTTTGATGAGGTATATCCCAAACTAAAGGAATATGGGGTCTTTTCCCAGGTCACAGAACTAAAAGTGGGGGAGGCTGTACCCGCATCGGAGACCATAGGACTCTTTACCTATGAGTACAACCAGAACCGCGAAGATGAAATTAAGGAGTATTTAAATATCACTGAGTCCTACGAGTTTCCTTTTGCTATACTGATCGAGTATTCTTCCATGTATGAGGAGAAATGGGTGGTCAACTCCAACATAGAGGGAGAGCACCCAAAACAATTGGATTGATGAAAAAAATTAGCTCAAAAAGCATATATTGAGAACTTCAATCCGTCCCGAATGCAAGAAATTGACCTACACACCGTTAAAAAGCTATTGAATTCCAATTCGTTAAGCCTGACAGCGACACAAGGGGCACTGTGCCTGCCCATCTTACAAAGGATATATAAAAAGATGAAGATTGGAATACAATTTGGTGGAATACAGGTGAAAGGTTCCCGTATTGTGAACGGCCACCACCGATACATCTGTTCCCAACTGGTCAAGATTGAAATTGAACAGATTGAATGGGAAATACCCAAAAGCGCGATGGATCATGAATGGTCAAAAATCAATATAGTTGAGGAAGATTATGAAGATGAGGACCAGATCAAGGAACATAATAAAAGGGATGCCGAATTGAATGGTGTGGATGAAAGTACTTTCGACGATTTATAAAATATGGATTAACTTTGCAACATGTTGATATTATTGGACATAGATGGAGTAATGGTTCCCAACAGCAATTGGAAAAGGCCCGAATTCGAGGATGATGGTTTTCCAAGGTTCAGCAGTAAGGCGACCAATAGCCTGCAGAAAATAATTTCTGAAACAGGCGCGGGGATTCTATTGACCACATCGCACAAGTCCAATTATCCCATAAAAAAATGGCGGAACATATTCTCCACCAGAGGTCTGCGCAACGTAAACATCCAAAAGCTCAGGACAAATACGTTGCACCTGAACAGAAAGGAAGAACTTATACGGTGGTGGAACAAAAGGAACGAAGATCACTTTGTGATCATTGATGATGACAAGACGTTGAACAGCCTCCCGGCCCCCATGAAGGCCAAATTGGTACAGCCCAGTGCCACGGTGGGGCTTAATGAAGCCCTGGCCGATACCGCCATACAGATCTTAAAATCCTGATTGCATAGGAAAGCTACGTTTTACGACCCATCTTTTAGGTGGGTTTTTTGTATTGGAATGTTAAATGGACTTTTTTGTTTTTGTAGGAAAAACTATGAAATTACGAAAGTTTTTTAATAGGTTTATAGAGGTTAACTATACTCACATTTTGGAAAATCAAGATATTCAGACCCATGAAAAGCATTCTTTCAATAAAAACATTGAAGTATTTGTTGAAAACATTGAAAGTTTGTCAATTAATCTCCCTATAGTTTTAGGAACAATAGAAGAAACGCTTAAGAAAAGTCTAAAAATTCATCAAGATTTTTTGGAAAGAAATTGTAAGAAGGAGAAAAAGAACGGAAAGACATTCTATATTGTAAAGCAAGAACATTTAAGGCGTAACCAGAAGCTCAGAAAAGAGGTTAACTATTCAAATATTGCTCATCAAATTATTCAGCGTAACTTCATTGTATCTCTGGTAAGTCAATACGATTCATTTCTCGGTGGACTAATAAGAGCAATGTACTTTGTTAAGCCGGAATTAATAGATGCATCTGATAAAAAATTGACATTTTCCAATTTGGTTGACTTGGGGAGTGTTCAGGAAGCCCGAGATTTTATCATAGAGAAAGAAATTGATGCTATTTTAAGAGGGTCACACAGTAATCAGTTGACTTGGTTTGAAAACAAAATAGGAAAAATAAGAGATAAAATTAGTAGTTGGTCAGACTTTATTGAACTGACAGAGAGAAGAAATCTGTTTGTTCATAATAATGGGAAAGTCACAAATCAATATCTTAGAGTTTGTCATGAGAATGGTGTTAAGTTTGAGGAAGAAGTTAAACTAGAAGATAATCTATTGGTAGGGCCGAGTTATTTTGAAAAAGCTTTCAAATGTGTGTTCGAAATAGGTGTTCTACTAGCCCAAACAGTTTGGCGAAAATTTTTGCCTGAAAATTTGGAAGAAGCTGATTCAAGCATTGTGAATCTTTCATATGAATTGATTCATAAAGGAGAATATGAACTTGCTATAAGAATACTGGACTTTTTCAATAAATATATCAAGGATTATAGTTCACAAGACCTTCAGCTGCGCCTATTATTGAATCGAGCGCAAGCCTATAAATGGTCGGGAGATTCCCAACAATGTGCTAAAATTTTAGATGAAAAAGATTGGTCAGCATGTAATGACGTATTTAAACTTGCTACCCAAGTTTTGAAAAATGATTATGAGAATGCTTATCTAAGTATGTCTCGTTTAGGCTCGCAGAGTGACGAAATTGATAAATTAAAGTATAAAGAATGGCCAATATTTAAAGAGATCAGAAAGGAGGAAAAGTTCAAGATGTGTTTTAAAAGTGTTTTTAATGAGCAATTTGAACTTTCAGAGGCTATTGCCGAAAGTGGTTATAGAATTACAGACGAAGCCATTTTTCTAGCTACGTTGAAAGAGTGTTTAAGTAGTGCAGCTAAAAGGGAAAATGGATTTGTAGGCTCCAGATTTATAGTTGAAAAAGTACTTGCAGACAGAGGTTATGATATTAGCAGTAGCTGGGACATGTTTTATAAATTGGAGGAAAAGGGTATTATAGAGACCTATAACCATGAAGATCCTACAGGTAAATATTTTCCTTTAAATTCCGTAAAGATGAAAGCTGACAAATAGTTATTTTGAAACGACCGGCGGTATTTTTCGGACTTAATCTGATTCCTACATCCCCCCAATCACCTTCATACTCAATCCCGTATGCTTCTTGATATCGGCATCGGACATGCCACTTGCTTTTAAAGATTTAGCAATCTCCAAAGCCTTTTCCTTTTCGGCCCGTTTGCGCTCCGTTTCCAGTTTAAAGGCTTCCAGTTCTTGGCGTTCCGGCCCCATGATCTCAAAGAGGCCAGATTTTAATAGTTGGTCCATCACGCCTTGGTCAGCAAAGCTGGTATAGCCCGTTTCAGTGATCACCAAATGGTCCAGTACTTCCACCTGCAGTAGTTTGCCCGCTTTGAGCATATGGTCAGTAAAGGTAATGTCAGAGTCCGTGGCCCGGTAGGAGCCACTGGGGTGGTTGTGCACCAAGATCAGTTTTACCGCCAGTTTGTAGATCGCCATTCTAAAGACATCGGGCGGTTCTGCGCTCACCCGGTTATGGGCGCCCAGGCCAATGAGCTCCACAAACAAGATCTTGTTGAGACTGTTGAGGCCCACCACCCAAAAATGCTCCTGGTTGCGGCGGATCTTGTTCTCGCGCAGCAGCACCTGCTGCATAATGGCAAAAATGTCCTCGGAGTTGAGCACCTTGATCTTCTGTTCCTTGGTGAGTCTAACGTTCATGGTTGTAAATATACGATTTGGTAGGCGACCCGAAATTTAAGGGAACTGGGGGAATAATGCAAGGGGCTTTTCAATACATAAACTATCCTTAAAAAAGAGGGCACGGTCAATTTAAGGTAATTTACACCGCATCTATTGCTGGCAATCACTACTTTTATAACATAAAAACCACTTCATAATGAAACCATTTGCCACTTCCATTGTATTTGTTGCCCTTGTACTTATCGCTTCGTGTAAGCAGAAAACCGAACCTAAGAGCGAGCCAGAAACACTGGCCGTTAAAGTAAAGGGAGTTGAAGTTTCCTATGCTTCAGATTCTACCAATCTCAAAGGCTATATTGCCTATGACGAGAACCTGGAGGGAAAGCGCCCAGGAATACTTATAGTACATGAATGGTGGGGCCATAATGAATATGTTAGGGAACGCGCCGATATGTTGGCCGAGCTTGGCTACACCGCCATTGCCGTGGATATGTACGGGGACGGAAAACAGGCGGACCACCCTGATGACGCGGGAAAGTTTGCCATGAGCGTAATGCAGAACCTGCCCGAGGCAACGGCACGTTTCAATGCGGCGGTTGAACTGCTAAAGCAGCACGAGTCCGTGGATGCTGAAAAAATGGCCGCCATTGGGTATTGTTTTGGAGGAAGTGTGGTATTGACCATGGCCAATAGCGGTGCAGACCTTGATGCTGTTGCAGCTTTTCATAGTGGTGTTACCTTGCCAGTTATGCCAAATAAAGATTTAAAAGCCCATGTATTGGTCTGCAATGGTGCGGATGATCCTTTTATAAGCCCAGAGTCCATTACGGCATTTACGTCGGCTATGGATTCTATCGGTGCCACCTATGAATATATTTCGTACCCGGGTGTAAAGCATAGCTTTACGTCCAAAGCAGCCGATGCCAACGGGGAAAAGTTTCAATTGCCATTGGCCTATGACGCGGAAGCTGACCAAAAATCGTGGGCCAGTTTACAGCAATTGCTCAACGAGGTTTTTTAGGCTAGGATACTTTCATGACCGGAATCCCGGGCGAACAAGCAGGAGCTTTGGGTCTTGTCCGACATGGTCTTTACAAACTCGAACTTAAGGTCGGCGTCCATCCCAAAAATGTTCAGGTCGGCGGTAGGGGCATTGCTCACGATCGTATTGAAATCGCCCACATGTACTTCCGTAAGTGTTTCGGGAAGTCGAGCCAAATTCACCAATCTATGCAAAAACTTAGTGGCATTTGCTTTCTCCTTAGGGTTTTTGATTACCGTAATAACTCGAATCCGTGCCCCCCAATTCATTTTTAGTTTATAGGCGATGAGCATGCAAAGGTCCAGGTTTCCAATATCCCAACCTAAATCCCAATTAGATCTTCGATCGCTTACCCAAACATTGATGATGTTCCGCTGCCCGAACAGCGCCTTTGGATGTGCTAAAAATAGAAGCACCCCAACTTCCAATCGAATGGACTCTACTATGACAGGACACAATTCGTTTTCATAATCATCATGGTTCTGCAGGTTCAAGAAAATGATGTTGGGTCTAAAAAAGGCTCCCTGTAGTGCTTGGCTGCTATAATTGATTCCTTTGGCAAATTCATCGGTATGAATGACAGCAGAGGATGAGAATACACCCTTCTGGTAAAACGATTTTGAAATGGACTCCAACTCATTTGCCAAGGTACTTTGTTCGGAATAGCCTTCAATTCCCAATAGTTTTATTGAACCTCGGGGTTTGGCAATGTTTCGCAAAAACTCAAAAGTTCCCCGGAGACCGTTAACATCTCGAACAGGAACCATTAAATTGGCCTTCCATGCCCGTTGCTGCATTTTTTTCATCCCCCAAGTATGTTTGGCAGCCCATTCCGCAAACGAAAAGAACAGACCTGAACGAACATCCTCGAAAGGGGTTTCTAGATTTTGTCTTGATAAGTACCAATAGACCATCAAAACAATGGCGATGGAAATCAAACTTACACTAGGGTTGATGATAAACATGGCAAAAACCGAAGAGACAAGCCCAAACCAGGGCACCAGCTTATGTATTTTAAAAACAGGGCGATAACTGATCAAGCCCAATCGCTGTTCTATGATGACCACAATATTGATCATTGCGTAGGTAATCAAAAAGAACAAGGTTACCAACGGGGCGACCGCATTGATGTTTCGGAGTAAAAGTGTGATAAAAATTAGCGTCGCCGTTACCATCATGGCATTTCTGGGCTGCCCATTATTGCTTTGCCCGGCCAAAAACTTGGAAAAGGGGAGTACCTTATGTTCGCCCATAGCATACAGAATACGCGAAGAACCCACAATGGAGGCCAAGGCCGAAGAAAAAGTAGCTCCTAGAATTCCTGCTATGATCAAGGGACCAAAAAAGGCCTTATCGACCATAATATAGTAGTTGTTCAACAATTCTTCTTCCGAAGCACTTCTAGAAATCCAAAAAGCAACGAACATATAAATGGCAAAGCTTACCCCAATGGCCCAAAGCGTACCTGTGGGAATGCTTCGTTTAGGGTCCTTTAATTCTCCGGACATATTGGCTCCGGCCATTATTCCCGTAGCGGCTGGAAAAAAGACGGCAAAGACCAGCCAAAAATCACTGCCTGTGAATCCATTTTCAACGGAGCCCTTAAACGACC
This sequence comes from Flagellimonas nanhaiensis, assembly GCF_003382275.1. Taxonomy (GTDB): domain Bacteria; phylum Bacteroidota; class Bacteroidia; order Flavobacteriales; family Flavobacteriaceae; genus Flagellimonas; species Flagellimonas nanhaiensis. The sequence goes on from NZ_QTJX01000001.1 coordinate 1,100,969, forward strand.
CCCAACTTAGGGCATCACTTGTGGGTATGGTCATAGAGCCTTCATAAGCGGCAATAACTATGGAAATTAGAGAGAGCGTAATAATCCCCATGATGATAAATTGGGTCTTAATGGCCAAATTGGCACTGATATAGGCGATGGCAATCAGTATGGCAAATACGATGATGTCAACAAGAAAGGCATTATGGTCGGGAAAAATGCCCATCCAACCTTCCCTGAAACCAAAAATGTACATGGTCACGGCCAGACCTTGTGAAATATAACGAGGTATGCCCAGGCTGCCTCCAACTTCAAGCCCTAAGGCTTGTGATACGATAGCATAAGCTCCACCGGCACCAATACGAATATTAGTGGTAATGGCAGACATGGATAGTGCGGTACAAAGTGTGATCAAAAATGAAATGGCAATAATGAGCCATGTACCCAAAAGCCCGGCATTGCCAACAACCCATCCAAGACGCAGGTACATGATGACCCCTAGAATGGTCAACAGGGTAGGGGTGAATACCCCGCCAAAGGTTCCAAATTTTTTAAGGTTTTTTGGTCTTTCTTTCATTTTACTGGCTCAAAAATAGGAATAAAATAAGCTTCAGAATTCTACAATTTTATTTCTGAAAATATTCTTTAAACACAATTCTTTATGGGGTCTACTAGACCAATTGTTCAATGTGTTCCTCAAAATATAATTACAGCTCCCTAATCTTCATATTGCGGAACCAAGATTCAAAATACCAGTTTTGAAGAGCTATTCTACCACGAGTAGCTTTGCCAAATCCAGGTGAATCCTTAAAACCAGAAGCTGCGACTTTATTTTTCCAATTTTCAGAAGTAAAATCTTCTTTGGCGGTTAATTTTCCATTAAGATAGAATTCAATTTTTCCATCTTTTTGCACAATTCTAGCCGTATTCCATTGTCCTGTTGCATTGGCCTCCACTTCGTTCAATTGTGGCGACAACCCCCAGAGACAGCCAGGACGTTTCAGGGGAGTTTTGGTATCCATATGGGCCGGTTCCAACAACTGGTATTCTGGTCCGGTCTGATAAGTAGCCTTGTATTCTGGTGATTCCTGTACATTAATAAAAACACCTCCGTTTCCCCTGAGGGACATTTGCCAGTCAAATACCAGTTCATAGTTTTCGTATTCTTTATCGGTTACCAAATCCCCAAAAACTTTGGTTTCATCGGTGGCATTGCAAAAAAGATTGCCATCCCGTACTTCCCATGCGGAAAGTCGTGTAGAATCCGGATTATTGTATAGATGCCAACCATTTAAGGTCTCACCATCAAATAGTAGTGCCCAGCCCTGTTCCTTTTCAATATCCATTAGCTGATTATGCACTTGGTTTTCCTTCGCCAACTTTTTGGTCCGCCAGGTGGGACTTTCTGTTTTTTTATCCGTTTTACAGGAAGCCATACACAGCATCAATATTAGAAAAGCTAAAAGAGTGGTTCGGACCATTTGATTGTTTTTTCTAAAAATAAGAATTACAGTAGTGTTCCCAATTTCTTAGATGTTTATTTTTTGCCAAGTACATTTCAAGATGGAGAATTATAACCTACCCGAAAGCTTATCAATATATAGTATGAATGGTTATGACTTTTAGAAATAATCAAATTAATTCAATAAGAAATAGCTGAATACCGGATAATTAGCCTCACCTTTGTGCTTTAATCTTAAATAATAACAATGAGTAAAGGAACAGTAAAGTTCTTCAATGACACCAAGGGTTTTGGTTTCATTAGTGAAGAAGGTGCAAACAAAGAGCACTTTGTACATGTTTCTGGATTAATCGACGAAATTCGCGAAGGTGACCAAGTTGAGTTTGATTTAGAACAAGGAAAAAAAGGATTGAATGCGGTAAACGTAAGGGTCATCTAAAGACATATATTCCAAATTTTTTAAGCCCATCTAAATAGATGGGCTTTTTTATTTCCAAGAATACCGAATTAGTAAATAAATCAACTACCTTAACGGCATAAATTAATAAATGGCAAAATCGCAACAAACTTTTAGTAAACGAGAGAAAGAAAAGAAAAGGCAAAAAAAGCGCGAAGAAAAACAAAAAAAGAAAGAAGCCAGAAGGGCGGAAGCCAAAGAAGGCGACGCGGGCATACCCTTTGCCTATGTTGATAAATTCGGCAATCTTACGGAAACACCCCCTGAACCAACAGGGGAAGAGGAGATTGATGCTTCTGAGATAGTGTTGGGTATTCCCCAAAAAGAAGAAAGCGAGGAGGAACTTGACCCAGTTCGTAAGGGCAAGGTTGCTTTTTTTGACCATTCTAAAGGTTTCGGGTTTATTACCGATTCAGAAACTCAAGAAAAATATTTTGTACACATTTCTGGCCTTATCGATGAAATCAATGAGAACGATAGAGTGACCTTTGAATTGGAAAAAGGCCAGAAAGGCATGAATGCTGTTCGGGTTAGTTTACAAGACTAGTCCATCTATTATCTCTTGTGTCATACTACTCTTGTATTGTTTTTTTATCAGGATAAAGCAGCATACGTCTTTAGACATCTTAAATATCCGTACTTAATTTTCCTTTCAAAAAGACAATAAAACCCTTTAGGGGTTGCATGCACGTACTTGTAGATGAAAACGTAAATATGGTTTTTTCCAATTTGGAAAAGTTGGAGAGATAGATATGGGACAGATTCGGTAAAATGACCTTTTACTCTGACGGAATTATCATTCAGACAGTATTTATGGGCTTCTTGGGGTTATTTAGCCAAGAATCTTAAATAATCTGTTATGTTTAAAAAATATCGAATTCTGAAATGGGCATCCATTTTTATAGTCAGTTTAATTGTAATCATAGTTTCCTTTGGATTCTGGTTTAAAAGCTTAATACCCTCCAGAGATGCCAAAATAGAATTATCCCAAGTAGAAGATTTATCTTATTTATCAGAAAATATTATACCAGTTAGAGGTAAGATATTGGCGGTGGTCACAAGTGCAGGGACGATGGGCAACAGCGGTAAAACCACAGGGTATGAACTAACCGAATTGGCACGCGCCTATTATATCTTCAAGGCTAATGGTTTTGAAGTGGACATTGCAAGCCCAGAAGGAGGGGAGCCACCTGTAGTTATTGATGATGAAGATATGGGAGCTTTTGATTACGCATTTTTAAACGATTCAATTGCTCAATACAAAACCAGGCATACCATTAAAATGGAAGATGTAGTACCCGAGGACTATCAGGCGGTATTTTTTGCTGGTGGAAAAGGAGCTATGTTTGATTTTCCGGATAACAAATCAATTCAGTCCCTACTAAAAAACTACTATCAATCAAACAAAGTTATCGGGGCGGTATGCCATGGGCCATCTGCATTGGTCAATGTAACCTTGGATAACGGACGCCCGCTCTTGGAAAACAAAAATGTAAGCGGATTCACCAACAAAGAGGAATTACTTTTAATATCAGATGCAGAATCCATATTCCCATTTCTTTTGCAGGATAAATTGACTGAACGCGGAGCTAATTTTGATGAAGGTGCTATGTATCTGGAAAAAATCAGCCATGACAAGAATTTGATTACAGGCCAAAACCCGTGGTCAACGTGGAGCTTGGCCGAAAGTATGATAAAACAAATGGGATATACTCCAAAGCCCAGGGCCAAGACTGATGAGGAAAATGCTGTAAAAGTTCTTTCTGTTTACAAAACCGAAGGCAAACAAAAGGCAAGGGAACTGCTTGAGGCTATAATGGTTGAAGAAAAGAAACCTTTAAATAGAGTTTTAATAGCAAAACATAGCATAATTTCTGCCATGAAAGGTGAGGTTGGGCAATTCTTCAACATGATTGGGTTAGTGTCTTATGCAAAAAAATGTGAATCTAGAAGAAACGAGATTTAATTAAATTTGAAGAAACTAGCTGTTGAATTTTTCAGATATACTTCTTGTTATTATTAGCAGTGCAGGACTTTTACACGGTTTTGCATTTGCTATTTATCTAGGCTTTCTAAAAAAGAAGAAAACAACAGCTAATTATCTTCTTGCATTGATTCTGGTCTTTATGGCTTTTAGGATTGGGAAGTCCGTTATGTTGAATTTTGGTGAAGATTTAGAACCAATATTCATTTTTGCGGGATTGGCCTTTCTATTGTTGATAGGTCCCTTGGTAAGATGGTATGTTTCAGGAATGACAGAGGTGAACTTTAAATTGCCAAAGTACTATCTTTTGGAACTAGCTCCTTTCATACTATTGTTTATATCCAGCTTTTTTGTAACCAAAAATTGGTTTGAGACGAATAGTAAAGGGGTCATTATTGTCTTTTCAAGTGTACTAATTTTTATTTATTTACATTTTGCGTTTTACATTTTGGTTGCCAATCGATTAGTGCAAAAAGTAAAGAAAAACCATCCCAAGGAACAACAGACCAAATCCCAGAAGGTAATCATCTCATGGTTAAGGCTATTGGTCATTGGTTTGGCTATTATTTGGGTATCCTATTTTTTGAATATCATAGAGGATGCAGTTCCCTATGTTGTAGGGCCCATTATGTATTCCATGGTGGTGTATTTTTTGAGTTTTAAGGCGTTCCAATTAAAAGTGACCGATATTGATGGAAGTGTTTTTAAAAAGAATGATGACAGCCAATTATTTGCCCAAATATCAAAACTAGTTGTAGAGGATAAAATGTTTCTGGAAGCAGATATCTCACTTTCTAGCTTAAGTAAATTGATAGGTAAAAGCACTCAAAAAACCTCTGAAGTAATCAACCAATACGCCAAACAAAACTTTAATGACTTTATAAACTATCACAGGATCCAGGAATCAAAAAGAATGCTTTTGGGTGATGCTGGCAAAAACTACAAGATATCGACCATTGCATTTGATTCGGGCTTTAGTAGTTTATCTTCCTTTAACAGTGCCTTTAAAAAATTCGAGGGAACAACACCCTCTTCATATAGTAAGCGGTGATTAAAATAATGGTCAATAGGAACAAAGTCTTTTAATGATTAAAATTCTTGGACGAGTTTCATTTCTGATTTTTGTATTTTAGGAAGCTCTAAAAAACAACGATGAGAAACATTTACCTCTATCTGCTTTCTTCCTTTCTTTTTTTTCAATATTCAATTGCCCAAGACCGGATTACCGGTGAAACCTTTGCAACACGCTCTGTAGTATTGGGACAAAATGGAATGGTTGCCACAAGCCATCCGCTGGCCACCCAAATTGGACTTGATGTCCTTAAAAGTGGAGGTAATGCCATTGATGCAGCTATTGCAGCTAATGCTGCATTGGGACTTATGGAACCCACAGGATGTGGAATAGGAGGAGATTTATTTGCAATTGTTTGGGATGCAAAAACCAAAAAGTTGTATGGCCTTAATGCTAGTGGACGTTCACCACAAAAACTTAGTTTGGACTATTTTGAAGAACAAGGAATGGACAAGATTCCGTCGCACGGTCCCTTGCCTGTCAGTGTGCCCGGAGCAGTCGATGGTTGGTTTGAGCTACATGAAAAATTTGGGTCAAGACCCATGACAGAAATTCTGGCCCCGGCAATTGATTATGCTGAAAAAGGTTTTCCCTTGACCGAGCTTATTGCCTGGTACATACAGCGTACAGTTCCTTTTTTTGAATCCAAAGGGTTTCCGAACATTGAGGACACCTATAAATCCCAAAATGGTGGAATACTGCCCAATGAAGGGGAAATCTATAAGAACCCCTACTTGGCCAATACGTATAGAAAAATTGCTGAAGGAGGGCGTGATGCTTTTTACAAAGGTGATATCGCAAAAACCATCGGAAAGTTCATAAAAGAACAAGGTGGTTTCCTATCTGCGAAGGACCTTGCGGTACATAAATCGGAATGGGTAGAACCAGTTTCCATTAATTATCGGGGGTACGATGTTTGGGAATTGCCTCCGAACGGACAAGGCATTGCGGCACTTCAAATGCTACAGATATTGGAAGGTTATGACTTTTCTAACATAGAATTTGGAAGTACGGAACACCTTCACCTTTTTACCGAAGCCAAGAAATTGGCCTTTGAAGATCGTGCAAAGTACTATGCAGATATGGATTTCTTTGATGTTCCAGTAGAGGAGTTGCTTTCGGATGAATACGCTAAAGATAGAAGAGAACAAATTGGGAAACGTGCGGGAAAATATACTGCCGGAGAAATCTCTTCAGGAGAAACCATCTACATGACAGTAGCGGACAAAGAGGGTACCATGATTTCCTTGATACAGAGTAACTATCGTGGTATGGGGTCAGGCATGGCGCCACCAAAATTGGGTTTTATGCTGCAAGACCGAGGAGAACTTTTCAGTCTAAAGCGTGGTCAAGCCAACACATACGAACCAGGTAAACGTCCTTTCCATACCATTATTCCTGCCTTTATTACCAAAGATGGTAAACCTTTCATGAGTTTTGGGGTGATGGGTGGTGATTTTCAACCTATGGGCCATACGCAAATTGTAATGAACCTTGTGGATTTTGGCATGAACATTCAGGAAGCTGGAGATGCCCCACGATGGGACCATACCGGAGGAGCCAGTCCAATGGGCAAAACTACAGAAGATACCGGCTTAATAAGGGTTGAATCGGGAATACCATATTCAACATTACGAGGTCTGATGGATAAAGGCCATAAAATCGGTACCGCCCGTGGTATCTATGGTGGTTATCAGGCAATCTTATGGGATGATGAAAACAAGGTGTATCATGGAGCTTCCGAAAGTCGCAAAGATGGGCAAGCAGCTGGATATTGATTATACACCATAAAGATCTTCCACAGTCAATCCTAAGCCTTAATTAATAGTTTTCTGAATCGATATATGAGCAAACCGAAGCCCAAAAGTCTATCATTTTTTAAACGTATTCCCCATGCCATAACCATGCTGTTCAGCATTATTGTATTGGTAACAATTTTAACCTATATCCTTCCGGCCGGAACCTATGAACGGGTTTTAGTTGATGGACGAAATACCGTGGTTCCCAATTCATACAAAACCATTGCTTCAACACCTGTTGGATTTCTGGACATGTTCAAAGCCATACCCCTAGGGTTTAAAGCAGCGGTTGAGATTATCTTCATTGTCCTTGCAGGTGGAATCATGTTCGGTTTTATGGAAAAATCCAAGGCAGTTGAGAATGCCGTTGGCACCTTGGTGAACAAAATGGGTTTGAAAAACAAGTTCACGATTATTGTGATCATGACCTTTATCTATGGAATATTAGGTGTTGCCGTAGGATATGAAAACAACATTGCCATGGTCCCCATTGCAGCAGTATTGAGCCTTGCTCTGGGAGGGGATTTGATTCTTGCCGCGGGTATTTCGGTTGGGGCCATGACCATAGGCTTTGGACTTTCGCCGATAAACCCATACACCGTAGGAACAGGACATAAAATCGCGGAGCTTCCCATGTTTTCTGGAGCCTTACTTCGTAGTGCACTTTGTTTCACCGCACTTAGTATCATGGCTTATTATAATGTGAGGTATTTCAAGAAGATTTCAATAGATTCTTCCAAAAGTTTGGGTCAAGGGCTCGATGTATCAGAACTTACGTTGTCAAGACCCATAAATGAATATCGATTGAGCGGAAAAAATTGGTTGGTGATAGCCATTTTTGTCACAGGCCTGTTGACCATTTTATATGGAGTATTCAATCTGCATTGGTACATCAATGAACTTTCTGCGGTTTTCTTGGTTATTGCCCTTCTCTGTGGTCTGGTGTCAAGAATGAGTGCTACAAATATGAGTGAGACATTACTAAAAGCTGTGGGGTTGGCAGCACCTGGTGCTTTTATGGTAGGTTTTGCAACATCAATCAAAGTGCTTATGGAAATGGGCAACATAAGCGATACCATTTCCTATCAACTCTCGGTTTTGTTACAGGATCTACCTTTATATGCTTCAGCCATAAGTATGTCCATATCCCAAACTGTAATCAACTTTTTTATCCCATCCGGTAGTGGACAGGCATTGGCCACCTTGCCTGTTATGCTTCCCTTGGGAGAATCTTTGGGCCTTACCCGACAAATTACCATTCTGGCTTTTCAAATAGGAGATGGATTGTCCAATCTTGTCAATCCAACTTTAGGTGGACTTATTGCCATGCTCAGTATGTGTCGTGTACCCATTGACAGATGGATTCGTTTTATATTTCCCGTTTTAATCAGCCTGTTTGGTATTGCCTTTTTGGCCCTGATAGTAGCTGTGGCAACAAATTATAGTTAATATGACCGTTGAAAGTATTCTTGCAAAATTGGTTTCGTTTCCTGTGCTTGGAGGCGAGAGTAATCTAAGTATTATCCATTGGATAAAAGACCATATTGAATCTTATGGTATCGAAGTAAATTTAGTACCCAATGAAGAAGGTGACAAAGCTTCTTTGCATTGCCGAATTGGACCAGAAGTTGATGGGGGTGTCATTCTTTCCGGTCATTCTGATGTGGTTCCGGTGAAAGGGCAGGAGTGGACCACCGATCCCTTTACCCTTACGGATAAAGGCGATGGAAAACTATATGGTAGAGGCTCCTGCGATATGAAAGGATTTTTAGCTTGCTGCTTGGCTGCATTACCCCAGATGGTAAACGCCAACTTAAAAAAACCCATTTATTTTGCTTTTTCCTATGACGAGGAAGTAGGTTGTTTGGCAGCACCGGAATTGGCTAGGGCAATCAACACTCATTATCGGGAGACACCAAAATATGCCATTATTGGCGAGCCCTCTTTGATGGAACCCATTGTGGGTCAAAAAGGGATTTATATTTTAGAGACCTACGTCAATGGCTCTGCTGGACACAGTAGTCGAATAAAACAAGAAGTGAGTGCTATTCACGAAGCTGCTCGTTTAATTCTCTGGTTGGAAGCGAAGATGGACCAATTGATTGCTGATAAACGTTTGGATGACCGTTTCCATCCACCGCACTCCAGTATCCATATTGGTTTAGTCAACGGAGGGATTGCTCCCAACGTGATTGCGGACAAAGCACATTTTTATTGGGACCTGCGCACTATTCCTATGGACGATATACAATCCATAGTTGATGAATTTGAAGCCTATTGTCGACAACGTGAACAAGAGTTGCATGCGATTTTCCCAGGATTCGAGATCAAGACCATTGAACACCATCCTCCTGTACCTCATTTGGATACCAAAGCAGATGATGATGTAGTAGATTTAATTAAACGTATATCCGGTAATTCTAAATGGGACACTGTTTCTTATGCCGCGGAAGCTGGGCAATTTGCCAATGAAGGATTTCAATCAGCTATTTGCGGACCTGGCTCCATAGCACAGGCGCACCGTGCTGACGAATATATTGCTAAAGAGCAATTGGAAAAAGGGGTGAAAATGCTCGAGAAATTGACCGCAGAATTGTCCTCAAACGACTTTTCCTAAGAGTTATCTAATTCATTCTGCCCGATTTCGTTTTATATGGAAACGATGGTTATTTATTTTCCAAAAAGCAGAAAATCCTGTGACCCACGGTTACTCAGGAACAGATCTTTGATACCATCTCCGTTTAAGTCCACAAAATCTATATCAAAACCTTTTCCTATAATATTTTCGGGAATTAATTTACCAGTGGCATCACTGAATTTTCCATTTCCGTCATTCAGATAGACACTAAAAGGGGAATTGCCTCCAAATTGAGGGCCGTTGGTGTTTCCGGTCATAATATCAGTATCCCCATCATGGTCTATATCTAAAAAAGCGACTCCAAAACAACGGTTGTTATCTTTTGGTAAATGGGTTTTGGTTATATCCGAGAAAAATCCATTTCCATCATTTAAGAGCAATCGGTTCTGACGCAGTGCATTATTTACAAAAGCTTCAACATTTCCATATAAAATGTCCAGGTCACCATCACCATCGATATCTGCTACATCTACCTCTCTGGTTTCCTCCGGTTCCGAGCGGTACGGCAACCTATCCAAGGATTGATCTGCAAAAAAACCATTCCCATCATTGATCAATATACGATTGGCATCTTCATTGCCCACCAACAAATCTTGATCTCCATCATTATCTATGTCGGCAAGGGTAAGGTCTTGAGTAACATCAACAAATTCACCAAATCGTTGGGTAGTTTCATCATTGAAGAATCCCTTTCCATCATTGATCAAAAGATTGTTTTGACCATTGTTTCCTATCAGGATATCGGCAGCACCATCTTTATTGATATCAAATACAACTACAGAATTGGAGGTGCCCGTAACAGGAATCCGACTTCCTCCATCTGTAAAAGTACCGTCTCCGTTATTCAAATATAACTCGTTGGTCTTATCGTCTTCACTTACTATGATAATATCCAAGTCTCCATCCAAATCAAAATCGGCAAACCCAATATCCTCACTATCATGATCAACTTGTGGTATCCGAAGGGCACTTTCATTGGTAAACTTTCCAGTGCCATCATTGATAAGCAAAATATTGGGTTTATGCTCATTGGCAATTAGAATGTCCATATCCCCGTCATTGTCCAAATCAGCAATTCCGGCGTCCATGGACAACGCCTGCAAATCTTGGTAGGGTAAATTTGTTTTTGTGACATCTTTATAAAAAGAAGTCGATATGACATTTGTCTGACAATAGCTCATAAATACAGCTCCAACAGCCAAACACAATAAAGTTATTTTCTTCATTTATTCATATAATATCTGCTGCACGAATTTAATATATTTTATTCCTATTGACTGTTTTATTGTTCACATTGCATGTCCCATCACCTTAAACCAATTGTGTAATTGTAAAGGGCATATCAAGAGGGGTAGCACGATAGAAATTGGATTGCAAAAACATTTAAAATTGGAATGCTTTTATGCCTTCAGAATAACTATCTTTTTTGTCAGCTTTCAAACTAAATAACCCTAACTAATTCTAGCTGTCCGCCATGAGAGAAATTTACCTCGTTATCCTGCTATTCAGTATTTCATTTACTTCGATTTCCCAATCTGTACAAGGCATTGATGCTACTTTTAAGTGGCGAAATATCGGTCCTGCGAATCAGGGAGGACGAATTGTTGATATTGAAGCCCTGGACAATCAATTTAGAAAAGTGTTCATGGCCACAGGTTCGGGTGGGGTTTGGTATTCCGAAAATGCCGGGACTACCTGGAAGCCAATTTTCGATAATTATTCAACTGCATCAATTGGCGATATTGCGGTTTACCAGCAAGACCCTTCCATTATTTGGGTAGGCACCGGTGAGGCCAACAATCGGAATAGTGTCTCGTGGGGCGATGGTGTATTCCTGTCAAAAGACGGTGGAAAAACTTTTCAAAATGTAGGTTTGAACGATACACATCAAATTGCCAGAATCCAGACCATTCCTAACAAACCAGAGGAAGCTTGTGTTTGTGCCATTGGACATTTATGGGGATATGATGGCGAAAGAGGCTTGTTTAGAACCAAGGATGGAGGGAAAACTTGGGAAAAGATAAAAAAGGGATTACCTAAAGGTAAAAAATCAGGTTGTACGGATTTAATCATAGATCCCAATGACCCCAACATTATGTATGCTGCTTTTTATGAGCGATTGCGACAGCCATGGCATTTTGAAAGTGGAGGGGACAATGGAGGTATTTTCAAAACAACAAATGGAGGAAAGACATGGAAGAAATTGAAAAATGGACTTCCATCAGGGGCAACAGGTAGGATAGGATTGGCCATTTATAGAAAGAATCCAAAAATTTTGATGGCCTTGGTTGAAGCTGAAAAAACAGATGATTTGCAAAAGCCAGGCTCGGGAGTCTACAGATCCGAAGATGGAGGTGAAAGCTGGACCTATGTCAATACCTATAATAACAGACCTTTCTATTATAGCCAGATCCGAATCAATCCTAATGATGATCAACGGGTTTATTTACTGACTACATCTTACAGGGTTTCTGAGGATGGAGGAAAAACTTTCAGAAATGGCAGCAAAGATGAAGAAGTACATGGTGATTTTCATGCTATGTGGCTCGATCCTACAGATGCCGACAGGTATTATTTAGGAGCTGACAAAGGAATGTCGATTACCCATGATCATGGAGAAAAATTCCAATTATTCGACAATCTTCCAATTGCCCAATTCTATAGAATTGGGTTTGATTACCGAGATCCCTATTATGTTTATGGAGGACTCCAAGATAACGGGTTTTATGCCACATCCAGTTTTTCAAGGGACATACGAGGTATTTTAAACGATTCCAATTGGAAAGTGCATTGGGGTGATGGGCAGTATACTGAATCTGACCCTGACGATTGGCGCAAACTATATACTTCTTCTGAGAATGGAAGTTTAAACAAGTACGATCCCGTAACACATAGAATATCGAGTATTAAACCCAGGAAAAGTACAATCTCAAATCTTGAAAGCTACTACTCAAAAGAAGAAATAGATACAATGCGCTTATTTCGGTACAATTGGGCGGCTCCTTTCCAGATGGATTTAAAATCCAAGAATTTATACTTGGCAGGTAATCATTTGTTTAAATCGGTCGATGATGGCAAAAGTTGGAACTTGATAAGCCCTGACCTTTCAACCAACCACCCTGAAAAAACAAAATACAGAGCAAGTGGAGGGTTAACCCCCGATAATTCCGGAGCAGAAACTCATTGTACTATAAGTACACTTTCGTTATCCACAATTGATGAAAGTATTATCTGGGCAGGCACCGATGATGGCCTTGTTCACCTTACCCAAAATGGAGGGGTCGATTGGAAGCCGCTTAGAGCCAACATAAAAGGTGTTCCAGAGGGCACATGGGTAAGCAGAATTGAGGCTTCCTCCCATGAAGCGGGTAGAGCATACCTTTCTTTTGACGGTCACCGAAGCGATGATAACCAACCGTATCTGTTTGTAACCGAAGATTTTGGAAAGACCTGGAACAGAATAACCAACGGTCTACCATCTGATATGGTGATAAGAGTAGTTCGTGAGGATTTGGTAAATCCGAATTTGCTGTTTATTGGCACAGAAACCGGAGTATGGGCCTCTATAGATAGAGGATTGAACTGGTTTAAATTCATGCCAGAGATGCCTACGGTAAGTGTTTATGATTTAGCAATTCACCCAAGAGATCACTCATTAATTGCCGGAAGCCATGGACGAAGTCTTTTTGTAATGGATAATATCCATGCGCTACAACAATTGAATACTGATGTCATCAATTCTGATTTTTATCTTTTTGAACAACCCACAAGTACGCTTTGGGAAAATGTGAGTAGGGGTGGTCAAAGAGGTCATTTTTGGTTTGGGGGTGACAATCCGGAAGTTATCCGTCCGGTATCCTCTCTTCCTCGAGCGCGTTTTGAAGTGGATGCATTGATTTATTATTACGTAAATGAGGCTCATGCCAATAAAGATTTACAGCTGATGATTGAGGATAGCGAAGGACGAAAATTCACTAAGAAGCTTAAGGCAAAACCCGGGTTCAATAAATTTTTATGGAATCGAGAATTCGATGCTATGGAATATACTGAGGATGAGTTGACACAACTCAATACGGCTTTTGATAAAGTTCTACAGAACTCAACAAGCTCGAGGCTTAGAAATACAATTGAGAAATTTAAAAATGCGAAAGACTCTATAGTAGTTCAAAGGCGAATTATAAGCCAATTGTTAAACACACTCGAGGTAGATTCTTCGTTGGGACTCGCTAAGGCTACCGAAGGCGAGCTTAAAGTCACCTTACAATTAGAAGGTCAAAAACAAGTACAAACTCTAATAATAAGAAACGACCCTCTTTTAAAAGAAGACTGATGTATATGAATTATGTTTGTTATATTGATCTTGACGTTTCTATCTCGCTTATTGATGATATTTACGCCATGACTTATATTATTGAAGATTGAAAATCAAGAATTTAACTCCGTTCAAATACACAATAAAGTTATATTGTATACTTGAAGCCTTAGAATCAAGAAAAGAGCTTTTAAAGTCCTTTGGAAAAGTAACCCGTATCAATAGAATAAAAGACATACCACAACATATTTCATGACTGCAACAAACCTCCCTCTACAGCTAAAATTACTCTTGGTATTATTTCTTACCACTGGTGCAACCTTGTTTTCACAAGATTTTGAAGCCCTTCAATATCGTACGGTAGGGCCGGCCAGAGGTGGCCGCGTTACAACAGTAACTGGAGTAGCAATGCAACCTGGCACTTTTTATCTAGGCGCTTCAGGTGGTGGTGTATGGAAATCAGAAGACTACGGAACCACTTGGAACAATATTTCTGATGGATTTTTTGACACTCCATCCATAGGGGCGATACAAGTAGCGGAAAACGACCCAAACATTGTGTATGTAGGTACAGGTTCCGATGGATTGCGTAGTAATGTCATTAGTGGAAAGGGCATATACAAATCGATTGATGCAGGTAAAACATGGGAACATATTGGACTTAAAAATGTAGGTCAAATCGGTGCTGTGGAAATAGACCCCACCAACAGTAATGTAGTTTGGGTTGCTGCCATTGGCAATGCTTTTAAGAGCAATCCTGAGCGGGGTGTATTTAAAACTACAGATGGAGGGGAAAACTGGGAAAAGGTGCTGTTCGTTTCTGATGAAGTGGGCTTTTCAGACATCGAATTATTACCGGGGAACCCTAACGTTATTTATGCCGCAGCATGGAAGGCCCAACGTAAGCCTTGGACGATTATATCGGGAGGCTCGAAAAAGGAGGGGGGCGTATACAAATCCGTCAATGGAGGTAAAGATTGGACAAAACTTGAAAATGGACTGCCCAAGAATACCATTGGCAAGATAGATTTGGCGGTTTCTCCTGCCAATTCTAGCATCCTATATGCCGTTGTTGAAGCACCTAAGGGAGAACAAGGACTTTATAAATCTGTAGATCAAGGAAAGTCGTTTAAGCATATTTCCGATGATATTCGCTTGGTGAACAGACCATTTTATTATACCAATGTGGAGTTGGATCCCACAAACCCGGATATCGTATATTCCAATGCCAATCCACTGATCAAATCAACAGATGGCGGGAAAACTTGGAAAGAAATGCAAGTTCCCCATGGCGATAACCACGACATTTGGTTGAATCCGAACAATCCTCAATTATTGATTCAGGCGAATGATGGTGGGGCCAATGTAAGTTTCAATGGTGGCAAAACCTGGTCTACACAGTTTAACCAACCTACAGCAGAACTGTATCAGGTTGAAGTGGATGACCAATACCCATATTGGTTATATGCCGGTCAGCAAGACAATTATACTACCATTGCGGTACCCAGCTTTCCGCCCAGCGCAGTACAAAATCTTGGTTCAGCTTGGATAATAAATACAGGCGGGTGTGAAACAGGTCCCGCGGTACCCAAACCAGGAAATCACAATATAGTCTATGCCAATTGTAAAGGGCGTTTTGGAGTCTTTAATAAATTAACCGGGGTAGAAAAGAGCTATTATGTAGGTGCAACCAATATATACGGACACAATCCGAAGGATTTGAAATACCGCTTTCAAAGGGTCGCTCCAGTACATGTTTCGCCACATAACCCCGATGTGGTGTACCATGGATCACAATTTCTACACAAAACCGATTCTGATGGATATTCATGGGAAACCATTTCTCCAGATTTGACCGCTTTTGAAGCGGACAAACAAGTAATTTCCGGAAGTCCGATAACACGAGATATTACAGGAGAGGAGTATTACAGCACCTTGTACTCCATTAGAGAATCCAGTATACAAGAAGGCCTCATTTGGACTGGGTCCAATGACGGCGTGGTTTCATTGACCAAAGATGGGGGCAAAACATGGCAGAATGTAACTCCGAAGAAATTACCAAAAGGAGGTAGGGTAGAGTCCATTGCACCATCAAAACATGATGTAGCCACAGCTTATATTGCTGTGGATAGGCATCTATTGGGTGATCCTCGACCATATTTCTATAAAACCAATGATTATGGTTCCACTTGGACTTTATTGAGTACGGAGTCCAACGGAATCCCTAATGATCATACTTCTCGAGTGTTGCGCGAAGACCCTGTAAAACCAGGTTTGCTGTATGCCGGAACTGAATATGGTATGTATGTTTCGTTCAATGATGGCAATAGCTGGCAGTCTTTTCAACAAAACCTTCCCGTGACACCGATCACCGATCTAAAAATCTTTAGGGGTGATTTAATCATAAGCACTATGGGGCGCGGTTTTTGGATTTTGGATAACATCACCGGTCTGCGTGATGAAGTGATGTCCAAGCTAGGAGAAAATCCACATCTTTTTAAACCAGATACCACTATTCGATATCGCTACCCTAAGGTACGTTCAGGCAATACCTTTCCTAAATATCCCAGAACAGCGGTTTATATTGATTATTATTTGCCTGAATCTGCAAAAGATTTGAAACTGGAAATTTTTGATGCCAAGAAAGCATTGGTTGCTACGGTTTTAAGTGATAGCACACAGCTGAAATCTTCAGTAAGTGAAGAGGAGGACATGAACTTGAGTTCCACCTTTCGTTATGTCAACAAAAAATTGGAAGCTAAGAAAGGCCTAAATCGGTTTGAATGGAATCTGCTTGGAAAAGGAGCATGGCACAAAGAGAAGAAAAAGCGTTACAAAAACGGACCTATGCTACCTCCAGGAAGCTATACAGCAAAACTTACAGTAGGAGACAAAAGTATGAGCCAGGACTTTGAAGTATTGCTGGACCCTAGGGTAAAAGAGAGTGGTATGACCGCCTCATCACTTGATGAACAATATGATATGCAGCAAAAGGTCATTATGCTTTTGACCGAGGCCCGGTTATTGCAAGATAGCTTGGAAAAAGAATCCAAAGAATTGGAGACTAAAACCAATAGTGAGAGATTGGAAGATATAAAAACAGTATTAAAACAGCTTAAGAATGAAGAAGGAGCCTATCCACAGCAAATGTTGATAGCACAAATCTCATATCTCTATAATATGGTGAATGGTGCTGATCAAACCATTGGCAAAGATGTAATGGAACGTTATGAAGAATTGAAAGCGGTTTTAGTTGAGATTAAAAACAAGCTCTAGTAAAATATATCTTGTTGTAGCTCACGTAATCTGCTGATGTTGAATGTATTTCGACTTGCAATCCCATACTTTATTTTAATAATCAACGTTACATTAATGTAACGTTGATGCACAAAGTGTTATGGCCCCAATCACCTCAAATCAGTTTTCTGAAATAACTTTCCAATTAAAGTATGTCTTCAAATGGTTAAAAACAACAATGAAATTGGTATTGCTGTTGTTTTTGTCAATCGTGTTAAGCTGTAACAATTCGGAGAATCCCGAGGTACCCGAAGAGGATCCTGACAATGAAATTGTTGATTTAGGAGATGCAGCCCTCAATTATAGAAACCACTGTGGAGGTTGCCATGGCCAAGACCTGGGTTCATTTGTGGAACGCGATTGGACCTACGGTGATTCTATGGAAGATATTATAAATTCTATAACGGATGGGTATGCAGGCAATGGTATGCCGGCATATGGGTCTGCATTGGGCGAGCAGGCCATTGAAGATTTGACCAACTACATACTTACCGAAATCGATGGGAAAACCAAAGCAATGTTGGAGGAGGAGAACCCAGATTTATCAGGTTTGATCTCATCCGATGACCTTACTTTCCGATTGGAAACCATAACCGATGAGATTCCCGGCATTCCCTGGGGGATAGAACAATTGCCTACAGGCGAAATTTTGGTTACCGAGCGTGGGGGAGGGTTGTTCTTGGTAAATAACAATAAGGAACTTACAGAAGTTTCTGGTGTCCCAGCTGTTGCTTCACAAGGGCAGGGAGGATTGTTGGACGTACTGATACATCCAGATTTTGAAAACAATGCATTAGTGTATCTATCTTATTCCCGTATCAATCCCGACAATGGATCCGAGCGGACAACAGCGGTGGCAAGAGGTAGGCTTGAAGGTAACAATCTGGTTGATGTGGAGAACATATTTACGGCACTTCCGTATCTCAACAGTTCTCACCATTATGGTTCAAGATTGGTATTTGATAACAATGGTTATCTATATGTTTCCGTAGGTGATCGTGGGAATAGGGATGCTTACCCCCAGGATTTAGGCAATGCCCATGGAAAAATACACCGTATCCATGACGATGGTCAAATTCCTACCGATAATCCCTTTTATAACACCGCCGGAGCCGTCAATTCCATTTTTACCTACGGAACACGCAATCCTCAGGGCATGACCTTACATCCTGAAACCGGAGCGCTATGGGAAGGCGAGCATGGACCCCAAGGAGGGGATGAAATCAATATTTTGGAAGCAGGGGATAACAATGGTTGGCCGGTTATTTCCTACGGAATCAATTATGATGGCACTACCTTTACAGATCTTACGGAGTTGGATGGCATGGAACAGCCCGTTTATTACTGGACCCCTTCCATTGCTCCATGCGGAATGACATTTGTATCAAGCGACTTTTATGGAAATTGGAAAAATGACCTGTTCGTCAGCTCACTCAAATTCGAATACCTCCATCGTCTAAAGATGAATGGTAACACAGTTATAAGTCATGAAGAGCTGTTGGAGGGTATCGGCAGGGTACGTGACGCCCAAATGGGATTGGACGGTTACCTCTATATTGCAGTAGAAGGTCCTGGTAGACTTATCCGCCTGGTACCTGAGCAATAGTCTCCCGCTTTAGCTGTTGGTCCTTTTTACCATTGATAACATTATCCCACTTAATTACTATTGTTCAATTAAATGGAGTGAGCCTGTATGGATACATGAACACTTCACACTTGGCCTAAGCACTTTTTAATTTTTCATTTATGTCGTTGTATAATTGTGTGTGATTTTCCACCATATGCCAATGGCCGATACCTTTGTACAATCGATTTGGAATTTCATTTTCTTTGATGAATTTTTGGGTTTCTTTGGGAGTATCAACATCACCCCATATATAGACTTTTTTACACGCTAATTCCTTGAATTCAATTCCACACTTGTTACCTATTGTGTGTTCTTGACTGGTCAAGCCCCAATTCCACATCCCATCTGGTTCCGCAAGCCTTAAACTACAATAATACCTTTTATACCGTTCTTCAGATTTTGCCCTCTCAAATATTTCTTTGTTGAACGACTCGACAAACTCCGCTTCAGATTCAAATTTGGTAGGCTTACTTGAAAAATAACTGTCCGCCTCTGTCAGGTTCCCTTCAATGTTGAAGTAATAGTTTACTTTTTCTCGTAGGTTTTGGCATGTCCATGTACCTATTAATGCTCCTAAAGAATGGGCAACCAAATTCACTTTATTTTGATTGGATGTTTCTTTCTCCACTATGTTCGATATAAGATTGGCTTGCTCTTTAATTGAAACATAATCTGAATTGATTGGGCTAACACCAAACCCTGGCAAATCAATTACATAGATGTTGAAGTCTTCGTTAAGTGGGGAATCGAACACTTCCTTATAAGCCAACCCAGAATCAGCAAACCCATGAAGAAACCAAATGGATTGTCTTTCTTGTTTTATTTGATTTGTTCGTATGAATAATTTGCTCTGAATTTGAATGTTCATTTGTTTTCTTAATTCCCTAGAGGAAAATTAAAAAAATATTCTGTACCGTATACTGAACAATACATTTGTACTATATGGAGGGATTATATAATATCTTTGAAATAGATATTGATTTGAAAATAGCTCTATGAGATCCCTGAAAACAAAAGTCGCATCCATACTACTATTGCTGCCAATAATCCTTTTGAACGCCCAAGGGGAGCTGAAATCAGTCGAGGGTTATTCGCCAAAGATTGGCTTAATGGTCTACATGCTAGAAGATTTAAAAGATAGAATTACCCAACAAGTTAAAGACCTGAACCAATCAGAAATTGATTTTTTGTATGATGCTGATGCCAATAGCATAGGATCATTGATTATGCATTTGGTGTCCACGGAATCTTATTATCAGACCGCGACATTAAAGGGGCGGGAATGGACAGAAGATGAGCTTGTGAGATTTGGTATTGCAGGTGAACTTAACGAAGAAGTAAGAAATATACTTAAAGGTAAACCTATTAAGCATTATTTAGATTTATGGGATGAAATCAGGGAAAAAACCTTGAAAGAGCTCAAAACCAAAGATGATGATTGGTTTGCTTCAAATATAGAAGAGGGACTCAACTACCATTATATCTGGTATCACGTAATGGAACATTCGGCCAATCATATGGGGCAAATCGCAACCATAAAGAACCGATTGCCCAAATAAAACCACATTATGAGTGTCTTAATGGATGAAATACATTTGAACTATAATGTTTTCGTGCTATGTAATTTTGCTTTGGTACACCATTAAAAGGGAAGATCTGAAAAACCTTTTCATGAACTTGCAGAGTGGGGGGGAGAAATTGTATGGAATGAATCAGCATAAGAGTTTTGGATAAGATTTATACTTCGGTAGAATTTTCTTTACAACATTCTTTATCAGGTCTTTGTCGAATAAATTTTAAATTTTAAGCAAGTATCAACATTATTGTAATTATCAATTGTATTTATGCGTGCTTATTTATTTCCAGGGCAAGGAACTCAGTTCCCAGGTATGGGAAAGGAGTTGTACGAAAGCTCAGCCCTAGCACGAGAATATTTTAGACATGCTGATAAGCTCTTGGGCTTTTCAATTACTGAAGCTATGTTTCATGGATCGGCTGAAGAATTGAAACAGACAACATTTGCGCAACCTGCTATTTTTTTGCATTCATATATCCAGTCAAAAATCTTAGGGGCTAATTTTCGACCCGATATGGTCGCAGGTCATTCCCTAGGTGAGATATCTGCCTTAGCTGTAGTGTCATCCTTAGACTTTGAATCAGCCCTGAAACTAATCAAGGCTCGCGCATCTGCTATGCAATCAGTATGTAACGTTAAAGACACTGGCATGGTAGTGGTGGTTGGTCTATATGATGTTATTGTGAAAAACATATGTAAACAAGTTGATGGTGTTGTAGTACCAGCAAATTATAATACCCTGAACCAAGTAGTAATTTCTGGCGAAATGAAAGCATTGGAAGAAGTCAGCGAAAAATTAAGGCATGGTGCTGATAGAGTTCTTAAACTAACAGTCAATGGTGCTTTTCATTCACCTTTCATGGAGCCTGCAGTTCATGAATTCACTCAAGCTATAGAAAAAACAAATTTCAGAAAACCGACGTGCCCTATCTATCAGAATGTAGCAGGTAGACCTGTAAATGATGTTTTAGAAATAAAGAAAAATTTAATTGATCAATTAACCTCGCCTGTAATGTGGCGCCATACCATTCTTCACATGATAGAGGATGGAGCTATTGAATTTATTGAAATTGGTCCTGGAAAGTTTTTGAGCGGTCTAGTTAATCAGATTGACAAAAAAGCGAGGGCCTGGCTCCAAACTTAAAAAGAGAAACACAAAATGATCCAGAAAATGGAGAAAATTGGAATCTTATTTCAAACAGAAGCTTTTTAAGGGAAATCAGAGCAAACCATTAAATTTTTCTTATTTTTTTGTTCCGGTAAATTCTCTTTGTCAAATTATAGATTGGAAATTGATGTTACTTGTACATTTTAAAATGTTAGACTGTACTTTTTGAAATGTCATTTGCAGGATTCATAACAATGCGCTCTTGGTTCATAAATAAGGCTTTCAATTGAAAACCTCCTCTTTACTTACCGGTAAATCGTGTACTATAAAACGTGCAACGTTATACAACTTGAGTTTTGATACGGCAGGATGAAAAAGGTCTTGTGGCCTTTTGAGGTAGGAGCCAGCTGTAGCGTTGGTAAATTTTGAACCGAACTTCCTGAAAATTTCTTCTGAAAACTCTCTTCAAAAAAGGCAATGGAACACTTTTTACACGACCCCAAGGTAGGAGGGGAGGGTAATGTGTATGGAATGACGCTTTAGAATCAGTATTTACAGCTTTGCTAAAGCTTCCAATTTTTCAAAAACCACCACCTTATACATAGCACTCACAGGAACCTTTTTATCCTCAATCAATAAATACGTTCGGGTAGCTTTTGTAATTCTGTCCAAATTGACAATATAAGATTTATGTGTACGATGGAAATTTTCAGATAATAAGGTTGTGATATTAATAAGGGTCTCGGTAATAAGATACATTCTGGTATCAGTAAAAATTTTTAAATAATTCCCAAAACTTTGAATGTAGAGAATTGATTTCAGCGGAATGGTAATCGGTAATCCATCATGCTTTATGGGAAGTTCTTCTTGTTTCTTATTCCGTTTGGGTTCTGCTATTGTTGAAGCTGTAACTTTGTTTATTGCTTGTAAAAAGCGCTCAAGTTTTATTGGTTTCAATAAGTAATCCACCACACCAAAGTCATAACTTTCCAAGGCATATTCAGAATATGCTGTTGTTAAAATCACCTTAGGTGATTGTATCATAGAACGCAAAATTCCCATGCCATTGAGTTCAGGCATTTCAATGTCCAAAAAAACGAGATCAACTTTATGCTGCTGAATAAAATTAACGAACTCAATAGGGTTCCCGGTACTTAGGACCAAATCAAAGTTGTCTATTTTGGAACAATACTCCTCTAGCACTTCACGTGCTAACTGTTCATCATCAACAATGGCAATTTTAATCATTCCAACTAGTCCGTTATGTTAATGGTTAAATTTACATGATAGGCTGTCTCCGTATCATTGATCTTTAAAACATGGGCATTCGGATATAATAAATTCAGACGCCGCTGCACATTTTCGAGTCCCGTTCCCATTCTTGTCGATTGGGATGCTACATTATGTTTTGAATTTACAACATGAACGTGAAGCGTGGAATTTTTTATGGAAACATTCACATCAATAGTGCTCTGCGCATTGGTGGCTTGGGCCCCATGTTTAACCGCATTTTCAACAAAAGGTATGAGCAGCATCGGCGCTATTTTATAGTTTGATGATTCTCCCTCAATTAAAAATTCAATGGCACACCGTTTGCTCAACCGTTTTTCTTCAAGCAATAAATAATTCTCAATAAACTCCAACTCTTCTTTAAGTGAAACAAAGTCTTTTTTAGCACTTTCCAATTGATATCTCATTAATTCTGAAAGTTGCATGACAACCTCTGGAGTTTCCTTGGATTGCTGTCTGGAAAGAGCATAAATACTATTCAATGAATTGAATAAAAAATGTGGGTTTACCTGTTCCTTTAGGTAGTTCAATTCCAATTCTTGTTGCAATTTTTCTTTTTCTTCCTTTTGTCTTTGCATGAGTGCACTTCTCCTTAAAAAGAAAGCGGCCATACCGGTACCTGTAGTGTAAATAAGAAAAGAAGACATTTTAGTAATACCAATCCAGCTGAACTTCGGATATATTTTTATACTGACTCCTAGAAATATGGCTCCAATAAGCAGGAATCCGTATAAAACATATTTTTTCCTATCAAAAAGATATGGGATAAGAACAAAATGATTTATCCATATAACTGTCATAATACTGATAGTATAACCAAGTCCCCATAAATAAAAGGAATAAAGCGTGTCATATTTATCTACAAGCATCCATCCACCTAATAGCT
The DNA here is from genome assembly GCF_003382275.1 of Flagellimonas nanhaiensis. Classification (GTDB taxonomy): domain Bacteria; phylum Bacteroidota; class Bacteroidia; order Flavobacteriales; family Flavobacteriaceae; genus Flagellimonas; species Flagellimonas nanhaiensis. The sequence goes on from NZ_QTJX01000001.1 coordinate 1,124,456, forward strand.
CCAGGATTAGCACCAACAAAAAGGCACCCAGGTTGATGAGTATGGTATTCTTCAAAGACTTTTTTATCATGAATCCCATTAATAAAGAACAAAAGTACTGCGTTGCAATACAAACTCTCATAATTTCTTATGAGCCGCCTATATCAATGACGAAATGATTTCATCATTTAATTGCTATGCTTATCCTGTTTACGGTACAAGGTATGGTTTATAGGATACTTTTATCGCGCAGTTATAAATAATAAACAATGAAAAGCATAACCAAAGGGTTACTAGTACTACTTCTTATTACAACAAACAATGTGTTTACACAGAAAAATAGTGTAAACGAAACGGCAGGATCTTCTTTAGAATTACCCCAAATTCGGGTGGTCCCTATAAAAGACACAAAAACAGAACGGAACTATGAACTTTATATAGAGTTGCCAGAAGATTATGCCGAGAACCCTGATAAAAAGTATCCTGTCCTTTATTATACCGATGCCGTGTGGCATCTAGAAATGCTGTCTGGTGCTACAGAATACCTGTTGGAAGATATTATTCTAGTTGGAATTTCCTGGCAATTGGATATCAATGAAGATTTGAAAAACGAAAGGGGAGCGCATGTGAGCAGGTTTCGTGATTACTCGATGAGCGAACATAGCAATCCTGAAATTCAAGAAAAATACCAATTGGGCCAAGCCAATAATCATCTCGATTTTATCCGCAATGAGGTCATTACATATGTGGACAAAACGTATCGCACGGACCCAAACAGTCGCACTTATTTTGGATACTCACTAGGTGGTGAATTTGGCGCCTATATACTAATGAGTCAGCCTGATACCTTTAACAACTACATCATTGGTAGTCCAACGGTTAAAGATGAATTGGAATACTTAAAGGAACTAAACACCAAGATTGGACCTTACGAGTCTTCAAATAGAAACTCGAGCCTAAATGCCAATGTTTTTATTGCGTATGGCTCATTAGAGGACGAATCGGTGACTGAACCCATCGACGAGTTTGTTAAATTGTTGAATGATAGAAGAGATGGCGGTTTGTCCGTATTAAAAGAAGTGATGAATGGCAGCCATAGTGGGGCATTCCCTATGACAGCGGTTCGCAGTGTTTCTTGGTTGTCATCTGCATTGAATCCTATTGCAAGTGATGACAACGACATCTCATTCTGGTCCATTCCGCTCTTAAACAACCCCTATATTAATCAAGCTCCAGAGGATAGAAAAGATGGCCTTTCTGTTGGAAAATTATCGGTAGGCAACAAAGACCAAAACACCATTCTAGAAGTATCCCAAGAGATTTTTGAGGGCAAATATGGTAATTACGATGCATTACTTATTTCACATAAGAACAAATTGGTATATGAATCCTATTACAAAAAGGGGCGTATTAATTTGCCACACGGACAAGCCTCAGCCGTAAAGGGGTATACCAGTTTGGTGTTGGGTAGGGCCATTGAAATGGGATATTTAAGTATGGACGATCTCGACAAGCCTTTGATCCATTTCTTGAAAGACCTCGACCTTACAAAATTCACACCAGGAGCTGATAAAATCACACTGCACAAAGCGTTGACCATGCAAGGGGGATTGACCATAGACAGAGAAAAATGGAAAGAAATTGAAAATGATTCCATTCGCTTGAAAGGGCAGGGGTTGGTTCAAACCTTACTTGAACACTCTGAACCTATTACTGATGAAACTCAAAGCTATTTGTACGGAAATTTTAACCCCATGTTGGTCATGACGGTAATCGATGCAGTGGTGCCAGGATCAGCTGAGGCCTTTATTAAAAAGGAGTTACTTGACCCCCTTGGCATTACCGATTATGAATGGTCAAAACACGTAAGTGGATTACCGCAAGCAGGGTGGCAGGCCAGAATCACATCTCGCGATATGCTCAAATTTGGACATTTGGTGCAAAACAGGGGCAAACTTAATGGAGAGCAGTTTATTTCTGAAGCCTATCTGGAAAAAGCTACCAGTGGTATAGTAAGGCCGGCAATAGATTGGATGCCCAAAAATTATCTCTATGGCTATTTTTGGTACTATACCCCAGTACAGGTTGGAAACAAAACCTATGATATGACCTTGGCTTGGGGTGGTGGTGGACAACGTGTGATAGTTGTAGAAGAACTTGATTTAACTATTGTGATATCAGGTTATGACCGGGATGATGACAAAATCATGAAACCCATTTTTGAAACGGTTGTACCAGCATTTGCCAAAAACTAAATTGATTTTACAGGACATAAAGCATAGAAAGATTTTAACGACCCCAGACTTGTTCTGGGGTTGATTTTTATCATTTGTACATAATGTAAGGAATCTCAAATAAGAAACGACTTTCAAAGCAATTTTACATAATGGCTAATTATGGAATATTAATGTTTCATAATGTACAGCGTTATGTAACTTGAGCTTTGGTAAAAGCGAAAGTTTACCGAGAATCTCCTGAAAAATTTCTTCTAAGAGCTTCTTTAAAAAAGCAATGGAACACTTTTTACACGACCCGAGGTAGGAGGGGAGGGTAATGTGTGTGGAATGGGATATAATAAACATTTGTATCTTTACTACGTCTACACGGTTTTAGGAAAATTCTAAAACAATTATTTATCGATAAGGAGTCGCTCACAAGTCCAGCGGCCACGAAAGTACCGCTTCCAGTCCTAGACTGTGTAGACAGGGCTGACGGGGTGACTCCGCATTTAAAATTTTCTTTATGTCTACAAGAAAAAACCAAATCCATGATGAATGGTATCAACAATTACAAAAGGAACTTAACGTAGAAGACTTAAAACAAAAGGAAGCAATTCTAGAAATTATTGCCATAATTGATGACTACTTCGATGTAAATTCTCTGGAAGGCCACGTAGATGGTTTGCAAGGAATGCTATCTGGCAGTATCGAAAACAAAGTATTGGGCTTATCTAAAAAGCACATTTTCGATTGTGTGTCTCAAACAGTTGTTCATGTCAATTTTTTATTGAAATTATCTTCTAGACTTTCTGTACTCAAAGCTTAATATATCTGAGTGTGTTGAATCAAAAAAAGGCAGGGACTCAACCCCTGCCTTCAAAACCTTATAAAAAAGTTTAAGGCGCTTGTGTGTGCTAATTCCTCAATTAGTAAATAACGGTTTTAGAGCAATCAAATAATCAAATTTGATATTGCGCCATATATTTTAATATACGTTATGCCCTCTTTTGGTATTAAGCTCTCTACCCAAGTCAGAACCTTCCCATTTTGCATACCAGTTAGCTTGAAATGAGCTCAATTCATTGACAATTAACTCTTTTTCTGGCTCCGAAAGGGTTGACTCAAAAAATTTAATCGATTCCAAAACCTCTTTTCGGAACTCAATTGTATCCCTGTCTGAACTACCTATAAAAGGACAAGTAAGAACGTCGATTAAAAGCAAAGTATCCTCAGCTTTTCTTGATTCAAAACTATTAAATTTCTTTTTTATGTTCTCTTTTAAAATATTTCTTAGACCATCATATTTAGTCTTTTTTTGAATGTGATGTAATAATGAGACTATTAAGAAATATGACATTCCACCCTCAATCTCTTTTTTAAAATGATTCAGTAAAGTCTTTTCCGATAACTCGTAATTTTCTCCTAATTCATTTAAAACTGCCAGGAGATAAAGGGTTTCAATTTCGGAATGGACAGTTGAGCGATTTTTATTTAGAACAATATTTATTCCATCATAAATACTTTTGTATATGGTATGTTTATTATCAAAGCTGAAAGCAATAATGATTTCATCCAATATGAAGGAATATTCGGTTTTCTGCAATAGGCCAATTCTTGTTTTCTCTTGATTTTTGACAAAATCAATAATTCTGAATATGATATGGCAAACTTTAATTGAATAACTGACTCTTGGTAAAACTGAATAGACAAAAAAGGTTATTTCAATAATTTCAAGGAATTTTTTTAAAAGCTGTCTATGATACTTTTCAATTATTTTTTTTAGAGGTTCTTTTTTTTCTGTTAACGTACCAATCTCTTCACGAATTCTATTTTTTTCCTCATCTGTATTTTCTGGATTGTCCAAGCTTTGTCTCAGCTCTTTTTCTTTGATTAAATAATTAATCAACTTTCTTTCTTCTGACTGAAACTTTCTAATTAGTTGTTTGGTTTTGTTGAAAATTGTTGCTAAAAAATAGTTTTGAAGGTCTTTATACGACGTATTAGTAGAAGCCAAGATTTTTTTGTAATTGGTAATTACATCTCTAGATTCGTAGTACTTGATTCCGGTTCTCGGTATATCATCCGCGTCAAGAAATTTGAAAATGACAGTGTTTTCTATTAATTCCCTAATATTCTCTTTTGCAATGGTTATATTGGTTATGATTGGTTTTTCAATCTCTTCGGTCTTCGACTCATTAAAAAACAAATTGAACTCCTTCAATTCAAGTTTAAACAACTCAAGTATTTCATCCTTAACTCTGTCTTCATTATAGAATACAAAATAGTCATCAACATAGCGATATATATCGTATTCGACTTTATAGGTGTATTGCAGTTGCTTTTCTATTAATTCATCGATTTTTTGTAAAATTAATTCCGCAAAAATTCTAGAAAATTCAGGCCCTATTAAAATACCGTTTGTTTCATTGTAATTCATTAATTGCATTAGCTTATCGAATACACCACCAACAGTATTTTTGTTTGGGGAAAGATTGTCTTTGACAATTTTTTTATTTGTCAATGCCCAAGACAATGAATGGGTATAAATACTGTCAAAACATCTAGAAATATCGAATTTTAAGAGCTTGTTAAATCTCTTTTCAGCCCTATGATATTCATTTGATTCGTAAAACTTATATATGTTGCTGTAAGTCTGATATGAGAAAAATGTTTTAAGTCCTTTGTACTCTTTATCACTAGTTTCTATTATTTCAATTTCTGGATTCTTGATTCTGTTTTTTGAAAAGGTAGGGTCTCTGAAATATTTCAAAGAAGCGACTTTATCAGGTTTTCTAAGAGAGTATTTACTTCTATTTGAATAATATAAAATGTCATTTTTGTACTTATCGTAAAAAGACACCAACATCAATTGATTAATAGGGTGTATTACTGCTAGTTCCCTATAATCATGGTTTTTATGAGAAATCCTGAACTTGTAGGGAATTTTTTGAAGTTCTTCTATTCTTAATTTGTAATACCTATATTTTTTTTCGTCATTATACTTTACAACTTTTTGAAACCCGAGACCAAATACAATTTTTACAATTCTCTCAAGCGTTTTAGATGAATTTTTTTGGAATCTTAGTTCTATTCCATTGTTGACATTTGCCAACTCAACTTTGTGTTTGGTCAAAAAATCATAGAAATGTCTATTCGAAAAAAATGGTGGCACCTCATATGGAAGAACATCAGATATTACCACTCTTTCTTTTTTGTATCCGATATGTTGTCTGGACTTTTTCACAGCTCAATGTTTTTTCCAAACTGAATTAATCTCTTTCAAACCAAATCTTATTATGCCTCTATTTGTTTTATTGGTTTCATCAGTTCTTTTTGCATTATGATTTTTGTAAACCTCTTTTTTTAATGGGTATCTGATGAAGCGTTTAGAGTCAAAGCCTTCTTTAAAATTTAACTTCTTTAGTTCGTTTTTTTGGTCAAGTAGTAAACCCGCTCTGTATATATGCCAATAAAAATATTTATCTAGAATATCAAAGGAGGATGGATTATTAACAAATGGATTAGAGTAATATATACCTATCAATACATTGGCCTTATTATTTCTTAATTTGGTATTAGTACACAAAAATTGAATTCGCGTTTTCAATAGTTTAAACGCACGACGTTCATTTTTTAATCGTTTATTTTTGAAATCATCAAAAGCACTTTTTATCTTTTCCTTGTATTTCAAAATTTTCTTTTCGGACAGGTCTACGGACAATTCTATTGTAGTTCTTTCTCTCTTTGTCGGATCCGAAAATTTGTATAAGTTTTTTACAGACCCTATACTGCATCCTAAATAGTTGATTGATTTGGGATTCGCCTTAATCGTTTTGGCTATAATTCTGTCATCAAGAAGTTCAAAGCTCCTAAGATTTAGCATATCGATGCCCTTTGTTAAATTGTAGCTGTGTGTTTTCTCGATATTTACATCTAGATGCCTGTTTTTAATGACTTGTAGTAGTTTAGTTTTATATTTTCCTAGCTGCAAATTTGAGATTGCTTTGTCCGCTGGAACAAAAACTGCGATGATATCATCAACATATCTAGAATAATAAACTAAATCATCAAGCAATCTGATTTCATTGTCAATAATACGCATGTAAAGCTCCGATAAATAAGGGCTTATGCCAACACCCCTAGGAACACCTTTTGGGTTAGAAGCTCCAACTTGACCAGTTAATCTATTATACTCTTCAATAACTTTATTAATGAATTTTTTTGAAAGCACACTGAGCAAATGGTCATCATTTATCTTTGAAAGGAGAGGTTTTTGCGGTATGGTTTCGTAAAAGGATTTTATGTCAGTTCTTACAACATATTTTGGAAATTTATCCTCTAAGGTATTTATCAGTTGACTTACAATAGCATATCTGTTTGCTTGTTTTACCTTGTATGTTCTAGCTAAATTCCATTGAACCTTTTTGGACATAAAATAGTTTTCTAGATTTTTTTCCAATATAAAGGTGGGTTTTCCGAGTCTAGGGCCATGGTTCATTTGAATATTATTAATCTTCACCGGTAAATCTCTAGTTGACTCGTCCAGAATTTTCTTAATTAGGGCATCACGGTCACTTCTTAGTGTTTTTCTTTCCTGATAAAGTAGCTTTTTATGTTCGGAATCAGTAGAATTTCTAATTTCCAATGTTTTTGCTTGAATCAATTTCAATTGTTCCAGACTATCGGAAAATTCCTCTTTGAAAAGTTTTTCAATGTTCTTTCCTTTTCGATTTTCTCTGTCAAAAATTTCTTGGAATGTCTCCTTTGTGAAGGATTGATTTAACATCAATTACATACTTTGGTTAGCCAATAAAATATAAGTAAATTATTACAGGGTTTAAGATACTTCTGTATTTAGAATTAATGAAGCGATGGCTAGAAGAAAATGCGGGCGAGTAGGGGAGTGAATTTGTGGCTAACACAAAGAGCGATTGCCCTCGGCTTTGTGTTGGAGCATGAAATGCCCACATAGCGAAGCTATGAAGACACAAAGGGAGCGAGGAAGCATATTTTCTTCTTGATTTTTTGTTTCTTTTTTATCAAGAAAAAAGAATGACTAACCATCAGTATTTTCCTTGCAAGCGGTACCTAGATTATCCCATCGACCATCTCTACATTGATGTAAAGTCCCACCTTGACATACCGTAGAGCCATCAGAGTACTCCTTGCCATTGTAAATACATGTTGAATTTTTGTTGTCCGACATAATTTATATTTTTTAATCTAATAAAGGTAAAATCACCTATGGTCTGCATCACCCAACAGAGACCAAATCCAACGATTATTGTGAAATATATACGCTTCCAGCCATTGATTAGGCCTTACATTAGCTTTATCATTTGGTCTTACATTATAAATTGAAAATGGCACAAAAAGCTTTGAAGTGTGATGTCTGATTTTGGCGGCGTTATTAAATGTTACAATCCATATTGAATTGGATTTGTCTACTGAATATGTAAAAGTGTTTATGCTATTCGAGGTAATGTCTTCACCTTTTTCCTCACTTAAATAATCAGCATTATCATCCTCATAACCCTCCATACTAGGGAAATCGTAAACTTTCATATTTATAGATTTATTATTGGGGGAGGAATTAAACTATGACTATAAATATAAGGATAATTACTACAAAAATGAAAGAAAAATATGTGTATCTAATAATATATTTTGGAGAAACTCTGCTGACAAATCTCAACGACAGACAAAAAAGCAACCTTTTGTAGAAAGATTTACATCATCTATCAAATCGTAAAAATTGGGTTCAATATTGCCAGTTAATTTGATTTCACCTGAACCACAGTTAACGATATAGGCATTTGCATCGCTCTCTGTTATTTTTCTTCCTTTACTATTAAAAAATACAAGACCTATTATGAAATAAGGCTTACTATGCCTCGCGCCAAATGAATATGCTGTAGCTGTATAAGGTATTGTTGCACTAAAATTACCATCTGGAAAAACATATAAATCAATCATGCCATAGTTTAACTGGTCTTGGTATTTATCTCCGGTGAACTCATTCCATTTAAAGTACTTTAAATCATCTTTAAATTCTTTAAAATTGGAAGAATAATCAATAACTTTCTGTGAGCATTTCAATTTAGACAAGGGTATTTTTGTCTTTTTTACAGTTCGGATTTGAGATATTCCTTTTGAAGAGACAAAGAAGAAGATTATTAATAAAAAAGTGCTAAATCTCATATCTATAAGCTTTATTAAAATGGTTTTTCAGATTAAATATGAGGGATACTTAAATAAAGGAATTCTTACTTTAAGAAACAAATTTATTTACAGATAAACAAATGAGGATGTGAGCAAGTGCTAAGAATTTTGCTCAAAGAGAAAATTTTAGCTTTTGCGACATGCTAACGAACAGTCCGTGAAATTTTTCTTCTTCAAATTTTCCAGTAAACCAAAGGTTTTAATAGAAACGAAAAGCTGAGCTTTTAATGGCACTGGCCAAGTGGCTGAGAATTGCGTATAAAAATAAATGCAAGGGCATTTACTTTTTATGAAAGCAATATGCTGTTGGCCGAGCGGCTATTTTACATAACGGCAAATTATAGATACAAATGAAAAGATGCGGCGTTAGCCGACCGCTAGGGAATGTTTCATGACCCTGTTCATAGTTCCCATAAATGACGAAAGGTTGAGGGATATTTTACATAATAGAATTATAGCTTACAAATGGATAAACAGCTGAGAAACCAAAACAATACATTTGTACTATAATTTGTATTATGTCAAATAGAATATTTATAACCTGGAAAACCCCACGATAAACTTCTCCTCCATATTTTTATGTTATATATCTACTTGCATTGAGTTTGTGCCAAGTTCACATGCTCTTTGCGATAAGCTTGTGGCGTTACATTGGTTTGTTCCTTAAATGCTTTGTATAAAGACGATGTACTGCTAAAACCAACTTCCTTGGCTATGACTTCAATCTTATCGTTGGCCTCCAAGTCTTGCAGTCTGTTCTTAACCTCTATAACTCGATATGAATTCACAAATGAATTGAACTTAACACCTCGGTGTTCCTTAATGGCTTGTGAAATCAAATATATTGGATGTTGCAGTTCTTGGGATAGATTCGTCAAGGTCAACCCTTTTCTGCGGTAAACCTTTTCTTTATCAAATAATACAGTGATCTTTTCATAAATACTGTCCAACACTTCGGACTGTTCCTTTTTTGGTTTCCTGTTGATTTGCAACAACTTACGGTCCTTCAAAAGCATAAAATTGATTACATACAGGATAACCAAGGTCAGGATATTCCCGATGGTATATCCCTGAATGTTAGCTAGATAAGACTGAAAAACAAAAATCAAAGCTATAGCCCCTACACTACTTCCGAAGAGGATAAACCGCTTTCGGTTGCCGTTCCAATCTCCATATTTAAAGAATATAAAACTGGTCACTGCGTACGAAAACACAAGTAACGCTCCTATTTTGTACAACGAAATCACCTTCCAGCTGGAATCGGAAAAAAAGCTGCTTATCACCAATAATATTGCAGGCAGATAATGAAAATAATCTGCCTTCCGGAGTTTACTGGGTTTGCTGGACAAGGTATACAGCCAAAACGAAGGCCCTATGGCCCAAAGCCCCGCCAAAGCTAACATCACGGTCCAAAAAGGCACTTCCGAAAATAGATAGTAATAGTACGACTTTGATATCCGTAGCGTCAATGCCAAAAGCATCAAACTTAAAAAAACAATCGGCGTAAACTTCTTGGTATTCTTTGCCAAAATATAAAAGCTAAGAAATAGACCTTGACAAATGGCTATTCCGCAGACAACGGCAATAATGATTCTCCAGATATCCATGTTTTATGGTTGTATCAAGATCCATCAAAATTTATTTCAGATTCAAGGAATCCGAAAAAACTAACAGTCCTAAAAAAACCTTTGGGACTGCTTATCCTTTTCCTTTGTGAAGGACCTTGGGTGATTAACGCGCTCAATTTATAATTTCAATCATAAACGTTAAATCACTTCTCAATTTTTTATGAAAAATTTAAAGATTAACGGTCAACTACTGCAGGTAAATGCGGATGACAACATGCCCCTTCTTTGGGCACTTCGGGATGTTATGGATATGACCGGAACCAAGTATGGATGTGGAAAAGGCCTTTGTGGTGCCTGTACAGTGCATATAGATGGTGAAGCGGTTCGTTCCTGCATCACTCCCATTGGTGCGTTGGAGGGAAAAGAGATTACTACTATAGAAGGTGCCGAAGGAAACCCCATTCTTCAAACCGTTCAAGAAGCTTGGTACCATGCTGATGTACCCCAGTGTGGGTATTGCCAAAGTGGTCAGATGATGAGTGCCGCTGCCCTGCTCTCCAAAAACAGTGATCCCAATGATGAGGCCATCAATATGGCCATGAATGGAAACTTGTGCAGATGTGGCACCTACACCCGTATTCGGAAGGCTATAAAAAATGCAGCCGACAGTCTAGACCAAAACAATAACTAGGAAAAACGTATTATGGAACGAAGAAATTTTTTCAAGATTACTTCCTTGGCCGGTGGAGGCCTTCTACTGAGCACTTACCTTCCACTGGCATGCACAACCACCAAAGAATCGGCATTTGATTGGGAGCCTAACTTTTTTATCCGAATTGGTTCGGACAATACCGTGACTTTTATTTGTAGCCAATCCGAATTGGGCCAAGGCACTTCTACAGGACTGGCCATGGTTGCTGCTGACGAACTGGGTGCGTCCATGGATACATTAAAAATAGAATTTGGGCAAGGAAGTGCCGAGCGTTACGGCAATTTGCAAGATACCGGAGGAAGCAATGGACTCAGAATTGTATGGTCTTCTCTTAGAGAAGCAATGGCTACAACCCGAGAACTTTTGATTGCTGCAGCAGCACAAAAATGGCAAATTGACACTGATGAATGTTATTGTGAGGATGGATTTATCCATAGAAAAAATGATGAAGAAAAACTTGCTTTCGGGGACGTTTTGGACATTGCATCAACATTATCCGCTCCGCGGGAAATCAAACTGAAAGAGTTTGGTGATTTCAAGTACATCGGAAAACCAATAAAAGGCCCCAAAACAAGGATGGCCGTAAACGGTACAACCCCCTACTCCATCAATATGAAATTGCCCAATATGCTATATGCGGCCATTGAACGCTGTCCTGTTTGGAAAGGCTCACTATCTTCTTTTGATGCTTCGGAGGCATTAAAAGTTCCTGGTGTGGTTGAAGTTTTGGAGGTTGAGCCAACTGAAGTTCAAGCAACAGATTACAGAGGAGGTGTACGACCAGGAGTTGCAGTATTGGCTACAAGCACCTGGGCTGCATTTGAAGGTAAAAAAGCCCTGAAGATTGAATGGGAAATGGGTATAAATGGACTAAAATCCAGTCAAGATGTCCAAAAAGAACTAGAGGATGACTACAAAACCAATAGCAAGGCCAATGTAGATCTCCAAAATGCCACTGCTTTGTTTGAGGGAGGTAGAAAAGTCTTCTCTGCAGCCTACGACTCCCCGCATCAAGCCAATGCCTGCATGGAACCATTGAATGCAACGGCTTATCATCGCGGACATAAAGTAGAGGTTTGGGCCGGCACCCAATCTCCTCAATTGACAAGAGATCGCATTGCGGAACTTACGGAATTACCCTTAGCAGCAATAACAGTAAATAATCAGCCCTCTGGTGGTGCTTTTGGAAGACGTTATTTCTGCGATTATGTGGAGGAAGCTGTAATTCTATCTGAAAAAGTTCGGGTTCCGGTTAAAGTTACCTGGAGTCGTGAGGATACCTTTTTGACCTCCAAATACCATCCTATTTGCAAGGATTATTGGCAAGCATCGTTAGACACTAACAACTTTCCCACTGCCATTAAATACCGAGGCTCTATTAGTAGACCTGGCGGCTATCGCTGTTACCCATACAGTGTGCCCATTGCTTTTTATGACTACTTGAAATACAAAGATGATTGGTTGTTGCCGAGAGCTTCCTGGCGTAGCGTCTATGCGCATCCTTGGGGGTTGGGCATGGAATGTTTTATGGATGAGCTGGCGCATAATGCCCAGGAGGACCCGCTTCAATTTCGAATCAAATTATTGGAAAATGCCAAAATAGTTGAACAGAAGGCATTGCCCTGGGTGGGTGATGACTTCTATCCTGAAAAACTAAAAAACACCTTGGAAATGGTAGCAGAAAAGTCCAATTGGGGCAAAAAAAGTGAAGGAATTTATCAGGGTGTTTCGGCCATAAGCTACAACACAAGCTACTGTTCCATGGTAGCGGACATATCCATGACAAATAATCAAGTTAAAGTACACAAGGTTACTGCTGTGATTGATTGTGGTCTGGCTGTGAATCCAAGTCAGGTGAAGGCCCAGATTGAAGGCAGTATTTTATGGGGCCTTTCAGCTACATTAAAAGATGCAATTACCGTGGAACATGGTCACGTACAGCAAAGTAACTACGATACCTACGATTTAATGCGGATTTCAGATGCTCCGGAGATTGATGTTCATATTGTGGAAAGTACGGATACACCCAGTGGAACAGGAGAAGTGGGTGTTCCAGGGGTTGCTCCAGCAGTTCTTAACGCAGTTTATGCGGCAACTGGTAAACGGATTCGACAATTGCCGATAAGATCTTCCTTGTTACAATCGACAGATTCATAGCTGAAACCGGTCTTGTCTCTGTTGTTATTGGCTCAGAATAATTGGGCAAGGATAAATTTTCGATGTCAAAATGACAAAATAGTATCGTCTAACAGTTTCATTTTTAGCTAGCTTTGATTGTAATCAATTCTGCAGCAAAATGGGACTTCATTTAAAACTATTCGTTTTAGCATGTACAAGTTTATTGTCTTTTAGTACAATTTTAGCCCAACAGAGTTTGGACCGTATTACAGTTAAAGGGAACAGTTTTGTTAATCAAAAGGGAGATACTATTGTATTTCGAGGAATGAGCTCCAGCGATCCCGATAAGCTCAAGAACGATGGTTTGTGGACTAAGCAGTACTTTGAAGAAATCAAGGACTGGGGAGCAAATTTGGTGCGCTTTCCAGTACACCCCAAACGAGTTCGGGACAGAGGATTGCAGGAGTACTTGAAACTACTCGATGACGGCATAAAATGGGCTGGTGAACTTGGGATCTATGTGGTAATAGACTGGCATAGTATCGGTAATCTTTACACTGGTATTTATCTTTTGGACATTTATGATACGACCCAAAAAGAAACATTCAATTTTTGGCGTACCATTGCCCAACGATACGGTAAAAACACCACTGTAGCTTTTTATGAGATTTTCAATGAGCCCACTACGGACCAGAACAGATTTGGCGCACTTGATTGGGATTCATGGAAAGCCTTTAATAAACAGGCCATTACTATTATCAGAGCCAATGGCGGAGAAGGCATTCCCTTGGTTGCGGGGTTCAATTGGGCATACGATCTAACCCCTTTGAAATTCAGCCCACTAGATATAGAAGGAATTGGCTATGTGAGCCACCCTTACCCTCAAAAAAGGGCGAAACCCTGGGAGGAAAAATGGACACGCGATTGGGGGTTCGCAAAGAACAACTACCCTATTATATTGACCGAAATGGGATTTTGCGGCCCTGAAGATCCTGGAGCCCATGTGCCTGTAATCAGCGACGAATCCTACGGAACGGCAATTACCCAATATTGCGATCAAAGGCAAATTTCCTATGTAGTTTGGGTATTTGATATGGATTGGGCACCGAACATGTATACAGACAAAAAGTTTACCCCATCTAGGCAAGGTAAGTTCTTTAAACAAAAGTTTAATAGCTACCAATAATTATTTGTCATGACCTTGAAGCGAGTTTGCCTTTTTTCGGTCTTGTTGATGACAGTCTTTTTTGGCTGCGAAAAATCCAATGAAACAAAAAATGCATCGTCCACTCCTCGTTTTGAACTGCTGCCAGCCTCTAAAACCGGTATAGATTTCATCAATAAGGTCAAACAGACCAATACATTCAATTTTTTAAATTATCTCGATATTTTCAATGGTGGTGGGGTTGCTCTAGGTGACTTTAACAATGATGAGTTGTTGGATATTTATTTTACATCCAACCAAAATTCCAATAAACTATACCTGAATCAGGGCGATTTTGAGTTCGAAGATGTTACCGTTCGGGCTGGGGTTTCTGATGAATTGGGCTGGACCACCGGCGTGAATGTTATGGATTTCAACAATGATGGGCATCTGGACATATACGTTTGCAAATCAGGCGCGTTGCAAGATTCCAATTTGCGAAAAAACAAGCTTTTTATCAATCAGGGTGATGCTACGTTTAAAGATGAGGCCGAGGCATGGGGAATTGACCACTCAGGATTTTCCATTCAATCCTACTTTGTTGATTATGACAAGGATGGGGATTTGGATATGTATTTGGTAAATCATCGATCTGATTTCAACAATGTTCGAAAAATTGATTCAAAGGTCAATTGGGCCTATATCGATGAATTTTCAGACCAATTGTTTAGAAATGATGATGGATTTTTCACCAATGTCACTGAAGAATCAGGACTGAGAAACAAAGCATGGGGACTTAGTGCGGCCATTGGAGATTTTAACGAGGATGGTTGGCCAGATATTTATGTTGCCAATGACTTTATTCAACCCGATCATATTTATATCAATAATCAAGATGGCACTTTCACCGATGATGTACTGGGGATGTTCGATCACATTTCCTACAACAGCATGGGTTCAGATTATGCTGATATCAATAACGATCTTTTGCCAGATTTGGTGGTGCTGGATATGTTGGCAGAGGACCATTTACGAAGTAAGGAAAATATGGCGACCATGGATAGCCGTGGGTTCCAGTATATGGTAGAATCCAACTACCACTACCCTTACATGTCCAATGTATTACAATTAAATCTAGGCAAAGGTAATTTTAGTGAAGTTGCACAACTCACTGGAATTTCCAAAACAGATTGGAGCTGGGGGCCTTTGATTGCAGATTTTGACAATGATGGCTATAAAGACATTTTTATCAGCAATGGTATTGAAAAGGACTTGGGAAATCAAGATTTCCGGGTGAACCTCCGCCCTACCATTCAGGCTAATCCACGCATGGGTATCGAGGAGCTGGAGCAACTTATGCCAGGAGAAAAAATGGCCAATTACATCTTTCAGAACAAAGGGGAACTTGAACTTGAAAATGTTTCTGAACACTGGGGTATTGACATTCCCATGAACTCCAACGGAGCGGCCTACGGAGATCTGGACAATGATGGCGACCTTGACCTGGTCCTCAATAATTCTTCGGATGTAGCTTCTATCTTCAAAAATAATTCAGAGGAGCACAATTTTATAAAGCTGTCCTTAAAAGGAAAACAAAAGAATGTTGATGCCATTGGGGCAAAGGTTAAGATTGTCACGAAAAATGGGCATCAGCTCAAAACAAATTACTTTGCCCGAGGGTATCAATCCGCAATGAAAGATGCTTTGCATTTTGGTTTGGGGAATGTGGATAAAGTACAGTCCATTGTGGTTGAATGGCCAGACAGCACCATTTCAACTCTTCAGAATCAAGGAATAAACCAAATCCTTGTAGTGCATCAGAAAAATGCTATGGAACCTTCACGTCAGAACAACAATCTAGTTAGAAAAGAGTATCTGAAAGCTATTGATAAAAGTGCACTAGAAATTGATTTTGAGCATACTGAACCAATCTATGATGACTTTAAAAATCAAGTGCTGTTGCCTCAGAAACTTTCACAATTAGGGCCAGATATTGAAGTGGGAGATGTAAACAATGATGAACTGGATGATGTCATTGTCTCTGGGGCTCAAGGGCAATCGGTTGTATTATTTACTCAAGAAAAAAATGGTCTGTTCAGGAAGAAAAAGACTCCGGATTTTGAACGACATGCCGAACAGGAAACATTGGGACTGCATTTGTTTGATTGTGATGGTGACGGTGATTTAGACCTTTACGCCACAAACGGAAGCTATGAATTTGATGAAAATGACCCTTCTTTGCAGGATGTACTCTACAAAAATGATGGTTTAGGTAATTTTTCAACGACCACTACCCTACCCCAAATGCTCATTGCTACAAAAAAGGTAATATCAATTGATTACGACAATGATGGGGATTTGGATTTATTTGTTGGCGGACGCTTGATAGGCAAAAAATATCCCTTACCACCAAAGTCATACATTTTAGAAAATAACAGTGGCGTTTTTACCGAGGCTACTCAAAGGATAGCTCCAGAACTTGAAACCGTTGGTATGATTACCGATATGGTTTTTTCCGATTACGATAAGGATGGTGACAAAGACTTGATTGTAGTTGGAGAATGGATGCCCATTTCAGTTTTTGAAAACACAGGCGGTCACTTTTCCTTGTTGCCTATTGATGGAGTAAAAGTTTCGCAGGGGTGGTGGCAAAGTATTGAAATATTGGATATTGATAACGATGGAGATGATGATTATTTGATTGGGAATTTGGGAAAGAACAACAAATTTCATCCTACCGCTGAAAAACCGTTACATGTTTATGCCAGCCACCTTGATGACAATGAAAGCTTTGATATGATTTTGAGCAAAGAATACAAAGGGAGGCTTGTACCTACCCGAGGTAAGGAATGCTCAACCCAACAAAACCCATTCCTCGATCAAAAATTTAAGTCATACAAAGCTTTTGCCAATTCTTCATTGCAGGATATTTATGGAGCCGATATTCTAGAAAAAAGCTATCATGCCGAAGCGAAAACTTTTCATTCCAGCTTGCTGATCAATAACGGAAATGGAAATTTTGAATTGAAAAGTCTTCCGAATGCAGCCCAAAAAGGACCCACTCTAGATTTTGAAGTGGTTGATCTCAATAAAGATGGGTACCTGGATGTGATTGGTGTTGGGGCCATTCATGAAACTGAGGTGGAAACCATTCGATATGACGGTAATTCTGGATATATTTTGTTAAACAACAAAGGCAAGTTGGTTCCTGCACCAAGTAAAGATTTTCATTTGGATGAAAACACCAAGGTGATAAAAAAGATAAATCTACGAGGAATCCCCTATTTACTTGTTGGAAATAATAATGGACCTCTCCAAATCTTTAAAACACAATCGTCAATTGAAATTGGAGTAGAAGAAATCAACTAACCACTTTTGGCTAATTGCTGTTAGCAGGACCATAGATGTTCAATGCTTTTATGTCCTCTTGAAACAAAGTCCTTGGATTATTTTTGAACGTAATGAAGTCGTCTTTCACTTGTTGTGAACTCTGAGCATTTGGAATGAACAAATTATCCTGGCTACCATCCCATGGAGCATTGAACCATGCCAACACCCATGCAATTCTTATTTCGCTTCCCCCCTCTTCTATTACAGAGAGGATATTGTCCGTCCAAAAATCGGGGTTGTTGGAAACATACTGTTGCTGACCTGTTTCGGTAAGGGCAGCCACTTTGTTGTGCTGTTCGGCAAAATCTGTCAATTCGATCAACCTTTGTTTTAGGTCGATGTTATTTGGATTATAGAAATCGATTCCAACAACATCAACATAGCTGTCTCCTGGATAATATGAAGTATCCAGGGTTTTATCTGGTGACCAAGCAAAAAGCACATGATTTGATCGTTCTTTGATATAGTCAACCGTAAGACGATAAAAGTCGACATATAGAGCAGGAGAATGATTGGTTGCTTGGGTTCCCCACCAAAACCAGCCTCCGTTCATTTCATGAAATAGTCTAAAGACTATGGTAAAGTCCAATTCATTGTTGATAATGTCAAGAATCTCATCCAGTTCTCCAAAATACCAGCTTCTGGCGTTGTTCATGTCGTTAACAATGTCGTGCATGAGGCTTTTATCGGTTTCCGATGTAATCTGATTAAAATAAATTTCACCATCGGTTTTGCTTCTTTGATGAAAGTCGAAAGTGACCACAGAACCGTTTTCATACGCAGCCTTTGCTTCGTCTATATGCAATTGCCTTTCCGATGCACTTTTGTAGAGCATGTAATGTGGGTCAATACCGTACACAGCCGGATGGTCTCCAGATACATCCTTACAATCAGAGGTGCTCAAATCATAGTTCAAAGCATTCAACTGGAAGGAAAGTGGGAACTCTTGCCCAAAGGCAAATGTATCTCCCATGGCCAGAGCCGCAAGATTGTTCAAAACATCTTTGGTTTGTTGGGTTGCATTGGAATCAATTGGTAAATAATCCCCCATTTGTCGAATTTCAACGGTAACAGTATCGGTATGTGATGCTCCCTCGTTATCGATCACCTTCAGAGTTACCTCATGAACACCCAAACCTAATGAGATTTCTGCTGTTCTGGATTCCGCAATCAGATTGTTATCGAGAATCCATTCATAGGTCAACTCGTGGTTTTCAGGGTCTGTGGATTCCGAAGCATCCAATGTTACCAATGCCGTGCTTGCCCCTGTGGTCAGATATAAAACCAAATCACTACCAGCATCAGCTGTAGGTGCTTGGTTAATATAGGGTTGAATGGAAACATTAAAAGTAGTAGTGCTTCCATCTTCCGCCTTTATTTTATAGGTGACCATGTTGCTAAAATCATTGGTTGTAACCCCAGATTGCTGAACCGTTTCGCCAATATAGACCGTGGCACCTTTAGAAACTTCAAATACGGCTGTCAATTTGGTCATATCGGAATGATTGGTCATACTGGCCTCCAGTTGGTTCTGGTTCAGTCCTGAAAAGTCCAGGTCCGGTAATTCTTTTATCGAGAATGAAAATAAGGACTTATTGCCACTTAAAAAGGTTTCTTCATCTGGTTCTTTGGAGCATGAAAAGCTGAGAAGAATCAAAAAGAACGAAACCACATACTTAAAGCTATGCGTTAATACGGATTGCCTCATTAAGTTCGAATGATTCGTCATCTTAATAAGCTTTGTTTTTCTCTCTGAGATGCTCACGTACCATTGTTCCAGAAGTAGTTAGGTCGTCTAAGGCCCATCCCCCTATTGTACTTGCCCCTGGTTTTAAGGCTGCGGAAAGTTCTTCCTTATCTGCAATGGACCAGTTCAGATGTGATATGTTGTACTCATCCAAGAAATTCCACCATGTTTCTGCCTCAGTGCCATCTATGGAACCATCACCCGAGGCTTCACTAACCCCATATTCCGTAACAAAGATTGGGATGTTATTATTGATGGCGAGCAGCGCCTTGTTCCTAAGTTCCTGTTTGTGGGTTGCTGCATAATAATGCAGGGTATACATGACATTTGGGTCATCTAGCTTTTCAAAAATCACATCCTCAACATCCTGGGACCAATTTGGCGTGCCACATACTATCAAGTTATCCGAATCATACTTTCTAATTTCAGATATCACTGCTTCATGATAAGGTTTTAATACATTCTTCCAAGACACGTTTAAAGGTTCGTTGTAGGTTTCGTAAATAATATTTGGATAGTCACCGTACTTTTCTGCCATCTCGCCAAAAAATGCCACGGATTCTTCTAAATGGTCCTCTGCATGATGGTCATGCCAGTCAATAATGACATAAAGTCCATTGGCAATGGCCGCATCAACCACGGCAAAAATCTTTTGTTTTTCTACCTCAGGGTTTTCCAAATATCCTTCATGCTCAACTGCCAGAGCTGCTCTTACCGCTGTGCACCTCCAGTCATCTTTTAACCAGGCTACAACTTCTGGAGTATAATATTTTCCAATCCATTGACTCCAAAACAAGGACATTCCTCGAAGTTGAACGGAATTTCCGTTTTGGTCCACCATTTTATTTCCGGTTACGGACAATTGACCAAATTCTTCTACAACGGATAAAAAGGAGCCTGTATTACCCGTATCTGGTCCGTCTGGGTCCTGACCATTACCATCTGGGTTTTCATTTTCCCCTGTGACGTCGTCCATGGGTTGTTCCATACCTTTTCCTTCGGATGAAGAACATCCAACGGCTAGGCAAAGAATCAAAAAAAACGAGGTAATCGTCTTCATAGAGGGTTTCATGAAAGATTCCCACGGACAAAAATCCTGTGGGAATCCTTAAAATTAAACTAACTCAACTCTTATTTTTCTTCAAATCTAACATTGTCAATTGCAAAGTTCAATAGGATATCGGCACCTTCAAACGCCATTCCAAATTCGTTGTCCACAAGACTGAAGTCGGGTTGTCCCAAATCGGTTAAGGGGATTTCCACCGTAATCCAGCCGTTTGTTTCATAAGGTTCCCCCGTATCGTTCCAAGGGGCCCAATCATAGAAAGAATCTACTCCTCCATTGCCGCCTGAATTGAACCTTATCCTGAACATTCCAGCATCTATGGGCTCAAGTACATTCAAATCAAATTTCAAAACATAATCGTTCAGATTGCTTCCAACAACATCTGCTCCGTTAAAAGTACTTGGATCGTTCCTCCAGAAAAGATCTTGCCATCCCGTACCTCCGGTTTGGAAGTTGGCCCTACCATAATTGGATCCATCCAAAGATATGGCGCCATCATTCTCCGCTTGTACATTCCCCCACCATGGATCCTTACCATCCCAATCAAAGAACGCCAAGTTTGGGTCATCTACGGGGTCTGGCCCACCACACTGGTAACCGGGTTCGTCAAATCGAACATTGTCAATAGCAAAGTTCAATAGAATGTCGGCACCTTCAAATGCCATCCCAAACTCGTTATCTACCAAGCTAAAATCAGGTTGGCCCAGTTCTGTCAACGGAATTTCAATGGTCTGCCATCCGTCTGTGTCAAATGGCTGACCGGTATCGTTCCAAGGCGCCCAATCGTAGAAAGAATCTACTCCTCCATTGCCACCTGAATTGAACCTTATCCTGAACATTCCCGCATTTATGGGTTCTAACACATTGATATCAAATTTCAGTACATAATCATTCAGATTACTGCCCACTGTGGCTGCACCGTTGAACGTACTTGGGTCATTTCTCCAAAATAAATCTTGCCATCCTGTACCCCCGGTTTGGAAGTTGGCCCTACCGTAACTGGAGCCATCATTTGAAATGGAACCATCATTCTCTGCTTGTACATTACCCCACCATGGGTCTTTACCATCCCAATCAAAGAATACCAAATCCACGTCTGTGACCGGATGTGGACCATCGCAATCACCAGCAACTTCAATACCGAGGGCATCCAATAATTCAACAGGAACAAGGACCCTGTTCAATTCATGGATAATACCGTTGGTAGCTCCAATATTGGCATTGACCACTTGGGAAGGGATAGCATCAGTAAATGATGGGCTTAGCCTAATAACATCTGTAGCGCTTACACTAAAAGTGTCTCCAAGTAAAGTAGTTACAGAGCTACCATCCGTAAGTTCTGATTCTACCAATGTGCCGACGTATAGGTGATATTCCAATAGTTTTCTTAGTGCTTCAATTTCTTCTGGGGTATCAAAATCGTCCAGAGAATTAAAATTGTCTATGGTTGCAAACAGAGCGTCAAAGGCTTCATTGTTTGGAGCAAAGACCGTAAGGTTTTCCGTGGTTAAGCTTTCAGCAAGACCAGCAAGCTCTGCTGCTGCCAATAAGGAAGTAAACCCTCGGTCCTCTGACCTTGCAGCTAAATCAAGGGTTGCGCCGAGCACTTGTTGAAATACAGTATCAGGCAATAAAACTTTGTCCGTTCCGTGTACAATACCATTTGTGGCCTGAACATCTACCAGATTGATCTCTGCGTTTGTTTCAGACGCATCATCGATAGAAGTTCCATCGATTGAAAATGACTCCCCTTGTGCTGTTTCAAAGCTTTCCCCGTCAACTTCATTGGAAGTAACATTACCACCCACAACAACATGATAGAGCAATACATCTGTTAATATTTCATCGGGTATATCAGATAAATTAGTCCAACCAAATGCTGCATTTAATTGAGCCATGAGCATTTCGAAAGCTGCATTATCGGGAGCAAAAATTGTGAAAGGTCCTCCTCCTTTTAAGGTTTCTACCAATTCGACTTGGGCTAAAGCGGCAGCCAAGGAAGAATATTCAGGGTTGGCCAATACATGGTCCACCACATCTGGAGTTAAAAGTACATTGTCCACCATATGGACTACTCCATTGGTTGCACCCAGGTCAAACATTCCTTGTACTGGAGAGGCTACACCATTGAACGTCATTGGACTATCCGTATTGACAAAGAAACTAAGGTTTCTTCCATCTACCCCAGTTGCCATGGTCAGCCTGTACCCTTTTTGAAGATTTGATGACAAATCCGCGGTATTGGTATTCCACACATGATTCAACAATGTATTTCTCAAAATACTGTCGTTCATTGCGGTTAGATCTACTCCACTAAATGCCGAATTGGTTGGCGCAAACAGTGTGAATGTAGTACTATTGGCAAGGACATCGTCCAAATCAAATTGTTCCAAAGCTCCCAACAGTGTTGATGCTTCAGAAGTGCGAGCCAATATTTGGGTAATGTTCTCCGTTGGTGTACTTGACTGCGGAAACACCTCTTCATCGTCTTCACAAGAACTAAATGTTAGGAGCGCCGCTCCAACGGCAAATAAGGCTGCTATTTTGTTATACTTGATATATTTCATAATCATCTTATTAATGTTTGAGTCCTCCTTATTGAATCAGTCCAAATTGGTCCAAGTAGAACAGGAATGGTGCGGTTCCTCCCGAGAATTCTTGAAAATCAATTCTGGTAATGGTTTCAGGAGCAGTACCTGGTGCGTAAAAATCGGTCAAGGGAATACTGAAACTGTTCCATTCTCCTGGAACCAAATCAAGAACTATTTGGGTATCAAAATCATTGAGGGCACAGGCAACCCTTACGGTCTGGTCATTGCCTGGAAATATCTGAAAGTTTAGCGCACTAAAATCAGCTATTCTCAATGTTTCTGTAGCATCAGTTGCCGTGAACGTAAGTCCGGCCCAATTGTTACTATCTCTACGAATTGATGTAGACCCTAGGGTAACTTCATCGGAAAGTACCTGGGTGCCATCCCAACCTCCAAGGTCCCAATCATTGATGATTGCATCCGTAAAAATGGGATAATTAAAGCCATATGAAGTTGACTGTGCTATGGCACCATTAACTTCTATTTGCACGAACCCTTGAACAATTCCGCCTGGAACTGCAATGGTAAGTTGCTCTTCTGAAACGCTTATAATGTCCGTGCTGATTTCTTCAAACGGTCCGTCCACACCAACGCCATTTACAAAAGCTGCAGAAGACGCTCCGCTAAAATCTCCTCCTTCAAGAATTACGGCACTGACTCCATCAATGATTTGTTCTGAAAAACTTGAGATGTTCAGTAGAGAGAAGTCATATTCAGCTACTCCGTGCAATGTTTCTACGATGAGTTTGTTTGAGCCAATTACCGGAGCTCCAAGAGGAACGCTAAGTACAATGACACTTTGAGTGGCAAAGTTGGGATTAACCGTAGCTTCAAATCCGTTGAATTTTACGGACACAATATCCTTGAGGTTTTGCCCTTTAATATTTATGGTGTTGCCCAAAACTCCGGTCTGTACGGTTGAACTATTGTTCACGTCCGTTACGGAATTAATAACAGGGGGTCCACTATCCCCTGGATTTATGGGGTCAGGTTGGTTGAATTCATTGCTGCATCCCAGACCCAAAATCAACAACATGGCCAAGATACATACCGATGGAATTTTTCTAGTTTTCATAATTTTTTAATTAAAGTAAGGAACAGGCGGGTCTAAAAGCCCTGGGTTGTTGATGGTTTCATTTGTTGGATAGGGGAATATCAGTTTGTCTTCTGTAACATTCACAAACCTATCCGTTATTCCACCTGAGGCCCCTCTATCAGTATCATTGAACCAACCACGTTGGATAGAGGACAAATAGGCTGTAGCATCCGACCTTCTAATGGCATCGTACCAATGCTCCATTTCAAAAGCAAATTCGAGCTTACGTTCTTTAAATACATCTTCAAATGTTGGATTGGAAATTGATGTAAGTCCAGCCCTGTTTCTTATTTTATTCACAGAGCTTTCTGCTTCGGCAACAGAACCTCCTCCTCCTTGAATGATTGCTTCTGCGTGAATCAACAAAACATCCGCATATCTCAGAAGATATGTATTGTTCGCATAACTGTTTCTCACCCCACCACCATTATTGGCTGGTGTTCCTACAACATACTTTTTGATGGCCACGTTGGTTCCTTGTGCATTACAGCCAGCTGGACCAGGTGCAGTATATCCTCCGTTTAAATCTGGGTAAAAGGAATCTGGATCCATAATGGTTGCCTTGTAACGCTGATCTACAACCTTATCTTCATAGGTATCTTGAAGGTCCAAAGAAGGTCCAACTGCGGACCAGCCATCGTCGAATCCCGTGATTCCAGATAATGCGTAGAGACTTTGTACGCCGTTGCCTTCTCCAAAATTGCCACTGCCCGTCCATTGCAAGGCGATAATACTTTCCAGATTATTATCATTGGCTGTCAAGAACAGGTCATTGTAGCTCCCTGAAGTGCCATCTTCTGCGGTTCCCCCCAAAAGTTTAAACTCACCGGAAGCTATAACCTCCGAAGAAAGTGTGTAGGCCAATGAATATTCACCCAAGGTCAAGTGTACCTTAGAAAGCATAGCTTTTGCTCCATTGCTGGATATTCTGCCAGGTTCACTTGATTTGTTATGCGAAATGTTATCTATGGCAAAATTGAGGTCATTTTTTATAAAAGTATAGACGTCGGAAACCAAATGTCTTGGAATGTAGGTGTCATCCACCAATTCTACGTTATCTTCTATAATGGGTACAGAACCAAATATTCTTACCAAATAAAAATAAGAGATGGCCCTCATAGCCCTGGCTTCGCCTACTGCATTGTTTATTACCGCTTGGGGGACATCTGCATTTGCCCTTTCAGGAACCTCATTGATCACCGTATTGGCATGTGCGACAACAGCCCAAAGGGAACCCCAGGCTCTTTGTAACGTATTTAGATTTCCAGTTACGTCAAATAGTTCAAAACTTTGGTTTCTAGGGTCCCAAGTTCTTCCGGTACCCCCGGAAAGATCTCCGATACACCAAGCCGAATTTGTTACAAAATCAAACCAAGGCACATTGTAAAGCACATTGGTAGAGGTTTGTATTTGTGCTTCTGTTTGAAAAAAGTCTGCTGAACTGGGTGTGTCCTCCGGTGGACGATCAAGGAATTCCTTACTACAAGATATCAACATCATTGTAGCAACAAGGAAAACAGACAAAGACTTAAGTAAACTGATTTTCATAATAATAGCGATTTTTATTTTGTTAAAAGCTTACATCAACACCAAAAGTGAACGTTCTGGGCAAGGGATAACGACCATTGTCGATACCTGCAAGTATTGGATTCTGCCCCAATGACCCTACATCAGGATCATATCCTGAATAGTTGGTAAATGTGTATAGGTTTTGAACCGATCCGTATACATTTAAACTGCTGAAAAAAGTTTTCTCCAATAGTTTTGATGGGAACGTATATCCAAGCCGTACATTTTGAATCCGTAAATATGAACCATCTTCAATGTATCTGTCTGAAATAAAAATGTTAGGGGTTTGGTTCAAGGTATATCTTGGATGGGTGGCATCAGGATTAGCCGGGGTCCAATAATCCAATACCGAATCTAGTTGATTGCGGAAGGTTAAATTGGTACCGGTAAGCGACCTGTTTATTGCATTGAAAATTTCATTGCCATATGAGCCCTGTAAAAAGATTCCAAGATTGAATCCCTTATAACTGAAGTTGTTTTGCATACTAAAGGTGAAGTCTGGATGAGGATTTCCGATTTCAGTCCGATCATTGCCGTCCACTACCCCATCACCATTGACATCTTGAAATTTTATATCTCCCAACCATGTTCGGCCCACAGAGGAAGCATCACCAACTGGCTGGCCAAATTGTACAGGGGCATTGTTTAAATCGTTCAATGACCTAAAAAGCCCTTCGACCTTATAGCCGTAGAAAACTCCGATGGGCTCACCAACAACCGTCCTGGTAAGGGTCTCTACGGTATCATCTAGATTGGCATTACCAAAAGCGGTTACATCATTAAGGTCAAGAACTTCGTTTTTATAGTGGGAGAAAGTCAGTGTAGAGTTCCAAGAAAAGTCTTCCGTGGTTATTGCATTTACATTTAGTGTTACATCGATTCCCTTGTTTTCCATCTCTCCAAGATTTACAAATGGCGGTAGGACTGATCCCGCGTTGAGGTTTGAGTTTCCTCCAAGGACAAAATCTGTAAGTGCCAACCTGAACAGGAAGTCACTACTTAATTTCCGATATACTTCAACACTGGTATTTACATTGCCATTGAACAAAGAAAAATCAAGACCAAGGTTGATCTGCTTGGAAGTTTCCCATTTTACATCCGGGTTTCCGAAGCTGGTGACCCTAAATCCAGTTCCTAAATCTGTAATGGTAGGTCCTAATAAGGATAAATCTGGATTGTTGGGCAAATCTTGGTTACCAACTTCTCCATACCCTCCATAAATTTTTATGTTTTGAATAGCATCAAAGCCATCCATGAAAGACTCATTTGAAAGTCTCCAAGCCGCCGAAACCGACGGGAAATAACCCCATTTGTTTCCTTCCGCAAACTTGGACGAACCATCCGCCCTAAATGAAGCGGTAATGTTATACCTGCTGTCAAAAGAGTAAATAGCCCTGGTAAAATATGATTCTAGAGCACTACTTCCTTTAAATTGAGTTGAGTTGAATGTTTGAGCATTATTGAGTGTACTAAATCGTTCATCAACAAAACCAATACCCAATGCTCTTATTCCGTCATAGGAGCTTCGTTGTGTTTCGTGACCTCCCAATAATGTTAAGTCGTGCTTGTCTCCAAATCTATTGTTGTACGTTAAAGTATTTGTTACAATGGAATAAGTGTTGTCAACAGTCTGTTCAGTAAGTTGTGGATTATTCAGGCTAATGGCCCCATATGAAAAAGAGTTTTGAAATTGCCTGTTTTTCTCACGGGTGAAGTTACCCCCAACCTGAATCTTATATTTTAGGTTTTTTGCAAACCCCCATTCCGCATATGCGCTTCCCAAAATAACATCTCTTCTAAGGTCATTTTCTAAACTTCGCTGTTGTGCAATGGGGTTAGGCACGGCCAAAGCTATCTGCTCTGCTGTTATTGGACCTGCAAAAGAACCATCAGGATTAAACACGGCGGTCTCTGGGTTATTTCTTAGTGCAAGCGCAACAAGTCCTCTTGAGTTTCCATTGGCAACCAAATCTTCATCGGTCCTGCTTGCTGTTATATTAACACCAACCTTTAGGTTGTCATAAATCTGGGTATCTAAATTGACGCGGGCACTGCCCCTTTGAAAACCACTACCTTCTATTATACCCTCTTGATCTGTTAGAGAAGCAGACATGTAGTATTGTGTTTTTTCAGAACCTCCTGAGAAAGACAGTTGATGGTTTTGCAAAATGGCATCGGTGAAAATCTCTTTTTGCCAGTTGGTGCCTGTACCCAATATACTTGGGTCGGCAAATTCCAATCTGGGTTGTTGCTGAAAAACCCGTCGCATTTCATTCTGTAACTCTGCATACCCAGGTAAATCGAGTACTGGCAGAATATTGGTTGGTTGTTGAAACGCCGTATATCCGTTATAGGTCAACTTTCCAGATTCTTTACGACCACTCTTGGTGGTAATAATAACCACCCCATTGGAAGCCCTTGAACCATATATTGCCGTTGCGGAGGCATCCTTTAAAATATCAATGGATTGGATGTCGTTTGGGTTTAAGGATGATAATGGACCCGAACTATTATCGACACTTATACCACTTCCTGATAGATTATTGGCGTCACCTGAAACAGGAACACCGTCGATAATGTAAAGAGGTTCCGAAGAGGCGTTGATGGAACCCACACCACGAATACGAACAGATACAGACCCTCCGGGTCGACCACTGTTTTGGGTAATGGCCACACCTGCTGCCCTACCCTGAATCAACTGGTCAACACTTACCTGCGGTATTTTGGTTAGCTCCTCAACTTTCACAGAGGCCACGGAACCAGAAATCTGTTCTTTCAATTGTGTGCCATAACCAATTACCACTACCTCATCAAGCTGTTCTAAATCCTCATTTAGCACAACATTGATTGTTGATTGGTTATTCACTTGGATTTCTCTGGTGACAAACCCAACATAACTTACTACAAGAGTGGCATTGTCACCAACCTCGATTGTATAGTTTCCGTCAAAGTCGGAGACGACACCATTGGAAGTGCCTTTTTCTATAATATTCGCACCCGGAATCCCCATGTTGTTGGCATCGGTAATAACTCCATTAACCCTATTCTGGGAAAGAGCCATTTGGGACAATAATGCAAATAAAATAAAGACGATATAGACGCTAGGCGCCATATCCTTTTTAAATTTAGAATTTCGCATAATCATTGAGTCAAAATTGTTTGGTTCGTAATTTTCGATGAATGCAACTATGGTATTGTTAAATATCAAGTGCTTTGCACAAACAAATTTATTTTAACCCCTTGACTCCGAATAATACTATTTAATCATTTTATAGTATAATATTTTGTTAATCGGCAATCATGTTCAAATAATCATCAAAAGGAAAAAGTGTGAATGAAATACATGATTACTAAGCCAATAAATAACATACCATACATTTTAGTCCCTTTTTATTGCTATTGTGGATAAAATCTATTTCATAATAAAGTGATACAAGATGCTATTTTGGTTGTCCATTTGGGATGAAAAGATGATATCATGTTAAAAAAAGCACGGCTCTAAATCAAAAACAAAGTATTTATATCATTGATATACAGATGTATAAACAAAGTTTATGTTTTATATCTTCGAAGATTGGATATGATAACCTGAAAATATTCTTTATTTATTTGATTAAATAATATCATTAGTTTTTACTGGCCCTACGTATATTTGATTCATATATTGTGAGCTCTACTGAACACCAACCAACCACAATGAAACTAGTATGTCATTCAAAATTTATTCAAGAAAGATTCTGATCTTACCAATGGTCTTAATTTGGGTCTGCTCTTGCAAGCCACTTTATAATGAGGTGTACACTAAACCTGATTTGGTCGACGCCAAACCTTCCAGGACCACCAAAAAGCTTCATAAAAAACTCTTTTTTTCATCAAAAAAGGGAATCCTATTGGGTCACCAAGATTCTCCTGGATACGGTATTGGTTGGAAATACAACGTAGGATCCAAAATTTTTGAAAGCGACGTTCAAAAGACAACAGGTGATTTCCCTGCAGTATATGGCTTTGACTTGGGACATATTGAACATGGCCTTAGAAACAATCTTGATTCACTTTCTTTCAAGGCCATTCAGGAAGTGATTATTGAGGCGTATTCTAAAAAGGGAATAATCACAATTAGTTGGCATCTGGACAATCCTGTCACAGATGGTGATTCTTGGGACGTGGAGCCGGCAGTAGACCAAATCTTAAGAAACCAAGAGGTTTGGAAAAAATATGAAGATTGGGTCGGTCAGTTGGCCAATTTCATTAAATCCTTGAAATACAGAGGAAGACCCATACCCATTGTTTTAAGGCCTTTTCATGAAATGAATGGAGATTGGTTCTGGTGGGGAGAAGCCAGTTGTTCCGTACAGGATTATATTTCTTTATGGAGGAAAACGGTCACGCTTTTAAGAGACCATCATGATTTAAATCAAATTCTCTACACCTATTCTCCTAATATAGTTGACAGTGAAGAAACTTATCTTGAATACTATCCCGGGGACGAATATGTTGATATTCTGGGGATTGATATTTATGATCATAACGATTCGGACGAGTACATAGAAAATCTTCAAGGCAACATTAAAATACTCAAAAAGATAGCTGCAGATAAAAACAAACTTTACGCCTTTACCGAAACAGGGTTTGAGAAAATCCCTAATGAAGAATGGTTCACCCAGGTACTCTATCCGCAAATTGGATCATCTGGGATTGCGTGGGTGCTTTTTTGGAGAAATGCCAATAAGACCCATCATTATGTTCCGTATCCTGGACATGTAAGCGGAACAGACTTCTTGAGATTCAGTAAATTTCCAGAAATCTTATTGTTACGTGATTTACAAGCATCTAAAAAGTATTGATCAGTGCTCTCTACAAGTGATATCGTCATAATTGCAGTCTACTTATTGACCACTGTGGTCATCGGACTCGTCGTTAAAAAAAATGCCCAGAAAAGCAAGGATGCTTATCTGTTGGGAGGAAAATCCATTCCCTGGTACATGCTGGGATTGTCGAACGCCTCTGGGATGTTTGACATTTCGGGGACTATTTGGTTGGTGACCTTAATGTTCGTCTATGGAATCAAAAGTGCTTGGATCCCATGGTTATGGCCGGTGTTCAACCAGATTTTCTTGATGGTATACCTTTCAAAATGGTTAAGACGTTCTAACGTTACCACAGGAGCAGAATGGATTGGAACCCGATTTGGGTTTGGTAAAGGTGCCAAGCGTTCGCATTTGATCGTTGTGGTCTTCGCATTGATCATGTGCTTGGGATATTTGGCCTATGGATTTATTGGTCTCGGAAAGTTCATTGAGATTTTTGTCCCATGGGAGTCCATAAGTAGTTACATACCGTTTGATATTCCACTTGAATACGTGCCACACTTTTATGGTACCATTTTTACTTTTTTTGCTGTTTTCTACTCCTTATTGGGAGGTATGTCCGGAATTGTGATGACCGACGTGGTACAATTCAGTATCATGACCGTTTCTGGCTTGGTTATAGCATACATAGGCTATCAGGCAGTTGGAAGCAATCCTTTGAACGTGCCCGATGGCTGGATGAATCCATTCTTCGGTTGGGAACTCAACCTGGATTGGACCAATATTATTCCCAAAGTAAACGACAAAATACGATCTGATGGTTTCGGGCTCTTCACCATATTCTTTATGATGATGGTTTTTAAAGGAATATTGGTCAGTGTTGCCGGCCCTGCACCCAACTACGATATGCAAAAGATTCTTTCAACAAAATCTCCTGCAGAAGCATCAAAGATGAGTGCCTTTGTTTCAGTGGTTTTAATGCCTATACGTTATCTCATGATTGCGGGTTTTGCTGCTTTGGCATTGATATATTATGAAAGACTGGATTTGATGAATGCAGCCGGGAATATAGATTTTGAATTGATTTTACCCACAGCAATGATCGAATTTGTTCCAATGGGTCTTCTAGGACTACTGCTTGCTGGATTGATTGCTGCATTTATGTCAACCTTTGCCGGAACACTCAATGCTGCGCAGGCTTATCTGGTAAATGATATATACTTAAAGTATCAAAATCCTGATGCATCCAGCAAGAAAATAAGGAACATGAATTACTTCTTTGGTATAATCGTGGTGATAATCAGCATAGTTTTAGGGTTTTTCGCGGAAGATGTTAATGCCGTGCTTCAATGGATCGTTTCCGTATTATATGGGAGTTATGTTGGGGCTAATGTTCTTAAATGGCATTGGTGGAGGTTTAACGGAGAGGGCTTTTTCTGGGGAATGGTGGCAGGTCTTGTCAGTGCAGCTATCATTCCAGAACTTTTTCCAGATGTCCTGGAGCTATATTTGTTTCCCATATTGTTATTCGCCTCTTTGGTCGGAAGTATCATCGGCACCTATTCCGCGCCACCAACAGACGAGAAAACCCTCACATCTTTTTATATAAATGTAAGGCCATGGGGGTTTTGGAAACCAATTCATGAGAAAGTGGCCAAAGAAAATCCAGATATTTCCAAGAATACTGAATTTGGCAGGGATATGTTCAATGTACTTATCGGAATTGTAGCGCAAACTGCCCTGGTCATAATTCCTATGTATTTAATTTTTAGGAAAAACACTGAAATGTATGTTTCATTGGTGATTTTGGCAATATGTATAGTATTGCTCAAAAAATACTGGTGGAATAGATTAAACCAACAACTAGATTAAAATTTTATATGAACATAGCCCCTCAAGACTATTTCGAAAAGTTGAAAGAAGAACATAAAAGACTTCTGGAAAGAAAGAATATACCGTTAAATAAGTCAAATGGCATATACTATAGATATGAATTCCCTATTGTGACACCAGATCATATACCACTGAATTGGAGATACGATCTCAATGTAGGGACCAATCCTTTTATGATGGAGCGCATTGGGTTCAATAGCACATTTAATGCGGGTGCCATAAAACGTAATGGAGCTTATCTCTTGTGCTTGCGAGTTGAAGGTAATGACCGCAAATCGTTTTTTGCCATGGCAGAAAGCCCTAATGGAATTGATAGTTTTAGGTTTTGGGATAAGCCATTCGTTATTCCCGAAATTCCGGGAAACCCCGATACCAATATCTATGATATGCGGCTAACGGAGCATGAAGATGGTTGGATCTATGGTATTTTCTGTACTGAAAGAAAAGACCCCAACGCTTCGTCGGAGGACACTAGCTCGGCGATTGCAAATGCGGGGATAGTTCGTACAAAGGATTTCAAAAACTGGAAAAGGTTGCCCGATTTGGTCTCAGATTCAGGGCAGCAACGAAACGTAGTATTGCACCCTGAATTTGTAAATGGAAAATATGCGCTTTACACCCGGCCTCAGGACGGATTTATCAACGTGGGAAGCGGAGGTGGAATTGGATTGGGGTATGTTGATGACATGACCAACCCAGTAGTAAAAAATGAGAAAATCATAAATAATAAAAGGTACCATACGGTTTATGAACTAAAAAATGGTCAGGGACCAGCTCCCATCAAAACAAAGAAAGGCTGGCTGCATTTGGCCCATGGAGTTCGTAAAACCGCCGCTGGTTTGCGCTATACATTGTACATGTTCATGACCAAACTGGAGGATATCTCAAAAGTCAGCCATCAACCTGCAGGTCATTTTATGGCACCAATCAATGGTGAACGCACAGGAGATGTTTCCAATGTATTATTTGCCAATGGTTGGATAGCCGATGATGATGGCACGGTATACATTTATTATGCTTCTTCAGATACCAGAATGCACGTAGCTGTCTCCACGGTAGACAAACTAGTGGATTATGTGATGAACTCTCCAGAGGATAAATTCACTTCTGCAAATTCAGTGAAGACCGTTCTTGAATTGATTGAAAAAAACAAAGGGTTTTGTATTGATGATTAATGCTTACAAACAGCTTAAATCCGAATTAAGAGCAGAGCTGGACCGCATTCTAGAGTACTGGGCCAATGAAACTATTGATCGGGAACATGATGGATTTCTGGGCAGAATTGACCATACTAACAAAGTGATTACCAAATCCCCGAAAGGAATCATTCTGAACACCCGGATTCTTTGGTCGTTTAGTGCAGCATCCAACTATTTAGGAACAGATAAATACCGAGCTGTTTGCGATAGGGCTTATCACTACCTAAAAACCAACTTCAAGGACAGTGCTCAAAATGGTGTTTTTTGGGAATTGGACTATACCGGAGCACCCATTAACGGTCGCAAACAGATTTATGCCCAGGCCTTTGCCATTTACGCACTTTCAGAGTACTATACTTTTTCTAAAGATGAAGATTCCAAAATATGGGCCATAGAGCTTTTTGAAACGATAGAAAAAACTGCAAAGGATGAAATGAATGGCGGGTACTTGGAGGCTTTCAATGAAGATTGGTCTCCAATTTCTGATATGAGGCTGAGCACAAAGGATATGAATGCTGCCAAGACTATGAACACTCATTTACATATTCTTGAGGCCTACACTAGACTCGCGGACATTCATAACAGTGACTCGCTTAAAAAATCACTTTACGACCTTGTTCTTTTATTCCAGGAAAAATTCTTGAACAAAGAGAATCACTACGAACTATTCTTTGATCTTAATTGGAATCTATTGAGTAGCACCATTTCATATGGACATGACATTGAAACGGCCTGGTTGGTGATAGAAGCTACAAAACGTTTGGGGAATAATCAATTATTGGATAATGTTGAGCAGACGGCCATAAAGGTAGCTGATACTTTCATGAAGGAAGCCATTGCTTCGGATGGTGGTGTTATCAATGAAAAAAACTTAAAAAATGGCCAAGTGGATACCGACAGACATTGGTGGCCACAACTGGAAGCCATGGTTGGTTTAAAGTATGTCTACGAGCTTACAGACAACGAGAAATACATTTCCACTTCCCTATCCATTTGGGAATTTACCAAAAACCATTTGATCGATCATAAAAATGGAGAATGGCATTTTAGGGTTGATGAGAATGGAAATCCCTATACAGAGGAAGACAAAGTAAGCATGTGGAAAGCACCTTATCATTCTACTAGGGCTTGCATTATGTTGAATACGGCTTCTTGATTAAACTGTTAGGCTAAAGCACCTTTTTGATTCCCTCAAACTCTTCTTTGAACTCACTAGGGGTGCATTTCTTGATCTTTTTGAAAATCCTATTGAAATTGGCAATGTTATTAAACCCGCATTTGTAACTAATTTCAGCAATGTTCATGTTTGATTCAATCAACCATCTTGAAGCATAACTGATTCTGGTCTCATTGGTATATTCAATAAAGGTGCGGCCAGTACGTTTTTTAATGAATCGATTAAAGGTCACTGGGCTCATATTCACCAATTCGGAAATCTCCGCAAGGGTAATTTTCCGTCCAAAATTTTGATGTATGTAATCATAGACCGTTTTAATACGGTCACTGTTTTCAAACACATCGTTCATGGAAGAGCTATAGGTGGATAACTGTACCTGATTCCTAGACGTGGCAAGATCCTGTAATATGGACAACAACTCCATAAAATAGTCCATGTTGTCTATTTTAGAAAGAGACAAGATTCTTGTTTTCAAATCTTTAGCTGTTTTGCTGGAAAAAAGCACCCCACGATTGGAACGTTGTAAAAGTTCTTTTATGGACTTAAATATTCTTCTTGAGAGCAGCTTTTCATC
This sequence comes from Flagellimonas nanhaiensis, assembly GCF_003382275.1. Taxonomy (GTDB): domain Bacteria; phylum Bacteroidota; class Bacteroidia; order Flavobacteriales; family Flavobacteriaceae; genus Flagellimonas; species Flagellimonas nanhaiensis. The sequence continues at coordinate 1,159,528 of NZ_QTJX01000001.1, forward strand.
AAACAGGTCATTATGGAACTGAATGGTGATCTCGTAGATTTTATCGCTTTTGCAATTGTGGGTCTGCCACCCATGCTCTAGATTGGGTCCTACCAATACAAGTTCAATATTGTCAATCTCCTCCATGCTGTCCCCCACTATCCGACGGACACCTTTGCCGTTCCAGATAAAGTTAAGCTCATATTCCGGGTGAAAGTGGATAGGGAAATCAAAGTGTGATTTGACCCTGTCAAAAACCAAAAAACTATCATCTTGTGATAATGGTGTAATCTCCCGGTGTACATGCTTGTTCATATAAGCAATGTAAAGATTAAATACATCATTTACAATAGAATCAAGGCCCCGTTAGGTTAATCGCTCCACTTCTACCCTCTTATAGTTATGCCATTTTACTAAGATTTTAACTCCAGAACAATGAACTTTGTCTCAAAATGCTCCATTTTAACCGAACCTTGTAGCTCCTGTATTTCTTCTCCCAAACTGTTGACCTCTTTTGCCGAAGTAATATTGGGATTGTTCAAAACCTTGGCCAAATCCAACACTGCAGATTTTCCTTCAGTTTCTCGTACTTGCAATAAGATTCCTTTTCCATCTTCAAAAGGTCTAGAGTTAACCAACAACAGGTTTTTGGGTGAATTGAGATCAATTATAGATTCTGCAGATTGTTTGGAACCTTTCTCCGTTCCGGCCGAATAGGCCCGTGCAATCATGGGAACACGATTTTCTATTCCAAATCGGGTTGCAAATGACGAGGAATTGTCTTCTGAGGAAGTAATTTGGTACTTCCACTTTAACTCTCCCTTTTGACTTGCCTTAAAATTGGTCACCCAATAATTGTTCAATACCCAAGAGAAAATATGGCTGTTTGGCAATGGGCGCTTGTAATAGTATCGCCCTGTGTTGATTCCACCAAAATGTACCAAAGGCACATCCCCGGTACAGAAAACTATCTGACTATCATTACTCTTTACAGTTGCAAAATTTTGCACGGTATTCCAATCCGATGCAGTACCTTCCAGTTGGTTCACCCCTGGTTCTACTACACCTCCCTGTACTTCGAACAAAAGCTTACCTTCATTTTGAGAGGTGAACGGAAATGCAATGAACACTCCTTCCGCATTGGTGTTTTCAAGCTTTTTCATTCTATACAGAAGCTCCATTTTTTTGGTTTGATGGTAAAGCCTCAACTCAATATCCAATCCTTCTTCATCTGCACATTTAGGAATCTGTCCATTAAGGAAAAGGCTTTTCCAAATACTCCCATTTTTGCTTCCGGTAACCTTCAAATCGGACAAGGTCAAAATTTCTTTATTGAGGGGTTTGTAAACGGTATCTCTCAGCTGGTAGGTTAATCTTTCCATTTCACGGCGATCTGCCAAAAGCTCGTAAATCAAAGTTCCCAACTTGTATGTGCTGCCCTTATCAACCAATTCACGCTGCAATACCTTATCGTACATAGAAGCAATTCCGTTTTGGGAAAGGTCTAACGTAATTCTATAAAAGTCATTTTCAAAAATATTGGAAGCGGGTACCTCCTCCGCTTTTTTCTTAAGTGGATTGTCATTTACTTCAATATTATATGTGGTAAATCCAAGCGGAGGAACATCTTTGACCCAAATGGACCAATAGCTTCCATCACTTCTACTTCTTAGTAATTGTGCAGGTACCTCATTTCCATTTTCATCTACAATTTTTGCCTCTTTATCAAGTGGCAGTTTATCATGGTCGATATATACTTCCACCGCTCCGGAACGTTCCCAGTTGAGTGTATTGTATATTGTTATGCTAGGTTCCTTTGATTTTTTTACATAAGGTTGAATCAAGCCGATTGCCTTTTCTCGCAACAAATTGGATTGTTGGTTGGCAGACCAAACATAGGATAGCTTCTGCCGCCATTGGTTTATGGAATTTTCCCCGTCAGGATTGGAGATGCTTTCGTCCGCTCCAAAGGTGTGCTCATCATAGAACAACAGGTTGTCATAGCATTGATACATGTCGTTGAGCACTTCTTCTGAAATTTTGGCACCTGAAGCCTGGGCCATGGTCATCAACCCCATAGTGGCTATCATATTGGCCTGAGTTTTTCTTGCTGTCTTGGTCTCATTCATGGCAGAGCCAAAGCCATCGGTCCACCAATCTGGCCACGCCACCTTTTTCGTATCCAGCTGTTCCCCATAATTCTTATCCAAATACACCATGAACTCACTATCCAAAGAAAGCTTGAGCTTGGGCCATTCGTATTTTTCATTCCATGCTTTCACAATATCACAAGCTTTTGTTGATGGAGGCGAATTATCTGTTAGGTAGCCCGAGAATTGAAGTGCCGCCCTATCCATAGGATAGTTTTTGGATTCTAGGTCAAATAGATATTCTGATAAATTGTTACGGAACACATCCATATTTCCTGAAGTAAGTGCCAAAGTATTCCCGTGCATATAATGATCGCTCCTAAAGGCAAGCAATTTGTTTCCCGATGGGGATTCCCACCAAAACGAGGTTGGCTTGTTGAACGGAACATGTGCCCTATGTCCATGTTGCCCCATGGTAAGGTACTTTACTCCAGTGTCATGATAGAAATCTACCATGCACCAACCAATCCCGTTCACATCATTCTGCATTGCAGCAGTGACATCTATTCCTTGCTCCTTGAATTGTTTTATAGTCTGTGTTTGAATTGCTAGGGCTGTCTCATCCACAATTTCGGAGAAATTGAAGAACATCCCAGTCACCTCTATCCTACCTTCACGAATTCGCCTGAGCAATCGCTCAACTTGTTCAGCTGGGCGACTGTTTAAATATTCCCTGACCGTCCATGAAACCTCACAGGTCCATCTAAATTTTGCATTTTCAGGATAATCATCGGTTTGGTCACAAAAATCCAACGCATCATCAATATATCTTAGGTGTTCTGCCAGGATTTCAGATTGCTGTCGGGTATATCCAATATCTGTATGGCTATGTTGAACCAGATGAACTGTCCATTCTTTTACCGGTTTTAAGTCAATTACCTTTTCCTCTACCCTATTGCCTCTGGTTATTTTTGCTACTGCAGTCGAAGGCTGTTGAACCCTAGGGATTGTAAAATCCAGTTCATTCAATCCCGGTTTCAAGGGAAACTGTTTTTGGTCATTGTCCACCATAATGTCCACACTGGTGGGTGGCCCTAGATGAATGATGTTAAATCGGATGGTACTGAATAAATCGCCATCCTTTTTGCTTACAGTATTCAGCTGAAAGGCAGAAGACTTATCACTTAGAGCAACTTTATAGGTCATATACCAAGCATTGCTCTGAGCGTCCGTAGCGCTAACTTTAATAGTTACAGGTTTTCCTTTTTCTATGGTTTTGGTAGGAAGCGTTAAAATGGCAAAACCCATTTGATCTCCATGTCGGTCCTCCATGGTACGTCTAAAAACAAGTCGGCTCTTATTGGCTCCTTGGATTTCCACATCTTCAACATCATTGTTGGTGGGACCTGAAAAAGAGAGCAATTTGTTTCCTTGCACAGATAAATGGAATGTTTTTGCATCTGGCCGAACGTCAAAGGCATAGAGCCAAATAAAGGAAACTGTCTTGTTTTTATAATCCTGCGGAATTGCTTCCGTTTTCCACTCCAAGGCGTCAAAATTTTTATCAGCCCTTAGTAATAAAGCTTGATCACTGGAGGAGTTTGGTGAGTGATAGGCAAAGTTTGTTCCTGCTATTGCCTCATCATAACCGGCAAAATAATCTTTTTGAGCCGTAATCGTATTAGTTAATGTGAATATGCATACAAGCAGTGTATACACTTTAAAGTTAAACCTGTTCCTTTCCATTTCTTAGTGTTTTTGCAGTTGATATTTTAAACAGTATGTTTTTCAATTCCTTTGGAATTGTATTTTTCCGATATCCACAAATGCTTTCACCACCTTGCAAGGCAATTCTCCCTCATTGATCAAGCTGTAGGAATCACACGCAGCAGGAACCACGAAGGTTTCAGCATAATTGAACCGTTGTTTTATTCCTTTGGATGTAACCAGCATTACGGAAGTACCTTCCACAACTGAAAGCACGTGACATTGATTGTTCGTATTGATTTCCATTGTATCCTCAAATTCATATCGATACACTTCGTAGAAGTGTTCTTTATGGGTTGGTAAATGGATTATCTTCCAATTTTTTCCTTGATTGATTATTTGAGGTTTGGAGATAAACTCTCTTTCTATTACTGATTCCGTGCGGGTGAAGTCCAAATTATCAAAGCCCCTTTCAATATTGATGGGCCTTGGCTTTCCATCCAAATCAACCCGTAACCAATCATATAATTTAAAAGTGAAAATGTAGGGCGTAGCGCTAATCTCCAAAACCATGTTATTCTTTCCAGAACCATGAATGGTGCCGTTTGGAATAAGGAATAAATCATGCTTTTCCGCCTTCATGGAGTGGACATAATTGGCTATCTCCACTACATTGCCACGTTTTTGACTTGTTTCTAGTTCGTTCTTAAACTTGGCAGGCTCTATTCTCTCTTTGAAACCCAAATAGACTTTGGCATCCTCTTTTGCGTCCAGAATATAGTAGCATTCATCCTGAGTGAAATTCTCACCAAACTCTTTTACAAAGTAATCTTGTTGTGGGTGTACTTGAATGGACAGATTTCCTCCATCAAAGGTGTCCAGATAATCAAATCTGATTGGAAATTCATATCCAAAATACTTCGCAGCCTCTCCTAGTACGTTTTCGTACTCTTGAAACATCAAGAAATCGAAAGACAACTCCAATATTTTGCCATCGTCCTCCAATAACAATCCATTTTCTGGGGTAATGAGCTCAAAAGACCATGCATAGTTGGGAACATCTTGGCTTAACCCTGGAATCTGGTCCTTCATCCAAGTTCCTCCCCAGGCCCCTGGTTCAAACCATGGCCTGACCCTAAAGAAATTTTGACTCATCTCCTTTAGAGCAGTTCGCATAGCTTCCCCTTTGGTCCACATAGGCTGTTGTGGTTTTTGATCATCCACAAACACATCAATATGGTTTGCCAACTGCTGTTTGTGCTTGTTGAGTACAATCCAGTCCACAAAGTAGAAGCGTTTGTACATCTCTTTGGGGTTGTCCAATGGTTTTTCAGCACCAAGATTGGCAATGGCCTTTGCCCTCATTCTAAATTGAAGCTCGTTTTTAGGGATGTCCACATAAACTAATGGAGCATTCCATTGACACAAGGCAGCCCCAGGTCCGTAAATTATATTAAGCTGAGCTTCCGGGTCGGGAACTATGGCCTCCAAATCTTGCTTGTTAAAGAAATCAAGAATATCTAGCGAGGTTCTTGTACCAAAAATTGGGTCATTTCCTCCTAAAAACGGTTCAATTAAAGCATCTATTTGGGAGCTCTCCTTTAAGGCCGAAGCAACATCATGAAACCGAACATGGATTCCCTTTTTCTTGAAATATGAGTTGAGCCCACTACACAAATCATCCCAGAACACACCTACATACCCATCAATAACAATGGTTTTATGCTTGAGCATGTACGATGCCAACTGCTCATATCCGATATGAATTTGGCCGGCATCAAGTTTAAAGCAAGGGTATATGTCGTAGCGTCCCTTATCTGATGCCATTACGGAATCCGGAACAAGGAACTGTGTGGTTTTTCTTTTTTGTTCACTCATTGGTTTCTATGGATATCAATGGTGTAGGTGAACTTGTCACTTCTGTAATAGCACAGATTGTATTCAATAATTCGGTTTCCGGGGTCGAGTACTTTTCTGATTCTTAGAAGCAATGGTGCTCCAAATGGTATTTGGAGTTCTTGTGAGAGAAATTCATCGGCAGCTATCGCCTTGATCTCTTCTTGAGAGGTAACTGCACGGGTAGCATAATCTGTTTCAAGTATTTGATAAAGCGGTTTGCTAAAATCTTCCTTGCCCGTTAATCCCACCCTCGGATGAAAGTATGAATAAAACAAAACGAAGGGGCCATCTTCATCACCTCGCAACCGAGTAAGTTCAAGAACTTCCTTGTCCTCTTTAATGTTTAATACTTTGGAAAGTTCAACATCTGCTTTTACAAAAGAGGCTTCCATCCTGTAAGTCTTGAGCTGTACTCCCATTTGGGTCATTTCCGCAGTAAAGCTGGACCAATTGTCTAGTTTGGTGCTAAGACTGTTGGGCACCACAAAAGTCCCTACCCCCTTTTTTCTTACAATAGCATTTTCATAGACCAATTTATTGGTGGCTTGCCTAATGGTATTTCTTGCCACCCCCAATAGTTTGGACAAATCGACTTCTTTGGGCAAGGGTTCTCCCTGAATGTATCGTTCTTCCTTAATAAGCTCACGTAACAGCTGCTCTACCTGCGCATGTAAAGGAACAGAACTTGTATGGTCTATATTCATATTATTATGTTCATATGTTTGAACATATAAAAATAACAAGAAATTATATCTTAATCAACTAAGTCTTTAAAAAATTAATTCACATCAACTTAAGACTAAACGACCAGGGGAAATACTACTAATGGTTACTAGATTATTTTAGCGCATCACCAAGATGGGTATGTTCAAACGCCTAACCATTTGTTTGGTAGTGTTAGGCATAAGACCAATTCCTTTGGCACTCTCCGATGAAATACAAAACAACTCAGTATTGGTTTTCTTGACATAGGAAACAATTCCTTCAAGAGCATTCTTACCTTCTGAGAAAACATAGGAAACTATATTCCTTCTCTCACCTTCGGTACTATTTTCTTCAGATGCGTTTTGCCCATCATTTACACTGAACATTCGTAAGGGTTTAGTAGTTTGCTTGTTTAGGTCATCCAGAAGTTCTGATTGATTCATATCAGAAATACTCCTACCATAAAAGCCAAGTGAAAGATCTTTAAACCCTCCTTGTTTGATTTCATCTCCAGAAATAAGAACATTGACATTGCACTCGTTAAGCACAAAATTCGTGACTCCTTTGTCCAATAGTTTTCCCAATACAGTTTGGGGTTTTCCAAGGACTACGATATCTGGTTGTTTTTCGGACAAGTAATTTTTAATGGTTGATTTTACATTACCATAGGCAATTTTGTGGGCTACGGCTATATTTGCCTTTGCCACTACGTCTTCAATCTGTGACCGAAGCCTAGACTCTGTACTTCTGTTGTCTTTGTGGATAGTGCGAATGGCAGATAACTGGTTATCGCCCTTTACAACATCAAGAGGAGCCTTTACATGAAGAACTTCCACAGACGCATTAATTGTCCTGGCAAGCTCTACGGCATTTAGAAGAGAAATATTAGAATCGGGAGAAAGGTCGGATAATACCAAAATCTGGTATTTGTTTTTTTTCGTATTCATACTGCAATTTTAGGTTACTTAATCAATCTCCTTAAAGATATAGTAGGAATACTGTTATTTCCTAGGTGTTTAACTTTTGATTATAATAAGTATAACATTTAAAATAAGTATTTAAAGAGTTTTATAAATCGCTCTGGAATGCCATAAGGTGCATAGCGCAAGGGCACATCCAACCAAGTTGCCCTTTTTACCACACCTTTTTTATGGGAGAACAAATCAAAGGAATGTTTCCCGTGATATCCCCCAAAACCGGAGTGACCCACACCGCCAAACGGTAATTTCTTGTTACTGATCTGTACAACGGTGTCATTAATGGTTCCGCCACCAAAGGCATATTTGTTTATGATTCGCTCGCTGAATTTTCCATTGTTGGAAAACACATAGAGCGCCAACGGTTTTTCATAATGGGAAATATACCTGTGCAAATCTTCATCGGTTTCATATGAAATGATAGGTAATATTGGCCCGAAGATTTCTCCTTGCATCAAAGTACTGCCCATATCAGGTTCATCTACCAAAGTGGGTTCTAGGTAGCGTTCATCATCATTATATTGTCCCCCGAATAGCAATTTCTGCCCTTCGAGCATCTTTTTGAGTCCTAAGTAATGCTTCTCGGTAGTGATACGTGCAAAGTCAGCGGATTTTTGAACATCTTCCCCATAAAATCGTGCAACGTTTTGCTTCAAAGCTTCTGTCAACGCTTCTTTCTTGGAAGTGTGAACCAAGATATAGTCGGGAGCAATACAAGTTTGGCCGGCATTGATGTGTTTTCCCCAGGTTATTCGTTTAGCGGCCAGCTTAATAGAAGCTGTTTCATCCACAATACACGGGTTCTTTCCCCCGAGTTCCAATGTCACCGGTGTTAAATGCTCAGCAGCGCTTTTGTACACGATTTTACCCACATTAGTACTTCCAGTAAAGAAGATATATTCCCAACGTTGAGCCAAAAGCTCTTGAGAAACAGATACCCCACCTTCCACTACGGTCACATATTCTGGCGGAAAGACGTTTTTAATTATCTGTGCTATAATTTTTGAGGTATTGGAACTAAATTCTGATGGTTTTAGGACAGCAGTGTTTCCTGCAGCCAACGCGCCTATTAAAGGTGCAAGGGTCAACATGAAGGGATAGTTCCAAGGAGAAATAATCAATATTTTACCGTAAGGCTCTGAATAAATCCAATCCGAAGACGGATAATGGGTCCAAGACCCCTCTACCCTTTCCGGTTTGCTCCAATACTGCACATTCTTTATGGCAGTACCCAATTCAGCCAACACCATTTGGGTCTCCGTGGCCAAAGATTCAAACTTTGGTTTTTTAAAATCAGCATAAAGTGCATCACAAATAGCATCCTCTTGAGAAAGTATTTCCCTTTTCAGCTTCTTCAAATACTGTTTTCTAAAAGCAACATCCTTAGTTTGTTGGGTGTCAAAAAAAGCGTTCTGCGCTTGCACAATCTCTTTAATCATACTGTCAAAATCAATTCCATAAATATAACCAAACCAGTAAAAGAAAATATTGGCAGATTTAGGGAAACTATCTTTCTTAAAAATAAAAAAGCACCGATAAAATCGGTGCCTTACAATTTCATAGCAGGTTTTGTTATAGCGTTATCTCCTCTGTTGCGCCATTAGGGTAGATTACGGTAGCTTGGTCATCGCACTCTCCATCTCCAAAATCCACAGTGATCTCAAGTCCATTCTTTTCAACGATCATGCTGCCTGTGGTCAAATATTCACAAGTAAGCGAACCTTGTAAATCATTTACTGTCTCTATGGAATACGTATTTCCATCATAAACCACTGTCCAATTACCAGCAATGGTGAATTGGGTATTCTCTAAATCTTCACTAAAAGAAAAACCAAAGGTCTTGGTCCCGTTTTCAGTGATTATGCTTTCATCTTCCATCTCCACCTCAATAGCACTGGTTACTGAAAAAGAAATCATGTTCTGATTCAGATCACCATTTATGGTAAAACTACGGGTCCCATTTATTTTTATGGTACCAACATAAAAATCTTCATAGGCAGCTATATAAGAAATGGTTTCATTGCTCATTTCATAGGTTACGGTCAAGGTTCCATTCACATTATCAGTTCCGTTGAGCACGCAATTGTTGAATGTGGCTACAAAACCGGTTTCTGAATATTCTGCAGTATAGCATTCGTTGGTATTGATGGACTTTCCGGATATAGAATTGTTGGCAAAAAGTTCCGCCAATGCGTTATCTGCGACGCCAGAAATTTCATCAGTTTCCAAAATTGTCCTTAATTCTGTTTGGGAAAGTTGCGCATCATCTTCCAATGCTTTTGCATCTTCACTACAGGATTGTATGAAGAATAGCGCAAGACCAATCATTGCCACGGAGCAGAAATTATACAGCAGTCTGTTCATAATGTTTAGTTTTGGGTTACGCTCCAATAACGTAAGCTGTATTGCTTTAGTACTTTTTTTAATGTTTAATCGATAAAATAACAGATCACTTAAAAATTTTTGGTCGGAATTGTGTTATTTTACAATAGTAAAATTTGCAGCTATGAAAAACCTAAGGAATATCTTTCTGTTAACAGCACTTTTGTCACTTGCCGTCTCGTGTAGCGATGATGATGGTGGAAACGCTCAAAATGTTAACCTGGATGTTGCAGGCATTTGGGATTTAACCGAAGTCAACGTGAGTTCAGCTCAGGATGTAGATATGGATGGCACATCATCTGCCAACCTTGTGGATGAAGTAGATTGCATTTCAGGCACCTTGTTGATAGACGGCGACCTATCGTACAGTTATGAACAAACGACCATTACCGTTACCGAATTGACCAATGGCCAATTTATTGCACAGTGCTCGGGTTCCACATCAGTATCGGGTACTTGGACGGCCAACAATGCACAGGTTGTTTTCTCCGGAAGTAGTGTGTTGGGCACCTTTAGCATCTTAAACGGAACCCTGGTGAACGATGTTGGTGAAGATTTGCCTGGCATCCAAAGTTTTGTTTACACAAAAAGACCTTAAGGGATAATATTATTTTGGTTTTTCTGCCAGAATAACCCACATCTGTTTATTGTTTTCTTTCTCCCAGTCACCATGGTCCTGTATCTCTGAGATCAAGGAAAAACCGGCTTCTTCCAGTTCTTCACGGACATATTCGGGTCCTAGGGAGTGCGAAGCTACTTGCTCCTTCCGTGATTTATTCCTGACCCAATCCTTTAGTTTTTCCAGAATCATCAATTTACCTCCAGGTTTAAGGGATTTTTTCACATGTCCCAAGATTTTATTGTACGACTCCATTTCATGATATGTGTCGATAATAAAAACAAAATCCAATTCCCTTTCAGGTAGTTTAGGATCGTCGTAATCTCCTAAAATGGTAACGATGTTCTTTAGATTTCTCGTGTTTGCGTTTGTACGAAGTTTTTCAAGACGGTCGGAGCGCACATCAACGGAATAAACCCTGCCATTATCACGTACTCTTTCAGCAAGACGGATACTTAAATAGCCTTCATGACAACCAATATCAGCTACTTTATGCCCGGCCTCTACTCCGGCCATTTGTAACAAAAAATCTGTTTTCATCCACGTATCCCTGTCCTCCCAATCAGCTTCGGTGTATTGGGCGGATAGCCCAAACACCGAAAACATGAAAAGGAATATAATCATTGATACAGAGTTCATAAAAAGACTAGTCTTCTATCAAACCTTGACCTTCAATCCAAGGTGCGCCGGCCGCTTTGAGCTCAGACTCTAGTCCAGGTATAGTATTCTTTACCAATACCGTAAGCTCCTTTTTAAGATCCTGCAGTTGTTTTGAAGCTCTTTGGAAAGCCGCTTTTTGGTTTCCTGTAGGTCCATAGGTGTTCCGCAACGCAACAATTCCAATAAAAGTTCCATCTTGTGCAGATAGCGAATTTCGTTCCCCTATTTCATTTTTGGCCGGATTTCCTTTAAGCTGCTTGTTGATCTCCAACAACTGTTGCTTAGCCGCGTAAATCTTAGAAGAAAGTGCTGCTGTGGGTCTTTGAGCTTCGTCCATTGCGCGTTTCATGGCGTCTACTTTTAATAGATGATTGTCTAAAACATGTGTAGTTGCCGTCAAATCTTGCTGGAAATCCTGGAACTGATTTCTAAAATTATCAATTTCGGAAGTTGGTTTGGAAGGTAAAGCTCCTTTTGAAAGGGGTTTCACCTCAAAAGTTTGAGGTCCTGAGAGCAGTTTTAGCTCTCCATCTAGACGTTGATAAAGTTCCACGGAGTAATTTCCTGGAGTAGCCAGATAGGGTGAACCTAGGAAGTTGTCCCCTCCCCTTGGCGATGCATCCAGGGATATCCCGCTTCTATTCGCATAGGTTAGATCCCAAGAAACTCTATTGAATCCTTTCTTATTCTTTCCGCTTACCGTATTAACCACATTGCCATTGCCGTCTTTCACCAACAAAACAATCGCAGGTTTCTCCTGATTGGTCTCATCCTCCAAAGCATCCCAACCTGGGAAGGAGACATTGCTTTTTGCTTTGTTGAGACTTTTTTCCTTCTCTTTTCTGGATTCCTTCAGGGTTTTTAGTTTTTCAGGAAGGTAATAGGTAAACGTAGCTCCATACGGAGGGTTGTCCGCTACATACTGAGAGTTACCTTGTCCATATACACCGTCTTTTTCCATATACCAATATGCCTGTCTTACTTTGAACAGGGTTGGATTAGCCAACGTTGATGCATCAGCTTCCCTTAATGCGGACATATCGTCCAATACATAAATTCCCCGTCCGAAAGAACCTGCTACCAAATCATTTTCCCTTCTTTGAATTGTAATGTCCCTAAAGGAAATAGTTGGTAGGCCACCATCCAATTTTGTCCAACTAGAACCACCATTTTGGGTAAAGTAAACCCCAAATTCCGTAGCAACGAACAGCAAACCTCTCTTTTCATGATCCTGAACGATTCTCCAGGCAATCAATTTTTTAGGAAGGTTACCATTCATGAAGGTCCATGTTCTTCCCTTGTCTGAACTTTTTAGTAGATAGGGCTTAAAGTCACCCTCTTTGTGGTTGTCCAGTACCAAATAAACTGTATTGGCATCATAGAGGTCCGCCCTAACATCGTTGACAAAAGCTCTATTGGGCACTCCTTTTATGCTACCCAACATTATTTTTCTCCAGCTACTACCGCCATCTTCGGTTACCTGAAGGATTCCATCATCAGTTCCGGCATAAATCAGTCCTTCCTGCAAAGGAGATTCTGCAAGTGATGTTATGGTATTGTAGTTGGACATTGCTCCAACATCCCAAGGATTGTCCCAGCTTTGCTGTCTACCCAGAATGGGCAATGCCAATCTTTCCTCATTTCTTGTCAAATCCGAAGAAATTGCGGTCCAATCGTCCCCTCTGTTATCTGATTTCCAAACACGGTAAGAAGCAAAATAAAGGCGTTTTGGGTTGTGTGGGCTCACTAAAATTGGAGCATCCCAATTAAACCTTTCATGAGGTTCTCCAGCAGACGGTTGTGGTTGTATGTACACGGTCTCGCCAGTGGTCTGATCTATTCTCCATAGCCAACCTTGTTGAAATTCACCATAGGTAATGTCCGGGTTGCCAGGTTCGGTAGCCGATTGATGTCCATCTGCTCCCAAGGTAATCCACCAATCAGAATTTAGAATGCCTAAACTACTCTTTGTTCTGGAAGGTCCTCCGTGAGAACCATTATCCTGCGTACCTCCATAAATGTTATAGAATGGTGCAGCGTCATCAACAGCAATTTTATAATATTGGGTAAGTGGAAGATTTCCAAAATACCTCCATGTCTTGGTTAGGTCAAATGATTCATACAAACCTCCATCAGTTCCAAAAAGTACATAATCCGGGTCGGATTTCTTAAATGCCATGGCATGACTGTCCACATGCTTTTTATCTTCGTTCATGAATTCAAAATGCTTACCGTGATCATTGGAGACTTGTACGGTGTTGCTCATCAAATACAATTTTCCATTTTGATGTGGAGATGCATACAGTTCTTGATAATAGTGTGGTCCTGTACCTCCGGAAACGGCATCGGATTGCTTGCTCCATGATGCCCCTTGGTTTGATGACATGAAGACACCACCTTTTTTACGATCCAACTCAATGGCCGCATAAACTATTTCATTGTTGAAAGGTGAAATAGCCAATCCAATCTTTCCAAGGTTTGATTTTGGAATACCATTGGTCAATTTAGTCCAGGTCTGCCCACCATCTATACTTTTATGGATTCCAGAGCCAGGTCCCCCACCCATGTAGGCAGCCACAGTGCGATGTCTATCCCAAGTAGCAGCGTAGATAGTATTCGGGTCTGTATGGTCCATCACCAAATCGGTAACACCGGTCCATTCATTGTTACCCAGTGTTTTGTTCCAGGTTTTTCCTCCGTCTGCGGATTTGTATAGACCACGTTCTCCACCTTTACTCCAAAGCGGGCCTTGAACGGCAGCCCAAACAATATTGGAATTTTCTGGGTGTACAATAATCTTGGAAATGTGTTCGGACTTTTTAAGCCCCATGTTCTTCCAAGTTTTTCCTTCATCGTGACTAACATAGATACCATCTCCAAATCCTACGTGCCTTCCTCCTACATTTTCCCCTGTACCAACCCAGACGGTGCTAGGATTGTTGGGGTCAACGGTAACACAGCCAATTGAATAAGTAGCTTGTTTGTCAAAAATTGGTTTCCAGGTTGTACCAGAATTGATGGTCTTCCAAACTCCTCCTGAACCAACAGCAATATACCAAACACTTTCATCCTTGGGATGAATTGCTATATCTGCAATACGACCAGAGGTCAAAGCAGGACCCAAGCTCCTAAATTCCAATCCACTGAACGTAGTTGAATCTGGTTTTTGGGCTTGAATTTGAAATAGAAAAGTAAGGGTTAAAAGAAGAAAAGAGCAGAATTTAAGATAGTGTAATTTCATACAATGAATTTTAGGTTGAATTAGCAGTGAAAGATAACCAAAAGGGATTGCCTTAATTCTAAAAAAAATGTGAAAAAAGTCGTACAATGCAGAAAAAGAATGGATTAGTTTCTGTCCTTCAACCTGTATACAAATTTTAGTCCGCTCCAATCCTCATCGACAGCAGCTACTTTTATATCCACCAACCCAACTGAAAGAAGGTGCTCTCTTATCATATCACGCTTAAGGTCTGTTTTGATTTTTGATGTTCCTTTGGGCCAACTTACCCATAACATACCAGTTTTCTTGATTGAAACATGGTACTTGGAGACGGTTTTGATAAGTTCTTTATGTGAAGTACAGAATAGATGTACGAAGTCAATGGTCTGCTCCTTCGGTTTTTTAATGATTTGAATATTTTCTGGTAAATCCGAGAACAAATCCCAATAATGTGATGGAGAATTATAGAGAACAATCTTAAAATTCTCTTTGATTCCCAATTTCTTGGCTAAGGGAGTTTTGGAGTATCCTGCTGATTCCGTCAAAATTACAGTTGCTTTTAATTCCATCTAATTTATGAATGTTCAGGAAATAAAATTGAGGTGGTAGAATGGATGCCATCAATCAATTTCACCCATTTCTTTTACAACAAAGCTGTACAAACCCTCTAAACCATGGTTTAGGTTTTTACGGAACGATTTTCTGATCATAGGCATCAAGAATATCCTTTTTATATGCGACTTAACCTTCCAAAAGGTTTCAACTGAAAGCTCGCACACATTTTCAGATACTTGTTTGAATACATAGAACTGTACCAGTTCATCAAAAAATATAGGACTCGTGGCCAACTCTCCGTATACCAATACATCTTCTGGAACATCTTTTGTCACCGTTATAAAATTCAGATGCTTCCCATTGATTACGCAAGTATGCTCAGTGCCCAATCGGGTTACCTCATTTCCGTCATATTCCACTTTGTCCACCCCATCTTGCCAATATTTTCTATATGAATAATTGGTCACGTATTCCATAAGTTTTTCCGAAGTGATCGGAAAATCCTTTTTCACAACTAAATGGGGAGGGTAATCAAAATGTAGCTTTTTGGGTTCCGGAAACGTTTTAAGTCTTAGTTCTTTGGGATCAATAATGGAATATATATATTCCACTTGTGCATCATCATAGGAGTCAGAACCTTGCCTAAACCTGAAAATCTTACTTGAATAATATGGTGAAAGCATAATATCCAATGCTAGACTTCTGGTAATCAAAGTATAATTATCACTCTCAACAGAGTTTTTAAGCAACCTATGGGCCTCTATAACTTGTTTGCCAAAAGGTTTTCTGTTTCCCTGGACTTCTATATGTTGAATGGTCCCGCTGTGCACAATCACTTTTAATTGAAGATTGGGAGCTGTAGCACACGCATTACAGGGACACACGCGATTCTTTTCCAGCATTTTGAGATGGCTATAGAATGCAGTGAACATGGATTCAATCTGTGCGAGGAGATTTTCCTGGGAAGGGATTTCGTTTTCTTTATAGAAAAAGAGTGCATCCCCTTCAATTTCAGCCAATTTCAATTCTTGAG
Organism: Flagellimonas nanhaiensis; assembly: GCF_003382275.1. GTDB lineage: Bacteria > Bacteroidota > Bacteroidia > Flavobacteriales > Flavobacteriaceae > Flagellimonas > Flagellimonas nanhaiensis. The sequence goes on from NZ_QTJX01000001.1 coordinate 1,175,354, forward strand.
TATTTGCATTGACCAAAACTTCAAGAAGTTCAGAAATTACATGTTGACTATGTTCAATTTCGGTAGTTTGGATAAACTTCGTGTATCCAGAAATGTCAGGAATGAACAAAAGGGACTTTGCCATTTTTTGATTGATGGGTTGAATAAATCAGTCTACCTAAAAACACGAAACTTACACTCCGTACTAATTGTTTTGTGCCTCCAATTCGCTTAAGATTTTCTTGAATCCCACTGCCACACCGTTGGTCCAACCAAATCCATCTTGGTTAGGGTATTCGCCACCACCAGAAAGTAAGGTAAGGTCTTCCACATTGTATTTTTCCATCATTTTTCCGGTGTTCTTATATACTTTTTCATTGAGTGCCAACCATCGTTGCATTATTTCGGAGGCCTCTTTTTGATAACCATAGCGCAGGAGCCCGTTAACAGCTACCCATTGTAAGGGAGCCCAACCGTTTGGAGCGTCCCATTGCTGCCCGGTATGTTCTAAGGTAGTCACCAATCCCCCATCTTTTAGAAAGGTTTCCATCAATACATTTTTAACCTTTTCAGCCTGTTCTTTTGTTGCCAAGCCAAAAAATAAGGGATACGCCCCTGCCAAGGTCATTTCTGGCGTGAGGGATTCCCGGTCAAAATTGTAATCATGGAAATATCCAGTATCCTCGTTCCAGAAATATTGTCTGATGGCCGCCTTCCTTGATTGAGATCTTTGGAAAAATTCGTTTTTAGCCTCATCATCACCTTTAAGCAAACTTGCCCTGTACAACATATGCTCCATGAAGTACGTCAAGCAATTTAAATCCACTGGTAGGATCGATGTGGTCTCGGTAGAATTGAACTCATCTTTTTTACCGTACCATCTTGAGCTAAAATCCCATCCTGAAGCTGCAGCAGACCTTAAATTTTTATAGAGGGCTTTTTTCAAGGTGTCCGACTCCATTGAACTCGCTAAGTGCAAGTCTTCTTTATACGCCTCTGGCCTGGGTGAATCTCCTTTATCCCAGTATCTGTTCAAATACACATTTATTCCTAAGTCCACCACATGGTTTTGTGGCCTTGCCTGAACAACATTTTCACTGCCCTGCATCCAAAAATCATATTCTTTGGCGAGTTCTGGCAAATAGTACAGTACCACGTTTTCATCTTTTCTGGACAAAGCATCCACCATTAAGGCATAGAAAGGTGGTTGTGACCTAGTTCGATAATAATCGCGTGTACCATTAGGTATAAACCCAATGGAATCGATTAAAAAGCTAAAGTTGTCCACCATGTTTTTTGCCAAATCATCTCGGCCATCCGCCAAAAGCCCTTCCATGGTGAAATAGCTATCCCAATAATAGATTTCCTGAAACCTACCACCTGGAACCACGTATTTTTTTGGTAATGGGATTCTGGAGGAATTAGGAATATGGGCATCGGGCTCCCTGGTCAATTTGTCCCACATAAGCGCAATATGCTCGTACATAGTATTTGTGGTATCTGTTTCAAATTCCAAGGCTTTCATGGAATGATCTTCAAAGTTTCTATCCACAAAATCCTTCAAACTAAAATCCTGATTGTCCTTCTCATCTAAATAAAGAGCTTCCAACTCTCTAAAATTCTTTTTTGGGACTAGATCCACAAAGGTTTTGGAGTCTTCAAAAATTGATGAGAGCTGCACATCTTTGAACAATTGCGTGTCATATAGACTTGTAATCTGTACAGTTTCACTTTGTTTACAGGAAAAAAGAAGGAATAAAAAAACCGAAAGGTATCGCAGTCTCATAGAATCGAAGGGATTTATAGTGTTCAACTAATTAGGTTTAGGAAAAATAAGGAAATATTTTCAAAACCTATGGCTTCCGGTCAGGCATTGATTTAGGGAATACCCATCCGGATGTTCATATAGATGAATACACTTTGGCTACAGACATGAAGATTTGGATCTAGGGCAAAAAAGGTAATAAAGATTTAATTGCTCAATTCAATCCTACGTGATTCAGCAGAATTTATGCTGTCCATTGCTATCTGTTGTTCTTCCTCCTCGCGTGGGGGCTCATAATCATCAGATTTGTTGCTGCATGCGAATAGAATACCGGAAAAAAGAAATAAAAATAAACTCAGTCGGATGGTAGTTTTCATAATAGTGTTTTTTGCTGTTTGCCCTAAGTTATTAATAACCAGACCCTAAGATTCAGTTTATGTATGAATCGTATACGATTGTGTATATTTGGATATGACACAATCTTTGGTGCTTCGGGACTCGGTAAAGGATTATTTACTCGGGCAAATACAAAAAGGCGAGCTTCCTATTGGAAAAACAATAAACTTGGCCAAACTTTCCAGGGAAATTGGGGTAAGCGTTACGCCTATTAGAGAAGCGCTCAGTCAGTTGGAGCATGCTAGGGTCATAAAAGCGGTCCCCAAAAGAGGGTTCTTGGTAACCCGATTGAGCAAGGAAGAAGCCAGAGATCTCTACGAGATGACAGCACAGCTGGAAATGATGGCCCTAGAAGCCTCTTCATTTTCAAAAATGGATTTGAACACCTTAAGAACTCATCACAAAAAGATGGAGATTGCAGGCAACTCTAAGGATGCTATCTCACATAGATTCGAATTTCATGGTCTTCTTGTCCAAAATTGTAAAAACAAAGTTTTGCTACAAATCCTTGAAGATTTAAAGATGAGACTCCTGTTCTACGAACGTGGGCTTGGAGAGGATTCTTCTTTCCATTCACTTTTGAACAATCAGAATGAAGCCATTGTACAGGCATTGGAAGAAGACAACCTGCCTGCTGCTGCATTGATCTTGAAGATGAGTTGGATGGCAGTATTGGAATACGTTGAAAGTAGATTGGACCGAAAATAAGTCCCCTAAAAATCCGTTTGAAGCTAAAACGCTTTTATGCAATTCCTAAACAAAGAAATAGAAGCCCTTGTCAAGCGAAAGAAAACCCGAACATTGGTCAAAAAGCAGGTTTCATGTGGTATTTTTCAAGATTTGGAAACCCTAAATCTGGATTCTAAAAAAACGCCTCGAGGAAATTCATCAGCCCTTGAACAATGATCTATCCAGACCTGGGATAAGGTTCAATGCGTTCTCAAAATACACTTTTCTCAAAACTTCATCGGGTAGATCCAGCCCATACATTGCCCAGAATGCATGATATTTTTTATAGTATGGAAAGTACTCATCCGCTGTTTCCAGAACTCTAAAATAGGTTGGAAACTCTTCGGGTTTCCAACTGTCCTTGCCAAATAGAATCCTGTCCTGGTATTTAATGAAAAATTCCTTTGCTCTTCTAGGTTGACGTCCTAATTCCGCAATAATGGCACCAATACCAACCGACATGTTCGGCATTTCATCGAGCAGCTCCCCTAGCCTGTCCAAATCGTTAGCGTACCAACCCATATGTGCATTGATAAACTTTGTTTTGGGGTGTTTTTTGAACATTCTATGTTGTTCATCAATAATTTGCTGCCATGGTGCCGGATTATCGTCTGAACGTTTTCTACGTGGCCTAGTTTTTAACTCCAACCAGCGTTCATTTTTGCTGTCCATTGGGTCCCAGAATGATTTTGGATCCGCAGCGTGAATCAATACAGGAATTCCAAGCTCACCACATTTGGCCCAAACAGGGTCCAATCGCGGGTCATCAATGGCAATACGATTCCCATTAACATCATTATTTCTGAGACCGAGGCTCTTATAGATTTTTAGGCCTTTAGCACCACTTTTAACATCCAACTCCAGTTGGGCAGCAGCCTGCTCTCCCCAATTGGAATTGCCTACGCCGCTAAAATCTACATTAGCAAAAACCACAAACCTATTGGGATAATGCGTGTTTACATTCTTTAACTTGTCCCGTAATTCTTTTCCGGAACCACCGCTTAGGTTCACCATAATCCCCATGTTGAGTTGGTCCATATCCCTTATCAACGTTGAAAGATCCTGTGTGGCCATCCTAAACTGGTGGCTATGCACGTCTATGAAAGTGAATTTGGCTCGTTCTACAGGGTTTTCAGATACTTTGAGAGTCGATGTTGGATTATATTCTTCAAAACCCATTTCTTGGGAAATGCCTGAAAAATTAGAAAAGAAAAATGCTAAAGTAAAAGTAAAGATGTAAGATTTCATCATATTGTAAATCAGTTTATTATATTATGATAATCTGTTAAAGTGTCAATATCGATTTCCTTACCTGATGCCGACATCATTTTGGTTTGAGCTATGTTTTCAGAAATAACATGTTTGGCGCCATAATCTTGATGTAGTGAAATAAGCTCCTTCAGCATAGATTTATGGAATATTGCTGGTACCCCAGCGCGCTTACCGTAGGAAGTAGCTACAATTTTATACTCCTTTGTTTTAAAATTGGCTATCATTTCATTCAAATATTCTGCATCCAGCAGCGGTTGGTCCACTGTCATGATCAACAGTCCATCAAGGTCTCGCGTTTGTTTTAGTATGTACTCCACTCCTATTGAGATGGAACTTCCCATTCCATTTTTCCAATTTGGGTTTTCTATTGTAGAAGTTCCTTGAGGAAGTTTTCTTTTAATCAGGTCCATATTAGCCCCCAACACAACATATGTAGAATCCGTCACCTGTTTAGCTTGAGCTATGGCATGTCCCAGAAAAGTGGAGTTTTTCCAGGGTAGCAGTTGTTTGATTTCATCTCCCATTCTTGAAGATGAACCCGCTGCCAAAATCAAAATAGCTATGGAGTCCGCCATGAATCAAGTGTGGATTTTCCCCAGTTTATGCTTTAGTAGACTAGGTTCCTTTTTATTGACGACAGATAAAATCTCGGATAAAATGGATATAGATATTTCTTGCGGGGTCTCCGCGCCAATGTCCATACCTGCGGGACCATGAATGCTCTCTAAAAAATCTTCGGAAATATCTGGATGACGTTCAAATAGCTCTTGAAATAACTTTTCCCTTCTTTTGAATGGCCCCAACAATCCTATATAAGCTCCTCTTTGCTCTTTGAGCGAAATAACATATTGAAGGTCTTTTACAAAACTATGGGTCATTACCATTACCGCGGTTTGATCGTCCAGTTCTGGACTGAAGGCCTCCGGTTCGACAAGAACCAATTTGTGGATTCCCGGAAAATCGTTTTCTGTCTTTTCCTCCCTTGGATTGGCAACAACCGTGACTTCCCAACCTGTCATTGACGCAAATTTGCATAATTGGACGGCATCATGCTCGGCTCCAATAATAATCAATTGAAAACAAGGGTCTAATTCCTGTTCAAAAATCAAAAGTTCAGGGTTGTTAGCCACTTTTCTTTCCGAAACAGGAAACATCTTATCATTAAATCTAAATACTGTATGATAATCTTTATGGTCGCTTAACTCCTTTTTGTAGTATGAACTCATAAATAATGATTCCCGTTTTTCAATGGTTTTCCAAAATTGGGTTATGAAGGATTCGCTAGGCTCAAAAACTTCCAGGAGAATGTAGAGTATTCCTTCGCACCCTAAGCGATACCTTCCATCGTATATCATTATTCTTGAAACCCCATTTGAAAACACGGCCTGGGCCTGTCTCAATACCTCCTTTTCAACACATCCCCCACTGACCGCACCTACCATGTCCCCATTTTCAAAAATGAGCATTCTAACTCCGGGTCTACGATAGGAAGACCCATCCAAAGCCACTACAGTTGCCAAAACAGCCTGTTCGTGTTTTCTTTGTTGATACTGCTGGATGATATTCTTTAATTCATGTGTCATATCAAAAGATACTTTTGGTGGGGATAAAGGGAACTATATCATCTTTTTCCTTGGCTTCATTTGGATTAAGTTGAACCACTCCGTCTATTTTAGATAATCCAATCAAATCTCCAGATCCTGTTGTAGATACCTGCTGGGCGTATAACGTTCCATTTTTTAAAGTGGTTTTTACTCCCACAAAAACGGTAAGGTCGATTTTATTTGTAATTGTACCTTCTAAAATTACGGCAAATTGCGGTGTTTGCACTCCCAAAGTTTTGTTAAGCCATGGTTTAAAATAGACCTGGTAATTTACAAAGGTGGATACTGGATTTCCTGGAAAAGAAAAAACGGTGGTTTGTGTTTGATCCTGCTTTCCAAACCAAAATGGTTTTCCGGGACGCTGTCGTACCCTATGAAATATTTTTTTTACTCCCAATTCTTCAAATAGCTCTGGTAAATAGTCATATTTTCCTTTGGAAACTCCTCCACTTAAAATCAGGACATCATACCCATGAATACAGGAAGCCAACCTTTCTTTTATAGTGGCCGGATCATCCAAGATATGATGGATATCTGCCAGGATTCCTTCTTTTTGCAACAGTGCCGCAACGGTATGGGAATTGGATTTTCGAATTTGGTACGGTTCAGGAACTTCAGAAACATCAACCAATTCATTTCCTGTAGAAATTACGGCAATCTTTGGCGTCTTTTTTACAACTACATCTGCTTTGCCAACAGAAGCCAAAACTCCAATTTCCGCAGCTGTCACGATTTCACCTGGATGCAATAAAACTTCACCCATGGCGATATCGCTTGCTTGAGGATGAATATTTTGTCCCTTGGCAATGGGTTTATCAACTGAAAAGCCGTCCTTTTGTTTGGACGTGTGCTCATACATGACCACCGTATCCGCATTGTTCGGAACGATAGCTCCGGTCATTACCTCGATACAGGCTGAAGTATCCTTCAAACTGAGTTGTGGATTCCCCGCTTGAGCTATTCCTTCTACTTTCAGTTGTTGATTTTGGGATTTCAGCCCATCAAAATTTATTGCGATACCATCCTTGGTAGACCTGTTAAATGGAGGAAAATCTCTATCGGCCACAATGGTTTCCGCCAAAATTCTCCCCAAGGAATGTTCGAGCTTTATGCTTTCATTTCCATAACTGGCCGTTAAAGCAAGCACTTTTTGCAACGCTTCTTCAAAAGAAATCATGTAAAGAGGGTTATTTGCAATCCGTTTTTCAATAATACCCTTGTTCCCACAAAAAGTACCAAGAAAGCGGTCAACATTCTAATTCGTTTAGCTGATAGTTTGCTGATGCTCAACCTTACGCCCAGCTGTCCGCCAAGTAGGACCGCGAAAAGCAACCCTAAGATTTCGGGCCAAAATATCTCAAAGGAATCGCTTACGAACAATCCTCCAATACCGGAAATGGAATTGACCAAAATAAAAAAGCTGGCCAGCGAAGCTATCACTATGGGTTTGTCCCATTTCATATGGTGCAGTACCGGGGCCAGGAAAATTCCGCCCCCAATACCCACTAAACCAGATAGCAGGCCTATTCCGGCTCCAATGACATAAGGAGTGAAAACGGGATATTTTTTGACACTTAAATTGGTTTTAAGTGCTAAAGTTTGATAGATAAGGGCAACCGCCGAAACAATCAAGGCCATTGCCAATAGAATGAAGAAAACCTGTTCTTTCAATCGGAACGCAGCACCTAAGAATGCCATGGGAATACTGGTTATAATGAATGGAAGAAATTTCTTGAACTGTAGATGTCCATTTTTATAATAAAGAAGACAGCTTCCCGAAACTACCGCAAGATTGCACAGCAATGCTGTTGTACGTATTGCGAAAAAACTCGCTATAACCAAGGTGAGGATAGCCAAATAACTTGACCCTCCCCCAAAACCTACCGCGGAGTACAAGGTTGCTACCACAAAGAAAGCCAATGTGAGCAATACAAAATCGCCAGGTGTTAAGGACATAGGCTTGTCATTTTGTTCATTCCTCCAGAAATATGGTAAAAACTGACATTGTGGAAACCAGCCTGTAATTTCTTTACCGCAAGTTTACTACGTTTTCCAGACTGACAGATTACATAAACGGTATTCTTTTTCTCTAGAACCGATGCACACGAATCTATTTGGTCCAATGGTACATTAATGGCATCCTCCAAATGATTTTCTTCAAACTCCTGAGTCGTTCTTACATCTATCAATAGATATTGACCATCTTTTTTTCTTACGGAAAGAAAAGATTCCGGGTCAATCGTTGGTACTATATCACAGTCTGAAATATCATAAGACTCTTGAAGTTCTTTAATGGCCTTATTTTCCACTTTTGTCTTGAAAGCAATTTTCGCAAATTGATGGTTTAATCCATCAAAAACCAACAATTTTCCGGATAGCACATCTCCTATTTCCGCAAGTACTTTTACCGTTTCAAGGGCTTGCAGTGTTCCAATAATACCGGGAACCACCCCTAAAACCCCATTTTCATTACAATTGGGTACTTCCTCATCTCCCGGCATATCTGGATATAGACAACGATATGTTGGTCCATCCTTGTAATTAAACACGCTTACATGACCTTCAAAACCATGCAATGCGCCATAAATGAACGGTTTATTGAGTACAACACAGGCATCATTGATCAAATACCGTGTAGGAAAGTTATCCGTGGCATCGATTACCACATCGTAATCTTTAATTACTTCCAATGCGTTGCTTTTAACTAGGAAGCTATCATGCAAAACAAATTGGGTCTGAGAGTTTTGATGCGTCAATTTTTCATGGACCACCTCCAATTTCATTCTTCCCAAATCCTTTTCGGTATAGAGCACCTGGCGCTGTAAATTATGCAGCTCCACCGCATCCTGGTCCATTAGACCAATTGTGCCCACTCCCATGGCATTGAGGTATTGCAGCACAGGTATCCCTAATCCGCCCAAACCAACAACCAACACTTTACTGTTGGCCAACTTTTCTTGGGCTTTTGGACCAAAATCTTTCAATTGGGTCTGTCGGATATACCTGGAGTCCATAGGTCAGACAATTTTAGATTTTACAAACTCATAATCAGAAATGGAATTGGCATTATAAAGCACCTCATCCTTTTCAGGATGAACAAGTTCCGTTTCCGAATTGATCAAAAACTTCCTCGGGCAACTGCTCTCTGCCGATTTAAGGTACTCGATGGCATTCTTTAAACTATCGGGCTCCCAGATGGTAATCAATGGTTCCGGAAGCTTTGTCTTATTTGTTGCGAATGAAGTGGCGACTTTGTTACTGTTTCTTTCAGAAACCAATTGTTGTAACGTCTCTAGGTCTATTAGCGGAAGATCGCAAGCAAGGACCAACCAAGCTGCATCTGGGTCATGAGCGTGAGCGCTCAAAATTCCATTAAAAGGCCCTCGGTATTCGTTTTTATCTGGGATTACATTAAAGCCTTCTGGGACAGACGCTTCTTGTTCATGGCGAATGCTGAGAAAAACGTTGTCGCAGATTTGTTCCAGTAATTTGTACAGATATTCTTGTTGTGGAACCCCATGATAAGTCAATAGACCTTTGTCAGACCCCATCCGGGTGCTTTTGCCCCCAGCTAGCACCAAACCATTAAGTTTTGGCGTGTTGTTTTTCATAATCATATCATTTTCTCCCTTCATCTCCCCAAATTACGCCTTTTTGCCGATACAACTAGCCTCCTATTGATGTCATTGAATTATGGAATACGGTATTGGTGTGTTCATTTTGGGCTTCAAAACCTGTTTTGGCCCTGTTGCCAATTACTTTGAGAATGGTATCCTTGATATTTTCATCATTTTTTTCCTTTCTGATGATATCACGGAGATTGGCCTTAGGTTTCCCGTATAGACAAGTGATGACATCCCCTGTGGCAGTTATTCGAAGTCTATTGCAACTTCCGCAAAAGGTTCTGCTAAAGGATGGAATCACTCCGAAAGTTCCCTTATGTCCATCTATCTTATAGTTGATGGAGGTTGAAGTCTTCGGAGATTCAATCTTTTTATAATCAGGGTATTGCGAAGCAATATGTTTCAGAATGGCCTTGTAGTTCCATTTAATCTGGTTGAATTCCTTAGACCCGCCATTAAATGGCATTTCTTCCAAAAAGCGAACAGACACATTGTAATGTTTCATAAGTTCCAAAATCGGAATTATGTCCTGTTCGTTCTGACCATCCAGTACTATAAAATTAATCCGGACATTGAACCCTTCCGTAATTAGTCTTATGAGGTTATTGTGGACCGTGTCAAATTGTTTTCTTCGGGTAATGCGTTCAAAGGTTTCCCTATTGATGGAATCCAAACTTACATTCACGTTCTTAATCCCCAATTCCTTGAGTTCGTCTATATGAGGACCAATCAAGGTGGCATTTGTAGTGACCGAAATTTCATCTAGCCCATCCATCTGGCTGAGTTCTCGCAATAAAATCATCAAATCCTTTCGTACAAAAGGCTCACCTCCGGTTATTCTGATTTTGTCAATGCCTTGAGAAACCAAAACCCTGCTGGTCTGAATCAGTTCAGGTATGGTGAGCAACCTATCGTTCTTCACAAAATCAATACCTTCTGAGGGCATACAATAATTACAACGAAGATTGCATCGGTCTGTAACCGCAAGTCTCAGATAATTGATTTTTCTTCCGTGATTGTCTATCAGCATAAATCTTCTAAAATTTTGCCCCGCTATCATCCTCCGCTAACTGGAGGGATAAGCGCAATTTCGTCATAAGAATTGATGATTGTATCATCTTCAGCATAAGAATTGTTCACAGCTACAGCCAAAGAAGATAATTTATTAAGTTCAGGATAGTTCTTTCCCAAATAAGTTTTGAGTTCTTTGACTGTATTTGGGACTTTTTTTCCTGAAATATTGGATGTTGGAACGGACAACGTGGGACTTCCCACGATGTCCTTTGTAATTCCAAATAAGAGTATCGTCATTTAATCAACCTATAATTTCTTTTTCTGGTATTTTTAAAAGTTCAGGTGTATTGATAAATGGTTGTTTATAAAGTCTATTTCCTGTTGCTGCTTTAAGTGCATTGGCAATTGCACCTCCTGCTGGTGGCAACGTTGGTTCTCCCAAACCTGTTGGAGAGTGTTCATTTTCTATTAAATAGGTCACCACTTCGGGAGCCTCACGCATTCTGAGCAGCCTATATCTATCAAAATTGGTTGCAACAGGTTTCCCATCTGCAAATGCAAGTTCCCCATACATGGAATGCCCTACTCCATCTAGAACCCCTCCTTCAATTTGGTTCAGTGCACCCACAGGATTGATGACTATTCCACAATCAACCACGCAGGTTATTTTCTTGACCACTGGTTCTCCGTTTTCAATTTCTACGTCAGCTACTTCGGCTACGTGGGAGTTATGGCAGTAATAGTTTACAAAACCTTGATAGACGTTTGAAGGTTTGGTTCCCCAACCTGATTTTTCAACAGCTACGTTGATTACCTCCTTCATACGTTCTGGTGAGTACTGTATGCGCTCGTCTTCCTCCGGTTTTACCTTATCGAGCAGGTCTAATCTCATTTGGATTTTATCGACTTCCATCAATTCTGCCAATTCATCAAAGAAACTCTGCTCTGCATAAGCAAGGAAGTTGGTATAAGGTGCACGCCAAGCTCCAGTTGTGATATTACTATCATAAGCAACCGAATCGACCTGATAATTTTCTATGGCACCTGCTGGGAAAAAATTAGGAATAAGTCCATACATATTATCATTTATGGCAGCTTCCTTAAGGTGGTATGCTGTGATTTTGCCGTCTTTAATACCAGCTTTGATCCTGTATTTGATGGCAGGCCTGTACACCCCCGCATTCATATCATCTTCCCTACTGTAAACAACCTTGACCGGTTTTCTTATTGCATCTGAGATTTCAGCGGCTTCCATAACAAAATCCCCATAAAGCCTTCTTCCGAAACCTCCACCAATACGAGTCATTTCCATAAGGATTTCTTCCTGGGGGCGATCCAACATCTGGGAAACCAACCCTGCTTTCCATTCTGGAGTTTGTATGGGACCTACCAAGTGCACTTTTTCATTGGTAACATTGGCATAAAAATTCATAGGTTCCATACAGCTATGAGGCAAGAAAGGAGACTCGTACGTCCGTTCCAAAATTTGGTCGGCCTGCGCAAATGCTGTTTTGATATTTCCATCGGAGCGTCTGGTCTCAAACTTACCATTATCCAATAGGTCGGTCAATATTTCTTCATGCTTTTCGGTGCTTTCCATGGTGGTATCGTCCTTCCATTCTGCAACGATGGCCTCTTTGGCCTTTAGGGCCTGCCAGGTTGACTCGGCAAGCACAACAACTTTATCACTTGAAGATATTTTACTGCTAAATCCTTGGTCCTTTTCAAAGAGTCCCCTCAACTTCTCCCCAATTTTAATGATATCGACCACACCGGGCATAGTTTTAGCTTTGGAATCGTCATAGGAAACCAATGTTTGACCAAATCCGGGAGGTCTAAGAACAGCTGCATAAAGCATTCCTTCCGTTTTGTAGTCCATTCCATATAAGGACTTTCCGGTAATGATCTTGTCAATATCCACATTGGATGCGTCCTTGCCAATAATCTTATAATCTTTGGGCGACTTGAGCGCAACTTCTTCAAGGTCTGGAACTTCTAACAAAGAAGCCTCATTCACCACATCACCATAGCCCAAGGTCTCCCCTGCTGCGTTGGTAATTACACCTTCACTTACTGAACATTCTGATGGGTCAACGCCCCACTTGGCTGCGGCTGCACTTACCAACATCTGTTTGGCGGCCGCTCCGGTCTGACGTAGAGCATCCCACCCAAAGCGAATGGATTGGCTACCTCCGGCAACCTGCCTTGTGTAATTTTCAGTATCCAAGATTCCCTGCTCTACGTATACATCTTTCCATGCCACATCTAGCTCTTCGGCAATAATCATGGGCATAGAGGTCTTCACCCCTTGACCAACCTCAGGGTTGGGAGAGAAAATAGTGACTGCACCATTGTCCGCAATCTTTATGAAAGCATTGAAATCATTGTAATCTAGGGAGGCCAAGTCAATGGTAGGTTCAGCAACTACCTTAGGTTTGCACGCCTGGAAAAGATTGAAGCCTATGACCAACCCTCCTCCGGCCAGAGAAGTGTTTCGCATGAAGGCCCTTCTGCTTAATGTTTTGTTTTTATTTGTAGACATTTTTGAGTTTTTAAGTAAAAGTTAATGGTTTGATCAACCCATGTTTTCCGCAGCAATCTTGACTGCATTCTTGATACGGGTGTAGGAGGCGCAACGGCAAATGTTACCGTGCATGGCATTTTCAATGTCTTCCTCGCTGGGGTTTGGGTTGCTCTCCAAAAACGCTGAGGCGGTCATAATCTGACCTGCTTGGCAATATCCACATTGAGGAACATCCACTTCTTTCCAGGCTTCTTGCACCGGATGTGTTCCATCTTCGGATAATCCTTCAATTGTGGTTATGGATTTTCCATCAATCTGGGCCAAGGTCAGCGAACAACTTCTCATAGCAGTTCCATCAACATGGATGGTGCAGGCTCCGCATTGGCCTATTCCACATCCATATTTGGTGCCCACAAGGTCTAAATGATCCCTTAGCACCCATAATACCGGAGTGTCTTCCGCAACATCAACTGTTTTGGAAGTTCCATTGACTTTGATTTGATACGTTGGCATAGTTGTCGAATTGAGTTTTAGTTTTGTTGAAGTTACCAAAATTTGAACTGAGTGCGTTTTTTTTAACAAGGACCAACTTTTTTTAACGTTTCTTTAAAGCTATTACTCAATCTCTAGGTAATTTTCACAGAAATTCAACGTTTTTCAAGAAGAACCTCAAATTCTTTGAAAATGAAAAATGTACGCAAGTTCATTGCACTTCTTTTGGTAGCTTCCGTTTTTTCCTGTGGTAATGCGGATGACGATGTCAGTTTTGATATCAATCAACGCGAACTGGGATTGGGCAAAGAACCCGATGACTGTCTTGGTTTTGAACAAAACGAATTGTTGTTGTCCATCCAGGATGAATACACTACCCTACCCGGGAAAGTATCCATACTTTTTAAAGTATCCGATGTGTCAGGGAACCCCATTTCAGGATTGACCGCTGATGAGTTCAAAATTTATGAGCAAGGAAGAAACGATGATTGTTTCAAAACTATTTCCTCTTCCGAATCTAAGGCTCGAATTTCATCCAATTCCCAAGTTTTTCAAAATAACACCTTACTTGTGTTGGACTTAAGCAATAGTGTTCTGCAAGGAAGTTTGGAGCAATTAAAATCCGCTTCTACGAGTTTTATCGACAACGTTATGCCCGATTCTACACCGGATTCCTTTAAAATGGCAATTTATTGGTTTGATGGTGAAGATGAACTACATCTTCTAAATGAACCAACTTCATCCGCTACCGAATTAATATCCGCTATAAACGGAATTGACACGAATATTAGCAACGACCCTTCCACGGACCTGTACGGTGCGGTAATCAAATCCACAGCTATTGCTGAGGGGTTAATAAAATCCAACAACGAGAATTCCATAATTGGAGCAGCATCGATTGTGCTGTTTACAGATGGAACTGACCAAGCTTCCAGATTTACTCAAGCCGAGGCTCTTCGTGCTGTCAACAATGCCAATAGAAACATTTCCTATTTCACCATTGGGCTTGGTGCAGAAATTGACACGGGCATATTGGAGGAAATTGGGAAGACCGCTAGTGTATTTGCCAATAACAAGGAAGAGTTAGAAGCTACATTCAACCAGATATCCCAGCGTGTGTCAGAACAGGCCAATAGCTTTTACCTGTTCGAGTATTGTACCCCTAAACGAGATGGTAGCGGGGACAACAATCTGGTCATTCAATTAACTCACGGAGGCCTCCAAGGAGCGGTCCAAACCAAGTTTTCTGCCAATGACTTTATTGGAGGGTGTGAATAGTGTTGTTTTCTGATCTTTGAGTTATGGGGTTGTACAAATATCCCGTATCTTGGGGCTCTTCTAAATTTTCACAACATGACTTTGTACCGTTTTATCGCTATTGTATTTCTAAGCTTGTCCTTGAATTTATCAGCCCAAACCATAAATCCCTTAGAAGGCAGGTGGGATTTGGAAATGGAGTTCAATGGCAAAACGGTTCCATCATGGCTGGAAATTAGGCATTCAGGACATGAAACTTTGATCGGTCGTTTTGTATTTGCTTTTGGAAGTGCACGACCTATTTCAGAAATTAAGACAGAGGGCGACTCCAAATTCAGTTTTAGTATTCCACGCCAATGGGAGCCTGAAGGCAGTGATATGGTCTTTAACGGCGAATTGATAGATGGAAACCTGAAAGGTTCCATGGTTTATACCGATGGCAGTGTGGTACAATGGACCGGGGTTAGAGCTCCAAAAATGGCGTATGTCGAAGACCCTGTTTGGGGCGAGCCTATACAATTGTTTAATGGTAAGGATTTAAGTGGTTGGCACACTGATGGAGAAAAAAAGCAATGGGTGATCAAAGATGGAGTTTTAATCAATCCTGAAGCAGGCTCAAATTTGATTTCTGACGAAAAATTCCAAAATTTCAAACTTCACGTAGAATTTCGTTACCCAGAAAAGAGTAATAGTGGAATTTATCTTAGAGGGAGATATGAGGTACAGATAGCGGACAACATGGGCTTGGACCCTATGGATATCTATTTTGGTGGGGTCTACGGCTTTTTAGAGCCCAATGAAAATGCTGCTAAAGCTGCAGGTGAATGGCAAACCTACGATATAACCCTTATAGGTCGTAGGGTGACCATTGTGGCTAACGGGCGTACTGTTATCAATGACCAGACCATACCGGGAATAACCGGTGGAGCACTTGACAGCAAAGAAGGGGAACCAGGTTCCTTTATGATTCAAGGAGACCATGGTCCTGTGGAATACAGAAGCTTTGTAGTCACTCCTGCAAAATACTAGACTAAATCACGGCTAAGTTTTTTATTGAACCTGTATGGGTTTCAATTTAATGTTTCTCCATTTAACCTTGATTCCTCCGCCATCATGGATTTGAAGAGCGATTGCTCCTTCCCCCTGGCCAATTTTTTCGTCGTCCAAGGTTATCATTTCTACTCCATTGAGCCAAGTGGTCACACTAGTTCCATGAACCCGTATTCTCATGGTGTTCCATTCGCCCATTTTTAGATTCTTATCTTTTTCTGCGTCAGGTTTGATCAACCAGCCCCTTCCATAGGATTCATAAATTCCACCTGTATGTTTTTGTGGCGGAGCAACTTCCACCTGCCATCCACTCACTTTAGTGCCTTCAAAAGTAGATCTGAAAAATACTCCACTATTACCATCATTTTCCTGTTTGAATTCCAGGGTCAAATCAAAATTCTTATAATTGGCCTTGGTGGATAAATAGCCATATTCTGCTTTGGGACCACTTTCACAGACCAATTCTCCATTTTCAACATACCATTTTTCCTCTCCGTGTTTTACCCAATCATCCAAATCTTTGCCGTTGAACAAATCAATTGAGGTTTCTTGGGCATTGCCCATTTGAAAGGATGCAAGACTAAGAAGTGCTAGTACAAGATATTTCATGTTTGTATAGATTATTTGAGCTTTTAAGATAACGAATCTTGTCCTATTCCAGCGAGTAAAGACCCAAACATAGTAGGGTTTTTAGACCAACGGTTGTTTAATTAATATAGACAACAACTAATTACACCTTAAAGGGCAACAATAAGGTTTAACTCAAAGAAAATGTTATGGGTGTAATCAAAGAAATTATTCAGAACAGTGCGATTGGACCTCTCTCCAATGGCTACAAAAGTTTAGTGTTATCACTATTCCTATCCATTGTATGTACACTAGTTATCATGTTTATCCTTTTGATGATTTATGGATTTAGCATGAACATTCAATTTGGATATTAACGTAAAATCAGTGCATTCCCAAAGTTTTGGTCTTCAATCGGCTTTGAAAGGTCGATTAAGAAGCCATTTATAACTGCATGTGTGAGTACACCTCCTTTTTCCAGAAAGAATGTGGGATTCACCCCTGGTTTTAGAATAAAGTCCGGAACAGTATAGGTATCAGAAATAAAATGTCCAGGAAGTTCAGAATATGGAATTGGGGGAAGGAAATCGGTTTTGAAATATCCATAACCCGATTTAAAGGGACTTCCTTCAGCATTCCACAAAGCCCTGGTATTGGTATTCATTGATCTTGGATAGATCTTTGGGGCCACTACTTTGTAACCAGATGCATCAAAAGTTTCGTATCCAAAATAGGTAGAAAGATCCCCTTGATCAACAAGTGAGCTTTTGTAGTAAAAATGGTTATGACCTTCGAGGTCAACTTCTTGTCGATGTATGCCCAAATCCAAAATATAGTCCTTGCCCAAGAGTTCATAGGTGACGTTCTCAATTTTTAAATCGAAAAGCTTGCGGTCATTTCTTGGAATCTTTTCATAATCTTCAATGGGTATATTTTTATAGGAATCTTTAGCTATGGTGTAAAGAGCGGAAAGGATAGAAACATAGTTTAATTTTCTAATTTCCTGCTTTTCCCGGTCATTTGCATACCCTCCTGACTCAATTAAAATAAGGCTGGTCCCCCATTTGGCAATGTTATCGCCAAAGGCGCGAGGTTCAAAATCATCACTATAGCGACCTACTTGTCCTGGTGCATATTTTTGGATGATGTTGTTCATGTAGACTATGACCTTCATGGCATTGGAGCGTATCTCGTTGATGTCCTTTTCATAATTGAAAGCCGTTGCCAAATAAGAAATGGTGGCAGGCTTATCTGTAAGCTCCGCATTGTAATAGGTGCTTTGATCGTGCAGGTTGAATCCAAAATCAGCTTCAAGACTATCCCTGACCCGTTTCAATGTCCTTCCTTCAGGTGACTGCAGCCTTAAAGCATCCCGGTTGATGTCTATGCCCAAGGTATTTCGCCTTTGAAACACTTCTGCCCCATCTGGGTTGAGCATGGGCAAAAAGTGTAGTGTTAAATTGGAAAGTATTTCCTGTTTTTCTTCCTCGAATTCAGGGGCGTCCAAAAAATTAAGAATATCAAAAATAGCTTGAGTGGCCGTGGGTTCGTTTCCGTGCATTTGCGACCACAAAAAGACATTGATACTTCCAGATCCAATACTTATCAGATGCAATCCTCTACCCTCTATGGATTCTCCCACTTTTTTTACGTGAAATTTGGGATTGGCCTGAAAATTCTGAATCAACGGTTGAATTTGATGGTGTTTAATCCTTCTTTTATTTAAAGAAGGCTCTTTATAAGTGGCATAGGTTTCATATAGATTTGAAGTAAGGTCTTGGGCGTTTGAACTAAGTGTGGTAATCGCCAATAGCAATAAGAGTATTCTGGTCAACATAGTACTATTTTGATGGAACGGGTTTAAAGTTAAGTTTTTTAGTTGCTTTTCGAACTTTGTTCATAAAATCCAATCCTGGATCGGTTTTTTCGGTTCTATAGCCATCATCCACTTCCAGCCAAAGCGGGTGACTTTCAAATAAGGTATATTCTTGATGACCAATGACATATTCTATGTCATATTTTGAAGCTAAGTAGTTCACTAAAAAAATGTTGGACTTTAATTGCTTCCGGGTCAATGGTAGGTTCTCTGTGCCGCCCACATTTTCAATTCCAATTGCACAATGGTTAAGGCCAATGGTATGCCTTGCCATAGTTGTTTCGGGCATCAGCCTATAAATAGTTCCATCTTGATCCACCAAAAAATGCGAAGAAACATTGAGCCCACTCACACTTTCTATGTCCGGTCGCCAATTGGGCAATGTGGGTCTGTTGAAGGCTTCAAAAGACTTTTTAAGGGTTGGGATAGCGGTCCAATGCAAAACAACCATTTTAGGGACTATTGTAGGCGATTCTTGCTGAAGGTTATATCGATTCAATAAATACTCCTTGGTTAGCTCAACACGCTGCTCATCAAAAAGTATAGGGATGTCCACAATGGACTTACTCGAGGAACACGAAACTAAAAACATTGCTAAAAAAGCAAACATTAGCCTAATTTTCATTTTATAATATTTGTAGTAGATGTATCTAAAGGAACGGCATAACATATGAACAACTTTTTCTTTCCCCAATTTCTTGCCTTTTTTACATTTTGCCCCATGTAAATATCGATTCTGTTCTTCCATCTCCTGTGCATTTTGTCCTTTACATAGAACGTATCTGGAAAAGTATCGATTTTTACCATGGTGTTGTGGGTCAATCCCAAAGAGATTAAATCCCTGGACACGGCAATACATTTCATTCCAGGTTTTAGGGTATCCCCCCAAGCGGCAATGTTAGGGTCTATGCTATCTGTCTGCCATGCTACCGAATTGTACGCTGAGGCGGTAACTTCATGGGCTATCCACTCTAACTCCTTCATTGGTTTTTCTTCGGGAATGGGAGCTTCCTTACAAGAAATCAAAAGAACGAAACCAAGAAATATTTGCTTCAAAAGGATGAAAGTATGATTGCTATTCTAAAATTACATATTCTTTGGTTTATTTGGGCAGCGGAACATAGGTATCATCGTTTTTCATCATGGGAAAAGTCTTGTCCTTCCAAGCCTTTTTTGCAGCCTCTATTTTATCCTTACTTGAGGAGACAAAATTCCAGTAGATGTGTCTTTCCTCCGGAAAGGGCTCACCCCCAAACAATATTAGATGGGTATTGGGTTCCAATTCTAATTTACAAGTGTCCTCTACCTTAGAAACCAAGATATTTCCCTTACCTACTTTTTCATCACAGGCCTTTAGGCCTCCTTCTACAATACAAATACCGATTTCTCCTTTTAATTTTCCGTTTACATTAAGAGCATACTGGGACACATTCTTAACTTCCACCATAAATAGCGGAGAATATGTAGGTACTGGGGATTTTTTTCCATAACCCTCTCCAGCTACCAAGGTAAACTCTGTTTCTCCATCTTTCCACTTGGGGAGCTTATCACCCTCAATATGATGGAACTCAGGTTCCATTTCTTCCAGTTCCTTGGGTAAAGCCACCCATATTTGATAACCGTGTGCAGTAAAAGTGGTGCCATTGCGTAATGCGCCAGGCGTTCTTTCGGTGTGGGTGACCCCTTTTCCGGCAGTCATCCAGTTCACTGAGCCAGGTTTAATAGGTTGATATGTACCTAGACTATCTTGGTGCAATATCTCTCCCTCCAACATAAAGGTCAGGGTGGACAGCCCAATATGGGGATGCTGGTCCACATCCATATATTTGGTTGGACCAAGTTGGGTAGGCCCCATGTGGTCTATAAATATAAACGGACCTATCATTCTCTTTTTTCGAAAAGGAATCAGTCTGCCTACGATAAAATCTCCGATATCACGGCTTCTTTCTTCTATGATCATTCCAAGGTTGGACATAGGTTTAATGCTTATATTTAGCAGCAGAAAAATACGATAAATCTTGATCATGAAACTACTTAAGCGTACGCTCCTACTCCTAGTTGTGGTGATAGGAGTGGTTATCTACCTAAACTATTCCAAATTGAACATTATTTCTGGATATGCTGCCAAAAATATGGCTTCTGGTGTATTTGTTGCTGAACGCTCCGCTGCGTCAATGAACCAGAACGACAACAATGTTCCCATGATAGAATTGGCAGATACGGAAGTAAATCAGGATGAAAAATCTGCATCATCCAAGGTTTATGGATTTATGGAACGTAAGGCCGTTTTTAGAGAAGGACTGGGAACTGTTTTGATAAATGATGAATATGAACCCAATAAACTCACCATCAAACCAAATAGGAATAGACCATTGGATACCGTGCCTTATCCCTATGGACAGGCAACTCCAAAGGATACATTGTTTTCCAATGTGGACGTGAACCAGCTCAATAAGGCCTTTGCTTTGGCTTTTGCCAATCCCGAAGCACAAAAGACACGTACCATGCTCGTTCTTTACAAAGGTCACTTATTGGCAGAGAAATACATTGATGGATTTACTCCCGAAACTCCAATTTTAGGGTGGTCTATGACCAAAAGCGTGTTGGCCACATGTTTTGGGGTCTTGGAGCACCAAGGCAAGGTTGAAATGGATTGGCCAGCTCCCATTACAGAATGGCAGGAGGATGACCGAAAAGAGATAACCTTAAACCATCTCCTAAGAATGCAAAGTGGATTGGAGTGGCAAGAAGACTACACCAAGATTTCTGATGTTACTAGAATGTTGTTTTTGGAAAGCGATATGACCCAATTGCAAAAGGAAAAACAACCTGTTGCCAAACCCACCGAGATATGGAACTATTCTTCAGGGACCTCTAACCTACTTTCGGGTATATTAAGGCAGCAGTTTAGAAGCCATCAGGAATATCTGGATTTCCCATACTCATCCTTTATTGATAAAATTGGGATGTACTCCATGGTACTTGAAGCTGATATTGCCGGAAATTATGTAGGATCTTCATACGCTTGGGCAAACACCAGGGATTGGGCACGGTTTGGACAGCTTTATCTTGATAAAGGAAGCTGGAATGGTGAACAGATTTTTGACGCAGGCTGGGTGGATTACATTACCGAACCAACTTTACACTCCAACGGGGAATACGGAGCACATTTTTGGTTGAATGCGGAAGAGAAATACCCTGATGTTCCAAAGGATTTGTTCTCATGTAATGGCTATCAAGGGCAACATGTGTTTGTGATTCCCTCCAAGGATTTGGTTGTTGTACGTACTGGATTGGCAGAAGAACCTGAATTTGATGCCAATAAAATATTGTCAGCTATCGTAAAATCTATACACTAAATCGATGTGATATGCCAAAAATGACGGCAAACCACAATAAAGTATCACTTCACAACAATAATTTCATTTACGGAAACACTGGTGGTACATTTACCATGTAATTAATTAGAAAGTAAATTTTTTCATTTTCATATAGTGTTCTCGTAAAAGAGTCTTGACCCAAGTGGCAAGGCTCTTTTTGGTTTAAGGCACTTTTAATTTAACAGGAGGACACGAATTGCACAAATTATCTCGAAAATTCGTTAGCTCTGCTTCATGAGCGAAGATTATAATTGTTCATTGTCTATTGGCCATTGAACTACGGAATCCATTTATCTTTCCCGAAATTGGGCTTTCGTTTTTCCAAAAACGCGTTTCTACCCTCTTTAGCTTCATCGGTCATATATGCCAAACGTGTAGCTTCACCAGCAAATACTTGTTGACCTACCATACCATCATCGGTAAGGTTCATGGCAAACTTTAGCATTTTTATGGAAGTTGGTGATTTAGCCAACACCTCCTGGGCCCATTGGTATGCCGTATCTTCCAATTCCGCATGGGGTACTACCGCATTCACCATTCCCATTTCATAAGCTTCCTGAGCGGAATAGTTTCGACCCAAAAAGAAAATTTCGCGGGCTTTTTTCTGTCCCACCATTTTGGCCAAGTATGCAGACCCGTATCCTCCATCAAAACTGGTGACATCGGCATCGGTCTGTTTAAAGATGGCATGTTCTTTACTGGCCAGGGTCATATCACAAACCACATGAAGGCTATGTCCGCCCCCAACTGCCCAACCGGGCACTACGGCAATGACCACTTTGGGCATAAATCTTATCAATCGTTGTACCTCCAGAATATTCAACCTATGGTAACCATCTTCCCCCACATAGCCCTGATGTCCCCTAGCCTTTTGATCTCCACCACTACAGAAAGCCCATTTTCCATCCTTTGAAGAAGGCCCCTCAGCAGAAAGCAATACTACTCCAATGGAAGTATCTTCCTGGGCATCATAGAAAGCTTTATAGAGTTCACTGGTTGTTTTAGGCCGGAAAGCATTGCGTATATCCGGACGATTGAAAGCAATACGTGCTACTCCGTCACATTTTTTATAGGTTATATCTTCAAATTCTATGGCAGTTTGCCAATCAATATTCTTCATGGTAACAATTATCTAGTGAAGCAAAAATATGGGATTAAAAGCAATTTTAATTTATTAGTGAATAGTCTTAATAGATTATCATGTCTGTCCTATGATTTCAATTACTTTACGTTTCCCTTTTTTAGACACAATCCCCACTAACCAAATTGAGAAGAACATAAGTGGATTATACGATGCCATGCTTCAGACAATCTAAATTCCTTATAGATAGAGCAAGATAAATAAAATGGGTAACTGGTTATTCAATATATAAAACTCTAAATAACAACCATTTACACATAAAAAAGTTCAATTCATACAATTTTTCTTACAAAACTTAGGGAATTCAATAACTTAAAGATGTATACAAAAAACTAAAAGGTATGGGCGATTTTAATAACGAAATTAATTCCCTTGATAGAAGGGTATTTATTAAGGGTTTGGGGTTGGTAAGTCTTGGTGTTGTTTCAGGATTAACCTTGGGAGGATGTGAGGGATGTGCGGAAAAGATACGTAATAGACCTATTAGGCGTCGATTAAGAACAGGGTCTCCAGAAGTGGATGCTGACATTGAAACCTATAGGGAAGCGGTTCAACTGATGAAGGGACTACCTTCAACTGATTCCAGAAGCTGGATTAACCAAGCAACAATTCATGGAACCATCGCAGGAGGATTTAATCAATGTCAGCACGGGACTGATCATTTCTTCTCATGGCATAGAGCATATTTATATTTTTTCGAGAAAATCTGTCAAGAGTTAACAGGTAATCCAGATTTTGGTCTCCCCTATTGGAATTGGAACCAAAATCCTGGCATCCACAGTGCATATCAAGATACAAGTAGTGCTCTTTTTGAATCAAGAAACACGAACGACCTTTCCAACGTTTGGGCGGTTTCAGATGATGCACTTAATACTATTTTTGATGACACCAACTTTTTTACGTTCAGCTCTCAAATAGAAGGCACTCCCCACAACACAGTTCATAGTGTAGTGGGGCAAACTATGGTAACCGGAGGCTCACCGTTGGACCCAATTTTTTGGAACCACCATTGTATGGTTGATTATTGCTGGGCAAAATGGAACATTGAAATGGAAAATGACAATCCCAACGATACCGCATGGGGAGGGACCGAATGGGACCACTTTGTGGACGGTGAGGGAAACCCTGTCACTATGTCGGCAGCCCTTACCACGGTATTACCATTACTCAGTTATCAATATGAAACAAGTGCTATTGGAGATTCTAATGAAACTTTTAGCATTGCCAGTAATAGAGAGTTCAAAAAAATTGAAAAAAGAGTTCGGGAAGGAACCAATGTCAAAATGGATATCAAACAAAGAATGCGACTATCAGATAGAGATTCGATTAGTTTGTTAACTCCTTTTTCCAGTGTTAAAAATATTTCTGGCAGTAATTTTTCCCGTATCTTGAATAAACCGAATTTTGAAGAGAACATTTTTGTCAGCGTCAAATATGAGGACTTGCCGCCAACAAACGACTTTTTTGTAAGGGTTTATATAAACATGCCAGATGCAAACCTAGCTTCATCCATTGAAGATGTTCATTTTGCGGGAAGTTTTGCTTTTTTTGGCACGAATAAAACAAGTAACGAGTTTCATGGTTCAGGTCATAAAAGACATCAACCGAATTTTTTGGTAAACATTACTCCGACCCTTAGGAAATTGAGACAAAACCAGTTGTTGACCGACAATGATTCCATATCCGTGCAACTGGTTCCGGTGGCTATAAGTGGACGGACTTTGAGTGAGGATTTGAGTAAACTAATCCTCAATGAATTAGAAATTATAGTAACACCAATTGAGATAGAAACAAAACAATAGTTCGCATGGTCACCAAGATTATGGCAATTGCAATTTTTTCATTTTTTTATAATTCTGTTGAATCTTGCTCTAATCCGGATAAAACCAATCAGGAAATTGTTGATATTGTGGAAACACAAGAGGAGGAAACCATTAATTTAAACTTGGGGCATCTTAGCTACCGGCAAAAGATTGGTTCGGACAAAGATGGTAAGGGAAGTGAATTCATAAAAATCCAAGTTGTGGACGTTACCAACCCAAAGCTGCATTCAATTGCTGTTGAGGTATTCCATCTTGAAAACGGCACAGAAAATATATTGGGTTCTTTTGCGCTTTATCCATCAGATAATATTGGAAACTTTTTGATCGCTACACAAGGTAAACTAAACCCAGGCGGAATGGTTCTTCTTAAACTGGTAGTACCAGAAACCACAAAACAATCAGATTCAGTCAACATAACACTAAAAAAGGTCAGCTTTCTTTAAGACCACAATTGTTCGCAATAATCTAGTTTGGAGGTGTGGCGACCCAATGGGACACCCAATTTGGTACGGGCACCAAAGATGTGGCTTTCGTAAATAACCTTATTGATTATATGGATAAAAATTACACGATTGATTTAAAACGGGTGTATGCCACGGGTTTTTCAAATGGAGGTTTTTTGTCATGCTAGGATGTGAGCTGCCCCAGAAAACAAGCTGTGATCAATCTTATAAAGTCCCTGTTTTTATGATTCATGGATCAAACGACGTTACCGTAGTTCGAAAACTGTGTCCTTTGAATCGACCCAAGGGTCAATAGTTTTTTTTGCGCAACAATCCAACTGCGGTTTAAATCCGATAGTTACAGATTTACCCGATACTGATTCGAACGACAATTCAACCGTTACCAAATACGAATTTGTGAATTGTGACGAAGGTGCCCCTTTTGTATTCTACGATATTATAAATGGAGGCCATACATTACCCGATGCCTTGGATATTGGAGGTTTGGTGACCAATAGGGATGTCAATGCCAATACCGTTATCTCGATTTTTTTAAGGGCATTGTGCATCCCAATCTTTGAATTGCAAAAGCTCGGATATAACCCTAAAGGGTTAATGCTTGTTCTTTTCCTGAATCCATTTCCCCATATATTTAGTTGCAGTCCGCTCTTGTTGGCTCAATAAACGTCCAACTAAGTTTTGAGTTCGATGTTTGGGCAACTGTTCCTGCAATTCCTTTAAACGGTTCAAGAGCGTTTTTTGAAGTGATTGCCTTTGGTAATGGGTTTGTACTATGGCAATTCCATTGGCTTGGCTTTGCTCCCATTCGTCCTTATTTTGATAAAGTTCTAGGGCACTTTGTGCAAAAGTTGCCCATTCATTCGTAATGCATCCTCCCCAAGGTAAATCATCATGCATACCTTCAGCTCCCAAAGATGTCGTAACACTTGGGGTTCCATTTTGCATAGCATCTACCAGTTTACCTTTGATTCCGGCACCAAAAGACAATGGAGCCAAAAGCAATCTGCCATTTTTTAGAACTTGGCCCAAATCCTCTGCCCAACCTTTGATTTCAAAACCTTCCTGTGGTTTATGCATCTGAATGATTTGCTGAGGCAAATAAGCCCCGTAAACATGCAGCTTAGCTTTTGGCAAGCTTCTTCGGATAATAGGCCATATGGTATTCTTCAAAGTTTTGATGGCTTCAATGTTTGGTTGGTGTTTTCCATTTCCAATACAGATAAAATCCTTTCGTTCTTCAAATTTTGGCCAACTGGAGATTTCCTCTTTAGATAGACGCTCCAACATAAAAGGTAGATGCAACAACAAATTCTTTGGAATACCTATTTCATCAACTAGGATTTGTGTCTCAAAAGATGAAATCATCAGGGTAAGGTCTGAACGATAAATACTGGCCACCTCCCGCAAGGTCATGGAATGATCTTTCCAATGATCTAGGGAGAATTTCTCATCTTTCCGATGGCATTCCTCCCTTGATTTCCTGAGCGAATGTAGATCTTCTGTATTTAGAATTTTAACTGCATCTGGTGCTTGCTCAGAAACCCGCCATCCGAATTGCTCTTCTGTCATAAACCTGTCAAAAACCACATAATTGGGCTTAAGTTCTTTTACGAAGTCATCAAAGCTAGGATGGTTCAATTTAAACTCAACCTCCCTCACTCCTATTCCCACTAGGTCTAAACTATATTTGGACTTTGCTGCCGTTGATCCAAATACCACCTCAAAACCAAAATCAAGGAAAGCATGGATCAATTGTTCCATTCTGTTTCCCGCAGCTGTGGTACTGGGTTCTGGCCACACATGCCCGATAATCAATAGGATTGGGTTCATTTCAACTAAGTTCAGGTGTCAGGAAGCAGATATAAAAATCAGAATTACTACATCAAAGCTGCAAACTTTTTAGAGATGCTGGACCTTAATTTACGCTCATAATCTTCTTCCAACCACTCTTTATAGTTTTTGGTGTTGTTCATGATGCAATAAGAATACTGTTTTACCCTATAGGAGATTTCATCCTTGAGTTCCTTGGCCAAAAGTCTTGCATCAAAAACATCTTCACTGTTTTCCACACAGATTTGAGCATGCTGTTCGATACTTTTTTCCAAAACTTCCTTGGACTTTCTTCCTTGTGCAAATATTTTCTTGTACTCCTCTTTTACATCGAATGTAATATCTTCAGACTTGCCAAATTTTGCTCTAAGCTCTTCCGGCATTTCATAAACGAAGTCTCGCTCAATCTCCTCGTCATTTTTAATGTTCTCCAAATAAAAATCAGGAAAATGGAAAATCTCCTGCCAATCCACT
Source organism: Flagellimonas nanhaiensis (assembly GCF_003382275.1). Classification (GTDB taxonomy): domain Bacteria; phylum Bacteroidota; class Bacteroidia; order Flavobacteriales; family Flavobacteriaceae; genus Flagellimonas; species Flagellimonas nanhaiensis. The sequence goes on from NZ_QTJX01000001.1 coordinate 1,202,614, forward strand.
GCAGCATCCCATGGCCCAAATCGTGCAATATTGTTACCCATGTCTATTACACTGAACTCATCCTTGTTGGGCAAAATTCTGGACCCTCTCCCTATCATTTGAAAATATAAGGTCAAGGACCTAGTGGCCCTGTTCAAAATAATGGATTGAACCGTAGGTTCATCAAAACCGGTGGTTAGTATACTTACCGAAGTCAGGATTGCATTGGGCGTAGTGGCAAACCAATCCAATATTTCCCGTCTTTCGGAGGCCGAATTCTTGTTGTCTAAGTGACGAATGTTGTACCCTGCCTTTTTGAAAGTTTCATACACATACAACGAGGTACTGATTCCGTTGTTGAAAATCAGGGTCTTGGTTCCCTTGGCAATCTCCTCATAAGCAGATACAAGTTTACCCAACATACTGTGGTTACCATAGAATTCATCCGAAGATTTTACGGTATAGTCACCATGTATTCCAAGTTTTAAAGTCTTAAGACTTACATCGTATTTATAAAGGTTGGCCTTGGCCAAAAACCTTTTTTCTATCAAGGATTTTATAGACTCCCCAATGATTAAATGCTTGTAGTGGTCCTTCATAGGAAGCTTGATGTTGGAACTTAAAGGTGTGGCCGTAACCCCTAAAATGGTAGAGTTCTTAAAATACTTGAACAGTTTTCTAAAGGAGTTGTAATGGGCCTCATCTATAATTACCAGACCAATATTATTGATGACCACCTTTTCTTCCTGCAGTCTATTGTTCAAGGTTTCCACCATGGCCACAAAGCACATGTATTCCTCCTGGTCGTACAGTTCCTTGACCTCGCTATTGATAATTTTATTGGAAACCCCAAAACCGTGGAGCATCTTGGAGGTTTGTTTACTCAATTCTATTCTGTGGGTGAGCACCATGACCTTTTTGCCCGTATTTTGGGTATACCTTCGGGTTATTTCGGAGAAAACCACGGTCTTTCCCCCTCCGGTGGGCAATTGGTACAAAATGTTGGTCCCCTGTGGAAGTTCATTGAGGTGCTTGAAAATTTTTTCAAGATCCTCTTGTTGGTAATCGTAAAGTGTTTTTTTGCTTTCCGCTCTTTTTACCTCCAAAGAAATTGGGTTATAGGGTTATCAATTAACAAACCTTACAAAATTAGGAGTTTTTTGGATTCAAGTAACGGGGTTTTATTTGAATTCTATTAAGATTCTATCAACACTCGTTACAACAACAAATAATTTCCAATCTACTGATAACATTTTGATAACAATAACAAATGTCGCTTGGAAAATAATATTTTATGCACTATTATGTAAGCTATATTCACCAGTAACCATAATTATATCCATGAGGCAATTAAAAATCATCAAGCAAGTCACTAACCGTGAGTCCAAATCCCTAGACAAATACCTTCAGGACATTAGTAAGATTGATTTGATCACTGCCCAAGAAGAAGTGGAATTGGCACAAAGGATAAAGGCTGGTGACCAAGCTGCCCTTGAAAAACTGACCAATGCCAATCTACGTTTTGTAGTTTCCGTTGCAAAACAGTACCAAAACCAAGGGTTAAAACTGCCCGATTTAATCAACGAAGGTAATCTTGGTCTGGTCAAGGCAGCACAAAGGTTTGATGAGACCAGGGGATTTAAATTTATCTCCTACGCCGTTTGGTGGATTCGCCAGTCCATCCTTCAAGCACTTGCCGAGCAATCCAGAGTGGTACGACTCCCATTGAACAAAATAGGTTCTATCAACAAAATCAAGAAAACGTTCTCCTATTTGGAACAGGCCCATGAAAGGCCTCCATCCGCAGAGGAAATTGCCAAGGAACTGGATATGACCATTTCTGAAGTGAAACAGTCGCTATCCAATACAGGAAGACATGTTTCCATGGATGCTCCCTTGAAAGAAGGCGAAACTTCAAGTTTGTATGATGTTCTTAATGTGGAAAATTCGCCAAAACCCGACAGGGGTCTAATGCACCAATCCCTGAATACGGAGATCAATCGTGCTCTGGACACATTATCTCCAAGGGAAGCAGATGTGATCAGACTATACTACGGTATCGGTGACCAACAATCTATGACCTTGGAAGAAATTGGAAGCACTTTTGACCTTACACGGGAAAGAGTACGTCAAATACGAGAGAAAGCAATACGTAAACTAAGGCATACCTCTAAAAGTAAAATCTTAAAATCCTATCTTGGATAAAGACAAATAAAAAAGGGAACGTAGCTACGTTCCCTTTTTTATGATATTCACTTAACTCAAGTCGTCAAGGACAATTCAGTTGGTTGATCTCAGATTCCACGAGTATGTTATTCAAATCCTGAATAAAGTTCAAATACGCCGTGTTTTCGTTGTTGGTATTTTTCATGGGGTAACTTTTTTCGGTGTTTGCTATAGGTAATCCAATTCAGCCAATTCGTTCACGCTTAGGATTTCGTTCAATTCTTGTAGAAATGCCAAATATTCTTCTCCGTAGGTATCGTACAACATGGTATTCTATGGTTTATTTTGGGGTCTTACTTACTAACGTAAACCTATTTGAAAGATTATGCTTATACAATAATTTGTGGTGAAAATGTGATTTTGAGTTGTGAAACGTTCCAGATAAAAGAATGGCTTTTATATTTTCTAGTCATCCGTTTCAAAAATGTCCAAGTTCAGCTCAAAATTGAGATCTAAATCTTTGTCTATTCGAGCAGGGCGTACATTGAATTCATCGTAGATAAAACATAGGTCCATAGAAAAACGTTTTTGTTCATCTTTAGGGGCAACCCGGAGTTTATGAAGCAAACCTTCATAGGTTTTAAGGGCTTTATCCTTAATCTTTGGATTTTCCGATGATTTCAACTTTTCCAGAAGCGCAAGGTCCTTTACGTCCCCGAATTCCAAAATCTGGTCCAGGAGCAAAAGTTTACAATCTATATCAGAGGCGTGTTCAAACAACTGATGAAAGATACTCTGGTGATATGCCGGTAAGGTATTATCTTCCATGATGTTTAGTTTGTCCCTACATATTTTTCAGGGCTTTGATCTCATAATCAAGCAATGATTCCACTTTGGGATATTCCATTAAGAAATGGTCGTATAGGAATTTCAAATATTTATAATCCTTGTCAGACTTGCAGGTAGTGTCCATTTGTTTAACAATGTCCAACAGTTCAACGGTATTCATCATCCGCAAACTGGGCATTACTTTTTGACATGCCACTTGGATTCCCTTAAGGTTCTGCATTTCCTGATTCAATTTTAGACTTCCAATGAATTCAAGAATGTTTTGCTTGTATATCCTAATGAATTCCTCCAGAAGCTCCATTTGCCCCATGCACTCTTCCAGCACAGGCTTAAGATTTACTTTTTGGGATGATATTCTGGTCTCCAGTACTTTTATTTCCATGCGAGCAACTTCATCTGGATTGGCCATGTCTTGGGATTTTTCTAAATCCCCAGCAACTGATTTTAGTTGGGCAACCAACTCTTTTTGTTCTTTGGTGAGCTTGGTGTTTTCAAAGGATTGAATCAGGGAGAATAACTTTTCAGATGGTTTTAGCTGCTTTTGGGGCCTCTCCAAAAGTTTGTTGGAAGAAGAAGGTTCAATTCCCATTTCCTGACATATTTGATCTAGTTGTCTCACTTCAGAAATGCCAAAAACCTTATCCTCTAGGCCGTTTTTGAAAACTTCGAACGATTTTTTAAGCTCTCCGGCTTCTACGATACCCAGCTCTTCATATGAAAAACTGCTCAATCCAATTTCCAATTTTTCCAGGTACCTCAATAATTCCCTTACCCCCAAACTAGTTTTGTTTATGATTAGTACACTAAAAATGTATATTAAACACAGACATTACAATTTAATGTTCTCTACCCCATGCTTTTTGTTGTCAAATTGCTTTATTTGTAGGTATAAAATTTTTAACATGAAATACCTCTACACTTTCTGCTCCCTTATTTTTTTATTTTCCTGCGCTGAAAAAAAACAAGATAAAACCGAGACCCTTGAAGAAAAAGCGCAAAGAATACATGACAAAGTCATCACAATTGACACCCATGATGACATCAATGTGAAAAACTTTACTGATAGTATCAATTACACACAAAACCTTGATACACAGATTAATCTACCCAAGATGGACGCAGGTGGACTGGATGTAGCCTGGCTCATAGTCTACACAGGTCAAGATTCGTTGACCACTGAAGGATACCAAAAGGCTTCTGAAAATGCCATGGCAAAGTTTGAAGCTATCCATAGACTTTGTGATACCTATGCTCCTGACCAAATTGAACTTGCCCTTACTTCAGATGATGTTCGAAGAATCACGGAATCTGGCAAAAAAGTTGCCATGATCGGTGTTGAAAATGCCTACCCAATTGGAGAAGATCTTGCCAATTTTGAAGATTACCATGCCCGCGGAGCAAGGTATATTTCATTGTCCCATAATGGACATAGCCAATTCTGCGATTCCAATACCGGTGAAAAAGATAGCATTTGGCTTCATAATGGTTTAAGTGACCTGGGTAAAAAAGCTGTAAATGAGATGAATAGATTAGGAATGATGATTGATATCTCCCACCCTTCCAAAGAATCTATGATGCAAATGATAGCACTTTCAAAAGCCCCAATAATAGCCTCCCATTCCTCCGCCAGGGCACTATGCAATCACAGCAGGAACTTGGATGATGAGCAACTCTTGGCATTGAAAGAAAATGGTGGTGTGGTTCAGACCGTAGCATTCAGTTCTTATTTGCATACCGAAAAGCATGAAGCTCGTGCAGCCCATATGAAAGAAATATATAAAAGTGTTGCAGATTCCTTGGGAGTGGATTGGTACGAACGTTCTCAGTTCTCCTCTCTGAGCAAGGAACAACGAGAAGCATTTATAAAAGTTTATCCTAAAGTCACCAAGTTGGCGAGGGAGCTTGCCAGTAAAGATTCAAGTGCTCCTCCTGCAGTTAATGTATCTGATTTTGTAGACCATATCGATTATATGGTGAAGCTCATAGGTATTGATCATGTTGGTATCAGTTCCGATTTTGACGGTGGTGGCGGTATCGAGGGCTGGTCTGATGCCTCAGAAACCTTCAACGTTACTTTGGAATTGGTAAAACGTGGTTACACAGAAGAAGAAATCTCCAAACTATGGGGTGAAAACCTCCTTAGAGTTTTGGACGAAGTTCAGAGTATAGCGGCAGGCCTTTAACTAAGGCCTGCCCTCCTCTTCTTTTTCCTTTTGGGCCAATCGGTCCTTAACGTATTCTATTTTGGTCTTACCATGCGGTTTGGGGTTTCCCTTATCGTCCAGGTTTACCATGATGATGTTGTCAACGGTAACAATACTCTCATGGGTCATCTTATTTCTTACCTCACAGTTCAAGGAAATTGAAGTGACCCCAAATTTGATGACATCAATGCCAATTTCAATAATATCGCCTTCAGCGGCGGTGCTCATGAAATTGATTTCGGACATGTATTTTGTGACAACTTTTTTGTTCTCCAATTGAATAATACTGTAAAGTGCGGCCTCTTCGTCAATCCAAGCCAGTACTTTACCTCCAAACAAGGTACCGTTGGCATTTAAATCTTCGGGTTTTACCCATTTTCTGGTATGAAAACGCATTGCAGGAAATTTTAGTCAATGATTATGCTGCAAAGTTAGCCCATAACCAAGATTTGCAATAGAAACTACCTTGGAATGATAACCGAATTATCATTTTAGAATAATTCGACACTCGCAGGTGACAACTAAATAATTATTTCCACCTAGATTAAGGAATTACAAACCGAAATCCTATTAGAATAATTTGCTTTGGGGTTGAATCAAGGTTTGTGGAATGGTAAGCCCGCAATCCAATCTTTTGTTGAGTCTTTCTATAAAATAGGCTGATAACAAAGGGGATTCCAATTCTATATTTTGATGAACAAAATAATGGACGTTTTTCAATCCCTTTGCCTTCCAGGTTTCAAGCCGGTCTATCCAATCGTTCATGCGGGAATAGTCAGATTCATGATTTGCTCCAACATATCTAATAAAAGCTTCATTGTTGGTAAGTCTCATATGCATAAGATCTCTCCTACCCGCTGTGTCCACAAGAATATTTGCGATGTTATTCTCCTCCAATAGATGATATAGCTCTTGGGAAACTTTGTCATCGTTGAACCAATCCGTATGCCTAAACTCTATGGCCAGAGGGAATTCTTTTGGCCAATACTTAATGAACTGCTCTACCCTGTCCCAATTCTTCGGCCCAAAGTTGTTGTGCAACTGCACAAAAATGGTCCCCAACTTTTCTTTTAGAAGTGAAGTGACCTCAAGATAGCGATCTACAATATCATACACCTTATCGTTAAGTCTTCGCAAATGGCTTACTTCATTGGTCATTTTAGGAAAAAACTTGAAGTTTTCCGGAGTTTTGTCATACCATTTCTCATATTGTTCCCCAGGAAAAATTCTATAGAATGTAGCATTGAGCTCAATACTATTAAACTGAGCGGAATAATAGGCCAGTTCATCTTTGGTTCCTCTTGGATAAAAATTCTTCAGATCCTGTCTGTTCCATTTGGCACAGCCCACAAATATTTTGCTTTCTCCAATATCTTTATACCTTGCCAATACCACTTCGGTATCCGGGTGGTCTTCTGGAAACGTGAAATCTATCAGTTCTGGGTGGTCTACCTTACCAAATTTCATATACAAGCTTTATCCTATAAAGTTACGGATTATAAGTAAGAGGGAAACTGGCAAAGCAACTATCGATTACTACATTAATTCCTTAAATTGTAACATTTTCCATATTGAGCTTACTAACAATGTAATTCAAATAAAAACCTATTAAATGAAAACAATCAAAACTGTATTTCTTGCATTAACATTGGCACTTGCTGCTCCTACTCAAGCCCAAAGCGTTGATGAAATCCTTAGCAACTATTTTGAGAACATAGGAGGCGCTGACAACTTCAAACAATTGGAAGGACTCAAATTTGACGGTACCGGTAGTCAACAGGGTTTTGAATTTCCAATCTCGATGGTTCAACTCAAGGACGGCCGACAGATGTTTTCTTTCACATTTCAAGGAAAAGAAATCAAGCAGGGGGTTTATGATGGCGAAATTCTCTGGAACACAAATTTCATGACCATGAAAGCCGAGAAAAGTGACGCTGAACAAACAGCCAACTTTAAATTGAACACCAATGATTTTCCAGATTCTTTCATGGACTACAAGGACAAAGGCTACACCGTTGAGCTACTTGGCACCGAAACTATGGAAGGTGCGGATACATTTAAGGTCAAATTGGTAAAAGAGCCAATAACCGTTGACGGGGTCGAGGAGGAAGATGTTTCTTTCTACTATTTTGACACAGAAGACTTTGTACCGATTGCTGTGGAGGCAATGGTTAGAACAGGTCCTGCCAAAGGCAAAATGTCCAAAACCGTGATGAGCGATTATCAAGAAGTTGATGGTCTATATTTTCCGTATTCAACCACGCAATATGTAGATGGTAATCTTATGTTTACGATGACCCTGGAGAACATTGAGCTCAATCCAACTGTGGAAGCTTCGGAATTTGCATTCCCAGAAGATATTGCAGAGGAAAAAGAGTAACCATATCACAACAATCAATCTAAAATGAAAGGAAAGTATATTGTTTCCCTAGCATTTTTAATGCTAGCGGGACTGTTCGTTAATGCTCAGCAGACTTTGGCAAGCATTAAGGGCAAACAATTGTTCGGAGACCTAAAGGCGCGTCACATAGGACCGGCCTTGATGAGTGGTAGAATCAACGACATGGCGGTGCACCCAACCAACAGCCGTATTATTTATGCCGGTTCAGCTGGTGGAGGGGTATGGAAATCCAGTGATGCTGGGGTTTCGTTCAATCCCATTTTTGACGACTATTGCCAGTCCATTGGGTCGGTTGCCCTAGACCCCAATGACCCAGACAATACTATTTATGTTGGAACAGGTGAAACTTGGACCAGAAATAGTGTATCTGTTGGGGATGGACTTTATAAATCTGTAGATGGAGGTGCCAATTGGGCCAAAATCGGATTTGAAAATTCAGAGCGCATTGCCAATATCATTGTAAACCCGGAAAATTCCAAAGAAATCTATGTTGGAGTTCTTGGAGCTCTTTGGGGGGACAGTGAAGAGCGTGGTGTATTCAAAACCACTGATGGTGGGGAAACCTGGGAAAAACTACTGTACATCAACGCTAAAACAGGATGTGCCGACCTGGCTATGGACCCGAAGAATCCAAATGTGATGTACGCATCTATGTGGGAGTTCAGACGCACTGGGTGGTCTTTTGATTCAGGAGGAGAAAACAGTGCACTTTATAAAACAACAGATGGAGGTAAAACCTGGAACAAAATCCATAATGGTTTTCCAGAAGGCAAATTAGGACGTTTGGCCATTGCCATTGCTCCATCCAATTCCAATGTTTTATATACTGTGATTGAAGCTGAAAAAGATGAGCGCAAAGGGCTTTATCGAAGTGATGATGCCGGAGAATCTTGGAAGCAACTGAATAACGATTTCGGAATTACGGTTCGTCCATTCTATTTCTCTAGGATTGTTGTTGACCCTCGCGATGAGGATGTTGTGGTAAAAGGAGGTCTTTTTGGTTCAATTTCAAGAGACGGCGGTAAGACTTTCAAAAACCTGGGCAACATGCATGCCGATATTCATGATATTGTTTTCAGCATTAAAGACTCCGACATCATGTACGTTGGTACAGATGGAGGTGTCTACCGAAGCTGGGATGGCGGCAATACCATGGAAATTGTACAAAATATGCCTCTAAGTCAGTTCTATCATATCAGTATTGATGATGCAGAACCTTATAATGTATATGGCGGATTGCAGGACAACGGTTCTTGGTGGGGACCTTCCTCCTCCCCTGGCGGTGTTGAAGCTCGGGATTGGAACTCTTTAGGGTTCGGAGATGGTTTTAGGGTACTAAAACATCCTACCAAAAGTATTGTGTATTCGGAAATGCAGGGAGCACAAAATGTGTGGCGTATTGATACCGAAAAGAACCTGGTAAAAACAATTCAACCCCTTCCAACTGAGGAAAAGCAGAAACTCAGATTCAATTGGAATGCTCCCATGGCCGTAAGTAAAAATCAGCCGGACAGATTCTATATGGGTAGTCAGTTCCTGCACAAATCCGAGGATATGGGAGAAACTTGGGAGATAATCTCTCCTGACCTGACAACCAATGATCCTGCTAAACAAAACCAGGAAGATTCGGGAGGACTTTCCACAGACAACTCTGGTGCAGAGAACCACACCACTATTTTTACTATCGCCGAGTCACCGTTGAATGAAAACGTGATTTGGGTTGGAACTGATGATGGTAACGTTCAAGTAACCCAAGATGGAGGAAAGACCTGGACAAATACCATTGCCAATATCCAAGGTTTACCTCAAAATACCTGGTGCTACCATATTGAGGCCAGTACTTTTGATAGTGGCACGGCCTACGCTGTATTTGATGGGCATACCCAAAACGATAAAACTCCATATGCCTACAAAACCACTGACTATGGCAAAACATGGACCAATATCATCACTGATGATGTGTATGGTTTTGCAAGAAACATTCAAGAGGACTATGTTAACCCAGACCTATTGTTCCTTGGGACAGAATTTGGGCTGTATATAACCATGGATGGAGGCAAGAATTGGAAAAAGTTCACCAACAATATGCCTTCGGTTGCTGTGCATTTTATTGACCTGCATAAAGGAACCAACGATTTGGTCATGGGAACACATGGAAGGGGCGTAATCATCTTAGATGATATTTCACCACTTCGAGAAATTAACGAAGAAGTATTGAACACCACCCTACATTTCTTTGATACGCAGCCTACGGTAATTGACGAAACCAGTACATTTTCTGGAAATTTTGGAACAGAGACAGAATTTAAAGGCTCAAGTAGATCAAACAATGTACGCCTTACCTACTTCCTGAAAAAGCGTCATACTTTTGGAAAAATGGGTATGGAAATTAAAAACGACCAAGGAAAGGTGGTTGCTACAATTCCGCCAGGAAAATCCAAGGGAGTCAATATTGTTGAATGGAACTACAAACTAAAGCAACCTAAAATTGCAACAGGGAAAACCTTTAGCTTTGGAGGGTTTACTGCCCCACAAGTACCAGCAGGCACTTATACGGCGGTAATGACCAAAGGTAAGCAAACCTTCGAGCACAATTTTGAGCTGGTCTATGATTCAAAGTCTAAACTAAGTGTAAAAGACAGAGATGATAAGAACGGGACCACCATGAAGCTCTATGACATGACCCAAGACCTTGCTTTTCTTGTGTATGAGGTTGACCAACTGCTTGCAAGTGCCGAAGAAAATAGAGATAAGAAAACATTGGCCAAGCTTAATGAGCTAAAAGAAACCTTGGTCATTACCACTGGGGACAACTATGTGGGCAGTGCGGAGCCACAACTCAGGGAAAAAATGGCAAATCTGTACAGCAAGGTAGCTGCTAGCTACGATGCTCCTACTCCTGATGACCTTCAAAACCTTATGGTTATTTCAGAAAGATTTTCGCAGGCAAGGGAAGATTTCACAAAAATCAAGAACAAATACTTGAAAAAACAGACCGTAGAGCTAAAAAGCTTTGAGGACTTTTTGAAAGATTAAATCTCTTTGAAATCAGCAAAAGAACCACCCTATTTCAGGGTGGTTCTTTGTTTATAACGCAGTTGAAAAGTAATCTGTAAAGGTCAGCACCCAAAAATTGTATTAAGTAATTTTATTAAAACTTACAACCATGGATGCACGGTCCAAGAGTCTTCTGGACATCCGGCCAGAACTCAAACAAGCAATAGTACATGATGATATGAGTGAGGGTGAGCGTTTTCAAAATGAAACCTTACGACCTATTATCAAGTTGCAAAACCTTTTGTTACTTGAGGCTTTCAAGAATTACGCAAACAAACATAAAGGTGTTTTTTTTGAGCTTCCCCTGATAAAACGTCTTGAATATATTGAGCGCGCTATTCAGAAGGACATCAAATTTCGAAACTCCCTTAAGGGTATGGTCATTGGTCAGTTCATCGTTGAAGAATACAGAACTTATATTTTAAACAGTTCGGCACTCAACAAACGTATGATGAACATGGTCATTGAGAGATTAAAAGATCAAGTACAACTTTTGGAGAACGGTGTACTAGTCTAAAATGGACTCTCCGTTAAGATTTGTAGTCAATATATCACTCATTAGATCAAAATAGGGCCTAATGGCCTTGAATGATTGGTCTACTTCTGAAATGAAAGACTTGGAAAGCACTTCTTTGTCGGAAAATTTTCTAACAAAAATAAACTGCTTCATTTTGATCAAGTCAATATCTGGGTGATCCTTGTCAAAACCTTTCGGCGCTGTTTTCACTCCATCTCCTTCTATATCACCCCATATCTTTTTAAATGATGGTTCGTTGATGACCTTGCGAAAATCAGAGGCATCCATTTCAAGTTCCTTACGTATTCTGAACAGGTCTTCTTTGTTGGGTTCCCAAAATCCAGTTGCCAAAAAAGATTCTCCCGGTTTAATGTGGACGTAGTACCCTCCCCTTAAATGGGCTCCCAACCTTGAAAAAGAAGCAGCCAAATGGGTCTTGTAAGGAGTTTTGTCTTTGGAAAACCGAACATCCCTATAAATCCTGAACATTTTCATTTTTTCAATTTCATCATGTTGGTTTAAATGCTCCTTGACCTCTTCAAAAAAAGATTTAAGGTCAGCTTCGTGACTCTTGAAGGTGGTCTTGTTCTCTTGAAACCAATCCTTGTTATTGTTTTTTGCCAGTTCTTTCAGAAAATCTATGGCACTTTTGGAAATTGTTGAATTGCTCACGGCTCTAAGTTGATGTGTTATTTTTAAGCTAAAGTTAGCTATTTATATGACCGTGTGGTAAGGATTTGGCTAATTTTAGACTATTATTTCTCAATATGGACAAGCAACAAATAATCGAAGAGCTGCAAAGGCACAAAAAACAACCCTATTTAGACTATAGATTAAAAGAAGAAACTGAAAGTTTTACAAATCTTCTTTTCTATACATTGTTTGATGTAAATACTCCAGTTGCCAAAAACGTGGATGTTCTGGAGGAAAAATTCAACAAGCTGGTCAATATGGCCTGTTGGGAACTGGAGAGTCCCTGTACCAAAGTTTGGGAAAACTATTTGGCCAAATTGCCCGAAATCCTTGAAAAATTGAACTTGGATGCCGAAGCTATTCTAAGTTGTGACCCCGCTTCTTTATCTATTCAGGAAATTTATATGGCCTATCCAGGGTTTTATGCCATTGCAATATTCAGGTTGGCCCATGAACTGCATGTTCAAGGCTTTCCATTGGTTCCAAGATTGATGACGGAATATGCACATAGACAAACCGGAGTGGACATCAACCCAGGAGCGCAAATAGGTAAATCCTTTTTTATAGATCATGCTACAGGTGTGGTCATAGGAGAAACCGCAGTTATCCATGACAATGTCAAGATCTACCAAGGAGTTACCTTGGGAGCCCTTTATGTGGCCAAAAATCTTGAGAAGACCAAACGGCATCCTACGATCATGTCCAATGTCACCATCTATGCCAATGCCACTATTTTGGGAGGGGAAACCGTAATTGGTGAGAACTCGGTAATTGGTGGTAATGCCTGGATTACTGCATCCGTCCCTCCAAATTCTACTGTGTTCCACAAACCCGAGATAAAAATAAAAACTGCTCCAACCAATGTCTAAAACCATTCTAGACCTAATAGGCAATACTCCTTTGGTGGAGTCCAAAATATTGAACAAAAATCCAAACGTACAACTCCTCTTTAAGCTTGAAGGTCAAAACCCTGGAGGTAGTGTTAAGGACAGACCGGCCCTGAATATGATCAAAAGTGGTCTGGAGCGAGGAGATATTTCCAAGCAATCCAAGTTAATTGAAGCCACCAGCGGTAACACCGGCATTGCTTTAGCAATGATTGCTGGTATTTATGGATTGGATATAGAATTGGTTATGCCCGAAAACTCCACCAAGGAACGGGTACTGACTATGAGGGCTTATGGTGCCAAAGTCACATTGACTTCTTCCGATGTTGGAATTGAGGGCGCCCGGGACTACGCCGAAGCAAAGGTGAAGAATGAAGGTTATCAGATGATCAACCAATTTGCCAATGACGACAACTGGAAGGCCCACTACAAAACTACCGGACCAGAAATTTGGCAAGACACTCAAGGCAAAATCACCCATTTTGTTTCCAGTATGGGAACCACGGGAACTATTATGGGAACCTCTACTTTTTTGAAGGAACAAAATTTCGATGTCCAAATTGTTGGGGTACAGCCCACGGACAATTCAAGAATACCGGGAATCCGAAAATGGCCAGAAGCCTATTTGCCCAAAATTTTTAATCCAAAAAAAGTGGATACCGTTATGGAAGTGAGTCAACAAGAGGCTGAGATTATGGCAAGACGATTGGCCAAGGAGGAAGGTATTTTTGCCGGTGTAAGTAGCGGCGGTGCGGCAGCAATGGCATTAAAATTGGCCGAATCCCTTGATAGCGGTATCATTGTTTCCATTGTTTGTGACCGAGGAGATCGTTATTTGTCCTCCGATTTGTTCGACTAGATCAATCTAGGACAATCTTCAGCTTATCCCAATATTCATCAAACTCACTGAGATTGTTGTGGGCCCCATTTTCAATGGTGAACATTCTTTTATTACTATGGGGAATGGCTTCAAATAATTTTCTTCCAGATTCATAGGAGACCACCTCGTCTTCCGTACCATGGAAAATATAAATTGGCACTTCAACATCCTGAACATGCTCAAATGAAGGAATTTTATACTTTAAAAAATGCTTTGTGGGCAAATACGGAAAACGTTCGCTGGCCACATCCATCAAACTATAGAACGGGGTTTCCAATACCAACATTTTTGGACTTGAGGTCGAAGCCAAATTTGTTGCGATTCCTGTACCTAGGGAGCGGCCATAAATAATTAATTCACTTTCGTCATAGTTTTTAAGTGCATGCTCATAGAACAATTTTGCGTCATCATAAAGTACTTTTTCACTGATTTTCCCTGTGCTTTTGCCATAGGTGCGATAGTCCATCACCAGAACATCATAATTGAAGTCCGTAAAACGGGACACAATTTCACCCCATCGTGAAAGATCTCCAGCATTGCCATGAAAATATAAGATTAACCCTTTAGGGTTATCTGCATAAAAGTGAAGCGCATTTAACCGTGCCCCATCAGAAGTTTCAAGGAACAGTTCTTCAAACTCAACGTTGAAAGTATAAGCATAATCTTGGGGTAGTTTTGTGGGCAAAAAAATTAGTCGTTCCTGTAATAAATAGAGCATAGTAGTGATAAGGGCTAAAAGAATTAGGCCATAAAGGACCAAACGTTTAAGCTTTTGCATTGGCACGTTTTGAGGAATGTTTCACATTGATACTTGAACCTTCTAAATTTACTTTTTTAGGTCTACTTGTAACAATTTCCTCCAGCATTTTATGGTACGATTCAAAATTGTTCAGATTCTTATGCCCCCCTCCTATTACCGTATAAAGTTTGGTGAGTTCAGGTTTTATCTTGGAAAGTTTCACACTGGTTTTATAAGGAATCAGCCGATCATCCGTGCCATGAATGATATGTATGGGGCAATTGACATACTTTAACCATTTGTATGTGGGCATGGGAAATTTAATGAGTAATGACAAAGGCATGAAAGGGATGTATTTCTTTGCAACTTTGCTCAAACTATAATAGGGAGCATCTAAAATAAGCATCCTGGGATTGTTCATGGACGCAAGTTTGGCCGCAAAGCCAGACCCCATGGAACGCCCATACAGAATAATGTACTTTTCGGAAACCTTTTCCCTTATTTTGTTGTAGACCACCTGCATGTCTCGCTTAATAGCTTTTTGAGATCTTCTTCCTGTGCTTTTTCCAAAACCTCTATAATCTACCATGATCACATCATAACCATGTCTGGTAAAATCAACCGCAAACTTCCCCCAACCTTTTATGCTTTTGGAGTTACCCTTTAGATAAAAAACCACCCCTTTGGGGTTTTGGGACTTAAACCGAAGCCCATTGATCGTAGCTCCATCACGGGTTTCAAAATTATGTTCTTCTATTTCCTGATTGTTATAAAAAAATTCAAAATCCTTAGGGAGTTTTTCTGGTTTGAACAGAAAATAATCCTGAAGGAAATAAAGCAAAACGCTGATTAGTAGGTAAACCCCCAGCACAACCACTAAAATGAAGAGCCAGTATTGCATACATTGGTCATTTCACCCAAAATACAAAAATTCCAAATACCCATGGTTATGATCTTATAAATCAAATATTTGGATCGATATTGTAACAGATTCTGCAACTTGTTGTCTTATGACTATAATCATCAATCAAAAAACGTCATGACCACCGTAACCACATCCGAATCCAAAAGTAGAATTGAGATTATTGATGCATTAAGGGGTTTTTCCCTTGCAGGTATAGTTATTGTACATATGGTTGAAAACTACATTGGAGCCCCTACTCCAGAAGTTTTCAATAATGCCGTCCATCAAGGTATTCCCGATTATATTGTGGATGGGTTTATTGGCTTTTTGCTTCGAGGTAAGTTTTTTGCACTCTTTTCATTTCTTTTTGGCCTAAGTTTTTTCATTCAGATGGATAATGCTGCCCAGAAAAACGAATATTTTGGAGGCCGTTTTCTATGGAGATTGATATTGCTATTTGCAATAGGTTATGTACACAGTTTGTTCTATGCCGGAGATATTCTCACCATTTATGCTATGTTGGGAGTGCTCCTCATACCTTTTTATAAAATAGAAAGTAAATGGGTATTGGGTTGTGCAGCGCTACTATTTCTTGGTTTGGGAAGGTACATTGTATTCTATTTTACCCAAGGCGACAACATGTTTGGCAATTTGAACCCGATGGGCAACGATCCAAATGTTCTGAAATATTATACTGTTCTAAAAGAGGGTTCTTTCACCGATGTACTCTCTACTAACGGTTACTATAGCCATCTAAACAAATTGGATTTTCAGTATGGTGTTTTTGGTAGGGGCTATCTAACTTTTGGTTTCTTTCTTCTTGGGCTGTATGTTGGTAGAACAGGATTCTTCAAAAAATATAAAGAGAGCAAAAAGTTGGTGAAACGGACTTGGATTTGGTCATTGGTAGTCTTTCTGGTTTCCGGAGCACTTATGGCCGTTATTTTTGGAAGCATGGGAGAAAATGTTTCATTTGATAATTGGCAAGCTATGCTAGGACTTACGGCTTTTGACCTTAACAATGTGGCCATGACCTTCATCTTACTAAGTGTATTTGTAATTCTTTATAAAAGAATGAAACCCCAGAAGTGGCTTTCCAAATTTGCCCCATATGGCAGAATGGCCCTCACCAACTACGTTTTTCAAAGTATTGTTGGGACATTCCTCTTATTTGGCTGGGGATTGGGTCTTATCGGAGAACTAAGGAATATCTACACCTTTGGACTTGCAATCCTTGTGGTCATTGTACAAATGGTATTGAGCAAGTGGTGGTTAAAAAAATTCCAATATGGCCCCCTAGAATGGTTGTGGCGCAGTGCAACCTTCTTCAAGACTTTCCCTATGAGAAAGAGGTAAATACGAACCAGCAGGAATTCAATTTTCTGCTTATCCAACATAGTTGCTGTTTTATCGAATAGTTAAATATTGTGTAAGAAAAAGTTACTTTATTTGCTGTAATATGAGTACATCCCAAATCAAACAGTAACGTATGAACCTACTTTCCAAAATACTTCCCTGGAAAACAAATGGCATCATTATCCTGATAACCCTTTTGGCATTGGTGGTATTGAACTTCTATGGAATCTACACCAATAAATTCTATTTCTTTAAGCCAGATAACTACATTTTTCCGCTACTAAGTATTATTCATTTTGTGTATCTCTATGTGGTTTGGTTCAAGATTACAGAGCACGAACCGCCCGACCCAAAAATGAGAAATCTAGAATATGCTATGTACGCCGTGGTAGTGGTCTATCTTTACAAAATTTACGATAGTTTTCTGGTAATCAGCTCATTTTCAGAATATGAGGAACATGTTATCCCAGCCTCATTTATACCTGTCGCCACTTTAACCATTGTGCTTTATTGCTTACTGGCCTTGCTTACCTTATTTTCATTTTGGCAAAGAAAGCGATATGTAGGGGTTTATAATTTTGAAAATTATAACGACAACCTGAATATTTGGCAATAATCATTACGGTTATAGCCCACTGATATAACTACCATAGAGGTCTTTGAATTGAAATCCCTGTACAAAGCGCTGTTTGCTTAGTTTTTTATGGGCTACCAATCCCCAAAGAAGCAATTCTTTCAAGAAATAGGAATCTTCCTCGGTAAGTTCTGGTTGATGCTGGTCCAATAAATCTTTTAGCGGGCGAATTGAATCCAATTTTGATTTGTATTCCGCATCGGTATCTTCATCGAGAAGTTCAAATCCTTCACCGTTGAAAAACCAACTGATCAAATCATCGTAGGCCGTTTCAGCATCTTTGCGCTGTAATTTGTCAATCTTAGGAAAATAGTTAGGAAACATAGATTTGATAGCATCTTCAACAAGTGTTTGTGCCACAAAACCGGCTCCCTCCTGCTCTCCCTCATATACCAGCTCTATTTTCCCAGTGATTGAGGGAATAACTCCCATAAAATCACTTAAACGTAATGTAGTTTTGGTATCACCTGCCAGCATGGCCCTTCTCTCTGCGGTACTGAGCAAATTTTCAAAGGCTGTGATACTCATCCGAGCACTTACTCCACTTTTTGCATCCACATATTCGCTGTTTCGAGCTTCAAAACTGATTTGCTCCAACAAATCCATGGCAACATCGGGCACATAAACAGAATCCGATTGTCTTTGGTCCAATTGGGCCTCTTGTTGGGTTATTCTCTTGGCAATTTCAATACTTTCCGGATAGTGGGTGAGAATCTGTGAGCCAATCCTATCCTTGAGTGGGGTTACAATGCTCCCCCGATTGGTGTAATCTTCCGGATTGGCAGTGAATACAAACTGAAGGTCCAATGGTAATCTCAATTTAAACCCACGGATTTGAATATCCCCTTCCTGAAGAATATTGAAAAGTGCAACTTGAATCCTTGCTTGAAGGTCAGGAAGCTCATTGATTACAAAAATGCAACGATTAGCACGAGGAATCATTCCAAAATGAATGACACGATCATCCGCATAGGAAAGTTTTAAATTGGCCGCCTTTATAGGGTCGACATCACCAATTAAGTCTGCTACGGTTACATCGGGTGTGGCCAGTTTTTCATAAAACCGTTCATCTCTATGAATCCAACTAATTGGGGTTTTATCTCCCTTTTCCTTTATCAATTCTGTAGCAAACCTGGAGATGGGATTTAGTGGGTCGTCATGGACTTCAGAACCTTCAATAATAGGCATCCACTCATCCAACAGTTGCACCATCAATCTTGCCAATCGAGTTTTGGCCTGTCCGCGCAATCCCAATAGATTAATGTTATGTCGGGATAATATGGCTCTTTCAAGCTCTGGGATGACCGAGTTTTCATAACCCCAAACCCCATGAAATGTTTCTTCTCCGCTTGCAATCTTTCCCAATAGATTTTCGCGTAACTCATCCTTTATACTTTTGCTCTGGTATCCAGCTGCCTTTAAATCTCCAAGGGTCTTTATTTTGTTATGATTCAATTTCATGCCTATATATGCTATCCTTTGATTCGTTTTTTTCTGTTCTGCTCGTAGTCTTCAAAAATCATTTCGCCCAATCCCTTTAAACCAGTATACAGCGCTTTTCCTTTGTTGGCTTGGGTAAATTCCCTCACAAATTGCATCAGATATGGATCTTCCGCAATCATGAAAGTGGTAATGGGGATATGTAGTTTTCTAGCCTGTTGTGCCATAGCATAACATTTCTCCACAATATAATCATCCAACCCCACACTGTTTTTATAGTACTCTCCATTGGGAAGCCTTAAACAGGAAGGTTTACCATCGGTAATCATAAAAATCTGCTTGTTGGTATTCCGTTTTCTCCGAAGCATGTCCATAGCCAGTTGCAACCCTGCGACCGTATTGGTATGGTAGGGTCCTACCTTTAGGTAGGGCAAATCTTTTATTGGAATGGGCCAGGCATCATTGCCAAAGACCAAAATATCCAGCGTGTCCTTAGGGTATCGGGTGGTGATCAGTTCGGCCAAGGCCATAGCGACTTTTTTTGCGGGCGTAATTCGGTCCTCGCCATATAGAATCATGCTATGGCTGATGTCAATCATGAGCACGGTGCTCATTTGGGCCTTGTGCTGGGTATCTTCAACCACCAAATCATCTTCATTCAATGAAAATCCATCCAAACCATGATTGATCTGAGCATTTTTGAGGCTTTCCGTCATGGAAATATGCTCCAGAGCGTCTCCAAACCGATACTCCCTGAATTCCCCGGTATGTTCATCTCCTCTACCGGATTTTCCGGTCCTGTGGTTCCCGGAACCGCTTCTTTTTATTTTTCCGAAGATTTGATCTAGAGCCCGTTGGCGTAACATCCTCTCCAGTTTGACTGTCATGGAAAGTGTTCCGTTACCACTGCCATCCTCATCGCCATCTCCTTCTTCGCCCTCGCCAAGCTCCCCATCGTCCATATCAAATTCCTCTCGAATGAAGCCTTTTGCCTTTAAATCTTCAATAAAATCGTCAATGGTATAATCCTCGTCGGTAAGCTCATATTCCTTGTCCAACTCGCGAAGCCAATCCAAGGCTTCCTCCACATCTCCGGAAGTATGCGTAATAAGTTCTTGAAAAATCTCAAAGAGCTTTTCAAATGGAGTTTGGTCAGGAGCTTCGTAGGTAGTAAACCGAAACCCTTTTCTTGTGTTCATAGCCATTACATAAAATTAAGGTATTTCCCTGTAAAGGCTTGGTATTTAAAATAAACTTAACGCTCTTGTTTAAGCTTGCGCTACTTATGTCTTTTTTGAAGTGTTTGTACAATATCCTCTAATTTGAATCCCTTGGCCTGCAACAAAATCAAATAATGAAACAATAGATCGGCACTTTCGTTCAAAAAAAGCTCATCATCATTGTCCTTTGCCTCTATCACGGTTTCCACGGCCTCCTCTCCTACTTTTTGGGCAATTTTATTGATGCCTTTTCTAAACAGAGAAGCCACGTAGCTGTTTTGGTTCTCCTTATCATTTTTTCTTGAAGTTATGACTTCTTCCAATTGGGATAGAAAACCATATTCTTGTTTATTGGCTTCTCCCCAACAAGTATCGGTCCCTTTATGACAAGTAGGTCCGATAGGTTTAACAAAAATCAACAGTGTATCACTATCGCAATCATTTTTTATACCAACCAATTCCAAAAAGTTGCCGCTTTCCTCTCCTTTCGTCCATAGACGGTTCTTGGTCCTACTAAAAAAAGTTACTCTTTTGGTCTGTTGGGTTGCCTCAAGTGCCTCCTGATTCATATAGCCCAACATTAAAACGTTTTTGGTCTTCGCATCCTGAATGATTGCTGGAACAAGTCCATCTACATTTTTTGAAAAATCTACTTCCATGTCTGAAATCTTGGGTCACCTTGAGCGGAGTCGAAAGGTCATGATTTCTCGACTGCGCTCGAAATGACAAATTTGTTTATAATCTTACCGGAATTCCTTCCTTTTTCAATTGTTCTTTAAGATAATTTATTTCTATTTCCTTAAAGTGAAACACGCTGGCCGCCAAAGCAGCATCCGCCTTTCCATCCTTGAACGTGTCGGTAAAATGCTTCACCTTACCGGCCCCTCCAGAGGCAATTATGGGAATATTGACCAACTCTGACAACTGGGCCAAAGCACTATTGGCAAAGCCATTTTTGGTACCATCATGATTCATGGAAGTGAACAATATTTCACCCGCACCCCGCCTTTCTACCTCCAGGGCCCATTCAAACAAATCTATTTCAGTTGGGACCTTTCCACCTACCAAATGTACTTTCCAATGACCGTTAACTTGTTTGGCATCTATTGCCACTACAATACACTGGGAACCGAATTTGGCAACAAGCTCGTTGATCAATTCAGGTCTTTTTACTGCGGATGAGTTAATGGATACTTTATCAGCTCCATTTTTTAATAAAACGGCCACATCTTCCACAGAGGAGATTCCACCGCCAACTGTAAATGGAATGTTGATATTCTCGGCCACATGATATACCAATTCGGCCAAGGTCTTTCTTTTTTCCTCAGTAGCAGAAATATCCAAAAAGACCAACTCATCTGCTCCTTCTTTGGCATAAACCGAAGCCAGTTCTACAGGATCACCAGCATCACGAAGATCTACAAAGTTTACACCCTTTACGGTCCTTCCGTCCTTAATATCTAAACAGGGTATGATTCGTTTTGTAAGCATAATTTTTGTCACTCCGAACTTGTTTCGGAGTCTCATTTGAGTTATTCAATTTTCATAGTGCGACCCTGAAACTAGTTCAGGGTGACGTCGAACAATCCAATGTTCTTAGTGTTGGATTTTGCTCTTTGATTAAATTTATTTTCCATTCACGATGCCAATTTTTCAATTGTTTTTCACGTGCAATTGCTTGTTTGATATCTGAAAACACTTCAAAATAGACCAAATCCTTTAAATTATATTTTTTGGTGAATTTTGCACCGTTACCTTCATGATGTTCCACAATTCTTTTTGACAAATCAGACGTGACGCCAATATAAAACGTGGTTCTATATTTGTTGGTCATTATGTAAACAAAACTTTGCTTCATTTGTATGCACTCCAAAACAAATTCAGGAGGTCTATTTATTTTTAACAGTGAGATCAATCCCATCATAAAAACCTAAATCCGAATTGTTTAATATTTTGGTCCAAAGGGCAATCTGTCCAGTATGATAAGACAAATGCTCCGTCACATGGATAATGTTTCCAATACCAGAGAATTCAAACCCCTGAACCGACCTTTTACGAAGTAATTCTTCCAATGGGGTTTCCGTAAATGCCTTTTTTGCTTCTGAAATCGTGTCCCTTAATTTTTGGAGCAGTTCATGTTTACTGTATCCGGAGGTCATGGAAAATTCCTCATCCCTTTTTCTCTGATCTTCTAAATTTCGAAGGGAAGCAATACCATATTGGGTAATATTTCCGCACAGGTGCAGGATCAAGTTTCCAATACTGTTGGTTGATTTGTTGGGTTTTTGCCAAATTACTTTTTCTGGAAGTTTATCCAGGCATATCTTGATCATCCGAAGGCTTTCATCCATGCGATAGCTTGCATTCCAAGTCAATTCCTTTAAAAGTTGCTCCTGCTTATCCATTTTCCAGCATATAGTTTTCTAGTTGCTTTAAACTGATTCTGTTCTCATAGATGGCCTTTCCAATGATTACCCCTTCACAACCAATTTCAGCCAATTTTGGAAGCTCATCAAAAGTTGAGATTCCACCACTCGCAATTAGATTAATTCCAATCACTTGTTTGTCCTCAACTCCACTGCCTGACACCAAGGTTTTCCATGTCATGGTCTTTGAAAGGATTTTTCGGTAAAGCTCAAACGAAGGCCCCTCCAACATTCCATCTTTGCTGATATCAGTGCAAATGACATATTTTATTCCTTTTTTCTGATAGGCCTGAACAAATGGAACAAGGTCTTTATCCGATTCTTCCTGCCATCCGGAAACCGCCACTTTTTCATTGTTGGCATCTGCTCCCAGTATTATTTTTTCAGGGCCGTACGTTTCCAACCACCCTAAAAAGGTTTCTTTGTCCTTCACGGCAATACTTCCTCCCGTTATTTGTTGTGCACCACTTTCAAAAGCAATATGCAAATCTTCATTGGTTTTCAATCCTCCACCAAAATCAATTTTTAAGTTGGTTTTGGAAGCTATGTTTTCCAATACTTTATGGTTGACAATGTGTTTGGATTTCGCTCCATCTAAATCCACCAAATGCAAGTATTGGATTCCATGCGCTTCAAATTCTTTGGCCACCTCTAGGGGGTCTTCATTGTATACTTTCTTGGTACTGTAATCTCCCTTGGAAAGTCTTACACATTTTCCTTCAATAATATCAATAGCAGGAATCACTCTCATGGTTACTCGTATTTTGCTTTGTCCAAAGCCATCCACATATCAGAATCGCCAACTCTGTTAAACCCAAAGGGTTTATACAATCCATGCGCATCTTTTGTCTTTAGCGCAATGGTATGTACCTCTTTGATTTCAGAGTGGTTTATTATATGTTTTACTAATATTTTCCCAAGACCTTTTCCTTGATGAGGTTCAAAGATTATAACATCCATAAGATAGGCAAAGACTACTTTGTCTGTCAACACCCGTGCAAATCCCAGTTGTTCTCCAGTCCTGGAATACATACCAAAACACATAGAGTTTTCAATGGTCGTTGTGGTCATCTCCTCTGTTCTGTAGCCTCCCCAGTAACTATTCTTGATTTCTTGGTGAATCTTGGGAACATCCAGTTTGCTTTTATCTGTTGAAATATCAAAATCCATATCAACAAAGGCTTAAAAAATTCTTTAATATTTCGCTGCCCACATCGCTACTCTTTTCTGGGTGAAACTGTACCCCATAAAAATTATCTTTTCGCAGTGCTGCACTGTAGCTTACTGCATACTCCGAAATGGCAATGGTTTCTTTCCCCAAAGGAGCATAAAAACTGTGCACCAAATAGATGTGGGACCTGTCTGGAATTTTGTTGAACAGCTTGGAACCCAAACCAGAAATTTGATTCCACCCAATTTGAGGCACCTTTTCTGATTTTGGGAATTTAACCACGTCCAAATCAAAAATGGCCAAGCCCTTGGTTTTGCCTTCTTCAGAAGAATTGCACATAAGCTGCATTCCCAAACAAATGCCCAAAACGGGCTGTTTTAAATTGGGAATCAATTGGTCTAACCCCGAAGCTCTCAATTTTTCCATGGCCGAACTTGCCTCTCCCACCCCCGGGAAGATGACCCTATCCGCATTCTTTATCTCTTCTACATCATGACTCAAGACAGCCTCAAAACCCAACCGCCTTATTGCGAATTTGATACTTTGGATGTTACCGGCCCCGTAGTCGATTATTACAATATTCATTTTAATTCCATTTGTCATTTAGAACGAAGTGAGAAATCTAGATTTCACATGTCTATTTCGACTGCGCTCAATATGACATTCATAATGATTTATTTATAACATTCCTTTAGTTGAAGGCAATACCATTTTTTCAGTATCACGCTTAACGGCCATCTTGATTGATTTGGCAAATGCTTTGAAGATGGCTTCAATTTTATGATGCTCGTTGGTTCCTTCTGCCTTGATGTTCAAGTTAGCCTTAGCTCCGTCTGAAAACGACTTAAAGAAGTGAAGAAACATTTCTGTGGGCATATCCCCAACTTTTTCCCTTTTAAAATCGGCATCCCAAACCAACCAGTTCCTTCCACCGAAATCCAACGCAACCTGGGCCAAACAATCATCCATGGGCAGACAAAATCCATAGCGTTCAATACCTAATTTGTTGCCCAATGCTTTGGAAAATACCTCACCCAGAGCAATGGCAGTGTCCTCTATGGTATGGTGCTCATCAACCTCAAGATCTCCGTCCACCTTAATTTCCAGATCCATTTGACCGTGTCGAGCCAATTGGTCCAGCATATGGTCAAAAAAGGCTAAACCAGTATTTATGGAACTTTTCCCTGTCCCGTCCAAGTTCAATTTAATCTGAATATCTGTCTCGTTGGTCTTTCGAGAGATTTCCGCAACCCGATTTTCCAACTTTAAGAATTCATAAATTTTCTCCCAATCATTGCTTTCCAACGCAATAAAACCATCTAATTCTTCTCTCTTGACAGTGATTTCACCTGTTCCCAAGTGGGTTTCATCATTGATGAAAATTCCTTTGGAGCCCAAGTTTTTGGCCAATTCCATATCGGTTAATCGGTCACCAATCACAAAGGAGTTTTCCAAATCATATTCTTCAGAAAAGTAGTTGGTAAGCATACCCGTGCCAGGTTTTCGGGTATCTGCATTATCTTTTGGGAATGTACGATCAATAAAGACCTGATCAAAAGTGATCCCTTCGTTTTCAAAACTTTTTAGGATGAAGTTATGGACGGGCCAAAACATATCTTCAGGAAAAACCTCGGTACCAAGCCCATCTTGATTGGTGATCATGACGAGTTCATAATCCAATTCCTTCGCAATTTTTCCCAAAAAGGTGAATGCCTTGGGATAGAATGATACCTTCTCAAAAGCATCTATCTGTTCATCCGACGTTTCTTTGATGATGGTTCCATCCCGATCAATAAAAAGTACTTTTTTCATAACTGTTTGTCATGCTGAACTTGTTTCAGCATCTTTTTAGTGAGACCCTGAAATGTATTCAGGGTGACGTAATCTCATTTAAGACTCGAATTAGTTTTTTGTTTTCTTCCGGAGTCCCTACGGTAAATCGTAAGGTATTTGCGCATAAAGGCTGACTGCTCCTATTTCTAACCACAATACCTTGTTCCAAAAGCTGTTCATAACGCTGGTCGGCACTGTCCACTTGAACCAGAACAAAGTTTGCCTCTGTGGGATATATTTTGTGAACAAAGTTCATTCCTTGCAAGGCTTGGATCAACAATGCTCTTTCTTGCAATATGTTTTGAACCTCGTTTTGTACCATTTTCTGGTCTATTCGCTCCAAAGCTCGCTCTTGAGTGAGCTGATTGACATTGTAAGGCGGTTTTATCTTGTTCAACACGGTAATAATCTCTTCTGAAGCGTAACAAATTCCCAACCTGATTCCAGCCATACCGTATGCTTTGGACAAAGTTTGGGTTACAATCAAGTTTGGGTATTCCTCCAATTTGTTCAACCAGCTTTCTTCGCTTGAAAAATCAATATAGGCTTCATCAATCACCACTAATCCATTGAAGGATTCCAGTATTTTTTGAATGTTTTGTCTATCAAAAACATTCCCGGTCGGATTATTGGGAGAGCACACAAAGATGAGTTTGGTTTTTTCATCAATCGTAGCTAAAATTTTGGGTACGTCCAATCCAAATTCCGAAGTCAACAAAACTTCCCGGTTTTCAATAGCATTGATTCCCGCTAACACCTTGTACATGCCATAGGTAGGCGGTAAGGTGAGGATATTATCCTGATTGGGTTCACAAAAAGCCCTAAAAATGAGATCCAGTACTTCATCGCTCCCATTTCCCAATAGCATTTTACTTTCCGAAACACCTTTTTGCTTTGCAAGACTGTTTTTTAGACTGCGTTGTTGGGGGTCGGGATAGCGATTGACCCCATTTTCAAATGGATTTTCATTGGCGTCCAAAAAAATCATCTCCGAACCATCCGAGACATATTCATCCCGCGCCGAGGAATAAGGTTTCAGCCCTTTTACAGATTCCCTAACAATCGTATTTATTTTGAACACCCTGGTCATTCTTTGCTGTTTAATCTTAGTGTCATGGCATTTTTGTGGGCCTGTAGTCCTTCGGCTTCAGCCATAATTTCAACGGCCTTTCCTATTCCTTGGATACCTTCTTTGGTTATCTTTTGAAACGTCATGCTCTTCATAAAACTATCCAAATTTACGCCACTGTACTGTTTGGCGTAACCATTGGTGGGCAAGGTGTGGTTTGTACCCGAAGCATAATCCCCTGCACTCTCCGGGGTATAATTTCCGATAAACACGGAACCGGCATTCTCAATATTTTCTAAATAGTATTCTTCGTTGGAAACACAAACAATATAGTGTTCAGGGCCATATTCGTTGATCAAATCTATCGCCGTTTTATCATCCTCAACCAATATAAGCTTGCTATTATTGATGGATTTTTCAGCGATTTCAGCTCTGGGCAAAACCTTAATCTGTGCTGCGACTTCTTTCTCCACAGCATTGATCAATGTTTCCGAAGTAGAAACCAAAATTACCTGGCTGTCCACACCATGTTCTGCCTGACTCAGTAAATCCGAAGCCACAAAAGCAGGATTAGCAGTGTCATCTGCCACTACCAGCAATTCACTGGGCCCTGCGGGCATATCAATGGCCACTCCATATTTGGTGGCCAACTGTTTGGCAACTGTTACATATTGATTTCCGGGACCAAAAATCTTATAGACCTTAGGGATGGATTGAGTTCCAAATGTCATTGAAGCTATAGCTTGAATCCCCCCAACCTTAAAGATTTTAGAAATCCTGCATAGTTTTGCGGTGTACAAAATAGCTGAATTGACTTCCCCTTTTTCATTGGGAGGCGTACACAGAATCACTTCTTTACAGCCAGCTATTTGGGCTGGAACAGCCAACATTAATATGGTGGAGAATAAAGGCGCAGTGCCTCCAGGAATGTACAACCCCACTTTTTGGATGGGTCTTTTCTCTTGCCAACATACCACCCCTGGCATGGTCTCTACTTTAACTTTTGATGTTTTTTGAGCGGAGTGGAATTTCTCAATATTGGATTTTGCTATGGCAATGGCTTCCTTCAATTCAGCTGATACGTATTGCTCAGCTTGATTGATTTCCTCTTCAGAAACCAAAAAGGCATCTAGCTCCGCTCCATCGAATTGTTTGGTGTATTTCCTGAGTATTGGGTCGCCCTCTGTCTTTACTTCAGTAAAGATGGAATCAACGATTCCTTCAATATCATCTACTGACTGCGTGGGCCTTTCCAAGAGTTTCTCCCAATCTTCTGGTTTTGGATAATTGACTCGCTGCATTACAACACCATTTTTTCAATTGGACATACCAATATGCCTTCGGCCCCGGCAGCTTTTAACTTATCAATGACCTCCCAAAAGGAGTTACTTTTAATTACCGAATGCACAGAACTCCATCCTTCTTCTGCTAGAGGCAGTACCGTGGGGCTTCGCATTCCCGGTAAAATGGAAATAATATCCTCTAATTTATTGTTGGGAGCATTCAACAGCACATATTTGCTCTGTCTTCCTTCAAGAACAGACTGTATCCTGAACTGTATCCGCTTTAGGATTTCTTTTCCTTCCTCTGATATTTTTGGAGAAACGGCCAATACTGCCTCACTTTTTAAAATGACTTCAACCTCTTGCAGGTTATTTTTAAAGAGTGTGCTACCGCTCGAGACTATATCGCAAATACCATCTGCCAAACCTATGTTGGGAGCGATTTCTACTGATCCATTGATGATATGCAACTCCGCTTTAACTCCGTTAGCTTCTAAATAGTTCTTTACCGTGTTGGGGTATGAAGTGGCTATTCTCTTTCCCTCAAAATCCTTGAGGGAACTATATGCCATAGTTTTAGGCACTGCTAAGGAAACCCGGCATTTAGAAAAGTTCAATTTTTCGACAATGGAGATTTGATGGCCTTTTTCAATCAAAACATTTTCTCCAATAATAGCAATATCCACTACCCCATCTTTTAAGTATTGGGGGATATCCCCATTTCTCAGATAAAAGACTTCCAAAGGAAAGTTTCTTGCCGTAGCCTTCAGCTGGTCCTTACCATTGTCAATTGAAATTCCGCAGTCCTTTAAAATTTTCAGGGAGTCTTCGTTCAATCTTCCACTTTTCTGAACTGCAATCCTAATTTTTGTCATGTTGTTATCAAGTTTTGTCTGAAAATCAAACTGGCATCAAAAACAAAACCCGTTTGATTTCTCAAACGGGTTAAAATATATTTTACAAACAACAATACATTTCTATCTCGCTTGAGGGCAAGTATAAAAATGATGATGCGTGTTCTTATTTCTCATTATGGTTCAAATGTAGAATATATTTTTATATCAAAAAAGTCTTATTTAGTTATTTCCCAAAATCAAGGGCAAACCATCATCTCCCGATCCCACAACAACTACTTTAGAATTTGGCGATTGTGCCAATTTAAGTGTGGCTTCAATTCCTTTGTCCTGCAAAATTTTATCTGTCAAAGACGCACTTAAAATTCTGTTCGCATCAGCCTTACCTTGAGCTTCAATACGCTGTCTTTCCGCTTCTTTTTGGGCGGTGACCAATCTAAACTCATATTCCAAGGACTCCTGCTCTTGTTTTAGTTTTCGCTCAATGGCCTCCTTAATGGTAGGTGGCAAGGTGACATCCCTTACCAAGATTTCATCCAAAACAATATACTGATCATCAACAATTTTCTTGGTTTCTTCAAAAATCTCCTGTTGAATTGCATCCCGTTTACTAGAGTACAACTGTTCCGGGGTATATCTACCAACCACACTACGTGCCGCTGATCTAATTGTAGGTAGAATAATTCGCTGTAGATAGTTTTCCCCAATTTCCTGGTGCAGTTTTCCCAAGTCGTTATAGTTTGGTTGGTACCAAGCGGATGCATCCAGTTGAATGTCCAGTCCGTTGGAGGACAACACTTTCATTTTCTCGAAAATCTCTTGACGTCTTACCTCATAAACATAAACGCGGTTCCAAGGAGCAACCAAGTGAAATCCTTCATCTAATGGTGGTTTGTCCGTCACTACCCCACCTCCAAAGGTCCTATACAGTACTCCTGCCTCACCGGAGCCAATAGTGACGGCCGATTTTGCAAAAATTATGATGAGGAAAATAATGACTGCTATTGTTGGCAGTGCAACTTTTGGTAATCTATCCATAAGTGTTCTATTTTTTAAATTAGTCCGTTATATTTTCTGATGAACCACTCTAGTGAAAGCGCTAAAACGATCAATCCGAGTAGTATTCGAAAATCAATTAAAGATACGACATTTTGTGTGCTTTTTTGGACAGGACGGTATTGCTCCAAGGTCAAAAGGCTATCCACTAAAGTTTCAACTTGATCCGGCATATAAACTTTTCCCTTGGTATTTTCGGCCAACTTTTGAAGTTTGCCATAATCTGCAGCCAACAATTGTTTTTCTTGATTGAAATCTAAAATCTTAAACGACCCAGACCGCTTTAAATTTTCCTCTTCCACAGTAACAGTGAACGAGTATTCTCCTGCTTCCAAATCACTTAAGTCCACTTCATAATAGCCTCCTTTTAAAAGCATTGGGGCGTCTCTGACAAAATCTTGGTCTTTACCTTCGACTTTAATAGTCAAGTTGGCGTTGTCATCAAACTGGAAACTCTGGTCCACATAATACGCCCTGATTTTTGCTACGGCTGCATTATCAAAGACACGCTCATAATCCAAATCCAACCTACTTTTTTGACCATCACTAGACAAGTATACCATCAGCCTTCCCATAAAATCATCAAAAAGTTGAAAACTCTGGGTGTTCCGAAAGGTTTGCGCACGCCATTTCCAAATATCTTCTCCAAATAAAACCGCCTCCTTCTGATTTCCTTCAGTTATGATTGAAAATAGCGGAGATTCCAAGGTTATGCCACGAATCTGTTGAAACATTAGGGTGTTTGAGCTCTTTTTGATTTCGATATCGCCCAAATTACCTGTCAAGGGTGGGAATTCATCAACATTGAACTCTCCCAAACCAAAGGTTCCAAAGGCATTGTTGATAACCGGAATCATCTCTTCCGTTTGGTTGATGTCCTCCTTAAAATAGCTGTTCTGAGCCCGGTTTAGAAAGTTCCAAGAAGTCATCCTACCCGCAATGGTGAATTTATTGGCATTGACATTTTCCAAATAATTGAAAACTTCTCTGAAACTCTGATTGGGCTGATAAAGAATAAAGATTTGAAAGTCTTCCAATTGATCTACCGTACTTGGATTTAAGATAGTAACCGAACGTTGCTCATTACTTTCAATTGATTTTTTTATTGCCCCAAGGTCAGGATGCAACATATCTGAAATAAGAGCAATGTTCGTTTTTTCATCAATGACCTCAATGGCTGTTTCCTTCTGATTATTGAACGTGTTTTTTTCATTATCCAACGACTCTACAATAATCCTTACGGATTTTACTCCTACCGTATTGGCCTCGGCCAGCACTTCCAATGTTCTACTATTTTGCACAGCATCAAAAGTCAAGCGCTCCCGGTGAACCGTTCGGCCATCCAAATTAATCGTTACCGTTTTTGAAATAGAATTGGAACCGCGATATAAAATGGTTGTTTCTATAGGGAACTTATTTCGTAAAAAGGCATAGGAATTGGTGTTCAACAAACCAATTGAAATATCTTCAAAAGCTGTGGTATCTCCAATCACTACTGGGTACACTGCGGTATTTTTGCTTAAATTGGAATAATTATATTCCCTTCCCAAGGTTTGATTGCCATCTGTTAACAGTACCACGGCACTGTTATCTCCTACATAGATTTCATCAATGGTCTCGAGCGCATTGGAAATATTTGTGTTCTTTTGGTCGAATTTGATGGTGTCCAAAGATTGGATAGCCGTCCCAAAAGCATAGGATTGTACGTTGTACCTATCCTTTAGTCCTTGGTCCCCAATGATTCTATCCGAAATTTCAGGAGTAGATATGCCCGTTATCGCTTCTTGCATCGATTCAGAATCATCCACAAGAACAATGAGGTTGGACTTCTCAATGGTAAAGTCCTTTTTTACAAATTTGGGATTGACCAATAATAACAACCCTCCAAAAAGAGCTACAAACCTAAAAAATGCCAGAAATATTCTTTGACGGCCTTTCCGAGGATTTTTATAGAAATATTGATAAAAAACAATAATGAGCGCGGCAATCGCAGCAAGAACAATAAGGAGTACCGTGCTTATTTCCATTCATTTTATGTTAGCATACCTCCGTCCACATTCAGGACCTGTCCAGTAACATAGGCAGAAAGATCAGATGCTAGGAACAGGCATGCGTTTGCAACATCCTCAGGGCTACCTCCTCTTTTAAGTGGAATGGCGTCCCTCCATCCTTGTACCGTCTTTTCATCCAGCTTATCTGTCATTTCGGTTTCAATAAAACCAGGAGCAATGGCATTGCAGCGTATATTCCTAGAGCCCAATTCCAAGGCAACAGACTTTGTAAATCCGATCATACCTGCTTTGGAAGCAGCATAGTTCGTTTGTCCAGCATTTCCTTTAACTCCAACAACACTACTCATATTAATTATTGAACCTTGGCGTTGTTTAAGCATGGTACGTTGCACGGCCTTGGTCATGTTAAATACCGATTTCAAATTGATTTCAATTACTTTATCAAAGTCCTCCTCACCCATACGCATGAGCAACTTATCTTTGGTAATTCCGGCATTATTGATGAGAACATCGATGGTGCCATC
Organism: Flagellimonas nanhaiensis; assembly: GCF_003382275.1. GTDB lineage: Bacteria > Bacteroidota > Bacteroidia > Flavobacteriales > Flavobacteriaceae > Flagellimonas > Flagellimonas nanhaiensis. Next base: position 1,234,768 of record NZ_QTJX01000001.1, read on the forward strand.
AAAATCCTCAAGCACCTGTTTTACCAATTCTTCTGATTCAGCAAAGCTGGCAGCGTTACTTTTATAGGCCTTGGCTTTTACACCCATATCCGAAATTTCCTTCTCAAGTTCCAAAGCCGGACCTTCGCTGGAGCTGTAGGTAAAGGCCACATTGGCACCATGTTTTCCAAATATTTGGGCTATCCCTTTTCCAATTCCTCTACTTGCTCCGGTTATGATTACATTCTTTCCTTCTAATAATTTCATAGGTCGGTATTGTTTGAGTGGTTATCAATCAAATATAGTTGTTGTTTATGTTCTACGTAAAAAAAATCCCGTTTTTACACGGGATTTAGAATAGTTTTAACGGTTGGCTATCCAACCACTTCTTTTACTTTAGCGCCTATTTCTGCAGGAGAATCAACTACGTGGATACCGCATTCGCTCATAATTCTCTTTTTGGCCTGAGCAGTATCATCACTACCGCCAACTATTGCACCTGCATGTCCCATAGTTCTACCTGCTGGAGCAGTTTCTCCGGCAATGAAACCTACAATAGGCTTTTTACTTCCGCTTTCTTTGTACCATCTTGCTGCATCACCTTCAAGTTGACCACCAATCTCACCAATCATCACCACACATTCAGTTTCTGGGTCATTGATCAACAGCTCAACTGCTTCTTTGGTAGTAGTTCCGATTATAGGGTCTCCCCCAATTCCGATAGCGGTAGTAATTCCAAGTCCTTGTCTTACCACCTGATCGGCAGCTTCGTAGGTAAGTGTTCCAGATTTGGACACAATTCCCACATTACCTTTTTTAAATACAAAACCGGGCATGATACCAACTTTGGCCTCTCCTGGAGTTATAACACCTGGGCAATTAGGTCCAACTAGCGTACAATCCAAATCCTTGATGTAGTCATTTGCCTTGACCATATCCGCAACAGGAATTCCCTCGGTAATGGTAATAATAACTTTTATTCCGGCACTTGCGGCTTCCATAATTGCATCTGCGGCGAACGCTGGTGGCACAAAAATGATTGAAGTATCTGCACCAACTTCTTTTACAGCAGCTTCCACAGTATTGAAAACAGGTTTCCCAAGATGTTCTTGCCCCCCTTTTCCTGGGGTTACACCACCTACAACATTAGTTCCGTATTCAATCATCTGTTCTGCATGGAAAGTACCTTCACTTCCAGTAAAACCTTGTACTATTATTTTTGAATCTTTGTTTACTAAGACGCTCATATGTTAAACTTAATTAAGTGCAAAAATATACTTTGCCCCGGGTTTTGTCTATTGATTTTTTAATTCTTTTTCAATTTTTGAAATATCTCTGGAATCTTTTTTACGTGCGCCAATTGTTTGAGCTTTTCCCGAGCTTCTTCAGCCGGACTACCGAAATAGGTTTTTCCGCCTTCCAGGGATTTGGAGATTCCTGATTGGGCCAGAATTACCGCTTTTTTACCAATGGTAATTCCGCTAATAACACCAACTTGACCCCAAAGGGTCACTTCATCTTCAATTACCACACATCCAGCAATACCTACATGGGAGGCAATCAAACATTTTTTACCAATCACGGTATCATGGCCAACTTGAATTTGATTATCCAGTTTGGAACCTTCTTTTATCGTGGTATCACCGGTGACACCCCTATCTATGGTACAGGATGCTCCAATATCTACATTGTTCTCGATGACAACTCGACCTCCAGAAAGTAATTTATCAAATCCTTCTGGTCTATTTTTATAATAAAAGGCATCAGCTCCCAATACCGTACCACTATGAATGGTTACATTGTCACCGATCACGCACCTATCGTATATGGATACATTGGGATGAATGACACAATTCTTGCCAATTTCCACCTGGTTTCCAATAAAAACATTGGGCTGAATGGTAGTGCCTTCACCTATTTGTGCAGTTTTGGCAATTGAAGTGTTTGAAGATTCAAACGGATGAAAAAACCGGGTCAATTTATTGAAATCCCTAAAGGGGTCATCGGAAATCAACAATGCTTTGCCTTCCGGGCAGTCCACCTTTTTGTTGATCAAGACTACCGTGGCCTTTGATTCGAGTGCTTTGTCATAGTATTTGGGATGATCTACAAAAACAATGTCGCCCTCTTCTACCACATGAATCTCGTTCATGCCCAAAACAGGGAAACTTTCATCCCCAACAAATTCAGCATCTATTATTTGGGAAATCTCCTTGAGGGTGTAGATTTTAGGAAACTTCACTTCCTCTACTCTTTAGCACGTTCTATGTAAGCTCCTTTTTCTGTATCCACCTTTATTTTATCACCTTCATTGATGAAAAGCGGAACATTTATTCTGGCTCCAGTTTCTACCGTAGCAGGTTTGGTAGCGTTGGTAGCAGTGTTTCCCTTTACCCCAGGCTCTGTATGGGTCACCTCCAAAATAACACTTGCGGGCATTTCCACAGAAAGGGGCATACTATCCTCTGTGTTGAAGATAATAGTTACCACTTCTCCTTCTTTCAACAAATCCGGAGAGTCCAGGGAATCTTTTTGCAAGGAAATCTGATTGTAGTCGTCCGTATTCATAAAATGGAAAGTATCTCCCTCTGGATATAGATACTGGTAAGACCTTGTTTCTACCCGTACGTCCTCAATCTTGTGACCTGCCGAAAAGGTATTGTCTATTACTTTTCCAGAAGTGACACTTTTTAGTTTGGTCCTAACAAAAGCTGGACCTTTACCTGGCTTAACATGGAGGAACTCCACAATTTTATAAATATCATTGTTGTACTTGATGCACAATCCTTTACGTATGTCTGATGTACTTGCCATATGCTTAATTTGAACTAAAATAACCTTTCATAATTCCTCGCTGCGAATCTCTAATGAACTGAAGAATCTCATCCCTTTCCGGTGTAGCTTCCATTTCGGCCTCGATAATGGATGCAGCCTGGGAGTTGTTATAGTTTTTTTGATATAGTATTCTATAAATATTTTGAATCTCTCTGATTTTATGGGCCTCAAAACCTCTCCTTCTCAATCCTACGGAATTTATCCCAACATAAGAAAGTGGTTCTCTTGCCGCTTTGACGTAAGGAGGGACATCTTTTCTTACCAAAGAACCTCCGGTAACAAAAGCATGGTTTCCTATGGAAACAAATTGATGTACTGCCACCATTCCCGCCAAAACCACATTTTTACCTATGGTAACGTGACCTGCCAAAGTAGAATTATTACTGAAGATACAGCCATCATCTACCAAACAGTCGTGCGCAATATGACAATAGGCCATAATCAAGCAATTGTTCCCGATAACGGTTTTCATACGGTCTGAAGTACCTTTATTTATGGTGGCACATTCCCGTATGGTAGTATTATCCCCAATATGTACCGTAGTCTCTTCTCCCTGGTATTTTAAATCTTGAGGCATAGCAGATATGACTGCTCCGGGAAAAATGTTACAATTTTTTCCTATTCGGGCCCCCTCCATTATGGTAACATTGGAACCTATCCATGTACCCTCACCGATCGTAACGTTATTATGAATGGTGGTAAAGGGCTCAATAACCACATTTTTGGCAATCTTGGCCCCAGGGTGTACATATGCTAGAGGTTGGTTCATACTAATCTCCTTTTACTTTTACAATTTGTGCCATTATTTCTGCTTCGGAGACAAGTCTTCCATTGGCATAAGCCCTTGCCTGCATTTGACAAATTCCTCGACGGATAGGTGTCATTAAATCCAATTTAAAAATCAATGTGTCTCCAGGAACAACTTGCTGTTTGTAGCGAACATTATCGATTTTTAAGAGATAGGTCAAATAATTTTCGGGGTCTGGAACGGTACTCAAAACCAAAATCCCTCCTGTTTGTGCCATTGCTTCAAGTTGCAAGACACCCGGCATTACAGGTGATCCAGGGAAGTGCCCCACAAAGAAAGGCTCGTTCATGGTCACATTCTTTATTCCGATAACATGTTCATCGGACAATTCCAAGATTCTGTCCACTAATAGAAATGGTGGTCTATGCGGAAGCATTTGCATAATTTGGTTAATATCTTTAACCGGAGTAGCATGCAAATCAACTTCGGGCACATAGTTCCTTCGTTCCTGTTTAATAATTTTTTGAAGCTTTTTGGCAAATTGGGTGTTCACAAAATGTCCGGGCTTATTGGCTATCACTTTACCACGTATTCTGGTGCCTGTCAATGCCAAATCCCCAACCACATCAAGCAGTTTATGTCTTGCCGCCTCATTAGGGTGATGTAGCGTTAGATTATCAAGGATACCGTTAGGCTTAACCGAAAGTTTTTTCTTGTTGAATGCCTTTTCCAATTTTTTCATTGTGGATTGGGATATTTCCTTATCCACATAAACAATGGCGTTATTTAGGTCTCCACCTTTTATAAGTCCATGCTCTAAAAGCATTTCCAATTCATGCAAAAAACTGAAAGTACGCGCATCAGCGATTTCGGTTTTGAAATCAGAAATTTTGGACAAGGTGGCATTCTGGGTTCCCAGAACCTTAGTGCCAAAGTCAACCATAGTAGTTATCTGATAGTGATCCGCCGGAATAACGGTGATCTCACTGCCAGTAGCTTCATCTTTATAGGAAATGACATCCTTTACCACATATTCTTCTCGACTTTGCTCTTGCTCAACAATCCCGGCTTTTTCCAAAGCTTCCACAAAAAACTTGGACGACCCATCCATAATTGGTGGCTCCGGGGCATCAAGCTCAATTAGCACATTATCAATATCAAGTCCTACCAAAGCTGCCAGCACATGCTCGGAAGTTTGGATTTTGACCCCATTTTTTTCAAGGTTGGTCCCTCTTTGGGTGTTTACTACATAATTGGCATCTGCCTCTATTATAGGCTCTCCCTCAAGGTCTACTCTTTTAAATGCAAAGCCATGGTTTTCCTTTGCCGGAACAAAGTTCATGGTCACATTTTCCCCAGTGTGCAACCCTACTCCTTGTAGCGTTACTTTTTCATTTATGGTGCGTTGCTTATTGCTCGTTTTGCCCACCTTCAATATTTTTTTCTATGTTGGTGATTTTATTTACCAGCTTTGGTAAATTTTTAAAGTGTACATAAGATTTGTTGTAGTCTCCGTAGTTAAGTGCAGGAGACCCTTGAAGCACTTCATCGTCCTTGACATTGCGTCCAATTCCTGACTGTGCTTGTATTTTAACCCTATCTCCTATAGTTATATGTCCTACAATACCCACTTGCCCCCCAATTAGGCAGTTCTTTCCTATTTTGGTGGAACCTGCAATTCCTGTTTGGGCTGCAATGGCAGTGTGTTCGCCAATTTCAACATTATGGGCAATTTGAATCTGATTGTCCAACTTCACCCCTTTTCGAAGTATAGTGGACCCCAATGTCGCGCGATCAATAGTAGTACCTGCCCCTACATCTACATTATCCTCTAAGATAACATTCCCGGTCTGTGGCACTTTACTGTATTCACCATTGGCATTTGGTGTGAATCCAAATCCATCAGCTCCAATTATTGCTCCGCTATGAATAACACAACCATTTCCAATAATGGATTCGGAATAGATCTTGGCCCCGGCAAATACCAATACGTCATCACCTATGACCACATTATCGCCAATGTATACGTTGGGATATATTTTTGCATTTTTCCCAATCTTCACATTCTCTCCTAAATAGGAAAAAGCTCCTAGGTAAAATCCTTCGCCATAAACTGCGCTCTGAGACACAAAAGATGGACTTTCTATACCTACTTTATTGTTTTTGACCTGATTGTAATATTCCAACAACTTGGAAAAAGATTTGTAAGCATCATCGACCTTGATCAAAGTAGTGGATAATGCCTGTTCAGGAATAAAGTCCTTGTTGACAATGGTAATGGAAGCCCTAGTGGAATAGATATACGAAGTATATTTGGGGTTGGCCAGAAAGGTCAGGGAGCCTTTCTCCCCTTCCTCGATCTTGGATAGTTTATGGACAGCTATCTGAGGATTTCCCTCAACTTCTCCCTCTAGGATTCCTGCAATTTGGGTAGCTGTAAATTTCATTTGTGCAAAAGTAACAAAATTTGTTAAACGGCTTCTTTGGGGTAACACCAATAGAATTTGGTGACTGTTGCAGAGAGCGCTTTAAGGCTCAACTGATCGGATTCTTTAAGGACATCCGTAACCTTTCCATTCTTTTTGAGAATGCTGATGGGCTGTTTATTTTCATCGTAGGCCTTATTTTGCACTTTGCCATGAAACACGAAATAAGAAGCCTGGTCAGTGTCTAGGTTATAATTGCTCTCGACTTGCGCCATTTTTTCCTCAATCTTATTGGCGTCTATGGGTTTCTTCTTGAACTTTATATTGAGTAGTTTTCTGTCCAATAGCATCTGACACATTTTCGACAAGACAAAATCCTCATGAAATTGCCAGGCTTTGATAGCTCCCAAAATGTCGACATCATCCAGTAGAGCAAATTTTTTCAGAAATGTGGAATCAATGGAAACCTGTTCACTCTGATTAAGGAAAAACAAAATTAGAGCGCTTCCTTCCAACTTTTCTCCTTTGGATAAAAGTTGTCTGGCACGCTGCATAATTCTGATCAGTAATTGTTCGGCCACCAATCCTGTTTTGTGCAGATAGGCCTGCCAATACATAAATCTTCTAGCCATCAAAAACTTTTCAACGGCATAGATTCCTTTTTCCTCCACCACAAGATTGCCATCTACAACATTGAGCATGGATATGAGTCTTTCAGAATTTATATTTCCTTCTGTGACCCCGGCATAAAAACTATCTCTTTTCAGATAATCCAAACGATCCATATCCAACTGACTGGATACCAACTGGTTCATGAAGGGACGTGGATATTCCCCTTTGAATATGGAAATAGCGGTTTCCAGTTGTCCGTCGAACTCGCGGTTCAATTCCATCATAAATTCCAAAGAAAGCTTTTCATGGCTCCATCCATTTACCACAAAACCTTCCAAGGCATGCGAAAAAGGTCCGTGTCCAATATCATGTAAAAGAATGGCGCATAAAAGTCCTGTTTCTTCTTCTTGCGAAATCTCCACATTCTTCCATCTAAGAATTTGGATGGCCCTGGTCATTAAATGCATACTTCCCAAGGCATGATGGAACCTGGTATGATGCGCACCTGGATACACAAGGAATGACATTCCCATTTGTGATATCCTTCGTAATCTCTGAAAATAAGGATGAGCTATCAGGTTAAAAATAAGTTCATTCGGAGTTCCAATAAAACCGTAAATTGGATCGTTAAAGACTTTGAGCTTATTGGTTTGTGCCAAGGGCGTTGTATTTAATTACGCAAAGATAACCACTATATGAACAAGATCACAATCCTATGGGTAGATGATGAAATCGACCTGTTGAAACCCCATATACTTTTCCTTGAAGGTAAAGACTACAAAGTAGTTACCAGTCAAAGCGGGCAAGATGCCCTTGATGAAATAAAAAAGTCATTTTTTGATATTGTTTTCCTTGATGAGAACATGCCCGGGCTATCTGGTCTGGAGACCTTGAACGAAATCAAAAAATATGACGCCTCCATACCTGTGGTAATGATTACCAAGAGCGAAGAGGAATACATCATGGATGAAGCCATAGGCTCCAAAATAGCCGACTATCTCATCAAACCGGTCAATCCAAACCAAATATTGCTTTCACTCAAGAAGAGTTTGGACAACTCTCGGTTGGTTTCTGAAAAGACAACAGCAAACTATCAGCAAGAATTTAGACAGATTGCCATGGACCTCTCCATGGTAAACTCCTGTGAGGAATGGACCGAACTATATAAAAAACTCATTTATTGGGAGCTGCAACTGGAAGAGATTGAGGACACGGGAATGTTTGAAATCTTGGAATCCCAAAAAGTAGAAGCCAATACACAGTTCAGCAAGTTCGTTGACAAAAACTATACATCTTGGTTTCAGGATGGCGAAGGCCCTATCATGTCACACACCTTGTTTAGAAAAAGGATTCGGCCAGAACTGGAGGACTCCAAAACATTGTTAGTGGTCATAGACAATCTAAGGTATGACCAGTGGCTGGCCTTTGAAGAAACTCTGGGTGTACATTATAAAAAGAAACAAGAAGCCTCCTATTTCAGTATTCTTCCAACGGCAACCCAATATGCCAGAAACGCAATTTTCTCGGGCTTGATGCCCTTGGATATGGAAAAGAAATATCCGAATTGGTGGAAAAATGATACCGATGAAGGTGGAAAGAACCTTTTTGAAGCGGAGTTTCTAGGAGCACAATTAAAACGTCTGGGGCTTGACCTAAAATGGGAATACCATAAGATCAACAATCTAAAACAGGGAAAACAGCTTGCACAAAATTTCAGGGGCCAAAAAGAAAACGACCTTACTGTTGTAGTCTACAATTTTGTTGACATGTTGTCCCATTCCAAAACCGAAATGGAAGTGGTCAAGGAGCTCGCCTCAAACGACAAAGCATACAGGTCTCTAACACTGAGTTGGTTTAAAAATTCTCCGCTCTTGGAAATTATTCAGCAAGCGCAAAACTTGGGGATGAAATTGATTTTGACCACAGATCATGGCACCATTAACGTGAAGCAACCCTCAAAGGTCATCGGAGATCGGGAGACCAGTCTAAACTTGCGATATAAAACAGGGAGAAGTTTGACTTTTGAATCCAAGGATGTCCTTTTCACCAAAAAACCACAGGAAATCCATCTGCCCAATATAAATTTGAGCAGCAGCTATATTTTCGCAAAGAATGATTTGTTCTTTGCCTACCCCAACAATTACAACCACTATGTGGGTTATTATCGCAATACTTATCAACATGGAGGAGTTTCATTGGAAGAAATGATTGTTCCTTTTGTAGTTTTGGAGGCAAAATAAATTGACGTGAAGACAGAGTTTGAGCTCTCGGAAATTAGAGATATTGCCAAGGTTTTATTGGAAACCGTTCCAAACAAAACATTGTGCTTTTATGGTGATATGGGTGTGGGTAAGACCACATTGATAAAAGCCCTGGCCCAAGAACTCGGTGTTGCGGATAATGCTAACAGTCCAACCTTTGGTTTGGTGAACGAATACCAAAATAAAGAAGGTGATGTACTTGCTTATCACTTCGATTTTTATAGAATAGAGGATGAAACTGAAGCTTTGGATATGGGACTTGAAGATTATTTGAATAAGAGGTCTTGGATATTTATTGAGTGGCCAGAAAAAATTGCTTCTTTGCTTCCAGAATCAAACGTAGGTATTTACTTACATTTCATCGATGAAAACAAACGTTCCATCGAGTTTAATCAAAATTGAAAGCAATTCCACATATCTTCTTCAATAGTTTCAACTGGTACGCAAATAGTCGATAAAAAGCAGAAAAAATAAGTTAAAATGCAATTTTTATCGGTAAAATGCATTGTGGGTCGGGAATTTTTCCTACATTAGCCATTGAAATGAATTCATTTATTAACCAAAAACTCTTTTACGATGAACACTAAAAGACTATTTTTTGGATTACTAGCTGTTGCTTTTTTGGCGATGACTGCTGTTTCTACCAACGTTATCGACGTTGATCAAGATCAAACAGTGCAAGTAGATAAGAAGAAAATCGGCAAGCAGTAAGAAGAATTAAAAGATCATTTCTTTTGAGCCCCTCTTTATGAGGGGTTTTTTTATACAATAAAACCATGCATCCGTAGTTATATGTGTATGCGCGGCCAAAAGAAAATAAGAAAAAGGTTTGTTATTGAGGGATTTATCACCCTAGTAATAGCCTTGTCCCCTGTATTATTTTATAGCTACAAATACATGCCCAACGATACGGAGACGTTGGATTTTATTCTTTTTGAAATTTCTTCAAACGGATTTGCCGATGCCCGTACCGCGGTTTGGTTTTATTTGCTCAAAATTATTCCCCTGATACTTTTGATTTTGTGGTTCGTAACCAATAAACAATGGTGGTACCATGCAATCCTGATTCCCATTTCCATGTACAGCTTCCAGCTGTACAGTGTTTTTACCAACAGCTCCCAAAAGGTTGACGAAAACGAAGTGTTCTATGTCATTGCTGTCACCATGGTAGTAGTGCCTGTGGTATATTTCATCCGTGTTAAACTCATTGACAAGCACGTGCACGGAATAGATCTGGATGCCATGGATACCGAACTGCAGATTTTAAAGGAAAAGGAAGAACTGCGAAAGGAAAGAGAGAAACTGGAGCAACGCCAACAGACCCTTTCAAAAAAAATGTAAATTTGTTTTATCCCTAAAGGGAGCCTTCATTTTTACATTGTATGAACCGACCGTCCTCTCCATTTAGCAAGCAACAGCTTTTACCCCAAGAAGAAACATTGGAGATTCTTAAGCAGAAGGGCGAACTGTTCATAGGTATCCCTAAAGAAAACCAATATCAGGAAAAACGTATTTGCCTAACCCCCGATGCTGTAAATGCCATTACTGCACATGGACATAGGGTACTTATAGAATCTGAAGCTGGAGAAGGTGCAAATTTTTCTGATGATGACTATATCACTGCTGGAGCAGAGATAACCAGGGATACAAAAAAGGTTTTTTCCTGTCCGCTCATTCTCAAGGTCGAACCCCCTACTCTTTCTGAGATTGACTTGTTGAATCCTCAGACCATCATCATTTCTGCTTTACAGATAAAGACACAGAGCAAAGAGTATTTTGAGGCCATGGCCAAAAAAAGATTGACCGCGGTTGCTTTTGAATACATAAGGGATGAAGGTGGAAGCTACCCGGCCGTTAGATCCTTAAGCGAAATCGCCGGCATCTCCTCTATATTGATTGCCTCCGAGCTTCTGGCCACAACAAACAAGGGGAACGGTTTAATGTTTGGGAATATCAGCGGAGTACCCCCTATAGAAGTGGTTATAATTGGAGCTGGGACGGTGGGCGAATTTGCATCACGTTCCGCTTTGGGCCTAGGTGCCAATATAAAGGTCTTTGATAATTCTATCACCAAACTAAGGAACCTACAGACAAGTCTTAACAGGACCATTTATACTTCCACAATTCAACCCAAAAATCTTTTGAAAGCACTAAAACGTTGCGATGTTGCCATTGGTGCTACCCGGGGAAAGGACCGCTCACCCGTAGTGGTCTCCAGTTCCATGGTGGAAAATATGAAAAAGGGAGCCGTGATTATTGATGTGAGTATTGACATGGGAGGTTGTTTTGAAACCTCCGAAGTGACTACTCACAACAAACCGACAATTGAGAAGTATGGGGTCATTCATTATGGTGTTCCCAATATCCCATCCAGGTACCCAAGAACATCTTCCATTTCCATAAGCAATATATTTACTCCTTATCTTCTTAAGATTGGGGAAGATGGCGGACTAGAACACTCCCTACGTTTTGACAAAGGACTGAGGAACGGCCTATACATGTACCATGGTATTTTAACGAACAAATCTGTGGGCGATTGGTTTGGACTAACTTATAACGATATTAACTTTCTTATTTTTTGATGTAGATGGCATTTTTGCGACGATTGGGATGGTATTTGGTTGGACTGTCCATTGGTGTAGTGTTCTTAGTATTCTTTCTTAAAAAGAAATCCGGTGAAAATGGTATAGAATTCTGCTATTTTCCAAATTGCCGGGTATTGAAGGATATGAGATCTAAACCTTTACAATTTGGTGAAGAGCTTTCCTTATCCTTTAGGGATACCGTTTTGGTCAAATCCTTTTTTACGGATGGAGATATAGATTTTGGCAGCAGTGATACCAAATCAACTCCATGCAAAACCTACTCCATTGCCAATTCTGTTGATGGAAAAAATCTGTTGATGACGGCTAAAAATTGTGAGGATGTTGTGGTAATCGAGTTGATAGAACAAAACTAGTTCCTCTACTCCTGCTCCCTTCGTTTTTTTTCTTTCTTCAAAAGTGTAAGCTCCCTTGTAGTCTGTCCAGCTACCGAAGTATTTTCCTCTGCCCTTCGTATCAAGTAGGGCATAACATCCTTGACCGGACCATAAGGTACATATTTTGCCACATTATATCCTGCTTCCGCCAGGTTAAAAGTAATATGGTCGCTCATTCCGTATAGCTGGCCAAACCAGATGTGGGTATTGGAGACTTCCAGGTTCATAGCTTCCATTTGGTCTATGAGTTTATAGGAACTTTTCTCATTATGGGTCCCCGCAAAAATTGAAAACCGATCCAAATGGTCCATAATATACTCCACCGCAGCATCAAAATTTTCATCGGTTTCTTTCTTCGATTTACAAATTGGACTGGTGTACCCTTGCTCATCGGCCCGTTCATTTTCTTTTTCCATATATGCTCCACGAACCACCTTTAAACCTACTTTAAAGTTTTCCGATTCCGCTATTTGGTGTAATTTTTTGAGATACTCCATCCTATCCCATCGATACATTTGAACAGTATTGAAAACCACCGGTTTTTGTTTGTTGTATTTGCGCATCATCTCAAGAACAAGATCATCCGCGGCATCTTGCATCCAACTCTCTTCGGCATCAATTAGCAAGGACACATCAAGGTCGTGGGCTTTTTTGCATACCTGATCATATCTGTTTACCACTCGCTGCCACTCTGCCGACTCCTCATCACTTAAACTTTCCTTGGAACTGATTTTCTCATACAGCTTTAACCTTCCAAATCCCGTTGGTTTAAAAACTGCAAATGGCATGGCATCCTTCTCCTTTACAAAATCCAAAACTTCCAGTGTCTTGTTCAAGGCAAAATCAAATTGATTATCGACTTCTTTTCCTTCTACAGAATAATCAAGGATAGAGGACACTCCTTTGTCAAACATTTTATCAATGCTTGGAATACAATCCTCTTCATTGACCCCACCACAAAAATGATCAAATACTGTGGCCCTAATCAACCCTTCTATGGGCAAGTGTGCCTTAATGGCAAAATTGGTTACCGCAGTACCAATCCGTACCAAGGGCTCATTGGCAATAAGTTTGAATAAAAAGTAGGCACGTTCTAATTCAGAGTCTGTTTTTAGTTGGAATGCTATTGCTGTATTCTCAAAATTTGGATGCATTATTGTGAATCTTTTAACAAACCAAATATAAGTAGGTATTCTAGAAAATTATCCATAAAAATAACCTTATTTAGCACTGTAATTTGTTTTATGGAATCCATTAAGTCCCACTCATACGAGGTACACCTGGAAGAGCTTGCAGAAGCGGCCCTCAACCAGCATGTTGAAAAAATCAACTACTCCAGGATTTTCCTATTGGTAGATGAAAATACCAGGGCTCACTGTCTGCCGGTTTTTGAAAACAAATACAAGTATCGAATCGATACCATTTTGGAAATTAGGTCTGGGGAAGAGAACAAAAACATAGACACTTGCCAAAAGGTATGGCAGTCTCTTTCTGATAACAATGGGGACAGAAAAAGTTTGTTGATCAACCTAGGGGGCGGTGTGCTGACCGATTTGGGTGGTTTTGTAGCCTCAACCTTTAAAAGAGGTATTGACTTCATCAATATTCCTACTACTCTGCTCTCTATGGTAGACGCTTCAATTGGAGGAAAGACCGGAATCGACCTCGGTCCGTTGAAAAATCAGATCGGAGTCATCAACCAACCACAAATGGTTTTGATCTTTCCTGAGTTTTTGAAAACCGTGGAGGAAAGACAAATAAGAAGTGGTTTTGCTGAAATGCTAAAGCATGGGCTTATCATGGATTCAAATTATTGGTCCGTGCTGAAAGAGGAGGACGATTTTTCGGCATCCCATTACATTCAAAAATCCATTGCACTCAAAAATGAAGTTGTGTTGCAAGATCCTACGGAACAAGGGCTTCGTAAAATTTTAAATTTCGGCCATACTTTAGGGCATGCCATAGAATCCTATTTTTTAGAAAACCCCTCGAAGCAAACCCTTTTACATGGCGAAGCCATCGCTATCGGGATGATTCTGGAAGGTTATTTATCACATGAACTGAAAGGACTCCCAAGATTATCGTTACAGGAAATAAAGGACACTTTTCTTCGACAATTTGATAAGGTGGAGTTCGATAGTGACGATATAGATGCTGTTTTGAAGCTCTTGAAATACGACAAGAAAAACTCCCATGGGGATATCAACTTTGTATTGTTACAGTCTATTGGCAAGGCAGTTACGGATGTTAAAGTACCTGAAGAACTTTTCCTTAAAGCATTTGCTTACTACAAAGAATAGCGACTACATATACTAAATCTCGGCGTTTACAACTAATTGAATCCGTCAAATCCAAAAATTCATAGTTTAGGTTAAGAAACAACAAAAGCCATCAACTATGAAACGAGTATTGATAGATTACAAAAAATTAGACCACAAAACTGCAGCGGCCCTAATAGATTCTTATCCCTACGGATATGGTGACGATGATATCATCACACTTAAAAAACCCAGTGGTGAAATTATTGAAGCGGTTGAAGTGAAAACCAGCGAAGCCATCTATTTGGTAAAAATCAGTAAAAGTCTTTCAAACTTTATTTCAAACTTTGAAGAAGCTATAGTAAAAGAACTTGATAAGGGCACAGATAAGGAAGCTGTTCTTAGCGACGATGACAACCAAATGAATGATTCAGACTTTGAGTCTGAAACGGACAATGAAAACGAAGGCTTATTGTAAATTTTTACGCTAAAGGTATCTTTCTTTGATGATTTTCAAGTGGTGGGCCTGGTGACCGCAAATGATGAATCCCATTGCGCGAGCACTCATATCCGAACCACTGGCATTGCCAACTCGCTTGAGCATTTCATCATCAAAAGATTGAAATAGTTTGATGGTGGATTCCCTCACCGCTGCGTACTCTTCCAACAAATCCTTTTTGGACCTGCCTCCGGCATTGCATTCCGGAATATAATCATCCTGGTCAAATCCTGCCAACGGGGTTTTGTCATTTCTCCCAAAACGTAATGCCCGGTATTGAAAAACCCTTTCTGCATCAATAATATGCATCAGCAGCTCGGCCAGAGTCCATTTTCCTTCAGCATATGCAAAACCCAACTTAACTTCAGGAATGTTATTGATCAGTTCATGAAAAAGTTTTTTCCCCACAACCAACTCGTGCAATAGTTCTACCTCTCCTACTGAAAGGATATAGTTATGGTAATAAGGGTTATACTCTTCGGGGTTTAAATCCGAGGGTTTCATAAGCAATAAAAAATCTTGTGGTTACAGTTCATTGAAAATGGTGTGCATCAAACGTTTTTTATCGTTGATGCTCTCCTCCAATGAAATCATGGTCTCAGTTCTGCTAATACCATCAATGTCATCTATCTTGAAGATGATGTTTTTGGCATGGGTGGTATCTTTTGCCCTGATCTTACAGAAAATATTGAATTTCCCTGTGGTGATATGTGCCACAGTAACATAAGGAATTTGATTTAGGCGCTCCAATACAAACTTGGTCTGATGGGTCTTTTCCAAAAATATTCCAACATAAGCTATAAACGAATATCCCAGCTTAACATAATCCAATGTCAACGACGAGCCTTTGATGATACCTGCCTCTTCCATTTTCTTTACCCTAACATGGACGGTTCCGGCAGAAATCAATAATTTTTTGGCTATATCTGTAAAAGGAGTCCTGGTGTTGTCAATCAACATATCCAGAATCTGGTGGTCAATTTCGTCTAATTTTACTTTGCTCATGGTGTTAGTATTTTCAGCAAAATTAGTGAATTAAGAAAATAAACGTAACAGAATTGCTTTTTTTTTAAATAAAATGCAAGAAAAAGTCAAAATCACTGTTTCTATTTCGCTTCTTGAATAAGTTTAAGAACCTCCTTCATGGCCGACAAGGTTTTAAGTTGCTCAGAATCAATACAATCATATTCTTCATGACCGTAATAACCTTCTAATGAGCCAATTTCGATGATTTCCGGGATAAATTCTACGGTATTTTCATTCAAAACCTCTTTATAACGAATACCTATTTTATCCTTGTCATTAAGATTCAAGTTTAAAACTCTAGGGTTTTCCACCAAAATGTCATAAAAGAGTTTCTTGTTTTCTGGAATGGTAAAATAATCCTCAACATCGTATTCCAGAATAGTATCTGAGGCAATGCTTTTAAGGCATTCCATCAAGGCAATAAAAATGTATTCCCGGGTTTTCTCTCGATTGTAGTCCTTTGGACTATGTCCAGCCTCAAACAAAATCGTGGGCACCCCTCTCATCTGAAATGCATCGCCTACGCAATTATCATTAAATGAATCATCATATCGCCCCACCCGATTAGGAATCTTTTGCTGCAAAATGGTATTCATGGCCACTATCAATCGCATCGCCATCTCCCTAGATGGAGTAATTTCACGTTCTGCATTGGCAGCGGGAGATAAAAAAGACACCGAGGCGGGCTTATCTGTATTACCGGCGCTAAAAAGGGTTCGTTGATCGTGGAGGTTAAGGCAGTAATCCGGACTGAATGCCTCAAAAACCTGTCTAAGGGCTACACTTTCTGGCTGGGTGAGGTTTTTAGCATCACGATTTAAATCGATTTGGTTGGCATTGACCCTGGTATATGCTTTTGCCCCGTCGGGATTTAGTATCGGAATAATCAAAAGTGTACATTCTTCCCTAAGCAACTTTGAAGCTTTCTCATCTTTTAAGAAGTTCATCAAGTCCAAAACTGCTTTGGTAGTGGTCGATTCATTTCCATGCATCTGCGACCACATCAAAATCTTTTTGGTGCCCTTTCCAATTTGGATAGAATAAATGGGTCTACCTTCTACAGATTTCCCAACCTCAGATATTAGTGTTGAGGGTAGCGAATTGAGCCATGTCTCTTGAAGATTTTCAAGCGTTACATATCTTCCGTTAACCGAGTGCTCCTTGAATTTTGAATATCCCAATCTAAAACCGTCTTTAAAGATGGTTACAAAAGTAAATTAAAGAAGCGTCACAAATGTAACATCAATTTTTAAAGTCTTGTTACAATTGTATCGTCTTTAGTTATTGGTTTGCGATACAATTGTAATCATGAGCAAGTGTAACATAAAATAATTCTATTGATTTTATTTAAACATCATGTTAAGAGTTAATTATAATACTTTATATAATGTGATAGTTTATGTATTATACCAATTACGAAAACGATTTGTTTGTAGATCAAACTACACTTTAGTAACTTTACATTCAATTCGATTACATTTGTGGACAAGTCAATTTTAGATAGGGTTAAAGTCGTTATGGAGCACTATGGGCTGACCATTTCTTCCTTTGCTGACAAGATTGGCGTGCAGCGATCAAGCATCTCCCATCTTCTAAGCGGAAGAAATAAACCCAGTCTGGATTTTGTAATGAAATTGACCAATACCTATCCCGAAATAGATTTGTACTGGTTGCTGCATGGCAAAGGTGAGTTTCCAAGTACAGCGCCAAAAGACACCTCCCCCACTTTGGAATTCTACGAAGACTTATCAACTCCAAAGAATGAA
This sequence comes from Flagellimonas nanhaiensis, assembly GCF_003382275.1. Taxonomy (GTDB): domain Bacteria; phylum Bacteroidota; class Bacteroidia; order Flavobacteriales; family Flavobacteriaceae; genus Flagellimonas; species Flagellimonas nanhaiensis. Next base: position 1,252,158 of record NZ_QTJX01000001.1, read on the forward strand.
AACAAAAAAGCTCCTGAAAAAAAAATATTAGAGCCGTTGGACAAAAAGGTGCTCCGTGTCATGATTTTTTATACGGATGGTACATTTGAATCTTTCAGTGAAAAAAATTAAGTAATCAACTTTCTAAATTTGTTTCTTTCCTCTTACCTTGCGTCCCATGGCAAGATTTCTACTTATTGGCGCTGTTTTCATTTTCTTATTTGGATGTCAACAGCCTCCTCAACGTAATTGTTCTGATTTTAAAACTGGAGATTTTTCATTTACCACCGTTATCGACGGTGAAGAAAAAACGACCATCTTTCATAGAACCGAGGACATAGAGATTGACTATTTTGAAGGAAAACAAGATACCTCTTCCATACGGTGGATCAATGATTGTGAATATATTCTAAGGAACATCAATCCTAAGAGTATGGCAGAGGAAAAATCCATCCATATTAAAATATTGACTACTTCCGATTCTTCATATACTTTTGAATATAATGCCATCGGCGATAAAAGGAAGTTTAAAGGAACCGCATTTAAAACACACTGACCATGTTTGAAATTTTTTCTAGTCCAGATGCCTGGATGGCACTGTTGACCTTGACCTTTTTGGAAATTATCCTTGGGATAGACAATATTATATTCATCTCCATTGCAGCAGGAAAGCTGGAAAAGAAAGACAGAGCCAGAGCTACAAATCTAGGACTGGCGCTAGCTATGGCCATGCGTATTGTTTTGCTGTTCGGTATTACCTGGCTGACCAGCATGAAAAAGCCTTTTTTGGTCATTGATCAATCCTGGATTACTGGTGGTATCAGCTGGCAAGCAGTTATTTTATTTGCTGGCGGACTCTTCTTGTTGTACAAAAGCACCAAGGAAATTCATGAGAAGGTGGAAGACCGGGGTCACGATGAACGCGAGGTAACCAAATCCCGCTCGTCCTCTCTAACAAATGCTATTATTCAAATTACGGTAATCAATATTGTTTTTTCATTTGATTCCATTTTGACCGCCATAGGTATGACCAATGGTATATCTCCCAACCCAAATGATGCCCTCATTTTAATGATTACAGCGGTTGTAGTATCTGTCATCATCATGATGCTTTTTGCAAACCCTGTCGGCAATTTTGTCAACAGACACCCTTCAATCCAAGTATTGGGACTGTCTTTCTTGATTCTCATCGGGTTTATGCTTATTGCAGAAGCAGCACATCTATCTCACTTGGTGGTGTTTGATAACGAAGTAGGTGCAATTCCAAAAGGGTACCTCTATTTTGCCATTGCATTCTCTTTAATGGTAGAGTTTTTAGACCTACGGATGAAGAAGAACAAAAAACGTCATGAAGAGGATATTGTAGAAAAACCCTAACTAGTTAGGTCTTTCATATTCAAGCTCAGGGTTTAGCTTTTTGTGTTCCTTGAAAAGTTTTTGCTGCTGTTTTACGGTCAAGGTACTTCCATCATGACTCCAGCCTGGAGGGCCAAAAATGTACATGAGTTTGTCGGAGATTTTGTTGGATTTTTTGACATCGTTCCAAATATCCTTGAATTCATGGGTGAGAATGACAACTGGATTGTATGAGTTCGGAGAATGAATCACTCCGTATTTCACATCTATTTTATCATCAAACTCTTTCCATGTCCCAAACATCTTATCAAAGATGTTCAGAAATCCACCGTGATTTTTATCTAGATACTCCACATTTTGTGCATGGTGCACCTGGTGCATAGTGTGCGTATTGAAAATCCTTTCCAAAAATCCCAACTTGGGTATGTAGACCGAATGCAACTGAAATTGCCACAAGGCCTCTACGCCCAAACAAATCAAAACCATCTCTGGAGGGAAGCCTATCGCCGGCATCCACATATAAAAGAGCGGTTTGTACAAAATTGTAAACCATCCGTTACGAACGGCAGTTCCTAAATTATAGTTGTCCGAGGAATGATGTACGATATGCGCTGCCCAAAGTATTCGAATTTCATGATTTGCCCTATGGAACCAATAATAGGTAAAGTCATCAGCCAATTGACATAATAACCAAACATACCACGCATATCCGAATGAAGCGTAACCTAGAAGGTTTTGTCTAGCTCCATCTACCATAGGATTACAGAGCTCGTAAACCGATTCAAAAAGAACTATAGCGAAAATAACCTTGAACAACGGGCCCAATAGTGCGGAACCTACTCCCATAAAACCGCTTGCCGCCAAGTCTTTCCAATTGTACAGTTTATCATCCCCATGTGTTTTACTGTACGCAAGTTCAACAAGAATAAAAATTATAAAGACCGGCACGCCGTAAATCAACGGGTTGGTAAAATCCATAAAGTGGGGGTTATACAGTGATGGTTAGAATTTTGTTGGGCCTAAGCTAACCATAATAAGCATTAAAACAAAGTAGGCTGATCAGTATTTCCATCTGCAGACTCCGTGTTGTCAGAATTATCTGAAGGGGCGTCCACGGGCTCTTCTCCAACCACCTCAATCTCTTCCGGAACCTGTTCTTTGGGTTCTTCAAAAGGTAAAGGTTCTAATGCATTAATATTCTTCACTTTATCTGCGGTCAATTGATTTCCCATTGCCTTAATTCCCTTAATGGCTATGAAATTTTCAATATCGACTTGCTGATTCGGTTTGGCATCCTTTCCTCTGGGTTTCGAAAATTCTATTTCAATTACTGGCCTCCAGTCGGTAGAAACCAACTCCAAGAAAGATTTTGGATGTTCCGAAATGACCAGCTCCTCCCTATTTGGGTTCTCAATTAAAAACCGTTTAAGGTAATAGCGTTCTTTTTCACCATCATAATGGACTACGGAAAGTGCTTTCTTCGGATTCCATTTTTCCAAGACGATCATATCCTCATTGAATCGCATCAACAAATCCGGGGGCACTGTTTTTACCTTTCCATTTTGCTCAACGATCAATAACAGGTCGTCTCCTTTGAAGTCACCAAGCAGTTCTCCCCTGCCATCCACATTCAAGCGGCTTACCACATCATCGAACCAGATTTTTCTGGGCTTCAATGTGGATACACCTTTTTCTTTGAGTTCAATACGTTTTACGGCATATTTGGTAACCAGATTCCCTTTAGACGCTCTTCCTTTGATCAGCACGTCTGCAAAATCCAGGTCCCATTTCAATTTTTTGATACTTCCGGACTGGCGTAAGAGCACTGTGATTGTCTCAGCCTCACCATTGGGATTAGCTGAAAAATATAGTACGTCTGCACTAGCTTTACCTCCAGCAAGGTTGTACATTTTATCACGGGTTACCCCAGAAACATTGAACCTTTTTATATAACTAGGCCCACCCTTACCATCTTTGTACACCATATTATAAGTGGTGCGGTTGTCCTTCTTCTTGAAAACAGCCACATGGATAATGTTCTTTCCAATAAAGGTTTTGGAATCCACTTTGGTGACCATCATTTCTCCCTTTTTGGTAAAGACTATGATGTCGTCTATGTCACTGCAGTCGGTAACATACTCATCTCTACGCAGCGATGTTCCAATAAAACCTTCTTCCCTATTTACATACAGTTTGGTGTTACGAATGACCACCTTGGTGGCCTCGATATCATCAAAAATCTTGATTTCAGATTTTCGCTCACGCCCTTTGCCATATTTCTTTTTGAGTTCCTTGAAATAATCAATGGCATAATCCACCAAATGCTCCAAATGATGTTTGGTTTGAGCTATCCGCTCATCCAAACTTTCAATAAGCTGTTGGGCTTTTTCCAAATCAAACTTGGATATACGTTTGATGCGAATCTCCGTCAAACGTACGATATCGTCCTCTGTAACTGCCCTTTTCAGATTCTTGGTGTGCGGTTTAAGACCTTTGTCTATAGCTGCTATGACCCCTTCCCAAGTCTCTTCCTCTTCAATATCCCGATAGATTCTGTTTTCAATGAAGATGCGTTCCAAGGAAGCAAAATGCCATTGCTCCTCTAATTCGTTCAGTTGAATTTCCAATTCTGCTTTAAGCAATTCCACTGTGTTTTCAGTGGAGCGCTCCAACATTTCCCTTACTCCGATAAATAAAGGTTTGTTATCCTCAATGATGCACCCCAAGGGAGAAATTGAAGATTCGCAGGATGTAAAAGCATATAGGGCATCAATGGTTTTATCCGGAGAAATACCACTTGGCAGGTGTACCAAAATCTCTACTTCAGCAGCGGTATTGTCTTCTATTTTTTTGATTTTGATTTTTCCTTTGTCGTTGGCCTTAAGGATAGAATCAATCAAACTAGAGGTATTGGTACCATAGGGAATTTCATTGATTACCAGGGTATTTTTATCCAAGGTGGAAATCTTGGCCCTGACCCTGATCTTACCGCCCCGCATACCTTCGTTATAGTTGGTTACATCTATGATGCCTGCCGTGGGAAAATCAGGAAACAATTTAAAACGTTGGCCTTTTAGGTGTTTAATGGAAGCATCGATAAGCTCATTAAAATTGTGCGGGAGAATTTTTGTGGAAAGTCCAACAGCAATACCTTCCGCACCTTGTGCCAACAATAATGGAAACTTTACCGGAAGGTTTATGGGCTCCTTTTTTCGCCCATCGTAAGACAACTGCCATTCAGTAATTTTTGGGCTAAAAACCACATCTAGCGCGAACTTCGACAGTCGAGCTTCTATATACCTAGGGGCCGCTGCACCATCTCCCGTTAAAATGTTCCCCCAGTTTCCTTGGGTGTCAATTAATAGGTCCTTTTGGCCAATCTGTACCATGGCATCAGCAATACTGGCATCTCCGTGAGGATGGTACTGCATGGTGTGCCCCACAACATTGGCCACCTTGTTGTAACGACCATCGTCCAATTCCTTCAGTGCATGCATAATCCTGCGTTGCACGGGCTTAAATCCATCTTCAATGGCCGGCACAGCACGTTCCAAGATTACATAGGAGGCATAGTCCAAAAACCAGTCTTTGTACATTCCCGTTACCTTGGTAAGGGTGTCCTGGCTTTCTAAACCTTCTTCGTTCAGTTCTTCATTCTCTTCCATTCAGAAGGGGCTCTATTTATTTGGTTTATAGTTGGTTTTCTTCTATTAAATCAAGCTCTACTTTAAGATTGTTGATGATGAACTCCTGACGGTCCGGTGTATTTTTTCCCATGTAAAATTTCAATAGACTATCTATGCTCATCGCCTTGTCCAGCATTACAGGCTCCAACCTTATGTCATCTCCAATAAAATGTTGGAACTCATCAGGAGAAATCTCACCCAACCCCTTGAAGCGGGTTATTTCAGGTTTTCCAGAAAGCTTTTGAATGGCATCCCTCTTCTCTTCATCACTATAACAATAAATGGTCTCCTTTTTGTTCCTCACCCTAAACAACGGCGTTTGGAGAATGTAAAGGTGGTTCTCTTTAATCAGTTCTGGAAAAAACTGTAGAAAAAATGTAATCAGTAGCAATCTAATATGCATTCCATCTACATCAGCATCTGTGGCAATCACAATATTGTTATACCTCAAGTCTTCCATGGACTCCTCAATGTTCAAGGCAGCTTGCAAAAGATTGAATTCTTCATTTTCGTAAACAATCTTCTTGGACATTCCATAGGAATTCAGTGGTTTTCCTCGTAGACTGAACACCGCCTGGGTATTAACATCCCTGGATTTAGTAATGGAACCTGAAGCAGAATCCCCTTCCGTAATAAAAAGAGTGGTCTCCAACCTACGGTCTTTTTTCATGTCTTGGAGATGGATACGGCAATCTCGAAGTTTCTTGTTGTGGAGACTAGCTTTTTTGGCACGTTCCCTTGCCAACTTTCGGATACCGGACAACTCCTTACGTTCTTTTTCGGCCTGTACAATCTTTCGTTGCAATGCATCAGCCGTTTCCTGATTTTTATGTAGGTAGTTGTCGAGGTATTTTCCAATGAAATCGTTGATATAGGTACGGACGGTGGGTAAATTCCCTCCCATGTCCGTAGAACCCAATTTAGTTTTGGTCTGACTTTCAAAAACCGGCTCCATAACCTTTATGGACACGGCAGAAATTATTGATTTCCTTACATCGGAAGCATCATAATTCTTGCCGTAAAAATCCCGGACCGTTTTTACAATAGCTTCCCGGAAAGCAGCTTGATGCGTACCTCCTTGGGTGGTATGCTGACCATTTACAAAAGAGTGGTACTCTTCACTATATTGTGTCTTGCTATGGGTTATGGCCACTTCTATATCGTCTCCTTTCAGATGGATGATAGGGTATAGAAAATCCTCTGTATTGTTGTTATCCTCCAACAAGTCCTTCAATCCGTTCTCTGAATGGAATTTTTCTCCATTGAAAACAATAGTCAGACCAGGATTTAGATAAACATAGTTTTTGAGCATGCGTTCCACATACTCATTCCGATATTTATATTTTTTGAAAATGGATTCGTCCGGAACAAAACTTACTTTGGTACCCCTGCGTCTTGAAGTCTCTTCCAAGAGCTCTTCATTAACCAGGTTACCTGTTTCAAATTCTGCGGATTTGGATTTTCCTTCCCTAGTGGATTCTACCTTGAAGTAGGTGGACAACGCATTTACCGCCTTGGTCCCTACCCCATTTAATCCAACGGATTTCTTAAAGGCTCGGGTGTCGTACTTTCCTCCAGTATTCATTTTGGAAACCACATCCACCACCTTTCCTAAAGGAATTCCCCGGCCATAATCCCGAACATGGACCGTATTTTCCTTGATGTTGATTTCAATGGTTTTACCAGCCCCCATCACGAACTCATCAATACAGTTATCAATGACTTCCTTGAGCAAAATATAAATACCATCATCTGCGGAAGAACCATCCCCCAGCTTTCCAATGTACATTCCGGGACGCATACGAATATGCTCCTTCCAATCCAGCGAACGAATATTATCCTCGGTATATTGGGTCTGTGCCATTAGTTAAGGGTTAATCCTTGCTAATATAAAATTTAGGGGCAAAAATAAAAGGAATCCCAATAGAAAGTAATCAACAGGGGGTGTTGATACTGGGAGAATAGATACTAGACATGGATGCTAGATGCTAGATGTTAGATGTTAGATGCTAGATGCTAGATATGAGATATGAGATATGAGATATGAGATATGAGATATGAGATGTGAGATGTGAGATGTGAGATGTGAGTACTAAGATAGCTGAAGTCCATTGTTCATTGTCCATTGTCCATTGTTCATTGTTCATTGTTCATTGTTCTAGGGTCTAAAAAGAAAAAAGCGCCCCGAAGGGCGCCCAAAAACTTAAAAAACTACCATCATTATATTTTATAATCAATTACCGGGATCAAAGACCCAGAAATCAGAAAGTTGATCTCCATCATAACCCAATCCCACATAGGCCTTGCCATCAAGTACGAATGCAACTGCCTTTTCTCTAGGTGCACCTGGGAAGTTGGCAACTTTTACCCAAGTATCTGTAGTGGAATCATATTCCCAGAAATCATATAAATTGTTGTCATTGTCATCATACCCTAATCCCACATAAATCTTATTCCCAATGGTAAATGCAGTTGGGGAAGCTCTGACTGGTGCTTCCAGGCCTCCAATATCTGCTTTGCGGGTCCAACTATCCATGTTTGGATCATATTCCCAAAAATCCTTGACTGGAACATGATCGTCATTTTGGTTAACGGAATATCCTCCGCCAACATAACCTTTTCCTTCCTCTTCAAGTGCCACCCCAATAGCTGCATACCTTGGCAGATCAGTTTCACCACCCATATCCGCTTTTTGGATCCAATCTCCGGTGCCGGGATTATACTCCCAAAAGTCTTTGAGAGAAACTCCCCCTTCGCCATTACCTGTCCCATAATACCCTTTGGTCCCAATACTAAATGCAACTGCATTATATCTTGCGATACCCTCAAAAATATCAATGATCGAGGTAAACTCCAATGGTTCAAATGACCAAAAATCGGAGCCGTATCCAGTATTCATAAGAAATCCCGGGGTAATGTATGCTTTCTGGCCTATTACAAAACTAGAATTACCTATATGCCCATATCCGGAAAAATCCAAATTCAAATCTATCCATTCATCGCTCTCATGGTTATAGGTCCAAAAATCCATATCAGGTATTAGCGTTCCTCCTGTGCCTAAACCAACATATGGCACCCCATCTAATACAAATGCAGTGGCATCCCTACGGATTCCTCCCCCAAAATCTGCAATTTGGGTCCAGCTGCCATGGAAAACGGTAAAGTCTTCATCGCTATCGATACTGTTGCCATAAGACGTTGATACCACAATGGGGCCTGTCCTGGAATTTTCAGGTACATTGACCTCTATCTGGCTGCTGCTTTCGTTGACAATCTCCGCCTCTACCCCATTAATGGTAACGGTGTTCCCCGTATCGCTGAAGTTTGCCCCGTCTATAACCACCTTGGTTCCCCATTCACCTTCTTTGGGACTAAAACCATTAATGGATGGGGAGAAAACTATTATTAGGTTCTCCGAACTTGTTGCTGTTTGGTCTCCTACAACCACTTTGATCTTTCCGGTAGTGGCATCTGCTGGCACTTGAATCTTAATTTGGGCTGTATTAAACCAATCTATAGAAGCTTGCACCTCATTGATATATACGGATATCTGTTGGTTATCTGACCCAAAATTGGAGCCTTCAATGGTCACAAAGTCCCCTTTGGTCACGATAGGTGGTGAAAAGCCCGTTATCTGAGGAGCAGGCTGTGGTTCCAATACTGTAAAGTCAGAACTACTGGTGGCGGTACTGCTGCCCACCGTTACCGTGATCTTGCCCGTGGTGGCACCATTTGGTACAGTGGTCTTGAGCTGTGTGGCCGTGGCACTGGTCACCGTGGCCGTGGTGCCGTTGAACTTCACCGTGTTGGCACTGGCCTTGGTGTTGAAGTTTTTTCCAATGATGGACACCTCGGCATCGGGTTCTCCCATTTCTGGGCTAAAACTCGAAATGGACACTTCCGGGTCGGGCGTCGGGTCATCATCCTTTCCGCAGGAGACATAAAAAATTAGGGCCAAGAGCGATAGGCCGAACAGTATCTTTTTTTTCATGGTCAATTGATTTTTTGGGTTCAAAAATTGTCTTAAACCCCTAAATTCTGGATTTTGACCGTGGTTTTGCCCTGCCAATGGACGAATGCCCGATTTGAATTGATGGATTAGGTCATGGATGTTAGATGTGAGATGCTAGATGCTAGATATGAGACTTGAGACTTGAGACTTGAGACTTGAGATGTGAGATGTGAGATGTGAGATTTGGGATATGAGAGGTCCTGAAAAGAAAAAAGCGCCCCGAAGGGCGCGCTAAATATTATTCATATCAGAAGTTAGCTATCACTACAATTTTTTGCGTGGTTCAAATATCCATAATTCTGAAGTGAATTGAGCATTTGCCAAACCTAGCCCAACAAATCCTTTCCCATCAACTCCATGAGCAATTGGGCTAACCCATTCTGATATTCCTTGTGGAGTCATCAATTCGTTCCAACCACCATTGCCTTCCGCATCATATTCCCAAAAGTCTTCATAATAGGAGGCTTGGTTGTTCACATACGTAGAACCATAACCGATGTATCCTTTACTGCCCACTGAAAAAGCAAATGCATAGAGTCTTTCATTGGGAATTGATGCTAATTGGCCCCAACTATCTTCCGCTGGTTCATATTGCCAGAATTCGGAGGAGCCTTCACTTCCTCCGGTCATCCCTAAATGAATGTAAGCTTTGTTGTTTATCACAAAACTAGTACCCAGTTCAAATGGAGAGCCAATGAAATCCTGCTTAGATGTCCAGCTATCATCTGTTGGGTCATATTCCCATACTTCAGCAACACTCTCTGTTCCTTCCCCTGTATCAAATCCACCACCCACGATATAGCCAAGTCCATTTATGCTAAAACCTGTCGCCTTTTGCTTACCGGCACCTGGAAATGGAGCATCCATCAAGGTCCAAGAACCTCCATCTCCATTGTTGGGGTCATACTCCCAAACTTCGGAGGAATCCCCATTTTGCAAAGAATTACCTCCAACAATGTATGCCTTTTTATTTATTACAAACGATGTAGACGTTGTTAACTTGTCATCCATAGCCATAGGAAAATTTGTTTTTTTGCTCCAGCTATCCGAAGTTGTGTCATAGCCCCATAACTCATGATCCGTTAAATGATCCGAAGTTGAACCAAGGCCTGAGTAGATTATGCCATCAATAACAAAACTCACCCCAAAAACCCTTCCTTCCTCATTGGGGTAACTTTCGACCTGCGTCCATTTTGCAGGCGAAAATACTTCAAACTCCTCTGTGCTTGTCACTGTCGTCCCGTCCGTGGTCACGCTAATTTTTGCAGAGACAGCATTGTCAGGTACAGTCACTGTCAGCTCATCGGCCTTCGCCGTGACCACTTCAGCCTCTACGGTACCGAACTTGACCACATTTTCACCTGCTGTGGTGCTGAAATTTGTTCCCGTTAAAATTACGCTACTGCCACGTTCTCCTTCCATGGGCTGGAAACCGGTTATCTGAAGAGCAGGTTGTGGTTCCAATACAGTAAAGTCAGAACTACTGGTGGCGGTACTGCTGCCCACCGTTACCGTGATCTTGCCCGTGGTGGCACCATTTGGTACAGTGGTCTTGAGCTGTGTGGCCGTGGCACTGGTCACCGTGGCCGTGGTGCCGTTGAACTTCACCGTATTACCACTGGCCGTTTTGCCAAAATTTTTACCAATTAAGGTCACCTCGGTACCGGGTTCCCCTGACCCCGGGGAAAAACTTGTGATTTCCACTTCCTCTTGTTCCGGGGTTGTTGTGGAGTCGTCATCCTTTCCACAGGAAACATAAAAAATTAGGGCCAATAACGATAGGCCGAACAGTATCTTTTTTTTCATCGTCAATTGATTTAGGGTTCAAAAATTGTCTTAAACCCCTAAATTCTAGATTTTGACCATGGTTTTGCCCTGCCAATGGACGGATGCCCATTTTGAATTGATGGATGGGAGAATAGATGTGAGATGTGAGATGTGAGATGTGAGAAATCTAAACGCTACACTCTACTTTCAGTACCCTTCACCAAAAAAACCTTTACCCTTCGCCCCGGAATCTAACCCTAAACTAGACTTGAGATATGGGATTTGAGAATTCTGGTATCTGATGTCTGAAATCTAAAATCTGATGAGGCAATCACACATTAAACCTAAAATGCATCACATCCCCATCTTGCACAATGTATTCCTTCCCCTCCACTCGCATGCGGCCAGCTTCTTTTACTTTGGCCTCGCTGCCATGTTTTACATAATCATCATAGGAAATGACCTCGGCGCGGATGAATCCTTTTTCAAAATCTGTATGGATGACCCCAGCCGCTTGAGGAGCTGTGGCCCCAACCGGAATGGTCCAAGCCCTAACTTCCTTCTTTCCCGCAGTGAAATAGGTTTCTAGGTCTAATAGTTTATATGCTCCACGGATAAGTTTTGCCGAACCTGGTTCTGAAAGCCCCAAATCCTCCAAAAACATTTGTCGCTCCTCGTAGGTTTCCAATTCCGTTATATCTGCTTCGGTGCCTACGGCTAAAAAGATGACCTCCGCATTTTCATTTGTCACGGCTTGCTTTACTTTCTCAACATAAGCATTTCCGTCAACAGCAGATTCTTCATCAACATTACAAACATACATTACAGGTTTGTCCGTAATCAACTGTAACGGCTTTACATACTCCAATCTGTCATCTTCTCCAACCTCAATGGCCCTGATGGACATCCCTGCTTCCAAGCCTTCTTTTAACTTTGTTAAAACGGCCTCTTCTTTCTGAGCTTCCTTGTTACCAGTTTTAGCGGCACGTTTTACTTTGTCCAGCTTTTTCTCAACACTTTCCAAATCCTTTAGTTGAAGCTCCATGTCAATGGTTTCTTTATCACGAATAGGATCTACGGAACCATCTACATGGACTACATTGTCATTGTCAAAACAACGAAGGACATGAAGAATGGCGTCGGTTTCACGAATATTCCCCAAAAACTGGTTCCCAAGTCCCTCTCCCTTGCTAGCTCCTTTTACCAAACCTGCAATGTCTACGATTTCCACAGTAGCAGGAATCACACGTTCCGGCTCTACAAGCTCTTCCAATTTTTCCAATCGGGCGTCAGGAACATTCACCACCCCAATATTGGGTTCAATGGTACAAAAAGGAAAATTGGCACTTTGTGCCTTTGCATTGGACAAACAATTGAACAGGGTTGATTTACCAACATTGGGCAATCCTACGATACCGGCTTTCATTAATTAGATTTCAGATATTAGACATGAGATTTCAGAAAACAGCCTTCAGGTAACATAAGATTTCAGGGAGTAACTACTGATATCTGGTAAGTGTTAATTGATAACTGCTAATGAATCAAGGCTGCAAATATAAGTTGAAGTTTTTGTTTATGAACGCTCGGTCTTATCCTAGTATCCTTTGATCAAAAGATAGAACCCGATTACAAAAATGGCCAGAATGGCCAATATGACCACCAATGAAAGGATACAGCCCAATTGTTTCCAGAAACCTCTATATTCTTTCTCCTTTTTTTCCATGCGTTCATTTTACAAGACCACGCAAAAGTAATAAGAAAAACCACGACGGTTATTTAGTTGAATAAAGCATTTCTCTGCGCAATTCTCCTCTCAATTCTTAAATTTGGCACATGGGTAAAATCACAATTCAGGGAATTCTATATGATGAAAAGTCCTCTTTTTTAAAAGGACCTAGTTTGGCCCCGCCATTGATTCGGAAGGCTTATCACAGTGAATCAGCAAACTATTATGCAGAAGATGGCAGTTTCATAACCCCTGAGTTGTTCTTAGATACCGGGGACCATAAAATCAAGGAGTATTTTGATATCTCGGTTAAGACAGCAAAACATCTGGAAATTGGGAATCCCATGATTACCTTGGGCGGTGACCATTCCATTACCTATCCCATAATCCAGGCATTTCGCTCCGTCCATGGAAAAATGGACATTTTGCACATTGATGCCCACGGAGACCTCTATGAAAGTTTTGAAGGCGACCCCCATTCACATGCATGTCCCTTTTATAATATTATGAAAAATGGACTTGCGGAAAATTTGTATCAAGTCGGCATTCGTACCTTGAATGATTCGCAACGGGCCAATGCTAAAAAATTCGGAGTAAAAATCAATGAGATGAGGGACTTCGCATCTTTCAAAATGCCAACTTTTAAAAACCCTTTATATCTTTCTTTTGATATGGACGCACTGGACCCAGCATTTGCACCAGGGGTTTCTCATCACGAGCCTGGAGGGTTGAATACTAGGCAAGTAATCGATATCATTCAAAAGATTGAAGTTCCAATATTAGGTGCAGATATAGTTGAATACAATCCTACAAGGGACATCAACGACATGACCGCCATGGTCTGCGCAAAAATATTCAGGGAAATAGCTGCTAAAATGCTTTAGCATTTACCCATCTGGGTGCATGAACCGTTGCTTGCCCAAAAGTTCATCTTCGCTTTCAACACGGTCTTCATCAGGAACGCAACAATCCACAGGACAAACGGCGGCACATTGGGGTTCTTCATGGAAACCCATGCACTCCGTGCATTTATCCGGGGCAATATAATAGACTTCATCGCTAATGGGGTCCTGCACCTCATCGGCATTGACTTCTTTTCCATCAGGAAGTACGATATCTCCCTTCAATGAAGTGCCATCACTGTATCTCCATTCATCCGCGCCCTCATAAATAGCAGTGTTGGGGCATTCTGGTTCGCACGCACCACAATTGATGCACTCGTCTGTTATTATAATAGCCATAATTTTCTTTTCCTTTGCGCTGAATCATTTCAGCATGCTTACTTTTGACAAAAATAAACCCTACTTAATAAGTGTACAAATATAATGAAGGTGCAACTTCCCATAGTTAAAGCTTTTGTAAACCTCGGAACTTATCTCCGTAATTATTGTGAAAATGATAACACCCAAAGCAAAGCTGAATCCAATATTGATGACGCAATAGTTAATGCTGGGCAACACAATGGATGGTTTACTCAAGATAACATTCTTTTTGCCTTAAGGGAATGGGCACACTTGTTGACTGAAGAGAATTTGCTTCAATGGTTGAACAATTATGATCTAGAAAAAGACAATGATCCAAAGACAGTAGGTATTGTTATGGCCGGAAACATTCCCTTGGTGGGATTCCATGATTTATTGTGTGTACTGTTATCTGGGAACAAAGTCTTGGTGAAGCTCTCCTCTAACGATAAGATACTGCTTCCTTTCTTAGCAAAGTATTTAATTGAGCAAGAACCATCACTTAGTGAAAAAATAACATTTGTAGAGGGCAAGTTTGAGGATTTTGATGCCATCATTGCAACCGGAAGTAACAATACTAGCCGTTATTTTGAATATTATTTCTCAAAAGGCCCGCATATCATCAGAAAGAACAGGAGTTCAGTTGCCATTCTCCAAGGAACAGAAACCCAAGAGCAATTGAAGGCCCTGTCCGCAGATATTTTCCAATATTTTGGGTTGGGCTGCCGTAATGTTTCCAAACTATTCGTACCCAGGGGATACGACTTTGAACCTTTTTTCAATGCAGTTTTTGATTCAAAAGACATCATTGACCATCATAAGTACGCCAACAATTACGACTACAACAAAGCCGTATATCTCATGAGCGAACTCAAAATACTGGACAATGGTTTCTTGATTCTTAAAGAAGATGAAGGATACTCCTCTCCTATTGCAGTACTCTTTTATTCCTACTATGATTCAGAAGCGGAACTAAGGGCACAACTCAAGGAGGAATCTTCTATGATTCAATGTGTTGTTTCCAAAGGAAATGAAGGTGAAGAGATTCCCTTTGGAAATACCCAGAAGCCAAAATTGGATGATTATGCAGATGGGGTGGACACCATGGATTTTCTTTTAAAACTTTGATGCAAAACTCTCCATTTGTATCGTTCATAGATCAAAGTTTTTTTAAGACCTTTGCCAGGTAATTCAAGAAAATGAAAAAACATAACTTCAGTGCAGGACCTTGTATTCTGCCCCAGGAGGTAATGCAAAAAGCCTCAGAAGCCGTAGTGGAACTTGATGGTATCGGACTTTCGCTCATTGAGATTTCCCACCGTAGTAAAGAATTTGTGGCCATAATGGAAAAGGCCCGCTCCCTTGCCCTTGAATTGCTTGGGTTGGAAGGAAAAGGATATCAAGCACTATTTCTTCAAGGCGGTGCCAGCACCCAATTTTTAATGGCAGCTTATAACCTCTTGGAGAAAAAAGCTGGATACGTAAATACAGGAACATGGAGCCTTAAAGCCATTAAGGAAGCAAGGCTGTTTGGGGAAATCATGGAAGTTGCATCATCTCAGGACCAAAACTTCAACTATATACCCAAAGGGTATACGGTTCCAAACGACTTGGATTACTTGCACCTTACCTCCAACAACACCATTTTTGGAACACAGATCAAAGAGTTTCCAAAAACCAACGTGCCCTTGGTATGCGATATGAGTTCGGATATTTTCTCAAGGCAACTCGATTTCTCAAAGTTTGATCTCATTTATGCCGGAGCACAGAAAAACATGGGGCCCGCTGGTACCACTTTAGTTGTGGTCAAAGAAGATATTTTGGGCAAGGTCTCCAGGAAAATTCCATCCATGTTGGATTATTCGGTTCATGCCGGTAAGGACAGCATGTTCAATACCCCACCAGTTTTTGCAGTTTATGTATCTATGTTGACCATGCAGTGGCTAAAAGATATGGGAGGTATCCCAGCTATTGAAGAAATCAATGAGAAAAAAGCCAATCTTATCTATTCCGAAATAGAATTGAATCCGGTATTCTCAGGATTTGCAGCCAAAGAGGACAGATCTGTCATGAACGCCACTTTCAACATCACCGATGAAACCTTGAAAGATATCTTTGATGAAAAATGCAAAGAAGCTGGAATAAGTGGAATAAACGGGCATCGTTCAGTGGGAGGATATCGCGCATCAATGTACAATGCCCTATCCTTGGAAAGTGTTGGAGTGCTCGTAGATATTATGAGCGAATTGGAAAAGAAGGGATAACGCATGGTTAAGGTTTTAGCAAACGATGGTCTGTCCCAAACAGGACAAGACGCGTTGGAAAAAGCAGGTTTTGAGGTTATTACCACAAAAGTTGCCCAAGAACAGTTGGCAAACTTCATAAATGAAAAAGGTGTAAATGCCCTTTTGGTGCGAAGTGCAACCGAAGTAAGAAAATCTCTGATCGATGCTTGCCCAGATTTAAAATTGATCGGCAGAGGTGGTGTTGGCATGGATAATATCGATGTTCAATATGCCAAGGATAAAGGCATCCATGTAATCAACACCCCAGCAGCCTCTTCAGATTCTGTTGCAGAGCTTGTTTTTGCGCATTTGTTCAATGGGGTCAGGTTTTTACACGATTCCAATAGAAATATGCCCCTGGAGGGCGATAGCAAATTCAAACAATTAAAAAAGAGTTATGCTGGAGGTTCTGAGCTCAAGGGAAAAACGTTGGGTATTATCGGTTTTGGAAGAATAGGCCAGGCAACCGCAAAGGTGGCACTTGGGTTGGGCATGAAAGTTCTTTACAATGACCATCACAGGGAAGAAACCACTTTGAATCTTGACTTTTTTGATGGACAATCCGTAGGATTCACACTTAAAAACACTGATTTTGAAGATGTTCTCCAAAATTCAGATTACATAAGCCTACATGTGCCGGCTCAAAATGGATATGTGATTGGAGAAAAAGAGTTTAAGATAATGAAGGACGGCGCTGGCATTGTCAATGCCGCCCGTGGAGGTGTGCTGGATGAGGTAGCTCTTGTAGCTGCTTTGGAAAGCGGAAAGATTGCTTTTGCTGGTCTAGATGTGTATGAATCAGAACCCAAACCTGAAATTAAGATTCTGATGCACCCAGGGATTTCCCTAACGCCGCATATTGGAGCGTCCACAAAAGAAGCACAACAACGCATTGGTTCAGAACTTGCCGGACAGATTATTGAATTGTTGCAATAATTTTTTGTTACAAAAAATCCTCAGGAACTCCCTTTTTTGTACATTGTCCGCTAAACTAAACACTATTAACAATGTCAGGATTATTAGAATTATTGAATAGCCCTATGGGCAAACAACTTATCAGCGGAGTTGCTGGTCAAACAGGACAATCAGAAAGCAAAACAGCCGATGTCTTGGGAATGGCAATGCCGCTTTTAATGGGTGCCATGAAAAGAAATGCCTCCAATGCAAATGGAGCCGAAGGTTTGATGAACGCCCTCTCTTCTAAACACGATGGAAGCATTTTGGACGACTTAGGAGGTCTTTTTGGTGGTGGCGTAGATCAAAGTGTAATGGATGATGGTGCCGGAATTCTTGGACATATTTTTGGATCCAAACAGACTCAAGTAGAAAGTGCATTGAGCAACAAGTCAGGAATAGACTCAGGTTCCATTGCTCAAATTCTTAAAATAGCTGCTCCCATATTATTGGGATATTTGGGAAAACAGACCAGACAACAAAAGGTGAGCAGTCCAGATGCGCTGACCGGACTTTTAGGTGGCCTCATGGGAGGTGGAAGTACTGCAAACAAACAACAGTCCCTAATAGAAACCTTCTTGGATTCGGACGGAGACGGCAGCGTCATTGATGACCTTGCTGGTATGGTTCTGAGTGGAGGTGGTCAAAAGAAAAGCGGATTGGGCGGTCTATTGGGCGGTCTTTTTGGCAAGTAACCATCGTCTTAACTTTATTTAACAAGGCCATTTGAGTTTTCAAATGGCTTTTTTTGTACCTTAAGGTTATGAAAAAGAAAGCTTTAACCCACGTACTGATTGGATTTTTAACGTTCGGCTTGTTGACTTCCTGCACAGCTCAAAAAGAAGCCCTGGAAATCTCTACCGAAGAACAAGCCGTATTTGATTCCACGGATGAGGAACAAGTAGAGATCAAAGATGAGAACACCGAATACGAAATCATCATTATTGAACCCGGTTTTTTTACTTGGTTACAGAGCATAGCACGTCCAGAAGGCTATTACTCCCAATCTTTTCTAGAAAACCGTAATGCTCTTATGGTGATGGAATGGAATAGAAGGGTCATTCAACCCCGACAATTCAATCCCAATCTTTATGAGCTTCAAATTAACTATGAGCCAGGGATAGACTATGGCTACGAGGTGAATTATAAACTCTATAATTATTTTATTTATTTCCAAAGGAAATACAGGCAACGACTGGGGCCCTTTATCCCTCGAATTTAATGTGCTATTTTTACCATCTCTTCAAATAACAGGTAGATGGGAAAAATTAAGCGTCGATGGGAAATTGATAAAAACTGGCAACTACTATTCCCTATTCTTGGCGCCGTTTTGGTAATGCTTACGGCCTATATGATTTCCAGGAGGTTTTTGCACCTTTTCAATCTCAACAATACTTATTTTGAATGGCCATTTACCATAGGTATTTCCATTGGTTTGTATTTTTTGATGGTTCGCTTTTTTCTATGGTGTTTTAAAAAACTTGAAGGAAAATGGAAAGTGGACCAGAAATGGGAAATGATTGCCATTTTTATCGTTTTTGCGGTTACGGGAAGTGTGTCTGGAAAATTGGCAGGCCCCGTGGCCGAATGGATAGGTTTTTATAAAGAATCAATGTCCGGATGGATTTATTGGCCAGTTCGTATTCTTCTTATTTTTCCTCTATATCAAATACTTTTGGTAGGCTTTGGTTGGATCTTTGGTCAGTATGGTTTCTTTTGGAATTTTGAAAAAAAGATGCTCAAACGTATGGGTTTGGGTTTCCTAATCCCATAGTTTATGTTTTTGTTAACATAATGCTTGCACCCAAATTGTCTAGATTTGTGCCGTCATGTCGGTTATGAGGAAATTTATTGGCCTTCTTTTATTTACTTCCTTGATGGTCATCAAGGTTTCCAGCTTTCATGTGTACGCCCATCAAGATGGCGATTCTGAAACAATAGAAAACTGTAACATCTGTGATTTAGCCCTTGAAAATCAAACCTTGGATTTTCAAACATCTGACAACTCCTATGTGCTGGATGACACAGAGTTTTCAATAAAATACCAAAAAACACTCAAGGACGAACAGCTCAAAGAACAATCATTTGATTATTATCTCTCTTCGAGGCCCCCTCCCACTCCAGTGGTCTAACTGTTCGCCCAACATCTTCTAGTTTCGTAAGGAAACACACCTATTGCAATTAAATTTATTGATTTGATAATGAAAACACTGTTTTTCATAGCTCTTGTAGCAATGTCACATTTTTTTGTGGCCGCCCAAGAATGTAATAATGTTCTAAAAGGTCAAGTAACCGATTACCATAGTAAATTGGAATTGGACGATGCAACCATTTTCATCATTGAAAATAACAGAGAGACCAAAACAAACAAGAATGGTAAGTTTAGGTTTGATGACCTATGTTCCGGAACCTACCAAATTGAAGTTTCCCATCCCGAATGCACCACCATAATAGTGGATGTACAAGTGCAGGGCACTACCAACATTGATATTAAACTAGAGCACCACCTTGAGGAATTGGATGAGGTGGATGTAGTGGGCGATGCCATTAGGAACAAGACCAAAAGCGCCCAGGAAGAAAAACTTAAACTTAAGACCCTAGAACTATATAGCGCCGGGAATTTAGGAGATGCCCTAAAGGAATTGGGTGGGGTTTCTTCCCTGAACACTGGAGCTAACATCGTAAAACCTACCATTCACGGTCTTAATGGCAGTCGGGTTCTCATTTTAAATGATGGGGTCCGTATGCAGGATATGGAATGGGGAGACGAGCACGCTCCCAACATCGATATCAACTCAGCTGGTTCCATTTCATTGATCAAAGGAGCTTCGGCCCTTCAATATGGCGGAGATGCCATAGGTGGGGTCATAGTTATGGAACAGGCCAAAATTCCGGTTAAGGATACCCTTTATGGAAAAACGTTGTTGAGTGGTGTTTCAAATGGAAGAGGTGGAAACATTACTTCTGAGTTAACCCGTGCCTTTGGAGGAGGTTGGTTTATAAAAGGCCAGGGGTCTTATAAACGTCTTGGCGATCACGAAGCCCCCGATTACATACTGTCCAACACGGGAGTTCAAGAAATAGGTGCTTCGCTTCAATTTGGAAAAAACCTGTTTACCTGGGGTTGGGATGCCCGTTATTCGTACTACACCACCGAGATTGCCATTCTAAGGGCCTCACATATTGGAAATGTGGACGATTTAATAAGAAGCATTAATAATGGAGAACCGGAAATCATCCGATCTTTTACCTATGATTTGCAAAATCCTAGACAAGAGGTCAAGCATCATCTTGGAAAACTACGGTTTTATAAACGTTTTGAAGGTTTAGGAAAATTGAACGTCCAATACGATTTTCAAAACAACCGAAGGTTTGAATTTGATGTAAGACGTGGTGAAGAAGATGATAGGGCTTCTATCGATCTAGAACTTACCACTCATACCATATCCACTGACTTTAAATGGGATGCCAAAGAAGATTATAAATTGCAGGTTGGTTTATTGGGAAGGTATCAGGATAATTTTGCAAACCCTTCTACTGGTGTAAGAAGATTGATCCCGGACTACAATAAATATGATCTGGGTGCTTTTGTCACCGGAGAATATAGGGTCAATGACCAATTACTTTTGGAAGCCGGACTTCGGTATGACTTTAGTCAAATTGATGCCGATAAGTTTTATAGGACCTCCCGATGGGAAGAGCGGGGCTACGATCAAGAATTTCAGGATTTGGTTGTTCAAGACTTGGGAACAGACCTTTTGGTGAACCCAGTTTTTGACTACCACAATGTTTCAGCAAGTTTTGGTCTAAGTAATTATTTTCAGGATGGCTCTAATCTTAAGTTTAACTATGCCCTGGCACAGAGAGCTCCAAACCCCTCAGAATTATTCAGTGATGGATTGCACCATTCCGCTGCACGTATCGAGCTTGGTGATTTGCGCATAGATAGCGAAACTTCCCATAAGTTTTCCGCTTCCTACCACAAAAAGTTTGACCATTGGGGATTCAATATCGAACCTTTTGCCAATTGGATCTCGGATTTTATTCTATTGGAGCCTGCGGATGTCGAGTTTACCATTCGAGGAGCATTCCCTGTATGGGAGTACCGTCAAACCGATGCCCGACTATTAGGGGTGGATGTCAACGTTGAGGCAGATTGGCTTTCCAATTTGAACTCAGAACACCAATTCTCATTGGTAAAAGGAACGGACACAGAAAATAACGGTGCTTTGATCAATATTCCAGCTGCCAACTTTAGAAACAAATTGACTTTTACGAAGCCGCAATGGAACGATTTTGAAGTGTCTTTGGTCAGTAACTATGTGTTCAGACAAAACGAAGTTCCAGACAACATTATGGTCTTTTCTCCAGAGCAACAAGAAGAAGTGCTTTTGGAGATAAACACCCCACCAGATGCCTATCATCTCTTAGGGCTTGATTCTCAAATGAAATTTCCTTTAGGAAAGTCCACAGTATTGACCACAGCTCTAAGAGTAGATAACATTTTAGACATCAGGTATAGAGATTATCTCAATAGACAACGTTACTTCGCCGATAATCTGGGAAGAAACATCATACTACAATTAAAATTGAATTATTAACCTTAAATATTGAATATCAAATCCATTAAATCATGAAAACAATTAAATTATTAGCCGCATTTTTACTAGCCAACTTGGTTTTTGTATCCTGCTCAGATGATGATAGTTCTCCGGAACCAGTCAATGAAGAGGAGACCATTACAACCATGACGGTAACATTGCAACCTACAGGCGGTACTGCAATTACCCTACAATCTAGAGATTTGGATGGGGACGGACCCAATGCTCCCGTAGTTACAGTTTCTGGAAACTTAGCAGCCAGTACCACTTATAGCGGAAGCATTGTCCTTCTAAACGAAACTGAGACTCCAGCTGAGGATATTACCGAAGAAGTAGAGGCTGAAGATGAAGAACACCAATTTTTCTTCGTGACCACAGGTAATATTGCAAGTGTCGACTATACCGACCAAGACGGAGATAACAATCCCGTTGGTTTGACTTTTGATTTAACCACAGGAGACGCTGGAAATGCAACATTGGCAATTACGCTTAGGCATGAGCCTAAAAAACCCAATGATGGTACTTTAAGCGATGCAGGTGGTGAAACAGATTTTACCGAAACTTTCAACCTTACTGTTGAATAAGAACCAATTGTTTTCTATGTGAGTGGAAACCGAATCGAATAAACGTGATTCAAAAAACTAAGGATATAAATATAAGAGTGTTGCTGACAGTCATCTGGCTGTCGCAACTCTCTTTATATGTCTATCATATCCTTACCACGCACACAGACAGCACTGAGGGTGTAGAGTTAAGTGTTGAGGCTAATGGAATTAAGGAAGCCGGCTCAAGTTGCGACTTGTGCACACACTTCATTACCAAAGCGGCCGATCTTAGTCTCTACGCAATCATACTTTTTCTTTTTACCCCTTTCTTTTTTGCTCCTTATCTAAAGGAAAACAACCTACCTTTCCTATTTGCCTCCAAGAATTTTCAAAGAGGTCCTCCCCAATAATTTGTTCACATATCTTTTCTGTTTCACCTAAATCATATTAGGCTGAAAATCAGTGTTTTTTTAACTCAAACTAGATTTGAGGTGATTCCTTATACCTAATCTAAAAACCACTATTGTGATCAACACAAATAACCTTACCAAGCAATATGGGGATCATATTGCATTGGACCGATTAAATCTGAATATTGAACAAGGGGAAATTTATTGTTTACTTGGGGCCAACGGGGCCGGGAAAACAACAACCATTAATCTGTTGCTTGGATTTATACAACCTACCTCAGGTTCTGCCTTCATCAATCAACTAAATGTTCAGGAAAATCAAAAGAAGAGCAAACGTTTCCTAGCCTATATTCCAGAAAATCTGATGCTCTACCCTACGCTCAGCGCTGTAGAAAACCTGCGATATTTCTCCGGAATTGGAGGCAAGGAATTTTCCATCGATGAATTGGAAGGATTCCTAACTGAGGCTGGACTTCAAAAAGAGGCTCATCATAAACGTATAGCTTCATTTTCAAAAGGAATGCGCCAAAAAGTGGGTATAGCCATTGCCCTGGCCAAGGACGCCAAGGTTCTATTATTGGATGAACCAACATCTGGGTTGGACCCCAAGGCCAGCAATGAATTTGGACAGCTTCTACAAACATTGAAAAATAAAGGGGTGGCCATTTTAATGGCAACTCACGATCTTTTCCGAGCAAAAGAAGTTGCCACTACCATCGGAATCATGAAAGAAGGTAAATTAAAACAAGAGTTTACCGCAAAAGATATCACACTACAACAGTTGGAAGAAGTCTACTTGAATACAATGGATTACAAACAGCTGGTGCCATGATACGACAAACATTTTTAAAAGAAATCAAGGAACTATTGCGAGATGGTCGTCCGCGAATAGCTTTGATAATTGTGGGACTTTTATTGTTGGTAGCCGTTTGGATAAGTGCACGGCAATATGAAAACACCAATGCACAATATGAAATTGCCAAACAGACCGAACGTGGTATTTGGGATGGCCAAAGTGATAAAAATCCGCATTCTGCTGCACATTTTGGCACCTATGCCTTCAAGCCAAAGTATCCCTTATCCCTGTTGGATCAGGGAGTGGATAAATATGCCGGTGTCTCCATCTTTTTAGAGGCACACAATCGTAATGAAGCCCAATTTAGTGCTGCCACTGATCAAACAGGGTTGGCACGGTTTGGTGACCTTACCCCAGATTTTATACTACTTTTTCTTGTTCCACTTTTAATAGTACTCTTGGGGTTCAATACATTTACCAAAGAGGGCGAGTTGGGTACGTTGGCATTGCTTAGAAGTTCAACAGTGCCCACATGGAAACTGGTTCTAGGTAAATGGATGGCCCTGTTTATTCCAGTTTTGATCATATCCTTGATTCTCTTTGGATTGGCTGGTGCTATTCTTTCAAGCTTAAAAGATTATGGAGTTTTTGAATGGAGTTCCCTGTTTATGATGTTATTGGTTTATTTACTGTATTACGTCATCTTTATAAATCTGGTGATGGTCATTTCGTTCCTATCAAAACGCTCAGGGATTTCCTTGGTGACATCATTGTCCATATGGATCTTGACCTGTTTGGCCGTTCCAAAAATAGCCAGCACCGTGGCGGAACAAAAATACCCCTACCCAACCAGGCAAGTATTTGAAGCCGAAGTGCTGCAGGATAAAAAAAGTGGCTTGGATGGTCACAATCCATGGAGCAAAGAAGCCAAATTGTTGGAACAAAAAGTTTTGGCCGAATACAAAGTTGACAGCCTGCATCAATTGCCCTTTAATTTTGATGCTTATCGCATGCAAAAGGGAGAAGAACATGAGGCAGAAGTCTATTTTAAACACTACAAGTTCCTTAAGGAACAGTACAACAACCAATCGCTTGTTTACCAGAATTTAGCAGTAATCTCACCGTTTCTTCCAACTCGGTTTTTGAGCATGGCCATTGCCCATACCGATTATGGGACACACTGGGATTTTTCTGATGCAGCTGAAAAATACAGGGTTGCTACCCAAAAATTCCTGAATGATGATTTTGCCAAAAACTCCTCATATGGGGATTGGAGTTATAGAGCCGATGCTTCAAAGTGGGCCACCCTCCCCCCATTTGAATATCAGCCGTCCAAACTCAAGGCTGTTCTTTCACAAAATGCTACCCATTTTCTTATTCTGGGTATTTGGACCGTCCTTTCATTTGGAGTTTTGTTTGTAACCGCAAAAAGAATCTAGCCATGTTGAAACACAATTTTATCCACGAATTAAAAACGCTGACCCGAAATAGATGGATGCTCTTTTTGGGAATTATCATTTTGGTCTTTTTCAGTTTTGCGACATTCAACGGACATCAAAAAGTAGAAAAACGAGCACTGGATATTAATGCGGCCAAACAAGAAGTAAAAGATGCTGATCAAGAAATGTTGATGTTGATCGATTCTGTGGAAAGGGGCATGGAAGTGAGTGCCCCCTACTGGACCATACCAACAAGTCCAATGGCCGTAGGAAACTATCATCCAAGGGTTGCGGCAATGGACCCAGAACCTTGGGCCTTTATTGCTACGGGGCAAAGTGACCTATTTACGCATTATGTGAAACCTACGGTTGCCGGCGATGATCATACGTTGAACTATACAGAAATGACCAGTCCAATACAGCTGCTTTTCGGAAGCTTTGATATAAGTTTCGTAATCATTTATCTGTTACCACTTATCATTGTTGCATTCTCCTATAATATTCTATCTTCCGAGAGAGAAAATGGTTCACTGCGTCTTTTGGCCTCTAACTCTATTTCCTTGCAGAAATGGGTTATCCAAAAACTTGCTTTTCGTTTTCTCTTTGTCGCCCTGGTGAGCATATTGGTGCTAGGTGGAATTTTCTTAATCAAAGGTTTTGACCTTTTTTCAAATTTTGGAGAGTTTCTTTCCCTTGTCCTAGTAATGCTGGGATATGTCCTCTTTTGGTTTGTTTTGGCTTTCATTATCAATATTTCTTCAGGAAGTTCAGCCAAAAATGCCATTGTTCTACTTGGACTATGGGTAGGCCTTGTGCTTTTGGTTCCTTCAATCCTGAACCAATTGGGGAACTCCATATATCCCATGCCTTCAAGAACCTTGATGATCAATGATATGAGACAAATCAAGGTAGATGTGAGCCAAAAACAAGATGAGATTTTGGACAACTACCTGCGCGATCATCCAGAATATGCAATTAACGATACCACTGAGAATCGTTCTTTTTACCACAGGTATATGGCTTCTCAAATGCTGGTGAAAAAAGAGCTGGAACCTGCTGTTTCCGAATTCGAGGACCAACTTAAAAGACAGCAACAGTGGTTAAATCAATTCAAGTGGTTATCTCCTGCAATTTTGGTACAAGAATCAATGAATCACATTGCCGGGACATCAACTTCAGACTATGAAAGCTATAGAAAACAGGTAAGTGAATTTGCAGATATCTGGCGGAATCACTTTATGCCCTTGTTGTACAATAATCAGAAATTCAGTGAAGCTGATTATAAAGACCTCCCCAGCTTTCAATACAAGTCCAAAAAGACCTCAGTTAAGGCAAATCTGTTACTGTTGTTTGTCATTTCACTGATTTTGGGGTTGACTTTTGGAATTAGTCATGTCATAAAAGGTAAAAAAGCTTCTATGGCAATGAATTAAAAATATAGGGTGTGTGCGGTTTAATCACTATTTGGGCTTGATCCGTCAGTTCAATAGTAAAATACCAAATCCGTATACACCCTAATCAAAAAACAATCACCAACAATCAAAAAACATGCAGAATCAACTAATAAAATGTGTTGGGCTACTATTATTGAGCCTTGCATCCTCGAAAACTATTGCCCAAACAAACAATGATAATTTTCCACCACCTGAAAATCCTGTAGAGATACAGGTCTCTAAATCCAAAGGTAAAATTCAGGTAGATGGAGTTTTGGATGAACCTGATTGGGAAAACCTTCAGGTTGTGAATGATTTTTTTAAACGAGAACCTCGGCAAGGAGGTAAAATTAATTATGCCACTGAGGTGCGATTTCTTTATGATGACAAAAACCTATATGTAGCAGCATTCTGCAAGGATTCCATAGGAATAAACGGAATACGGATTCAGGATCTTAGACGTGATTTCAGTTGGGGGGAAAATGACATTTTTGGTATTGCTCTTGACCCACAAAACTTGAAACAATATGCCCAGGGTTTTCAAACCACACCGTATGGAAACCAGCGTGATTTTCAGAATTTCAACGGAAACAATTTTGATACAGGATGGAATACCTTATGGAGGGTAAGAACCCAAAGAACGGCTGAGGGATATACCGTGGAAATGGCCATCCCTTTCAAATCGCTACGATACAATCTGCCTGCGGAAGGCAACACCATAGAATGGGGAATAACGTTAGTGAGGTACGCCCGTAGGGACGTAGAAGTTTCCACTTTTCCGGCTATTCCGCAATCATTCACGCCTTATCGAATGACCTATGCAGCCAAACTTACTGGGATTGAAGTGCCTCCTCCATCGGCCAATATTCGTATTGAGCCATATAGTCTTTATCAATTTGACCAAAACAAAGAGGGAGCGGATATAACCAACAAGGACAGTGACCTTAAGGTGGGCCTCGATGCCAAGTGGGCCATCAACCCAAAAACTGTAGTTGATTTAACGGTAAATACCGATTTTGCCCAAGCAGATGTGGACCGTGCCGTAAACAACCTGGAGCGCTTTAACATTTTCTTCCCTGAACGCCGTCAGTTCTTTTTGGAGAATTCCGGTATTTGGGCTGGTGGATTACAACAATCCATACGTCCGTTTTTTAGCAGACGTATTGGTCTCCAAGGAGAATTCAACGCGGTTCCTGCACCAATCGATATAGGTGGGCGATTTACACAGCGTACTGAAAAAGATGCCTTGGCGGCACTATTTGTACGTCAGAGGGAAACTGACAATTCTGCTGCGGCCAATTTTGGGGTTCTACGATATTTAAAGAACTATGGTCGGGAAAATAATATCGGTGTGATGGTTACCTACCGTGGCGATAATGATCACAATGGTCTAGGATTGGAGAGTAACAACAATACTACCATTACACTGGACGGACAAATACGGCCCACAAGTCAATGGGATATTCAGTACATTTTTTCCACATCAATTGATGAGATGACAGGTGAAACGGGATTTGCGGGACGTTTTTTTGCCGGCAATGATTCCAATAAATACTATTATGGGTGGGTCACCGAATATACTGATGCCAATTACAATCCCAGAATGGGATTTGTTCGACAGAATAATGTCATAAGACACAATCCTGGTGGATATTATGTTTGGAGACCCAAGAACATCAGTTGGATACGTAGATGGGACCCCGGGATGTTCGTAAATTACAATCATGATGCTTCCGATCCTACCCAATTTCAGCAGGCGAGTCTTTACATTTTCCCTGTTTTTGCATGGTTCAAGGACAACAGTTTTATTGAAGCCTCATTTACCCCTACTTGGCAGAACATAAATTTTGACTTCAGTCCCTTGGGATT
The DNA here is from genome assembly GCF_003382275.1 of Flagellimonas nanhaiensis. Lineage (GTDB taxonomy): Bacteria > Bacteroidota > Bacteroidia > Flavobacteriales > Flavobacteriaceae > Flagellimonas > Flagellimonas nanhaiensis. Next base: position 1,280,257 of record NZ_QTJX01000001.1, read on the forward strand.
ACCCATTGCGCAGGATCGCTATTATTATACCCGGTATGTGGTTCAGTACAACACGGATCTATCAAAAAAATGGTCCGGGGATATTGGCTATAGCTTTGGTGATTTTTACAACGGTACAAGAAATACGGTTAACGCTTCGGCTAGATTTGCTCCAATGCCTCATACAGCGCTGACATTGGATTATGAGCACAACGCCTTAAAAGGAGTTGGTGCCAATATCGACAATTTAAGTACTAATCTGTATTCCGCCAATCTTCGATTGGCCCTTAATCCCAGAGTCCAGTTATCCACATTCTACCAATACAACAGTTTTAATGAACAGGGTAGATGGAACGTACGGTTCAGTTGGGAATATATGCCTTTGTCCTTCCTCTATATCGTGTTCAATGATGAGCAAACGGACATTTTTGATCCCATACAAAAAAGAACCCAGTTCATTAGCAAAATAACCTTATTGAAGCAATTCTAACCATTCTACAAATCCATAAGATGAATACTCCAAGAAGAAAATTTATAAAAAAGGTCACTGCTGGAGTGGCTGGAATGAGTGTCACGAGTGTATTTCCATTTTCACACAACTTTACTTTTGATCAATCCGAAAGTGGATCTATCAATCCTTGGATTGAATTATCAAAAGAAGCTTACTTGAAAAACGCCGAGACCATTTCAAAGATGGCCAAAGGAAATCAAATCATGGCCGTTCTAAAAAACAACGCCTATGGGCTGGGCGATGTAGAGGTTGCCAAAATTTTAGATACAAGCCCTCATATTCACGGCTTTGCCATGGTAAAAGACAGTAGGTGTCTAAGTTTGAGAAAATCCGGCGTAAAAAAACCTATTTTGCTCATGGGTGATTTTTCAGAAAGCCTTGGCGAGGAACTTATAGCGTCAAATATCACATTAAGCATCTTCTCAAGGGAATCTGTTGAAAAAATACTGTCCTTATCTGTAAAAACCAGTCATACAATCAGAGTTCAACTATATTTTGATACTGGATTGGGAAGAATGGGAATGCCGCATCATGAGCCATTGGACTGGGCAAAGGAATTGCTTTCCATGGAAAATATAGAGATTGATGGTATGTTTTCTACCCTAACCACGCCTGAAGATTTTGCGATCGAACAACTTCAAAGGTTCAAAGAGCTTAAGGATGAACTTCAGAATTTGGGGGTAGTAATCAAAAACACCCACATAGCTCCCTCTCTTTCCATGTTGCAGCTTCAAGATTCGCATTTGGATTTGGTTCGGCCTGGGATATTACTGCATGGCAGCTTTCCCATTGCGGCCATGTCAGAATCAAAAAACTACCCACTACAGCCCACTTTTCGGTTAAGAGCAAGGGTAATTCGAATGGAAAAGCTCAGAAAAGGAGATACCATTGGTTTTTCCAGATTCTATGAACTTCCCCAAGACGAATGGATAGCCACCATTTCCATTGGATGGGCAGACGGTTACAATAGCGGTGCAGAAAATGGAGCCAAAGTGCTTATTGGCGACAAGCTGTTTCCTGTGGTGAATGTTAACGCCAGTCATTGTAACGTCTGTGTAGGTACCAAAAAGCTTATTGATGTAGGTGCCGTGGCAACTTTAATAGGGCCGGATCGTGACGAAATCACCCCTGAAGGCTTTGCTAAATCCATAAATGGGCATAACTATCTTCAAATCAATTATAAAGAATCCATACCAAAAATTGTTTCTGATGACTTTATTTAAACGGGCTATCTATGTTCTGATGCTATTTTTGGGTATTCATGTTCATGCCCAGGGAAAACATATCACGGTTGATCAGGGCAAAGTTTCATTATACTACGAGGATGAAGGAAAGGGCCAACCTATTATTTTCATTCCTGGATGGACCATGACCTCACAGTTTTTCTCAAAGCAAAAGGAGCATTTCAAAGAAAACTATAGATGCATAACCTATGATCCGCGCAGTCATGGGCAATCAACAAAGACACCTAAAGGCAACACTTATTTGACCCATGCCAAGGACCTGAACCAACTTATCCAAAAGTTGGAACTTACCAATGTTGTTCTTGTAGGATGGTCCAGTGGTTGTGCCACAATATATGAATATGTGAAACTGTATGGATTGGGCAACCTCAATCGGCTGATTTTTATAGACGAACCACCTAAATGGGTAGGAGATACTAAAACAGAGTGGGTTTATGGAAGTTTTGATGATTACCGCGGAAGTTTAAAGGATTTGATTTCAGATCGGCACGGTACTGCTGAGGGTACGGTTAAATGGATGCTTAAAAAAAATACAGACAGTGTTGAAACAAAATGGATGGTAAACCAAATGCTGATGACACCAAATGATGTTGCCGTAAGTTTGTATTTAGACGGTCTGGTAAGTGATTACAGTGATGTATTGAAAAATATCGACGGAAAGTTGCCCTTGCTCTTTCTGCTCAGGGATTCATGGAATGATAGTGCCTTTGATTGGATTGGAAAAAATGTCCCAACAGCTAAGATTGAAAAGATAAGTAGTCACGCTATGTTTTGGGAAGATGCCAATAGGTTCAATAAAGTTTTAGAATCTTTTCTTAAAGAAAAAAATTAAATCTCAAAAGGCATCGTTAGGCCGACCATTAAATTCAATTTTGATAGAATAACTATTGCTTGAGTTTTTTTCCGGACAGGAGGTAAGTGTAGATCCACATTATCGTAAAAGTGGGAATTATGTCCCAACCCGGTACAAGCTCCTCAACAAAGGCAATAACACCTGCAGCTTGACCAACTTTGCCTTTATAGAGACGGGTCATGAGCCATCCGGCCATGGGTGCCCAAATAACATCGGAAAACTCTCCTATTCCAGGGATTACAAATGAGAGCATTCCAATGCCATCAAATAGAAGTCCTAAAAGTAAGTTGCGGTACTTATTGTCCTTGTCTTTTGTCATTGACGAAAAATAGGAAATAGCAACGAATTGAAGAAATTATGTCTACGATAAATCTGAGCTGATAAGCTTTAAAAACTCGTTTCTGGTCTCAATTTTTTCAAACTGACCCCTGAATCCAGAGGTAGTAGTGACTGAATTCTGCTTTTGTACCCCACGCATCATCATGCACATATGTGCCGCTTCTATAACAACCGCCACTCCCTTGGGCTTCAAGGTATTGTTGATGCACTCCAAAATATCATGGGTCAATCGTTCTTGCACCTGTAAACGTCTGGCAAAAACATCCACAACTCGTGGAATCTTACTTAGACCAACAATATGCCCATCCGGAATGTAAGCTATATGCGCCTTGCCAAAAAAGGGCAACATATGATGTTCACAAAGTGAATATACCTCGATATCCTTAATAATCACCATGTCATCATAGCTTTCAGCAAACATGGCACTTTTCAGTATTTCAACGGCGTTTTGCTTATACCCCTGGGTTAAGAACAGCATAGCCTTCGCCGCCCTTTCTGGAGTTTTTACCAACCCTTCACGATTGACATCTTCCCCAATGTCGTCCACAATCTTTGCAAAATGATCTTTTACCTCATTGGTAATTTCAATATTGTACTCTTCTAAATTCTGATATGGTGCCATAGATTCAGTTCTCGGTATTTAGCTTCTTTGAAAAATAAGTTTTCAATTTTTTAATCTTTGGGTCAATAATAAATTGACAATAAGGCTGTTGCCTATGGTCGTTGAAATAGTTTTGATGTTCTTCTTCGGCCACATAGAATGGTTGCTCCTCAGAAACAGCAGTAACAATTGGAGAGGCGAAAACCTTCTTTTTGTCCAACATCGCTATCAAATCCGTAGCACTACGCTTCTGTTCAGGCGTAGTATAGAATATTTCGCTGCGATATTGGGTTCCCACATCGTTGCCCTGCCTATTCAAAGTTGTTGGATCATGAGTGGCGAAAAAAACCTCCAATAAATCCAAATAAGAAACTTTGGAAGGGTCAAAACTAATCTTAATTGCCTCAGCATGTCCGGTACGTCCGGTGCAAATTTCTCGGTACGCAGGATTTTTTATGGTTCCCCCGGTATATCCAGATACCACTTCATGTACACCTTCTAGTCTTTGGAAGACAGCTTCGGTACACCAAAAGCAACCGCCTGCAAAAATTGCGGTCTCGAGAGGCTGTGAGTTTTGTTTATTCATTCTGCTGCAAAGTTAAACATTATTACTGGTAAAGCAACCGTATTCTAAAAATCACGCTTTAAACTGTCGTTCAACACACCAAAAACTTATTTAAAAAACCAATCTTTGTCTGCTCATAAGTTATCCTTACTTTCACCCAACGAAGCAGTTTTTATGATAAAAGCTACAAACATCAAAAAAAAATATGGAAACCTTGAGGTTTTAAAAGGTCTTAATCTTGAAATCGAAAAAGGAGAAGTGGTTTCCATTGTAGGGGCATCCGGAGCCGGAAAAACTACACTTTTGCAGATTTTGGGAACGTTGGATATCCCATCAAACCCTAACGAGAGTTCCTTAATTATCAATGGGATTGACATCACTCAATTAAATGATAAGAAGTTGGCCCGATTTAGGAACGACCACATTGGTTTTATTTTTCAGTTCCATCAATTGTTGCCGGAGTTCACCGCTTTGGAAAATGTCTGCATCCCGGCCTATATCAAAAAAACGCCAAGGGAAACAGCAGAAGCACGCGCTAAGGAGCTTTTGGACTTTCTTGGTCTAGCGGACCGTTATCACCACAAGCCCAATGCGCTCTCTGGAGGCGAGCAACAGCGTGTTGCCGTTGCACGATCTCTTATGAACAACCCGTCCGTTGTTTTGGCGGATGAGCCCAGTGGAAATCTGGATTCTGAGAGTGCGGACAACCTGCACAAACTATTTTTTGAACTTCGTGATCAATTTGGACAGACTTTTGTTATAGTGACCCACAATCTGGAGCTTGCGGAAATGGCGGATAGAAAACTGACCATGGTTGATGGCCTCATTGTTTAGTTAACACCTCTATGAGTTCCGACGAGTTAAAAGATTTCCTGGACCAAAAAGTGGTTCAATACAATCATCCCAAATTTCTTGAAGATGACCCTATCCAAATCCCGCATAGGTTCACAAAAAAGGAAGATATTGAAATTAGTGGTTTTTTAACAGCCACCATTGCATGGGGAAATCGCAAGAGCATTATCAACAATGCCTCTAGGTTGATGGATTTAATGAACCACGCTCCCCATGACTTCGTTCTAAACCATTCCGATGAGGAGCTCGAAAAATTATCATCTTTTGTGCATAGGACCTTTAACGGAACGGACCTTCAATATTTTGTAAAGAGTCTTCGGAATATTTATCTCCACCACAAAGGGTTGGAATCTGTTTTCAGTAAATATCAGCTAAAGCAGACCCTGCAACCTGCCATTTCAAACTTTAAATCTGTTTTTTTTGAATTGCCCCACCCAAAAAGAACTAAAAAACATGTTTCTGATCCAAATAAAGGTTCTGCTGCCAAACGTATAAACATGTTTTTACGATGGATGGTGAGGGATAATAGCACTGGGGTTGACTTTGGTATTTGGAACAGCCTCTCCCCTGCCCAACTTTCATGCCCCTTGGATGTGCATTCTGGGAATGTGGCCAGAAAACTGGGACTTTTAACACGTAAACAAAACGATGCCAAAGCTCTTGAGGAACTTGACATCAATTTGAGAAAACTGGACCCGTTGGACCCAGTCAAATACGATTTTGCATTGTTTGGTTTGGGTGTTTTTGAAAAATTCTAGTCGCTTCCCTGTTCCAATTCCCTGTCTGTAAGCGTTTTCATAAAGGCTATTATGGCTTTTGATTCTGTTTCAGTTAAATTCAAGGAATCTGGGGGCAATGTTTGAAAAGGCACATCCAAGCCCATACCTTGACCTCCGCCTACATTATAGAATTCAACCACTTCCTCCAAGGTTTCATAAACCCCATTATGCATATAAGGACCTGTTAGTTCAATATTTCTTACTGTTGCCGTTTTAAAGAAGTTTCGTTTTTCTTCTACTTTGTACGGATAATACATTCCTGGGTCATCATCCAAAATCGGATTTGAAAAACTGGCATTCTTAGGAACTCCCAAATTCTCAAACTCTGTCTCTACATACTTGGGAGGAACCGTACCGTTAAACGCCGGTGGAAAATGGCAAGTGGCACAAGCTGCCTTACCCATGAAGAGGTTAAAACCCAGTTTTTCCTCATGGGTCAAAGAATTTTCAATTCCTTGCATGTTCCGATCGAACTTGGAGTCAAAAGGTGCAAGACTTCTAATGTAGGTTGCAATAGCATGCCGCACATTTCGGTTGGTCATTGCTCCATTGTACAAACTGTCAAAAGCCGTTTTGTAATATGGATTTTCCTTTATCCTTTTTTCAATGGTGTTCAAATCCAGATGAAATTCATTCTCATTATTGACCACCTTAACAATTTGATCTTCAAGTCCATCTGCCCTACCATCATAAAAAAAGGATTTTTGATAAACGGCATAGGTCAAAGTCGGCGAATTTCGCTGAAGTTCCACACCATTTTGTCCAATGGCCTTTTTATATCCGTCCGTAAAAGCTTTTTCTTTAACATGGCAGGTAGCACAGCTCATGCTTCCTTTGCTCAGAGAGTTATCATTGAACAATTTTTTCCCGAGGGCAATTCTTTCTTCAGTGATTTCTGGAGACCCCTTCAAGGAAAACATCTTCATGTTAAAAAATTTCTTTGAAAAGATATTCTCTGCCGTGGGATCCAATGGCCTTGAGGTATTGAGTTGAATTTTCCAATCGGTAGCGGTTTCGTTAATTAACGTCAACTGGGTGTGGGTATGTTTTTTGATAAACTCATAACGGTCAAACGTATCAAACTCCTCAGCTTTTAAGTCTTCAATGGTACTTTCAATCTCCATTATCCATGCGGAGAAAAGTGATGGGTCGGCAAAAGCTTCTTCATAGATGGCGAGGACCTTTTCTATACTTTCATAATTATAAATGGCCTCATTCAGGGAATTGGACAACATAGGAGAATCAAACCCTGTGATTCCTTTGGTGGCAATGTTAACGATGGCATCTCTGATCATCTTAAGATGGTGCCGGTCTCGCTGGGAGTAAAGAATATGATTTTTTCGGATATATGGAATGCGTGCTTGGAGATATTTCAGAACGATGTCCAATTCTTTGTTAGATATGGTTTCTTCTCCATAAAGCAGCTCTTCCAACACCTGATAGCTCTTTGGCTTAAGGGTTTTAATATCCATGTAATCATCTATTTCAACCTTTAGAAGGTTGGGAGCGTTCATGGACAGATAATTTTCATTGTCGTAAGCAATGATCATAGGTTCTGCATGCTTATACCATTTCCTGCTCTTCAAGAAGTTTGCCTTATTTTCTTCTAGCAACTTGGACGTATCCATTTGTTTGATGTAGAATGCAGCACTATCCAAAGTAAGGAAATACAGGTTTCTGATGTCCTCATTGAACACGGACTCCTTATCCATGGATGTTGTGCGCTTTGGTTTTACTTCTTGCTTGCAAGAAAGCTGTACCAAAGCAATCATTATAAAACTGAGCGTGATTGTTGAAAGCTTCATGAAATGGTATTTAGAAAATGAAACGAAAAGGTTCCCTTTTTAAAAGGGAACCTCAACGTCTTAAAGATTTGATGGACGAAAAATTATCTAGGTAAACCAGTTATCTTAAACAAGAAGGAACCTTCCAACCTGGCAGCATCCTCATCAATAGCAGTAGGATCAACAAACTTTAACCCATCAGCTCTAACGGCTGTATCAGGTTGGTCGCTGTATCTCCATCCATGTACTTGGGCACCTCCCATAAAAGTAGGTTCTGAAGCTCCGATAATGTCGGTAACATCGATCATACCCGTTATTTCCCAGTATCTGTCAGTTGTTCCTATTCCAAGACCAGAAGCTACGGTTTGGTTACATTCCATTACTTCTTTGAATGTACCGTTAGCAATATCATACTGCCACAATTTGGCAAATCCTTGAATATCTGCGTTGTTATCTTGGTATCCGTTAGGATCTTCTTGAACATACACATAGTTTTCTGTAGCGAAAAGGTTATCTGGGGAGTGCATACCGTCTCCTTTTCCACCTTCAAGGTCACCATCAACCACACATGTAATTTTGGCATCACCGATTGGGTCGTCTGGATTAAGCTCCAATTTATAGACTCGCCCAAATGAGGTACCTCTATTAGCCAAATCAGGGTTGTCAGATCTTATCCTTCCAGTAGCATTGAAGAAAACTGTTTGATTGTTGGTTGCGGAACCTCTTCTCCAATCGATATCTTCAATCCTTTGGAAGCCAATAGCCACAGAGTCAATTGCTTCTTGATTCAATTCACTGATGGTTCTTTCGGTCATTTCTACCCATTCTACATCATAGGTAACATCTTCAGCCATTCCCATTTCAAACTTAAGTCCGCCACCGCCAATAGCAGTTTCGGTAGTGTTTTTTCCTCTCAACACATAAAGTTTTCCGCTGTAAAGATCACCTCTTCCACCAACATACATGGCAAAGTGACCCTCTGGGTATTCGTTGTTACTATCGTCATCTCCCATGAAAACAACGGTTTGTGTTGGATAGGCATCTTTTCCAATGACCACAGCATTTTCTGTAGACCATTCACCAAGTGCATAAAGTCTTTCTGCTTCCACTCTATCATCGGTAGAACGGAATGGGTTTACCTTGTACACTCCTTTGGCATTTCCTCCCCATTCTCCACCAGAAAGATAAAGAGGTCCAAATCCATGCTCTTCTACAGTAATTGATGAACCGGAGCACTGTGCAGTAAATGCAGTCGCCGTGGCATTTACAATGTAATCACCTTCCAACGGTTGTAGGTCAGAATTCATTCTGATTCTTGCAATGGAATAATCTGCCTCAAGGTTGTTGATGAAGGCAAAAGTGCCATCTTCATAAGGATAAAGAGCTGCACCATCCATATACGACCCATATACAAAAGTGGAATCGGAAGGAAGGATATCAGCAGAGGACATGATCATCTGCAATTCAGCAGATCCAGCGAACTCTCCTTTAAGCTCAAAAACAGAGTTGGGAGTTACGGAGCTGGTCAGTGGAGTTAGTTCCGCAACAGTAAGGTCATCTCCATCCTCACCATCTTGTCCATCAACACCGTTAACGCCGTCAACACCATTAATTCCATCTTTTCCGTCCTCTCCTTCGCAGCTGGTCAGTCCAAATCCTACAAGGGATGAGACCATCAGTCCAAAGAATAATTTTTTCAAATTCATAAAGTTTTAGTTTTTAAGGTTACAATGATCCCCAAAACTATCCACCTCACTTTACAGCCGGGTTAGCCCAATATATTCATTGGTTTATCTGAGTTTTAAGAAAAGGTTAGTTTGTAAATTTTAGGACAGCTAATTGTTCCGTGAACTTGAACTTAATGTTAACATCCCATTTTTAGAAGGATTGGGAAGAATCTAGTTCAAAATACCTATTTTTAGCATACGACTAATTCAATTCTAAAATGAAAAAAAATTACATCTTCTTTTGCATGCTATTATGCGCGAGCTTTGCTTTTGCCCAAAACAGAAAACTTCCAATTGATACCACGATAACTACGCAACATAGTGTTGTTATCAATGGGAGCACCATAAACTACACAGCAACTACTGGAACACAACCCGTTTGGGATGAGATGGGCGAACCTATTGCCTCGCTTCACTATACCTATTATACCAGGAATAATGTTAGAAACAGAGCTGAACGTCCTCTATTGATATCTTTTAATGGTGGACCTGGTTCTGGTTCAGTTTGGATGCATTTGGCCTACACAGGCCCCAGAGTACTTAAAATTGATGATGAAGGTTATCCTGTTCAGCCATATGGAGTGAAGGAAAATCCATTCTCTGTTTTGGATGTTACAGATATTGTCTACGTAAACCCTGCCAACACAGGATACTCCCGTACTATACCTGAACAAGGGGAAAAAGTGGACCGCGACAAGTTTTTTGGAATCAATGCTGATGTGGAATATTTGGCAGAATGGCTGAACACTTTTGTCACCCGAAACAATAGATGGAGCTCACCCAAATATATTATTGGTGAGAGCTATGGAGGAACCCGTGTAATGGGGCTTTCATTGGCACTACAGAACCAGCAGTGGATGTACCTTAATGGTGTAATCATGGTATCTCCGGCAGATTACAAGGTTATTCGAGTCGGTGGACCGGTTTCCAGTGCTCTAAACTTGCCCTACTATACTGCGGCTGCATGGCACCATAGAATGCTTCCTTCGGAACTTCAAAACAAAGACCTATTGGAAGTTTTACCAGAATCTGAAGATTATACGGTAAACACATTGATTCCGGCCATTGCAAAAGGGGGCTTTATTTCAAATGAAGAACGTGCTGCAGTGGCTAAAAAAATGGCTTTCTATTCTGGTTTGAAGGAAAAGGATATTCTTGACCATAATCTTGATGTTCCTACCCAATTTTTCTGGAAGAACTTGTTAAAAGAACGTGGAGGTTACAATGTTGGTAGACTTGATAGTAGATATTTAGGTATAGACCGTCAGCTATTTGGGGACAGTCCGGATTATTCTGCTGAGCTTACGTCTTGGTTGCATAGCTTTACCCCTGCCATAAATTATTACCTTCAAGAGGAACTGAAATTTAAAACAGATATCAAGTACAACATGTTTGGACCTGTACATCCCTGGAATAATGAAGATGACAATACCCGGGACAACCTTCGTCAAGCCATGGCACAAAACCCATACTTAAATGTATTGGTGCAATCTGGTTACTATGATGGAGCCACAACATATTTTAATGCCAAATACACCATGTGGCAAATCGACCCAAGTGGCCGTATGCAAGATCGTTTTGAGTTCAAGGGTTATCGTTCTGGACATATGATGTACTTGAGAAGAGAAGATTTAAAAAAGTCCAATGATGATTTAAGAGCTTTTATTTTAAGAACAAAAGCCAACGGGAAAAGCGCAAAATATTAATGACTATGTATAAATTCAGTCTTGTTGCATTTGTTGCCATCCTTACCTATCAAATAGGGTTCAGTCAGGAAATCCCTTCAAAGGAGTGGCAGATAAAAACAGCGTTGATGGCAGTTCCATCAGATTATAAGGAGGGAGCAAAAGTCTACGGTTATAATCAATCTGGAGAATTTGTAACCCTTCGTGAAGGGAGTAACGACTACATAGCACTGGCGGACGACCCATCAAATGAAAAGTTTTCCACTGCAGCTTATCATAAAAGTCTAGACCCTTTTATGGCCCGGGGAAGACAGCTCAAGGCTGAGGGCAAGGAATTCAAGGAAATTTTTGATATCAGGGAAGAAGAAGTCAAATCGGGAAAGTTAAAAATGCCTGATAAGGCAACGTTATGTGTGTTTACTGGAGAAGTTGATTCGGAAACCAAAGAGATTCTTAATCCTTATGTTCGGTATGTATTCTATATGCCATATGCCACAGGCGAGTCTACTGGATTACCTACTACTCCGACCCCTCCAGGGCATGCCTGGTTAATGGATCCCGGAACGCACAGGGCGCACATTATGATAACTCCTCCCAAGAATTGAGGGTATGGCATGAAGAAAGTTGTTTTTGATGATCCACACAGAAAGAAGCATTTTGCTTTTTTCAACCATATGAATCATCCCCACTTTAGTATTACTGCCCAAGTGGAGGTAACTTTATTATTGGATTTCATCAGAACAAACCAACTTCCCCTCACCTATTCTTTGGTCTACCTGCTCTCCGATGCTGCAAATAGTGTCAAAGAATTTCGATGGCGAATACGAAACAACGAGGTGGTGGAACACGAAGTGGCCCACCCCTCTTTTACGGTACCTACAGAGAATACCGACGTGTTCAGTTTTTGTACTGTTGACTTTCGGAACAATTTGCAGGATTTTATTGTTGAAGCCCACAAAGTGAAAACAGAAATGATGAAAAGCCCATCTATGGAAGATGAGCCTGAGCGTGATGATTTCTTCTTCATGTCGGCCATACCATGGATAAGTTTCACCAGTATTCAACATGCTATGCATTTTCATCCGCATGATTCTGTTCCCCGAATAAGCTGGGGCAAATTTTTTGAACAGGAAAACAAAACGATGATGCCACTTTCGGTTCAAGCACACCATGCTTTAGTGGACGGAAGGCATATGGGTATGTATTTTGAAAAGGTGCAAGAACTTTTTCTTTATCCTAAAAAATATTTGGACTTTTAACTACAACTATGTTTAAAAATAGAACTTTTATTTTGGCAATGATTTCACTACTTGGCCTTTTTGGGCTTAAAAAAGTAACCGCACAAGACTGGCCCAACTTAAAAAAATATCAATCAGCCAATTCAACCCTATTGAAGGGAGAGTTTGATACCAACAGGGTTGTATTTATGGGAAACTCCATTACGGAAGGTTGGGCCAATGAGAATCCAAGTTTTTTCACCAAAAATCCTTATGTGAACCGCGGTATCGGAGGGCAGACGACGCCCCAGATGTTATTGCGCTTCCGTCAAGATGTAATTGAATTAAAGCCCAGAATTGTGGTCATTCTTGCTGGCACCAACGATATTGCTGGAAATACGGGTCCAATAACATTGGAACAAATACGGGACAACATTCTTTCTATGGTACAACTGGCCAAAGCACACAACATTGTTCCTATTGTTTGCTCCGTTCTCCCAGCATACGATTATCCATGGAGGCCAGGTCTAAATCCCAATATAAAGATTCCAAAGTTGAACCAGCTTCTGAAACAAATGGCCACGGAAAACGAAGTGCCCTACTTGGATTATTTCTCCAAAATGGCAGACCATAGAAACGGTTTACCAAAAGAGTATACGACAGACGAGGTGCATCTTACCAAAAAAGGGTATCAAGAAATGGAGAAATTGGTCGGGAAAGCTTTGGAAGAAGCAGTAAAAAATTGATACGCTATATTTGCGCCTTCCCTCGATAAACACCGAAAAAGATTTAAGAAACGTGTTTTTTAAAGAACACTGGTGATCATTTTGTATATTTAAATATTCAACCTTTACAAGATGGAGCTTACAAGCGCAAAGGAAACCACTGTTGCCGTTTTGCCTTTTCAGATATTGGGAGATGTTGAAAGCATGAGTCCGGTCATTATCGGATTTACGGAAGACCTTATTGTCAATTTTTCAAAATTTATTGGACTTTCGGTTATTTCCCAGGATTCTTCCTTAGGTATTTCCAGTATTAATGACAGCCCAACTATTTCTTTATTGGGCACGGATTACATTGTTACTGGAAGTTTTAGGGCGCATGGAGAATTATATAGAATAGCCGTTAAACTTATACGTACAAGGGATAATAAGGTTGTGTTTGCCGGAAATCATGATGTAACCCTGGAATCCATCTTAAGCACCCAAAATACTGTTACCGAACAAGTTGTAAGCGTTCTACAGCAACAAATCAACCACGATCTTCTCTCCTATTCCTATAAAAAGGAATCTTTGGATTTAGCCGCTTACGAAAATTGGCTCTTGGGGATGAACCTATTAAAGAAAGGTACCATCGAGAGTGACCTAAAAGCTAGGGAACATTTTAAGGCTGCCCTTAAAATTGACCCTCAATTTGCTCGAGCTTATACCGGAATTTCACTCTCCTATTTCAATGAATGGAGCTGTCAGCTCTGGGATAGATGGGATATCAGTCAGAAAGGGGCCCATGAATATGCCCTTAAGGCTATCGAATTGGATGAAAACGATTATATCTCACTTGCGGTTTTAGGAAGGACTTTTCTGTATTTGGGTGATTACGAAAAATCAGAACATTTCCTGAGAAAGTCCCTCAGGATGAATCCCAATGATGCCGACAACCTAATTCTTATTGCTTTTTGCATGGTTTATCTTGGCTATGCCAAGGAGGCCGAGCAATTATTCCACAAGGCAAAAGAGTTGAATCCATTACACCCAGACGTGTATTTTCCTCACGGTTCATTTATCTATTTTGAGCTTGGTGATTATAAAAAGTCCATTGAGTACGTTGAAAAAGTAAAGAATACTACTTGCTGGACAGATTTTTCAGCGTATGCTGCCGCTGCGTATTACTATCTCTCAGACCACGAAAAAGTGAATTTCTATTGGGATATGTACATAGCAGCGTACAAAAAAAACATAGCCAAAGGAAAGGAAGTTTCCCTCAAAGATGCCCTTGAGTGGCAACATATGGTGAATCCATATAAAGTAAAATCCAATTTGGAGCCGTTCTGGGAGCATATGGGAAGTAAAAAATCCAGCGCCAATTACACTTCAAAAACCACTACTATTTCTGGAACTCCCAAGGGTAGTTTTGTGCAAAACGGGGATATCTGGGAAATTGAGTATGCCGGAGAATCAACGGGAATCAAGGATTGTAAGGGATTGCATGATATTGCAAAACTGCTGGAACAGCCCGAAAAGCAATTCCATTGCACCCAATTAATGGGGACCGTTTTGGATAGCAAGGGAACAGATGTTGTTGATGATCAGGCCATGAACGACTATAAAAAAAGAATACGATCTCTTCAAACTGATATATCAGAAGCCGAAGAAATGGGACACACTTCTAAAGTGGAAGACCTAAGAGAAGAATACGAGGCACTAATAGACCATCTTTCCCAAATCACCGGGATGTCCAACAAAACAAGAAAAATAGGTTCATCTCTGGAAAAGGCCAGATCAGCCGTAACATGGCGTATTCGTAATGCCATTAAGAAAATTGGAGAGGTCCAACCAAAACTCGCCAAACACCTGGCCAATTCTATTAAAACTGGCACTTTTTGTAGCTATGTTCCCGAGTCTCCCCACGAGTGGACCATATAAACTTACGGCACTTCCTTACAATGTAAGGTCAAAACTTTTGCATTAAAGTGTGTATTAACAACACAATCGAGAACATTTAAAGCAAAACAATGGAAACTATTTTACAAAATTTACCGAACCCTTGGGAAGTACTTATAGACCCAATCTCATTAATCGTATTGGGGATGTACGCGGTTTTAATGATTTGGGAAGGACTTTTTCCTGCAAGGAAATTGCCAAAAATGAAATTCTGGAAAATAAGAGGAATGGCCTCTTTTGCCGTTTTCTTTTATCTCTCCACCTATTTTCCACTTATCTGGGACACCTATTTGGCAGATTACCAAATTTTTGACCTTACTTCGCTGGGTGCGGGTTGGGGAGCATTTGTCAGTGTTATGATCTATGAATTTGCTCTTTACATTTGGCACTGGGCCATGCACAAAAATGATGGCCTATGGAAAGTTTTCCACCAAATGCACCACAGTGCGGAACGCATGGATACCTACGGGGCCTTTTATTTTAGCCCGATGGATATGATCGGGTTTACTTTTTTAGGAAGTCTTTGTTTGGTGGTAGTTGCAGGATTTACTGCTGAAGCAGCAACCTTGTTCATCCTGATAACCACTTTCCTGAGCATTTTTCAGCACAGCAACATCAAAACGCCAACTTGGATAGGTTATATCATCCAAAGACCGGAATCCCACACGGTTCATCATGCTAAAGGAGTTCATGCCTATAATTATTCTGATATTCCTTTGTTCGATATCATTTTTGGAACGTTTAAAAACCCATCCAAATATGAGCACGATACCGGGTTTTACCACGGAGCATCAACTAGGGTTTGGGACATGCTGACATTCAAAGATGTGCACAAGCCTAAAAATGCAGGATAATTCTATCTTTTAATATCCACATTTGTAAAACTCCAACTATGAATGATCACTATCAATTGAGCGATTCAGATTTTGAAAAGAAATTTGAGGATTGTAGCCTTGAGCCGAGTCTTTTTAATCATGAGGCCCATGTTAGATTAGCTTGGGTGTACATTAAAAAATATGGTGAAGCTATCGCCATTCAAAAAATATGTGAAGACATAAAAAGATTTGATCGAACGCATGGCGATGGAAATAAGTTTCATGTTACCCTTACGGTTGCCTCGGTAAAAGCGGTAAATCATTTCATCAAAAAATCTAGCTCCTCAAGCTTTAAGGCCTTTATTGGTGAGTTCCCCCGCTTAAAGACTTCTTTTAAAGAGTTATTGGACCAGCATTACGGATTTAATGTACTCTCTGATGAAAAAGCCAAGACAATATATGTTCTCCCAGACTTGGTTCCTTTTTCATGATTCTATATTACTTGCCTTGGGATTTTGTTATTTTGTACAATGCAAAATCCCAAAGTAAGTATCCTCATACCATTTAAGAATACTGCGCACTTCCTTTCCGATTGCCTCGATTCAATTCTAAACCAAACCTATAACAATTGGGAGGTTTTAGCTATCGATGATAGTTCCGATGACACTAGTCATGAACTGGTCAGCACCTATGCCAAAAAGGATTCAAGGATAAATGTATTTTCTAATGAAGGTTCTGGAATTATTCCAGCTTTGCGAACTGCGTATGCCAAAAGTACCGGGGATTTTATAACCCGAATGGATTCTGATGACATTATGAAATTGGACAGGTTAAAAACCATGGTTCAATCCCTACAGATTCATGGAAAGGGGCATGTAGCCGTGGGGCAGGTTCAATATTTTTCTGATCGAGGTATTAGCAATGGCTACGAAAGATATGAAACATGGCTCAACAATTTGACGGCCACAGGAAGCAACTATGATGAAATTTATAAGGAATGTGTGATACCTTCACCATGTTGGATGGTCTATCGGGAAGACTTTGATAACTGCGATGGTTTTGGGCCCAATCGCTATCCTGAAGACTATGACCTAACTTTCCGGTTCTACGAACATCACTTAAAAATCATTCCATGTGAAAAGATACTTCATCTATGGAGGGATTATGATAGCAGAACTTCCAGAACCCATGAACATTATGCCCAGAATTACTTTTTGGATATCAAACTGCACTATTTTCTAAAACTCCATTATGATTCAAATAGACCCTTGGTAATTTGGGGCGCAGGCTTTAAAGGAAAGACCATAGCCAAACAACTGCTTGAAAAATCCATTGATTTTACTTGGCTGTGTGATAACCCCAATAAAATCGGCAAAAAAATATATGACCAGCCCATGGTCCATTTTGAAACGCTAAAAACCCTGGATAGACCTCAAAGTATAGTAACCGTGGCCAATGAATCGGCCCAAGAAGAAATCCGGAACTATTTTTCCAGCTTAGGGCAATTGCCCATGACCGACTTTTTCTTTTTCTGTTGAATCGGAAAATTACCAAACTCTTAACAGCCCTTTTTTCATATCAAGATGCTTTTAATCCCTATATTTGTCCAATCTTAGTTGGGAATGCAGTTCAAACATCCGGAAATTCTTTGGGCCCTTTTTCTTCTCCTCATTCCCATTTTTATCCATCTTTTTCAACTCAGAAGGTATAAGAAAACTCCTTTTACCAACGTTGCCATGTTGCAAAAAGTGGTTTCGGAATCGCGAAAGAGCAACACCTTAAAAAAATGGCTGCTGCTATTGACGAGATGCCTGTTAATCAGCGCGCTGATTCTAGCTTTTGCTCAGCCCTTTTCTGCTAGTGAAACGGCCTTGAAGACTAAGGAAGTGGTTATATACCTAGATGATTCCTTCAGCATGCAGGCCAAAAACAATGGGCTTACCCTTTTGGAAAAATCAGTGCAGGACCTGTTCAAAGATTTAGACCCTGAAACTCCCATCAGCCTATTTACCAATGAAAAAACATATAAGAACGTTACGTTAAAAAGTATACAGAACAATCTGTTATCCCTGAGCTTTTCTCCCAAACAATTGGATCTTGGTGAAATTCAGTTAAAGGCAAACACCCTATTTTCAACATCCAATGCGGTTTCAAAAAACCTAGTGCTTATTTCCGATTTTCAACAACGTATTGCAAGCATCGGAGATTCGTTTGATTCTGACATTACCCAAAACTTGGTACCCACAAGGCCCAATTCCACTAAAAATGTATCTATCGATTCGGTCGTTTTTCAGAACGGACTAACCGAGCAAGCGACAATAACGGCCTTGCTTTCAGGAGGGTCAGCGGAAGAGAACATACCCATTTCCCTCTTTAATGGGGACATGCTGATTGCAAAAACTGCTGCAAATTTTAGTGCCAACGGCAAGGCTTCCGTAGAGTTTTCTGTTCCTTCCGGGGAAGAAATTCATGGCCTGCTGGAGATATCGGACAATGGTCTTGCCTATGATAACCGATTCTTCTTCAATATCAATGAAAAAGAAAAAGTGAAGGTCCTTGCAATCAATGAATCCGACGATAACTATTTAGAACGCCTGTTCACGGACGACGAGTTTATTTTAAGCTCTTATGTCCTAAGAAACTTGGACTATAGTACTTTGGACCAGCAAAAGGTAGTGGTGCTGAACAATCTGAGGTCCATTCCCGCTAGTCTGCAAAAAGTCCTTAAGACATTTCGGGATGATGGTGGAACATTGGTTGTGGTGCCCTCAACGAATATTGACCTGGATTCTTACAATCAGTTCTTCAGGAACTTTGGCAGTACCCAATGGGTTGAAAATGCCAATGCTCCCCAGAGAATAACTTCCATTTCCTTTCAACATCCTCTATTTAGGAATGTTTTTGAAAAAGAAGTGACCAATTTTCAATATCCAACAGTCAATCAATATTATAAAATTCGCTCCACAGCACCTAAAATCCTTTCCTTTGAAGGAAACGATGCCTTTTTGTATGGACAGGACGGACTGTATTTCTTTTCCGCTTCCATGGAAATCGAGAATTCAAATTTCAAGAACTCTCCTTTGATTGTCCCTACCCTTTACAACATGGCGATGTCGGGTCTAAAAGCTTCCGACATCTATCACGTTCTGGGAAAAGCAAACATTGTTGACCTTTCCATCGGCTTGGATCAAGACCAAATCATAAACGTTTCAAAAGATGATTACCAATTTATCCCGCTTCAACAGGTCTTTTCAAATAAAGTAAGACTAACATTTGACGGCACACCAACTGAAGGAGGAGTTTTCACCATTGATCATGGTGATAGAACTCTTCAAAAAATAAGTTTTAATTACCCAAGGTCTGAAAGCAAACTCAACTATCTGAATATAGAACAATTGGAAAATGTGGAAACGTATGATTCCATCGCATCTCTTTTTGAATATTTTGAAGCTGAAAACAATATTGCAACTTATTGGAAATGGTTTGTTATTTTAGCATTGTTTCTGGCGCTCATTGAGGTAATCATCCAAAAATTCATTACATGAACATACTGCTGAAGTCTGCAAAAATAGTGTGTCCGAACAACAAGGAACTTCACTTGAAAAAGCGGGATATTCTCATTAAAAAAGGATTTATAGAAAAAATTGCCTCTTCCATTGAAGCTCCCTCGAATACCAAATCGATAGAATTGAAAAACCTCCATGTTTCGGTGGGATGGTTTGATAGTAGCGTGAGTTTTGGGGAGCCAGGCCTAGAGGAAAGGGAAAGCATAGCCAACGGTCTGCATGTTGCCGCCAAAAGCGGTTTTACAGATATTGTGCTCAACCCAAACACAAAACCGGTTCCCGATACCAGTTCAGATATCGTTTTTTTAAGGGAAAGGGGATTGGGCAAAACCACCAACTTGTTCCCTTTGGGAACACTGACCAAAAACTCGGACGGAAAAGACCTTGCGGAACTGTTTGACATGAAAAATGCGGGAGCTATCGGTTTTTATGATTTTAAAAACCAACTTACCAACCCCAATCTTTTAAAGATTGCGCTCCTATATGCTCAAAATTTTGATGGACTCGTACTTTCTTTTCCGCAAGACGAACAAATAAAAGGCAAAGGAATAGTTCATGAAGGCAAAGCAACCACTATGCTCGGTCTAAAAGGTATTCCATCCATGGCAGAAGAGCTGCAAATTGCAAGGGACCTTTTTATTCTTGAATACACTGGGGGGAAATTGCACATCCCTACGATTTCCACTGCGGGTTCGGTAAAATTAATCGCAAATGCTAAAAAGAAAGGTTTGGATGTAACCTGCAGCGTTGCCGTTCATAACCTTGTCTTTACCGATGAATCCCTGACCGAGTTTGACACCAACTTTAAAGTTTCTCCACCTTTGAGGGAACAAAAAGATTGCAAAGCCCTTATCAAAGGACTCAAGGATGGTACCATTGACTTTGTCACCTCGGACCACATCGCCATAGATGTTGAAGAAAAAAGGGTGGAATTTGACAATGCCGTAGACGGAAGTCTTGGTTTGGAATCTGCCTTTGGCGCGCTCATCCCTCTTTTTGGGCTGGAGGATACCATAAAACTTATGACCCAAGGACGTGAACGTTTTGGGTCGGAAGAGCCCACTATTAAAGAAGGAGCAAAAGCTACACTTACCCTATTTGACCCCACATTGAACTGGGACTTTGAATTGAAGGATATTCTATCCACTTCCAAGAACAGCATGTTTTTAGGTTCGCAACTTCAAGGGAAGGTGTATGGTGTAGTTAATAATGATCAAATTACAATCTAATATTTTGAGCGAGACCAATTCAGGAAAGACTACTGCAATTATAGCCTACCTTACCATTGTAGGCTGCCTAATTGCCATTACCATGAATATGGAACCCAAAAATACCTTCGCCAGATTTCATATCCGTCAGGCTTTTGGTATTCACTTGGTATTTCATGCTTTGGCCATTGTTATGACCTTTACCGAGGTGGTCTATATGTCCTTACCGCTATATCTATTCTATCTTGTTCTTTGGGGGTATGGCTTCCTTCAGGCCCTGAACGGAAAAACCAAACCGTTGCCTGTTTTGGGAGAGCATTTTCAAAAATGGTTTACCTTTATCCCTTAATTTTTAGTAAATGTCCCCTACCCAACTGTCTTTACAATACCTACTGAGACCTTCTTCCCTAACTTCTGGGAAATTACCCGCTATTTTTATGTTTCATGGCTATGGCAGTAATGAGGAAGACCTTTTTTCTTTTGCTTCCGAACTTCCTGAAGAATTACATGTCATTTCAGTGAGGGCACCTTATAATTTGGAACCTTTTGGCCATGCATGGTACTCCATAAATTTTGATGCTGAATATGGAAAATGGAGTGATGACGATCAAGCAATTCAATCCAGGGAGAAAATTGTTTCCTTTATTGATGAGGCCATTGAGGCTCACAATTTGGATGAGGAAAACATTACGCTATTAGGATTTAGTCAAGGTACTATTCTCAGCTATGCAGTAGCGTTGTCCTTCCCTGAAAAAATAAAAAATGTGGTTGCGTTGAGCGGATATATCAATGAAAATATTCTGGTGGAAGGCTATGCCGAAAAGAACCATCATAATCTTCGAATATATGCTTCACACGGACAAGTGGACCAGGTAATCCCGGTGGAATGGGCGCAAAGAACTCCAGATTTCCTTAAAAACTTAGGTGTTGAGCATACCTATGAGGAATTTCCCATTGGCCATGGTGTGTCCCAACAAAACTTTTATTCGTTTAGGGAATGGCTGATTGAGCGAATTTAGGGGAGAGTACTTTTTGTTTTGGTGCACTTATCGGTAAGGTGTATGATTTCGATGCGTGTTTCAGTAACTAATTTAGCAAATACAAACTGAATAGAAAATCTGCAAGGATTTTCGTAAGTAAGCCTTTACTAGCAATGAATTATACACAATGTTGTAACACGTTTTTATTCAGTTTCCCGATATAAAATAGGTAGTTTAATTTCATTAATATTTTGTTCAGTCAGATAGTAAAAATGTTTTTCCCAACCATTGTCAAATCCCAAAACTCCATATAACCGATTGAAAAGTAATGCTCCCATTCCGTCAATCATTTCTTCAGTCAAATTGTATTGGTCAAATTTAAAATCAGTTTGAAATTCATTTTTAATACTTATTCCAAATTCATCTGGTCCGAAATATAAATTTCCATTGTGTTTTAAATAACGGAAGCTCATATTCTTTGTCGAGTCAGTTTTGTTCTTATAGTCATAAATTAAAACGCTGTCCTTTTCTCTAATGATTAGTTCGTAAGGCATTTGCTTCTTGATTGAATCAAATTCATAAACTATTAAATTACGTAATTCAGTTCGAGTCCGATATTCCGTACTCTTTATTCCTTCAATATTTTCCGCTCTTTTTCCCATTGAAGTTCCGATAAAAATCGTTATTCCGATTAATGCTAAACCTCCAATTCCGAGTACGATTAATAATATGTTCAGGATTTTTCTCAAAATATGTTACAACGTCAAAGCTAAAAATCGTTTTAATGATTCTTTAGCAACCGATAAGTGAAGTTCGGAAATTTCTCATAAAAAATCCAGACCTAATTAATGGATATGTAATATCGATTGATGAATGTTTTTGCACAAAACACATCAAAATATCTGGATAAGAAGTACGCCGCCATTATTTCAACTATATACAACGATTATGCCCAACAATCCATTGCATTTAATTGCTTCGGGTGTAGAGTAAATGATCAACTAAAGTAAAATCAACACTTAGGTCATCTTTTAATTCATACTTCAGGACCAAATCTCCCCAGTATTTCCCATCAGAAAAATCAGTTAAAATCCATTTATGGTTCAATACCTTGATTTTGTTGATTTTGAAATCACCTTCCATTCCATCATAGGGCACCAAGGGATTGTTTCCCTTTTTCTCATTGGTTTCCAATAATTTATCTTCAATATACCTGACAGGGTCTTCTAAATTTAAATGTTCGTAATAGGCCAAGGCATCGTCATTGTTCTCCAATGAAAAATATTGAATATCCAAAATTTTCAATTGGGATTCTTGAAGGGAATCCTTTAGTGATTGAACTTGACCTTTAAGGTTATCGATATCAGAATTTAGGGCTTTGTGTAAATTGCTTGCGCTTACAAATTGATACAAGGCCAACAAAGCTGCAAATACAAATAGGTATAGAAATATTTTATTTTTCATGGTAATGGTACTTCAATTGAAAGATTATCATAAGCTAAGAACACATTTTTTGGAAGTTTGTTTTCCACCTCGGCATGAAATCCCAATAAATGGCTAATATGGGTAAAATATGTGCGGTCCGCCCCTACTCTTTCTGAAAACTCAAGGGCTTCTTCCAGATTGAAATGGGAATGATGGGCTTCTTCACGCAGAGCGTTCACCACCAATACTTTAGCGCCCTTTATTTTTTGAATCTCTTCTTCCTCCACACGTTTTACGTCTGTCAAATACACAAAATCTCCAAATCTATATCCAAAAACTTGAAGTCGGTTGTGATATGCCTCTATGGGCATCACCTCTAAATCATGGAGGACAATCGGGATGTCTTTTTCAACCTGAACCACTTTTACTGCCGGGGCCCCAGGATATCGGTTTTCATCTGCAAAAATATAGTCGAACCTTCTTTTTAATGAGGCGGCTACCCTATCATGGGCATAGATCGGAATATCTCCCTGTCTAAAGAAAAAGGGACGAATGTCATCCATACCTACGGTATGGTCTGCATGTTCATGGGTGAAAAGAATACCATCCAAATGGTCAATAGGGTTGGTCAACATTTGTTGCCGAAAGTCCGGACCACAGTCAATTACATAATTATGGCTATTCCAAGAAATCAACACGGATACCCGCAATCTTTTGTCCCGGGGGTCATCACTCAAACAAACCGGATGTTTGCTACCAATTACCGGTATTCCCTGGGAGGTTCCGGTTCCCAAAAATGTAATGGTCATCATTTGGTCCATTAAAACCAAAATTATGACTTATTTATTTAATTAATCTAATGAAGAGTGTAACTTTGTTTTTATACAAAATATCGGATATGCCTACCGTAACGAGCAACAAAAATGCTTTTGAAAATATACCGTCCATTAAGGCAAAAACCCTTAGAATAAATCTAAACCCTAATATTTACGGAACTTTTGCCGAGATTGGTGCCGGACAGGAAACGGCACGACAATTTTTTAGGGCAGGTGGTGCCTCTGGAACCATAGCAAAGGCCATGAGTGCTTATGACAAATCTTTTAGCGATGCCATCTATGGCTCAGAAGATGATGGAAGATATGTTACTCAAGCGCGGCTCAAACGCATGTTGGAGCATGAGGTACGTTTGGTAGAGGAGCGGATCAGTCGGGAAAATAATCCCAACTATCTGTTTTTCTCTTATGCCAATACGGTGGCCACTATAGATTTTTCCAAGAGATATAAAGGTCATGGGTGGGTTGGAATCCGGTTTCAATTAGATCCAAAGCAAAAAGAGTTTGATGAAATCATTCTCCATGTCCGCTTTAAGCAAAACGAGGCCAGACTACAGCAAGAGACGTTAGGAACACTTGGTGTAAACTTGATTTATGGGGCTTTCTTTAAATATGACAAGCCCAAAAAGTTGCTCAAATATCTGTATGACCATATTGACAAGGACACTCTTGAAATTGATATGGTGAATTTCACCGGGCCCAATTTCAGTAAGGTAGACAATAGGTTGATGAGCCTCCAGTTGATTAGAAACGATATGACCGATGCGGTCATGTTTGGACCTGATGGAAATAATCTTTTACCTGCCGCTGTGCTGTATAAAAAGAATATTTTGGCTCTCAGGGGTAGTTTTAGACCGGTAACAAAGGTCAATATGGATATGTTCCAGAAATCTTATGATATTTTTATTCGGGAGCAGACCGTGGAATATGAAAATACCATTGTGGTATTTGAAATAACCCTTTCCAATCTGAAGGCATCCGGTGAAATTGATGAACAGGACTTTATGGACCGGGCCGAACTCCTATGCTCTTTGGGCCACACAGTACTGATTTCCAATTTCCAAGAGTACTACAAACTAGTGGAATATTTCAACAATTATACTAAGGCAAAAATTGGATTGACCATGGGTGTCAACAATTTGGTTGATGTATTTGACGAAAAATATTATCGTGATTTAAGTGGTGGTATTCTGGAAGCCTTCGGAAAATTGTTCTTTAAGGATCTGAAGGTCTATCTGTACCCGATGAAAGACCCGGAAACTGGACAAATTATGACAAGCAACAATGTAAAGGTACATCCAAGGATGAAGGAGCTTTACAAGTTCTTCAAGTATAATGGAAAAGTTATGGACATTATTGATTATGATCCGGATGTTATGAACATCTTCTCCAGGGATGTGCTCAAGAAAATTACCAATAGTGAAGAAGGTTGGGAAGACCTTTTACCAGAGGGTATTGCAGAAATAATCAAGGAAAAGAAGCTTTTCATAAGAAAAGCACTGCCTCAAAAAGAAATAGAAAAGGAAAAAGCATAAAATAAAAAGGGCGCTTGATCAAGCGCCCTTTTTATTTCTTATTAATCGAGTAACTGCGCTGCGTGGTCTTTGGTCTTTACTTTCTCTATGACCTTTTCCACTACTCCGTCCCCATCAATTACAAAAGTGGTTCTATGGATTCCATCAAAAACTCGTCCCATGAATTTTTTAGGCCCCCAGACTCCAAAAGTCTCAATAACTGTATGGTCCTCATCCGCTAAAAGTGGGAAAGGAAAGTTAAATTTATTTTTAAAGTTGGCCTGTTTTTTCTGTGAGTCCGCACTCACACCTAAAAGTTCAAATCCCCTTTCCTGCAATAGTGAATAATTATCCCTTAAATTGCATGCTTCTATGGTGCATCCAGGTGTGTTTGCCCTTGGATAAAAGAAGACCACTAATTTTTTACCCTGATAATCGCTTAGATTAATAGTGTTTCCGTCTTGGTCTTTTGCAGAAAAATCAGGTACTTTATCCCCCACTTTTAGCATATTCATATGTCTTTCGATTTAATATATTGTTTAACTAAATTTTATCAAAGTTAAACAAAAATGACAAAACAAGAAAAGGTTGCCTTCACAATAAAAACTTTGGACGAGTTATATCCAACCATTCCAATTCCTTTAGACCATAAAGACCCCTATACTTTGCTGGTGGCGGTACTTTTATCTGCCCAAAGCACAGACGTAAGGGTAAACCAGATTACTCCTCTCCTTTTCGCCAAGGCGGACAATCCTTATGCCATGCAAAGACTTTCTGTGGATGAAATCAGGGAAATCATCAAGCCCGTAGGGCTTTCCCCGATGAAATCCAAAGGTATTCATGGGCTTTCCCAAATTCTGGTGGAGAAATATGATGGTGAAGTGCCAAAAGATATTGAGCTATTGGAGGAGCTTCCTGGAGTTGGACATAAAACGGCCAGTGTTGTGGTATCCCAAGCATTTGGTATTCCCGCTTTTCCTGTGGATACTCATATTCACAGGCTTATGTACCGTTGGGGTTTTAGTAATGGCAAAAATGTGGTGCAGACAGAAAAGGATGCTAAACGACTTTTTCCAAAGGAAATTTGGAACAGACTACATTTACAGATTATCTGGTACGGTAGGGAATATTCCCCTGCAAGGGGTTGGGATCTGGACAAAGATATCATAACTACGACCATTGGTCGAAAATCGGTCATCTCAGAGTATTGGAAAAACAAAAAGGGCCGCTAATTGCGGCCCTTTTTGTTGTAGTTTTTGAAATTCTTAGTTCAAAGAAACTTCAAAAGCGTGTTTTTTGCTGTCAACTACATGAATCGATCTCGAGTAGCTCAACAAGAAATCTATGGTTTCTTGGGAAGCTTTTGCCGTTTTTACGGTCTTTTGTTCTTCAGAGTAAATATTTTCCATATTCTAGCATTAATGTTTCAAATAGATAACGGCGCTAGATGGGAAATATTGCAATGTTCGACAGAATGCAGATTAATTCGTTAAAACGATATTGTTCCGCGCAACTATTTTTCGCAAGTTAATCAGTGCGTACCTCATTCTACCTAAAGCGGTATTGATGCTAACCCCAGTGTTTTCGGATATTTCCTTGAAACTCATATCCCTATAGATTCGCATCATTAACACTTCTTTTTGATCTTCAGGCAATTCTTCGATCAAAAGTGTAAGATCGCTTTCAATTTGATTCTTGATGATTTGCTTTTCAGCGTTCAACTTTTCATCCTTGATTACGGAGAATATGTTGAAATCATCACTTCCTTCAAATTTTGGCATTCTCTTGTTCTTCCTAAAATGGTCAATGATCAGGTTATGGGCAATTCTCATTACCCAAGGCAAGAACTTTCCTTCTTCACTGTAAGAACCTCTTTTTAGGGTCTTGATCACTTTAATAAAGGTATCTTGAAAGATGTCTTCTGCTACATCTCTGTCAAGTACTTTAGAATAAATAAAGCTGGAAATTCTTTGGTTATGCCTGTTGATGAGGGTTTCTAGAGCCTTTTCATCTCCGGCAATGTAGTTTTTTACGAGTATCGAGTCGTCAATCTGTAGTTCCATACAAATTACTTTTTTTGGTTAAAATCACTGTGCCCCTCCCTTTCAGGAAAGACTTTGGGTTATTAGTTTAATTTTAAAAAAGTAATTATTTCTGTATAGGCCTATCAGCTTTTTAATTACAACTCAAAGATAGAAAAACAGTGTGCCCGTAAAAAAACTATGTTGTGATTTGGGCATTTTTAGATGTTAACTGATACAATATACGTATTAAGTGTGGGGTATTGTATCTTTGATACCCTAATTTTAACAAATGTCCACCCTTACCAACATAGATCCAAAGCAGAATATTATCATAAAAGGTGCCAAGTTGCACAACCTTAAGAATATAGATGTTGTTATCCCAAGAAACAAGCTTGTGGTAATAACAGGGTTGTCCGGTTCTGGAAAGTCAAGTTTGGCTTTTGACACCCTTTATGCCGAGGGACAAAGACGGTATGTAGAAAGCCTATCGTCCTATGCGAGGCAGTTTTTGGGAAAATTGGACAAACCTAAGGTAGATTATATAAAAGGTATAGCTCCTGCTATTGCCATAGAACAGAAAGTTAATTCCACCAACCCTAGATCAACTGTTGGGACCACCACCGAAATCTATGATTATTTAAAGTTGTTATACGCCAGAATCGGGAAGACCATTTCTCCAGTTTCTGGAAACGAAGTAAAAAAACATACGGTCACTGATGTTATTGACTACGTAAAACAATTTAAGGAAAGTACCAAACTATTATTGCTCGCTCCCATTCATTTAAAAGAAGACCGAGACCCCCTAAAATCTTTGCAGCTTTTTTCTAAGCAGGGATATGCGCGTATAAAGTATAAAGGAGAAGTACTTAGAATTGATAACGTCCCCGAGGATATTGGGCGGGTTTTTGATCTTGTAGTGGACAGGATCATCATTAAAGATGATGAAGATTTTTATAACCGATTGGCCAACGCAGTGGACAATGCCTTTTTTGAAGGAAAGGGACAATGTACCATTGAGAATCTAGAAAACCAGGAAGTTAAAACCTTCAGTAACCAGTTTGAGATGGATGGCATGAAGTTCTTGGAACCCAATGTACATCTTTTCAGTTTCAACAACCCATACGGTGCATGCCCAAAATGTGAAGGCTACGGAGATGTAATAGGTATTGACGAAGATTTGGTTGTACCCAACACTGCCCTTTCCGTTTACGAAAATGCCATATTTCCTTGGCGTGGTGAAAGTATGTCATGGTATAGAGATCAGTTGGTGAATTCCGCCTATAAATTTGATTTTCCTATTCACAAGCCTTGGTATGAACTAAGTGAGGAGCAAAAACAACTGGTATGGGACGGCAACCAACACTTTACTGGGATTCATCGGTTCTTTGGTCTCTTAGAGGAAAAAAGCTATAAAATCCAAAATAGGGTAATGCTTTCCAGATATCGTGGAAAGACCAAATGTACTGTCTGCAAGGGAAAACGTCTCCGTAAAGAAGCCAATTATGTAAAGGTAGGAGGATATTCCATTTCCGATTTGATCGAACTGCCCATAAAAAAGCTGATTCCCTTTTTCAATGAGCTCAAACTTTCAGGTCATGACTCCAAGATTGCCAATAGGTTGCTTAAAGAAATCACTACCCGACTTGATTTTTTGAGTAAAGTCGGATTAAGTTACTTGACGCTCAACCGAAAGTCCAACACGCTTTCTGGAGGTGAAAGTCAGCGCATTAATTTGGCCACATCGCTGGGAAGTAGTTTAGTTGGCTCCATGTATATTCTGGACGAGCCAAGCATTGGATTGCATCCAAAGGATACCGAAAATCTGATTGAAGTCTTGAAATCCCTTCGGGATTTGGGTAATACCGTAATTGTGGTGGAACACGATGAAGATATCATGAAAGCGGCAGATGAGGTAATCGATATAGGCCCGGAAGCGGGAACACTTGGAGGAGAAGTGGTAGCTACAGGAACCCTCGATGCCATTTTAAAGGCCAACTCTCTTACCGCCGATTACCTCAACGGGACCAAGGCAATAGAGGTTCCTTCTGAACGTAGAAACTCCAAGCATTATATACAAATCAACGGAGCCAGGGAGAACAACCTTAAAAATATTGATGTTGTATTTCCTTTGAATGTGTTGACCGTGGTGACTGGGGTATCCGGGAGTGGAAAAAGCACTTTGGTCAAGAAAATACTTTACCCCGCAATTCTCAAAGAAGTTGGAGGGTATGGGGAAAAGGCAGGTCAGTTTACCGCTATTGAGGGCAAATATTCACATATAAAACATGTTGAATTTGTAGATCAGAATCCCATTGGTCGCTCCTCGCGTTCTAATCCGGTAACCTATATAAAGGCTTATGATGATATCAGAGCGCTATTTGCATCTCAAAAACTGAGCAAACTACGTGCTTATCAAGCCAAGCACTTTTCTTTCAATGTAGATGGAGGTCGATGTGAAAAATGTAAGGGGGAAGGTGAAATCACGGTGGAGATGCAATTCATGGCCGATGTTCACCTAGAATGCGATGTCTGTAATGGCAAACGCTTTAAAAAAGAAATTCTCGAAGTCCAGTTTGAAGGAAAAAACATTGATGATATCCTTAATTTGACCATTGATGATGCCATTGCTCACTTTAAAACCTACAAACAGGACAAGATTGTAAACAAACTACAGCCCTTACAGGATGTTGGTTTAGGTTATGTTACCTTAGGTCAGTCCTCCTCTACCCTTTCTGGTGGAGAGGCACAACGAATTAAACTGGCATCTTTCCTTGTTAAGGGGAATACCAAAGAAAAAGCGCTGTTCATCTTTGATGAACCAACTACGGGGCTTCATTTTCACGATATTAAAAAACTGCTCAAATCTTTTGATGAATTAATTAGTAAAGGACACTCTATAATTGTCATAGAACATAACATTGAACTCATCAAGTGTGCCGATTATTTAATTGACCTTGGACCTGAAGGAGGGGAAAATGGCGGGCATTTGGTTGCAGAGGGCACTCCAGAGGAAATTGTTCAAAATAAAAATTCACATACGGCAAAATATCTTAAAGATAAAATCACTTAACTCCCCCCCCCTCTAAAATTGATTTTTTAGTACATATTTTCCACACAAAAAGTACCTTAAGAATTCACAAAAAGGTTGATTCTCCATCAATCCAAATCCCCTTTCCATCAATTTACCAGTGCTATTCATAAATCCAGAAAGCCCAAAAACCAATCATGGGCATAATATTGCTGATTAAAGAATATTGGAATTGACTGAAATCCTTGATTTTCTTTTCACATACTGATTGGAAAAAAAAAGAAACATTGAAATGTTAATTACAGGGCATTTCCATTGAAGGTCCAGTTCAATAAAAATTGGTTTTATCGTTTCGCCCTATTTCATAAAAACTATAGCCTCAGCAAACATTCAAGCTATGCAACTCTCCAAATCGTATTCGCACCAAAACAAAAGAAACCATATAAATTATACCCTAGTGTTTCTTTTACTCTTGATCACTTTTACCAGTGCAGGGAACACTACAATACATAATAACATCAAAACTGTTTCTTTGGACAACGCTGGTCATTGGGCAAATCGGGCTGTTCAGATCACATCAAAAGAATTCCTGGAAAGCAACAGCTACTACGCCCCAGGAATTGCGGCCATTCTTACTACAACCTCAACCGACTTTTTTGGAGGCTCACCTGGCTGTTCTTATATAAATATAAAAGTTGATGTTTACAATACCAGCACCAATGGTGAATCCTTGAACATTACTACGATAGATCTTGGACCGGACATAACCATAGATTCCTTTACAGGTGATGACAACGGGAATGACATCCTAGAAACCAATGAAACCTGGTCGTTCTATGCCACAAGGAAGATCTTGGACAGCGAAAAAGCCATTGATCAAGCGGAGGACTCCGCTTATGTGGAAGCAGAAGTGGTGGGACAGCCTGGGGTTACCGTAAAGGATTTTTCCCATGGGTTTGATATAAACGACAATTTTCCCACAAGAACAAATTTATCCTCCTGTACATATGGATTGGCACTTATAAAAACGGGGAAAAGCAAAAATGTTTTAGGAGAAGACGGTGGATGCGCCTTTATTGAATATACTTTTCTGGTGACCCACAATGGTGACCCAGCCGAAGGCTTTGAGTCAGTGGAAGTATATGACACTAACATAGGGGGATTCATTGCAGGAGGACCTATTGAAGGGGATATTATCAATTTTGGGTCCTTGGACCCAAATGAAGAGTGGGTATACAAGGTCAGCTATCCCCTTACCGCAGAGGATCTTTTGGAAGGGCAAGTAGAAGGGCAAGCCTATGTAACAGCTAGCTCCTCATTGGATACCAATATAATTGGTTCTGATATCTCAGATTTTGAAGATTATTCTGAAGATCGGCCTACCATTATTGACATTCCAGAATGTGTTCCAAGAATAGGACTCCTGTTGACCGCAAAGACCAAAGACGGTTTCGGGGAAGATGGGGGTTGTGCCCTTATTGAATATAGGGCATCAGTAACCAATCTAAGTGGGGTTGATCAAACCCTTGGAGATGTGACGTTGTCAAGTCTTGATTTACCCCTTGCTTTTGTGGGTCCAGAAGGGGATCTTGGTGATGATGGCCTTATGGGTTCCGGGGAAACCTGGACCTATACAGCTACCTATATTATTACCGCAGACGATATCACCAGCGGTGAGGTGCAGAACCGAGCTTATGTTACCGCTAATTTACAAGGGCCCGTACTTATAACTGTAGAAGATCTTTCGGATTACGAGAATTTGCAAGAAGATCGCCCAACAGTGACTGATCTCTCCCAATGTATGCCTATCATCGGATTGATAAAAACAGGTGTGCTCAATGAAGACTGTACCTCCATTACCTATACGTTTACCGTCACCAATGAAAGCAGCAATGATCAAGTACTGGAAAATGTTCTACTTGAAGATCTAGATATTCCCCTCACTATAGAAGGTCCCGAAGGGGATCTCAACGATGATACCTTTTTGGATTTGGATGAAACCTGGACCTATACGGCCACCTACCCCGTTAAAATCCAGGATATTAATCTCGGTTTTGTTGATAATCTAGCCCGTGTTACCGCTGACGTTATAGGGGTTCCAGGTTTATCGGTGGAAGATCTATCCCATGATTTCGATGTAAACGAAGATGGTGATACCACCGTTGATCTTTCAAGCTGCCAGACCCCATCCATTGGTCTGATCAAAGAAAGTAGTCTTGTGGACATTGACCAAGATGGCTGTCCAGAAAGCATACTATATGAGTTTACCCTGACCAATACCGGGGATGCAGATTTGAAACCGATCATACTGAAAGATGATGAACTTTTGGGGGGAGAAGTTCCCGGCCCTGATCCAAACACCGACGAAGGAAACGATGACCTATTATCCGTGGGTGAAAGTTGGAGTTATTTCGCACTGTATGCCCTGACCCAACAAGATATTGATGATGGTTTTGTAATGAACCAAGCTTCTGTTACCGCAGAAACACTGGGCGGGAATACCCAGGTGCAGGATGATTCCGATGATAATAGCCTTGCTGAGAATGACCCCACCAATACCATTGTTCCCAATAATGCCTGTACAGACGGTGCGGCTGATTTGGAACTGCTCAAGGAAGGAACACTGGTGGATATTGACCAAGATGACTGTTTTGAAACCATCGGATACACCTTTACGGTCACCAACACCGGAGGTGTGGACTTGGATTCAGTTACCTTGGAAGATGAACTTTTGGGGGGAGAACTTTCAGGCCCTGTCCCGGGAAGTGATAATGGTGATGACGGCATACTTTCCGTGGGAGAAAGCTGGACCTACGAAGCCCTCTACGCCTTGACCCAACAAAATATCGATGACGGTTCCGTGGATAACCAAGCTACTGTATCTGCCCAACCTGTGGGATTTGATGCCACCATTTCGCAAAATACCGCGGCCAACACCCTTGTTCCCAATGATGCCTGTACCGATGGTGCTGCGGGCCTCGATCTGATCAAGGTAGGTACCCTCATCGATGTCAATCAAGATGGATGTGACGATAGTATATTCTACACATTCACCTTGACCAATATTGGCAGTGTGGATTTGGAAGAGGTAAAGGTGGAAGATGGGATTCTCGGTGGAGAGCTGACTCCAGATTCATCCAGTGATGTGGGGAACGATGGGATACTTTCCCAAGGAGAGAGCTGGACCTACGAGGCCCTATATGCTTTGATCCAACAGGATATCAATAAGGGTTCTGTGGATAATGAAGCTACCGCGACCGCCCAGCCTGTGGGCAGTGACGCCACCATTACACAGGACGCTATGGCCAATACAATCGTGCCCGGTGATGCCTGCAATTATGGTTCCGCCCGTCTGGGATTAATAAAGGAAGGAGTGCTTACGGATACGGACTCGGATGAGTGTCCAGAAAGCATCTTATACACCTTTACTTTGACCAATAATGGCAGCTTGGACCTGGATTCAGTGGAAATAATTGATGAAATGTTGAGTGGAGTGATTTCTTTGGACACATCAAGTGATCAGGGCAACGATGGGATACTTTCGGTAGGAGAAAGTTGGACCTATAGCAGTCTTTACGCCATTATCCAATTGGACATTGATCAAGGAAAGGTCGAGAACCAAGCTAGGGTATCCGCCCAGCCCGTGGGACTGGATGCCCAAGTTTTGGATTTATCAGATGATAACAGCCTTGACGAAGACCAGCCCACCATTACCATAGTACCAATGGACGCCTGTAGCACCGATGATGATGATCCGAATTTTGAGATTTACACAGGAATCACCCCAAATGGGGATGGCATCAACGATTACTTCAGAATAGATGGTATAGAAAGCTATCCCAATAATACCTTGAGAATATTCAATAGATGGGGTGTTCTGATCTATGAAACTGAAGGATATGGTCTTGAAAACAATCTTTTCAAAGGATTTTCTGAAGGGAGGGCAACCATTTTAAAGGAAAGGACGCTTCCTAGTGGAACCTATTTCTACATATTGACGTTTCCCAATGAAAATCCTGGACAGGAAAATTACTCTGGCTATATCTATATCAACCGGGATTAATACATCCAAATAACATCTTGATGAAAGTAAAAATCAGACTTTTTCAAAAAAACAAAATCCATTCAAGCATAATCAATCAATTGGTTGTGCTCTTGTTTCTAGTCATTTCCAATATTATTAAAGCTCAACAAGATCCTCAATACACCCAATACATGTACAATACACAAATTGTAAACCCTGCATACACTGGGTCAAGGGAGGTGTTAAGTTTTGGTATGCTAGGACGAACACAATGGATCAACCTGGATGGTTCTCCACAAACTGGAACACTTTCCGTTAATACTCCAATTGGTTTATATAAAAATATGGGGCTCGGGTTATCTATTGTATATGATCAAATTGGACCAGCAATGGAATCAAACGTAGTTGTGGACTATTCCTACTCCATTCAACTGGCAAGAAGGAACATTAGCAAGTTGTCCTTTGGATTGAAAGCTGGGGCTGACATGTTGGACGTGGATTATTCAAAATTGAACATCTTCGATCCCAATGATCCATTCTTTCAAACTACTGTGGACAATGAACTTCAACTTCAGGTTGGAGCTGGTATTTACTTTCATACCCAAAAATTCTATGCAGGTTTTTCTGTTCCAAATTTTCTGAATTCAAAACATTTTGACGAGGCTTCCCTAAACAATCAAGATTTGGAAAATATTGCAGTGGAACGATTGCATTATTTCTATATCATGGGTTATGTTTTTGATTTGTCACCCAGCTTAAAGTTTAAACCGGCCACGCTTGTAAAATTTGTTAGCGGCGCTCCATTACAATGGGATATGTCCGCCAATTTTTTAATTAGTGAAAAACTGGCTCTCGGAGGTTCCTACCGTTGGAACTCTTCCCTGAGTGGGTTGGTGGGTTTTCAGGTCAATAGATCTATTTTCGTGGGTCTGGCCTATGATTACCAGTCAACGGCCATCAAGGACTATAGCAATGGATCCTATGAAGCTTTTCTAAGATTCGATATTTTCAATAAATCGGATAGGATACTTACACCACGATTTTTCTAAAATACCTCCCAATGTCAAAAAACACTTTGTTAGTACTACTGATTACATTTTTAAATTTTTACATTC
Source organism: Flagellimonas nanhaiensis (assembly GCF_003382275.1). GTDB lineage: Bacteria > Bacteroidota > Bacteroidia > Flavobacteriales > Flavobacteriaceae > Flagellimonas > Flagellimonas nanhaiensis. Next base: position 1,315,585 of record NZ_QTJX01000001.1, read on the forward strand.
TAAACGCTCAAAAGTCAACCCTAAAAAAAGCCGATGAGGAATTCGATACGTTCGCTTATATCGATGCCCGTGAGATTTACTTAAACATAGTAAAAGAAGGATATGATTCACCGCAAGTATACAAGAAATTGGGAGATACTTATTACTTCAATAGTGAATACACGGAAGCGGTGAAATGGTATGAGTGGTTAATAAGGAAATACCCCAATAACATAGAATCCATATATTACTATAGGGTTGCCCAAAGTCTAAAAAGTATTGGAGAGTATCAGAAATCAAAAAAAATGATGGGAGAATTTGCAAGCAAGTCGGCCAATTCTGTCATAGCCCAAAACTTCATGGCCAACTACCCGTCGCTGGACAGTTTAATCGATTTTGAGTCTGAAAAGTTTGATGTGGTCAATGCAACAAAGCTTTTATCCAGTTCAGATTTTGGACCTTCCTTTTATATGGATAAAATCGTTTACGCTTCATCATCCAGCAATACCAAAGGCAACAAAATTCATCAGTGGAACGGTCTCCCCTATTTAGATCTATACGAAGCTGAAATAAGAAAAGATGGAGAACTAGCAAATCCAGAACCACTTAAAGGAGAAATCAATACTCCTTTTCATGAATCCTCCGCAGCTTTTACTAAAGATGGTGGCACAATCTATTTTACCAGAAACAACTACATAAACGGAAAGAAAAAAAGAAACAAGGAGAAACTTATGAGCCTAAAAATCTATAAGGCCGTGAAAAAGAAAAATGGTTCTTGGGGTGATGTCGAAGAACTTCCATTCAATAGTGACTCATATTCCGTTGCGCATCCAGCTTTAAGCCCGGACGAAAAAAAACTTTATTTCTCATCAGACATGCCGGGGACACATGGGCAATCTGACATTTGGTATGTTGATGTCCTAAACCATATGCTCTATGGAGACCCGGTAAACCTAGGACCAGAAATCAACACAGAAGCTCGAGAGACTTTTCCATTCATCAGTAAAAATAACAACCTGTATTTTGCAAGTGATGGGCATTTAGGACTAGGTGGGCTTGATATTTTTGCAATTTCGTTAAATAAAAATGGTGAGTTTGAGGAGGTAACCAATTTAAAAAAACCTATAAACTCAAATAAGGACGACTTTGGCTTTATCTTCAAAGAAGATACGCAATTAGGTTATCTTTCCTCAAATAGAGGAGGAATCAAAGGAAGTAGTTCCGATGATATCTACAAAGTTGTGCAAAGTTGTGGTAAAATCAACATTCAAGGTATCATTTCAGATGCCAGCACAGGAAAACCTCTTGAAAATTCTCGTGTCGTATTAATGGATAGGAATAGTGTGGTTTTGAATACGGTTTCAACGGATGCCGGCGGGAATTATAACTTCAATGCACCAATAGATTGTGATAAGGAATACATTGTAAAAGCGGAATACAAAGATTATCTTCCCAATGAAAGAAGTGTAACAACCCCAAGGGGAACTGCAGTTCTTCAGATTGATCTGGAGTTAATACCACCTGATTGTCCTATAGATGATCTTGGATGTAGATTGAACCTGCAACCCATCTATTTTGATTACGGCAAACACTTCATAAGAGCCGATGCCGAGGTGGAACTTGCTAAAATCCTGGAGGCCATGAAACAATATCCGGAGCTAACCATCCATATCGAGTCTCATACAGATTCAAGATCAAGTGCCGACTTTAACTTACGGTTATCTGAAAAACGGGCAACTGCAACCTTAGAGTGGTTAGTAGCTAAAGGTATATCAAGAAACCGCCTTTCTGCAAAAGGGTATGGAGAAACCCAATTGTTGAACGAGTGCTCAAACGGGGTAAGATGCTCAGATAATCAGCATCAGTTAAATAGAAGGTCAATGTTCATTATTCAAAATTAATTCAATAATTACCTGAATAACAAATAGTTATTCTTTTCTTGATTTTTTTGGCACGCTGCTTGATATTATTTGGTTGGATGTAAATAATTACATCTGGAACTTAAAACCTTATAGTATGAAAAAGTTAGTACTCATTATAGCAGCAGTGCTCTTGGGTGTTCCAAATATCCAAGCGGCCAAAGAAGATACCGCTTTCATAACCAGTGCGTATCGATATGGAAACTCATTCATTTTTGTAGAAAATGGGGTAACTTTTTCAGTGTACCCCGACGGCGAGTTTGATTTCTACATGGATAACAGGGTCAATGTTGGTGTTGGTGCCCGTATTGGAAATGTAGGCATTACTTTCAATTCAGGGTATAACTACAATCCCTATGTACAGTACGATGATTATGGTGCTGTGATCCAAGTGGAAAACATTCCCATCTATTATGATTATTACGGTCGTGTAAATCAAATTGGTGGAGTGGATATCTGGTACAGAAATGGTAGGGTAAGACGTTTAGGTGGATTGCATGTTTATTACAATGGTGGAGTATTCAGCCATTATACAGGGTTCATAAACATTTATAACAGACATTATGTTTACAGACCATTTCATAGGTATTTTGCCAGACCTGCTGTTGGATTCTGTAATGTATACTACAGACCATATAGAAGGTATTACTCCCCTGTAAGATATACCTACTATAGACCATATAGGTATAACCATAGAAGGGCTTATACCAGAATTGGCAAGACATATAGAAATGATTATCGCCATAGAAGGGATAACATCTATAGAAATGATAAAAGGGTTGCTGTAAGAAACAATAGGGTCAGAAGAGACCAAGGTGACTATGGAAGAAACAACCGTACAGTTGGACGACAAAACTATTACAAAAAGGGAAATACAGTTTCCCGAAGCAACAATACGGTCAGGAGAGATGCAGGAACTAAAAGAACGGTAAAACGTAACAACAATTATAGAAAAGGAGATGCAGTATCCCGTGGAAATAGAACCGTAACCCAGAGACAGGTGACCCGATCACCTCAAAAGAAAACGGTTACTAGAAGACAGGTAACCTCTACTCCAAACCGTAAAACAGTTACAAGAAGTAGTAGAACCAGTACCTACAAAAAGCCACAAACAAGAGGCAAATCAAGTAGGGCTGTTGTTACCAGGGGAAATACTCCCAAAAGGTCTGTTTCCAGAAGTACAAAAAGTACTGTTAAAAGAAACTCTGGAAATACAAATTATAGAAGAAGTGGAAATTCTGGAACTCGAACAAGAAGTACTTCCAGAAGGCAATAAAGATAGTTTTTAGGTTGGTTAGTTGTTTACCCCGTAGTTGGATTTATCCGCTACGGGGTTTTTCTTTTTAACCATTTGGAGAGCACTCCAGATACATCTTCGGAAATATTGAATCGAAAAAGAATTCCCAAATACGTTACCACGATCATTGCAGATTTTAAAGCAATATTTGCTATAGGATGAAAGGGAAGTTGCAACAAATTGAAAAGAACATAGAGAAAAATCAATGTCCCCAGAACCTTGAAGGTAGCCTTGGAAAATGGTAAAAACCCAAATTTTAACTTCACAAAGACCACTTTGGTCAAATTGAAAACAAAAATTGAAATAAAACTGGCCAGGGCAGCTCCTTCCAACCCTAGTTTTGGAATCAACAGGTAATTGAGAACTATAGTCAGTACCGCCAAACAAATTCCAAACAACAAAACCGTCTTATAGTACTTAGAATTAAAGAGAATGGAATTGTTGTTGCCCAAAAGGGAATCCAGCACCTTCGCCAGTCCTATCAATAAAACAATATAGAACCCATTCCTATATGCCTCGGGAAGCAAATCATACAGGTCATTAAGGTTTAAAATGATTAAAACAAAAAGAATCCCAGAGGCAATGAACAATGTCAATGACGTTTTTTGATAAAGGGTTTTCAATTCAGAATAATTGCCTGAGTTCAGAAGCTCGGCCGTTAAAGGGTAGGTAATCTGGTGCATGGACCTAGAGGGAACTATAATGACCGTAGCAATATATACGGCCACGCCATAATAGGCCACATTCTCAATTTTGATGAATTGATTGAGCATCACCTTATCAATTTCAAGTAGAATCAGCGCAGCCGAACCTCCTAGGATAATCAGCATGGAATAATACAGAACCTCCCTGGTATTTGGGGTAAATTTGAATTTTAACTTAGGCCATCGCAGACTATACGCATAAATCTTCATGATTATGGTCCGCAACAAGTACAGCCCCACCAAACAGATGAAAAACGTATCCAAAGAAATCACATCAAAATAAAGGAGCAATAACAGTACAGAAACTCCTATCCTACCAAAGACTTCCTTCATGAAATTTCCAAAAACCGATTTCAGTTGCACCTTGCACCATGCATAGAACACCTCAAAATAGGCCATGGCAAAACCGACCAAAACTACATACCACAAATAATCCTTCACCATGGGATTGATTTGTGAGACAAAGTCGCCAAGGGGTTCGTAGAAGAAAAAAAACAATAAAACAAGTGGAAGAATTCCCAATAAGGGAATCAACAACATCAAATTCAGAAAACCATCCTTGTCCTTCTCCTCACAACTACTATAAAACCTAACCATGGTATTGTGTGCCCCAAAAGCCATCAACGGCATCAATATTGCTCCAGAAGCTAGAATAAAAGTTACGAGGCCGAAATATTCATCCGGTAATATATGGGTATACAAAAACAAAGTGTTGATTGCCCCAAAGAGAAATCCGGAGTAGGTAACAACAACATTTTTTATGGACTGTTTTAGGACAATTCCCATTGAATATAATTTGCCAGGGCCCTGGTTAGCTCTCTTCTGTGGTATTTCTCAATGTCTTTAGACATGCAATTCAGTTCCTGAACCCTGTATTTATCAAACCAATCTAAAAGTACACTTTTTACCGTATCCGTATCGCTATGCGAACCTACGATACCAGCGTTGGCAGTTTTTATCATATTCCCGGCCTCCCAATCGGTAGGGCCAATGGCCAAAATAGGTCTTTTTGCACTGAAATATTCAAAAAGCTTTCCGGGTATAATGCCCCTGGTCTCTTCGGTATCTATTTCCAGTAGCAGAAGTATTTGGGATTTCCGTTGAAGTTCTAAAACTTTATTATGGGACAGATATCCCAAGTGTTTCAAATAAGGAGTTAAGCCCAAGCCTTCCAAAGATTTCAACACTTCCTCCCCTACTACGCCGGCCAATTGAATTTTGAGCACTTTTTTAAACTCCTCGTTTTCTAAGACCAATTCACTCAAGGCTTTCCACAATGCCTTCGGATTTCTACCCGTCAGCAAGGAACCAATATGACTAATGGTAAAATCCTTATCCAACTCCGTAGGCTCCCATTCATTGTCATAACCGTTGGTAATTACCTGTATAGGTGTGGTGGTAATCGCTTCAAACTCCTTTTTTGTGGTATTGCTGGTAACCAAAATTTTATCTGCTGAAGAAAGCACCAGTTTTTCAAGTCTCTTGTGCTTTTTTTGGGCCGACTTGGACAGCCTAAGTTTTTTATGATACCCTATAGAGGTCCATGGATCCCTAAAATCTGCAATCCAATCCAATTGGTGGCTTTTTTTGAGTTCCAATCCTATTAAGTGCAAACTATGTGGCGGTCCTGTAGTAATTACAATCTTTATTTCTTCGTCTTGAATGATTTTAGATAGCGTTCTAACAGAAGGCTTTACCCAAAACTTACGCGCATCTGGAATAAAAAGGTTTCCTCGTATCCATAACAGGAGTTTTTCCAAAAAAGAGGGATTCTTTTCTGAAATGATTCCCGAACTGATCGTCTTGGTCTTACTTTTTGAAAAGAGCGAAGCCCAAGCATAAGGTTCTTGAATCCGCTGTTTGATTATTTTTATGCCCTCGGGAACCTCCTCCAAAAGCTTTTCATCCACAATGGGATAACTTGGGTTTTCAGGAACGTATACTATGGGCTCAAAGCCCATTTCAGGGAGATACTTTGTAAATTTTAGCCAACGTTGTACCCCAGGTCCGCCAGCAGGAGGCCAATAATATGCTATGACCAATACCTTTTGCATTTACGCTTTTTTGGACTTTTTGGGCCGGAATGAATATCCTATTCCACCTAAAATTACGAGACCCAAAACCAAGCAACCGGCAAGTGCCACCTGACTCCCTGTTTGGATTACCTCGGGTTCAAACTTGAATTCAATGGTGTGTTTACCCGCTGGGACCTTTATACCCCTCAAAGCATAGTTTACTTTGTAAAACGGTTCAGGTTTTCCATCAATTGAAGCATTCCAACCATGAGGATAATGCATCTCCGAAAAGACCACAAATCCTTCATCAGAATTGGAAGATTGGTATTTTAGGTAATCGGGTCGATAATCCACTAAGTTGACCGACGCAAGTGAATCAACCGTATAACTGAGTTTAACTACCCTTGGGTACTCCTCGGTATTGATTACCGCTTCTTGCTTGGAGTCAAAATCCTGTAAGGCCTGAATTTCAGAATTGGAAGAATTGACCGGTACCAACCGCTCCACATACCAGGCATTGCCATTGGCATCATCGTTCACCGCTGGAAACGAATTTCCTTCATTGTCCTGCTGAATGACGTACTTAACATTCAACATGTTCAGCACCTGTAGGTTATTTTGAAACAGATGATATTCAAAAAGCTCTTGAAGTCTTCTAGGCTTTGCCGCATGATATCCTCCAATGGATTTATGGAAATAAGAGGTTCGGGCACCATTCAGCCCCTCTTGGGGGTCAAAAACCCTGAACACAGCATCATCTTGTTGAATCAGCTGGTCTATTTGGCTGGCCTGAAACGGGGTGTTCACCTGGCGTTGACGTACAAAATCGTCCTCGTTTACATAACGTAGGGCCACTCCGACCAAATCAAACAAAATCAGTACGCCCAGCACTACTGCCAAAATGTTTTTGCTGATTTTTTCCTTGATAAAAAACCAAAGGGCAACCGCGGCAAGAGCCACAAATATCAATGAACGAATGGTATCATTAATGTAAACCGCTTCTCGATCACGTTGAATCATGATCATAAGTTCATCACCAAAATAACCACGATAGGTTTCATCCCTAAGCCCCTCGAAATCCAAAAATCCTTTCAATAGGAAAATAAAAACTCCCAATCCCAGGGTAATGAAGAAACTCCATTTGAGCGCCTTCAATTTCTCCTTTTTCTTTATAGAAGACCTAAAGACCTCCCGCAGACCCAAAATTCCCAAAGCCGGAAGACAAAGCTCCAATACCACCTGAACAGAAGATACGGCCCTAAACTTGTTGTACAACGGGAAATAATCTATCATAAAATTGGTCAATCCCGGAAAATTCTTTCCCCAGGACAAAAGCAGTGCAAGAATAGCTCCTGTTAAAAACCACCATTTCTTTTTACCCTGCACCAGGAAAAGCCCTAAAACAAACAAGAAGAACACAATGGCCCCCACATAGGCAGGTGCAGCCACAATGGGTTGATTGCCCCAATACAAGGGCAAGCCGGAAGACAGTTCCAATGCTTTGGTAGGAGAAAGTCCCTGACCCGTTAAATATTCATAGGCTTTGGAGTTCTTGCCCAAATCCTCATTTCCGGACCCACCGAATAAACGGGGAGCAAACAAGTTTAAGGATTCGGCTATTCCGTAGCTATACTGGGTGATATAGTCGTAATCCAATCCGTTGGAAACTTCTTTGGGGCTACCATCTGGATCAATGGTCAGCTCAGATTTGCCCCGGGTACTCCAATCTGCATATTCTTTGGTAGCCAATAATCCGGTTGCATTGGTGGCAATGGAAAGCGTTACCGCTAGAATCAAAATACCCACTGAAGCAAAAAAGTGCTTCAATTTCTTTTCTTTTATGGCATAGATCAGTTGAACAAGTCCCAACAACAATACCAACAACATAAAATAATAGGTCATTTGGTAGTGATTGGCACTAATTTCCAGGGCCATGGCCAAAGCCGTTAAAATGAATCCCCAGATATATTTCTTTCGGAACACCAATACAATACCTCCGAGCACCATGGGAATATAGCCAAGGGCGTGGGCTTTTGCATTGTGCCCTACTCCCAATATAATGATCAAATAGGTAGAAAAACCAAAAGCAAGTGCACCCAATATGGCCAATCTGTATTCAACTTTCAGACAAAGCATTAGGATATAGAACCCTACCAAATACAGAAAAAGATAATCCGCTGGTCTTGGAAGAAAGCGAATTAGTCTGTCCAGTTTCTTCACGTAATCATGCGGGTAATTTGCTCCAAGCTGATAGGTGGGCATACCTCCAAAGGCACTATTGGTCCAGTAAGATTCCTCTCCACTCAACTCCTTGTAGTCGTTTCGTTCCTTGGACATTCCTTTGTACTGGGCTATATCTGATTGAAAAATAGCCTTGCCCTGCATCACAGGATAGAAATAGACCAAAGCAGCAACCGCAAAAAGAACTACTACACAAATGTGGGTGATAATGGCCTTTGGAGAAAGATTCATGGGTAGATTTTGAAAAGACAAATATTAGTCAATTTCTTCAAAATCTATGTATTCTCCAACTTTTTTTGAAGGATTAGATCTCAGGTTTGGTTTTTTGAAAACAGAGGTCTCGCCTTCCCTATTCTTTTCATTTCCAGCTTCCCCATAATTTCCAAATTGCTGTCCAAAACGCTCTTGTGTCTTTGCCACTGCATAGTTCAGTAACTTGGGCAGTAACCATTTTGCTAGCAATTTGACCCCGTAGTATACTAATATGAGGATTAAAATCGTTTGTAGTACAACCATATAACAATAGCTATTGCATCAAAATTACACTGTAAGTCCTTTATTGAACAAAAACGTTTCATAAAATAGTATTAAAATGGGTTATATGGCTTCTTCCACTTTTCAAAAAACATTGCTTTTTTTCATCCTAGCTCCATCTTTTATGATGGCTCAGTATACGGATGTCATCAACTCCAATAGGCCCGGAAGAGCAGTAAGCGCCTATGCAGTGGGTAAAAATGTGGTACAGGCTGAAGTTGGTTTGTTTTATGAACAACAGGACAATTCCGATCTTAATTTTGATTCAAGTATTATTGGGTCTGACATTGCATTGCGATACGGTTTCTTTTTTGAACAATTGGAAATTGTTTATGAGGGTTCCTTTGTTACGCAAAGTCTCTCCTACTCCAACTTAAACCCGGATGAGACTAGAACCGATTTCACAAGAAACCGCATTGGAGCAAAATATTTGATTTTTGACCCCTTTAAAAACCCGGAGAACAACAAACCCAATCTTTACAGCTGGAGAGCCAACAATGTCTTCCAATGGAAAAATCTAATCCCTGCAGTTTCTTTGTACGGAGGTGCAACCTTTACTTTGGGCGATAATCCATTTTATGTGGGTGACCCAAATATCTCGTACCGGGGTGCTGTAGCGACCCAAAGCAGGCTGTCTCCAAGGTTTGTATTGATTTCCAACATTGCTTATGACCGTATAGGCACCGATTTCCCGGAATGGAGCTACGCCATTTCCGTTACCCATGCCTTCAGAAATCCTAAATGGAGCGTTTTTTTTGAAAACCAGGGTATCAAAAGCGATCGGTATTCTGATATTCTTGTACGTACCGGATTGGCCTATCTGTTCAATGAGAACTTTCAAGTGGATTTCCATTTGGGTTCCAATTTCAAAAACTCTCCCTCTCGAATGTTCGCTGTAGGTGGATTGTCTTACCGTTTGGACTTTCACAAAGATGAATTGGTACCTATAGACCGACAAAGTCCTTCCCAAAAACCAAAGATCAAAAAGAAGTCGTTTAAGAAAAAACGAAAAAAGAACAAGAAGAAAAAGAAAGACAGTCTGGATTTCTAAGTTTTCAACCTATCATTTTTGCTACTGTTGGGAATATTCCTAATATTGGTCATCCAAAAAATGTTGTATGGTCAATATAAAAAAGGTCAGTTCCAAAGCTGATTTAAAAACGTTTGTAAAGTTTCCCTTTGCACTGTACAAAAATTCCCCATACTGGGTACCTCCCATTATAAAGGATGAGATGGCTTCCTTTGACCAAGCCAAAAACCCGGTTTTCCAAAATGCTGAGGCAACCTTCTTTCTTGCTTATAAAGATGGTAAAGTTGTGGGCAGGGTCGCAGCAATAATCAATTGGATAGAGGTCAAGGAGCAAAACCTTAAGAAAATGAGGTTCGGCTGGTTCGATTTTGTGGACGATTTGGAAGTCTCTAAAGCTCTGCTGGATAAAGTCGAGGAAATCGGCAAACAAAACAAGCTCGATTATATGGAAGGGCCGGTTGGCTTTTCCAATTTGGACAAAGTGGGTGTCCTAATAGAAGGATTTGATCATATTGGCACCATGATTACTTGGTACAATCATTCCTACTACCAGTCCCATTATGAAAAACATGGGTTTGTCAAGGAAAAGGAATATCTGGAAAATAAATTTCCAGCCGCCAATGCTGACCCAAAAATGTTCCACAAGGCCAATCTTTTGGTGAAAAAGAGATATGGGCTTAGGGAAATGAACTTTGAAAATAGCAAGGATATCATGCCTTGGGTGGACAAAATGTTCGACCTTTTTAATGGTACCTATTCCAAGCTATCCTCTTTTGTGAAGATCACCGATGTACAAAAAGAATATTTCAAAAAGAAATACATCAGTTTTATTAACCCTGAGTACATCAAATTTGTGGTGGACAGCAATGATGATATGGTGGCCTTTGCAATTGTTATGCCCTCATTCTCCAAAGCGTTGCAAAAAGCCAACGGAAGGTTGTTCCCAACAGGCATCTTTCACTTATTGAAGGCAAGAAAAGAGAGCAAGGACGTTATCTTTTACCTAATCGGAATCAGACCGGATTACCAAAGTAAAGGCGTAACCGCCATTATTTTTAATGAATACCACAAAACTTTCACAGAAAAAGGGGTGGTCAACTGCATACGAACTCCTGAACTAGAAGACAATGTGGCCATACGACAAATGTGGAAACACTTTGGTCCAGTAACGCACAAAAGGAGGCGGACATATCGCAGAGAACTCTAGTCATGAAATTCCTCTAATCTAATATCGCCTAAAATTGACCATGAAGAAAATTGGATTTGTAGGAGGAATTAGTTGGACATCCACTCTGGATTATTACAAATATTTTAATCAGGGGGTCAATGAAAAACTTGGTGGCCTAAGCTCTCCCGAATGTATAATCCATTCATTAAATTTTTCCGATATTCAGGAAAGAGGATGGACCAATTCCTTTGACCTGATTTTTGATGCTTGCAAGAACCTTGTTTCCCACAATGTAGATGCCATAGTGTTGTGTGCCAATACAGCACATTTGTTTGCTGATGAAATTCAATCAAAGATTGACATTCCAATTATTCATATTGCCGAAGCCACTGCGATAGAGATAAAAAAGGAAAAACTCCACAAGATTGGTTTATTGGGTACAAAATTTACCATGGAAATGGATTTTTACCGAAAGAAACTAAAAGAGTACGATATTGAGACCATTGTTCCGTCGGATAAAAAAGATATAGAGGACATTCAAAATATCGTAAAAAATGAGCTTGGGAAAGGGCTTGTGACCAAAGAATCGAAGAAAAAATTCATCCAATATGCAAATGCTTTGATTGAGAGGGGTGCCGAGGGAATTATATTGGGATGCACGGAAATACCAATGTTGATCAATCAAAAAGATTTTAAAATTCCAGTGTTCGATACAACCAAAATCCATGTAGAAAGCGTCATTAATTTTACATTGGATTCTGTAGAAAAATCAACGGACAACAATTTGTAAGCATAATTATTAAAATTTGAAGCGTGGAAAAAATTTGGATAATAGCAATAGCGGTGTCCATCTTTCTATTGCTGAACTTTCTTTTTTATGTGAACCTTAACGGTTATGTAAAAAAGGAATTCGGTAAAAGAATGTGGAAGCTTTTTGGGAACAAACTTTATTTCTGGCAAAGCTCTGTATTTGTTAGTTTGGTAGGTACAGTTTTTATAATGTACGTTTTAAAATGCTCAGATATTTTAATCTTCTAACCTCAAAAGTATTCCAAGCTACAATTCTGAATCTTCGATTTCGATTTGGGAATGCAAACCAATCCCTTATGAATTTTAAATAGCAGTCATAGCCCTGAAAACAATAACTTTAAACTTAAATTAACGGTATTTCAAGACCGTTACAACCAAAAAAAACTTAAATGAATACACTAAAACCAATCTTAAGCCTTCTTATCTTATCTATCTTTTTTTCTTGTACAAACACCCAAAAACCTGAAGAAAAAACTAATGAACCCACAGCAGTGGAACCTGAAAGTTCGGGTATAAAAGTGCTGAACTTTGCAACCTTTCATATGGGTTACTCCAGTGATGCCCACACCGTGGAATTTGATGAAAACAACAAGAAAAACAAAGATACCATTCATCAAGTGGCCGCAATGCTTGCTGCCTTTAAGCCAACGGTTATAATTGTAGAAGCCACTCCCGAGTACAATGGAACCTTGCAAGGCAACTACGCTACTTATTTAAAGGATCAAGACGCTGTTTTTGAAAATCCTGACGAAATTGAGCTTTTGGCATTTGAAGTGGGAAGATTGGCAGGCACCAAACGGATTTATGGTGTGGACCATAAAATGGAGTACAACTACAACATTGGGTCGGAAATAGTCAATTCAATTGATTCGCTCACAATTAACAATTTCCAAGCAGATCCATTTAAGTCTATTCCCCACCTGAGTCTATTTGAAGAGGGACTTCCCTTAATGGAGAGACTTAAGAGAATCAATCATCCGAAAATGTTGGATTTTTTGATTACAGCCAATGCTGATATTCTAACCTATGCTGGGACCGAAAATGGTTTTGAAGGTGCCGATGAAGCCGCTAAATACTATCAAAGGAACCTAAGAATCTATTCAAACCTTAATAGACTTCAACTTGGGGAAAATGACAGACTATTTATTTTGACAGGAGGAAGTCATACTGCTTTCTTAAGAGAGTTTATGGAGAGAGACGAAAAATATGAAATGGTCAATACCTTTGATTATCTGAAATAAAGCTAGGTTTTGTACCAACACGTAAAGTGCAAATCAACAAAAATCGTTGCCAAGTCCATTCGCAACAAATAGAACGAATGATATGCCAAGACCAAAAACAAAAGATGAATTGTTGACTTTGGGTCAAAAGAATTACAAAAAGCTCAATGATTTTGTAGACCAATACCCATTGGAAGAACAACTTGCTGAATTCTCTTCCAACACAATGAACCGAAACATTAGGGACGTCCTGGCCCATTTGCACCATTGGCATTTAATGGTCTTGGATTGGTGTGCAGTTGGAATGTCAGGGGGTAAACCTGATATTCCCGCAAAAGGATATACCTGGAAAACTACTCCTGAACTGAATAGATTGATTTGGGAAAAATACAACCAAGCGGATCTACAGGAAGTCCGCAAACTTTTGCAAGAATCTCATGAAAAAGTAAGGGCTTTTATTGAAAAACATTCAAATGATGAACTTTTTGAGAAGAAGCGATATAAATGGACGGGAACAACATCCCTGGGCGCCTATTTAATTTCAGCTACTTCTAGTCATTATGATTGGGCATTGAAAATAATCAAGAAAGGAAAAAAATGATATTTAGAAAAGCGACCAAAAATGACGTAGCAAAAATTGTGGAAATGATTGCTGATGATGAACTTGGAAAAACCAGGGAAAACTTTCAAACTCCACTGCCAAATGAATACCTGGACGCTTTTGATAACATAAACACCGACCAAAATCAAGAATTGATCGTTCTAGAAAACGAAAATTCCGAAATCATAGGAACTTTACAATTATCCTTTATCCAATATCTAACCTATCGAGGAGGAATACGGGCCCAAATTGAAGCCGTACGAATCAGAAAGGATAAAAGAGGGCTTGGAATTGGTAAATTGATGTTCCAATGGGCCATCGAAAGAGCAAAAGAACGTAACGCCCATTTATTACAATTAACAACGGACAAAAAAAGACCTCAGGCAATTAAATTCTATGAAGATTTAGGGTTTAAAGCTTCCCATGAAGGCATGAAGATTCACTTTTAACGAAAAAAGAGTGACTTCACAACATTTGGTAAAACGGGGCAATTATGAGTAAGACATTCCGAAATATTCTTGCCGTTTTTATAGCAATCTTGCCAATCAACTTGATAATGATCTGGTACAGGTTGACCCAAACCGAAAATTTCTCGACAAGTGATATGATTGTCTATCCGTTGGTCTTCGGCGGTGGATCATGTATACTTATTTTACTTCTGAACAAATACCTAGTACGGAATTCTTTTAAAGAAACTTTTAATTCGGGTAAAGGAACTTGGTATCAAGATGTATTAATTGGCCTGGGAATAACGGTTATCTATTTTATCCTGTTCTTTATTGAGAGGGCCACTTTATATCAATGGATTCCAAATCATAACCCACCCAACACCGAATTATTGGACACCATAAGGGACATGGCGACCAATCCCCTATTATTGGTCATTTGGTTTATCCCTGTTTTATGGATTGGCGTTGCCCTTTTTGAAGAGCTGTCCAGAGTATTCTTATTAAAATGTCTCTGGAATATCAATGAGAACTCTTATTGGCATATCACGGTAATATTTTTGACCTCAATATTGATTGGGGCAACACACATATACCAAGGAACAGCCGGAGCTCTTTCCATAGGATTAAAAAGTGTAATTGTATGCTTCTACTTTTACAAATACCGCAGATTATTACCTTTGGTAATATCACATGCACTTTATGACGGAATACAATTCGCTTTTTTAATACTTCACTTTCAAAATTAAGATATGCCACAACTGACCGATTTACCCAATATTGGACAAACACTTGCAGAGAAGTTAAACACGGTGGGAATTAAAACTGAGTTGGAATTAAAAGAAGTGGGCAGTAAAAATGCAATTGTCAAAATTGCAACTTTGGAAAACAGTGGAGCTTGCATCAACATGCTTTACGCTTTGGAAGGTGCGATACAAGGAATAAGATGGCATGGCCTTGACAAAGAAAAAAAGAAGGAACTACTAGATTTTTACAGAATGGTAGGGAAATAAAACGCTCTTCACGGTTCACTACATCTTTCTGATTAACTTTAGAGTTATAACTACCAAGTTTTATTTGGATGACTTCCATTATAAAAATCTGGTATATCAATTAAAACCTTGGACCATTTCAAAACCATAGAAAGCTATTGTAGGGCAATCAATATTTCGAAGCCCAAACATCCGAATTTTGATATCCGGAGTTTTAAGGATAATATGCCCACTGTGGTACATGCTATGCGTCCTTTTCGACATGAATTCTATGCTATTGCTCTAAAAGCTACGGGCGGAGGGAAAGTAATTTCCGGACACCATACTGACTTTCCGGAAGGCTCCACTATCTTTTTCAATTCTCCATTTCAGATTTTATCCTGGGATATTGTACCGGATTGGGAGGGGTTTTACATTATGTTTTCTCAAGATTTCGTAGCAAAATCACATTTTCTACAAGATATTTTGGAACACTTTCCCTTTCTAAAGATTGAGAAAGATATTCCTTTTGAGGTAGAGCCCGAAGACATTAATCCAATCCTCTCCATATACGAGTCCATACAGCTGGAATATCAAAGCGAACATCCAGATAAGTTTCAATTGATAGAATCCTACGTCCTCCTGTTGTTGAACATTGTAAAAAGATATTTTCTTAAAAACATTGCTCCCAATGATGCCAAGGACGAAATTCGAAAGACAGACTTGAAAATACTTTCCCGCTTTCAAACCTTAATAGAAATCAGTTTTTACGACAATACCAAACTGGACAATGATTCTGCACTACACTCCACTTCATACTACGCCCAAAAGCTCAGCATTCATCCCAACCATTTGAATGCCGTATCCAAACAGATAACTGGGCAAACCGCCAAACAGCATATTCAAAATCACATTCTAGGCCTTGCGAAAGCCCGTCTCATACAAACCCAAGATAGTGTTAAGGAAATTGCCTATTCACTCTACTTTGATTCACCCAATAATTTCAGCAGTTTCTTCAAGAAAATGACCTCAAAAACTCCAAATTCCTACCGTAAAGAGGCCATTCTTTGATTTTTATACTTCTTGCTTTGATTCTATAAACTGCAAGCCTCGTGTCATGCGCAACTTTGTGGTGTTCAAAATTTAAACACCATGAAATCACTTCTTGCTGCACTAGCAATAATCACATTATCAGCCTTAAAAGCGCAGAATATGGAACAGCAAAAGCCAAAAGATATAGTCATTCAATTGTTCACGGCCACAGACCAAAGAGATTGGGACAAAGTGGAAAACTGTTTTAGCAATTCCGTACTGTTGGACTATTCCTCCATGGGCAACCCATCAGCAACCTTAAAACCCAAACAAATCATAGACTCTTGGAAAACTATTTTACCGGGGTTCTCCCATACACATCACCAGATTGGTAACATTCAAGAAAAAATAACCAAAAACAAAGCGCATGTTTTTGCCTATGGTACCGCTACACATTATTTGGAAGATGAAAATGGGAATATCTGGACTGTAGTTGGCAGTTATGATTTTGATTTGACCAGAGAGGACAACCAATGGAAAATCAGCAAAATGAAATTCAACTTCAAATATCAAGATGGAAATACAGCTTTACCCCAAAAAGCAATAAATACAGTACAGGGCAAACAAAATTTTCAAAATGCAGCGGAACGAAATAAAACCAACGCCAGAGCCTTTTTAAAGGCTTTGGAAGATGAGGACTTGGATATTTTGGTTGATCTCTTCGCAAAAGACGGAAAACATTTAAATCCATATCATTCTGACCTATTTCCAGAAGGTGCAACGGGAAAGGAAGAAATTCGTGCCTATTGGACCCCGGTGTTTCCAAGCTTTGATGGAATGCAATTTCCCATTGAAGAAATCTACTCCATGGAGCTAAATAGGGTATTTGTAAAATTCAAGGGCAGTATTAAACTGAAAAACAATCAAGGGGACTACAAAAACGACTACTACGCCATTTTCAAATTCGATAAAGAAGGTAAGATTTTAGAGTATGAAGAAATTTTCAATCCTATTAAAGCTGCCAAAAGTTTTGGACTAATTGAAAAAATTGTAAAACAATGAAGAAAACAATCATCGGAATATTTGGATTAATACTGTTCTTTAGCTGTAATCCAAAAACAAAGAATTCAACTGAAAACAAAATCAATAAGGTATCAACAACAAACAAGGGAAAAATGAAAAAAGTAAACTTTAAAAGTGAAGGTATTAGCCTAATCGGGAATCTTTACTATCCTAATAACTACACTGTTGGCAAACAATATTCCGCCATCATCGTATCAGGTAGTTGGACGACCGTAAAGGAGCAAATGGCGGGGCTATATGCCAAAAAATTAGCAGAACAGGGGTTCATTACCCTAGCATTCGATTTCAGAAACTTTGGAGAGAGTGAAGGCGAACCACGTTTTTATGAAAGTCCGATGCTTAAAAAAGATGACATTAAAAACGCGGTAAGTTACTTGGAAGGACTTGAAGAAGTAAACAAGGAAAAAATTGGCGCCTTCGGGGTATGTGCTGGAGCAATGTATACCTTAATGGCATCAGCAGAAGATGATAGGATTCAATCGGTGGTAACTGTTGCCTCCTGGTTACATGATCATGAGGCCGTTAAACTATTTTATGGTGGCGAAGAAGGAGTTGAAGAAAAAATCAAAGCAGCACAAGAAGCAAAAAAAGAATATGCAAAAACGGGAGCGGTCGCTTATATTCCTGCCATATCAGAAACCGATGAATCAGCTGCCATGTTCGGTCCTTATGATTATTATCTAAATGAAAAGCGTGGGGCAATCAAAGAATGGAGCAACGATAAATTTGCTGTTGCCAGTTGGGAAGATTGGTTGACGGTTAATCCTATGCCATACGCAAAAGACCTTAAAAAGCCTGTGTTAATGGTGCATTCCGATGGAGCTGTTCTACCAGATTACACAAAAAAATTCTTTGGTGATATTTCCTCCGATGACAAAAAACTGCATTGGATCGACACAAAAATGGAGTCTCCATACCACCAATTTAGCTTTTACGACCAAGATGCTGAAGTACATGAATCTGTTTTGCAAGCCAGCACATGGTTTGCCCAGAAAATGTGAAAAGTATAATACTAAAATGGCGCAAAGCGGTTCAACAATAAATTTGGACCGCTTTTGCTATTTTATAAAATGAAAATAGTGTTCAACAGCCAAACGAAAGAAGCCAAGAACCTCTCATTTTCACTAATTTAGTGAGGAAGTACTCGCAATTCACCTTTATGGCGACTATCTGGTGGTCGTTCAATACATAAATTATGAAAATTTATCTACCACTCTTTTTTCTCTTATTGGTTGGAACCAAGTGTATCATTGCTCAGAATATAGAGGAAAACCCTTTAGATTTTCCAATCTTAAAAGGTCCTTATTTTGGAGGAGAAGTTCCAGACATGTTTTCGGAGGTGTTTATAGATGAAGTCATTTCAAAGGAAAATGAGCCCGAGATGTGTGGAGTTTTCACCGATGAAGGCACCAAATTTTATTATAATGCCCTTCATAATGGTGTCTGGACCATATTTGAAACGAAATTGGTCGATAGACAATGGCTAAGACCTAAGCCCATTGATTTCTCCAATGGTTATACTGATCGCGATTTTACAATTTCCCCTGATGGGAACAAACTTTATTTTGGATCTAATCGTCCAAAACCACAAGAGAATGGAAAGTCAAACAACTTGGATATTTATGTGTCGGAAAAGCTAGCATCGGGCAAGTGGAGTGAGCCAAAAAATATGGGGAATATCATAAACTCTAATCGTACTGAGAATTACCCTTCTGTTGACCTTAAAGGAAATTTGTACTTCTTTTCATGCCGAGACGAAGGCAACGGTGGTTGCGAAATATACATCTCGAGATTTGTTTCCGGTACTTACCAAACTCCTGAGTTGCTGAGCAACGCCATCAATAGTGATAAACATGACTGGGATTCTTTTGTTGCCCCAGATGGGAGTTACATCATATTTAGTTCCCAGAACAGGGAGGATACCGTGGGGATGCAAGATCTCTATATCTCCTATAAGAATAACAATGGAAACTGGACAAATGCCATCAATATGGGACCAAGGATCAACTCAACCAATGACGAAATTTGTCCAAGCGTTTCATTAAATGGTGATTATCTTTTTTTTACTTCAAGAAGAAGAGGAAAAGCGGATATTTATTGGATCAGTGCAAAAATTATTGAAACGCTGAAGCCAGAGTATTTAAAGTAGGTTCAAACAACATTCTTAAAACGATTCTGGCATACACATTCCTAGTTTCTTGTCTTCAAATTATATCAAGAGATTGTGTTCATTTTCATATTGGATTTCTGCCTCACCTGCATCTCTTTAATTTGGATATCAATGCTTTCTTTCCAATGAACCATAGGTTCATACCCCAGGATTTCCTTCGCCCGCTTGTTGCTTGCGCTTGTTTCTTCCAACAAAAGCACAATGGCAGGAACAATCAGTGGGTCACCTGGAATTAGTTTATGCAATATTTGCATGAATCGAGCAAAGGTGTACGCAAACTTGAACGACACATTAAAATGTGGCAATGGGTAGCCGTAAATCTCATTCAAGTAACCAAATACTTCTTTAACCGTTGGTACTTCCTTTCCAACAACATCAAAGATGTTGAGAGGTTCTTTTAGCTCAACCAAAGAAGATAACCTGAAGGCCTCTCCAATATCCTTTCCATTGGTCAGAGGCAGTGATGTATTGCCATGATTTACCCAGGGTGCCAAATGTGTTTTTAGTCTAGGTAAAAGAATGGGCAAAATACCCAGGGAATAATTTTTTCCGGTAAAAAAGCCTACCCTTAGAATTACAACTTCCATTCCTTTGGCTTTTAAATTATTCAAGAGATTTTCAATTCTGATTACATTGTAATAATGAGGCCAAATTTTCTTTAGCGCCCTTTTTGAGTGAAGCCTTCTATTTGCAATGGGATTGGAAGTAGTGGATGATAAAAAAACAAATCTTTTTACTCCATTTCTGACCGAAGCTTCAATGAGTTCCTTTGTAGGCTCAAAAAAATACTTGTTAGAATTTGAAACCGTTCCATTCATCTCGGCAAAAGCTGCGGTGTGGCATATCACATCGGCCTCATTAGTCAATTTTTCCAAATAAGCACTGTCCAAAAGGTCTCCAATATTTTTTTTGCCCTCAAACCATTGTGGTAGTTTGTTTTCATTCCTGCAGGCGGCTACAACCTCACAATCTTCCAAAGGATTTTCAACAAAACTTTCCAATACATGGCTTCCTGCAAAGCCATTTGCACCGGTAACAACAATTCTGTTCATTTCTTTCTCTTTTTCTGGTCCAAAGAAAAAAACAATGACAACCAATAGAATTGACCTATGTTAGGAAATTAGCCTACATCCTATTTGGTGAGATTCAACTGCCTTTTTGCTAACTTAGTTGGCAATAATCTAAAAGATGTACCTCACATCTCTTCCTGGGGATTTGCGTACCTAAAAATCTAACTAGACCAAATAGCACAACAATGAAACCAAGTACAGTCCTAGCTTTAGTGATTATTGTAATCTTTACGAGTTGCAAAAACAAATCCAAGGAAGTTGAACCCACTTCATCCGAAACAAGATTCAACATTGAAAAGGATTTGCTGTTGGTGCAATATGACTGCAAGACAGATGTGGACGACCTTCATTCGGTTGCGGCTTTTGCCACACTACTATCCAATCCCGATTATTCAAAAATAAACTACCATGCTGTTGCAGGCACTTACGGTACACAAAAAGGACTATACGTGCCTCCCAATGACCTTTTTCAGCTTTCATTTGGAAATAACTGGACAGACGCCCACAACAATGTAGAAGCAGCAGTAGAAAAAGTGAAACCTTTGGTAAAATCAGCGCTATCACAAGGAGGAAATATTTGGATTGCGGATGCAGGACAATCCGATTTTTCGGCACACCTCATAAGGGCGGTCCAACCCGAACTTTCCGAAATGGACTTAGCTGAAAGAATACATATTGTTCAACATAGTGATTGGAACGAAGAAGTTACATCTCCAGAAAGCCTCAAATTTGTAAAGCAAAATATTGATTACATAAAAATACCTGATGGAAATAGTGTTGGAAATGGCACCCCAGGTTTCCGTTCCCCCGAATTTACGGCATGGGAAGCAGAACTAACCAATCCGGAGTTAATCAGTATCTGGAAATTGGCCGTGGATTTAGGGAACACCTATAACGGCAAAGATGGGCGTTATCTCAATGAAGCAATTGAAGCAGGCGGATTGGATTTCTCCGACCTTTCTGAAGTTTGTTGGATTCTAGATATTGAGAATATTAAGGATACCGACCAATTTTTCAGTCTTTACGCGAATTAAACAGAAAGAATGCAATCCGACCATGGTTCCATACTTATATGTAAGTGCTAATATTTCAACATTGTAACCTATCCAAAGATACGATCTACATAAAAATGACTACACCAAGCTGCATTTTGTCATAAATGACGCCAAGACCTATTTTGAGCATAATAGAACATTGGCTTCCATTCCCCATAGGCACAGCTTTTACCAAATAATTTGGTTCAAACAGGCAGGAAGGCATTATATTGACTACAATACGGTAGACCACGATGCAAATACCATTTTTTTTATAAATCGAAATCAAGTACACCATTTCTGTTTAGATTCCGCAAACGAAGGGTATCTATTTCATTTCAACGACTATTTTATCAATAGAAGCAAGCAAGGATTCATGGATAGGTTCTCCCTATCTATTTTTAGTGAGATTGGAAGTAGCTGCCTGGTACTATCTGATGAGGACGCTGAAAAAATTGGTCTACTGGCCTCTTTCATAGAAAAGGAAATTCAGACAAAGGAAAGCTTTTATAGAGAGCAGGTTTATCACTATTTTCAAAATATACTTTTCCTGATAGAGCGTTTGAGAAAAACTGAAGGTAGCATTGATATTGAGTCAAATCCGGACCACAAACTTGCGGCAGGTTTTAAAAAACTTGTTTTTGAGGAAATTCAACACTTTCATGGTGTGGATTACTTCGCGGAAAAACTGAACACCAATTCAAAAAAACTAACTGAGATCTCTAAGTCAGTTCTGCTGGATACTCCTGCAAATATTATAAAGCAGAGCAGGATTCTGGAAGCAAAGCGCATGCTTTCCAACCGCTCTATTTCCATTAAGGAAATAGCCTTCTCCCTTGGTTTTGATGAACCTACTTACTTTACCAAATATTTCAAAAAAGGAACGGGATTTACACCTAAACAGTTTCAAAAGGAGCATCTCTAAATTACCATGTTCAGTTTGCGGATTACCATTTTAAGCAAGGTATTCTATAGAATTTTGTGCTTGTATAAATTCTAAAAACAAAAAAATGAATACACAAGCATTAATACTAGGTGGAACCACGGGAATGGGAAAAGCTACGGCAGAACTTTTATTAAAAGATGATGTTGAAGTACTTATTGTTGGTAGGAATGATGTCAATCTGTCAAAAGCAAGCGAAGAGTTATCCGTACTGGGTTCAGTGAAAACCTTCAATTTGGATTTGAATAATTCCGAAGCTGTAAAACTGTTTGCATCCTCAGTAGAGAAAATTGCACCTAACCTAAAATATGTTTTGAATGCTGCAGGATATTTCAGCCCGAAATCATTCTTAGAGCATTCTGAATCAGATTATGACACGTACCATAATTTCAACCGTGCATTTTTCTTTATCAATCAAGCCGCATCAAAGGTGCTTATCAAAAACGGAGGCGGCTCCATAGTAAATATTGGTTCCATGTGGGCAAAGCAAGCCATAAAAGCCACTCCCTCATCCGCCTACTCTATGGCCAAGGCGGGTCTGCACTCTCTTACCCAGCATCTTGCCATGGAGTTGGCAGAGCACAATATTCGTGTCAATGCCGTTTCCCCAGCAGTGGTGGTAACTCCTATTTACGGAGCTTTTATCGACAAAGACAAAATTGAGGAGACCCTTCAAGGATTCAACGACTTTCACCCGATTGGTCGAGTGGGCAGGGCTAATGATATTGCAAAGACCATCCATTTCCTACTCACAGATCAAAGTTCTTGGGTAACAGGAGCAATCTGGGATATAGATGGTGGGGTAATGGCCGGCAGGAATTAGAAAGCTATCCTTCTGAATATAGTATAGTTTACTAAAAGTTAAGTTGAGCGCAGTTCTAAAGAACTGCGTTTTTTCTTTTAATAAGAACTTAACATAGTAATAGATAGGCTTAATTGCATTAAGAGCTATCATTCAGTTATCTTTAGACTGCAACAGGTTTTTAATGTTATGAAACAACTCTTTCACATCTTAATTGGGTTTTTGCTACTTACAGGTGCTCAAGCACAGATGCATGAACTGGGATATTTTGGACAGGAACCTCCCGGACTAAAGGCAGAATTGTTTCATGGAGGTGCTTTGGTAAAACATCCCAATGGAGAGAAAAGGAGTTTTAATATTTCCTTCTCGCCAGATGGGAAAGAAATGTTTTTTTCTTATTACAAGGCAACACAGGAAAAACCTAATCCCACCTATGAGATAAAGACCTTTAAACTGGTCGATAATGAATGCATCGGTCCTAAAACAGCTGCCTTTTCAGGGTACCACTCCGACGTGGACATTAATTATACCCCTGATGGAAATTATATCTTCTTTGCTTCGGATAGGCCACAGCCAAATTCAAAAGGGTTAGACATATATTATTGTTTAAAAACCAGCAATGGGTGGTCCGAGCCTATTTATGCGGGTACAAAAATCAATACTGATGCAGGAGAAGTATATCCATCTATTTCCCAAAAAAAGAACCTCTTTTTCCGTTCCTCCAGACCAGGAGGATATGGTGATGATGATATCTATAGAGCTGAATGGGTGAATGGAAACTTTATCAATGTTAGAAATCTTGGGCCGAACATAAATTCAATTTATGGAGAAAGTAATTCTGTGATAGCGCCTGATGAAAGTTATATCCTTTTCTGTAGCTCAAGACCTGAAAGCAATAATATCCAACAGATTTATATCTCGTTTCAAGTGGGAGATAATATTTGGACAAAGGCGGTAAGCTTAGGGCCAGAAATTAACACAACCGCAGGTGCCGGGGCACCAACCCTGTCCCCCGATGCCAAGTTTCTTTTCTTCAAAAAATCGAAAGAACCGGAAAGAGGTCTTTATTGGATAAGTACAGAAGTGTTCGAAAAACTAAGGCCGTAGAGAACGAATACCACAATCAATCATGAAAAAACTATTCTTTTTTGTATTTACGTTGCTCATCACAACAACATCTTTCGGACAGGAAAAAAGTATCCAAGATTTGGATTTTTTACTGGGAACATGGGAAGTTAGGGAAGACAATAAGGAGAGGGACTGGTGGGAAAAGACTACGCGTATTGGGGTCTATGCTCTGGATAGCACTTACATTCAGCTGACTTCCAGGGCTGTTTCTTCAACGGGCAAAAAACGGACTTATCGATGGTATATCCATTACAATTCAAAAGAGCAACAGTACGAAATGGCCTCCATGTTTGGAAATTGGCATAAAATTCAATTTGATATTTTGAGCTGGGACCCAGCGGAAAGAAAGCTTACAATTAAAAATGGTCCTGATGGTGATTCTGAAGAATATCATGAAAGATTTGGGGAGATTGTATTTGACGAAAGTTTCAAATCATACATCTGGACGGGTGAAAACAAATACGGAGACCCCAAGGACCCAGGAATTTGGAAATATGTTGAAATAGGATCAAGAATAAACTAAAGTAATATCCAAAGTCACCAATGCTATTCAGATTTTTTATTTTTTTATCACTTTTAATAAGTCATATGTCTCAAGGACAAAAAACAAATAAGCCCATTCTATTGCATACTGATACGGGAGATATTTCTGGAACACTACTTCTCCCCGATTCTACCAGCACTCCAACAGTAGCCTTAATAATTTCCGGATCTGGCCCTACGGATAGAGATGGTAACTTTCCCATGATGTCCAATAATTCCTTGAAAATGCTAGCAGAAGGGCTTCAAGCTCATGGAATAGCTTCGGTACGGTTTGACAAACGAGGTATAGGAGAAAGTAGGCTTTCTGGGTTCTCTGAAACCGAAATAACCTTTGAACATTATGTTAATGATGTAAAAGCCTGGGTAAAACTGCTAAGGGGCGATTCCAGATTTGGTGATATAATCCTAATAGGACATAGTGAAGGTTCTTTAATCGGAATGATAGCTTCCAGAGAAGAAGGTGTGTCTCGCTTCATCTCATTGGCTGGAGCCGGTTTTCCGGCAAATCAACTTATTTATGATCAATTGCGGGAGCAGCCCTCATTTGTGAGAGAAAAAGCCATTCCTATTCTGGAGCAACTTCAACAAGGGGAATTGGTTGAAGAAGTTCCCCAAGAACTATTCGCCCTATTTAGGCCAAGCGTACAACCGTATTTGATTTCATGGTTCCAATACGACCCTGCAAAAGAAATTTCAAGATTGGATTGCCCAATTTTGATAGTGCAAGGAACCACAGATATCCAAATTGACCTTAAGCATGCTGAAAAATTGGCCATATCAGGTAAAAACACCCAAAAAACCATTCTTGAAGGGATGAACCATATCCTAAAACCTGCTAGTGATAATAAAATGGAGAACTTGGGCACTTATGGAGACCCAAAACTCCCACTCAAAGAGGAATTAGTTCCAATTATAGTTGAATTTGTTAAAGAGAAGTAATCTCGGGAAATACGTGGGGACTACTCTCCCATAGCAGCTGCCACAGCCGCTGAAAGCCTTTTGTAAGTACCGTTCTGAAGGCGATCACGAATTGCCGAAAACGCATCCAAAGTTTCAGCTATGTCCTGCATAGTATGTGTCGCTGTTGGTATCATTCTAAGCAATATCAACCCTTTTGGAATCACCGGATATACTACGATGGAACAGAAAATACCATAATTCTCACGAAGGTCTTTCACCAAGGCCATAGCTTCAGGAATGCTACCGTTAAGATATACCGGAGTAACACAACTAGAGGTGGTTCCAATATCGAACCCTCTTTCTTTTAAGCCATTTTGTAAGGCATTTACATTTTCCCAAAGTTTTGCTTTAAGCTCAGGCATGGTGCGGAGCATATGCAAACGCTTTAATGCTCCCTTTACGTATACCATAGGTAAAGACTTGGCAAACATCTGGGACCTTAAATTATATTTAAGGTATTCTATAATTTCTTTATCTGCTGCTACAAAAGCTCCGATTCCGGCCATGGATTTTGCGAAAGTGGCCAAGTACACATCAATTTGGTCCTGTATACCTTGCTCCTCTCCTGCTCCTGCGCCAGTTTTACCCAAAGTTCCAAACCCATGCGCATCATCAACCAAAAGTCTAAACTTAAATTTGTTCTTTAAGCCAACTATTTCCTTCAAAATTCCCTGCTCTCCACGCATTCCAAAAACCCCTTCGGAAATCACCAAGATTCCTCCTCCAGTTTCTTGGGCCAATTTTGTGGCACGTTCCAAGTTTTTCTCTAGGCTCTCTACATCATTGTGCTTAAAGGTGAAGCGTTTTCCCATATGCAAACGAACACCATCGATGATGCAAGCATGACAATCCACATCATAAACAATGATATCGTCTTTGGATACCAAAGCATCAATTACGGACATGAATCCTTGATAACCGAAATTCAAAAGGTAAGAAGCCTCTTTGTTCACAAATTCAGCCAACTCCTGCTCCAATTGCTCATGATAATCAGTATGACCGCTCATCATTCTAGCACCCATAGGATATGCGGCTCCATGCTCTAGTGCAGCTTCCCCATCCACCTTTTTGATTTCCGGTAGATTTGCAAGACCTAAATAATCATTGATACTCCATGTGATTACATCCTTTCCCTGGAATTTCATCCTATTGGAAATAGGACCTTCCAATTTTGGGAACACAAAATAACCTTCCGCCTGTGAAGCCCATTTTCCCAAAGGCCCCTTATTCTCAATGATTCTATCAAATAAATCTCTCATCTACCCTGAATTTGGTTCAACTGCAAAAATATAGATTTTTCCCTAGCGCGCATAACGAAATTTAGATACAAAAAAACGACAATGAAAGTCATTGTCGTTCAGTTGATTAACTTTTTGAGTCGTTTACTTTATATATTCTACCTTTTCAGGCATTTCTGCATTCTCAATATCAAAGAAACCCTGGTTTTCCATCCACTCATTGCTATAAATCTTACTCATGTATCTAGAACCATGATCAGGGAATACCACTACTACGTTACTATCTTTTGTGAATTCACCTTCTGTATTCAATTGATATAGCGCTTGCATGGCCGCTCCACTAGTATATCCCACGAAAAGGCCTTCGGTAAAGGCTATTTTTCTGGCCATATGGGCACTCTCTCCATCTGTAACCTTAATATAGCGGTCTATACAGTTGAAATCCGTTGCTGCTGGAATCAAGTTTTTCCCTAAGCCTTCAATTCTGTAAGGATAAATCTCATTGTGGTCGAATTCTCCGGTTTCATGGTACTTTTTGAGTACTGAACCATAAGCATCTACACCCAACACCTTAACATTGGGGTTTTGTTCCTTTAGGTATCGAGCTATACCAGAAATAGTCCCTCCGGTTCCACTGCAAGCAACCAAATGCGTGATTTCGCCGTTGGTTTGTTCCCAAATTTCACGTCCGGTGGTGTTATAATGTGCCTCAATATTGAGTTCATTAAAATATTGGTTGATATAAATGGAATCCTTGGTTTCTTGATGCAAACGTTTGGCCACCTCATAATAAGATCGAGGGTCATCCGCGCTTACGTGGGCCGGGCATATATATACCTTGGCGCCCATGGAACGCAACATGTCGATTTTATCAGGGGACGATTTTGAACTTACGGACAAAATACACTTGTATCCCTTAACAATACTGACCATGGCAAGGCTAAAGCCTGTATTGCCCGATGTGGTCTCAATGATTGTGCTTCCTGGTTTAAGGATACCCCTGCGCTCTGCTTCCTCAATAATATATACAGCTATTCGGTCCTTTGCCGAATGCCCTGGGTTAAAAGCTTCTACTTTTGCATAGAAATTTCCGGTGAGGGGGGCTGCAATTTTGTTTAGCTCTATTAAAGGGGTATTTCCAATTAAGTCAAGGATATTGCTGTACGCATTTATCTGTTTTCTCATAACTGGGATTAGGTAAGGAATAAATCCTACTAACGTAAAATTTATCCGGCACAAAAATAGCACTTTTTATTTTAAGGCACCTTATTCTCAAGGTTAAGAATGAATGTATATTCCTTGGCAGTCTCCTTTAAAGCTTCAAAACGCCCTGAAGAGCCGCCATGCCCCGCATCCATGTTGGTATCTAAAAACAATTGATTGTCATCTGTTTTGTATTCCCGTAGCTTTGCCACCCATTTGGCAGGCTCCCAGTACTGTACCTGAGAATCGTGCAACCCAGTGGATACATAAAGATTAGGATACTCCTTGGCCCCAACGTTATCGTATGGTGAATAAGACTTCATATACGCGTAATATTCTTTATCGTTGGGATTTCCCCACTCGTCATATTCTCCGGTGGTCAAGGGTATGCTATCATCCAACATGGTTGTTACTACATCTACAAAGGGTACGGAGGCAATTACACCTTTATATAGCTCTGGAGCTATATTTACGACCGCCCCCATCAATAAACCTCCGGCAGAACCTCCGCTTGCATATAAATGCTGGGCGCTGGTATACTTTTCCTCAATTAAATATTTGGAACAGTCTATAAAATCAGTGAAGGTGTTCTTTTTGTTCAAAAGCTTGCCGTCTTCGTACCATGGCCTTCCCAAATACTCACCTCCCCGCACATGTGCTATGGCAAAGATGAAACCTCTGTCCAATAGACTTAGCCTCACTGAAGAAAAATAGGGGTCAATGGTGTGTCCGTACGAACCATAAGCGTATTGTAGCAACGGACTTGTGCCATCGAACTTGGTATTTTTATGGAATACCATGGAAATGGGTATTTTAACACCATCAGCCGCTGTTGCCCATACCCTCTTGGTGCGATAGTTGGCCTTATCGAAAGTTCCTCCCAAAACCTCTTGTTCTTTCAGGATTTTTTTGGTCTTTTCCTCCATATCAAAATCAATCACGGCATAAGGGGCGCCCATTTCATTATAATAGTATCGGAAAACCTTGGTGTTGAAATCAAGATTAACCGAAGCTCCGGCCACATAGGTTTCGCTCTCAAACGGAAGATAATAGCTGTCTTTGCCGTCCCAACGAGAGATTTTAAGCCTATTTAGACCATTTTCTCTTTCTGATAGGACATAGTAATCCTTGAAAATCTCTACATCCTCCAACAATACATCTTCACGATGCGGAATAAACTCCTCCCAAGAACCGGAGTCTGTTTTCTCCTCAAAAGCTCTCATCAATTTAAAATTAGTGGCTTTATCCTTGTTCGTAAGGATGTAAAAACTACCATTATAATGAGATATGGAATACTCAACACCCCTTTCGCGTGGGGAAAATATTGCAAAGTCCCCTTCAGGGTCATCCGCTTTTAAGATTTGATATTCCGATGTTAAGGTGCTTACAGAACCAATCACAATATACTTTCTTGACTTTGTCTTATAAACAAAAGTATTATAGGTATCATCCTGCTCATGGAAGACCAATACATCTTCCTCTGAAGGAGTTCCCAGCTTATGTCTATAAATTTTATCGGCCCTTAGGGTAACAGGGTCCTTTTTAGTATAGAAAAGAGTCTTACCATCATTTGCCCATGCAGAGCTTCCAGTGGTATTTTCAATTTTATCGGGATAAATCTCACCTGTCTCCAAATTCTTTATTTGGATTGTATACTGTCTTCTAGAAACTGTATCGGTAGCAAAAGAAGCCAAAGTGTTGTCCGGACTTACTGAAATCCCTCTTAGTTTGAAATATTCATGCTCTTTGGCCATTTCATTGCAATCGAACATTATCTCCTCCTGGGCCTCCAAACTTTCCTTTTTTCTAGCATGTATGGGGTATTCCATTCCCTGTTCATATCTAGATATGTACCAATATCCATCCAATTTATAGGGAACTGAAGAATCATCCTCTTTTATTCGGGACTTCATTTCGGTGAACAGCTGATCCTGGAACTCTTTGGTATGTGCCGTCATGGCAGCGTAATACGAATTTTCAGCATTCAAATAATCAATGACCTCCTGATCTTCCCTATTGTTCATCCAATAATAGTTATCTACCCGTACATCACCGTGCTTCTCTAGATTTGTTGGATTTTTTTTGGCAATTGGAGGTTGTATATCCATGGATTTGTCTTTTTTGTTTTTACAAGAGCCCGCAAAAATAAGGCATAATAAAAGAAGATGTGTGTTGGAGATGTAATGTTTCATAGATAATGGTTTGTGCCAATTTATTACTTTTGACGCAAATACATTCGCATTATGTTTGGAGATTTTATGGGTATGATGGGTAAGCTAAAGGAAACCCAGGAAAAGGTGAAGGCAACCAAAGAAAGGTTGAACTCTGTAATGGTAGATGAAACATCGGCCGATGGGTTGGTTAGGGTTACCCTTACTGCCAATAGGGAAATTAAATCCATTGAAATTGATGATTCCCTGCTTCAGGACAAGGAACAACTGGAAGATTACTTGATTCTCACCCTAAATAAGGCCATAGAGAAGGCTACCAGTGTAAACGAAGCCGAATTGGCAGCTGTTGCCAAGGAAGGAATGCCCAATATTCCTGGAATGGATTCTTTCTTTAAATAATCATCCCAATGTACTAAGCACATTGAGAAAATGCTTGTGCATTGTATCCGTATAGTCCAAATGGGTCACTATGCGCAACTTGCCCTGGCCCATTCCAATTATGGAAATCTTATTTTCCTCGAGCTTCTTTAAAAATGATGGGGCCATCATTTTTGATTCATCCAATTCAAAAATTATGATGTTGGTCTCAATAGGCTCAACTTTCTTTATATAGTCCAAACTCTTCAGAGATTTTCCTATTTCTGTAGCTTTTTTGTGATCTTCCGCCAATCTTTCCACGTGGTGGTCCAATGCATATATCCCCGCAGCGGCCAAATATCCTGATTGACGCATGCCTCCTCCAAGCACCTTCCGAATTCGAAGCGCATCATCAATCAATTTTTGATCGCCCACCAAGACCGAGCCTACTGGACAACCCAAACCTTTGCTCAAACAAACACTAATAGAATCAAAAAGACTCCCGTAATCCTTTGGATTTTCCTTTTTGGCTACTAAGGCATTCCAAAGCCGTGCTCCGTCCAAATGATACTTTAGGTTGTTTTGATCACATACATTTTTAATGCGTTCCAATTCTGCAAAGTCCCAACAAGCTCCACCGCCTTTATTTGTCGTGTTTTCAATACAGACCAGTGAAGTCAAGGGGCTATGGTAAAAATCAGGTGGGTTGATGGACTCTTCAACTTGTTCCGCGGTCATCATACCTCTATGGCCATCTACTAATTTGCAGGATACCCCGCTATTAAAACTTACCCCTCCCCCTTCATAATTGTATACATGGGCATACTTGTCGCAGATCAGCTGTTCTCCTGGTTGGGTATGCAATTTTATCGCAGTTTGATTGGTCATTGTCCCACTTGGGAAGAACAATGCAGCTTCTCGACCAAAATAGTCCGCTACTTTTTCCTCCAAAGCATTAACGCTGGGGTCATTTTTGAACACATCGTCACCCACAGGAGCACTCATCATGGCTTGCAGCATTCCTTCGGTGGGCTTTGTCACCGTATCACTTATTAAATTGATTTTCATAAATTCCGCGGATTAATGCATACAGCCCATCCCAATAGGAGATCCATCAGGGATTTTTGGTGCTGGAATGGTCTTAAATTTCTCAGGTTTATCCAAGAATGCATCTATTCTTCGAACCATTTCCACCGAAATACTATTTTTTCCATTGCCCAATAGATGGGTCTTTGTTTCTTTTAAAGTCTGATTAGCGATAGCATTCACCTGAGGATGAACTCCCGTATGGGCGGCAAGGTTCATGATATGGTGCAATACCTTAAAATTAATTGTATGCTGGGTTGCAGCCAAGTATGAATCTTTATGGGATCTTTTGATGGTTCTTCTAAGAGTTTCTTCCAAGACTTCAGTAAGTCCCAGTTGGTCTTCGTCCAAGCTTTTTTGTTGGATTAAACGAGAAGCGCGTTCAGGATGAAGTAACAATCCAAGTGTCATGTCCGTTGCTGTCTCTGCGGCAGAAAGGGCATCAAAACTTACTCCCGTCCTACCCTTAAAGGACTCTCGACTTCTTCCATAACCTATGGCTCGCGGTGGAAAGAGCTCCAGCTTTTCCTTTGGAATGGCAATTACTTCGGCATCAAGTGTTTTTAGAATGGTCTTGAGCGCATTTTCCTGTGAACTGGCGCTTATGGAGTATACAGTACGCTGTCCATCTCCCTTGGTTGCGTAGTTGTAATCCAATCCTCCAATCAATTTTGAAGTTGCTTCGGTTTGATATCTGTGAAAGAAGTACAGGGGCGCAAAAACATCTTCCAAAACTGAGTTTGGTTCGCCTGACCTTATATTATCCATCGAAAAATTGTCTATGGCCACTTTTCGTATTTGAAGGACCTTATCCAATTCCTGACTCGCATTTTTGCCGTTATCCCATAAATGGGCCAATGCATGGGCTCCTCCCCTAGGTCTGGCATCTTGATCGGAAATATAACGAAGCCCATCATTCTGTGCTTTTTCCAGAATAGCGTTCAACGCTTCCTTTTCATTGGTTCCTCCAGTAAAATCAGAATAAGAATACGCTACAGTGACCTTATCCCATTCGCCAATTCCCGTATCGTAAGCATTACTGAAGTTTATGGTGTTTCCATCCAATTCAAATTGTGGGTGTGGGTAATCCATAACTGAGGCCCTATTATTGGTACTGGCCGCAAAGTTGTGCGCAAACCCCAAGGTGTGCCCAATTTCGTGGGCAGATAGTTGACGGATTCTTGCCAAAGCCATTTCCAACATTGGTCCATAATTGTCATCATTCTCCGCAAAGGGCTTGCTCATCAGGGCTTGGGCTATTAAAAAGTCTTGGCGTATACGAAGACTTCCCAAACTAACATGTCCTTTGATGATTTCCCCTGTTCTTGGGTCGGTTATGCTACTTCCATAGCTCCACCCACGGGTAGATCGGTGTACCCATTGGATTACATTATAACGTACATCCAAGGGATCGGCATCGTCTGGTAAAATCTTCAATTGAAATGCATCTTTGTAACCGATGGATTCAAACGCCTGGTTCCACCAACGTCCTCCTTCCAACAGAGCCGAGCGTACTGGTTCTGGAGTTCCATTATCCAAATAATAAACAATGGGCTCCACTGCTTCGCTCATAGAGGCATTTGGATTTTTCTTTTCTAATCGATGTCGAGTCACAAACCTTTTTAAGATGGGTTCTTGCACTGGAGTTGCATAATCATAGTAAGAAAACGGATATGAGCCGCATCGTGGGTCAAATTCCCTTTTTTTGTAATTGTCATCTGGCAGTGCGATCAACGAATGGTGCTGCGCAACCGTTACCAGATTTGGATTTGGAGTCACAGAACGAATCCAATCTCCGGTTGGACTACCTTTAAAGGTAAGGGTAACATCAAATTCAACGTTTTTTGGAAATGCTTTGGTCCGCTCAAAGGCCAGCGCACTTTTGGAAGCATCGAGCGAGTATGACCCCTGTTTGGTTCTCTTCAACCTTTGGGAAACCCCATGTGCATCACGCATTAAAAAATCCGTAATGTCAATAAGATAACTTCCCCTTGATTCTTCTTCAATTTTGAAACCATGCAAAACCGACTTTGCAAAAGCCTGTTCTACCGATTTCTTCTCCAAATTATTATCAGTTAAGGCCCTAAATCGTTGATTCGGCTGAACGAGCAATAATTTTTGACCAGCCTTCTTAAAATAAACCACCTGTTCGTTGCCCAATTGTCCTCTGTCCAGGCCAATATCATTACTTCCTATTCCACTACTTAGGGAATACACATACAAAAACTCTTTCTCCAACTCATTTACCTCAAGGAAAATCTTGTCCGAGGAATCGTCATAATAAAAATTGAAATACCCACTGAACTTCTGATAATCCTTGGTCTTATCAAAACTTTGTGCGTTCAAGAAAAAGGTAAAAAATAGAATCGGTAGCGTGTAAATAAGTTGATTTTTCATATCGGTGTTTCGTGGATGCTAAATTTAGAGAAATTTCGTTGCTTCACCGTATTGAAATACTATTTTTGCTTGAAATTTTGATTGTATGATTACTACAGATCAGCAGAAAGATCTTATTGAACGCCTTGGAGCGTTAAGGAGGTATCTTTGACATTGATGCCAAACTCATTGAAATAGAGAATGAAGAGGAAAAGACCCTAGCACCAGGATTTTGGGACAATCCCCAGGAAGCGCAGAAACAGATGCAATCCATAAAATCCAAGAAAAAATGGGTAGAGGACTTCAACACTGCGGAAACTTTAACGGCCGACCTTGAGGTTCTCATCGAATTCCAACAAGCTGGTGAAGTGGACGAGACAGAAGTCCAACAGCAATTTGACAAGGCTCTGGAGACCATTGAAAATCTTGAATTTAAGAACATGCTCTCCGATGAGGGAGATGAACTCACGGCGGTTCTTCAGATTACCGCGGGAGCGGGAGGAACGGAAAGTTGTGATTGGGCCTCCATGCTGATGCGGATGTACATCATGTGGAGCGAGAAGAACGGATATAAGGTCAAAGAGCTCAATTACCAAGAGGGAGATGTAGCTGGTATTAAAACCGTAACCTTGGAAATTGAGGGAGAATACGCTTTTGGTTGGCTAAAAGGGGAAAACGGTGTGCATAGATTGGTACGAATATCTCCTTTTGACAGTAATGCTAAACGCCACACCTCCTTTGCCTCGGTCTATGTTTATCCGTTGGTTGATGATACCATTGAAATTGATGTCAACCCATCAGATATTGAAATTACTACGGCACGTTCCAGCGGAGCCGGCGGACAAAATGTGAACAAGGTAGAAACCAAGGTACAATTGGTCCACAAACCTACGGGAATTCAAATATCTTGTTCCGATTCAAGGTCGCAGCATGACAATAGGGCCACGGCAATGAAAATGCTTAAATCCCAGTTGTATGAAATCGAATTACGGAAGAAGCAGGAAGCCCGCGCGGAAATAGAGTCTTCAAAAATGAAAATTGAATGGGGTTCGCAAATACGTAACTATGTGATGCATCCGTATAAATTGGTCAAGGATGTTAGAACCGCCAAAGAAACTGGAAATGTTGATGCGGTAATGGACGGCGAAATCAATCCATTTTTAAAGGCTTATCTAATGATGATGGGGCAAAAAGAAGAATAAATTCATTAAAGTATGATCAAAATATATCATAATCCAAGATGTAGAAAGTCCAGAGAAGGACTTGAACTTTTGGAAAAATCTGGGCAAGAGTTCGAGATAATCAAGTATTTGGATAACGTTCCTTCTGTAGAAGAGTTGAAAAATGTAATACAGTATCTGGGCATTGAACCGGAAGCATTGGTCCGAAAAAATGAAGCCATCTGGAAGGAAAACTATAAGGGAAAACAACTTTCTGACGATGAAATCATTGCAGCGATGAGTGAAAATCCAAAGCTCATTGAACGACCCATAGTAATAAAAGACGGTAAGGCGGTTATTGGAAGACCAGCTGAAAAGATTTCCGACTTGCTATCCAATAATTCCTAAATTATGCTGGGTTTTTGAAGTTTTGTACATTGTGGTACACATTTTGAAAGCTATGAACCAGTTCATCAGGACATAACTTTTAATGATTATGAAAAAAACACAAACCATTTTTACGTTGGTACTTTTGTTGGGGCTTTTGGGCATTTCAGAGCTATCTGCCCAATATGGGTACGGGAATCCGTACGGATACGGCAGCAGGTATGGAAGACAACGTAGTATAGTTCCCAATACGCCAGATGCGCCCAAGGAACCGGAAAATTTGACCGCAGAGGAGATTGTTGATCAGCAAATGCCATCAATAACAGAAGCTTTGGCACTTGACCCCTTTGAAGAAGCTGTGGTGAGAACCACTTTGGTAAAATCCGTTCAACAACGTATTGAGGTTCAGATATTGGAACTTGAGGGAGCGTCTTTGCAAGAGGCAGTGGAAAAAATCAAGAATCGCCAAGATGAGGAACTAAAAACCGGACTACCGGAAGATAAGTACCAAGCTTTCCAAGAACTTCAAGAAAACAAATTCAAAACCAAAAAGAAGAAAAAAGGAAAGAAGGAAAAAAAGAAGAAATCAAAAAAATAAAAAGAGGCTTAAAGCCTCTTTTTTTATATCTCTTGCTCAGCTCGTCTAGCCTCGCGTCTTTCTTTAAGCATTTCCCTAAGGTTGCCAACCAACCAGTAAGGGACAACAAAAGTCAACAAAAATATCATCAACCAGAATCCAATTGTCAAAATGGTTAAAAAAGCTAGAAAACCTAGGTATTGGTCAAATTCAAACATTATTTTCTCTTTTGTTCCACAAAGATACCTTGATCTTATCAAAAAAAACAAATCTGTGATCAAAAAATGTTCAATAGAACAAATGTCATGTTAGATTATGTGCACGAACCCCTAAATTTGCGTATTCATATAAAAACTTGACAATGAGCTTCAGAATAGAAAAAGATACCATGGGAGAGGTTAAAGTACCCTCTGACAAGTATTGGGGCGCGCAAACCGAGCGGTCCAGAAACAACTTTAAAATAGGGGCGCCTGCCTCTATGCCTTTGGATGTGGTCTACGGCTTTGCCTACCTTAAAAAGGCTGCCGCATATGCCAATCATGAGCTTGGAGTTCTTTCTTCGGAAAAAAGAGATCTTATAGCCCAGGTATGTGATGAAATATTGGCGGAAAAGCACGATGACCAGTTTCCTTTGGTCATTTGGCAGACCGGTTCCGGTACCCAGAGCAACATGAACGTGAACGAGGTGGTCGCTAACAGAGCACATGAAATAGCCGGAAAAAAAATCGGTGAGGGCGAGAAGACTATTCAACCCAACGATGATGTCAACAAAAGTCAGTCCTCAAATGACACCTTCCCTACTGGAATGCATATTGCGGCCTACAAAAAAATTGTGGAGGTCACTATTCCAGGTGTAAAACAATTGCGTGATACCTTGGCCAAAAAGTCCAAGGATTTCAAAGATGTAGTGAAAATTGGTAGAACTCACTTAATGGATGCTACCCCCCTAACCCTGGGGCAGGAATTTTCAGGTTATGTTTCACAATTGGACCACGGCCTAAAGGCACTCCGGAATACCCTGGACCATTTGAGCGAACTTGCACTTGGTGGTACGGCTGTGGGGACTGGGCTCAATACTCCGAAAGGATATGATGTTGTAGTAGCTAAGTACATTGCCGAGTTTACCGGTCTTCCTTTTAAAACTGCAGAAAACAAATTTGAAGCCTTGGCCTCTCATGATGCCATAGTGGAAAGTCATGGAGCATTGAAGCAGTTGGCCGTTTCCTTGAACAAGATTGCCAATGATGTTAGAATGATGGCGTCTGGCCCTCGCTCTGGTATTGGTGAAATTATAATTCCTGCCAATGAACCTGGAAGCTCCATTATGCCCGGAAAGGTCAATCCTACCCAATGTGAGGCCATGACCATGGTCTGTGCACAGGTTATGGGCAATGATGTTGCCATTGGCGTAGGTGGAACTCAGGGCCATTATGAACTTAATGTATTCAAGCCTATGATGGCTGCAAATATTCTGGAGTCCGCCCAACTTTTGGGAGATGCTTGTGTAAGTTTTGATGTAAACTGTGCGGTAGGAATTGAACCCAACCATGAAGTAATCAAGACCCTTTTGAACAATTCCTTAATGCTTGTTACTGCCTTGAACACCAAAATAGGGTATTACAAAGCAGCTGAAATTGCAAATACCGCCCATAAAAATGGGACTACGCTCCGAGAGGAGGCCATTAATTTAGGATATGTAACACCCGAAGAATATGACGAATGGGTGAAACCTGAGGATATGGTTGGCAGTCTGAAATAAGTTTTAGGTACCTTCCGAAAATAGAAAAAGCCCGAGTTCTTTAAAAAAGAACCGGGCTTTTAAGTTATATGGATAGTGTATATTATTTCAAGGTGAACTTGGAAGTTCCCAGTAGCTTCAACTTGTTATCATAAACGTTTACCATGTAGTTCCCTTTTTGGAAATCGCTGGCTGGTTTATTGATGTAATCACAAACATCCAAAGAGCTGTTCTCATAATAGAAGTTGGTACCTTTACTATAAGTAATTGATGCACCTTCTTCTGTAGACTTAGAAAAGCTGTCTCCCAAAACATTTCCTTGTGGGTCAAGAACTTCGATGAAAAATTCTCTATCACCTGCTTCAGCTATCACATTGTCAGTAATTGTAAAACATACTTTGAATTTGTCAGTGGCCTTAGCTCTAGAGGTAGAAACCAATTTTCCGCTGTTTCTTTCTCTTACTGCATCAACAGAGAAACTAGAGAGACTTAGTGCAGATCCTCTTTCAACAGCGTCTGCCAATTGTGTATTTTGAACGATCAAAGAATCGTTAAAAACAGTTTGTTTCTCCAACTCAACAAATGTACTGTCCCTTTGCATGGCCAACAAAGAGTTGGACTGCGTTAAAGAATCCACCTGCTTCATAAGCTTTTCTCTTTCAGCTTTAAGAACACTTACTTGTCTTCTGTATCTTGAAAGTGTTGCAATGTCAGCTTTCATAGCTTGTACAGAATCTATGTATTTTGCAATATTGTCTCTAGCGGCAACCAATTCTTCATTGGTAGCATTGCTTTCCAAAATGGCTTTGTCGTACTCAGCCTTAAGGTTGTTCAAATCATTAACTACGATTTCCTTTTCTTGAGTAAGGGCATCGGTCGTCTTTTTCTTATCTTGGTAAAGGCTTACAGTATAGATAATAGTCCCTAAAAGAACCACCCCAAGCAAACCGGCAATCACCTTCAATCCGTTGTTATTCTTTGTTTCACTCATAACTTCTTAAATTAATTGATTCTCGTTTAAGTTTTATTGATCAATTGTGTATGGTTTATATACGGACTTACTTTTGGTTTGGATCATATAGGCCTAAATAATCTCAAAAAAAATATTTCTTATGTCCTGAAACTCTTAATTTTAAAGGAAACCATAAAGCATAGTTTTATGAAAAAAATCGTCAGTTTACTATTTCTTTCCCTGATTGTTAGTGCTGGTTGTAAGGAAACTCAAGCACAAAAATCTGAACAAAAGGAGAATGAAGAGATTTCATCTCTAAAAATCATACCTATAGAACATGCCACTGCGGTTCTTGAGTGGAATGATATCACCATATATATAGACCCTGTTGGTGGTAAAACTGCATTTTCAGGTCAGAAAAACCCGGATTTAATCCTGATCACCGATATCCATGGAGATCATTTTAGTTTGGAAACCCTACAGGAACTCAATACGGAAAAGGCAAAGATTATGGTACCCCAAGCAGTTGCCGACAAGATTCCCGAGGTATTTACGCCCCAAATCGATGTATTGGATAATGGAGCTTCCAAAGAACGTTATGGAATAACGGTTGAAGCAATACCCATGTACAATTTAAGAGAGGAAGCACTCAAGTTTCATGAAAAAGGGAGAGGAAACGGTTACGTACTGAATATGGAAGGTATGAGAATCTATTTTTCAGGAGATACCGAGGATATTCCTGAGATGAGGGCACTTGAGAATATTGATAAGGCCTTTGTTTGTATGAACCTTCCTTATACCATGACCGTGGAAAGTGCCGCTAGTGCAGTTCTAGAATTTCAGCCCAAGGAAGTTTATCCCTACCATTTTAGGGGTCGGCCTGAGGTCAGTGATGTGAAAAAGTTTAAAACCCTCATAAATGAGGGAAATTCGGAAATAAAGGTGGTACAGCTGGACTGGTATCCGAACGATGATTTTTGATTACATAAAATATTGACCCCATATTATCGTTTAGGAAATAGACCAAATCAATACTTAACCAATGAATCCTAAAACTTATGCCTTATGGGCCATAACACTAGTTCTTGGAATCCATCTTTCTTTTTCCAACCAGTGCGATAACTATTATGCCAAAGTCACGTATGCCTTAAGCCATTCTAAAAAGGCCATGACTGCGACCAATTTTGAGCATCAAATGTATTATTCCGAAAGAGCGATGACCGCTCTGGAAAAATCAAAAACCTTTTTGGGAGATTGTGATTGTGCTAAATCTGAGGACAAGACCCTTGATGCCATTGAGAGTTTAAACAAGGCCATTGAACCTGTAGATTGGGATGCAGGCAGGTACTTCACCAAAAAATCAATTGGAATCATCAATGAATTGATCACCCTTCTGGATGAATGTACCCTAGGTACTTCAACAACTATTGAGGACAGCGGAGATACCACATTGGAACATGAGGCCTATCCTGCAGAAAACGAAGTGGACCAAAGTGCTGTTGAAAAAGAAATGGTCGCTGTTTTTCAAAAACACGCCCAAACCAAATTGAACAGTACACAGAAGGCCATTGAAGAAATGATTGCGCTTTCCAAAACTATAGGAGACAATCCGTCAGAACAGGAAAATATGCCAAACAGTTTAAAAGCGCACAAAAAAGCATACCTGGAACAAGCCAAAAAACTTTTGGAGGAAGGGCTTCAAAAACTTAATGAAGAAGATTAAAGCTATTAAATTTATCTTATAAGCTTTTTGTACTTAATACGCTTGGGCATAATGTCAGCTCCCAAGCGTTTCTTTTTGTTTTCCTCATAATCCGAGAAGGAACCTTCAAAAAAGTACACTTGAGAATCTCCTTCAAAGGCTAGGATATGTGTACAGATTCTATCCAGGAACCATCTATCGTGTGAAATCACCACCGCACAACCGGCAAAATTCTCAAGACCTTCTTCCAAAGCTCTCAAGGTATTTACATCCAAATCATTGGTAGGCTCGTCCAAGAGCAGTACATTCCCTTCTTCTTTTAGGGTCATGGCCAGGTGAAGACGGTTTCGTTCACCACCGGAAAGCATGCTTACCTTCTTGTTCTGCTCACTTCCGGAAAAGTTAAAACGACTCAGGTAAGCCCTGGAGTTCACCTGCTTCCCTCCCATCATCACCAATTCTTGTCCATCACTAAAATTCTCCCAAATGGACTTATTGGGGTCTATGTTAGAGTGACTTTGGTCAACGTATGCAATTTTTGCCGTGTCCCCCACTACAAATTCACCTTTGTCTGGGGTTTCCTCTTCCATGATCATTCTGAAAATTGTAGTTTTCCCAGCACCGTTAGGTCCAATAATGCCTACGATTCCAGCTTGAGGCAAATTGAAGTTCAAATCTTCGTACAACAATTTGTCCCCATAAGCTTTGCTTATTCCTTTGGCTTCAATCACATTGGTGCCCAAACGCGGGCCATTGGGAATATAGATCTCCAATTTTTCCTCCAACTGCTTTTGATCTTGGCTAAGAAGCTTATCGTAGTTCTTTAAACGGGCTTTTTGTTTGGCCTGTCTTCCCTTGGCTCCTTGTCGAACCCAATCCAGCTCGCGTTCCAAGGTTTTTTGTCTTTTGGAGGCCTGTTTGCTTTCTTGGGCCAAACGCTTGGCCTTTTGATCCAGCCATCCTGAGTAATTGCCTTTCCACGGAATTCCCTCTCCTCTATCCAATTCCAGAATCCATCCAGCTACATTATCCAGAAAATAACGGTCGTGCGTAACAGCAATAACTGTTCCTTTATATTGAGCTAAATGATGTTCCAACCAATGCACAGATTCGGCATCCAAGTGGTTTGTTGGCTCATCCAACAGCAACACATCGGGTTCTTGTAAC
Organism: Flagellimonas nanhaiensis; assembly: GCF_003382275.1. GTDB lineage: Bacteria > Bacteroidota > Bacteroidia > Flavobacteriales > Flavobacteriaceae > Flagellimonas > Flagellimonas nanhaiensis. Next base: position 1,357,399 of record NZ_QTJX01000001.1, read on the forward strand.
AATAATCTGCACAGAGCAACTCTTCTGCGCTCTCCTCCTGAAAGCACCCCGATTTTCTTATCAGATTCAGGTGTGCGAAGCGCATCCATGGCAATCTCCAACTTGGTATCCAGTTCCCATGCGTTTGAAGCATCAATCTTATCCTGTAGTGCGGCTTGCTTGTCCATAAGCTTCTGCATCTTATCCGCATCTTCATAGACCTCGGGAAGACCAAACATATCGTTGATCTTATTGTATTCGTCCAAAACGGCAACGGTCTCGGCCACACCTTCCTTGACCACTTCGAGCACGGTTTTTTCTTCATCTAGTTGTGGTTCTTGTTCAAGATAGCCCACAGTATATCCTGGAGAGAAAACTACATCCCCCTGATAATTCTTGTCAACCCCAGCAATTATTTTTAATAATGTGGATTTTCCTGAGCCATTGAGACCCAAAATTCCAATCTTTGCTCCATAAAAAAAGCTGAGATAAATATTCTTAAGAACCGGGGTATTGGCCGTTTTAAAGGTCTTGGTAACCCCAGACATTGAAAAAATGACTTTTTTATCGTCTGACATTGAATTGTTTTTTGGTTAAAAGAGGAAAGCTAAACTACACTCTACCTTTCAGAGCGTTAAAAACCCAAGCTATTGCAAAAAAACCAATACCTACTGCACCAAAGCCATATCCAGCGACCTCATCATATTTGAAAGCTCCTAATGCAATCATCCCCAATCCCACAAAGATCATAATCCAGGTGGCCCATGCAAGTACTGTGTTTTTGTTCATTCCCATAGATAAATGTGTAGAAATTCAAATATCGTAAAAAATGAACTAATCTTAATAATGGTCTTCAATTTATGTTTCAAAGGGAAAGTGAATACCACACCTATCCCGGACACTATCCAGTAGCTCCGCTAAATCCAAACTGTTCTGATGAGACCACAAACTACTTTGTAGTTTATTGTTTTTAAGACAATTATGTACTTCCAAAATCTCATATACAAAACCATTTCCTTCAATAGGAAGTTCAAAGACTTCTGTAGTGCCATTTTTTACTACGGAACAACTATTGGCTGCATGCCACCTCGGTTGAATGAATACCTCACCCACGGTTCCGGAAATTTCAGCTTCCATTCTGGAATTTCCCATAAATCCGCTATATAACATAGCCTGGGCAGTATCATACTCAAAAATCATCGAGGTCTGTATTTCGGTTCCGTTTGGATGAAATTTTGATGTCGCCTGTATTTTCTGAGGCATTCCCAACAGTAAATAAGCAAGAAAAATAGGATAGATTCCGATATCTAAAAGAGAGCCAGAGGCTAGGTGTGGGTTCAGTAATCGCGATTCCTCATCACGGTCAAGCGCATAAAATGCAAAATCAGCTTGGAGGTATGACACATCTCCAATCTCCCCATTGTCTATTAAAGCCTTTGCTTTCTCGATGGAAGGATTGAACCTGGACCAGAGTCCTTCCATTAAAAACACCTTATTTTCTTTGGCAGATTCGGTAAGTTCAAGTACTTCCTTCCGATTGATTCCAAGAGGTTTTTCGCAGAGGACATGCTTCCTGGCCTCCATAGCTTTTATGGCCAAATCTTTATGGAAATTATGGGGTGTAGCGACATACAGAATATCCACCTCATCAAAGGCAAATAGCTCCTCATAATTCCCAAACGCATGCTCAATATTGAATTCATCAGCAAATTGTTTGGCCTTCCGTAAGGATCTAGAAGCTACTCCAGTGACTTCAGCATCCTCAACACGTATTAAGTCGGAAACAAACTTATGGGCTATTCTTCCAGGCCCGATAATTCCCCATTTTATTTTTCGTTCCATACCAAATCAAAAGTAATGATTATAACTCCTTATCTTTAGCGAACCCTAAGAAATTGATTGATTGCACATGGATTTGAACTTCAATAAAAACGAAGACCACAATAAACTGAAACTCTCTGAATTAAGAAAGAAACTGACCTTGGTAAAACTAGGGGGTGGAAAAAAACGTATTGAAAAACACCATGCCAAAGGCAAGATGACTGCTCGTGAGCGTATTGACTACCTTTTGGACAACGACTCTGAAACCATTGAAATTGGTGCTTTTGCCGGAGAAGGGATGTACGAAGAGCATGGAGGATGCCCTTCAGGTGGTGTTGTGGTAAAAATTGGATATATCCATGGAAAGCAATGTGTTGTTGTGGCCAATGACGCCACAGTAAAGGCTGGTGCCTGGTTTCCCATTACTGGCAAGAAAAACTTAAGGGCACAAGAAATCTCCATTGAAAACAATCTTCCCATTATTTATTTAGTGGATAGTGCCGGGGTGTACCTTCCCATGCAGGATGAAATATTTCCGGATAAGGAACACTTTGGAAGGATTTTTAGAAACAACGCCATAATGAGCAGTAAGGGCATCACCCAAATTTCAGCCGTAATGGGCAGCTGCGTTGCTGGCGGGGCCTATTTGCCCATTATGAGTGATGAGGCACTTATTGTGGACAAAACCGGTAGCATCTTTTTGGCTGGAAGTTACTTGGTGAAAGCCGCCATTGGTGAAACCATTGATAATGAAACCCTTGGTGGGGCCACAACCCATTCTGAAATCAGTGGTGTCACAGATTATAAAGCTAAAGATGACAAGGACGCTCTGGATAAAATCAGGAACATTGTCCATAAAATTGGAGATTTTGATAAGGCAGGATTCAGTCGTGTTGAAGCTAAAAGTCCTACGGAAAACCCTGAGGATATTTATGGGATTCTACCTGTTTCAAGAGGGGATCAATACGATATGCTTGAAATCATCAAAAGATTGGTGGATAACTCCGAATTTGAACAATACAAGGAGGGCTACGGAAAAACCATTCTAACAGGTTATGCCCGTATTGATGGCTGGGCAGTGGGCATTGTGGCCAATCAAAGAAAAGTGGTCAAGACCAAAAAAGGAGAAATGCAGTTTGGCGGGGTTATTTATTCCGACTCCGCAGATAAAGCCACAAGATTTATTGCCAACTGCAACCAAAAGAAAATTCCTCTGGTGTTTCTTCAGGATGTTACCGGTTTTATGGTAGGGAGTAAAAGTGAGCATGGCGGTATCATTAAAGATGGAGCCAAAATGGTGAACGCAGTGAGCAATTCGGTGGTTCCCAAGTTCACTGTTATAATAGGAAACAGTTATGGAGCAGGCAATTATGCCATGTGTGGAAAAGCTTATGACCCAAGATTGATTGTGGCCTGGCCCAGTGCAGAACTGGCCGTAATGAGCGGAAATTCTGCCGCTAAAGTACTTTTACAGATTGAAAAAGCCTCTCTGGAAAAAAATGGCAAGCCCTTAAATCCAGAAAAAGAAAAAGCGCTGTTTGATAAAATCAAGCAACGCTACGATCATCAAATTTCGCCCTATTATGCTGCTGCCCACTTATGGACAGATGCCATCATAAATCCTTTGGAGACCCGAAAATGGATTTCAATGGGGATTGAGGCCGCCAACCACGCTCCAACGGAAAAGAAATTCAACATGGGAGTGTTACAGGTCTAGTTACTGTACGGTAAACTTTGCCAGTTGTTGGTCTTCATTTACATCATGTAAGCGTATAATAAACTCTTCTTCGGTCTGATTGAGTCGGCCAAAATTCCGCTGTACAGTACATTTCAAAAATGTTGGCATTTGGTTACCTGAAGTGCGATTGCCTTTGTATGAAACATTTAACAACCAATTTCCTTTGGTCTCAGCTCCAAAAATCTCGAACTGTTCACTGGAATATCCTTGTTTCAATTCATCCAAAATCCTTTTTCTGTCACCAAAATCTGTGTGCTCCCAGTTAAAGAACCGTTTCTGGGGATTCACAAATTGTACGGTGAAATCAGCATCAGGATTGTTCCATTCCAATACCAATCTTGCATCATAGGTTAAATTGTTATGATATTTTGGAGCAACTTTGGATATATTCAGCTGGGCCTTGTGCGAATTAATCAAATTCCTAATCTCGGTACCCACAATTTTTTCCAATCCGTTCAAATTTAATGAAGGATTGGCCGTGCCCTCAAGCATTGAATTTAGGATATCCAAAGCTTGCTGGTAATTTCCCTTGTTCTTATGCGCCATGGCCAAATCCAGATAGGACTGTATTTTATCCGGAAACTTTTCCGCAATCCTATTGGCGGCCAAAAATGCCAGTTCATGGTTTCCTTTTTCCGAGCATTTTAAATACATTCCACGAAGTTCCTCATAGCTAGCATCTTCTTTTTCCAATATATTGGATATAATTCGATTTGCTATTTCTGGGCTTGAATTGTAGAAAAACTCGAAAAGATCCAAAAGATATTCCGGAGTATCATTGTACGACTTTCTTTGATCAAGATATATACCGTAAGTCTCTTGTAAGTTCTTACCGTTTTTTAATTCTCGTAGATAAGGTGTTACCAGAGTCTTTGCATTGACCTTTACCTTACCGTCGTAAATATTGTTCTTGAGGCGGGCCAAGTCTGGCTTCTCCCCTTTTGGGCCATCTACTGTTGCCGTCTTAGTGGTAATCAACAGTACTCCATTAGCTCCCAAACTACCAAATCTATTGGTAGCCGCCAATCCTTTGAGCACTGTAATCTTTGCTATGTTCTTCGGGTCAATAAATTGTGCATTATTCACCACTGTTATTGGCATACCAATTTGGCCATCAGGTATTTGATCGCTGACAGAACTTGCTGATTTGGTTCTACTCATAGGGACACCATCTATGACAATTAAACCATAATTATTGCCAAGAATTGAATTACTGGGCCGCATCGTTACTTGACTCAAGTCATCATTTTGCCCCAAGCGCATACCTGAAAATTTTCCCTGGACAGCATTGTTAGCAGTTGTTGACACATCTGCAATGTCCTCTTCAGTTATGGACTGTACGGCATAGCCAATTTTATCCTTGTTCTCTTCACCATAAGCAGTGGTAACCGTCTCAACCTTTTCAATACCCTTTTCTCCTTCCAACACAACTTCGTCCAGCGCAATTCCACTATCCGCAAAAGATAAGTTCAGGGATAAATTCTCACCAAGCGCAACTTCTTTTTTTCTGGAGCCAAAAAGAACCACCAACGTATCACCAGTAGCTCCTTGTATCGAGAAATTACCATCAGAACTTGATTTGGTGGCATTCTCGTCCATTCCCTTTAAGTAAATCTGTGCATTGGCAAGACCTTCCGTACCACTATAGATTCTGCCAGAATACTCATTCACCACAGTGTTGGAAAAGTTTCTGTCTTTTTCTTCCAAGAGGTTCACCAAATTTCCGTTGTTCATTATGGTCAGTAAATTGAGCGTGGCCCGATCAAAGTCTTTTTTACTATTAACAACATAAAGTTCTCCGCTGAAATTTGGAACACCTGTGCCCATGTTTTGCAATCCATCAGTAAACATTAGTACTTCTCCTTCTCCTACGTAATTCCCCAATGCATCAAATGAGGTAGCTCCGTCATGGGACAATCCCTCAAGTTTTTGTTTGATTGAAGACCAATTTCCATCATCAACCAAAAAATCATCTTTGGACAGTACCTGATCGCTAAAGGTCAACAACGCAACATCTGCATTCTGAACAGTCTTGAAATAGGCATCCAAAAAATAGAATTCCTTATCCAAATCCCTATCCATCATGGAAAGGGAAACATCCCAACAAATTGTTATTTCTTTCTTTTCTTGGGAAAAAACTATCCCGGCTAGAAGTAAAAAAATCGATAGTGTGTAACGTTTCATTTTAATTAATGGAAAGAAGGTTTGAACTATTGATTGACAATAAAGGTCGGTTTTGGTTTTTATTCCCCAATCTGAACACTTTAATAGTCTTTTTTTGATTTTTGGTATTGAAATTATGATAAGCGGTAACTTTTAAATAAGCCGGTGTCAGGCTTTTGTTTCCCATATATTTCACATTGATACTCCATGTCCCATCCTGTGGTTCATAGAGTAGATATTCCTCACATGAAAAACCATGCTCCTTCTCCTCTTTTATCCGTTCTGGGTTGTCCCGTAGGGTATGTTTCCAAGTATAGTATTGCTTTTCAGGATTTACAAATTGAAGCTCAAATTCTGCCTCTCCATCATTCCATTCAAAAACCAAACGGGTTCCTTTAAAATCATCTTGATTCAATTTAACCGTAGTACTGTTTTTTCCAATTATTGCCCCATTCAGTGCTAAGAGGTTGTCAAATTCTTTGGCCAAAATAGGTGTAAACGTATCCGATTCCTCGAAAAAAGATTCTTGGATCAAATAGTTGTAACGGGCAAATAGCGTTGCTGCATTCTCTATCTTGCCGGCATATTGGTAGCTTTTGGCCAAATTAAAATAGGATTGCGCATAATGCGGGCGTAAAACAAATACTTCTTTATAAATATCAATGGCCCTCTCATAATCCCCAGATTCTTCCAGCATAAAAGAAAGCGCCTTGAGCACAGTTGGATCGGTGGAATACCTCTGGACAATCTTATCCCTGATTTTCCCGGACATGTCATTATCCTCTATGGTATTGCTAAAGAAAGAAAAGGCATCCAAATAAAAATAGGGTGAACTTGAGTAACGCTTCTCGAGTTCGTAGAAAGTTTCCTTAGCTGTACTCTTTTCCTGGGACTTATTCAATTTCAAAAGATATTCCGGCACCAAAGATGAAGGGGAAACATCTCCGTCCTGAATAAAATTGTTCCTTAATTTGGCTTGGTCAAAAGGTTTTTGGGTTCCCGGCTCTTTATTAAACGTGCCCACAGACTTTGTATTGATGACAATTACTCCGCCAGCGCCCAAAGAACCATATTTGGCCACCCCGGCCAAAGATTCAATGACAGCTATTCTTTCTATGTTGGTAGAACTGATAAATACCGGAGCTTCGGTATAGATAATACCATCCACATCAAAGACGGCAGGTACTACATTTATGGACTGTAGGGCTCTAGGCAAATAGACTACCGGCATGGTCAAATCCGTAGGTCTTCTAAGTTTCTTTTGCAATGCCCCCCCACCTGGCCGCAGACTACTAGGTCTAAAGACCTGCATACCCGGAATCCATGATTGCAAACCATCTACAAAATCCTGTCCGGTGTTGCTCAAATCTTTCCCCTCGATAATTCTCATTCTATGTCCAGAGCGTTCCTTGTCCAAAACTCCAAAAGAAGTTTTCACGAGATTTTTGTTGGTAGGAAACTCTTCCAATAATTCCTTCTGCGATTTTCTTTTTCTTTTAGTTACGGTCACCCCATCCAATTGCTCAATTTTATCGAACATTTCAACGTTCAGAAACCTAGTTACATCTTCCACCTTGATTTCAATAGAAATTTTCCCAACATGACTGTAGACCAGTGTTTGGCCTTCTTCAACTCTAATTTCATATTGGCCATCGGAATTGGTCCTTACCCCTGTTCCATTTTCCTTGATTCTGACATTCACATTCTGAAGTGGAGCCACCCCATCGGTAACAGTACCCTTGACCTTTTTTATTTGGGCTTGGGAAAACGACACTTGTATGGAGGAAAGTGCCATAAACAATACGAGAAAAAACTTGTAGTCCATGTTATTCAAATTAAATCAAAAAAGGTGTCGTAACCTCCTGAATTTTAAGGAGTAAATATCGTTCCTCTTAAATTTAGGACTTTTTTTTTGAACTAATCCCAGAATAATGTGGTCTTTTTCTCTCTCACTATCTATTCACCAAGGTGAAGCTTGGGCCTGGGAATCAACATTAATTGGGTTTGTCTGCCATTTACATACCTGAAACCATCCTCTCCATAAAACCCTGCTTCTTCCAGCATAATTCTAATATCACGCTTCCATTCTGGTATGTTGACCGTGGTGTTCAATTCTATGGCATAGACCGTATTCGGATTTAGTGGATAGTTTTCACCATCGTCCTTCATTACCCCTCCTTGTGCATCCCACATACCGATGGTGGTGCCCGCAGAATGTCCATAAGTTCCCAGAGGATGAGTATAAATAGCCGGCTTTAGACCAGCATCCCGGGCTTCCTGTAAGGATTTTGCTAAAATCTCGTTTCCTGTCCTTCCTTTTATCATGTTGGTGGTCAGAAAGTCCTGTACCCGGTTGCCATCCTTCAAGGCCTCAACCAAAAAATCTGGTGCCTGGGTTTCATTAGGTTTTAGAACATAGGCCAATTCCTGGCAATCGGTATTGAGTCGTAGGTACGTAATTCCAAAATCGCAGTGCAAAAGATCGCCCTGTTGGATTACCATATCATCTGGCCTACCAGAAAAAGAATAGAGATGACTCACCAGCTCCTCACTGGTTCTCTGGATATCTACCGTTGGATGGAACCAGGTCTCCAATCCAAGATCTGTTACTTTTTGTCTCATCCACCATTCCACTTCAGTGGTCGTTGTGATTCCTGGAGTGATTACCTTTTCTGAAAAAGCTTCGGAGATGATATCATGGGTAATGTCCACCAATTGATTAAAGATGGTCATCTCGCGATCTGTGCGCGTTTCTATCCACCTTACTGCAAGTTGTTCCGCGGAAACCACTCTTGAGTGATATTTTTTAGGCAAGTTTTCCATGAACCCATCATAGTCCGTTTTGTCAAGTCCATCAGCAATATTGTGGTCCTTGGAAAAATTAAGTCCAATTCTCTTCGGGTTTCTTTCGTTGATCAACTGCATAAGCCTATTCCACTGATTGGGTTCTTTGTCCTTGTCCCAAGCAGAAATAATACTTTTTCCAACATTGTAACGAGCTACGGCCAACTTGTCAATGGTGTTTTTTTCCTTGTTCCGATAGAAAAGCAAAATGGTACGGCGTCTGGCATTTAACCAAGTGGCCGGCAACATTGTTTTAAGAACAGGGTCTTCATTGTATTCCCTAGAAATTAGAATCCACATGTCAATATCCGTATCATCCATCATCTTGGGAAGAAGCGTGTTGAAACGTTCTTCCAAAATTTCATCTACCACTCGGGCCCGTTGATGCTCTGGTAAAATTTGCTGGGCATGTGTAGAAAAAGTCAGAATAGTAAAGAAAAGAAAGGAAAAAAGTCTCATATAATTTATTTTCCTCGGAATTTACGAAACTTAGCCTAATTGCCCTATGGTTTTCTTTCGTTGGATTTTTCCGTTTCTTTAAAAGAATCTCCAATAAAGGAATCTCGTCTTTTTGAAAGCTCAATATATAAGACCGTAAACATTTTTTTTCATCCATCAACTCAAAAGACCTATACATCAATTCGTACCCTTCTTTCAAAATGTAATATTGTTTTTTAGAGTACTAACTCTTAAAAACAATGTCAATTATGTCTTCTTCAGAAAAAATCAATTTCATTTTAGTGTCCTTGTTTTTGCTATTTCTATATTCCTGCAGCAAGGATAAGGATGACCCTGTCAACAATCCAGACTCCAATACCATAGTAGAAATAACAGGATTTACTCCCCAAAAAGGGACAAAGGATACGGAAGTGACCATAAATGGAAAAAACTTTGCAACAACAGTTATTGAAAATACCGTAAAATTCAATGGTACCACCGCAACATTAACCAGTGCCAGCGCTACCCAACTCAAAGTCAATGTACCCGAAGGAGCCACTACTGGCCCCATAACACTAAAAGTAGGTCAATTCCCATTGGTTACCAGTGACACAGATTTTATGGTTATACATCCTCCAATTATTTCCTCTTTTAGCCCTGATTCAGGGTTAACGGGAACAGAAGTTACTATTCAGGGACAAAATTTCTCTGAAGTAACAGGAGATAATAAGGTTCGGTTTGGAAACATTCTTGTAACAGAATTTATTACTACCAGTACCACAAAACTGGTAGTAAAAGTTCCTGAAATGGCCGTTACTGGAAAAATCAGTGTTACTGTGAACGAACTTACCGCAGAAAGTACCGACAACTTTACGGTAATCGGTTCTCCAAACATTATCCAAGTGAGTCCAAATCAAGGTATAGTAGGAGATGTCGTCAATATCACAATGGAAAATGCCGGAATCAACCCAGAGGACAATGAGGTTCGTTTCAATGGTGTTTTGGCCAAAGTGGATGCAGTCGATGGCAATGTGATCACAACCGCAGTTCCTGAGGGAGCAACCACCGGGAAGGTTACCGTTGAAGTGAACGGTCAAATTGCCGAAAGCGATGTTGATTTTACCGTGACCTATCCTTTTAAGACTGAATTGGACAAATTACTGGCTGAAGGTGGAATTGCCGGGGATATATTTGGGCATTCCGTGGATATAGATGGAGACTATGCTATAGTAGGTGGGCCAAGCGAAGAAGGCAGCAATATTGGAACAGTGCTTATTTTTAAAAGAAATGGTGAGTCTTGGTCTGTCCATAAGAAACTTACTGTAGATGAAGTTATTCCAGATGACGGGTTTGGTTCTTCTGTGGCAATTGATGGAGATTATGCCGTGGTGGGTGCGCCAGGAGTCGACGCAAACACCGGTGCGATTTATGTCTTTGATGGAACCCAAAATTGGAGTCAAGTACAAAAGCTGACTGCCAATGACAAAGAAATCGATGATTTTTTTGGTTATTCCGTGGACATTTCAGGGAACTATATCATCACAGGAGCCATGAGGGATGATGTTTTTGGTTCAAACGAGGGCTCGGCCTATATCTTTGAAGAAAATGGCGGAAACTGGAGTCAAATTAAAAAGCTCTATGGTAATCTCAATGAAACCGATCTATTTGGGTATTCCGTAGCCATTGATGGAGATTATGCCGTGGTCGGTGCTCAACTTGACGATGAAAACGGATTCAATAGTGGAGTCGCTTTTATATTTGATCGAAATCAAAATTGGGCTGAAATCAAAAAGTTAGCCGCCAATGATGGAACAAATACAGACTTTTTCGGAACCGCTGTTGCCATTGATGGGACTTACGTTATTGTTGGTGCACCAGGGCATGATCATGGTGATATGCTAGTTAATGATGGTGCCGCTTATGTTTTCGAGAACCAAGGAGGTAATTGGTTTCAAATCAATAAGTTGACCGCACAAGATGGGGTTTCCAATGACGAGTTTGGATCAGCGGTAGCAATTTCAGGGAGTTATATTATCGTCGGCGCTCCGAAAAAGGACGAGCTAGGAAACAACAGTGGAGTTTTTTATGCCTTCAAGGTGAATGAAGGATCATGGAATCAAATCAGTAAGGTTTCTCCAAATGATAGCCAAGAAGGTGACGCATTTGGAACAGCTGTAGCCTTGGATGGTGATTATGCAATAATCGGAGCGATGAACGATGATGACCAAGGGCAGAACAGTGGTTCGGCGTATATTTTCAAAAAATAACCATAAACTGATTAGCAACAGTGAAAGGGTCTTATCTTATGAGGCCCTTTTGCATTAAAATCTCTATAAACCAAAACTTGCTGCAAGTTTGTAACTGGGTCTTATTTTAGTTAGAATCACCAAGTCTGTCAACCTGTAACTTTAGTGTTTTTATCCTTTGGATTTTTTTAGTTTCTGTCTCAACGAAAGATTTTACGCAAAAAATCTCTTTGGGAACCTCAAACTTGGAAAGAGACTTTAGTGTTTTGATTTCCTGAAGTAATTTATCATGGTCGCATTTTGAATCTTCCACAACCAAAACTAAACGTTCCCCCAAGGCATCATCTGGGAGTCCGGCCACAAAAAAACGGGTCGGAATGATATGTGAAAGTTTATGCTCAATCTGTTCCGGAACTAGCTTTATTCCACCTGAATTGATAATGGTATCATACCTACCCAACCACTTGAAGTGTTTTTTGTCAATCAGCTCAACAATATCATTGGTCACAATCTTCGTATCAGAAATTTTGGGAGCCTCTATGACCAGACAATTTCTTTCATCCTGAAATATTGAGATGTTCGGTAATACTTCAAAGGTGGTTTCAAGAGTATTTTCTTTGTTAATACTACGCACTGCTATGTGGGTTATGGTCTCCGTCATACCATAAGTTTCAAAGGCATTAACCGAAAGCTCAGATAATTTGGTCCGGAGCATATTGTCCACTTGGGCTCCACCGATGATCAAAGTTTTAATTTTTTCAAGATGAGCCAGTGAGTTTTGAGCCTGTAGGGGTACCATCGCAGCAAAATCATACTCATTACTATTTGCATTCAATGGTGAAGAGGAAGGTTCTATGTAATCTAAATGTAGACCTAGCATCATACTCCTAACCAACATCATTTTCCCAGCGATGGTTGTGCCAGGTAGGCATAGTAGTGCCTTATTTTTCGGTCTTAAATCAAAGTAAGTCCCTGTGGCCCCAGCGGAACTCATCATGTGAACCTTTTTTAGTTCAATTTTCTTTGGCTTACCTGTGGAACCGGAGGTATAGACCTCTAAACTGGGCTTTTCGGATAACCAGTCCAACAAAAAATCACCCATTGGCACTTCGTAAGAAGCACCTTCCTTAATCAAACTATAACCTACTTCCAATAAATCCTCAACAGAGTAATGGTGGTTATTGAGCTTAAAGTCAGGATGGATATTATGCCACGGTGGTTTCGTCATTACCTAATGCTGTAAATTCCTCTCGAGTCAAGACCTTGCCAAACAATCTGTCCTTCCAATTTTTCCATCCATATTTTCTAGAGAAAATAAGTAGTAAAATAGGATAGACCACAAATACCGGAATCAATACATCCCACCCCATTGCTGGTTCTGAAATGTCCTTGTAGATAGAATGCGTTTGAAAAGCTGTCCAGTCAGCGGTAACCAATAAGGCCGTAATCAGGTTATTGGCAGCATGAAAGCCAAGGGCCAGTTCCAGACCTTCGTCCATTAAAGTTAAAATTCCAAGGAAAAAACCTGTGCCGATGTAATACACCAAAATTCCGTAACCCAATTTTTCAACTTCAGGATTCGCTATGTGCATAATGCCAAACAGGACGGATGTAACCACTAACGGAACCCATCTGTTTTTTGCCAAAATCCCCAGTCCCTGCATCATATGCCCTCTAAAAAGGTATTCTTCAAAACTGGTCTGCATGGGGATTAATATAATGGCAATTATTGCCAATGGAATAAACTTGGACCATTCCAAATTAAAAACATAGTTATCTGGAGAAAGGTAAATGTCTATGCCGGTCAGCAAAATGGTGATCAAACCCCAGAAACCAAAGGCAAAAAAGACCCGTTTCCAGTCTATTTTTTTTCTAGAAGTGGTCAAGGACGCAATGGATTGGCGGTGTACCAAAAAGGTCCAGCCCAAAACAAATATTAACCCTGCTGCCAAAGGAGCCAAAAGAAAAATTAACACCAAATTGGAGCCCCATTGTTCTATTACCTGTTGCATAGCGTCCTCTACACTTACCGGTGAGGTTACGGTGGCAATATAATTTAACCCCATAAAAGCTATAAACAGCAAGGGAATTACAAAGTATTTCCAAATTCCTATATCTCCCTTGTATCCTTGTTCTATGTACATAATTCTTCTATTAAATCTGTTTTCCAGTTTTTATTTGGGCTATAGTATAACTTTCCCAAGTTAACTTCCAAGGGACTTTCAAAATTATTGGTAAACAAACTACCTGTACCTAAACCCTGGGGCATTTTATTCTTTAGTGTATACGTCCATTGCGCTATGGCGTTCAGTCCAACATTGCTTTCCAATGCGCTTGTGACCCACCAACCAATTCCCAGTTCCTCTGCCAAATTAATCCATTCTGTGCTACCTTGAAATCCGCCAATCAAACTTGGTTTTAGTATGATGTATTGCGGTTGTATTGTTTGTAACATGTTTTTCTTTTCTGTTACATCAAGGACGCCAATCAGCTCTTCATCCAGAGCAATGGGCAACGGGGCGCTCCTACAGAGTTCTGCCATTTCTTCCCATTGTTTGGGCTTTATGGGCTGCTCAATGGAATGAATATCATATTCTGATAGTTCCTGGAGCTTTGCCATTGCTTCTTCTGCTGAAAAGGCTCCGTTGGCATCGACCCGTAATTCAATTTCATCTACCGAAAATTTTTTTCGGATAGCTTCGAGGATGGTTAATTCCTTTTTAAAATCAATAGCCCCAATCTTCATTTTGATGCATTGGAAACCATCTTTTAGTTTTTGCTCCAATTGTGAAAGCATGAATGCTTCGTCTCCCATCCATATTAATCCATTAATCGGTATTGGAGATTCGTCTTTGGTAAACTCAGAAGGGAAAAGCTCAAAAGGATTGCTTGATTTAAGCGACAAAAACGCCTGTTCCACCCCGAATTGAATTGAAGGGAACCTGCTCAACTCTGCTAAAATTCGGGTTTTGCCTAAATGGATGTTATCGCAGGCCCAAGCCAGCTTTTCTTCATATTCGGGAACATCATCTGCACTAAGTCCTCTTAAAATGCCGCATTCACCAATGCCATAATTGTTGTTCTCCCGTAGGATTATAAACCAGGTCTCTTTTGTGGTCAGAACCCCGCGTGAGGTTCCACTCGGGATTTTAAAATTGAGAATGTACTTTTTATAGGTAGCTTTCATTCAGTGCTTCCAAATTTAATTATATTTTGCATCTAAAAGTGTTACCATGGGCAGTATAAGCAGAAAAACGGTCTGGGTCACGGGAGCTTCCTCCGGAATTGGCCGTAAACTAGCCGAAGAACTTAGCAGGCATTCCTGTAATCTCATTATCTCATCCAGGAAGGAGGAAGAACTTCATGCAGTCAAAAAGGGATGTAGCAATCCGCAAAGTATTTTTGTTTTGCCTTTGGACCTTAAAAATCATGATGGCATGAAGGAACTGGTTCAACAAGCACATGAGGCCTTTGGCCCTATAGATATTTTAATCAACAACGCGGGAGTTAGTCAGCGGTCCTTAATCAACCAGACTGACTTTTCTGTCTATAAAGATTTGATGGACATCAATTACCTAGGTACAGTGGCATTGTCCAAGGCCATACTTCCTTATTTTATTGAAAATAAAAGTGGACATTTTGTAACGGTAACCAGTTTAATGGGCAAGTTTGGTTCTCCTTATCGGTCAGGGTACTGCGCAGCTAAACACGCCCTGCACGGTTTTTTTGATGTGATGCGAATGGAACATGAAAAAGATGGTGTAAAAGTGACCATGGTGTGCCCAGGTTTTGTTCAGACCAACGTTGCCAGAAATGCCCTGACTGCTGACGGAGCGCCACAAATGGAAGACGATATTGCCACCCAAAATGGTCTTCTACCCGAAGTCGCGGCCAAAAAAATAATCAAGGCCATTGAAAAGGAGAAGTTTGAGGCTTATGTTGGTAGAGGTGAAATTAAGGGAATCTATTTGAAGCGGTTTTTCCCTAAGCTATTGCACAAAGTGGTCTTAAAAAGTCAGGTTAGGTAATCAATTAAAGTTGAACCAAAACCGAACTCCCTCTTGCTGTTTATCTATGTTGAGTTTGGACTGAAGTTGATTCACCAATCTGTTCATCAATCGGATTCCCATAGATGAGTGCGCTCTTTCATCTGCATCTTCAGGAAGGCCTACACCATTATCTGTGTATTCAAAAAATCCTTGGTCACCATTTTTGCTCAAGTGAATATAGATTTTTCCGTTTTCGTCATTTTCTGGAAAGGCATATTTGAAAGAGTTGGACACCAATTCATTCAAAATCAAACCAAAAGGAATAGCACGATCAATATCCAGTTCTGTTCCTTCGGCGTCAATGGTGATACTTATGTTATGCCCGCCTTTTTTATAAACGGATTGTACACTATTGATCAAACTTTCTATATAACCCTGCATTTCGATAACGGATAAGTCATCATTTTGATAGAGTTTTTGGTGGATAAGAGCCATGGCCTTTACCCTACTCTTTCCCTCTTCCAGAGCCACAATTGCTGCCTTACTTCGAGTGTTCTTGGTTTGTAGACTCAAAAGGCTGGATACCATCTGGAGATTGTTCTTCACCCTATGGTGAATTTCTTTCAATAAAGAATCCTTTTCTACCAACGCATTTTCAATAATATGTTTTTGCTCCGCAATAAGACGCTGGTTCTTTATACTTTTTAGGTAAGCGTAGACCAAACCGGCAAATCCCAGTAAGGTAAATATGAGTGAAATGAAAACAAGATTTATTCGCTCATCCTTGGCCTTCATCTCGCTACGAGCCAACTCATTGATTCTTTTCTGCTCATCGATAAGACGCTGAGAATTTTCCAAATCCTCATTGGCAACGATAGTGACCAACTGTTGCTTTATGATTGCTGATTGTTTTTGGGCCAACGAATCCTTTATGCGTTCGTTACGTTTGTAATAGGTTGCCGCATTCCTAAAGTTTTCTACCCTATCATAATAGGCCGCCAATAGGCTATTACGCTTAATGTTCTGTAGAATGCTGATGTTCTCAAATTCAATATCAAGATTGGTTTTGGCCGTAGTGAATCTTTCAAGTTGCAAATTGGCATCTGCCAAATAAAGTGTGTTCTCCACTACTTCGCTTTTGTGTCCATTTTTGGAGGAGGTATCCAACACTTCAATACTATTTTCAAGTAAGGGAATGGCAGTTTCGTACTCACCTAGCATTACATGGCACTTGGCAATATTTCCTTCTATCTCAGCCTTTAACAAGTCGCTTTCAAAAAGCTGTGCTTCTGTTTTTTCTGTAGATATGTCATTGATGAAAACATCTAGATAGGCCTTTGCCTTTTTTAACTCACTTAGAGCAGTGGGTGCAGAATTGTCCAATCTTAGATAGTTACCCACTTTGCTATGGTACCTGGCCAATCCGTATGAATCGTTGTCAGCGATAGTAGGCTTGACCTCCATGATGTACTGATTACGCGCTTTTCTATACAATCCCAGATTGCTATAGATATCATAGAATGCAACATTTTGGGTGAAACCCAACTCTCGTTTCTGTTTTCTTACCTCAATTTGTTTATCGAACAATTGAAGGTTTGCGTAGTTATCGTCCAGAACTTCAAGTACAATTTTTCTAGAATTGATGTCCAGTGAATCCAATATTACATGAAGTTCCTTGGCCAAGGCCGTACTCTTGTCAAACTCTCCAAGATCATTGTACAATTGGGCCTGCATTACCCTGTAAAGTCTTGAAGCCGTAGAGTCGTTTGTCTTTTGCGCATTGGAAAGGTATACTTTCACCGTGTCCAACCAATCATAAGCGGAATTGATCGTATATCTATTGATGGAACCAAAAAACATATCGAACCTATCGGAGGCCAATTGGGTGTCCTGAAATTCTCTTAGAGGGTTTTGTTCCTCATCTTCCGTTGATTGAGCAGAAGCAACGGGGAAAATCCCAAGATAGAGTATAATAAAAAGTAGTCTGACGTAACGTTCCATTAATTTATTCAATAGTACTTTCAACAAAAAATTGAAATGCTATATGTAATGTGCCCTTTATATATCAAAAGCCCCTACTATTGAATTTAATTTGAGTTCGGATAATTTATATCCTGAACTTTTAGGTCTTTAAGTCAATGTATGGGGTTTATAAAGAACGTTAGATTAGCATCAAAATTAAATCCAATAAGGAAGACTTGTTGGCTATTGTTGTGAAACCATGAATTTCTGTTGTGAAAAGAGCACCCACGTATGCCAAAATACATTTTGTCGATGTTTTGTGCATTTCATGGAATCTTCCTACAGCGGACAAAATGACAAAAACAAAAAAGGCCTTGTTTTACCAACAAGACCCTTTTACGAGAACACTATATGAAAATGAAAAAAATTACTTTCTTAATTAATTACACTGCTAAAGTATAGCGAGCACTGGCCAATTGAAAAATATTGTTGTGAAGGTGTCCAAAAATGTGGTCATTGCCATTTAATGATGAGTAACAATAAAAAAGGAGCCCAATTGGGCTCCTTTCAAAATCTTTTTCAGAATAAACCTTAACTATTCATTGAAGAAATAATGAATTCCTTGAAATCTTTTGAAATGGGAATGAGGTTATTGTTGATCATAATATCCTTTGAATTGATTGCATCAATATGATCCACATTTACAATGTAAGATTTGTGCGCCCTGTAAAATTTATTCTTTGGCAGTTTTTCCAGATAGTCCTTTAGTGGAGAGCGAACCAAGAACTTCTTATCCGCAGTATTTACCTCAAGGTAAACATTGTCCGCTTTTATAAACTGGATATCACTAAACTGAATTCTGTAATAGAGGTGTTGCTTCTTTACAAAGATTGAGTCCTTCAGTACAGAATTGGAAGTAATCGTGTCTTCGTCATTTCCTAAAACTTCCTGGCCTTTCTGTTTCTTGCTGTAATTAAAATTAGAGAGTGCAATCTCTATTGAAGTGTAAAGGTCCTGCTGTTCAAATGGTTTAACCAGATAACCATCAGGTTTTACCGTTTTTGCATTTTCAACTGTAGCCCTATCAGAGTTGGAGGTTACAAAGATGAAAGGAATATTGTAGGCGTCCCTGATGTGCTTGCCGAGATCTATCCCCGTCTTATCCGATGCCAGTATTATATCTATCAACACCAAGTCAACGTGATTGTTTTTCAATACGTCAACGGCTTGTTCATACACAATTACATTGTCGACAATTTCATAGCCAATCTCCTCCAACATGGATTGCATATCATCTGCTATGATCACATTGTCCTCGACAATTAATATTTTAATGGGATGTTCCAAATTAATTTATGTTAATGGGTTGTTAATCAAAATTACAAAAAATTATTAACAGCGATATAGAAGAGAACGGCCAGCAAAAAGGTACTAAGGGCCAATTTTTTCAACTCCCCATCAAGCTCTTTGGGAACTTGTGTAACCATTACTTTTCTAAAATGAATGGCAATGGGTAAAAATGCCAAAAAGTAATAAGAATTTCTAAGGGGTATTTTTTCAATCCATGTAAAACCTAAAAGACAGCCAAAAGCAATTATCAAAAGTGAAAAATGATATCGCTTTCCATTCTGGAATCCCATTTTTACCACCAACGTATGTTTGCCGTGTTTTTCGTCGGAAATGATATCCCTTAAATTGTTCAAGTTCAGAACTCCAACACACAAAAGCCCAATTGTAATTGCCGGAAGCATCGCGCTCCAACTCCAACTTTTGGTATACAGGAACATGCTGCCCAATACACCCAACAATCCAAAAAACAAAAAGACAAAAACATCTCCCAATCCCTTGTATCCATATGGATTGGAGCCCATAGTATATTTTACTGCTGCCCATATGCTGAGTATTCCCAGAACAAAAAAGATGAGTAAATACAAGATGTTTTCACTTCCAAAAGCCTTAAGCAACAACCACACAGCAAGAATCAACGAAATGATTATAGAGACCCAAATACCTTTTTTGAGTGCAGACTGACTCAACAATCCGCTTTGCAATGCCCTAGCAGGGCCAACTCTATCTTCATTGTCCGTTCCCTTTACTCCATCTCCATAGTCATTGGCGAAGTTGGAGGTGACTTGAAAGCCCACGGTTGTCAATAATGCCAAAACAAAAACTCCCAGCTCAAATGCTCCCTCTTTCTGGGCAAGAGCTGTACCAACAATGATACCTGATAATGAAAGTGGTAATGTTCTTAATCGAGCTGCCTGAATCCAGGCCTTAACGTTTCCCAAACTAATACGGGTCTTCTATTTTAATCCTTTTTCCGTCTTTATATGAAGCAACGAATGCATCGTCAAATCCCATTTGCACCAACTGCTGTCTAAAGGTCTGGGCTTCCGTAAGGGTTTCAAAATTACCCAGGGAATAGGCATAAAATGGATTGGTTTTTACAAAAAGTGTGTTGGTCAAAGCTTCAGAGGCGAGAGTTACGTTATTGTCCACAAAGGACTTGACTTGGACCGAGTATATTTTCTCCTTGTCCAAAAATTCTTTTGCCAGATAAAATTCCCTTACCAAACTGAGTTCTTCGTTTTGAGACTTTAAATTATCAATTCGAGATTTAATGGCATCCAAGCTATCAATGGAGACCAAGAGATTGCTCTGTTTTTCAAACGAGTTTTTACTGCTGAGACCGGCCGTAAAAGATGTTATTGCCAACGTACCTACCAAAAATAAGCCAGTAATCCCTAAAAGTATATTGCGTTGTAGTCTTATTTTGCGGAGGTCCTTATTTTTAAATTTAATCTGGTCTAACAGTCTTTCGTTGATTATCTGGGCCTTGTCAATATCCTTGTGAAGGTCCAGTAGATCACTTTCTTCAATAAAAGGCATATTAAAGTGGTATTATGTTCAAAACTACATCTAAGGTCGTAGCTTTCAAATAGTTAATGTAAGGTTACACAAATGTAAACTATTTGTTGAAAGAAAAAAACCAGTAAATGGCAATTTGCCCAAGGAATATCAACAATTTGGACCTCAATGCTTCAAGTGAAGATTACAATAAGTGGATACCATCTTCCCTGATTTCAATTTTTCTTTGTTTGTACAAGGCACCTACTCCTTTTTTGAAAGCTTTTTTACTGATCTGAAGTTTATTCTTTATCTCCTCGGGAGAAGATTTATCATGCAATGGCAAGAACCCGTTGTTCCGCTCCAGCTGTTCAAATATCAATTGAGCTGTTGGCTCGAGCATTTTAGCTCCAATCGGTTGTAATGAAACATCTATTTTAGAATCCAGTCTCATGTTTTTGATGTAACCCTTCAACTGATTTCCAATCTCAATTGGTTTGAAAACATCACTCTCAAAAACCAACCCTTTGTGTTTGTTGTCAATTATTACTTCCCAACCTAGAGGAGTTTTTCTGGATACGAGTAGCTCAACCTCTTCGTTCACTTCATACATGGCTTCCTTATTGGACAAAAACCTATCAATTCTGCTGGAGCCGGTCAATCTAAAGGTTTTTTCATCCATAAAGCAATGAACCACATACTTGTTCCCTTCCTGCATTCTAATTGCTTGTTCCCTAAAGGGCACCAACAAATGCTTTTCTAATCCCCAATCTAAAAAGGCTCCATACTCCCCTACCTCAACTACTTCCAAAAATGCAAAACCATTTCGGACAATCTTTGGGTTTATCGTTGTAGCAATTGGGCGCTCGCTGTTGTCCAAATAACAAAAGACCTGCAGCTCCATATCGATCTCGCAGTTCTCGGGAACATATTTGTTTGGCAATAGAACCTCAGTTCCTTCATCATCACCCAAGAAAAGCCCTATGCTTGTACTTCGCAATACTTTTAAAGTATTGTAATTTCCCAATTCTATCATGCGGTAAAGGTAGACGAAATAATGGGGTACAAAAAAAGCTGCTTAAAAGAGCAGCTTTCCTTTGGAGTTTTTAATTGTAGATCGATTCTTTTCCAAAATGCTTTGTCAGCATATAGTAAATCACAGCTCGATATTTGTTCTTGTCCGATCTGCCGTATTTGTCTATTACACCATTTATGGCATCCAATAGGTCCGGACTGTCCGAGAGACCCAACTTTTTGATTAAAAAGTTGTTTTTTACAGTTTCCAGTTCCTTTTCGTCAGAACCGGAAACTCGCGAAGAGTCCAAATTGTAAATAGCAGGTCCCAATCCTACGGTTACCTTGGTCAAGAGGTTCATATCCGGAGCTTCTCCAAATTTTTCCTTGATATCGGCCACGTACTTTTCAATCTGTTCTTCTCTTTTGTTCATAATGGATGCTGGTCTTTTAGGTTTTATACTTATTGCCTAAGATATAAAATTGAAGTAGTCAAGCAAAATCGTATCGTTCTGCTCTCTTGGTGTTGTTATTTCCAAGATTTTTGGTTGTTGGGATTCTTGATAGAAATCCTTTAAACATCCCTTGAGCCCTTCTAAATTATTCGCTTGATGATATTCAAACCCATACATTTTTGCCAAATGCTCTGCAGCGAAATTGTGCTTGGTCTCAAAAAAGGTGGCAAATTCTTTGGTATCCTCATTGCCTGGTAAAATCCTGAAAATTCCACCGCCTGAATTGTTCACTAAAATAATTCTAAAATCTTTTCGGATGTGCGAGCTCCAAAGTCCATTGCTATCATAAAAAAAGCTCAGGTCTCCCGTAATCAAAAGTGTTGGCGATTGATGGTGTACCGATGCTCCCACCGCTGTGGAAACACTACCATCTATACCACTTGTGCCCCTATTACAAAACACCTTTAGCGATTCTTGCATTGGGAATAGTTGTGTGTATCTTACCGTGGAACTATTGGACAGATGTACTTGGTAATCCGAAGGTATAGATCGGATTATTTGGTCGTAGACCATAAAATCTGAAAATGGGATTTGCTTTAAATAGGTTTCCCTTTTAGTTTCATAGTCGCTCTTGACCTTGCTCCATTTAGATTTATAATCGCTTTGGGGTTTTTCCAAAGAATCCATCGACAGAAAAAAATCATTTGGGTCAGCTTTAAGATGTCTCGAAAGACAGAAAAAAGTATCGTATGCCTTTTTAGGGTCAATGTGCCAATGATATTTTGGTTTGAATTCCCTTAAAAAAGCTTTGATTTTTTTTGAAACTATCATTCCGCCAAAGGTCACAAGAACCTCTGGTTGCAATGCTCGGAAAAGTTCTTCCTTGTTACCTGACTTCTCAATCGGCGCAATAATGCTATCAATGCTGGGGAAAAAATCTGGATGGTGCACATTGGATGTTGTTTCCGTAAACACCAAAGTATTGGCATCATGTGCTAGAACTTTTAAAGTTTCATCGCTAATTGAATCCGGGGGGTTCACCCCTACCAAAACCATTTTCCTTTCGCTATTAGTCCAAATTTTGCTCAAATCTTCCCAAGTTTCGATATTGGAGGTAATTCCAACTTCTTCTGATTCATTGGGAGTATTGATAATTGGAGCGTCCGTGGTTCCGTACAAAGGTTCTTCAAAAGGAATGTTAATGTGTACCGGAAAACTCTCATTGACAGCTACATGAATGGCCTTTTTTAACTCTGCTTCATTGAATGTTTGAATCTCTTCTTGAGAAAATTCAAGTAGGTCCTTACCATATTTTTTTACTTCCCCAGCGGCATGTACCACATCTTGTCTTAGGTTAGCCGAATATCCAATATGTTCTTTAAGAACATTCTTTTGTCTGATGGTTTGCCCATCTCCTATATCAATTCTGTAATGTGGTCTATCCGCAGAGATTACCAGTAATGGGATGTTGCTGTAAAACGCTTCGGCCACAGCGGGATAATAATTCAAGAGCGCACTCCCTGATGTACAAACCACCGCTACGGGTTCCTTGAGCTGTTGGCTCATCCCCAGGGCAAAAAATGCCGCGCAACGTTCATCAACAATGCTATAACAATTGAAAAAAGGGTTTTTGGTGAAGCTTATGGTCAAAGGGGCATTCCTAGAACCTGGCGAGATCACTATGTTTTTAACTCCTTTGGATTTGAAGTATAGCACAAGTGTTTGTGCCGAAGGAATATCTGAATACGTCATCACCTACAAAAATACGTCCCTTTAACATATTCGCCCAAATTGGAAAGCTTCAAATTACAGAATATTGAGCATGGTCAAGCTTTTGTTCTGAATCTCAATCCATTCACTTTCAGGATTGGACTCAGCGGTAATTCCTCCCCCAACATAAATGGAAGCGGTTCCTTCAGAAAGTTCCATACACCTAAGGTTAACAAACAGGGAAATCTCACCAGGAGAATTCAGGTTAATTTCGCCTAAAAATCCAGTATAAAAACTTCGGTCATAGCCTTCATTTTTTTTGATGAACTCCTTGGCTTTTTGTGTTGGAATGCCGCATACAGCAGGAGTGGGATGCAAGGCCATTATTATTTTCTTGATATCCGCATTGGCAGGAAGATTTCCCTTTACCTCAGATTTCAAATGCCATAGATTTCCTGCCCTTACCGATTCTGTCTTTCCTATTTCAAAATTAGCTACGGTATGCTCCAATTTCTCTCTGATATAGTCGGACACCATTTTCTGCTCCTCTATTTCCTTTGGTCCCCATTCTGGTTTTGTATTAGCAGTATAGGGCAATGTAGCTGCCAAGGACATGGTACTCAAATTTCCGTTTTTTATATGAACCAGTGTCTCAGGTGTAGCTCCGCACCACATCCCCACTTTTGGATGATAGAACAGGTAACAATAAGCATTGGGATAATTGGCAAGTAATTTTTGTAAAACCTCAACAGGTTTTTTTGAGGAACTATAGTCCACCCTTCTAGAGAGGATTACTTTTTTTAAATTTCCAGTACTAATTTCTTCAATACCCTTTTTGACCAAGTTGATATGGACCTCCTTGTCAATATCATTGATTTTCAACTCTCCTTTTTGCGTGGGTAAAATTGAGGGCACTTGCACCTTGTGTAACTCATCCGGTTTGATTAGGACTGCGTTTTCTTCTGAATGAAAAGGAGCAAATACAAACCCTTTTTCTTGAAAATCTGCGGTTCTGAAAAGGTCCTCACCAAATTGAAAAACAGCGGTAAGCTGACTTTCCTTCGGTTTTCTGAATACGGCAATAGGGAGTTTCCGCTTTAAGTGCGTATCAATTTTGGTAAGAAGCTCTTGGAATTCCTTATTTTCTGGGTAAGGCAATAGTGGTCAGTTTACAGTTTGAAATTAAATTTCCCTCTTCATCAGTAATCTTTATTTCCCAAAGCTGGGTGGTACGCCCTTTGTGCAAAATAGAGGCCCGTGCATATACATAACCTTCTTTTATGGACTTTACATGGTTGGCAGCTATCTCAATGCCACGTACATAGAATTCCTTTCCGTCCAAAAAAACATAGGAGGCCGCACTGCCCACGCTTTCGGCCAAGGCCACAGAAGCACCTCCATGGAGGACCCCATCCGGCTGATGTACTCTAGGAGTTACGGGCATACGGGCCAGTAAAAAATTCTCCCCTACATCAATGTAGGTTATATCCAAAGTCTCCATCAATGTCCCTTTGCAAATTTCATTGCATACGGACAGAATTTTCTCTTTATGGGCTTCCATAGTTCTATTTTTCGTAAAATTACACAAAGCTATTGCAAACCTTTTAAGTACCCATGATTTTATGTCCCAAAAAGAAAAGACAGTAACATATACTGCAGAGAACACATATCTCACCCAAAATTCAATTACGGAAAAGACCAAAAATGTATGGTTGGTGCTTCACGGCATGGGTTATTTAAGCAGATACTTCATAAAGTATTTTAATACTTTGAATGCAGATGAAAACTACATCATTGTTCCTCAGGCTCCATCAAAATATTATCTAAAAGATGAATTCAAACATGTGGGTGCCAGTTGGTTGACAAAGGAGAATACTGCTATGGAAATCCAAAATGTAATGCATTATATTGACGCTGTTTTTGAGGCGGAGCAGATTCCTTCCCATTTGAATCTAGTGATTTTTGGATTCTCCCAAGGAGTATCCATTGCCACCCGATGGATGGCCCATAGAAAAGTGAAATGCAAAGCATTGGTCCTTTATGCGGGCGGAATACCAAATGAGCTGAAAAAGGAAGATTTTGATTTTGTGGATTGGGGTCAAACATCCATAACAATGATCTATGGAGATACTGATATCTATTTGACCCCTGAGCGCTTGAAAATTGAGCAGACCAAAACTGAAAAGTTATTCAGCGGGCGTGCAGAGATCATTACTTTTGAAGGTGGTCACGAAGTAAAACCTGAAATAATACAATCCTTACTTAATGAAGAACAGTAAAAGATCCATTGCCCATGTAACCTTGGTTGTCCGGGAATATAATGAAGCCATTGAATATTACACCCAAAAACTGGGATTTGAACTAATACAGGATATTGACCTGGGCGATGGAAAAAGATGGGTCTTGGTCTCACCTAAAGATTCAGATTGCAAGTTGGTGCTGGGGAAGGCTGATAGCGAGAAACAGCAAAGTGCTATCGGAAACCAAACCGGAGGGCGGGTATTTCTTTTTTTGCATACCAGCGATTTTTGGTCAGACTACAATGCCATGAAGCAAAAAGGTGTTGTTTTTACCGAGGAACCTAGAGAGGAAGCATACGGCACTGTAGTGGTTTTCAAAGATCTGTACGGAAATCTTTGGGATTTATTGCAATTGAAATAACTATTGGGGCTCCTCAGCTTTTTCTTCAGGATAGTATGTAATGACTCTTGAAGTGTAGGTGTTACCCGGAGTAATTATCTTTCTTACCCAATTCTTTGCGGGATTGTTATCGAATTGAAAAATAAAATCCTGAACAGATTCTGTGTTTGCAGTTCTTGTAATCACCCTTTCCAATACCCCATCGGCATAAGAGTACATCATTTTTTTATCTGAAACAAACTTCTTTGTGCTTGGATCAAAGGCGAAGACTTCTTCAGAAACCAGCTTGCCGTCAACATCAATTATTTTCTCAACGGCAGTATTGGCCTCACCATCAACATACTCCTTGGTCAAGATTACCTGTCTTGGTCCTTTTGAGCTTTTTTGCTCCGAAGTTCTCGTTGATTTTTCCAAAATTCCATTGGAGAAAATACTCTTTGTAAGCTCATTTTTATAAGGTACGTATTCGCAAGTCATCTCATCTACACCCTCAGCATTGGAAGTTATTATTTTAACCAACTTTTCCTCTTCATCATAAATATATTCCTGCTGCTCCAAAAATTCCTTGTCGTACGAAATGATCTTTTCCAACACCCTTCTGCTGGGAACCGTGTCAATGGTATAAAAGTTAGCCATGGAGGTGGTTTCATCCAAAATCTTGTTTTTGTAGCTCTCCATTCTTTTTTCCACCAGCTCTCCTTGATTGTATTTGTAATAGGTAATATCCTGGTCGGAATCATTATACTGGGTCACAGTTTTGGTCAATATACCTTCGGTATTGAATTCGAACAACTCCTTGCCATAGTCTGTAATCACCAAACATGATTTGACTTTTCCCTTGAGATCAAAATCCTCCACCTTGAATATCTGCACCTCTTGCGACCGTAACGTAGAAACAAGGAAAAGAGCCAAGAATAATAATGCAGTGTAGTTTTTTGTCATAGTGTAAAATTACTTCTAAATAGATCAACTGGAAAATCTATTGCACACACCGTGCCTAAATTAACCAAAAGAAAACATGGTTTAAAAACTACGCTGCGGATGAAATGCTTCTAAATCCATCGAAGGATTCTTCCCGGAGATTATTTCGGTTACCAACTTTCCTGTTGCTGGGCCCAGGCTCCACCCCATCATGGCATGGCCAGTTGCGATGGTCAGGTTGTCAAATTTGCTTGTCTTGCCTATATAAGGAAGTCCGTCCGGAGTTACAGGCCGAAGTCCACATTGGGCTTTGGATTTATCTTCTTCAGAAATTTTTAGGCCTTGGTAAAAACGTTCCGCTCCAGCAGCAATGGCTGCCACCCGTTCTTTTCTGATCGTATTGTTGATTCCTGAAAATTCCATGGTACCCGCAAAACGGGTGAATCCGTGCATTGGAGTTACGGCCATTTTGGCTTCCAGTAAAATAGCTGGTGTAGAAATATTGGTAGGAGCTTCTACATTGATTCGATAACCTTTTCCGGCCTGCATCGGTAACTTCAGCCCAAGGCTTTTGGCAAGTTGTGAGGTCCATGATCCAGCGGCCAAGATTACCTCATCAGCTTGATAACTGGATTGGTCCGTGACCACTCTCAAAAGTCTGTCTCCATTTGTTTCAATATCCACAACCGCTTCATTTCTATTGATTTTTACACCTTTTTTCAAGAGATGGCCCATCATAAACTCCATAAATTGACCAGGGGTTGTATGCCAATCGCAGAAATAATGGATGGCGCCTTTGGCATTGAACTCTATCTGAGGTTCGGCCTTTCGTAAACCTTCTTTGTCCAAATGATACACTTCCAACCCAAGTTCACTAGCTTTTTTGGCAACCTCCATTTCATGATCTCTTTCCTTTTCAGTCTGATAAACCATCAACAAGCCTTTGTTCTCAAGTTGAAACTCTCCAAGGTCACCGGATGATTTTATTCCTTCGTAGAGCTCCTTACTAAATAGGTTGATATCCCTGATGATGGGCATGGCCTTTTCTACTTTAGCCTTTGTAGAGGATTTTTTGAAATACCATGACCATTTTAGAAACTCAAGGTCCAATCTGGGTTTCATGTAAAATGGACTTGAGGAATTGAACATATACCGAATTCCTTTGGATATCATACCCGGAGAAGCTAGGGGAACTATATGACTGGGTGTTAGATAGCCCGCATTTACAAAAGATGCCCCAGAGTCAATATTGGACTTATCCAGTACTGTAACCTCATAACCTTCTTTTTGAAGGAAATAAGCGCAGGACAATCCAATAATTCCTCCCCCGATTACCAGTACTTTTTTGTTCTTTTCCATATCAGATTACTTGAAATCCATGCGCATATGGATCGTCCGTCTCATCAATAGTTATTGTATTCCTACCATATACTTTTGCCCATCCCTGAATACTTGGGATTATGGCCTTCTTACCCCCTATTGAGGTTTCTGCCTCCACCTTACCAACAAACTTGGACCCTATATAGCTTTCATGAACATAGGGCTCTCCCTTTTTTAAAGCACCTTTGGCATATAGTTGCGCCATACGTGCCGAAGTCCCTGTGCCACAGGGAGAACGATCTATGGCCTTATCGCCATAGAACACGGCATTTCTTCCCGATGAATTCTCATCCAAAGGAGTTCCGGTCCACAAAATGTGGGAAACATGGTTGATGTTGGAATTTTCTGGATGAATAAAGTGCTTCGGATATTTCTCGTTTATGGCCTTTCTGATTTCTTGCGAAAAATTTATCAAGTCTGATGCAGAGTAATCTTGAATTCCCGAGAAATTTTCCTGTGCATCGACAATGGCATAAAAATTTCCACCATAGGCAACATCAAAGGTCAATTCTCCTAAAAATGAAGAGTGGACGGTATAGTTTTCTGCCGCCAAGTAACTTTTCACATTGGTAAAGCGTACCCACTCCACTTTCTTATTTGGCTTATGGTATTCGATTTCGACCAAACCCGCTGGGGCTTCCATTTTGATTTTTCCCGGTACTTTAGGTTCAATGAGACCCTCTTCTAAAGCAATGGTAATCATTCCTATAGTTCCATGTCCGCACATGGGCAGGCATCCACTTGTTTCAATAAAGAGTATGGCAATGTCGTTTTGAGGGTCATGCGGAGGGTACAGAATACTTCCGCTCATCATGTCATGCCCCCTTGGTTCAAACATCAACCCTTTTCTTATCCAATCAAATTCCTTTAGGAAATGCTGTCTTTTCTCTTCCATGGAACCGCCCTGTAAATTGGGGCCTCCTTCCACAACAAGTCGAACTGGGTTTCCACAGGTATGGGCATCAATACATGTAAAACTGTGCGCGCTCATTAAAACTCTGGTATTTCTGGCCTGGTTTTTACACCTTCCGCAATAATTGACAAGACACGGTCCCGTTCTTCCCCTTGCAAGGGCATTCTGGGCAATCTAACATTTTCAGTGCCAATACCGGTTGCAACTTCGGCTAATTTAATGTTCTGCACCAGTTGCGGATTGATATCCAGCTCCAACAATGGCATAAACCATCTATAAATATCCGTGGCCTCCTTAATTCTTCCTGCTTTTACCAACTCATAAATGGCTACGGTCTCACGAGGAAAGGCACATACCAGTCCGGCCACCCATCCATCAGCTCCCATGATGAGGCTCTCCATGGCCAAAGTATCCACCCCGCAAAGAATGTTAAGCCTGTCTCCAAACCTGTTCTTTATTCTGGTAATGTTAGTAATATCCCGAGTAGATTCTTTTACCGCTTGAATATTGTTATACCGCAACAATTTTTCAAACATATCCAAGGTAACCTCTATTTTGTAATCCACAGGATTGTTATAGATCATAATTGGTAAGGAAGTAGACTTTGCAACTGCTTCAAAATAGGCCACCGTTTCATAATCTGTGGCATTGTACCGCATTGGTGGTAACATCATAAGGCCTGAAGCCCCTTGTTTCTCAGCATTTTCTGCTGCCTTCACCGCATCTCTTGTAGTTTGTTCTGCAATATTGATTATAACAGGAATCTCTCCATTAATCAATGCTACAGTATGCTCTACCAATTCTCGTTTTTCATCAACAGAAAGTGTACTTGCCTCCCCCAGGGTTCCTCCCAAAATAATGGCATGTACTCCTGCTTCTTTTTGGGCATTAATGTTCACCGAAAACATTTCCAAATCCAGTTGGTCATCCGCGGTAAACTTGGTAGTTACTGCTGGCATCACTCCTTTCCATTCAAATTTTGTCATGATAACTTGCTTTCCAACAAAAGTAATTTGATTTCCTTTTCCTGAATTCCTGAAAATTAGCTGAAAATTCCTTTATTTTATCCAAATAACTTCTATAAGCGACAAGTTTAAGGTAATTTTTAAGCAATTGAAGGTTTACGATTTTAAGATACCAAAAAAGCCGGGGCAGCACATTGTCTTGCAACGAGATAGAGGTATTGCCTTTTTTGACAAACTTCATCAGCATAGTGAAATACAGATTACCCAAATTATTACCGGACATGGTAAACTGATTGTTGGTGATAGTGTTCACTCTTATGAAGATGGAGATTGCTTTGTAATAGGTAGTGAGATTCCTCACCTTTTCAAAAGCTCAAAAAGCGATATCGAATCCCATATGATCTCCCTATTTTTTGCCAAGAATTCCTTTGGTCCCTCTTTTTTTGATCAAATGGAATTTGAAGAATTAAAATTTTTCTTCCAAAATTCTGAGCTTGGGTTCAAAGTGCTGTTAAATCCAGATGAGTTGTCCGAGGAATTTGAGAATTTTTTTGGCATGGGGCACCTTTCCAGGTTTATTGCCTTCTTGAATCTTCTAAAAAAATTGAACGATGCAGAGAAGACCATCCTATCAGAGTTTGTTCCCAAAAAGGAAATTTCAAAAGATCAAGGAGAGCGACTAAGAGTTGTTTTTGATTATGTGATTGAAAATTTTCAACATAAGGTTGATTTGGAAACGGTGGCCAGACTGGTGCATATGACTCCAAACTCATTCTGCAGGTTTTTTAAACAACGGACCAACAAGACTTTTTTTAAATTCTTGATTGAGGTAAGAATTGAACATGCTTGCCAGTTGTTGATTAACAATAGGGATTTATCTATAGCAGAGGCAGCGCATTTGTCCGGTTTTCAGTCTATCTCAAACTTCAATAAAAAATTCAAGGAAATAAAAGGAGTAAATCCTTTAAAATACCTCTCCCAAATCTCCTAAAACAATCTACAAAACCAGTATTCAGTCCATTTTGTTTGCCTATTTTTGAGCAATTATCAGATAAACAAGGATATATGAAAAATCTCTTTTTAGTTGCCTTCGGATTGGTACTTTCCTGTAACTCTTCTCAAAAAACGGTCTCGGAAACTTCCAAATCCCAAGAACCCATAGATCCCGTGACTTATGCACAGACAATTACTGAAGATGAGCTTAAGGAACACCTTTACATCTATGCTTCAGACGAGTTTGAAGGAAGGGAAACTGGAGCTCCTGGGCAAAAGAAAGCTGCAGATTACCTTAAGGCCCAGTATGAAGCTATGGGTATAAAAGCAGCAAAAAAAGACGGCAATTACTTTCAAAAGGTACCTTTAGAAGTGGCCAAAGTACCCAGCGGAACCATCAGCCTAAATAGCTCTGCATTTGAGGTTGGCGAAGATATCCTGACCTTCAGTACAGCAACTGGTGATTTCAATGAAGTTGTTTATGCCGGTTATGGTGTCGAAGAAGGCGGTTATTCTGATTACGGAAGTTTAGATGTAAACGGTAAGTTGGTGCTTATAAAAGCCGGTGAACCCAAGGACAACAATGGGAATTATATAGTTTCGGGAACTAAGAAAAAATCGGTTTGGAGCAATATGTCCGAGGCCATGGAGAAAAAAATGCAGGTCGCTACGGAAAAAGGAGCTAAGGGTATTCTCTATTTTGACTCAACCAATTTCCCAAGATACAAGAGGTACTTCGACTATATGAAGACCAACAACAGTGGCAAAATGGAGCTGGCCGAAGACAGCAGTGACAATTTCATTGTATTGTTAAATGAAAAGTCTGCAACGGCACTAAAAGAGGACATTCAACAAGACCATGTTTCCAAAGCTTGGAGTGCTAAGGTCAACCTCAATGTAGTAAGCGGAAATGATAAAATAGATTCCGAAAATGTTGTGGCCGTTCTTCTAGGTTCCGAAAAACCTGATGAATACGTTGTGGTCTCCTCTCACCTAGATCATATTGGAGTAACTGCAAGCGGAGAAATAAATAATGGCGCAGATGATGACGGCTCTGGTACGGTAGCTCTTTTGGAGATTGCCGAAGCCTTTAAAAAGGCTGCCGAGAATGGACATGGCCCTAAACGTTCTCTAGTTTTCCTTCATGTGACCGGAGAGGAAAAAGGACTTCTGGGCTCAAGATATTATACGGATGTTGACCCCATTTTTCCGCTGTCTCAAACAGTGGCCAATCTTAATATTGATATGATTGGAAGAATTGACCCCAAACGAGATGGGGACAGAAATTATGTATACCTCATTGGTTCTGACAAATTGAGTACGGAGCTGCATAATCTTTCCGAAGAAATCAACCAGAAATATGCAAATCTGGAGCTTGATTACAAATACAATGATGAAAATGATCCCAATAGATTTTATTACCGAAGCGATCATTACAACTTTGCCAAGAACAATATTCCTATAATCTTTTACTTTAATGGTACGCATGATGATTACCATAGACCTGGAGATACCCCAGACAAAATAAACTATGATCTCTTGGAAAACCGCACGCGGCTCATTTTCCACACGGCTTGGGAAGTGGCCAACCGCGATGACAAAGTAATTGTTGATAAACCGGCCAAGTAAGAAGAATTCATAAAACAAAAAAGCCCACCTAAAGGTGGGCTTTTTTTGGGTGGAAGACCGGGTTCGAACCGGCGACCTCTGGAACCACAATCCAGCGCTCTAACCAGCTGAGCTACAACCACCATAAAGCGGAGGCAAAAATACTTCATTGTATTGACTCAACCAAAAGAAATCGAAATTTACGTCTTTACATTTTTTAAAAAGGAAAAGGACAGTTTTATCCCTACTGAAAATCAATAGATTTTACCTTTCTGGAATTCATTCAAATCAGTCAAAAAATCGACGAAATACCCGTTTTGTCAGATAAAACACACATTTTTTTGCGTTTCACAACATTTAATTCCTAAAAAAGTAGTCTGAAACTAATTTTGGTTACTGTAGATTGTGTAATCCTATGCCCCTAAAGACCGCTTCCAAGTTCTCCAATGGACTACTCCTTAAAGTAGTGCTGTCTTTTTGTGTGTATCTCATAGCAGTACCCCTATCTGGTCAAATCTCTAGAAAAGATAGTTTGTCCTACCGACTCAAAAGGTTGGAAACCACTAAACGTTTCAATCCCAAGGATACTATTCATATTAAATTGTTGATTGACCTGGCCTCTGCATACAGGTTTATTGATAATGATAGTATATACTCTATCTCTGACCGGGCTTTAAAATATAGTAAGGCCGTTAACTACAAACAAGGCGAGATAGAAGCATTGTACGCTCTTGGTGGTTTTTATTCTGAGAATGGAAATCGGAAAAAATCCATGGCTGCGCTCAACAAGGCACTACAATTGGCCAATGAAGCAGATAGCAAAAAGAGCCAACTGGATATTATAAACGCTTTAGGACAGAACTATAGTTATGAGGGAAATTACGCAGAATCACTAAATCTGTATTTGAAGGGTATAGACGTCGCCAAACAAATAGGCAGTAAAAAAATGCTCTCTATTCTTAACGAGAACATTGCGAGTCTTTATGCAAACCAAAGGGACTTTAAAAATGCTCTGATATTTTATGATACCGTTCAAAAAATTAATCGAGAGTTGAACGATGACATTGTACATGCTGAGACTCAGAGTAATATGGCTTCGCTCTATATGGATGCTAAAAATTTCAAGTATGCCATGTTCAACATCAACAAGAGCATAAATACATTTGAAAAAAACAAGATTTATGATTGGCTTGCCTACGCTTATGAAGTAAAAGGAAGTATCTACCTTGAACAAGAAAAATATCAATGGGCACTATACTGGTACGATCAAAGTAACATGATCCATGACCAGCATGTTGATGACGATCGCGAAAAAATTCAACTGCTCAATGGCTTGTCCAAAGTCTACTTGGGGCTTGGCAAGAACGAACTGTCCATGAAATATGCCCTGGAAGGATTAGAGTTATCCAAAAAGATAAAATCCCTTCAAGGACAGATAGATTGTTCGGAAACTTTATACAAACTCTACAAAAGCAATGAAGATCACGTTACTTCCTTGGCCTACATGGAAACTTTTAAAACGCTATCGGATTCGTTGTTCAGGGACAAGAACAAACAAAGTCTTTCTCTTTTAGAGACCAAACTGGAGCATGAGCAGGAAAAGCATGAACTTATCAAAGCAAATAAATTGGCCTTGGCCAAACAACGGAACTATATCTACTTCTCCGTTATTATACTGATCATACTCAGTATTATCATTTTTGTAGTAAGGCGAAGCGAGAGCATTCAAAAGAAACTGAACAAGGAACTTCATGAAAAATCTGAGGCGGTAATTGAGCGGGAATCCCAATTGCATGAAATCAACAAGACCAAGACCAAGCTGTTCTCCATTATTGGCCATGATCTTAGAGGACCCATCGGGGCTCTTCAGGGTATGCTCAAACTTTTCACCGAAGGGGAAGTAAGCAAAGATGAATTCCTTTCCTTTATTCCAAAACTTAAATCGGATGTTGAAAACATTTCGTTTACATTGAACAATCTCCTGTCCTGGGGACAGTCACAACTTAATGGAGTAGTTACCAAGGCAAAAAGTATTTCTCTTGAGAAAATTGTATCCAACAACGTCAATCTCTTGTCAGAGATAGCTGCAGGGAAATCGATTAAGATTATTAATCAGCTTCCAGAAAACACTATGATCTGGGCCGATCAAAACCAAATTGACATTGTAATTAGAAATTTGCTCAGCAATGCTATCAAATTTACCCAAGAAAACGGTCTAATCTCCATTGAGGCCAAAGAGAAATCGGATATGTGGCAGATTATGGTCCGGGATACCGGGGTTGGAATGGACGAAGAAATGCAGAAAAAAATCTTTGAGGATACCAACGTAACCACCTACGGAACCAACAATGAAAGAGGTACTGGTCTGGGGTTATCCCTTTGTAAAGAAATGGTGCTGAAAAACAAGGGTGAAATTTGGGTGGAAAGTATTCTAAGGAAAGGCACAACTTTCTACTTTACCGTTCCTAAGTCCGAGAAAAAATACCAGTGGGCCAGTTAAGCACTAAATTAAATCGCCTAAATTATCCACAGCTACAAAACGTTCTGCTGTAAACCCTTCGGCGTATTCCACTCCTACCAGTCTACCTAAGTCCCTTGCCCTATAGGTGACACTATCCAGAAAATTTTTACTGCTGATCGGAGTTTCAGGAGCATTTGTTTTGGGATCGTAAAATTGGGAGCCATAAGCCAAGATTGCTTCCTTTTTCTTTTCCATAAAACCAGATACGTCCACTACAAAATCAGGTTCAAGGTTTTTCCATTGAATATAATGATAGACTGCTTTTGGGCGCCATGGTTCTTGCCATTCATCATCCCCTTCCATTTTGGTATCTATTTTGATCAGTCCACTTAAAAAGCAAGCATCGCTTACCAATTTGCTACCCTTCGCATGGTCAATATGTCTATCATCGATTGCATTACATAGCACGGTTTCCGGGCGGTACTTTCTTATGACCTTAATAATTTCCAGTTGATGTGCCTTATCATTGGTAAAGAATCCGTCGGCAAATTCCATATTTTCCCGAACCGAGATTCCCAAAACTTTTGCCGCTGCTGCCGATTCCTGATCTCTTATCTCGGCTGACCCTCGAGTTCCCAATTCACCACGGGTCAAATCAATGATTCCCACTTTTTTTCCTTTGGAAACTTCCTTTGCAATTGTTGCTCCAGCTCCAAGTTCTGCATCATCCGGATGGGCTCCGAAAACTAAAATATCTAATTTCATTTGTTAAGGTTAGGCGTGTACGGTAAGGTTTTTTACCTGCTCTAAAGCTTGCTCAATGTCTTTGGTCAAATCATCCATTTCCTCAATGCCCAATGAAAATCTGATCAAAGAATCCTTTATTCCTTGTTTCTTTCTGTCCTCTGGGCTCATCAGTGCGTGAGAGGTCTTTGTTGGGGAGAGCATCGTACTCTCAATTCCTGCCAAACTCATTGAAGGTTTTATCAATTTTAAATGCTGAAAGAATAGAGACACATCAATATCTGGATTGAGTTCAAAAGAAAGCATCCCTCCAAAACCATTCATTTGTGATTTGGCCAATTCATGATCTGGATGGGTCTCAAGTCCTGGATAGTAGACTTTCTCAACCTCACTTTTATTATCCAAATAGGTGGCCATTTTCATGGCATTTTCGTTTTGTGCCCTTACCCTGATTCCCATTGTTTTGATGCTTCTTTCCAAAAGCCATACGGTATAGTCGCTTAAACTTCCTCCAAAACAAATTGCGGTCTGAAAGACCTGGTCCATAATCTCCTGGGAACCTGTAACTACACCTGCACAAATATCCGAGTGACCTCCCATATATTTTGTGGCACTATGAAGAACTACATCAACACCAAAATCATGTGGATTCTGATTTATTGGACTGGCAAAAGTGTTGTCAATTATTGAGAGAATTTTATTCTTTCTGCTCAATTCTACAACTCCTGTCATATCAGTAATCGTCAACAATGGATTGGAAGGTGTCTCAAGATAAACCACCTTTGTGTTGGGTCGAATCTCCCTTTGAAAATCAGCAACGGTCCATCCTTCAGTGAATGAATATTGAATCCCATATTTCTCGAGTTGGGTCACCACAAAATTATATGTGCCTCCATAAAGTGTTTGCTGAAGCACGATATGGTCCCCTGCTTGCAAAAAGGACATCAAAGCTGTACTGATAGCTGCCATTCCACTTCCAAAAATCAAAGCAGCCTCGGTATGCTCCAAGGCCGCCAGTTTTTTGCAGAGTGCTTCTTGATTTGGGGTATTGAAATATCTAGGGTATCTTTTTACATCTACATCTTCAAAGGCATACGAGGTACTCATGTACAAAGGGGATACCGCTCCCTTAAACGTCTTATCCTCCAATTCCCCAGTATGCGTGCAAATGGTATTTACACCTTTTTTTACATTATCCATGTGGAAAAAATTTAACCTAAAGATACGGAAACCGCTTATACTTCAACCCGCTTCCAATTTCCTTTTTTAAACCATACCATTGCCATTACCGCAAGCAATACCTCAGCGGCAGTTATGGCTATAAAAACACCTTTTGCTCCCATTCCAAACACCAACGCGGCCAAATAGGCCAACGGAAGTTGGAACAGCCAAAAGGAGAAGAAATTTATCTTGGTAGGCGTCTTGGTATCCCCTGCTCCATTGAATGCTTGTGTAACTACCATTCCGTAAGCGTAAAACACATAACCCAACGCAATAATCTGAAGGCAAAGTGCTCCATTTTCCACTACCTGTGGGGTTGCATTGAACCAAGAAATAATGGATTTGGCAAAAACAAGGTAAATCACTGAGACCAACCCCATGAAATAGGCATTGTACTTTCCGGTTTTCCAAACGGACACCTCTGCCCTATCTGGTTTTTTTGCTCCAAGGTTCTGGCCTACCAAAGTGGCCGCAGCATTGCTCATACCCCATGAAGGCATTAAAGTGAACATCATTACCCTAATGGCTATGGTGTAACCCGCCAGTACTTCGCTTCCAAATTCTGACATGATACGCATAAGGAACACCCAGCTTGAAGTCCCGATCAAGAATTGTGCAATGCCTCCCAAGGAAACTTTGATCAAATTGACCATTACGGTAAGGTTCAACACCAAATCGCTCACTGCCAGTTTGATCTTACCCCATCCAAAGAACAAAATACCCAACTGAAAAAGAACAGCAGACCCTCGTCCAATATTTGTAGCAATGCCGGCTCCCATTACCCCATACTCTGGAATTGGTCCCAGACCGAATATAAAAATTGGATCCAATATAATATTGAGACCGTTGGACAGGACCAAGGTCCACATGGCTATGGAAGCATCACCAGCGCCCCTGAAAATAGCATTGATCAGGAACAGCAACATTATGGTAATATTTCCACCTATCAGAAATTTTGTATACCCATAACCCTCTTCGATCAAGTCAGGTTCTCCTCCCATTAATGCAAGAATCTCTTTGGCATAAAGAATACCTACGATTCCCAGAACAATGGATATTACTATCCCCAGACCAATAGCCTGTACCGCTGCTATTCTTGCCGCTTGAACATTTTTTTCGCCTATCCGCCGTGCAACAACTGCCGTAGCTGCCATACTTAAACCTATGGCAAGGGCATAGATCAACGTAATTACAGACTCAGTGAGTCCAATTGTGGCCACGGCATTTACACTTACCTGAGAAACATAGGCAATGTCCACAAGTGCAAAAATGGATTCCATAAGCATTTCCAAAATCATTGGAATGGAAAGCATGAAAATGGCCTTTCGTATACTTCCAGATGTAAATTCAGTCTCTTTGCCAGATACTGCAATCCAGAAATAGTTAATCAATTTTTTGAAAGAATATGTATTTGAATTTGTCATTTAAAAAGAATTATGTGTAAAAAAAGAAGTGCAATGTCAATCAGTCCGAAAAGTCTTTCGGTTACTTTTTTGGCCCTTTGGCCATATTGACATCTATAGTGGACATAATTCTTATAACTTCATGATGGCACAAAGTTTAGAAAAAAAAATTAAAAGTTGCTGATTTTTTTTGTTTTTTGATGAATCCGATGTTCTTATATTTGGAACTCCATCCACAACTAACAGAAAACTTTATGTACCACAAGTGTTTGTTTTTCTGCATGATACTTCTTATTTCATGCACTACTTCATGTAAAAAAAATAATGATTCATCGGACAAAGAAAAAACAGGTTATACTGGTCAAGCTCCCAGTTCTGTAGTGCCAACAGTGGACAAACCCATACAAAAACAATGGAAAGGCACTTGGGCGTTAACGGATAGTACTACTTTCTTTTCCAACGATTTTGATGGTGCAAGATTGAACGGTGTCGCCTATGATGGGAACGATCACTATACTATTTGGATCACTGCAGAAAATACGCCGATCAACGTTAGTCCTTGGTATGCGTTCAAAGTTTGGTCCACTACCGAGCGGGATATTACCATTCAGCTCACTTACCAAGATTCCAGAAACAGGTACTATCCAAAAATCAGTACTGATGGTAAGATTTTTAAATCTTTGGACAGTATATCCTTTAAACCCATTAACCCAGGTGAAGGTGATTTTGGAATAAAAGCTGCTCCGGAATCTGCTGAAATTACTATTTCCGTAAGTGAAAATCCAACATGGGTATCTGCCCAGGAACTCTATACCTCAACTGTGGTGAAAACTTGGATAGATTCCTTAAGCGTAAAACCTTTTGTGAAAAATTATCCGGTTGGACTCTCCAAGGAGGGAAGAACCATGCACCTCATGGAAATCAATGAAAATGAGGAGTCCAAAAAGGCCCTGATGATCATTTCCAGGCAACACCCCCCAGAGGTTACCGGTTTTCTGGCCATGAAATCCTTTATTGAAACTATATCAGGGGATTCGGAGCTAGCTGTCAATTTTAGAAAGGAACATACTGTTTTTGTGGTTCCATTAATGAATCCTGATGGTGTGGACAACGGTCATTGGCGCCATAACATGGGAGGAATTGATCTAAATAGGGATTGGCAGAATTTCAATCAACCTGAAACCAAAAATGTACGCGATTTTCTAAGAGAAAAGGACAAGGATTATGATTTTGTCTTTGGAGCCGATTTTCATTCCACTTGGGACGATATTTATTATCCAATAGACACCACCGTAACCGGAAAAAAAGGTAAGATTATCTTTGATTGGATAGACAATATCAGCCAAAGGCTACCTCAGAAAAAGACCAATGTTGCCGCTTCTACCAATATTGATCCCACAATGGTGTCCAGGACCTATTTTTATGTAAATCATGATATGCCCTCCATTGTTTTTGAACTTGGGGACAATACCTCACGTGATTTCCTAAAATTGAAAGGGCAGGTAGCCGCGGAAGAAATCATGAAACTTCTTTTATCTCAAGAAGAGTAGTTATTTGGCATAGTGCACCCTGTATCTCCAAATACTTACCGCGCCAAGTATTAGAACACCTATCACGGTATACCAAACAAAACTTGGGGTAATTACTTGGTCACCACTGGCATAGCTATGAAGGCCCACTAGGTAAAAGTTTACCCCAAAATAGGTCATCATAATACTGGAAAAGGCCAAAATGCTCGCAAAGTTAAAAGACCATGTCCCCCGTAATCCCGGAACCAAACGCATGTGCACTACAAAAGCATAGATCATAATTGATATTAAAGCCCAGGTTTCTTTTGGATCCCAGCCCCAATATCTTCCCCAACTTTCATTGGCCCATTGTCCTCCCAGAAAATTACCTATGGTAAGCATAACCAAACCGGCTGTCAAAGCCAACTCATTAATTATGGTCAACTCCTTAATGCTGAGTTCCATTTTCTTTTTATTCTCCTTGGTAGTCAAAACCATGAGCAAAAGACATACTACACCCAAGATCATTCCAATGGTGAGCGGACCATAACTACCCACAATTACGGCAACATGAATCATGAGCCAATAACTGTCCAGTACGGGTTGTAAATTGGCTATGGCCGGGTCCACCCAGCTTTGGTGGGCAATCCATAATAACATTGATGTTACAAAGGCACTGGCCGCAATGGTCAATTCACTTTTTCTTCCCAGTGCCAAACCAATACCCATTGTGGCCCAA
Source organism: Flagellimonas nanhaiensis (assembly GCF_003382275.1). Taxonomy (GTDB): domain Bacteria; phylum Bacteroidota; class Bacteroidia; order Flavobacteriales; family Flavobacteriaceae; genus Flagellimonas; species Flagellimonas nanhaiensis. Next base: position 1,398,101 of record NZ_QTJX01000001.1, read on the forward strand.
GCTACATAAAGGATACTTTCGTAAGCATCACTCCAGGGTGCATGTCCCGAAATATACCACCGTAAAACCAATCCAACCGTATGCCATATAAAAAACAGAATGATTGTTCCTTTTAGAAGGTAAGCTACTGCTTTAAGAATTTCCCTATCCTTGAATATCCTCACCACCAACGTAATGAACAATAACAATCCAACCAAAGCATAGTACCTGTACAACCTGTTAAATATGTCCAGCTTATTATAGATGATTTCCGTTTGGATTTTTTTGTCACTGGGCAGTACTTCTTTTCCGTGGTTAACTTGATTCTGCTTGAAGGCTTCCAGAAGTTTGTCCGATTGCGAATAGTCCCCTGTTGAAATGGCATTTTTAAGTGTTCCTAAGTAAAAGGGCACCGAATTACGAACAAAATTTGAATACAGGGAATCTTGAATTTGATATTGCCCAGAACGGTACTCTACTGCGGAGATCCATTTGTTGTTCTCGTTATTCAGCAATGGAAATATCTTCACTATCTGCCCACTCAATGCTATGTTCAACAGGCTGAGCCGCTCCCCTACTTTCTTAAAGTCCATTTCAAAGCTTGAAGGGTTGTTGGTGGAAGTCGCTTTTTCCAGATAAGGTTGCAGTTTGTATCTACCCTTTTCATCAAAAAAGTCGGTGGCCTTTACCAATTTTGTTCCTTTAGGAACTCCAATGATTTTTCTAGTGCTATCATTCTCCTTTTTCGCCAGTGCAATGAACTCAACATTGTACCACACACCAGGGTTCATCATCATAGAAAGGAAAACTTGATTCGCGGACAAACCTTCATAGGTATTCTTACCGCTTAATTTTCTAAGTACTTCTGATGCAAAAGTATGAATGGGCTTCATTCTACCGCCTTCATCCTGAATCACCAAAGCACCAAATTTTTCGGCATGTTCCTCTGTTACTACGGTTGATTTGATCACAGAATCTACCTGGGCTTTTGTGGGCAACATATTATGTTGATGGTCCGTGCTATCTTCCTGGGCTACGGCCAAAGGAATTCCCATCAAAAGTAACCCAATGGTCAGAGCAGCTTTTTTAGCTTTGACTTTTTCTAAGGCTTTCTGCAAATCCCTAAATCTGGTCTTACCAAAAAACATGATTCCCATTAGACCAATATATAATAGAAAATACCCAATATAGGTAATCCATGTACCCCACATATCGTGGTTTACGGACAAAACAGTGCCCTTTTCATCTGGGTGGAAGCTGGACTGGAAAAATCGATAACCTCGATGATCTAGCACATGGTTCATGAAAATATCATAATCAAAAGGGCGGTCATCATGAACGGTGATTCTACTCATGAAAGAAGAATACCCCATTTCGGTTCCTGGATATTTTTCGGCGATAAAATCATTCAATTGAATGGAAAAAGGAAGCTCATGGACCTTGGAGCCATAGCTAAGTGAAAAATCTAATCCTCCAACATTGATCTTATCTGAAAAATTTGAAGTACCCTGTCCTCCCAGTAATTTTATTTCTTGACTGGCTCCATTGGCGGTTACAGAAACCACCAAAGCATCTTGTGTGCTCTCGGTCACTTCTTCCTCCGGTACCTTGACCACTCCATAACTTCCCTTTACCATAGGTTCGGGAATAACAAATTGCATACCCGCCATGTTATAAAGGGACCGCAGCTGTAACGATTGAATACTGTCGTTGATTACCTCACCTTGGAACTGATCCGCCATCCGCATAAAACTTCCAGCAAATGGGGATTTCACTTCATAACTGCCTTCCTTGGTATAGATATTAATAGCTCCTTCCGTCTCTTTGTTCAGTGCAAACAACACGTTGTGAATGCTGGCAATCTGTCCGTTTTCAAGATAGTGTTCATGCCGTTGGCCATCCCCTGCCTCTACTATTTTCAGGTACTCTTTTCCGTTTTCATCTGGAATAAGTCCTTCTTCAGCTCCGTCTATAAAATCAACATAAGAAATGGTAAAGGGCACACCATTGAAGTCGGATTTCCATGGAAGGCTTGAGCGCATTCCCTCTGGGGTCACAATCAAATCATCTTCCAATACCTTTCTTTTGGTCTCGCCGTTGATATCGCCATCAACAAATGCAGTCAAATAGGTTTTATCGGAATAAAATCGATTTTCAGAAGCTCCTTCACGAATGGGCATTACACCCTCAAAGCTTATGTAACGGGTAACAAAAGCTCCTAAAATGATCAAAACCCAAGAAAGGTGAAGCAATAGTACTGGCCATTTCTTCCATCTCAACAACTTATATCTGGAAACATTTCCGATAAAATTGATCATCAAGAGGGCCATGATAGCCTCAAACCAAGTTGCATTGTAAATGTATATTCGGGCTGTTTCAGTACTGTATTTAGTTTCCACAAGGGTACCGATGGCCATTGCTGCTGCAAAAACCAAAAGTAGAACTGCCATGAGCCTGGTGGAAAACAGAGTCTTTTTGAGAATATCGATCATTAAAACGAGATGTACTTTTCAGCTTGCAAAAATACGGCGTTTTTACCATTTCAGTGTTTGCCGGTCAAAGAAAAGTCCGATCTAAATGTTAATTGCTTTGACTTAAATCTGTCTTCAAATTTGTAGTTTTGTACATGCTCTCAGCTGTTATTTTGGGCACAGGAAATCTTGCCAGGCACTTGTTCGGGGTATTCTCCAAAACCGAAAATGTGGATGTGGTCCAAGTTGTGGGCAGAAATGAAAGGCGATTAGTCCAATATTTTGACAGCACGCATATTTCCACTGATTTTGACACGGTCAAAGATGCAGATGTTTACATTATAGCTGTTAGTGATCGGGCCATTGGGGATGTTTCCAGGTTTCTTAAAAACAAAAAGGGCCTAGTGGTCCATACTTCTGGGGCTACTGAAATGGACGCAATCCAAACTGAGAACCGAGGAGTTTTTTATCCCTTGCAAACATTCAGCGAAGAAAGATCTGCCAATTTTAGAAGTATTCCGATTTGTATTGAAGCCAGAAAAAAAGAATCCCTTTCCATCCTTCAGGAATTAGCAGATTCAATTTCCGACAAGGTTCATAAAATTGACTCCGAGCAAAGAAAAAAGTTGCATCTTGCAGCGGTTTTTGTAAATAATTTTACCAACCATTTTTATCTTATTGGAGAAGAAATCTGTGCTTCAGCTGGCCTGTCTTTTGACCTGTTAAAGCCCTTAATTCGTGAAACTGCCGAAAAAGTCCAGTCCATGAGCCCTGCCAAGGCGCAGACCGGCCCGGCCCGAAGAAACGATACAATCAGCATGGAAAAGCACTTGACGCTTTTAAAAGATCAAAAACAAATAGAACTTTATACACTGTGCAGCAAAGCCATAAAAGAAGTTTATGAAAAAAAATTATAAAGAACTCTTAAGCGACATTACCACTTTTGTATTTGATGTGGATGGTGTTTTTACCGATGGATCAGTATTAATTACAACTCAGGGAGAAATGCTACGAAAAATGAGTGTTAAAGATGGTTATGCACTTAAAACCGCCATACAAAAAGGATATAACGTCTGTATTATTTCCGGAGGCACCAATGAAGGGGTAAAAGAGCGGTTAAAAGGTCTTGGGGTAACGGATATTTATCTGGGTGCCCACCATAAAGTAGAACCCCTTGAAGAATACCTTGACATCTATAACATTGACCCCAAAACAGTAGTGTATATGGGAGATGACCTTCCGGATATCCCTCCTATGAGAATGGTGGCCCTAGCAACTTCCCCGCAGAATGCCGTTCAGGAAGTAAAGGCTATTTCGGACTATGTCTCACATAAAAATGGTGGAGACGGATGTGTCCGAGATATCATTGAACAGGTGTTGAAAGTCAGAGGTGATTGGAACGATAATTTCAACGCAAAAAATGACTGAAAATCCCATCCAAAAGAAACTTAAGGGCCATAAAATCATTCTAGGTTCAGGTTCGCCACGTAGAAAAATGTTCTTGGAAGAAATGGGATTGGATTTTGAAGTCCGTCCAAAATCGGTTGAAGAAGTATATCCAGAACATTTAAAAGGAAAGGAAATATCGGAATATCTTGCCCAGCTAAAAGCTGAACCGTTTCAGGAAGAGCTCAATGCCAATGAAATTGTAATTACTTCGGATACGGTGGTATGGTACAACAATGCTTCTTTGGCCAAAGCGGGAGACAAAAAAGAAGCCTATGAGATGCTTCGCACCATGTCCGGCGATTGGCATGAAGTCATTACTTCAGTTTGTTTTACCTCTACCGACCTTCAAAAAACGGTCAGCGCCACTACCTGGGTAAAATTCAAGGATTTTTCCGATGATGAAATCAATTACTACATTGAGCAGTATCAGCCTTTTGACAAGGCAGGAGCCTATGGAATCCAAGAATGGATCGGAATGATCGGGATTTCTGAAATCAAGGGGCCTTACACCAATGTAGTTGGCCTTCCTACTCATTTGGTGTACAAAACCTTGATGGAATTTTAATTCTGAGGATTAAATCTGTTTTACATCGATAATCTTGACAGGGCAAGCTTTGGCTGCCTTATCGCAACTATCAAAAATGATATCATCATGGGATTTAATGGTGTGGAAACCCTTTTTATTCTGTGAACGCAACAGAACGGACTTACCATCTTTTTTGGACATGGCAAATTGTTCTGGCGCCATTTCCACACAATAATTGCACCCAATGCACTTTTCGCGCTGTAAGGTAATCACTACCATTAAGCCTCTACCTTGTTTTCAACGATTTTGTAGAGTTTGTCCGAAGGTCTGATTCTAAATTCGACTGGAATCGTCACCGAGTCACCTTTTTGCCCCTTGGACAGTTTATCATCGTTTACCAACATTTCAGTAACCTTCATTTCCTGAGCCCCAGTGGTTGGCCCAGTAATTAGTATGGTATCGCCTATGGAAAGGTCGTATGCCTCAATTTTGAACTCTCCTATGTTGGATTTCGGGAAATAATGCACTCCTTTACCAATGTAAACCTTCTTTTGTGTTGCTGCAGATCCTGAAACAGCACTCCATTCTCCCAATTTCTGCCCCAAATAGTATCCGCTCCAAAAACCACGATTATAGACCTTTTCCAATTCCTGCATCCAAGTAATCACCTTTTCCTTGTCATAATTGCCTTCATAAAGACTGTCCAATGCTTGTCTGTAACATTTGATGACCTTGGCTACATATTCAGGTGCTCGTCCCCTACCTTCAATTTTGAGCACTTTAATTCCTGCATCGGCTACTTGGTCCAAAAAGTCAATAGTACATAAATCCTTTGGGGACATGATGTACTCATTATCCAGTTCCATTTCAAAACCAGTCTCCTGATCAATAACGGTATACTTTTTTCTACAGTTTTGTTTGCACGCTCCCCTGTTGGCCGAAGAATTGTACGAATGTAGACTCATATAGCACTTTCCAGATACGGCCATGCACAAAGCCCCATGCCCAAACACTTCAATTTCCACCAAGCGTCCTGAAGGCCCCTTGACCTGTTCTTTTTCAATCTGTTCAGTGATCTTCTTTACCTGCCTTAAGCTAAGTTCACGACTTAACACCATGGTATCGGCAAACATGGCATAGAATTTCACCGTCTCAATATTGGTAACGTTGATTTGGGTTGAGATGTGAACCTCTAATCCCAATTCCCGGGCAGCCGCAATTACGGCCTGATCCATGGCAATGATTGCGGAAAGCTCAACCTCTTTGGCTTTCTTCAATAACGTTTTGACCACAGAAAGATCGTGGTCATAAATTATCGTATTTAGGGTGAGATAAGTTCTTACTCCCTTGGCATTGCACCTTTGTGCAATTTCCGGAAGGTCCTCCAAAGTAAAGTTCATGGAAGCCCTTGCCCTCATGTTTAATTGTTCCACTCCAAAGTAGATGGAATCTGCTCCATTGTCCAAAGCTGCCTGCAGGGATTCAAAATTTCCCGCAGGGGCCATTAACTCTATTCGCTGCATACCTAACTTTTAGCTTCAAGGTTATTTTTTGCAAAACTACGCTTTTAGCTTGCTTTACAAAATGTTAAGGTGTATTGTAATTCCTAATAACCGTACTACCTTTAGCAAAAAGTGTATTATGAAAAATCAGGTTTCCAAGGGCTTACCCCTATTTTTCCTCTTGTTTGGCGTTATTATTTTGGGATGCAAAGAGCAAACGGCTGATTCAAAAAATATGGATTTGGCCTTAAATGATATGGCTGCTCCTATCAAAGAAAGTCCAAAGAAGTCCTTATCTACAGATTTCAAGGAATACTGGTATGCAGGTTCCGCAGAAATTACCTCATATAAATTACAACAGGCTCGATATGGAGAGTTAAGAGATGGTAATTCCGTACTCATTTTTGTAACTGAACCCTTTTTACCAGAAAAACAGGTGAAAGCCGACCGCGGAGGAAAAGATAATGTTTCTGTTTTGAAATTGAATGCCACCAAAAATTATCTGACCGGAATATATCCTTATTCCGTTATGAGCAGCACTTTTTATCCTGTTCATGATAACCAACATGCCATTAAGACCAGTTTATCTGTACAAGAATGGTGCGGGCATGTTTATTCGCAAATCAATAACAGGGACAACTTTGAGTTTACTTCGCATTCGTATTTTGAAAGTGAAGCCGACCAAAATATTTCTTTGGATAAAGACCTTTTGGAAAATGAAATCTGGACCAAAATCCGAATCAATCCAGCAGACTTGCCTAAAGGCAATCTGAAAATGATACCCTCACTTGAGTTTGTCCGATTAAGACACAAAGAATTAAAGGCCTATAATGCCATAGCTACTCTGACAACCTCCGAAGGAATCAGTAGTTACTCAATCCACTATCCGGAACTAGAGAGAACTTTGAGCATAAACTTTACTTCTCAATTCCCACATAGTATTGAAAGTTGGACCGAAGATTTTAAAAGCGGATTCGGGCCCAAGGCAAAAATATTGACAACCACAGCAACAAAGTTGAAATCCCTAAAAACACCCTATTGGGGGCAAAACAGCGTAAATGATGTTGTTTTAAGGGATAGCCTGGGACTGTAATAAAAACCATTTTTGGCAAAAATATACCCTGTTAAAGATGTTCTAAATTCCATTTGGTCTGTATTGAATCTTTCTATATTTGGTGCAACCACTAAAGAACCATCTATGCGATATTTATGGGCCAGCATCTTGGCCGCCGTAATGTTCTCTCCATATTCATGGGGGCAAAAACCCCAAAAACCTTCTTCGGCGGAAATCTATCACAGCCTTCAAAAATTAAATTTCTTGGGTACGGCTTTGTACATTGCCGCGCATCCTGACGATGAAAACACGAGATTGATTTCCTATTTGTCCAACCACGATAAAGCAAGAACGATTTATCTATCCCTAACACGCGGAGATGGCGGACAAAATTTAATAGGTTCTGAATTGCGGGAACTTCTTGGAGTGCTTCGAACACAAGAACTTTTGGCTGCCCGAAGAACTGATGGAGGTGAACAACGATTTACAAGGGCCAATGATTTTGGTTACTCCAAACATCCAAAGGAAACACTTAAAATCTGGGACAAAGAAAAGGTTTTGGGAGATGTGGTGTGGGCCATTCGAAACTTGAAACCAGATATCATCATAAACCGATTTGACCATCGCACTCCTGGTACAACACATGGACACCATACCTCCTCAGCTATGCTGAGCGTGGAAGCTTTTGATTTGTCAAATAAGTCGGATGCTTATCCAGAACAGTTGGAATTTACTTCCACATGGCAACCCAAAAGAGCATTTTTTAACACTAGCTGGTGGTTCTATGGTAGTCGTGAAAACTTTGAAAAAGCAGATAAATCCAATTTGGTGAAACTAGATATAGGAACCTACTATCCAGAACTTGGACTTTCCAATAACGAAATTGCCTCCATTGCCAGTAGTCAACACCTTTGTCAAGGATTTGGAAGACTTACCACAAGAGGAACACAAGACGAATATGTAGAGTTGTTGAAGGGAGATTTACCTACTTCCAACAACCTATTTGAAGGTATCAACACAACCTGGACCCGTGTAACCGGTGGTAAAGTAGTAGGTGATATATTGTATGACATTGAGGCTAATTTTGATTTCAGGGACCCCTCCAAACACGTGCCACAATTGGTCAAGGCCTATGGGTTGTTACAAAAAGTAGAGGATGAGCATTGGAAAACTTTAAAGTCCGAAGAGCTTAAGTCATTGATTTTGGCCTGTTCTGGACTCTATCTCGAAGCGAGTGCCCAATCTGGCTCAACAACCCCTGAGAGTACTTCAAAAATCAATGTGGAAGTGTTGAACAGAAGTTCGCAGAACATTACTTTAAAAGACATTCAACTACCTGGAACTACAGCCAAAATTCATCCAAATGACCCTTTGGGCAACAATCTCAAGAAAAATTATGAGCTGGATTTTACCGTTCCTATCAACACTAGCTTCTCAAGTCCATATTGGTTGAATAGTCCTGGGACACTGGGTATGTACACCGTTGATGACCAGCAAATGATTGGAAAACCAGAAACTCCAAGTGTCTTCAATGCCATGTTCACGCTGGATTTTGAGGGAACCGAAATTGAATTCGAAAAACCTATTGTACACAGGTTTTCCAAGCCAGATAAGGGTGAGTTATATGAACCCTTTGCAGTATTACCCGAAGCTACTTCAAAAATAGATGAGAAGGTTCTTATCTTTTCTAATGGAGACAGCAAAGATATCCATGTAAAGATTCGTGCTGAAAAAGACAGCTTGTCCGGAACGGTAGTGCTCAACCATCCCGAAGGGTGGGAAGTCTCGCCAAGACAAATTACATTTTTTGTGCCTCAAAAAGGACAGGAACAATCGGTAACCTTTAACGTAACCCCACCCAATTATGAAAGTGAGGGGAAGATTTCTCCAGTAGTCACTAGTGGAGGGAAAACTTTTGATAAGGAGTTGGTAGAAATCAACTACGACCATGTTCCCAAACAATCCATCCTTTTGCCTTCCGAAGCCAAGGTAGTACGAATGGATATCCAAAGATCAGGAGAGCACATAGGCTATATTATGGGAGCTGGTGATAAGGTTCCTGAAAGCTTGGAGCAAATTGGTTATCAAGTCCACACGATCGATCCCAACGACATTGAAAAAGGCTCCCTTGACAAGTACGACGCCGTTGTGGTAGGAATCAGAGCTTACAATGTTGTGGAGTCCCTAAAATTTAAGCAGCCCGTTTTATTCGACTATGTTAAAAACGGAGGTAACATGATTGTACAGTACAATACGGCCGGAAGATGGGCAAAGCAATTTGAAAATATAGCACCATACGACCTAACCTTGTCCAGAGATCGGGTAACCGATGAAACCGCAAAAGTAAGTATCATCGCGAATTCACACTCACTGGTGAACTTTCCAAATGCGGTGAAGGAAAGTGATTTTGATGGGTGGGTACAGGAAAGAGGCCTGTATTTTCCGAAAGAATGGGCTCCAGAGTTCACCCCGGTTCTTTCAATGAGCGACGAAGATGAAGCCCCAACAGAAGGTAGTCTTCTTGTGGCACCTCATGGAAAAGGGTATTATATTTATACTGGTCTAAGCTTTTTCAGGGAACTTCCTGCAGGAGTGTCTGGAGCTTATAAACTTTTCGCAAATATGCTTTCCATAGGAAAAAACGAGGTAAAAACTGAGAGCAATGTCAAAGGATAGTGAAACAAGGGATTCGCAGTGGAAAAAAGAATATTCCATTGTTATCCTTCTGAACATCATCTATATTTTGGTTTTTTACTTTATCATGACATCAAATAACTAAACCTTAATGAACGTATTAGATTGGATAGTTCTTGGCGGTACGCTATTATTTATTGTGGGATTTGGGGTTTGGAAAACCCGAGGCAGTAAAAACGTTGATGACTATGTGAGGGGAGGCAATGATGCCAAATGGTGGACCATTGGACTATCAGTAATGGCTACGCAGGCCAGCGCCATTACGTTTCTATCCACGCCTGGACAAGCATTTCACGATGGAATGGGATTTGTGCAGTTCTACTTTGGACTTCCTTTGGCCATGATCGTAATCTGTTTGGTATTCATTCCCATATATAAAAAACTGAAGGTTTTTACCGCATATGAAATGTTGGAAGGTAGGTTCGACCTAAAGACAAGGACACTTACTGCCATACTATTCTTGATACAGCGTGGATTGGCAGCCGGTATTACCATTTTTGCACCTTCAATTATACTTTCTGCAGTATTGGGTTGGGACCTTAGGACCTTGAACATCATCATAGGTATATTGGTAATAGTCTATACGGTTTCTGGTGGGACCAAGGCGGTTAGCGTAACCCAAAAACAACAGATGTTCATTATAATGGTGGGAATGTTCTTTGCATTCTTTTTTATTCTTGGTTCACTTCCTACCGGAGTATCTTTTGCTGAAGCTCTAAAAATTGCTGGTGCCAACAATAAGCTTGAAATTCTTGATTTTACATTGGACACCAACAATCGCTATACATTCTGGAGCGGGATTACGGGAGGTTTCTTTTTGGCTCTGGCCTATTTTGGGACCGATCAAAGTCAGGTGCAGCGGTATCTTTCTGGAAAATCCGTGCGGGAAAGTCAATTAGGACTCATTTTCAATGGAATCTTAAAGATTCCAATGCAGTTTTTCATTCTTCTGGTGGGTGCTATGGTCTTTGTCTTTTATCAGTATAATTCCTCTCCGCTGAATTTCAATCCAGCTGCAACCGAAGCGGTAACCCAATCATCATACGCAGAAAATTACGAGTCATTGCAGGAAGGGCATTTGGAGCTTGAAAAAGAAAAACGAATGGCCCAAGAAGCTTTTTCGGCGGCACTGGAACTAAAAGAATATAATGCTATTGAACAAGCCAAGCAGGATATCCTTAAAATCAATCAAAGAGAGCGAGCCAATAGGGATGCTGCTAGAACATTGATCGCTCAAGCTGACGATTCGGTGGAGACCAATGACAAAGACTATGTCTTTATTCACTTTATCTTGGAAAACCTTCCGGTAGGGCTCATTGGGCTATTGCTTGCTGTAATTCTTTCGGCTGCCATGTCTTCCACTGCTTCAGAATTGAACGCCTTGGGAACCATTACCGCTCTAGATCTGTATAAAAGAAACCAAAAAGAAGAACGGGATGAAAAACACTATGTGTTTGCAGCAAAAGGGTTTACATTGCTATGGGGTATTTTAGCCATTGTGATTGCTTGTGTGGCAAATCTTTTTGATAACCTCATACAACTGGTGAATATTATCGGTTCCATTTTTTATGGGAACGTACTGGGTATTTTCCTTTTGGCCTTCTTCTTTAAATTTATTCGCGGAAATGCAGTTTTTGTCTCGGCCATAGTAACGCAGGTAATTGTAATTATTGGTTGGTATCTGGACTGGATGTCTTATTTATGGTTGAATGCCTTTGGGTGTGGCTTGGTAATCTTACTCGCTCTTCTCGTTCAGGCTTTTGATAATTTCCTGGACAAGCCGCCAATTGAAACATAAAAAAAGCCCACTTTAAAGTGGGCTTTTATGTTATTTTGAATGGAGAAATTTTATAGTGCTCCCCACTCTTTCAAAGAATCTTTATTGAGCTTCACGTAATCAGCGTTACCTGCTTCTTCAGCTACTGCCATAGATCTTTTAGCAGCCTCAATAGCTCCTTTTTTGTCACCAAGTTTAGCATAGATAAGAGATTGCTTTCTCATCATCCAGAATCCCTTTTCATTCATGGAAACTGCTTTGTCAATCCATTCTTTTGCTTTGTTCAAGTCCTTACCTTCATCCATAAAATAAGAAGCTGCGGCATAATAATCGTTGGCACTTGGTCCGGCCATTACAGATTCAATACTCTTGGTAGCTTTAGCCGAAGTAGGAACATCAAATTTCACACCCACATAAACTTTTTCCCACATAATCCCTAATGTAGCACCATTATTATGCATATCATCAATGGTTATGGTAAATGTCTCAATAGGCATTGGAATTGGGTAAACTTCCGTCTTTACTGTAGCCGCCACTTTGGAGGCGTCCCAATTTCTTGGTGTACCCCAATTGTTGGTGTCAGAATAAAAGATAACCTCCCAAACTGCTTCACCTGGCTTGGTGAAAATAGCGTAGGAACCTGCTTTCAATTCTTTTCCCTGAACCACAACATCATCACTAAAAGTGACGGTGGTGTTCTTATTGGCACCCGTTCTCCACAAGGCATCGTAGGGAACCAAGTTGCCAAAAATGGTCCTACCTCTCATGGAAGGTCTGGCATATTCAACAACAACCTCGGTTAGACCTACCGTCTGCTTTATTTTGGATGGTGGGCTCGGTTGCGGTGTCTGCAATTGAGCTTCCATAGAAATGGAAAGTAATGCGACAAATACAAATAATACTAATTTCTTCATTGGAACAGTGTTTTAGTTTTGTTAGTGGAACAAATCTACTTATTAAGGTATCGAGGTATTGTTAACAAAGCCTTAAAAGAACAAGAGCTCAATATATTTTGTTTAATATTTTATAAATATAATTAAACAAAATAATCGTATCTTTATCAAAATTCTATGAATGAAACTTTATCAACTACGTTCAAAACAAATTCTGCCCATCTCCAAGGAGGAAGCCTGGGGTTTTCTATCCGATCCTAGAAACCTTAAAACAATAACCCCGGAGCACATGGGGTTCCATATTCTTTCGGGTTCTGAAAAATCAATGTTTCCAGGACAAATAATCCAGTATAAGGTGAGTCCTTTTCCTCTTGTAACAACAAGATGGGTGACCGAAATCACCCATGTGAAGGAAGGTGAATATTTTGTGGATGAACAACGGTTTGGTCCCTATGCCCTATGGCATCATAAACACTTTCTCAAAGAAACTGAGCAAGGTGTGGAAATGCAAGACATTATCGACTACAAAATTCCCTTTGGGATTATTGGGCAGTGGATGCACCCCATTTTGGTTAAAAAACAATTGAAAAAGATATTCAAGTACCGAGAGCAAAAACTAATGGAGCTATTTGGAACAATACCAAACACCAAAAACTACCTAGTAATAGAGTCAATATAAAATGCCAGACCCAATTTCCATTTTTTGGTTCCGACGTGATCTGCGCTTGGAAGATAACGTTGGGCTGTATCACTCCCTAAAGGGAGATTATCCAATATTGCCCATATTCATCTTTGATTCCGAAATTCTAGAAAAACTGCCAAGAAATGATGCCAGGGTATCTTTTATATACGAACAACTCCAAAGATTACGTAAGCAACTAAGCTCAGAATTCAACAGTAACATAGCCCTTTTTCATGGCTCTCCTTTATCCATTTTCGAGAAACTTGCCAAGGATTATAGTCTAAAAACAGTATACACCAATCATGATTACGAACCCTATGCCATTCAAAGAGATTCGAGCATAAAAAACTTCTTGATAGAAAAGGGTATCAGCTTCAAGACCTTCAAAGATCAGGTCATTTTTGAAAAAGATGACATTGTAAAAGCCGATGGTTCTCCTTATGTGGTCTATACTCCATACATGAAGCGGTGGAAAGAGAAATTCAATCCCTCCATAAATCTATTGGACTATGATGCTTCGGAGAGTTTTGGCAACCTGTATCAAAATAAAAGTCTCCCCAACCTCAAATTGGAAGATTTAGGTTTTGAAACCTCAACCATCAAAATTCCAGAATATAAAGTCACTTCAAGCTTAATCCAAAGCTATGGGGACACTAGGGATTACCCAGCAATTGAATATGGTACCTCCAGGTTGGGACCGCATTTAAGGTTTGGAACAGTATCCGTTCGAAAGATGATAAAAAAGGCGGTGGCAGAGCAAAATAAGGTTTTCTGGAACGAACTGATATGGAGGGAGTTCTTCATGCAGATACTTTGGCACTATCCGCATACCGTCCATACGGCTTTTAAACCTAAATATGACCGTATTGCATGGCGCAATAACAAAGAGGAATTTGAACGTTGGAAAAAAGGAACTACAGGATACGCCCTTGTAGATGCTGGAATGCGGGAATTAAATTCGACTGGATACATGCACAATAGGGTCCGAATGCTGGTGGCCAGTTTTCTCTGTAAACATCTTCTCATAGATTGGCGTTGGGGCGAAGCCTATTTCGCCCAAAAGTTGTTGGACTACGAACTGGCCAGTAATGTTGGTAATTGGCAATGGGCTGCGGGCAGTGGCGTGGACGCAGCTCCATATTTTAGGATTTTTAACCCATTAACACAAGTTGACAAATTTGATAAACAGCATGAATATATCAGCAAATGGGTCCCTGAGCTCCAAGAACTCTCCTACCCTACCAAAATGGTAGACCATAAATTCGCCAGAGAGCGTTGTTTAAAAGTGTACAGAGAAGCTGTGGGTTAACGCTTTTTCAGTATTTTTAGAATCCGTTTGAAATTTTTACATGGGAAATTGTCCAGAAGATTTTAAATAGGCATTTGATTCGCAAACGACTAATTCAAATATCCTAATAATGAGAAAACCTTTCCTCTTACTCCTACTCTGCCTTGTTTCCATGAATCTGGCAGCACAAAAATTAAGTTCTAACAAAAAAGCGGTAATCGCATCTGTTGAAAACCACAAGGAAAATCTGATCAAGATCAGTGATTCCATTTGGGCTTACGCGGAAACCGCCTTCAATGAGTCCAAATCTGCTGAAGTCTTGGCGGCATATGCCGAAAAAAATGGTTTAACAGTGACTCGCGGTGTAGCCGATATCCCTACCGCCTTTACAGCTACTTACGGTTCTGGGAAACCAGTAATCAGTGTTCTTGGTGAGTTTGATGCACTCCCAGGACTGTCCCAAAATACAGTCCCGACAAAAGACCCAAGGATAGATGGAGCTCCAGGCCATGGATGTGGACACAACATGTTCGGAGCAGCCAGTTTAGGTGCAGCAATAGCCATAAAAGAACAAATTGAAGCCGGTAAAATTAAAGGTACCGTTAAGTTTTTGGGAACTCCAGCTGAAGAAAAGTACTTTGCAAAAGTATGGATGGTTCAAGCTGGTCTTTGGGATGATGTTGATGTAAACGTTAGCTGGCATCCTGGAGCAAATATTGAAGCTGATGTGCAAAGTGGACTTTCTCTTATCGATTTCATCGTAGAATTTTATGGGCAAGCGGCACATGCTTCCGCAGACCCTTGGAACGGGCGTAGTGCTTCCGATGCTCTTGAATTGTATACCACTGGAATCAACTATTACCGTGAACACATTAAGCCATCTTCCCGTATCCACTATCATATTCAAGATGGAGGTCAGGTGGTCAATGTAGTACCGGACTATTCCAAAATTTGGGTCAGGGTTCGCGATCCCAAAAGAAAAGTAATGCTTCCCACATACGAGCAAGTGAAAAAAATGGCAGAAGGAGCAGCAATCATGGCCAATGTTGACTATAAAATATCATTGGTTTCTGGAATCTATGAAACTCTTGTCAATCGCTCGGGAGGAGAAATCATGCAAAAAAACCTAGAGCTTTTAGGGCCAATCACCTATACCGATGAAGAAGTTGCCTTTGGTAAGGGAATTCAAAAAGCTACCGGAAAGCCGGAAGTTGGAATGGATAGTAAGATTGAGCCATTACGAGAAACCGAAGAGCTTCCCGGTGGAGGATCTACGGACGTAGGTGATGTCAGCTGGAACGTACCCAACATTAACCTAAGTGTTACCGTGGCACCAAAAGATACGCCTTGGCATTCCTGGGCAGTTGTGGCCTGTGGTGGTATGAGCATTGGACACAAAGGAATGGTCTATGCTGCAAAAGCCATGGGAATGACTATGTTGGATTTATTTGAAAGTCCCAAGGTTGTAGAAAAAGTAAAAGAAGAGTTCAAGACCCGTAAAGGTGATGAAAAGTATGAGGCCATGATTGATGGCCCGCCACCAATTGGAGGTAATTAGTAGCGGGTTTCTACGACCAAACAACCATCTTAAAAACACCTAAGAACATTACTAGTTATGAAGGTATATTTGATACTGTTGGCCTTGATTATTGCTGGAAGTATACAGGCTCAACGAGATAAACTTGCCATTTTTGATAACCTCGTCGGAAAAACATGGAAGGCTGAGGGAAAATGGGGAGATGGCTCTCAGTTTAAGCAAGAAATCACTTTTCAATTTGGGCTTGACAGCATGTTGGTCACAGCCAAATCGAAAGGATTTACGGACAGAGAGCAAACTATCTACGGCCCTAGAAACCATGGCATACGAAAGTATGATTCCAGGACCAACAGTATCAAATTTTGGGAATTCGACATTTTTGGAGGAACTACCGAAGGAACGGTTAAAAGCAAGGGCAAGGATATTATTTACACCTACTCTTATGGCGAATCTGTAGTTACCGATTATTGGGCCTATGTTGATGATCATACCTATGATTTTACTGTAGGAAGCTACGAAGATGGAGAGTGGAAGCAAACCTATATTACCACACAGTTCAAAGCCGAGAAAAACAATTTCGATTTCCATTTTGACCACTATTCCTTAACGGTTACCAAACTTGGGGAAACCGGAGACTTCTATCAGAAAATATTTGGATTGACAGAGATTCCGCACCCGGACAGAGCTCCTGGTTTTAGATGGTTTCAAATACGAGGTAATTCACAACTGCATCTAATCCAAAAGGAAGTAGCTGATTTTACACGAAACAAGAGTGTTCATTTGTGTGTGTCCACACAGAACCTTCAAAGCTTTATTGAACATTTGAAGTCGAACAACATCGATTTTTATGATTGGCCAGGAAACAAAAATTCGATTACTGATCGTTCAGACGGAGTAAAACAAATATACATCCAAGATCCCGAAGGATACTGGGTTGAAATCAATACTGCAAAACATTAAATATGGGCAATCCAATTCTTCAGACTTTTCCGCTGGGTGTTCCATGGCAGACACAAGATCCATTTTTGTTCTGTGTATACCACTGGGACCACTATCCTAAAGGTGATGGGAATTTTGGGCCAGACCCTGCCTTATTGGAAGGCAGAAACTTGGGAAATGATTTTGACCCCACACAAAAATGGCGCATGTACCACGGTCAGACCATTCCTGGGTTCCCTTACCACCCTCATCGTGGATTTGAGACCATAACCATTGTGAACAAGGGCTTTTGCGATCATTCTGATTCTCTTGGGGCCGCTGGACGTTTTGGTGAAGGAGATGTGCAATGGATGACAGCTGGTAGAGGGGTGCAACATTCAGAAATGTTCCCTTTGCTTCATACGGATAAGGACAACCCTTTGGAACTGTTCCAAATTTGGTTGAACCTTCCTAAAGCCAGTAAGTTTGTTGAACCACATTTTAAAATGCTGTGGTACGAGGACATTCCCGTAATCAAGGAAGAGAATGCAAGTATCAAAGTAATAGCAGGAAATTACAAGGGTACCCAGGCAAACAAGCCTACTCCCGATTCTTGGGCCGCATCTGAGGAAAATGAGGTAGCCATTTGGAACATTCAGGTTGACCCAAATACTGAATTTACCCTACCAAAAGCAACTGCCGAAGTTGCGAGAACCCTATATTTTTATGAAGGTTCCGAAATCTTTTTTGGAGAAAGAAAAGTAAACCCAAATTTTGGAATAGCGCTTGACCCTTCCCAAGATACAGTCCTAAAGGTTGGAGGAGAAAAAGCACATCTTTTGATGCTTCAGGGTAAACCTATTGATGAGCCTGTTGCAAAATATGGTCCCTTTGTGATGAACACCGAACAAGAAATCCAACAAGCCATGGAAGAATATCGGCTCACACAATTTGGGGGTTGGCCCTGGCCACATGCCGATAACGTACATGGAGCAGACAAGGGCCGCTTTGCAAAGTATCCTGATGGGACTTTGGTAGAAAAAAACTGAGCATCCCGAACGTTTTTAAAAGTGGTTATTCGGGTTTCATCCAAGAAGTTTAGGCGAGCAGTTTAATTACCATAGAAGATGAACTTGCGATAAATTGTCTTATCTTATCATAAGATAACAGAAAGAAAATGAAACGGATTCGACTATTGATTCAAGTACTGTTCATTAGCGTAATGTGCCTTCACTTGAGCTTTTCCCAAACCCAAAAAATCGATAGCCTCCAAAATTTACTGAAAAAGACCAGCGATACCACAAAGGTTAAAATATTGAGGTCCCTAGGAATGCAATTAAGGGGTCATGACAAGGAAGAAGCCCTTGAATATAGCTCCCAAAGTATGGAACTGTCCAAACAAATTGGATTTGTAAAAGGTGAAATAAAAGCACTATACGACATGGGGCTTACCCATGGTATGACAGCCAGCTATGCCGAGTCTCTTGACTTTTTTAACAGATGTCTTGATTTGGCCATAAAACACAATGACCTTGACGTTATGGTAGATGTCTATAGTTCTTTTGGAATTGTCTACAAACGTATTGGGGACTACCCTACCAGTCAAGCCTATTATCTCAAAAACATTAAACTGATTGATTCATTACAGCTGAATCGGGATGCCTCGTACGAATATATCAACCTAGGTATACTTTATGATTTGATGGACCAGCAGGAGAAGGCCATAGAAAGTTATAAGAAAGCACTTGAGGTATATACCGGACCGGACCTTGAATCCAAGGAAAGCATGGTCATGGCCAATTTGGCAGTGATAGATTTCAATAATGGAAACTATGAGGCTGCACTTGAAAAGTTTCGTAAAAGGCATGCCTATTTGGAAAAACAAAAAGACAATGTTGCCTTATGTACCAGTTATTCAAACATTGGCAATTGCTATCTCAATTTAGGACAATGGAATCTGGCTTATGATTATTTGATGAAATCCTTGGAGCTGGCCGACCAACTCTCCCTTCAACAACAGATCGTCGCAGGATACTATGGCCTGGCTGATCTTATGTTTCAACAAAAAAGATATAAGGAAGCAATTGAGTATTCCACAAAAAACCTTGAGGTCTTGGACGTTATTGGAGGGTACGATCAAAAACGTGAAGCCCACAAAATGGCCTATGAGATTTATGAGGCCATGAACCAGCTTCCAAAGGCCATCCACCATCTCAATCAGACAATGGCCTATAAGGACAGTCTACTCAACGAAACCAAGATCAAGGAAATCCAAAACCTTCAAATTCAACATGATGTATTTATTAAGGATAAAGAAATCGAGCAGAACGACCTACAATTGGAACTCCTCAATACCCGTATGGTACAAAACAATAGGCGTTTGGCTTATCAAGCCATTATTATTGCCCTGCTATTGCTTTCTTCGGTTTTGCTCTATTTCCGCTATAGAAATAAGAACAAATCCAACAAAATGCTCTCCGAGAAAAATGAAATCATATCTCAGCAAAAATTGTCCATTGAAGCTATGAACGAGGAGTTGGAAAAGCGGATGTTAAGGGCTCAAATGAACCCTCATTTTATTTTCAATTCCTTGAACTCTATTCAACACCTTATAAATTCAGGTGATAAACTGGCGGCACTTAGTTATCTCAACAAATTTTCAAAATTACTTCGACAGGTGCTTGAAAGTTCCATGGATGTCAATCTGGTCTTGCACGAAGAAATCGAATTGCTCAAAATATATGTGGAATTGGAATCACTCCGATTTGACGATTCTTTTGAATATGACTTTCACATTGATAAAAACCTAGAGGTTTACGAACATGAGGTTCCGATGCTTTTAGTACAACCCTATATTGAAAATGCTATTATTCATGGACTGATTCCCAAAGAAGGCCCAAAACAATTATCCATTTCTTTCAACGACCTTAAAGGTTACATTGAGTGCATCATTGAGGATAATGGCATAGGGTTTAACAAGGAGACAAAACCCAAAAAATCTTTGGGTCCATCTAGGGGGATGTCTATTACCGCTAAGCGGATTGATGCTTTGAAAAAATTTTCAAAAGAAAAGCTGTTGAAAATTGAGCAATTGAACGGCGGCCCCGAAACTGGTACAAGGGTTGTTATTTTGATTCCAAAGGAAAAATAAACATAGCACATTGAGCAATGTCCAACTTCACATCCAGGAAAAAGAACTTTTAGAAAATACCTTTAAAAAGTTACACCCGTACAATATTGGCCCCTATTGCACGTAAACGATCATCAATGTTTTCGTAGCCGCGGTCAATCTGCTCAATATTATGGATTGTTGAGGTGCCTTTAGCTGAAAGAGCGGCAATCAACAGACTCACCCCTGCCCTAATATCTGGGGAGACCATGGTTGTCGCCTTCAAAGTGGATTTAAAATCATGACCTATGACCGTAGCTCGGTGGGGATCGCATAAAATAATCTTTGCGCCCATATCAATCAATTTATCTACGAAGAAAAGTCGACTTTCAAACATTTTTTGATGGACAAGAACCTCACCTCGAGCCTGGGTGGCAACTACCAAAATAATACTCAAAAGGTCTGGTGTTAATCCAGGCCATGGGGCATCTGCTATGGTAAGTATTGAGCCATCTATGAAATTCTGGATTTGGTAGCCCTTTTCATGCTTAGGAATAAAAATATCATCTCCCCTACGCTCAACCTTAATGCCCAGTTTTTCAAAAACTGATGGTATTTGCCCTAAATCGTCCCAACTTACATCTTTAATCGTAAGTTCGCTCCTGGTCATTGCAGCCAAGCCTATCCAGCTTCCAATCTCAATCATATCCGGAAGCATGGTATGCTCCGTGCCTCCAAGGGCTTCAACTCCTTCAATGGTCAAAAGATTGGAGCCAATTCCAGTAATCTTTGCTCCCATTCTGTTCAACATTTTGCAGAGTTGTTGCAGGTAGGGTTCGCAAGCGGCGTTGTAAATGGTGGTGGTACCTTCGGCCAAGACGGCAGCCATCACAATGTTAGCCGTTCCTGTTACCGAGGCCTCATCTAAAAGAATATAGGTGCCTTTGAGCTTTTCAGCTTCAACACCATAAAAATATTCTTCGCGATTATACCTAAACTTTGCTCCCAATTTGATAAATCCTTCAAAATGGGTATCCAAACGTCTCCGGCCTATCTTATCTCCTCCAGGTTTAGGGATATATCCTTTTCCAAATCGAGCCAATAAAGGGCCAACCAACATAATGGACCCACGTAGGCCCCGTCCGTCTTCCTTAAATTTTGATGATTGTAGATACTCTAAATTGATGTCATCTGCCTTAAATGTATAGGACCCTTTTCCCTTTTTTTGAATTTTGACACCTAGGTCTTCCAAAAGGAAAATCAGTTTATTGACATCAATGATATCGGGAATATTATTAATGGTAATCTTTTCTTCCGAGAGCAATACGGCGCATAGAATTTGTAGTGCTTCATTCTTTGCTCCCTGGGGCGTGATCTCACCATGTAGTTGATGACCGCCCTCTATTCGAAATGTACCCATGGACTCCTTTAGAATTTAATACCTTTTCTTTCTGTTTCGCTGTCCCTTTTTACCGTTGTTGCTCCTGTTGGACTTACCTTGTCTGTTTTTCAGGAACTGGCCGCTTTCGGTCAAATTCTCTCCGCTATCGGACAGATCAATCTCACCGCTGCTCAATTCCTTCAGGTGCTCAAAGATCACCATGTCCTCAACGGTATCCTTGTTCCAATTTAGGTAGCACTTTTTCATATGGTTGGCGATGGCATATTCCAACCCGGAACGCATATCTCCTTTTTCCCATTTTACGGCCACATCGATCATTCTCTTGATATTGTTGCCATAGAATCGGTACTTTGGGTGGTTCTGCGGATATTCCAACGGTTCTGGACGTTGCTGCAAAACTTCCTGTGAAGTAATAGGAAATGGGGAGTCAACATCCAACTTAAAATCAGACATGATGAACAATTGGTCCCAAAGTTTATGTTGAAAATCAGGTACGTCCCTTAGGTGTGGCTGAAGGTTACCCATTACACTAATAATGGCTTTAGCCACCTTATTTCGCTCTTCCCTATCCTCTATAGATACGGCATGATCCACCATCTTCTGAAAATGACGTCCATACTCAGGGATATAGAGCTTTGGACGCTCTGTATTGTATTCTAAATTCTCTACTACGTTCAAACTAAAAGATTTATTGAAATTAAATTATCCGGAAGTCCTACGAATAATGCCTGCAAATTAATAAAATTATGGCAATCTACTGCGCTAAAGGGAAATTACTCCCTCCACTTGAGACACCTCCTTGTACTTGGCTATGACCTCATCCGGATTTTGGAGCTTTACAGTAATGGAAATACTGGTGTAGGTTCCTTTTTTGGATTTCTTGGATTCTATCACCGCTCCAGCATTATCAAAAATTTGGGTGATCTGCGCAATACGTTCCTCATCCGTAGGAACAATGAATTTATAAAGGTAGTTGGATGGCCATGATGTAGTTTCCAACAATTGCTCTTTGAGCCTTGCATAGAATTCATCCGTATTTTCCTTCTCCATTCTGTTATTTTTTTACAAATATATAGCTTAACCCCCAATTTTTTTTCCTTCTGCCGATTTCATTACTTTGTGCTAATAAACAATTGTATTTGGGCAAAAGTAAAGTTGTAATCACCGGTGCTCCGGGGACGGGAAAGACATCTATTGTAAACGGTTTGGAGAGTAAAGGGTTTCATTGTTTCCATGAGATTATCAGGGACATGACCTTCAAGGCAAGAATGGAAGAAGGTGACAAAGAACATATTTCCAACCCGCTGGTCTTTGTTGATGATGCCATGCAGTTCAATAAGGATTTATTGCATGGAAGGGCTCAACATCACAGGCAATCCAAGGACATTGATGCGCCCCTTTGCTTTTTTGATAGAGGTGTTCCCGATGTGCTGGCGTATATGGACTTTTTTGATCAGACCTATGGAAAAGAGTTTGTTGAGGCTTGTGAAAACCATAGATATGATGCGGTCTTCATTGTTCCCCCTTGGAAGGAAATCTACGTTTCGGACAATGAGCGCTTGGAAACCTTCAATGAGGCCGAAAAAATCCATGATGCCCTTATGAACACCTATACACAATTTGGCTATAACCCCATTATAGTGCCAAAAGATGTGGTTCCTGAGCGCGTAGCGTTCATTTTGGAAACCCTTAACCAAGTTTAGTGCAAAACGAAACTAAAGCCATTTTAAAAGAATTCTGGGGCCATTCTGATTTTAGAGGGTCCCAGGAAAAAATAATTGATGCCGTTCTGTCCAAGAAGGATGTTCTGGCCCTTATGCCTACTGGAGGCGGCAAATCTATATGCTATCAAGTACCCGCACTGGCCATGGAAGGTATTTGCATTGTGGTCTCACCTTTGGTGGCCCTTATCCAAGATCAAGTAGGACAGCTAAAAAATAAAGGAATAAAAGCTGCCATGCTTACAGGTGGGCTCTCTTTTGAGGACCTGATGAATACCCTGGACAACTGCCTCTATGGAAATTACAAGTTTTTATACCTGTCCCCAGAGAGGCTGCAACAATCCGTAGTGCAAGAACGTATTCGCGAGATGGATGTAAATCTTATCGCTATTGATGAAGCCCATTGTATCTCACAATGGGGAAACGATTTTAGACCGGCATACCTGGATTGTGCCGTTTTAAGGGAACTAGCTCCTAAAGCTCCGATTATTGCATTGACTGCGACCGCAACGCCACGGGTAGTAGAAGATATCCTAGGTAATCTTCAATTGGAGCAGCCCAGAGTTTTCAAAGATTCTTTTTCCAGGTCCAACATAGTATTTAAGGTAAAGCATACGCAGGATAAGCTATATCAGCTAAAAAAGTATTTAAACAAAATTCCAGGGAGTTCCATTGTGTATGTCCGTTCCCGAAAAATGTCCGTGACCCTAGCTGAATTTTTGAACCAGAGTGGTTTTCCTTCGGATTTCTTTCACGGCGGAATGTCAAAAGAAGAGAAAAGGGAAAAACTGGACCTCTGGCTAGAAAATCGAACCCGTGTGATGGTTGCCACAAATGCTTTTGGCATGGGTGTGGACAAGCCTGATGTACGTTTAGTGGTACATTACCAAATTCCTGATAGTTTGGAAAGTTATTTTCAAGAAGCCGGAAGAGCTGGAAGGGATGGAAATACTTCCCATGCGGTACTTGTTACAACCAAAGAGGATTTTGATATTGCCCAACAACAATTTCTTTCTTCACTTCCCAAGGTATCCTTCGTGAAGGAACTTTATGTTCAATTGAACAATTATTTTCAAATTTCCTTTGGAGAATCAGTCACGGAGCCCCTGGCCTTTAAGTTCAATGCATTTTGTAAGCGATATAACTTTAAAGCCAACATGGCGTACAATGCGTTCAGGATATTGGACCAGAATTCGGTACTAGCGCTATCTGAAAATTTCAGGGAAAAGAATGTTCTTAAATTTATTGCCTCAAGGGCGGGAATCTTCAATTACTTTGAAAGGAACCGTAAAACCGCTTCAGTTGTTCAAACCATACTTAGGACTTATGGCGGTATCACAGAATTTGAGACCAAAATTGACCTGTTTCTACTTTCAAAAAAAACAGGGAAGACCGAAAAGCGACTCAAAAAGATATTAAAGCAACTTCATAAAGATGGCATAGCCGAATATAAAAATACATCCAGTGATCTTGAAATCACTTTTCTGGTTCCCCGGGAAGATGATCGCACCATTAATCGGTTTGCAAAAAAAATTAAGGATTTCAATACGATTAAGCTAAGCAACCTAAAGTCCATGCTCGGTTACGTTGAAAATACCAAGCTTTGTCGTAGCACTTATTTACTTAAGTATTTTGGTGAAAAAACTACCACAAATTGTGGTACTTGCGATATTTGCACCAAGAAAGACAAAGAAGCTCCCACCCCCAAATTGGAGGAAAAAGTCATGGCCCTTTTAAAAATAGGCCCCTGTTCTTCCAGAAAATTGGAACAGGCCACTGGGGCAAGCGAAAAAACTCTTTTAAAAATATTACGCCAACTGCTTGAAGATGAAGTGGTCGTGTTAAACTATAAAAATGAATACACCCTTGGAAACTGAATCTTTACGAATTGTATTTATGGGCACTCCGGAATTTGCCGTGGCAAGCCTTAAAGGTATTATTGATGCGGGACTAAGAGTGGTCGGTGCTATAACCGCTCCGGACAGACCTGCGGGCAGAGGAAGAAAAATCCAGGAGTCTGCCGTAAAACAGTATGCAAAGCAACAAGATCTAAAAGTACTTCAGCCCACCAACTTAAAGGATGAAGAATTTTTGGACGAATTAAAAGGTCTCAAGGCCAATCTACAAGTTGTAGTTGCATTCAGGATGCTTCCCAAACAAGTTTGGGACATGCCCAAATTCGGCACCTTTAATCTTCATGCCTCCCTATTGCCCCAATATAGAGGAGCAGCCCCAATCAATTGGGCCATCATGAACGGGGAGACCTTGACCGGGGTCACCACTTTTTTTATTGATGACAAGATTGATACCGGTAATATTATACTACAACGACCAGAAAAAATCCTTCCGGATGACAATGTAGGCACATTACATGATCGATTGATGGACTTGGGTGCAGAATTGGTTGTTGAAACCTGTAGGCTAATTGAAAGTGGAAAGGCTGAAAGCTCAGTGCAAACAACAGAAGAAAAACTTAAACCGGCACATAAACTCCATAAAGAGACCTGTAAAGTGGATTGGACAAGACCGCTGGAAAAAATTCACGACCATATTAGAGGACTCAGCCCCTATCCTACGGCGTGGACATTTTTGGTAAACAAGGGAAAAGAAATCAATGTCAAGATCTATGAAACCAAAATGGAAGCCGATCAGCACAACCATTCTTACGGAACATTATTTATGGATAAAAAGACGTTAAAAGTTGCTGTTGAAGGAGGGTATCTTCATCTGCTGGAAATTCAATTGCCCGGCAAGCGAAAAATGAAAATCTCGGAAGTTTTAAATGGTCTAGATCTTGAAGAAAAAGCACATCTTCGCTAAACCCTTGCTGCGCCTAGGCTGGCAAAAATCGGCCATTTTGTTGCGACTTTATCAACAAACGTTTCAAGTTATCAACAAAAACCTTGATTTCCCTTGGTTTTACTTGCGTTAAAGGCAAATCCGTATAAATTTGTTCAGCATTAAAATTATATTAACAACAATTAATTTAATTCCATTATGAACAAAACAGAGTTAATCGATGCAATGGCAGCTGATGCAGGCATCACTAAGGCAGCAGCCAAAAAGGCATTGGAATCTTTCTTGGGAAATGTAGAAGGATCTCTTAAAAAAGGAAACAGGGTTTCTTTAGTTGGTTTTGGTTCTTGGTCCGTATCCAGGAGAAATGCCAGAGAAGGTAGAAATCCACAGACTGGTCAAACCATCAAGATAGCAGCTAAGAATGTAGTAAAGTTCAAAGCTGGAGCAGAATTGAGTGGTGCAGTAAACTAATTCAAGGTTTTTATAATATATGAAAGCACCTTTTAAAGGTGCTTTTTTGTTTACAGCAAATTCCGGCTTTTTGTAATTTTCGTATATTATATTACATTTAATAATAAGATTCCAGTATAAATGGTGAGCTACGAACCCAAAAAAGGAAAGCTATTGGTTGCGGAACCTACCCTGTCCGGAGATGTCTCTTTCAACAGGTCCGTAGTGCTCCTTGCCGAACATAACCAAGAGGGATCCGTGGGTTTTATACTCAATAAGCCATTGGACTACACCATTTGTGATCTTATTTCAGAAATAACAATTCCTTTCAAAGTATTCAATGGGGGACCGGTGGAACAGGATAATCTTTACTTCATCCACAAAGTTCCTCACCTTATTGATGATAGCGTGGAAATTTCTGACGGTATCTTCTGGGGAGGTAACTTTGAGAAAACGGTTAACCTCATCAATGATGGAACCATTACCGAGCAGGATATCCGTTTTTTCCTGGGGTATTCTGGCTGGGGGTCTCAGCAATTGGACCAAGAGCTTTCTTCCAAATCCTGGGTGGTGGTTCAAAATGAATATGAAAGTAATATCCTAAAAAAAGCTTCTACGGCTTTCTGGAAGGAAAAAATGATGGAGCTAGGTGGCAATTATGTATTGTGGTCCAATTCTCCAGAGAACCCTTCCCTGAACTAAATTAGCCTATTCTGGCTTTTGCATTAAGTTTACCCACCAGTTCCCTACTGACCTTATCTGTAAATTCTTTTTTCCTGTATTTCCGTATAGGTTGAATTCCTACAATGCTATTGGTAAAGAAAAGTTCATCCGCCTTTTGTAGTTCAAATGGTGAAATGGATTCTTCCAAAAGTTGAAAATCCTCCGTTGCGGAAATAATCTCTACAAGTTTTTTTCTAACAATACCATCCAAACAGCCATCGCTCAAGGGAGGGGTCTTTACTTGATTTCCCACAACTAGAAACAAGTTCCCGTTTATAGTTTCCACTACCTGCTTATCGGTATTGATTAGAAGGCAATTAGCATAGCCATTTTCTTTGGCGTAAACACTGGCCACCACATTTAGAATCTTGTTATTGGTCTTTAAGTTGGAAAGCATGTCCTTGTTTACATAGTAGTCCTTAAACAGTTCTACTTCATAGGGATTATCATCAATAACGTAAAAAGGCGATTCCAGTGCACTGACCTCAATAATAAAAGATACATTGTTGGTTTCCGGGCCATATAGCCCTCCATCATTTCTAAAAACAGTCAGTCTTACCCTGGCCGCATGGTTCTCAAAGCCATTTTGCTGCACTGTTTTTTTTATCTCTTCTTCCAGGTATTCCAAGGTGAATTCCATTGGAATTTCCATTCTAAGAATGCGCATGGATGACATCAGTCTGAAATAGTGGTCTTCCCAAAAGAAAAGTACACCATTTACACAACGTACCGTTTCAAAAAGGGCATCTCCATATTTTAAACCTCTGTTCTTGTTGTTGAAAAGGGCGGTATCGGAAGAAGTTAGCTTCCCATTTAGATTGACCATAAAAAAAGCCTTGAAAAATCAAGGCCAAATATACGTTTTACTTAAGAACTGATCTACTTGGAACCAAGAACATGTTTCAGGTCAGCGACCTGGTTTTCCCATAGCATTTTTGCCTCATCCAATTCATCCTCTTCCGCAAAATCTGTTATGAAGAGAGAAACATCTTTTGTGATTTCGTCCACAATGATCTTCATTTCAAAATAGGTATCATCATCATTCTCTTCCCATGCAAATTTTACAAACTCATCGCTTTTCCGTTTTAGCATCTTGGCCTTCTCCTCTGCCCCATCCCAAATGAAACTGAAAATCTCACTTCGCGAGTTAACATTATCTGCGTACCATTCTGATAGTCCAGAAGGCGTGGAAATATATTGGTAAAGCAACTGTGGAGATGCTTGTATTACGAATTCTATTTCAAATTTTATCTTATCGCTCATATGCGCCGTGTTTATCCTTTTCTAATTTGATATAATTCGGGAAGATAAAAAAATAAATATCAAATAATAAATTAATACTGAATTTTGATTCGGGAAAAATTAAACTTTATATTTGCACCCGCTTAAACAAACCACGGCGAGGTAGCTCAGGTGGTTAGAGCGCAGGATTCATAACCCGGAGACAAAATTGAAATATTGTAGTAAATGGCGAGGTAGCTCAGGTGGTTAGAGCGTTGGATTCATAACCCAGAGGTCGGGGGTTCAAGTCCCCCTCTCGCTACTTTTTGATGATAAAAAACCCAAGACGAAAATCTTGGGTTTTTTTGTTCTGTACAACATATGTACAACATTTTTGGTTTTTCCTTATCATTCCACATAGTCTCTAAAAATAGTGTGCCTACCGTGCTTGACCACCAAATTCGGAAGCTGTTTCAAAGGGCTAATTTTTTCGACTATATCCACACGGTAGAATTTGCCATCAATTTTGAATAATTCTTTTTTTCTTGCCCCAAATGCTGCGGATTGAAAAGACCTTTCCTCAAAATAGGTAAACTCCCAATACAGTTTTTCTGGGTCGATTTTTCTAAAAATCGTGATTAAATGTGCATACATGGTCATTGCAATGGTGCTTTTGATTTGCCAGTATTACCCAAAAGCCGAAGCGCAACGGTCTGCAATTTACACGGAAAGAAAGCTTTTTTTGAAAACCCCGTTCTGATAAAACCTATGAAATCCCTATCGGCATATTCTATAACCTTGACATTATAGAATTTATGGTCAGTCGGAAAATCAAGAGGTTTTCCCTTCCATTGCACCAATCGGTACAAGGCTTCCAACTTTTTACCATATAATCCTGTCCTTTCGTTGTGGTAGACGAAATTGTGAATTGTCCCGTAATGCTGTTCTTTGATGTTAGATCTGTTCTTTTTATTTGTTTTCATTTTTGTTATTTAGAGTAAAAATGAATTTGGCCAATTGATTGCCTATATATTAATGGAACTTGTGACCTGATCCATCTTTTCACTTTAATAGCGTGTTTAACGATCTTTTGCCTTAAGTAATGCTCATCATTTGATTTTGCTTCCCCGATCATATCTTCCTTTCCCAAATCCCCATAATAGCCATAACAACTGTCCAAAGTATTTCCACTGGAATCGGCAATGGAGTAACCGAATACATTACCCGTCAAATAATCATCGTACAACCGAACATTGTCCCTAATCATTTCTTCCAATTCCTTGGCAGTTTTATCCCCTGCCCGTAAACCCCATTGCTTCAACGTAGGAATATCTATAAAGGCAAAACCGATTTGGCTGCTATCCCAACAGCAAATAAAAGGGCTAGTCTTAATAGTAATGCCACCGTGGTCGTACATGAAAACTGACAATATGGCCAAGGGGCAATATTCATCTTCAATAGCTTCTCTTATAGCTTCCCAACTCTCAAATTCATTGGTATCAAAATCGGTGTTATTATGCAAATCATATCGTTTGTGGTTTAGACAAAAAAGTACATGCCCATCCCAATCCCTAAGTGGATTTTGGGGAAAATCATCCCGCTCGATTTTGATTTCATATCCTTTATAATGCAACGTTTCCATGTCTGATATTTTTTAGCGTCAATATTTTAATTCTCAATTAGACCAAAATCGAATTGACCTTCCCACTCTCCAAATTCACAAATGCCCCATGCTTTTGAATCTGCTTGTGGTACAATAACCGAAATAGGCAATCGGAAGCATGGGCGACCAGTACATCGTTGATGAAAAGTGATTGCTCGTTCAGCTTATCGGAATAGGCACATCCCGCACCTTGAAGACGGGGAATGTCATGGGCATCCAAATCGGGAAAAAAATCGATGATGTTTTTGAGTTTGTCCACCATTTCAAAATCTTCCCGTTCCATATTTCGTTCTTCCTCGAACAAAGTTCCTAACACGAATTGCCCACTATCCCTACAGTTGCCAATGTCCAGCCAATAGAACATGCTTTGATATTCAGACCCCTTGAAGGGAAATGCAAGCGATTTTGATAACAGCGTTCTAAATCGGGCATTATCGACACAAGTGATGATGATGTTCGCCCGAATATCCTCGCCATCGGGAAGTGCATCCATGGGAATTCCTTCCCATTGCAGACCAAAGGCAATATTTACCTTATTGACGGCATTGACCACTTTATACTCCCCTACATCACTAAGGGCATAGAGTTGTCTGCCAACATTGTTGTTTTCAACCATATCCGAATCATAGGCGATTATGTGCAAACCTGGGTGTCCGATTTGGCGCAGGGCAAAATCCATCCGTGCCAACCGTGCCAGCATCAGGGAACCTGTACCCCCTACCCCGATCAATGCAATGGTTATGGGATGTGTTGGATTGTAAAAGTAGTTGGGAGCGAAATGAATTCTAGTTTTCATATAAATCCTTTAAGGTCAATTTGTTTTTTTTCAGTAGAGCGTCATCAAAGAATGTTTTCCTGAAATTCCGTTTCATTACATCCACAATGTTCCCTTTCGCAATGTTGTTGTGATGGGTAGCCGTAAAAACGGAACGAAAGAATTGCTGCTCGACAAACCCCATGATGTCCTCGTAATAGTCAAAGCCGTCATAATCCATCGAGGCATTGCCCATACATACATTTCCTTGCCTCCCTACGTTCAATAACGGTGCGTGGTACAATGAAACGGTGTCGGTCAATGTATCCTTTCGATGGAGGGCAAAGACTTTAAGGGTGTTCCCTTCAAGCTTGAAGATCAGTTTTGGCAAGGGATAATTTCCCGAAGCGATACCCGTTCGTGTATCGAAATACAGGGTGTGCTGTTTTGGATGGACGTACCATACCAGTTGGAGATTTCCTTTGAAATCAAAATGAATAAGGTTCTTGGGCAACATTCCCTTAAACCTGAACTTTATCAAATCCCCTTCCAAACACCTAAAGAGGTTTCGGGCGGTATCCTTGGTCAGCGGCATCCCTGCCGTAAGCTTTGCCCCTACGATGTTGTGATATGAAAAGTAGTGCCCCCTGTTGTAATAATCTTCTTCTTGGGAATAACCGATAATGGCAAATTTTGGAAGAAAGTGTTCATCGGGCCGTAAATTGGCAATCTGTTCCATGTTCAAAGCAGTCTTAAAAGTTCGTTGAGATCGGTAAGAAATTCTTCCAATCGATTAAGTTTGTAGGTCGACCCTTCCTCAAAGGGCTGTAGGTTACCTTTTTCGACCGTAGTTAGTTCATAGGCAGAAATAATGTCATATTCGTTGGAACATTCGTTGAGCATTTCGATATAGGAACGGGTAAATTCACTGTCCGCATCGTCAACTATCAGGAAAGATTCCCAATGCTCGAACATACTTTCATAGGCATCCCTTGTTCCGATACGGAACGGCACCCGAAAATCAATGGTATCGGCTTTTGATAACAGTTCCTTGATTCCCTTGTGCAGGGGTTTTCGAGGACGGTATTTTAGTAAAAGGAATTTCCAATCCTGTGGTTCGTATTCGTCGAACAGCTTTTGGTAGCGACCAAAGAACCTGACCGAGTTACAATTACCAAAAACACTCCCGTTTTTCCTATGGTAGGCTTCTTCCTCAAATAGATATTCCCAAAGCCAGTCCACCCTATCCTCTCCCGTATGGAAAAGATTGATATAGGGTAGGCTTTTGATAAAGGACATTAGTATATCAAAAAGCATAGGGTTTTTCCATCGAAGGGGCATAACGGGTCGCAACGGAATGCAATAGACCGTGCTACGATTCCCGATATGGCGTTTCAAGACCAAGCGCAGGTCGGCATCTTCCCGTAAAACTTCGATATGGTCAATTCTTGCCCTTTCTTTCAGCCGATTGGCACATCGCAATATCAAATCATCCAAGCTATCGGATGCCGAAAACCGCCAGTCGTCAATATTTCCCGAAAAGTTACGGGTGGCATCCACCATTAAACTGGCAAGTGCCTTTATATCAACCGATGATCCGTCCTCGATTATCGGCTTGGAAAGAATAGGCAGAACGCTCAGGTCAGAAAGGGAAAAACCTTTGGTTGCAAGACTTTCGGTCTTTGCGTTCCGTACCTGTAATGGGATTGTTGAACCGCCTTGAACAATCGGGCGTGGAACTCTTTGAGTTCTTTCGATAAAAGGGGTGTCGGTTTGTGGGTGCATCTTTCGTGATTTAGAAATTCGTCTACGTTCATCGGTCTATCCCTTTGTTCCTGCCAAGGTCTTGAAATGGATTTCATGATGGCCATTGACTATGCCCTTGTCCATGATATTGGCGTTGGTCAGTTCGGCATAGATCTGCGAATAGTGTTCCATCACTTGCTGATGGGTCAATTGGCTATCCAAATCATCCAACTCAATGGCATTGTTGTTGCCGTCTTGGTAGATGTACTTGCGTTCTATCGTTGCGATTTCCATCATTGAAAAAGTTTTGGGGATTCGTATGCTTTCATATCCTTGATGACCTTTTGCGCTTCCTTGTGGTTCGGGTCTATCTTCAAGATTTCGTTGGCAATGTCCGTTGCCTTCTTATGGTCGCTCATGGGGTTAAAGTCCTTCTCTTTTAGAAGTTGCTTTAACTCGGTGACCTTTTTGGTAGTCGATTCTTTTTTCTTCTTGGCCTGTTGGGTCTTTTGTTCGGTTTCCGCCAAGGCTTTTTCAAAAGCAACGGTGTTTCTGAAAAGTGCCTTGGTCTGCTCCAATGGTTTTTGAAGAACTTGAAAGAATTTCTCGTCCACTTCCGTTACGTTTCCCCGTAGGGTAAGCGGTTTTATGGATTGGAGGGCCTTGTCCTTGGCACTCGATTTGGGCAAAACGGACACGCTGACCGAATCCCCATCAAAAGAGACACTTATGCCATATTGTTCTATACCCGTTTGCCGTAATGTTGAAAAGAAGTCTGTCATAGTAACGGTATTTATAGTTCTTAAAAAAATTTAGTTAAAAGCGGGGCTTGGTTTGCACCGTATTAATTTGCCCCGCTCCTTCCTTAACTCTCTTTCAAGATACGCCCATACCCGTGGGAATCCTCGTAAAAACAGGCTAAAATCCACCCTTTTCTTCCTTCTCCCTGTCCACAAAAAAGCGCCCGATAGGGCGCTGGATTCTACATCCGAAATAACAATCAAAACGCTTATTCTACGTTTGCATTCATGTAGTTCTTTTTCATTAAGGAATTACCTTGATATTTCTGTTTGTTTATTAATAAGTAATTTTACATCATGTTTTATCGAAGAAAGTTGGTTTTTGCTTTACTGGAAAAGTTTGAAGATGGATTGGAAAGCACTCGTCTTCAAAAACTTATGTTTTTGTTGACCCAAATGCAGAAAGAACCCAACTATGATTTCGTTCCTTATCGATATGGGTGCTATTCGTATTCTCTGAAGGCGGATTTGGCGGCTATGGTAAAACATGATTGGTTAGTTGAATCAGAGAAAACCTATAGTCTTAATGTAAAGAAGAAATATTATAAAGAACTTACCCCAGTAGATAAGCAACTTGTCAACGAAACTTTCGAGCTTTACGGAAGCATGAAAACGGATGTCATTACAAAACATACATATATCAATTTTCCGTATTATGCCACCAATAGCATTATAGCAGAGAGAATTCTTCCAGAAAAGTTTTTTGAAAGAGTTGTAACTGCACGTCATAATGATGAATCTACAGTTTTATTTACTATTGGGTATGAAGGTATTTCGCTAGAGGAATACTTAAACAGGTTACTAAAAAACAATGTCCATCTTCTTGTAGACGTCAGAAGAAACCCCTTGAGCCAGAAATACGGTTTTAGCAAAAAGTCTTTAAGTAGTTTTTGTAGTCGATTGGGAATTGAGTACATCCATATTCCGGATGTAGGCATTGATTCTAGTAAAAGGCGAGAATTAAATACGCAAGAAGACTATGATTTGCTTTTCGATGAATATAAGGCGACCGTACTAAAAGAGGCCATTGAAAGTCAAAATTTTATACTCAGTTTGTTGGAAAAACACAGGCGTATTGCCCTTACTTGTTTTGAGGCCGATACCTGTCAATGCCATAGAACCCACCTAGCTGAAAATTTGAAGAAGTCTCCTAATTTTAAATACGATTTGAAGCATATTTAAAAAAATGGCGCTTACAAAAGTACTTATCACTGTAAAAACCTACCCTTCCCTTTCGGCGAAATACGGAGAACTTGTGTGTACGGCAGGTTTTCTAGAAGACGGTTCTTGGATAAGACTATATCCTATACCATTTAGGAAGCTAAAAAAGGACGAGAAGTATACAAAATACCAATGGATTGAATTAGATATTGTAAATAACGACAAGGACTTTAGACCTGAAAGTTTTCGACCGGCCACTATTGACACACCGATTACACTTCTGAATACAATTGATACCAAAGGCAATTGGTATAAACGCAAACAAATTGTTCTTGGAAAAGTTTATACGGATATCAAGGCACTTATAGCCGAAGCACACGATAAGGACATCTGCACATCCCTAGCCGTCTTTAAACCTGCTAAGGTAACCGATTTCAAAGTCGAGAAAGTTTCGGCCGAATGGGATAAGAAAAAATTAGATGAACAAAAAGCGCTACAAGAACAAGGGAATTTATTCGAAATGGAAGAAGAACCCTTCGAGGTTGTGGCAAAACTTCCATATAAATTCTCTTATGTAATTGAAGATGAAAACGGGGTGTCAAGTACAATGATGATTGAAGATTGGGAAATTGGAGCACTATTTAGAAACACACTTGCGGCAGCAGAAGGAAATGAAGCGGTTGCCGTTGAGAAAGTCAGGCAGAAATACTTCGACTATTTTGCTTTGAAAAAAGATTTGCATTTGTATTTGGGCACAACCAAGGCATTTCATTATCGTTCTAAAAATCCATTTATGATAATTGGAACTTTCACACCGGGTATTGAAATACAAACTAGCTTATTTTAATTTTTTGAATTATGCGTTGTATTTTCTGCAAGAAATCGTCCGGCAGGTCTTCAAGTATTCAGCATATCATTCCAGAATCGTTAGGCAATAAAGAATTGATTCTTCGACCTGGTGTGGTATGTGATGAATGTAACCAATATTTTGCCGTGAAAATTGAGAAACCATTATTGGAGATGAAGTATTTCCAAAATGTAAGATTTAGAAACAATATCAAATCTAAAAAAGAGCGTAACATCCCATACAAAACCCTATTTCCGCATAAAGATGGTGGCTGGTTTGATATGTATATGGATGGGGATAGTTTGGGTTTTAGAGGCGATGATACTAAAGTAATAAACTTAATACGCAACAAGAAGGTCAATAAATTAATGTTTGAAGTGGTGGATATGCCTGAAAACAAAAACTACCAAATGTCCCGTTTTCTTGCAAAGACCGCTCTGGAGTTATTTGCTTTAAAAGCAGGTCATAACCAGTCAAATCTGAATGAAGTTATTGATATGTCCGAATTAGACCCATTACGTGAATATGCCCGGTTTGGAAAAGGAGAACAATGGATTTATAGTCAGCGTAGAATTTATTCCGAAGAGGCGCGGTTTGTAGACCCTATATTCAATCCTAAACCCTACGAAGTACTTCACGAATTGGATTTCTTAATCATCGAACCGGGCATATATTATTTCGTTCTTGTAATTATGGGTGTTGAATATGTAATTAACTGTGGAGCTTCTGAGCTGAATTTATTTAATGATTGGTTAGAACGAAATGAAAATCAATCGCCTATAAGGCGTTTTACGGAGAGAATGGTCAAGGAGTAAAAAGCAAGCGTTAGGGATAGCAGCGGCATCGAACGCGGCGGGCCGTTAGGGTTCGTTGCCCAAGAAAGCGACAACGGAGCTCTTTTTGGGCTTACGAAACCTTGGGGCCCGCAAGGGCGATATAGCGGATAGCCCGGGCAACGCCCTAAACCTTACATTGAAATTTCTTGGTTCATGTTTATATTCTGTGACCGTGCACTTTGTGAGTTACATTTCTCTTCTTTTTCCTCCGGTTCGGCATCGTACTTTTCATCAAGGTCGGTATTGATTTCTACGAGCCTTTTCTGAACCAATGCCAGTTTTTCGGTCTTGTCGAATTCAAGTTCCAATACTTTCCGGTTGGCCTTTATGGATTTTTTGTACTCGGCCAGATGTTCCTTTTGTGCCAAGAGGGATTTCGGGATTTTGGATAGGGCATTGTAAACATAGTCGGTCAGGCTTTGCCAGTTGGCCACGATTCTCTTGGAACCATAACCATAGGAGGCATTCGGGGTAAGTACCAATAAGCGGTGGTGCAATTTGTCTTCTACGTCAAGAACCAGTCTTGCATTGGATATAGTCATAATGGTATGCTGGCCAACTTCTTCCCGTTTGGCCTGTAACCTCGAATTAAGTATTTGGCCCAACATATTGGCATCCATGGTATCGGGGCTATCAAGTGCCTTTCCCAATGCACTATAGTAAACGTCCTTTTCTTGCAGCGTGGTCCACAAGGACAGGTCTTTTTCAAGTTTGTCAATATTCTTTGTCGTTCTTGTCAGTTCGGTTTCATAAAAGGCGATATTGTTCTTGGCCTCCAAACGGTTCTTCTTGAAAATGGATCGTTCCAGTTCCAGTTCGTCCAATTCTTTGCCCAATTCCTCTTTTTCCAGATACAACGGGTCGTTCTTTGCGACCGCCAAGAGCGTTTTGTAATCTATGGTGCCCTCATCGTTTACCGCGCCCATATCCAGCCGATTGAACTGTATGGTGCCATTGGTCAATTGCTCGATAAAATTTTTCTTGATGTTGACGTTGTTGAGCATGAGGGCATCGGTACAGTTTTCGACAATGTAAAAGGAAACAACGACCTTGTCCCCAAAATGCTGCTTTGCGCCAATATTGCCTTTACGGACTCCCCTACCGTTTCGTTGGTCGATGTCCGTCGGACGATAGGGAATGTCCACGTGATGGATGCGTACCAATCTTTCTTGGATATTGGTACCGGTCCCCAACTTTTCAGTAGAACCGATGATGACCCTATAAGTGCCTTCGTTCACTTGCTTAAAGCATTCCAGCCGCTTGTTGTCGGTCTTGAAATCATGGATAAATACCACTTCTTCTTTGGGAATATCGAATTCTTCGGTCAGAATGCGTTTGAGTTCATCGTAAATATTAAATGTGTCTTTCGGTACGCCCAGGTCCGAAAAAATGGCCTGTGTACCTTTAAAAGCGTCCGTTTTCCTATAGGTGTCATATACCTCGGAGGCTATTTTCTGCAGTTTGGCATCGCCCGGATCTTCTAGGTTCTGGTTCAACATCCTTGGGTCTATGGAGGCGTTTCTCATGTGGTGCAAGGCAATCAGTGAGAGGGCGCTTTTTTGGTCTTCCGTATAGTCCTTATCCCCATATAATAGGCTGCTGTCCCCCGTTCTTAGAAATTCCTTGATCTGTTCAAAATATTCCAATTGGGCCGCCGTGGGTTTTAGCGTGTGCACATCGA
Organism: Flagellimonas nanhaiensis; assembly: GCF_003382275.1. Taxonomy (GTDB): domain Bacteria; phylum Bacteroidota; class Bacteroidia; order Flavobacteriales; family Flavobacteriaceae; genus Flagellimonas; species Flagellimonas nanhaiensis. Next base: position 1,435,784 of record NZ_QTJX01000001.1, read on the forward strand.
GCTGCATTTTGGGCCTATCGATTTGGTGCGTGGTTCCGTTGACAATTATGGAAATCTCATTGTACAGTGAGGACAACAGTTTCATTTTCTTGAACGAACGAAAGCGTTCGCGAACTTTATAATCCCCCGAGACGGTAGGTTCAAATTCATAGGATTTGTTGGCGAAGACCTGTGCCCATTGGTCGAATGATGTAATGTTCATCTGTTCCATTCTATGCGGGATTAGATATTTGAACAGCACATAGACCTCCGTAATGGAATTGGAAATGGGCGTACCCGATAGAAAAGTGGTCTGAAAATCCCTTGTCTTTGCCCTCTGCAGTGTTCGGATGGCCACCAAAAGGTTTTTACTGCGTTCGGAGCCTTTGTTGGTATTCAGCCCCGCAACCCTGTGGTGCCTTGTTGTGTACATCAGGTTCTTGAACTTGTGGGATTCATCTACCATAATATGTTCAAACCCCATCTGCTCAAAATCGATGGCATCGTTCTGTTTGCTTTTGATCTGGTAATAGACCTGCTCCAAGGTTACGTTCAGGTTTTCCTTTCGTTTCTCCAGACCTTTGAGCACCCTTTTGCCTACATCGTATTTATTTTCGTTGATTACGCTAAGGTCGCGTTCAAGGTTTGCCAGCTCCTCGCTTATGATTTCATGGATGATCTCGGGGGATTGGGGTATGAACTTAAACGTGTCATGACTCATCAGCACGACGTCATGCCGGCCATTTTTTATTTTCTTAAAAAAGGTGTCTCGCTTTGTCTTCCCGTTTACTACCTTATCATGGGCCACCAATAGTTTCATCGTGGGAAATGCATTTAACAACTCCCGTTCCAATTGCACCACGGTGGAGCGAAGACCGATGACCAATGTCTTTTCCGAGAGGTTCAGCTCCTTTAGTTTCTGGGTCGTAAGGGCAATATCCAAGGTTTTTCCAAAACCGACTTCCTTGTTGACCAAAAGGCCTTGGTTTACGATGATTCCCGCAACCGTATCCATTTGGCTTTTGTACGGGGTAAAATATTGCAGCCCTTCAAAATGAAGGTAGTCACCGTCGTATTTCGGATGGACCTGGGCATCGTAGGTATTGTAAAAAATACGCTCCAATTGCGCCTTGATTTCAGGCTTGCCCAAGATGTATGCGGTAAACTCCTTGTAAATAAGGTCGAACTTGATGCGTATTTCCTGCATTTTCGCCTTGTCCGTGCGCTTATATTGTTTCGAGCCTTTTGTGACGTAGGGTATGGTGGAGTTCAATGCGCCTTCCAATATCTCTTTGAAATTGTAATAGCGATGTTCCGTACGCACGCTGAATTTTTTGATATACTCATAATCCGTCTTTTCGATTTTGACCATGTACTTGGAGGTACTCTCGTTATAGGCGATATGTACCAAGGAGCGGTAGGTGTCGAAAATGAAGGCTTGGGTATATTCAATGGGAAACCACGGTTCATGGAGTTTGATATCCAGATCCTCGTAAGGGGTCATCGGTGGCTTTACCTTTTCCAAGGCAACAACAGTACGTTCGATATAGGATTTGTCCACATAGGACTGATATTCCCCAAAATCGTTTTTGCGATAGGCATTCAGTTTTTCGTAAATGGTTCCCGATAAAAACAGGAACTTGGGGGCCAGTTCCCATCCCTGCTCCTTCGGGTCCAAAAACAATAGTTGCAGATCCAAAGCCTTTTTTATGATTTCGTCCTGTTCCATGCCCGTGTTCGAAACCAGGGAATCCAATTTTATTCGATTGAATTTGTTCAGGGAATAATAAATGGCATCTTCCAAGCTGAGCACTTTCTTCGGCTCTTGCGGCTTTTCTTTTGAAATCGACCGGAATGATTTATTGAAAACCTCCGATTTGATAAAGTTTCCGTCTTTCGGTGTTTCCAGCCCCAAAATCAAAGGCCCCTGAATATCCAAGGTCACAAAGGGATAGTTGGCTTTGTCATGGAGCCGCCCGTACTGGAAATTGAAGGCATCGTATTGATAGTCTAGCTCGTCCCTTACCTTGTCGATCTGTTCTTCGGGTGCCCGTAAAAATTTGAAATAGGTATCCCGCAGCGCTATTATTTTTGACAGCCTATCGAACTCCCGGGGCTTTACTTTCAATAACCGTAAACCGTTTTCCTCTTCTACTTTATAGAGTTTTTGTTGCTTGATGGTCAGATTTCCAGGTTTAAGTTCGGGATCGTCAGCACCGGAAATACCGATGGCCGTTTCTTCCGCCTGCGAGGTTTCTTTAGGTTTTGGGGCAATGGCCGGAATTGTGGCCTTTTTTTGCGCCTTTGGTTGCACGGTAAATCCTGCCATCAACGCTTTGATTTCAAGAGCGATATGCGCCAAGCCTTTATCGCTTTTTACGGTGTAGTCCGCATTGTTGTAGAGACCGCCTTCTTCGATAGTTCCAATAATTTGGGAGGTATATTCGGTATAGTAGTCGTTTATCTGAACATTATTTTTCCCTACGGTTTGCTCTGAACTGTTGGCAAACAAGCTGTTTATTTTCTTCTGTTCGTTCGAAGTTTCAATACGCCGGTTATTTTGGAAAACCAGAATATCCGTTACAATAGCCGTGTTCTCTTTGGAAAACGTAGTATCGGGCAGACGCACCCCACCCATAAAATTGTTTCGCTTGATGATATGCTCCCGAATTGGAACGTATTTGGTCCTGTCCATAAAATTCTTGGTGCATATCAAAATGGAAACACCTGAAGGTTTTAGACATTCAAGACTTCTGTAGACAAAATAGGAATGGATATTTCTGGAAATCTTGGTTTGTAACGGATGGCCCATTAGACCGCTGTCGAATATTTTATTGTCCCCAAAGGGCACATTGCTGATGACCAGGTCATAGCTTTTCGCAGCATCGGTCCGGGAAAGGTTTTCAAAGGGAACGCCGAAGATTTTGACCCGCTGCCGGAACCTGAAGTTGTGCTCCAATATTCGTACGGTTAGTATCTCCTTTTCAAAAGCGGTAAACTTCGCGGAGGGATAGCGCCTCAACAATTCCCGAATGAACAGCCCGTTACCGGCGCTTGGCTCAAGAATGGTTTTAGGAGTAAAGGACCCTTGGGTTTTTAAATAGTGGGATATTGCATCGATAATCGGCTCGGGGGTGTAAAAAGAATTAAGCGATCCTTTTTTTAGGCTACCGATAATGGTGTTTGTGTATTCTTCGCCATAATATTTCTCCAATATCCTAATGAGCTGTGCCCGGTAGGCATCATTTTTTAGAATGTCGAAGATATTTCCGAATCCTGGATTGTTGATGAAAAAATGGGATTGATTTTCAGGACTGTGGAGTGCTTCAATCGTCCTGACCAAATAATCCAGGTACTTCTTTTTTGAGTATTTCATTTTGAGTGAGTGAGTTAAGGAACTTGATCGGATGGTTATGTTACATAATTAATCCTTTGTTTTGGTTACTGTTCAGAAGCTTGCGAACTTCTTGCAGATCATTTCTTGAGAGCGTAAAACCCAAGTCCTTTTGTAAAGCCATATTGCATTTGTCCGTTATATTTTCAGACCTGCAAAGAATTCCCTGGAACTCTTTTTCATGTTTGAGAAAATATTCCTTGGCAAGGTCGATTCCGTGTTCTTCGACCATACATTTTCTGGCATATCTGAGCCTTTTACAAATCCATTCGTAATTGTAGTACAAAAGGTTTTCGTACAAATCACGGTTCGCCATATAGTTATCCGAAACCAACTTTTGTGTTTCCCTATCGAATAGAATAACACTGCCGTTATCGTCCCCTTCGCTAAAATCCATGTAGTAGGTAAAATCGATGGTTTCCATTACCTTCTCAAAGGTGTTGCCCTGATGTATAAGCATATTCCGATCCATGCTATTGTTGTTTTATTTGTGCAGTTTGTATGGTTTGATTTTTTTGAAGTTTTGCCAACGCAGTTTGGAAATTAGTACTTCGGGAATAGGTTCGGTTGATGTGTTCCAATACCGAGTCGTCAACCGGTCTGGAATTCATTGCTGACCGATGATGTTTCCCTTCCAAAAAATGCCATTTTCCTGTGCCATAGTGCTTTTTTAGACTGGCCTCATTGGTGTCGGATTTCAAGGAAATGGCATCCGTTTCGACCAAAAAGTTCTTTTTTGAAATGACCTCTTTCGATATATAGTACTTTTCAATGGCCGAGAGCGAACCCGATTGCATCCGGCTTTCAAAATTTTCCCAGCGTAAACGCCCCTTTCCATTTGCCCCGTCATGTTTCCCTATCTGTAACGTTCCATTTTGAACCCCTAGGCGGAGTCCATGTTTAAGATGGGCCAATACTATAATTCCGCTATCGAGAAATCGCTTCTTAAACTCTTGCTTTTCAAAATAAATGGATTCCTGTTTCGGTGCCGTTTCCATAAATGACTGAAAAACAAAATAAAGGTCGGTCGCCTCGGTCAATGTCATTATGGTTTCCTTCCCTTGCGACAAGGACAGATAAAATTGCTGGCCAAAATAGTTTTTGGGGTTCACTAATAGGTCTTCCTTTGGGGAGGAAATACTATTTTGAAAATAGGTGTTGCTATGAAATGTTTGCCGAACGGCATCATTATAGACCCGACAAATCGCCAATTTGTAATCTTGGCCGACTTTCAGAGCACCTATATCGAAAAAAATATGGCTTAATTTAAGTTTATTGCCCATTTCCGGATGCAGTGCACCAAAGTACCGTTCCAATCTTACCGTGTCATAAGGTTTCCATAGGGGAATATTTTCATGATTGCGATAGGCTACGCAGAAAGTTTCGTTAAGGGTGTCAAAGCCCAATTGCATCATGGCCACTAGCTTTTCCCCTTCCATGACCCGAAGATTTCCGAAGGGAACAATCTTGTGGTCTTGTTCTATAAAACGTTCTTTCCGTTTTGCGGCTACCAATTGTAATTTAAGGTTCTTATCTACATATCCCCTTTTTGCAAGCTGGAGTTGTTTCATGAAACCCAATCGTTTCGCATCGTTTACCTCTTCAGGTGTTACTTTGTCGTATTCCAGAAGGCTGAAATCCCTGAAATCGGGGTCTTTAGCGCTCATCCTATAGTTATTTACGGAATGGTACAGCCTTCTTGCCGAACGCAGTACCTTCTGCCAACGTTTTATGCTATTCTTCTCCATCTTTATTTGGATTTATTTGGATTACATGTTCATATATCTTCTTCTTTAAGGCAAGTGAGGGTCTCGGATCGATCTTTACTTGATTTTTGATGGTCTCGTAATGTAAGTGGTAGCCAGTGGAACTTCCCGAACTTCCCACGGTAGCGATGAGTTCATGCTGTTCGACCTTTTGGCCCTTATGGGCCAAAACTTTATCCAGATGCCCATAAAGGGTCTGAAAACCGAATCGGTGCTTGATTATGATATGGGTTCCATAGCCCTTATCGGAATAGAAAATATCGGTAATGATACCGGAGGCCGATGCGTAGACGGGTTTGCCGTTGGATGCGGCCAAATCGATTCCAAAATGTTTTTTTGTCTTTCCGGAAATCGGATGGCTCCGAATACCGTAATCGCTCGAAAGTATATAATCTCCTTTTTCCAAGGGAACGGCGGAAGGGAGTTGCTCCAATAGTACGTGGCGACATTTCAAGTACGTTTCCAGTGAACCTATATAGGAATAATCGGGAATTTGATAGAGATACGTCACGATGCGTTCCTCGATGGCCATCAGTAGTTGTTCCCGCTCTTTTTGAACGGTCAGTGAATCGCCATAATCGGAATTTATATTCAGTTTTAGGCGTTCTTGATACTGGGCCATGGCAACGGTGGCGTCATGCAGTCTCGTTTCCGACATCTTGTGATCTCCCTGTACAAAATACACAAGGCATACAAGCGTCAATAAAAGAAGATAGGCCAACTCCTTTCTTCCCAATTGTTTCAAGCATTCCCAAATGCCCAAGATGATATTTTTTGTTCGAAATGTTGTGAATTCAAAAAAATTCATATATTTGTATTTATAAGCAAATATATTATTTTAATGCAAATACACAAACATTAATAGGATATGATGAACAAATGGCTTGTGGAAGACTATAGGATTCATCTCCCCAAACTTTTTGAACACTTGGGTTTCCAAAGTATTCGAACGGAAAAGACCCATCGCATTTTCGAAAATGCCGGACTGTATTATATAGTCATATATACAGAAGAGGGCTTTTTGTACTATAAGGCCCAACGTCCGAAGGAAAAACTCTCGGCAACAGATCTGATCACCGAACACGTCTCGAAAATTGAGGGCGTACAAAAAGAAATGCTATGGGACAAGGTAGCGGCCTACCATACAAAGGTATTGGAGACTGACGCTTTGACCATATCAAGGGATTGGAAGGGTGAGTTCAAAAAAGTGCCCAAGGATTTCAATCATTTCGATTCTTATAGACTTCCCATCCAAAATAATGGCGAAGGCCTGTACGGTGATGCTGCCGATTTACCCTCTTTTACCGGCCGTATGTTCCTAAACGAAAAAGGGGAGATTCTTTTCCCCCTGTTCAATATGCAGAATACCGTTTGCGGGTATTTCGTCGACGCGGGCAAAAATGTGGCCCCCTACCGGGAATCAGCTGCGAAGCATGCCTTATGGTATTCCAATATACCCAAGAAAATTGACGGACTCTTTCTTTTCAAGAATCCCAAGGAGGCCTTGGCCTTTCATAAAAAATTCCAATTGAAAAACGTGGTGTATATGGCGTTGGGAGAAATAAATTCACAAACAACCGATATTCTTTTTCAAATACGGCAAACCGTTAAAGTGGACAAGATTATGCTTAGTTTTACCGGAGAAAAGAAAATAGAAGGTTATTTACGGGACCTTCATTTCATAACCTTCATAAAGGATTCCGGATTCAAATTGTCGTTGACGGACAGGGATATGGTACTAAGATTCCCTATTGGCGACAAAAAAGCCTTTTCCAGATTTTATGACCATACGAAAAGGTACAATAAGGAACTGGCCCAAAGCTTTTTAAGATATAACAACATACTCGACCAGCATCGATTGAACCGGTACGGAATCTCGGTTTCCAAAAACGAGGAAAGTATCAAGGTGCGATTGCCCTTGGAGACGAACGCCATTAAACTTTTGGTCTGGTCGTACTATAAAAACTATTTGAACAAGGCGATAGATATTCTAAAACCCAAGTCCGGTAATTGGTATTCGGAATGGGAGACCATGGAACATCGATCCAAAAGCGGAAAGGAGGTGCAGTTGAAAGAATATAGAATCGCACTATAAAAAAAATGGAAAAAGGGCGCTCCCGCCCCTTTTCCGTTCCTTAACTAGCAAATCACTCCTGAAATGCTCGTTACTCAAAAGTACTTAATTAAAAATTCCTTAACAATTAAAAATCACTCAAAAATGGAAAAACAAGTAGAAAAAGTGTTCGTAAAACTCAATCAGGCATGGCAGAAAGGCGATGCGGTCGCCGTCAACGACACAACGTACAAAGTGAAGACGGCCGACAATCTGACCTTTGAAATCGATAAGCAGAGCGAATATCTCGAAATGCAAAAGTCTCCTGCGCAGCGATTTGCGTTGGGCGAGGCCAAAGAACGGCTTGAAGGTGCGTATATCAGTTTTGCCAAGCTCCCCGAGAATGTGCAGGATGCCATCGTAAGAGGGGAAGAATACCTCCATAAATCCGCGTATCCAAAAGATGGTGTCATCAAGGAAAGCGTTAAAATGGTGCAAATGGTATACAGCCCCACTTCTGGTTCCCGATTGGATGTTCAAATCAAGCGCAAGGAGGAGGTAACCTTGGCCCAGGCCAAGGCATACAACCACCAGTTTACACAGGCCGAGTTTGACAAAATGGTCAATGAGGGCCGGTTCGTTTCCTTTGAGGGCCGTTCCTCCAATGGAGAATCGTTCACGAAACTGGCCTATTACGAGCCAAAACTGAACGACATCCGTACAAAATCGGCTTTGTCGTCCAGCACCTATCTCTATGGGCAACAATTGACCCAAGAACAGGCGGATTCCTTAAATCAGGGCAAGGAGACGAAAATAACGATCAAGGCAACCAAGAAGGGGCCCTTGACCTATATGGTCAGCTACAGCCCGAGAGCCGAGCGCTTTATTACTAAATCTTTGGAAAAAGCAAAGGTCAAGGATATGGAAACCAAGGATGCGATAACGGTAAGCGGCGAAAAAAAAAAGAAACAGCCTAGCAACGCCATAAGTATGTAATCCAATAATTACCAACTCAATGTAATGGCCGACATGCTTGGTGTGTCGGCCATTTTAAAACCTTTCCATGCAAAGTCCAAACTACGGGGATAACCCGCAACACTATAAAAATTTGATTGCCCAGATCAATGAAGAGGCTAATTTTCCGATGTACCTACATCAGAACGGATACAAGTTGGTACAACAAAGTGCCGGGTCTATGGAGTTTCAAAATGACGAGGACCGCATTGTACTGCAGACGATGCGCAAACCCATGACCTACTTCAACCGGAACGATTCCTGCGACAAGGGCCTGTTCTTTAAATACCTTTTGCAACGTAGTGCCAATTTCTACAAAGCCATAGAAAGCGGTTTGGAAATAACCAATCGAACCTACGATCTAGGGAACACCGTTATCAAAATCACAAAATCGAATGCTTTCTTAAAATCGTTGGAAGAAAAATACAATATAGTCCCGTTACGGAATTCAAACTATTTACGGATCCATCGGGGAATCTGCAAAGCTACCATAAACAGTCCGCTCTTTAGGGGCCGCATTTTCAATGCCTATCACATTAGGGACAACGGCGGTAGAATCGCCAACATCGCCTTTCCCAAATATGATTTGGCGGGCGACCCAAAAAACTATATCCTCTATAACAAGCCCTACCGCAGAAGGGCCGACAATAAAGTAAAAAAGTTCCGTCTTGTATTGAATCAAAAAGATCATTTTCTTTTTCATTCCAAAATCATGGCAAGGCCGACCAGAATTATTTTCGGGGAAAGCGGTATAGACCTTCTTTCCTACCAAGAACTTCATGGCAAAAAGGATGATTTCTACGTTTCCTTCGGTGGGAACGTGCACAGGGAAAAACTACAATTCTTCATGCAATTGATTACGCCAATGCTACAAAATAAAGGCCTCGAACTCAAATCCATCATGGACAATGACATATCTGGCCATGAGTATGACCTAAAGATCTTTACGGCCCTGATCAATCAAAACAATACGGACCTCTATGCGGAAGCCTCGTTCAAAAATGGCAATGTCAGTTTGAGCATCCATTATACTGAAAAAGTGCGAAATCGGATTGCATCCCACAAAAATCTCTTGGAGGAAAAATTGACCTCTGACCTCCGTAGGGATAACCATGTTTTTGGTTTGGTTCGATGTGTGGGGTTCTCCGATAAATTGCTTTTGGAATTCTCTTTACAGGAAGTAATCAATACTACCCATATCATACGGCAACAAAATGTATTCAAGACCTTACTCGACGCCATTAACGGCCTGTATCTCCCTTTTACCGCCAACATCCATAAATCAAACGGAAAGGACTGGAACGACGACCTCATGGTTTCGAAAAAAACAAAATTTATAAAAATGGAAAAAGTCGTACCCAAGGAATTGGGGATTGGCGATCAAATCGAATTGAAATCGCCCAAGGGTCCAGAGGGCGCAACGAACAAAGGAACCATCAAGTCCATAAAGCCAAATGGCGTCGAATGTGATTTCGGGTTGACCTATACGTATGCCATCCCCTATTTGGCCATTGTCTCCCATTTTAAGAACACCGCTTTTCTTTCCAGGGAAAGGGAGGATGAAAGAACAAAGAAAAACGATAACTTACAAAACCATATCGCATGAATATCATGGAACCACTATCGGAAGAACTACAGGACAACCAATATTATGTCGCCCTCTTGGACGAACTCGTCGAAGAGAACGATATCGAACTAAAGCACCGTCTGCAAAAAGCGGATACCTATGCCCAATTCATCAACGATCAGGCCGGTCTATTGATGGATAAGACCATAGACTACATAAAGTCGAATGAAGTATCTTTCGTCCTTGCGTCCAACATAGTGGTAGAGCAATGGAAGGAACGTATGTTCAATTAGTCCTTCAATTTCATTCCAACCCTGAAGTTTTCAACATGAAGGACAAGAATCTGGCTTTTTCGGCAATGCTACTATCCGTGCTGGTATTTACGGTAATAGGTTTTACGGGCTACTATCCCATCCTGCAGGACCGGCAGTTGGATTCCAATCTTTCCGAAATAGTTTATCGGTTCTTGATGCGATTTGGACCCTTACAAAGCCCCCTGAAAAGCAGGGGATTGTTGGTGATGTGCATTTTTGGTGCGGTCTTGTTATACAACCCTAAAAAACAGGAAGGCAAATCGCTCTCCGGTGGCCTTTCGTATTTTGGTATGGGCTGTATGCTTCTTTTAATATCTGCATATTTTAAAACGAACCATATCGGTATGTTGTGGTTGTCCGCAGGTCTCTATTTTTTAGGGTTCCTATTTACCGTGTCCGGTACGGTTCATATTTTCCAAACGATGAATTTCGGCAACATGGTCGATGACGACCCTTTCAATGACCGGAACGAGATGTTTCGGCAAACGGAAAAACGTGTGGACACCGAACATTCGGTAAACATACCTTATGAATATAGGTATAAAGGGAGATTAAGAAAGGGCTGGATAAATTTTGTCAACCTTTTTCGCGCTTTGTTGATTATCGGTACGCCAGGTAGCGGAAAGTCCTTTGCCTTGATCGAGGAAATTATCGAGCAAATGATAGAAAAGGATTTTACCATGCTGCTCTATGATTTTAAATTCGACACCCTGAGCAAAATCGCCTACAACTACCTCAGAAGAAAAAGGGAACGGCCCGAAAATGACAAGGTCCCCCGAACCGTAAAAATTCCGGAATTCTACGTCATAAGTTTTGATAACATCGAAAAGTCGAACCGTTGCAATCCCATCGATCCGTATTTGATGAAGAACCAGTCCGATGCTGCGGATGCGGCCACCGTTATCATGAAAAACCTGAACAAGGATTGGATAAAGCGCAGCGATTTCTTCGCGAAGAGCGCCATAAGTTTCGTTTCGGGACTGATTTGGTACTTGAAGAAGAAATCCGAGGAATTGGGCAAGAACATATGTACGCTTCCCCACGCCATTACCTTATCCATGGTCAACATCGAGTACCTGTTGGAAATCATGATGCAGGACCTGGAGGTACGCACCTTGATGATTCCATTTAAGGATGCCATGGAAAGACAAGCGGGCCAGCAATTGGCAGGGCAGACCGCGAGCGCACAAATTTCACTATCGATGTTGGCCAACAAGGAAATCTACTATATCATGACCGGTAACGATTTTCGCCTGGATATCAACAATCCCAAAAAACCTAAAATCGTGTGTATCCAAAACAATCCTGACCGTTCGGAAGTCTACGCGGCCCCTATCGGCCTCTACATCAATAAGACCTTGCAAGTAGTCAATAAACCCGGGGGAAGACCGTTAGGATTGATTTTCGATGAAGTCCCGACTGTCTTTATTATGGGGCTTCGAAAGATAATCGATACCGGAAGGTCGCACTATATCGCTACCATATTGGGCATCCAGAGCGTCACGCAACTGATCGCGGATTACGGTAGAGAACTTGCGGAGGTTATATTCGACAATTGCTCGAACGTTTTCAGTGGGGCCGCCAAAGGAGAAACCGCAAGACGGATAAGTGAAATATTCGGTAGGATACATCAGGAAAAAAAGAGCAAAACGGTTTCCAATAACGACACTACGGTCAATTATAGTACCATTCTCTCCGAACTGCTGCCGAAGAGTAAGATTACGAGCATGTCCACAGGTCATTTTGGGGGAATCGTTGCCGACACCTTTGAAAATCCCATTGAACAAAAACTATGTTTCGGCCAGATAAGACCTAATATGGCCTCGAAGAAAATTCAAGGTAGATACGATATTCCCGTACATACCCATTTTAAATGCAAGAACCATAAAGAGTTGGTCGAAGGAAAGCTACGACTTATTGGGACCCTTGATTTTTTCGATAATGTCCATGCAATCGATTTCCAGCAATTGGACTATATTGATTTTTACAATGTATATCTAAAGGAGTTTGCCCATAAGCACTATTCCAATACCATAAAACGTATGCAGTTCATAGCATTGGTACGTGAACTGAAACTTTTTGACCACCTGCCCCGTTTGGAAGAGCTTTCAAGAAGGAAAACTTCAAAAGAAGATCTAAAGGCTTTCATTTTTAAGTTAGTGGACCGGATGTACATTGACAAGGAAATCGATAATGTGTTGGATATCAATTTTTTGAAAGTCATTAAGGATATCGATACTTTAGTTCAGGAGGAATATTTGATAAGCACGGGAAAGCAACTCGAATCCACCGTTTTCGATAAAAATAAAATGGGTGATCAGATCGGGGAATCCCTAGAGAAGGAAGAGGCCATCGCAGCGCATTTCATGAAAGAATATCGTAAGAAGCCGAGCAGGGAATTGGCAGATGCGTTCTTAAAGGTCCATCAAATCCCGACATTCGAAAAGGTGTCGGCAAGCCAGGAAGTGAATTTGTTCGCCGCTGCCGAACAAGAGGATCTGGAGGCTTTATATTCGAGTTTTCCGGTCGAAACCAAAGAAGAATAATGAATAGCAACTTAGCATAGCCTCAAATTCACCAATCAAGAATGCCGATAGCTGAAGTGTCATATAAACTAGTAAACTAAATAGTATGGAAGATATAGAAAAAATCATGAAAGGGTCAAAGAAGGACTTTGCTTACATCGGGGAGCGTTTGCGTATGATACGCGAAGAACTGGTCAAGAAGGACACCGACAATCAAATTACGAGTCAATTCTCAATGAAAAAACTTGCGGAGCGTTTTGATATGAATCCCATGACCATCGCGAACGTCGAAAGGGGAACCATTTCCCTTACCACTATAAAGCTGGCACTATATTATTATACGTTGGGCTATAATATGATGTGGATCTTTTCGTACGATAACGAGTTTATCGAAAAGCACAATATCGGCGAGAACGTGGTGTACCAAACGGATGTACAGGAGGAATATAAGGAATTGGAGTCCTCTATAGTGGATGCCTTAATGACCTTCAAGAAGAAAATTTAAAGAGGGGTATCACAATTTGTGATACCCCAAAACCGACCAAATATGACAAAGATCGTATCAGAAACCATTGCCGAAACAATCCATTATTTAAGGGGGCACAAGGTAATCTTGGATTTTTATTTGGCAAGATTATACGAAGTGGAAACAAGATCGTTAAAACAGCAGGTCAAACGGAACCTCGACAGGTTTCCGGAGGATTTCATGTTCGAGCTCAGCGTCCCTGAGATAGATGAACTGGTATCACAGAATGTGATACCCAACAGAAGTATTTTAGGTGGGGCCGTTCCCATGGCCTTTACCGAACAAGGGGTGGCTATGCTTTCCAGTGTACTTAGAAGCCAAAAGGCACTTGATGTCAATATCGCTATAATGAGAACCTTTGTCCAACTCAGAAAGCTTTTTCAATCGAACAAGGAGCTGGAGAAACAAATACTGGCTATGGAACGGAAATACGACCAGCAGTTCAAAGTGGTCTTTGACGCGATCAAAAAGCTTATCGTCAAAGAGACCGGGCCCAGAAAACGTATTGGATATAAGTAACCAGGTTACGATGGGAAATTTAAACTCGTGTACCAATTCAATATTTCAATGACTTTATATTTCAAACCAATAAAATGAAGCGTCCCGCAAAAAAGTTTACCATGGAAGAATTACTTGAGTTCGCCGATTGGTGTAGAAATGGATTGACCAATTCGGAATATAAATCCTTATCAAGTTCAGGACTTCTTTACCCAAATTGGCGTAAAAGTAAGGAAAAAGCCAAAGTTGAGGAAAATTTGAAACAGGCCAGACTATGGTTCAATGCAAGACCTGGGGATATTCTAACAGTAATTTCAAAGGACCCTAGATCAAAAATAGAGCTGGGAGAAAAACTCGTAGTCCAAAAGATATGGCACTCAATACGAGAACTAAACGACGAAAGAGCAAATGTCTATGATGTGAGATTAAAACGGACTAGAAAATCCTCGATAAAAAATATAAAAATCTCGGCATGGAGTGATGGAGTTTTGGTTAACTCCAACTGGCTTTTCGAAAAGTCAAGCTCTTAGGGATAATTAAAGAATTTGGGATATTTAGTTGAAAATAAGAGGCGCAAATAATCAATTTTTATTGCGTCCCCAAAATCATGACATTGGCTTCAACTTCTAAATTAACGACACTAGCCATGTTTTTTGAAACACTTTATTAATAAAATTCTCCGTGATACAAGGAGCTTAAAATAAGCAGGGTATGAATTCTGATGGTCTTTTAAATATTTACGAACAATACTACGAAGCTGAATTGAAATATGGGTTCTTCATCAAGGCCTAGTGACCTCATAGCTGCGAAAAGTGTCAATATAGCTCGGAGGCATTGAAAACATTGGCTTTCCGCTTTGACATCGTCCCAAAATTGAACAAAATGCCCAATTAAATTACCTAATTTATTATAATACAATTTTTTACGGACGCTAGCCCGTTTCGGGATTACACTACCATTTCATGGCTTTTAAAACGACTTGGGCGCAAAACGGTTAATGGACTATCTTTACGGAAATAAACCGATTATGTTTCTTTCCATTTTCTTAAAAGGCTCAATGTTCTAAGTATTCACTTAAAACATTGAAATCGTGAAACATTCAAAGCGATTTATAAAAGCCTTTGGTCTTACCCAAGAGGGACACATTGATTTTCCTAAAAAGATATCCAATATCCGCATTTCAAGGATTGACAACTACCGTAAGATGGGTGGTTGTTGGTTCTGTTTCCCCCATGGAATAGAGACCACTAACTCAAAATTTTCAAAACGTACCCGTAACTGGAAAAAATATAGGAGAAACCAATATAAACTTTGATTTGGGAGTGAACGCATAGCGGCTGAAACCGCCCGATGACCACATAGCTGCATAAACGGAAAACTTTGCTCGGAAATACCGAAAACACTGGTGTTTATCGATTAATTAAATTCCCCAGTTTTATTTATTGGTCTATATGGATGTAATGTGCAATAGGGTTTATTGAACGTACTGCCCAAGTGTTCTATTTTATGTTTATGCGATAATGAGATTCCTATTTTGTTTATTGGAACAACCACGGTAAGCTCTTTTCAGTGTTCTTGTCCGTGAAGGAGTTCCAAATGCAATTCAATGGCTTCCTTGATATTATTCTCGATTTCAGCTCTATCGGCACCAGCGGAAGTACACCCGGGAAGTTCCGGTACATAGGCACTCCAACCATCGCTGCTCTTCTCATAAATAATTTCGTATTCCATAAATCAAATTTAGGATATGTTATTTCAAAAACCTCAGATAGCTTTCCGGACTTTGTAAGAACGACCTGGTAATGGTATAGTGCTCCGTTTCCTCCAATGATACCTTGTTCATTCCTTTGTCCGTCACCTCATAAATATTTGCTCCGGGATACGCCATAAGCATGGGTGAATGCGTGGCAATGATAAATTGGGACATATGGGCCTTTAAGTGTGCTTGGATGAAATAGAGCAATGACAACTGTTTTGATGGGGACAATGCTGCTTCGGGTTCATCCAGCAGGAATATCCCGTTTCCATTTATGGTATCGTCCATTATTTTCAGATAAGCTTCCCCATGTGAAAACCCCTGAAGGTCTTGGCCGTAGTTCTGCCGCATTTTATAAATCTGATAGTTTTGGTTATCCTTCATTTCCTGGATGATACGGTCCGGAACTTCACCATAGATATCCTTGAACGACTCGTGGAGCCTGGCATCCTCCCTATCGATACTGTTCAAGAGATCACCAAAGTCCTCTGCCCTGAAGAAAAATCCCCTTGGCCTCTCAATTTTCCAGTTCAATTGCAGATAAGGTGTCAACGAACGGGCCGCCTTGAAACAATTCTTGCCATATCCGAACCCGTCCATATGTGGGAGTTGTAAACGAAGTGCCAATGTTTCAAGTAAAGTGGACTTCCCCGTTCCATTGTCCCCTATAATAAATGTGACTGGTGCGGACACATCGATATCCTTTGCAAACTTGATAGCACTGACATCGTAGGGAAACGGATGGGTCCGTTCCGCTATAACGCTAAGTGACGATAGGTACGGCATAGATCGGTTCAGGGTTTAACGGTTGAATCCGCCATTAGTGATTTTTCCACTCTATAGAAAGAGGTCTTTCCCAATTTTGCCCGCTTGCATGCATTATCGATTGAGACCCCTTGGTTCTCATAAAGATGTTTGGCGTAGTGGTACTTTTCAATTGTTTCCACTTTTGCACCCTTGGGCCTGCCCAGAAGTTTGTTCCTTTTTCGAGCGTTGTCAAGACCCACCTTGGTGCGTTCACTTATCAGGTTTCTCTCGAATTCCGCAACCGCAGCAAAGATCTGTAGAAGAAATTTCCCATTTGCCGAAGTCGTATCGAATTCCGGTTCGCTCAGACTTTTGAAGTGTACCCCGGCCTCGTTGAAGCGGTCTATGAGTTCCACCATGTTTCTCAGGGAACGGAAAACACGATCGTTTTTGTAGGTAAGAATGGTGTCCCCCTTCCTCATGTATTTGAGCATCTCGTTCAGGCCCTTTCTATCATCTCTTGTACCGCTGGCGATATCGGTATAGATTTTCTCGCAACCCTCTTTTTCGAGCAAGGCAATCTGAGCTTCCAACTTTTGTTCGGGTGTGGACACCCTGGCATATCCGACCGTCATATTTGGTTCCGTAAAAGGTTATATAACGAAACTACTAAAAAGAACGACAAATGGAACTGTGAACGAATGTTTTTTGACGCGGATTCAACTGTGCCGTAAAACGGCCAATTTATGGAGCGGTTCAATCATCAAAAGGACTTGTCACATTCAACAAAGTAGGTTCAGTAACTTGGGTATAAATCATGGTCGTCTTAATGGAATTGTGCCCTAAAAGTTTTTGGATGATTCTAATATCGGTACCATTTTCCAATAGGTGCGTTGCGTAACTGTGCCTCAAGGTATGCGCGGTGATGTTTTTATTTATTCTCGCCCTTTTGGCAGCAGCCTGGAGAAGCTTGTTGAAACTTGACGAAGAATACCTGTCTCCCTTTTGGCCTTCAAATAGGTATCGTTTGGGCGTATATTCTTTATAGTACTCACGAAGCATTGACAAGGTTTTTTCAGATAAGGGTACTATCCTGTCCTTGTTGCCCTTTCCTGATTTAATATGTATCACCATTCTGGATGAATCTATATCCTTGATTTCAAGTGCAATCAACTCGCCTACCCTTAAGCCTGCACTGTAGACCACGGCTATCATGCTCTTATGCTTGATGTTGTTGGCTTTTTCAATGATTTTAAGAACTTCCTTTCTTGCGATGACTACGGGGAGCTTATTTGGCTTTCTACTCGGAAATAGATATTCCAAGTTAATGTTCTGACCGAAAATTTCTCTGTAATACAGCTTCAAGGCCATCGCTACCTGTTTCTGGTAGGAATAGGATACTTTCTTGGTGTGTACCATATGATAGAAGTACCTGTGAAGTTCGGTTTCATCAATCTTGTTCAGTGGCTTTTCAAAAAATTGAGTCGCCATCTTTACGATGGAAGAGTAACTCTCTATAGTGTTCCTGCTATACCGCTTAACCTCCAATATTTTCACAAAATCAGGCAATGACATAATAATATGAAGATATCGATTTATAGTGAAAAAGTACTATTTTTATCCAACATCAATATGGTTATGCGGAACTTTCCGGATATCCAGTAGTTGTAAAACATTTTGAAAAAACAATCCGAAACAAATTCACATTATGAAAAACTTAATATTATTTCTATTATTTTTCTCGTCCATTGCTTCGGCTCAAGAGGAATCGCAATTTGAAATTAAAGATAATCTCTACAAAGTTGGACTTTTTCGGAATATCTCGATTTCAGATAACTTAACACTTCAAAATGGCATCGCTATTAGAAAGAATTTGGATTTTATTACTTTAGAAGTTCCGATTTTACTAAAACAAGACCTCTCAAATAAATGGTCAACTTTTTTTGGTGTACAATCAAGAACAGTTATATATTCTAATTTTCCAGAAAGTTTCAATATTGAGAAACCTTCAAACTCTTATCTAACGATTGGAACTGAATATGAATTTAAGCATAATACTACGGGAAATTTAACTATTGGATTTCCTCTGGATTTACAATTGGGTATAAAATTTTAGGAACTTTAACTCACCATTTTTATGAAAAGAAGATTTTTAATAATAGCAACTTTATTTGCCTTTTTTACCATTAAGGCACAAAATCAAAAAGATACTATTAGAAATTTTAACGAGAAGAAAAATGAAATAAAACTTAATGCTTATTTTACAGCGTTAGGGGCTTTTGAAACAACTTACGAAAGAAATTTAAATAAAAAATCTTCAATTGGAATTACCGGATTGTATGTTTTCAGCAAAAAAAATGATGGGAACACAATAAATGATGAGGATACAAATTTTCTTATTTCATCTTTTTATAGGAGATACTTTGGTAAAAGATATGCTTCTGGCTTTTTTGTTGAGGGATTTGGAACTTTTGGTTCAACCGATGGAAAACAATTAACTGATATGGATGGAAATATCACTTTAAATGAAGGTCCTGATGTGCTTGATTTGTCGCTTGGTTTAAGTATTGGGAGCAAATGGGTAACTAAAAGCGGAATTGCTTTTGAAATTTTAGTTGGTATGGGAGCAAATTTATTTAATTCTGACAAAACAGACCATAATGTTGTTAATCGTCGTGCATTGAGTATCGGCTACCGATTTTAATTTGAATAAAAAAACGTTTTACAACAACGTGTATAAAACATAGCTATTATAGGCTTTCCGAGAGGATATTGCTTATTTGCAAAGACCGCCAAATTTTTAAATTTGGCTTTTAAAATTAATAAGATAAAACAAAATATAAAAATTCGGCTCTGTGTTAATCCGAAAAGTTAGCGTCTTTTTACACGCTACGTTTCATACACAAGACCGTTGGCAAACATTATGACCAAAGCTATTAAGAGAAAATTAATGAATAAGAAAATTATAATATTTATTACACTTCTAACCTTATCCTGTGGAACAAAAAAAGAGTTTTACGAAAGTGGTACTTTGAAAGCTAAAGGAAAGGTTGCAAATGATTTAAAAACCGGAATGTGGAAACAATATTATGAATGTGGAGAAATATTCCAAATCGGGAAATATTTGAATGGAAAAGAAACTGGCGAATGGAAAATATTTCACGAAAACGGACAATTGAGACAAATTGGAAAATTCAACAACGGAAAACAAACTGGCGAATGGAATTTTTATCATCCAAACGGAAAGAGAGAGGGAATTGGAACCTTAATTGACGGAAAAAGAAACGGAATTTGGAAATGGTATCATACTAATGGCTCAATTTATACTGAACGTGAATGGGACAATGAAAGATTAGTAAAAATAATTTCTTGCTATGATGGTCAGGGAAATGAACTGGATAAAGGGACATTCAAAAATGGAAATGGAACAATGAAAGTATATGACATTGACGGAAATTTATTGGAAACGTATAATTATAAGAATGGAAAATATGTTAAAGAATAACGTTTGCCAACATTGTATAACCGCAATTACGGCGGATTCGACTACCCTTCGACAAGCTCAGGGCAGGCTCAAGCGAATCCACTCGGAATTGCTAAAGCCAGTGCTAAACCGAAAATTAACGCATATTAACCCGTAACTGACGGTTATACGAGACCGTTGGCAAACATTATGACCAAAGCTATTAAGAGAAAATTAATGAATAAGAAAATTATAATATTTATTACACTTCTAACCTTATCCTGTGGAACAAAAAAAGAGTTTTACGAAAGTGGTACTTTGAAAGCTAAAGGAAAGGTTGCAAATGATTTAAAAACCGGAATGTGGAAACAATATTATGAATGTGGAGAAATATTCCAAATCGGGAAATATTTGAATGGAAAAGAAACTGGCGAATGGAAAATATTTCACGAAAACGGACAATTGAGACAAATTGGAAAATTCAACAACGGAAAACAAACTGGCGAATGGAATTTTTATCATCCAAACGGAAAGAGAGAGGGAATTGGAACCTTAATTGACGGAAAAAGAAACGGAATTTGGAAATGGTATCATACTAATGGCTCAATTTATACTGAACGTGAATGGGACAATGAAAGATTAGTAAAAATAATTTCTTGCTATGATGGTCAGGGAAATGAACTGGATAAAGGGACATTCAAAAATGGAAATGGAACAATGAAAGTATATGACATTGACGGAAATTTATTGGAAACGTATAATTATAAGAATGGAAAATATGTTAAAGAATAACGTTTGCCAACATTGTATAACCGCAATTACGGCGGATTCGACTACCCTTCGACAAGCTCAGGGCAGGCTCAAGCGAATCCACTCGGAATTGCTAAAGCCAGTGCTAAACCGAAAATTAACGCATATTAACCCGTAACTGACGGTTATACGAGACCGTTACCCACCATTAGGAAAAAGCCCACCGCACATTTATACACATTTGGTTTTTGCCAACTCACAAGCCCTCCACAAAAAACCAAAAGAGTATAAATTTTCCCACCGCTCCCAGACTGTTAATAAGTTCGGAGAACAATTTCAAGGAATTACCAAAAAGACTAATTATATTTGACACTTATTGTCAAAATAAAATAATCAAGTGATATTTCACAAATGAAAGAAAGCAAGACAACAGGAGAAATACTTCGCGAAGAAAGAGAAAAAAAAGGATTGTTGCTTAGGCAAGTAGCCGCTATGCTTGACATAGACACTGCAATACTTAGCAAGATTGAAAGAAGTGAAAGAAAAGCAAGTAAAGAGCAAATCATAAAACTTGCTGAAATTCTCGAATTAGACGAAGAAGATTTGATTGTTCAATTCCTGAGTGAAAAAATTCTTTACGAAATAAAAGATGAAGAATTGGGAAGCAAAGCACTTAAAGCGGCTGAACAAAAAATGAAATACAATAACAAAAACAATAGCTGAGATTGATGGAAATAAAATTAGAAGAATTAGAGTACCAGCAAATAGCCATCAAATCTGTGGTTAATGTTTTTGATGGCAACAACAAAAACACGTTTGACAATGCTTGCTTTGAAGGTATTCGCTCAAATGTTTGCTCACTTTCAAAAGAACAATTAGCGGAAAACATCAAATCTGTAATAATCGAAAATGGCATTGATGAAGAAACCGCTAAACTCAGCGAATTACAGGAGTTAACTATCGAAATGGAGACTGGAACAGGTAAAACACTTGTTTACATTAAAACCGTTTACGAATTGTTCAAGCACTATGGTTTTACCAAGTTCATTATTCTTGTTCCCTCTGTAGCCATTAGACAAGGGGTGCTAAGTGCCATTTCAACCTTTGAAAAACAGTTGGAAGAAATTTATGGTTTTACTCCCAAATCCTTTGAATACGACAGTAAAAAGCTGAATAAAGTAACCAATTTTATTGAGGAGCAACACCCTCAGATAATGGTGATGACGTTGGCATCATTCGCTTCTGACGATAGAATTTTGAATCGTGCACAACGAGAAGACCTATTCTCCAACATTCCTTTTATTGATGCTATTGGAAAAACAAATCCAATCATCATTATGGATGAACCACAGGAAGGAATGGACACAGAGAATTCCGTAGAAAGGATTAAAAAACTCAATCCACTTTTTAAACTAAGATATTCCGCCACACATAAAGTTTCAGTCAATAAAGTCTATCGTTTAACACCTTATGACAGCTATAAAGAAGGATTGGTAAAAAAGATAGAAGTATTAACAGTTACAGAAAAAAATGATGAAGCCACTTTGAAACTGGAACTTTCTGAAACCAAAAACGGAAAAAATCCAATACAAGCTAAAATTAAAGCGTGGCATCAATTAGCAAGTGGGAAAATAGAATTCAAAGACACAAAATGGTTGAAAGATGGCGATAACCTTGGAGAAGTTACCAATAACCCAAGCTACCTCAAATACAAAATTGAACGCATCAATAAAAGTTTGAGAACTGGAAAATGGTCTGTTTCTTTTACCAATGGAACCGAAATTCTTGAAAAACAAACATCTGGAAACATTCAAAGCGTTTGGGCTTTGCAATTGGAATGGCTCATTCTACGTCATTTTACCAAAAAACAAAAATTAAAGGAACAAGGCATAAAATGCCTTTCACTGATTTTTATTGATAGAGTTTCCAACTATGTGAGTGAAGATCCCACAATCAAAAATCTATTTATCGAAAAATACAAAACACTATACCCCGAATTTCATGACGGTAAAGAACCCACCGCAGAGCATATTGATGCAATCCAAGGATTTTATTTTGCTCAAACAGGAAAAGGCGAATTTACCGACAATGAAAACTCCATGCGAAAAAACTCAGAAGTATTTGATGCAATTCTGAGAGATAAGAAAGAATTGTTGTCTTATGGTGATTCAGTTGCCAATAGAATTGAGTTTATCTTCTCGCATTCCGCTTTGGGTGTTGGTTGGGACAATCCAAATATTTTCAATATTGCTACACTTAGTAACTCCTACTCCGAAATTAAAAAGAGACAGGAAATAGGTAGAGGTTTGCGAATTTGTGTCAACAGTGAAGGACACCGAGTTTACGATAAACTGAATGTCGCAGATGATGAGCGTATTAATCAATTGACCGTTATTCCAAATGAAACCTACGAAACCTTTGTAACGCAGTACCAGGAAGAGATAAAAGAAGTTTACGGAACTTCCAAAGCGGGTGCAGGAATGACCCACACACACAAAGGAAAACCACAAAATGAAGTTCATTTTAAACGAAATCCGAATGACGAACTGAATAAAGCATTCAAGCGTTTTTGGACTGCATTAGCCAAGAAAACAAACTATACCGTAAGTTTTGACGAAGAAGCTTTGATTGAAAGAAGCAAGGAAGCTTTAAACAACATTGACATTGCAGACTATGAAGCAGAAGTAAGCAGCCGTTCGATCGGAACCATAACGGAAGATGGCATTGAAGATGAATTTGGAGGCAAAGAAAGTTACAAACTGAAAGCCTACTTCTCGGCTTTGGATTTGGTAGAAGAATTAAGTGAAAACACAGGTTTGAGTTACACTACTCTTTTTAGAATTATTGACGGAATTACCAATCATTCCCATTTTGCTAAAAATCCACCGCAATACATTCATCAGGCATCTTCCCTAATCAAAAACATTGAGTTGGAAGAAATGCTTAGAGGTTTGGATTATCATTTGACAGATGAAACCTTCCCCTTTGAATTTGATGATTACGTTAAAAATATCGATGAAAAAGGATATGAACCCACTCCAAAAAGAGGCATTTTCGATAAAATGTTGGTGGATAGTGACGTAGAAAAATCCTTTGCCAAAGCCACCGATTTAGATGATGAAGTGGTTTGTTTTCTTAAACTTCCGTCTTACTACAAAATTCAAACACCTATTGGCGAATACGAACCCGATTTCGGAATTGTGATGAAGCGGAAAAGCCTGAGAAACGGAAAAGAAAGCGAGTTTTATTTTGTGATTGAAACCAAAGGAACAAACGACATCAACAACAAAAAGGCTCTCAAAGAAAGTGAGATTTATAAAATAAAATGTGCTGTAAAGCATTTTGCCACGCTTGGTGTAGAAGTACAGTACAAAGCTCCTGTAAAAGACTATCAGTATTTTAAAACAGAAGCTCAAAAAGATATTAACGCATTAATTGAAAAAGCATAATGAATAAGGAAAAAGAAACCACAGATAACCCAATGGAAAAGGTACAGTCACACGATTGGAACAATGAACGTTTGGAACAGCTAAAGCAATTAATGCCTGACCTCTTTACCAATGATGGACAGCTAAACATCAACGAACTTAAAAAAGTGGTTGACCCGAAAAACGTAAATGAAACTGAACGTTACGAGTTTAGATGGTTTGGCAAAAGCAATGCGAAAAGAGAAGCTTTCACCCCTACTGATGCTACTTTGGTTTATGATGAAAAAAGAAGCGTAAACCCTGCCGAAAGTGAAAATCTGATTATTGAAGGTGAGAATTTGGCGGTACTAAAATTACTAAGTAACAGCTACCGTGAGCAAGTAAAGTGCATTTACATTGACCCTCCTTACAACACAGGAAATGACTTTGTTTATTCCGATAAGTTCAATCAAGATAGAAAAGAATACTGGGAGGATGCAGAAATGATAGAGAATGGTCTCAAGATTGACACCAACATTGAAACTGAAGGTCGTTTTCACAGTAACTGGCTGGATATGATGTATAGCAGATTGCTTGTTGCGAGACAGTTGTTACGGGAAGATGGAGTCATTTTTATATCATTAGATGACAATGAAATACACCATCTAAGAAAATTATGCGATGAAGTTTTTGGTGAGGATAATTTCTACTCTCAAATAATTGTTCGTGCTAACAGCAGGGGACAAACATACAACCAGATAGCAAAGACACATGAATATATCCTTATTTACACAAAGTCGATTGATGGTGATTTAATTGAACTTGAAAAAGATGCAGCAAACTCAGATTTGAATCTTAAAGACGATATCGGAAATTTCAATATTCGTGAATTAAGAAATCGAAATCCCAAATTTGGTAAACATAATCGTCCAAATTTATTCTATCCTATTTATGCAAATACCAAATTAGCTGATAAAGATGGTTTCTTCCCAATTTCGTTAAAAAAGACAGATGAATACAATGTTAAAATTGAACCATTTAACTCAAAAGGCATTGAATCTTGCTGGCGTTGGGGGACAACAAAATTTGAAGACAATGTAAACACTAACACTTTGCTAAGCAATGTTGTTGGTAAGGAAAAGGGAGATGGCAGTTTTGGTGTGTACGAAAAATATAGAAAAACAACTTACAAACCAAAGTCTATATGGGATGATAATGCATTTCTTACCGAAACAGGAACAGTAGAAGTTAAAAACTTAGGGTTTGATGGTGAGTTTGATTTCCCGAAACCTGTTGAATTAGTTAAAAGATGTATTGAACTAACCGTTGAGAAAGGTGACACTGTTTTAGATTTTTTTGCAGGCTCAGGCACTACGGGACAATCGGTTTTCGAATTGAATAATAACACTGACAAAGACATTAAGTTTATAGCTATTCAGCTACCAGAAAAATGTCCAGAATCAAGTATCGCATTTAAAAACGGATTCAAAAAAATAAGCGACATCACCATAGAACGGAATAAACGTGTAGTTGAAAAAATTATCAAAGAAAAAAAAGAGGCTCAACCTGATTTGTTCAGTAAAAAGGAAAATGACCAAGACCAATTAAATGGTCTTGGTTTTAAAGTTTTCAAACTCAAAAAATCAAATTTCCCTAGAGTAGAATACGCTCCCGATCCTGAAAAAACGGAAGAAGAAAATATTGAGGCACTCAAAAAATATATTCGAGACAAAGAAGCTCAATTGGTTACAGCTTTCAACAGGGATGAATTGATAACCGAAATTTTAATCAAAAATGGCTTCAAACTCAATTACTCGTTAACCAAACAAGAAGAATTTAAAAAGAATGAGATTTTACTAGCTTCTGACGGTGACAAAGAAACCCTGATTTGTTTGGACGTAACCATTTCAGATGAAACGGTAGAACATTTCAAAACACATACCGACCAAAAATTGATCGTGCTTGAACGTGCTTTGGACACTACCAAAAAATGGAACCTGAAACACGCTATGGGCGATAAGTTTAATGCTTTTTAGGAATGAGTAATGAAGTAACCATATATTTTGACCGCCCATTGTCATTTGAGCCGAGTAATATTCAGCCATTAAATGGCATTGCAGGTCTGTACTTCATTTTTAGCCAGACCATTGATATTCAATACCCTTTTGATAAATCAAAACTACTTTATATAGGTATGAGCGAGAAGAAAACTAATAGCATTGGCAGACGCTTATTGGGACATTTTGATTGTAAATCGAAAAACCTGGGGTTAACCAATTACAGAAAAGTAGAACCTTTACTATTTACCTATATCAATTTTGAAATGCTCAAAAATATTTGGCAATTCCGTATCGAAGATTTGGAAAGCTACTTCATTTTGGATTTTGTGGAACAATATGGAGTTTACCCTATTTGTAATAATAAATCAGGTTTTGAAATTCAAAATAAAACACTCACTTCCAGTTTTAAAATTGATTGGAAATACTTTAAATAATACAGTATGGCAGAAAATGTAAAATCTGGAAAAGAAATATTGGACGATTTTTTCAATGGAATTGAGAAAATTGAAAATGTTGATACGGACATTGCTAAAATGTTGGAAAGACTTTATCAAGAAGATAAGTTGACTGATACCAATGTTAAAAATGAACTTCAACAACTACGAGATGGCGATAAAGACTAAAATAAATAGTATTACCATCAAAGGTATTAGAGGGGCAAAAGACAGTTTGGAATTGCCATTAAAAGGCAAATCAATTGTTCTCTATGGTGATAACGGAACAGGAAAAAGTAGTATTTCAGATGCACTTGAGTGGTTTTACACAAATCGTGTATCGCATTTATCCAGTAATAGTGAAATAGACCTAAAAGATGCTTTAAGAAACTCTGGACTCGGTAAAGATGATGTTTCTGAAGTTAAAGTGTCATTCGTTAAAGAAACTGATATTGATTGTTCCAAAACCCTTTTCTATAAAAGAGATAATCTAACTACGGATTTTTCTAATTCTTCTGATGATTTTAAAAAATATTTGGAGCTTTCAAAGGAAGAAAACCTCCTGTTGCGTTATCAATATCTGACCGATTTTATTGACAACACAAAAAGTGATAAACTAAAGTACTTATCGGACATTATTGGTTTTTCGGAAGTAACTAAAAAGAAGGAGGTTCTCAAAAAAAGCTACAATTCGATAAAAACCGAAATCAAGAACCAAAATTTTGAAGCTCAAACGAATATTCAAAAAGGAACTCTTATTGAAAAATTAGGTGCTGCTATTAGCCAAGAAGAAAATTTATTTGAAAAGATAAACGAAAAAATCAAACCCTTAAAAACAGGCATTGAGGTTAAGAAATTTGAGGATATTGATAAAGTTCTAGCACACCTAAAAAACGCAACAAATAATAAACTCAATAAGGAATTGGCTTTTTTAGAAAAAGCAAACACGGCATTGGACACACTCAAATCAGAGGTAGAATTTATTGATTCCGAATACACGAAATATTTTGATGAATTTGAACTTATTGCAAATGATGTTGAAAGCATCATGCAAACTTTTTTAGGTGAATTATTAAAAACAGGTGATACCGTTTTAGCTAAAAAGTATCATAAGACGGATAACTGCCCTCTTTGTTTGCAACCCAAAAGCATTGAAGAACTTCGTGCAGAAATTGCCATTAGATTAAAAGAGATTGAAGAATCTTCTAAGAAAAAAGCATCATTTGATAAGGCAAAACAATTAGTTAATTCAATAACCATTGAACGAATTAAGAGGTTGGAAACCGTTCTTTTAGATCCCCTTGTTGAAATTGAGGAAAGTAAACTCATTAAGAAAGGCTTCACGGATTTAAAAGAAAAAATCACTGAATATCAAAAGGCAAGTGTTGAGCGAGTAACCTCAGGTAATAAAATTCCAAAAGCGGAAACACTTAAACTTTTAACCTCAGATTTTGAGTTTCAAAAGGCAATAGCTTCAAGAATTAAGCAAATACAGGAAATTTTTAAGAAAGACAATTCCGCAGTTCTGTATTCAAATATTTCTGCCTCTAAAGACGCGTTTCTAAAAATAAAACTGTTTGAAAAGCAAAAGGCAAAACTGGAGAAACAGCGTAAGTCCTTAGAAATAATCTATAATGAATTTGTAAAAGTTCAAAAAGAAGGACTTGAAAATTTCATCACCAATTTCTCAGGCAAAATCAACGAATATTATCAATACATGAATCCTGATGAGCCTTTTCAGGAGATTAAAATTGTAACTATTGGTGATGAGGATGAACTAAACGGAATTACAATTGAGTACAAGTACAACGGTAATTGGGTTTCACCGCCACAAAAGTACTTTAGTGAATCTCATTTGAACTGTTTTGGATTATCATTCTTTTTGGCTTCTGTAAATGCCTTTAACGATAAGAACGAATTTATCCTACTTGATGATGTTATTTCAAGTTTTGATTCTAACCACCGAAAACGCTTTGCAGAATTGATTTTTGAAAAATTCTCAAAATATCAAATCATTTTACTTACTCATGAAGCCGATTGGTTTACAAATTTTGTAAGTCCACTAGCAAAAAAGAAAGGCTGGCTAATTAACGAGATTAAATGGACAGAAGATAAAGGAACATATCTTGACGAAGAGCCAAGAGATTTAAGAGAAAGAATAGAAACAAATCTAGCCGACAGTAAAATAGAGAATTTAGGGAATCCTATTCGCAGATACCTTGAACACTCATTGAAGGAAATTGCCCTAAATATTGAAGCTAAATTAAGTTTTCAGTATAATGATTCGAACGAGCATAGAATGCCTTACGAATTGATTATGGGGATTAAATCAGAAATCAAAAAGTGTAGTACAGAATTAAAAGCAAAATTTCCAGTCATTGACCGCATAGAAAGTTCGGCAATATTGGGAAACATTTCTTCACATGACAATCCATTTAATCCTAAAATTGGGGATTTAAAAGCATTCTGGGCTGACATCCTTGAATTGGAAAAAATATTCATTTGCGAACAATCGGACTGTAAAAGACCAATGGTATCACTAAAGAATTATGACACTGTTGCAAAGAAAATAAGATGTGGAGGTTGTGGTGAAACAAAATACGACTGGAACAAGAAATAATGCTAATCCTAAAAGTCATACACATTGCCAAGTCGCTCAAAAGCCAACCGCACGAACCAAAACTTGTCAAAGAGTATGCCTTTGCCAACGCTGAAAAGCAATGAAAACGGTGGGTAACAATGGCTAAAAAAACATAGGGGTTTCGATGGTAAATTGAAAGTTTGGAGTTTTTAATCAAGTCCGCCAAACCAAAATTTTGATAATGAAAAAAGAAAGATAATTATAAAAATATTTGGCTTGGCTAAGTGCTAAACTGAAAGGGCAGTATTTCAAACTCCCCTACGTTTCTTAGCCGGGTCGTTGTAGTGTCATAAAACGAACCTTTTTTGGCACAGAGATAATCGACCTATACAGCAAGTCCAAGGTTTTTGTCCATATCCAACTCAAACTTTCCATAGGGGTTCACATGGGCATGTATCAATGGGCTCAATGCACGATAATCTTCCTTGTCAAATCTTTCCATCCATCCGTTTTCGGCCACCACACGTTGTATCATAAGTGTATTGACATAGACCAGGCAGTTCTGGAGCAGATGTAATGCCAGTACCGACAGTTCCTGCTCTTCCAAACGGTTCGATGAAACCTCTCCACTTTTTCCGAAAAAGATGAAACCGTTCGCAGAGTTCCAATTCTCTATCACGTTCAGGCCCCCGTGTATTTCCCTCCGAACATTTTCATCGGCCAAGTAACGGCAAAGGAATATCGTTTTCACGGCCTTCCCCAATTCCTGAAGGGCCCTGTAGATCGGATGGCTTTCGTTTCCCCTAGTGAACCTTTTCAAAATCGATTCGGGGTCGGCCGTTCCCTGTTCCAGGGCGGCGGTGTATTTTACCATTTCATCATATTGCCTTTCTATGATTTCCCATTTAATGCCCCTATTTAGTATGGGCAAAAGGTTTTTGAGCTCTTTCTTTAGGGAAATATCCGGAAGGTAAAGTTTCTGTGAGGCGATGCTCTTCAACCTTGGCATCAGCTCAAACCCCAATAGCCTGCAAAAGGCAAAGGCGACCTCGCTCTGGCCATGGGTGTCCACAAACTGTTTTTCAACCTTCATATCGGTACAGTGCTTGAGCACCCCCTCTATCATATTTGCCACCTCAGAGGAGGAGCATTTCTTCAGTTGGGAATAGATACAGGTTGAGCGGGTGTCGACATGCCAATAGATCATTACACCTTTTCCCCCGTACCTTATGTGCCATTCCGTCATCAGGTTCTGGTCCCAAGAACCAAACTTCTTTGAATCCGAGGCACATGAGGTGGTGGCCTCGCCCCAAAGTTTGGTGTCCTTGACCAAGAATGTCCCATTGGCGACTTCCCTGATCGCCCTACGCAGGGAATCCTTATGGATATAGGCGTTCTTGACATGGCGGAGCTCCTTGTAACTGACTTGGTTGCCCGATGCCAGACGATTGAGCCCCATATTGGTTCCAAGGCCGTAGAGCACCAAAAGCAACCTTTTCCTGAGCTGTTCGGGCGACAACCGTTCCGAAGTCCTCACACTTTTGAACGATTTTGTAAAGCTGGACCAACTGTCCGCCTCGCGAAGTATATCCAAAAGGGAGGTCATTGGCCATTTGGATTGGACCTCTCCCTTGAGCGCACTTATATTAGGTGGATCCATGAGAGGATCCGAGGGAGAGAGTACGATATTCTTAACTCCCGACTGCCTTAACCTTACATATTTGTTGGATGGCAGGTTCTCGTTCAACATTCTCAATGCGGTCTCCATTTCTTCCTTCAGTCCGCTAGTAAACTCTGCCGGGTCGTTCTCAACGCCCAACCGGTCATAGTAGAATTTCCTGTTAATATTGAAATCCATGGGAACGTCCTCATCGGGATTACGGTATTTATCCGCCCCTTCCACCCATATCTCCTTGCACCGAAGTCGTTTTCTCAAAGCTTCGAGGACGGCTATTTCATAATCCACTCGGTCCATATCACCTTTGCCCATCCCTTTGATAAGTTTTATAAAACTGGGCCTGATAATATCCGATGTGGGAACCGAACCATCGGCAAGAGAAAACTTTGAGTTGTGTACTGGGTTCTCCATGAGCCAGTCGATGGCATCCAAGATGGGCGCGTGTGAATCATTATTTGACCTAAAGGTCAGACTGCCCAATATCTGTGGCACCATTCTCCGATAGTGGGAGGAATAACTGGAACGCACCAAGTTGTGTATCTCATTTTTAAAACCCTTTCCGGAATATTTGTGCTCTTTGACGATATCGGAGAGTTTCGCTTTGCTGGCAATTGGAAATATTACTTTGGTGATGGTGCCTTTAGGGTCTTTCAATGATGCCTTAGCAATTCGTGCCAAAAGTGTCGTCTTGCCATAGACCCGTTTCATTTCCTTTACCAATACGGTCTCCACTTTCTTTTTCGCCTTCTTTGATAGCTTTCCCACTAGGAGGATGAACAGGTCCACAAGGTCATCGATGATTTTCTGCCTTCTGACATAAAGAAAGATGCACATCAAGGTATCCCTTATGTATGGTGGGTGCCGCCTTATTTCCCAGGCCGACTCGGAGGCTATCCTTTTGTAAAGCCTTTCCCGAATCTTGGGATGTATCCCGCCGATTTCTTTTGCGGGCAATCCGCAGTCCTCGATAAACGACAATTTGTCCAGTTCGCTGAGAATGGTAGCTAGACTGGTACGGCCAGGGTCGGAACGAATCCAGGTGAACGAACCATTTTCATGTGGTTCACTTCTAAGGCAGCGGTCGAACAGTTCAGTCGTTCCTCTTCCCAAAAGTGAGGCAACATGGGTGAACAGCTTATTTTCAAAGTCGGCAAAGGCAGACGCTATTTCTCTGTAAAGGGCATTTTCCGGAGGACACTTTAACCTTTTCTCGAAATACCATTTTTTGGCAAGATCGTTCGCCTCTTCCTTTTGGATGCCTGTCGGGAACAATTGGTCGCACATCAAAAATCTCAATTCTTGTTGGTCGACTGCGCCTGGACGTCCAATTTTTAAGAACATCAGAATCTCTGAACGGTGCCTTTTGGCCGTACTTGACATCCAATTATAATCTTTCAAAATCGATGGATTCGTATGTAATTGGGTACAGAGATGATCGATCAAATCAGATCTTATGTCCTTTTCTTTCGATATGAAGGCACCGGTTTCCGAATAATTCTTTAACTGCAGTGCAAATGCCAGTTTATGTGGGTATCTCTTGTTTTTAAGTAGTTCTGCTTCGTCGTAACTTATAAACCAGTTTGTGCTTAAATTGTCTTCCATTTTTGACTTTTTGACAATTTAAGGATTATGCTAAATTACCAACCCTTGTATTTATGGGGCTTATGAGCTGAATTGATACTTTTCGTAGCTATGAGGTCACTACCCCATCAAGGCGAAATCATGGCAATCCATAGGCCAGGTCATGTTCATAGCCGGAATTGACGAAGGGCAGCCCTTGAGAGGGGAACCACCCTATTTCAACAACCCAAAAGTTATCGTAAGACTATTCTATGCCGACAGTGTTTCGCAGATTACCGAGTCGACCACGTCGCGGGTCGTAGCTTTGGTGGATGGTGGTACTTATAGGTACCAGCCTGTTGTCTGAAAAAGTGTTTCGCCAAAACCAAATCCCGATAAGGTGTCTTTTCCTAGATAAATAAAGATTTATATTTCGAGTAGTCAGTAAACTCGTCCTTAAACCCGTTAAAGACGTCTTCTTCTTTATAATCGCCACCTAGAAGTGAACTGAATGCATAAACACTTTTTCGTAGCAATGAGGCCTGTTCGGCACTAACTTTTCGGTTTGACATCTCGATCAATTTTTCCCGTAAGCCGTTTTCCATATGGTACTCCATCGTTTCAGGATGTAAATTGGGTTGAATACCTTCATAGACCATTATGTAGGCAACCTTTCCGTACCACTGCTTTTCCATTAAATAAGAGACCCATAGGTTTTTAAGCTGCCCTCGTCCCTGCTTTTTTATACTATCCATGGCCGTGCGTTGTTCTTTCAGTACATCATCCAAATTTTTCAGGGAACTGAGATATTCATTAGTGTTTTTACGTAATGGAACACTGACCGGATATTTGGAATAGATGGATGCTACATGGATTTTATCTCCCCGTGCTTCAAAAAAGAAACCTCTGGCATTGAAAAGCCTTATATAATCGGTTGGGGATTTTTCAAATAGGATATTGAATCCTTCCATTGCCTTATGAAAGGCCTTTAAACTCTTTTTCTCGTAACCCGTTCGAAACGTTTTGGTCATGCTCCCATATAATTCCGGCATCAATATCGGCAGGAAAAATGATGTTGGATTTAAATCCATGGCTTTTGTGCTATCGTCCGCTGTTAGCATTTCCAACACCTTTTCATTTTGGTTGATGGACCCGGTGGAAATATAGGCTTCATCGGAATTGGAGGGAATTATTCCTTGCAATGTAAGGGGAATGGAATGTGTGCCAGAATTCAAAAAGGTAACGTTGCCGTGATGATATTTTAGACCTAACCCCCGTAGTAGATAAAATGCGATGTTCGTATCGTTGGTTATGTCAAAAACCGATTTTTCCAGCACCTTTTTAATCAACCCCGTCCTTATTTCCAGTTTTTTGATTTCCCTTTTCGATTCGGTCTTCGCGAATTCGGCTCGAATGTCATCAAACCTATTTTTAAGGGTCTTGGGCAACATTTTTCCGTTATTTGCACCTAGATAGTGGTTCAAAAAAGAATAGTGCTCAGTACGTGCTATAAGTGGCAGCAAGTCCTTAAGATTTCTGTTTACAACAAATTCCGACAATAGCTCCTTGCTTTTATTTGTGCCCAGATACGATTTGTAGAAAGCGTTCTTTATCAGTTTTTTGATTTCAAGGCTAAACTGATTACTCCCAATATCAATGTGGGTCTCGGAGGACTGGTCTCCACTCAATCGGGAATTATTGGGCCAATCGTGTTGCAGGCTTATCTCGGATGCCTTAAAAGTATATCCCGACTTATCATATATAATAAAGTCCGCCAATTGCCTATTCCTTCCATATAGTAGCTGACAATCGATGTTCTGATAAGATTTCAGGACATCGGGCAAATCCTCGGTCTTAATATTATTGAAGAGTTTAAATGTGGTCAGCAGTTGCTTTTCCAAACGTTTTTTGTGCATGGGTAAAAGCTTTGATTTGCTGTATTTTTCAAAGATGGTCCTTAGTTTTGGCCCACTCAGTTCAGGATGGACGACATAGCCGTTTATGAACTGGGTATTGTATTGTTTTTGGTTGTCGATGCCGTAGGCCACCCCTACCCTTCCGCTGGCATGGGTCATCGTCCTTACGACGATATGGTAAGGTTTTGCCAATCGCGCCAGCTCTTCAAAACCCCGAACTTTATATTTCTGCAACAGGCCGTTGATTACATCCTGCATATAGAATTTAGTCCCGTTATTTTCATCGACAGAAAGCTGTAGTTCGGGCAAACGGTACTTCGGAAGGTCCCTTTGAACCTTTGTGCCCGGCGAAGGAGAGAGACCGTATTTTTTCTCCAAAAACCTTTGGGTGGCTACATTTCTATGGTAATCGTTGCGCAAATTGATGAGCGTACCGGATTCGTTCACGGTGGTAGATACAAGGTGTACATGCTCATGGATGGTATCGCTATGGCGTACCACGACGTAGGGCTGTTCCCCGTATCCCATTTCATCCATATAATCCTTGGCAACCTTATAGAACGTTTTGTCGTCAAGATGCTCCCCATGGGGCAGGTTGAGGGTAATATGGGCATATCGACTGGCCGAATCATGGCGTTGGCCCTGAAAATGTAATGTATTCGCGAAAAATTTAGGGGTGGTGCCAAATTCCGATATCGTGTTCTGAAAGCCCAAAATGGTACTTCCGTTCTTTCCAAAAACATAGTTCAATACCCCATGTACGGTCTCGCGATATAGAATACGACCGATCATTTATGGTAATTTTTCACTTAACAGTTCCAAAATTTGCATCAATAAGGTATTCGTTTTTTCGATTTCAGCATCCAACTTTGCGGATGGGCTTCTCAAATTTTTGGCATGTGCAGTTGCTGTAAGCTGGTTTATATTGGTGCCGATCCTATTGATTTGATAAATGAGGTTTGCCGAAGGTCCGGGCAGTTTTTTGGTGTCCTCGGCCTGTTGTTTATCAAGTATCAGCCGCCTTAAAAAAGGGGCCACTACTCCCCTTTTGGTAAAATCGAGGTTGTAGGTTCCCATGGTCTCCTTGACCATTTGCAGTTCCGAATCATTAAAGCGGAGCACTATGCCATGTATCCGCTTTTTATTGCCTAAAGGTTTTCTGCCTGTTTTACGTGCCATTTCTCTGGTTTAACGGTATAACCGCATTTTTCACTTCGTTAGAAGTAGTAGTTTTAAGATACTTAAAACATAACTTGCGAAATTCTCTGAATTTCAATATACGAAATTATTACCGAAAGTAAATGGGATATTTAAGGTATAAATGTACCATCAAATTAATTATGGACATTATAACATCTTGGATAACAGCGAACGATTGTTTTTACCATCTTAAGTAGGGTTGTCAAGACAACCTATTGCCCCCATAACGGATTCATTTTATGATATGCACCATCTCAAATGATAATAAACGATACAGCAAACTTAAATACCGTGCCTGGGCAAAAAAAGTGCATGGGACTTTTTTGTCCCATGGGCTTTTGAGCGGTTCCGAGGATGCCAAGGAGGCCGATAGGCATTTCTTGGCTTCCACAGGAACAAGGGCTACACATTCTTTTGATTTTACCCATCGGTCATACTGTGTTTGAACCCAAAAATGCTCTAGATACAGCCATCCTATTTTTTCAAGATCATTATTTAAAAAATCGGTCCTATTTGCATTATTGGACCTTTATACATTTCAAGAAAATCATCGAAATATCATAAAAATAGATTCGTCCTTAAGCCAAATGAAACCACGTTGTGGATCCATTTAGATTCATTTGGCCTCATATGGTTTTAGCCCAAATTATTTTTCATAAACATCTAGTTATTAACAAATTATAATTATATATTTCTCAATAATTATATAATTAATTAGGGATTTAGGTCATTAAACAATGCCTTGATTATTTCATCATTTAACTAATTATTGAAAGAACTAAATAACGGATTATGGATACAAAGATTATTAGTGTGGTAGGCGAAAAAGGTGGTATCGGAAAAACGACATTGAACATTATTCTAGCTTCAAATCTTTTCTATGCAAAGCAGCAAAAAATTGTGCTTTTGGATGCCGATAATCCTCAATACTCCATCTACAAAAAACGGAATCGGGAAATGGAAATGTTGGATGCCGAAGAAAGGGCAGGTTTGGAACTTTATCCTATTGAACCAGTAACCGTTCAGAATCTACAGGATGCCATCCTGAAGTACTATGGCCAAGTGGATTATATAATTCTCGACCTTCCTGGCAGTTTGAATGTAGAGATGGTCAAAGGGCTAATGTATGTGGAACATGTTTTTGTGCCCTTTGACCATGACGAACTGGAAATAGACAGCACTTCACACTTTTATTTCACGTTGAAAAATAATTTCCTTGATAATGAAGAGCGTGTATTAAAGAGCATCCATCTTTTTTTCAACAAGTACAAGCTGGTCAAAAGAAACAAGTTTGCGGTGCTGCGCCAGCAATTTAAAGAGGCGGGTATTCCCATGATGACCAGTGTAGTCAAGGACAAGACCATCTACAAGGAAAGATATCGGAATACACTGTACCCCATACCTGAGCATAAAGAAAGGGGCGAAAAAGATATCAAACATTTCTTTGAGGAAGTAAGCCAACTAACAAAATAGCGCAATACTATGAAAAGAGGAAAAAAAGTAAATACACTAGGTCTGATCCAAAAAATGGCGGAACAGAACAAAGAAACCGTGAATGTGCTGAAGACCTTGAAAAGTGAGCGTTCGATTGAGGAAACGCCGAGTGGGTCCAAACAACATTTTGAGCCTAAAACCGTTAGGAATACGAAAGAAACCGCAGTCATTGAGAATCATAAAGGGATGACATCCAAAAATTCTTCAATGACCGACGAGTACCCGGTTCGACAATTTAAATTGTTCCTACGCACGGAAAACTTTCGCGATAGAAAGGAATCCTTCGTGCTTTCCTTAAGTAAGGACTGCATGGGAAAATATGAAAAATTGGCACAGGGGGCATCCTATAAATTGGACATAAAAACCCATCGCAATGACTTGATAAGAAAGGTTTTGGAAGATTTTATAGATAAAAAGTATAGAAAACTGATAAACATAATAGAACAAAAATAGAAAACTTTGAGCAGCTACTGGTACATATTGATAGGTTTGGCCCTAATCTATTACGGGTATGTTCTGTGGGTGCTGTTCAAGAAGAAAAAAACGTCAAAGAAAAAAGATTCAAAAAATATTGCTTTTTTGCATTTAAATAATATATTTGCATATAAGTCAGATAATGAACAAACTGATTTGGAAGCTGTACTCGACCAGATGACCGAAGTGGAAAACACCTCGGAACTTCTGGAAGCTTTTAAAGAGGGTTCATTGGAAGATGATGCAAATTCCTTAACTCGCAAAAAGCATGAAAAACTCAAAGTTATCCGCAATGAGGATACGGCCGAGAACAATGGGCCGGATTCCGAAACCTGATCCCATTATCCTATTCCTACTTCTGGTCTGCATTCCCATATGTTTCTACGGCCAGTTTGACCAACTCCTGCAAGAGGCGCAAGATTTCAAGAACGACTCCAAAAGCCTTTCCCGTGAAATCATAGATATTATCAAGATTATAGCGGGCACGGCACTTGGTATTATGGCCTTGGCCTATATCTATATCCGTAACCAACAGACGGATCTTGCGGATAAACTTGGAAAGGCCATTATTGGGATAGCCATCTTTTTTGCCATGATCGCCATTGGCGAGGAAATTGCCAACATCTAAATTTCCTTACGTCATGGAGAATAATTTTATCCCGATCAGGAAAGGGCTGCAAAAGGATGTCCTATATCGAGGCCTCAAGGCAAAGTACATTATGTACTGCCTTTATCTTGGCCTGGCAGCGATTATACTGGGACTGGTCCTATCCACTTTTATTCCGATGGTATTGGCCATGTTAGCGATCGTCATCGCAATCGCCATCATATTCCTCGTCCTTCTGTTCTACTCACGAACCTACGGCGCCAATGGGTTTGTCAAAAAAATGGCAGATGCCGCCAAACCCGATTCCATAAAAATATCCAATACATACGAAAACCTATTGCTATGGAAAAACAAGTAGCACTTTGGGACGCGTTCCCTATTTACGGTTATGAGAGAAGGGCATTGATATCCAAAGAGAAGGGTTGTTTGACCGTTCCCCTAAAACTTGAATTACCCGAAGTATATACATTGGATGCTCTGGAATATGGAATGCTTCAAGAGCTGTTTTCCAACATCATCAATGTCTTGGGCCCGAATAGGCTCCTACACCGGCAGGATTTCTTTCTTCAGGAAAATTATACTCCGAATTCCCAAAGGCTACGAGGCGATATGTTGGAACGCGCCAACGAAAAACATTTTGAGGACCGCCCTTATTTGGTCGGCAGCCATTATCTATATATCAGCGTTGTTCCCAAAAATTACATTACCTATGGTTCCAAACGGGCGAACTCGTTCTTGGGCAAAAGGCGGGAATTCTATTTGTCGCATACCGTTCCCGAAGAATTCATCGATAGCGGAATATTGAAGGAGTTCGAAAATCAAGTGGAGAATGTCGACAATTTGATTAATTCGAGCGGTCTGATAAAGTCCGAACTATTGGATTATGACGATTTGTTTTCCCCGGATGGGCTATACCCCAAATATTTTGGCATTTGTGAAGAAAACGCCAATCTAACCGATGTGGATTTCGCCAACAACTCCATAAATATTGGCAGTAAGAAGGGGCAATTTTTCACGCTGGAAAATTTGGATCAGTTCACCAAAGAGCATGTAGGCACCCATGAGCTATATGGAAAGTTCACTACCCGTCATAATCGTTTCCCTATCGGCAATCTGTTTTCTTTGGGTTTCAAGGTGCCCCATGAACATATCATCAATCAATATATCCACATACCGGATCAGGAAAAAGCACTTTCCAGCCTACGGAAAAAAGCGAAAAGCTTCCAGCGCTTCAGTACCGGAAAGAAAGATGACAGTAACGCGATATACGCGGATCAAATATTCGACTATACCAAAGATATCCTTGAAAACCACAAGGAAACGGTCTTTTACCATCTCAATGTATTCGGGTTCGAGGACGACCGGAGCAGGCAAGGGCAAATGGAAAACTCCATTTCTTCCGCCTTTAAAAAATTGAAGATCAATGCAAAGAGGAACAGTATAGATAGGAAGAATCTGTTTTTTGCCGGTGTCCCTGGTAATGCTATTGGCATCCCGTTCGAGCTATACCTACCCATGCCGAGCGATATGGCCTCCTCCCTACTCTATTTTGAAGGCGGCTATAAAGATTCGTCGAAAGCCGTTGATGGGCTGCGTACGGTGGATAGAATCTCCGGCCGGCCGCTTACTGCCAGCTTGTATCGAATACCTGAAGAAAAAGGTTGGATATTCAATCGGGGGATGTTGGTCGCCTCCGGGTCGGGCGGCGGCAAATCCTATTATGTCAACCATTACATCGCTTCCGAACTGAGGCAAGGCGGGGAGGCCGTTATCATCGAGGACGGCAATTCCTACGATAAACTTACCGAGGTATTTGGTGGCATAATCCTGCAGCATGATGATGACCGGCCATTTACCTTCAATCCTTTTCTTCTGGACAATCACGATGTTGTCGAGAACCGCACTCGGAGCAAGACTTTGGCCGAAAGCAAACTGCTGCACCTTGTAACGCTTCTCAAATTGATTACGGGTAACAGTAAGGATGTCACAGGTTTGGAAGTCGCAAATACCGTTATCGAACTTTTGGTTACGGGTTATTACGAGTTAATGTGGCAAAGCGGTAATACAAATTTCAGGTTTGACACTTTCTATGAGTATTGCAGGAATCATATAATAGCATTTATTGGAACCAAAGAAATTCCGAAGGAAAAATTCGATGCCAATGTGTTCCTCTTCCTGCTGGAAAAGTATTACACAGGCGGGCCGAGAGGCGAACTCTTGAACAAACAGGACGATAGGATTACCAGACTAAGCGATGAAAAAGTGGTGTACTTCAAATTGGGCAAACTGATCGATAACGAGCTGCTGTTTCCCATCACTGCGCTGATGATAATGGAGATCTTTAACAAGAAGATGCATGACCTCGCCAAACTGTCCATAAATAAAATATTGGCCGTAGACGAGGCATGGAAGGCCTTGGTAAGGCCCGAACTGGTACACTATTTCAACAGCCAATCAAGAATGGCGCGAAAACTGGGAGGCCAGCCTATTTTTATTTCCCAAAAAGTAAGTGACTTTATCTCCTCCGAAATCATCAAAAATGCCATTGTGGTCAACTCGCACATCAAGGTCTTCCTGGACATGCGGGACTTTGCCCAATCCTTCGATAAGATACAGACCGTTATGGGTTTAAACGAGAAACAAAAACAGCTTATTCTTTCCATCAATAAGGATTTACCGAAGGACAGAAAGTTCCGTGAGGCCGCGTTCTGTTGGATGGACAAGGTAAAGGTCTACGGCTTGGAAACCTCTTTGGAAGAGAAATGCATTTACGAAACCAATCCGACCGAGAGCGGTAAAATTTTGGAACTGTATAAAAAGAATCATAAAAATTGGGAGTTGACCGCAAAGGCCTACGCCTTTGAAAATGCTCCATAAAACTAAGACTATGAAAAGAACATTTGTATTAATGGGTTTGCTTTTTCCATTGGCGATCATTTCCCAAATTCCGGTTACCGATGCCGCGACCAACGCCAGCGTTGGAATGGTAAACAGTCAACTGATGAATATCAACATACAGCTAAAGGCCGTCAACAAAAATCTTTCCCGCCTTATTAACCTGATGGAGAAAAACAACAATGAAACCTTAAAATCGAGAAAGATCCTTAAAGAAGAGCTGGAGGCCAAGAAACAGGCACCGGCCTATGTGACCAAATCGACGGACGTTAGCAGGACCATCGACTTAAAAACCAAGATTTTGGAGGCGTATCGCACTTCCAAACAGACCGTACAACAATTGGAACACTTGAATCGAAAAGAAAGGCAGGAGTTTTTTGGCTTTGCCGCGAACGCTATCCTTGAAACCAAAAACCTTTTTAAACAATGCAACGATATCCTGAAGACCAAGGCGATAATCCTACCCGAGGAACGCCTAAAGAAAGTGAACGGAATCAACAGTGAACTGGAAAGTATTCTCGATAACCTGATAGTCTATAACAACAAACTTTCACGGACCAATGCCTTCAGAAAGTCCAGAAGCACACTGATAAATATGAACAAAGAATAAAAAGAAACCATGCAGATTACGGACAAAGGAATTCGGGAAACGGTCAACGAGCTTTTTGACCAATATATTATTGACGCTTTTGAGGTGGTCGATCCCATTATAGGTATCGGGCAACAATTCGCCTATATCGGTATCGGGCTTATCGCACTGGGCGTGTTTCTGAACGAAGAAAAAAGAGCGAACATTCTTGCTTACCTCAAATGGGTGCCTTTGGCCATATTGCTTTTGAACTACGAAGTGGTTATCCTGACCATATACGAGTTTTATCAAACGGTCGGAACAACTTTTAAAGCCAACGATATTTCGTGGGACGTACTTCAAACGAAGATTTTTATAGCACAGATGGAGGCCCTTGAGTCCGAGGACGGCACATGGAGCTTATTGGCTTTGGATTCGGAAGGACTTGCATCCATCGCCTTGGGATTTGTTACCTCTACGGCCACGTCGATTGCCTCGTTCATATCGGCCGTTGTATTTGTCGGCATCAAAGCCATGTCGGTAATCTACCTTTTCGTCCTGATCATATTTGGCCCGTTGAATATCGGGCTGTCATTCATTCCTGTCTTTTCGGGGATGTGGAAAGCTTGGCTACAGAAGTTTATGAGCGTATGCCTATGGATACCCATGCTATATCTGATCGACAATTTTATGCTCAAGATTCTCGATAATCTTATACAAACTTTGCTATACGACGGAGAAGCCAATTTGGGCCTGGTGCTGACAAGTGCCCTATTGATGTTAATGAACGTATTCGTATACCTCAAGGCACCGGTCTTGTCCAACTTTATTGTGCAGGGCATGAACGTAAGCGCAAGCCAACTAAAAGACAGGACAAAACATTATGCCAAAAAAGCCGCACAGACAGCGGTCGATGCAAAGACGGGCGGAGCTACAAAAGGCGTAAGAACTTTGATACAATAATCCTTTCAACGATCAAAGAAGAATTTAAACGAACACAGAAGAACAGATGGACGGTAAATACAGGATTTTCAACGATTTAAGTAGGATTCGTAGCAATAGCAACAAGGTACTATATGTATCTTTAATTCTTACGTTCGTCTCGACCATCCTCAATATCTACTATACCTACAGAACGAACGAGAGTGCCAGGAACAGTT
Source organism: Flagellimonas nanhaiensis (assembly GCF_003382275.1). Lineage (GTDB taxonomy): Bacteria > Bacteroidota > Bacteroidia > Flavobacteriales > Flavobacteriaceae > Flagellimonas > Flagellimonas nanhaiensis. Next base: position 1,478,170 of record NZ_QTJX01000001.1, read on the forward strand.
TCTATCTGCTCGATAAAGGCCAGAAATTGGCCGTAGTCAGAATCAAGGACTACAAGCGGGCGGTAGATATTTTATGCGAAGGCCATATTGCAAATTTCCATGAACTCTTCTTTGCCTTGGAACCTGATTTGCGCCATATCAAAAGAAATATTGAAGGCAGGGCGCTTTATATGGGCGATCATTCGGTACAGCGATTGTACAATAGGTTGATCGATCAAAGTTATTATGAGGATATAGCCAAAAGTGGCTATTCCATCGAAGTGGAAAAGGATTCGATTTTAGTGGATTACTCACGCTATCCCTTTCCATTTCGGTTTGTCGGAAAACAACGAATCTTAAAAGATGGGAATGCGGAATATCGAACCTTGATCACAACGGGGTTTATCGAGGAGACCAAATCGACACCGAACAATTTGAACGGTTTAAAGATCCTCAGGTTCGATGTTTTGAACAATACGGATCTGTAACCACCAACCTATGAACAGTATGATTGAAAAGTTTAACCATTGGATACGGCAGCATAAGCTGTTCGCTATTTCTGCACCCATAATCGTGTTGCTTACGGTATTTTTTATCACGACCAGTATAAGTTCTGTGCGGAACCATGGGAAAAACGATTTGGATAAGGATGGTTACAACAATTTCCTGCCGGACCAAAAGAAGGAACTTAAGGTCGAGGAACCAAACGATATCTATAAAAATGCTCAACAAGATTCTTTGGACGCCCAGAAGAATAATGGACTTTTCAAAAGCATTCTCCACTCAAAAAAAGAAAACGATTCACTGGAACGCCTCTTGGAAGAACTGAACAATTTTTCATTGGACGAAACGGCTTCGCAAGATATCGATGATGAAAACACCCTCGACCAAAACACTACAACCCCCGAATATGTTACAAAAAAGAGCGTAGCCAAAGAAAAACTGGAATACAGGAAGTTACTGATGGAAGCTCGTGACGAACGTCTCTCGCGAAGTCAGGACTATTCCGCACCTTATATGGAATCACCATCTACAGTTACCGTGGAATCAATAAAATTTGATGCGTCAATATATCGCGATCAGTTCATACTGCCCGGTAATCGTGTAGTGCTTATTTTAAGGGAAGATGTGCACTATAATAACAAGCGATTCCCCAAGAACACCTTTGTGTATGCCAAATCGAACTTGCAAGGATCTCGGGTTCTGTTGGAAGTAACCAATATCGACAACGTAAAGATACCGCTAACGGCTATCGACCAAGAAGATGGAATGGTCGGATTACACAACGAAAGGGCAGGTGAACTGCTGAATGAATTTAACGCAGAGATCCGACAACAAGGAGTCAATGAACTTTCCGAAGCGGCAGGAGAAGTTTCTGAAACACCACTCGGTCGAAACCTTGTCCGCTCCTTCGGCAACTTTTTCCAGAAGAAAAAATACAAACAACAGGATAAAATCTTATTGGTCAATGGAGACCGTGTTTTTTTGGTGCCCAAAACCTAAATGAATGGCTAAGAAAATACTACTCATATCAACATTTATTTTCGCTTCGGCATGTGCCGCACAGCGTTATAGCGACACTTTGGAAGTGGCTAGAAACTACAAGACCATTTTGATATTTCCTGAAAATATTTCTGAAAGTATTATCGGGAACGATTTTGGGTTTATAGCAGACCTGCCAAAAGCTGAGGGAAGTAAATTTCATGGAAGGATCTTAAAGCTATATTACGATGAACTTGCCACGGAGGAAAAAAACTTTACGAACCATACCGTAATTACAGAATCGGGCCAAGTCTATGATTTCATTCTTGAACTGACCGAGCGACCAAAACAGTTCACTTGGTACATCAAGCCCGAAATGGCCATTACCAATATTGATGGAACAACAAGAAATGTGCAAAATAACAATAACGCTTCTGAGGGTACTACATCAGAAAACAAAGAGAATGAGGCGGTAGCCATATCAACGGCTAAACCTGCAAAAACTTCCGACAATTCCATAGACAGGGCAACCAAAGAGCTTTACGAAAAAGATCCAATGGAATACTATCGTCTTCGGTGCTATTATATGCAGTTTGACAGGGCCAGAATCAGTCGCTATTTTGCACGGTTGGATAATGTTTTTCTTTGGCTCAAGGGGGTCTATTACAACGAGGACGAACTCTATTTTCAGTTTCGGATCGAGAATAAGGAAGGGCTTGATCTGGACATCAATTTCATCAAGCACCAAATCGCCACAAATTACAGGAACAGTAGCAGCAACCAGCGAATGGAACTAAAGCCCCTTTTTACCTACAAACAGCCCAAAACGGTGGCCGGAAAGAGCGAGAACCATTTCGTGGTGGTCTTTAAAAAATTCGCATTGGACGAAAAAAAAGAGGTGGTCGTGGAATTGGACGAAGAATCGGGCAACCGAAACCTGTCCCTGAAAATCGGGCATGAAATAATCAACAACCCAATACACTTTTGAACATGAAAAATTTATTATTCATAACCGCAATAATAGCTTGCAGTTCAATTCATTCCCAGGAAGGCAATTATGCTTCATCAATCGGGGTCAGCAGCGGATATGCCGAAGACGGTTTTGGCATTATGGCAACCTATAATTACCACTTGAATCGAAATCGGTATGCCCAGTTGAGCGTATTCGCCGCCATAGCGGAAGACCGAGGTACGTTCACGATTCCCTACAACATATTCACGGTACAACCTGGCTATTTCTTTAAAATTCTGGAACAAAGAAACTTTAAACGTTATGCGCTCAATATCGGGGGTGGTGCCATTATCGGTTACGAGGTCATCAACAATGGCAATAGCCTCTTGGAAACGGGTGCGGTCATCGATGCCAAGAGCCAGTTTATCTACGGAGCCTATGTAGGGCTTGAGGGCGAGCTTACCCTGAGCAATGATTTTTCCCTCTTGGTCAAGGCCAACGAGTATTATCATGTAAATAGCGATGTGGGCAATTTCTATCCCTATGCAGGTATCGGCCTTCGTTATTTTCTGTTTTAAAACCAGTCGAAAATGAAAAAGTTAAAAACTACTACAAAAGTGACAATAGGGGTTTTGACCCTCATTTCTATCCTAGTTATTGCCTGTAGCAAGGATTTTGAGGATGTCATTTTGGAAGATTTCGATTTCAGCTTCTCGGTGGAACATCCCGAGGAAAGCTTTGTATTCGAACGTACGAGAACCTCATTTTCCCTGGTTCCGGAAAAGGAAATCTCTACAGTAGATTATTTTCTAAAATACTCGGCAGCCAATGCAAAAGGCTATTTTTTAAACATGGAGGGGGATACGATACGTGAGAACGACACATTGCGCATAACCGATAAAAATTGGGCCTATAATTACGTGGCTATTGATACCGGTATGCATAAGATCAATTTTTTAGCATGGGATTCCAACATGCGAGAGAAGAGATTGGAGCTGTTTCATCGTGCCAAATATGCCAGTTTCAGTTTCTTGCTCAACAAGGGACTTAATGAATTTATCATCAATTCAAAAAACCCGGTCAATCTTACACTTATTCGTGATAAGGAAACTGAAAGTCCAAGTGCAATAGGGAATTTTGAAATAACGTATCAAATCGAGAACGGCTCGGGCAAATTATATTTGGGCGATAAGGTCTTTGATGCGGGGAATCCATTTTTCCTGCCAAAAGGCATTTCCGAACTATCCTACCTACCCGAGAATTTGGGTGAACATAAACTGATCGTTACTGCCAAAGCCCCTGATGGCGCTACCTTGACCCAAGAACTATTATTGACTGTATTAAATCTTGGTTTTACACTCAATACAACGGCTTCCTCTTCACAGGTGGAGCTCGATACGAATCTGGCCATTGCCATAGACCTTGCAACACAGGATGAAAATTCGAATGTGACCTATGAGATAACCCATTCCTTTTCCAGTTCAAGTGAGGGTGGTGGAACCGTAAGGGACCAGAACGGCGGGGTTATGGAACCGGGGCAATTTAGGGCCATTGACCCTGACACTTATAATTTTTCATTTACGAGTACGAATCTGGGAAAGCGTAAAATATATTTTGACGTACGGGACAGTAATGGTCAGCAAAAACGGGACAGCGTCGAAATCGAGGTCGCCAATATTCCGTTCACATTCTCCGGCAACTCGGAAAGTAATTCGGTGTTCATCAATGAAAGGACCCAATTCAACTTCAATATAAAATCCAATGGAAACACGAACAATATAGAATACAGCATCTCCTATGAAATTCTGGAGGGAAATGGTATTGTACGCAACGTGAACGGTACAGAACTCATAAATTCAACGGATTATCCAGTCGCTTTCGGTAATTTTTCACTGTTCTATATCCCAGAGACGGCTGATACCCATAGAGTTTCCTTTGTGGTAACGGATAATTTTGGACAATCCTCTGAACCGGTTATCATCGATCTGGAAATCAAGCAAAATGAATTCGAGGCGACTTTCACCCCATCAAAAACATCTGAATTTACCAATATTCCCGTTTCTGCTATTGTGAATATCGATGAAGAACCTGAAGGCACCAATGACACCTATGAGGCATTTTTTACCTCTGGAAAAAGTGGTGGGGTAAGTATTAACGGAAATTCTTATGGACCTGGGGAGAAATTTAACTTGACCGCAGACATAAACAACATATTTTATACCGGTTTTGAGCCTGGTGAGCATAATTTGGTCTTTAGTGTCGAGTCGGGATCAGGCGTAACCCATGCGACGGAACCTATAACCATAGCATATCAACAAGTTGATTTTTCTTTCACTGGCGGCATCCAAAAATCGGATATTTCTGTTGGGGAGGTGACCTCGGTAAACTTCAATATTTCAGAAAGCGTAGGGTCTTCGGACTATACCATGCGGTTTGCAATGAACGGCAATGCATTGTTGAAGGATACCAATGGAAACGCCGTAAGCCCAGGCAATAGTTACGATGTTCCCAAGGGGAATTTCAATTGGAGTTTGGAGGGCATCAGCGAGGGAACGGTTACTATAACTTTTTATGCCAAAAATGAGACAGGGCTGGAAAAACCTGTTCCCATTACGGTCAATGTCAGCCCGAAAGACTATGTTCTCACTGTAAATGCTACGGGGCCTGGCGCATTTATTGGAGAGGCCATACCCATTAACTTTAATATTACTGAAATCGGCCTGGGGGGAGATACGTATACCATGTACTATTCTACCGGCAATGCTAATAGTACTTTTGAATTTGACGGAAACTCTTATGGCCCAGGAGAGGCATTCCCAGTGCCCGTTGGTTCATTTTCGGGTAACTACACCGGCCTTTCGGAGGGTTTGCACAACATAGTATTCAACACCATATCTTCTTCCAATGTCACCAAAAACGAAAGTGTGGATATTGATTATGAGCGATATGTTGAGCCATTCGATTTAACCATAAGTCAGGCTCCTGGTGAACGCCTTGAGGGAGAGGCATTCAATATAACTGTCATCACCAATGCCATAGGCACCCATGATAATACGGTTTCCTATACGATGACCTTTTCCTTTGAGGGTAATCGAGCGGGTTATTTTCTTCTTTCAGGATCAAGATATGATGAGGGCGAAACCGTTCCATTGAACTATGGGAGCACCAATCTCACATTCTATCCCGACAGTCAGGATACGTTCACCATTGATTTTGAGGTGGAGAACTCAACGGGGGAAACGCAAACCGGAAGCACATTTGTGGATACCTTGAGAAGGCCTGTAGCTTTTGTAAAAGGAGAAAAGTACAATGTCAGTTGTGGCGGTTTGAATGGATGCGATTATCAGGTAAGGATATACACTTGTTATGATATCGGATGTTCCGAGGCCTATGGGGGTGCCACCTTGGACCGAGTAGAGATCAGGATTTACAACAGAAGGGATAATCGATGGGATACCCGGGTATTCAACTATAATGAGGCTGTGGGGAATGGTGTGGACCGATACTTTTTGTTAGAGGAGGAGGCCAGAGAAAGCAGACTACGTTATTTAGACCAAGACTTTGAGGTCAGGGTCAGGGATACCAATGGACAGTGGAGTGAAGTGGCTTTTGGTAAAGTAATAAGGGTATAAGACAAATATCTCTTCGTTTAAAGATTCCTTTTTGAGGCTGTTAACTACGTCTAAATACATAGGTAACAATCACATTGCGGTCATCTAAAAAGTCCTCTTCTTCAACAACTAGTCGGTTTTGGGTAAATTCTATGATCGTCCAATCGCTACGGGTATCAAATCGGATAATCTCGTTATTTATTAATTCATAGGTATCACTTTCCACGTTTTGAAATGCCGGAACATCACCGCAAGAAAGTCCATTTTCATTGATGGTGAAAACATCCTTTTCCCCAGGTCCCCTATCATTGAAAAACGTCAAATTGTCCTTTAGGCACTGCCGAATTTCGTTTGTATTATAAAAGTCATCATTCACTGTGCCATCCCCATTAATATCGACTGCGATGTTGGAACCAATGGCCTCATACTCCCATTGACCAAGCAAGGCTTCTGCCCTATCTGCTTCAGAAACACCATTGTCGTCATTATTACAAGAGTAAATTAATAGCACCAATAAAACTAAAAAGACTTTAGTGTAGATTTTCATTTCGAAATGTTTAGACGCCTTTATAAAGATAAAATTTTTATCCCTAACCTTTTTAACCCTTCCAGTCGATTAAGAAACTATCAATGAGATTAAAACAAGAAATGGAAGATTAAATTGCGTAATTTGACAAGATAAATGCAGGGAGCGCACTTTTACGCCTCCACGTGTTCAGGTGCGGCTCCGAGGAGGTTGATAAATCTGGAACGGAAAGATCTCGATTGTGTCGCGGCGAATTACGTCTGCTCTGGAAATCTTGATGTAGATGATTTGTTAAAATTCAACAGTGGTTGAGTACATATTAAAATAAGGTATCTGTCAAACTCCTTTTAAGCAAAGAGAAACTTATTTTCATGTCTCTTACCCATAAATAACTGTTTTTCATGAAAAGTAACCATTTTTCATATTATATTTGTACTTATATTTCATGAAATGTAACTATGAGTAATCAATTTGCACGAAAAATAAGCACTTTTCACGATAGGGTCTTGCCAGAGGAAGGAATTTTGGTTGGGTATGGTTGGCTTCTACAATTTATCGAGGATACAAGAAATAGACGATTACCTTTACCAGAGCTACTTGCCATTGTAACAGAGAAACAACAGCGGTACAATACCCCACAATGGCAGGTATTTGCAAAACGGTATATCCCCGAGGATAATGCAAGTGGCCATCTCACTTTTGCACTGAAGTACGAAGGTATTGATTTGCTCATTTTAAAAGAGTTTTTTCTGGCAGTGGGTGATGCGCCGGTAATGAGCATGGTGCAGAACGAGCCCACTGGTCAATATTCCAGAAGGATTTGGTTCCTATATGAATGGCTCTTTGGTAAAAAACTGGATATCCCCGATTTAAAAACCGGTAATTATGTTGAAGTTGTAAACCCCAAGCATCAATATGTAGGACCGGTTGAAAATAGTACCAGGCATCGCGTAAAGAATAATCTACCGGGTACCAGAGAATTCTGTCCCATGATACGCAAGACCAAAAAATTAGAGTCTTACGCCGCAACAAAATTTCCTGAAATCATGGAAAAAGGATTAATGGGAAGAAATAAGGACTTGATACGTAGGACGGCCGCATTCCTTTTGCTGAAAGATTCAAAAGCATCCTTTGCCATCGAGGGGGAATATCCTCCGAACATGAGGGCCAGAAATTGGGGCAAGGCCATTGGCCAGGCAGGTAAAAAACCATTGACGATTGAAGAGATTGAGCGACTTCAGGATATTGTAATAGGCACCAAGAAATTGAAGCACATGGGAATTCGCAAAGGCGAAGGATTTATTGGTGAACATGACCGCGAAAGCTTACTTCCAATGCCTGATCATATCTCGGCCAAGGCAAAAGATTTGGAATCATTGCTACGTGGATTGATTGACACTAACAACCTCTTGAAAAACAGTGGCTATAACCCAGTTTTGGCGGCAGCCAGTATCGCTTTTGGTTTTGTGTTCATCCACCCTCTTTCAGACGGAAACGGCAGGATACATCGATATATCATACATCATATTTTGGTTCGCATGGGCTATACCCAGAGGGATATGATCTTTCCGATTTCGGCAGCTATACTGAATCGGATAGGAGAGTATCAAGATATTCTGGAGCACTTCTCATCGCCCAGACTTAATCTAATCGAATGGAAGCCGACCCTTGACCACAACGTTGAAATCTTGAACGACACCATTGACCTCTATCGCTATTTTGACGCCACATTGCAGACAGAGTTTCTTTATGAATGTGTCGAAGAGACCATTGAAAAGATAATACCCGAAGAGTTGGATTTTCTGGAAAAATATGACCAAATGACCCATCAAATCAATGCGTTGGTTAATTTGCCCGATAACAAAGTAGATCTATTAATCAAGCTTCTCAATCAAAACAAGGGAAAGCTGTCAAAAACTAAAAAGGCAAAAGAATTCGAGGAATTATCCCAAGAGGAAATTGAAAATGTCGAAAAAATGTATGCTTCAATCTTTTAACATCCATCAGGTATAACATTAAAAATGGTTCGTAAGGTTCTTCTAGTAATACCAACACCTAAATAAGGAATTACGTTGTGGTGCTTTACTACCCAAAACTAAAAAATCGGTTTCTTGAAACGTTACTTTTCTAAAACTCCTGGTTCCTGCCTAAAGCATTCTACCAGCATTTTGTAGAGTTCTGGATGTTTTCTCTTAAATAAATCGGGACGTTCAAAAAAGTACTCGGCAGCTACGGCAAAAAACTCCGCTTCGTTGGTACCGCCATAGTTTCTTATATCGGATTTATTGGCATTGATAACTTCCATTTCCGCATGGATCAACTTTAACCACGGGATGGTATATTGATGCTCCAACAACCTTTCCGGAATTCCATCCGTGAAATCGTCCAATTTATCAATAAGATGCACAAACTCGTGTATGCCAGTATTGCTTTTGTCGGTTGTGTTTTTGAACCCGTGATGCAATGCTTTTTTCGATAAAATCATTTGCTTTTCAAAACGTCCATTCCCCACAATTCCGCCGATATTACGCGATTTATCTTTGCTGCTAAATTGCATATCCTCATTGAAGTTATCAGGATACAATAGGATTCCGCTTAAATTGGTATAGTGCCATTCGTCAAAACCAAAAACGGGAATTACAGCACTCGCCGCAATTAAAATCTTGTCGAGCTCTTGCAATTCCAGTTGTACCCCATCAATATAGACTTCACTTAAAAATTGCATCATTCGTTGTTGAAAAACTACCTGTTTTGCTTTGGGAAGGTTGCGGTAGAAGAGCACATTTTCCATCAGTAACGGATGCCAATATTTTGGGAACGGTTTTACTTTTTTGCTTCCTATTTTTGAAACAAAATAAACGGCAAGGACAAGCATCAATCCGAATATAATCGTATAAATCATAGTTGATGTAGCGGATAAGGGAATATCATCTGATTTTAGTTTTTCCAAGAATGACCACCATATAATAAATTATCCGGTTTGATTATTTGGAATAGTCCTTCAACAGAAAATTCCAATGGTATCTTTTTAACAATCCTATGTACAAATAGAGTTTCAACTTTTGGGCATTCAATTTTTCATTGACTTTTATTGATGACGTATTGAAGTAGGAGACAATACTGTAAAGTTCTTCTACGCTATAGTTTTCAAGAAGTTCAAAGCAATGATAACGTAAGTAGGTAGCCAAGTTCTTACCTCTATACGCCTGAAACGTGTAAACATTCAAAAGGTAACCTTCCTTATCTTTTATTTTGAAGGAGCGGCCTTTAAACACAAAATCCTGCAAATCAACGAATAATAGGGCGGCAATCTCTTTCCCTCGCTTGAGACCGATACATATCTGCCCCATACTTAAATTCTGCTCTAATTCCTTGGTTGTAAGCCCCATGATGTTATTCATTATCCCAATCTCGTCCAAACCTATATAACATAATTCATAGTCTTTGAAGCTATCTCGAATCTCAGGTTTTTCGGCTCCATTTTTTATTTCCCTATACCAATAGTAGGGTGCGATGTCCAATCCTATCCGGGTCAGAGCATTCCTAAGGGTGAATAAAAATAATCCATGGCGTATTCGGTGCCACAATAACTTCGTTTTATAGAATTTGCTTTTTTCCGCTACCTTCATTTTCTTTTCATTTGACTTAAGTCAGTACTGACAGAACGATATCTTTTAGATTGGATATAAATTTATTATAGGCGTTTGGTGATTAACGAACATCAACACTTTCCGCGCTAAACCCTATTTTCTGCAAAGTAGCTTTTACATCTTCTTCCGAAGCACCATGACTTTCTATAGTCAAGATTTTATCAGGATTAGCGGTATCCACTTCCCAACTTTCAACGCCTTCTTGTTTGTTTAAAAATGGGGTTACTTTAGAGACACAACCACCACAATTGATATTTGTTTTAAATTTTAAAGTTTTCATCGTATTTGAATTTATAATTAATTATTAAAGTTTTGCTCGTTTAAGTCTTAAGCTATTTGCAACCACAGATACGCTACTGAATGCCATTGCTGCTCCCGCAATCATTGGGTCTAATAAGAACCCATTTATGGGATACAAAACGCCCGCCGCAATCGGTATTCCAATGATATTATATATGAATGCCCAAAACAGGTTCTGACGGATTCCCAAAACGGTTCTTTTTGAAAGTTCCAACGCTTTGGGAATGGATTGCAAATCTGAGGTAATCAAGGTCATCTTTGCCATGTCCATAGCGATGTCAGAACCTTTACCCATGGCAATGCTCACATTGGCTTGCGCCAAGGCGTGTGAATCGTTGATGCCATCGCCAACCATAGCTACGATCTTTCCATCAGCTTGCAGTTTTTCTACAAAAGCTGCTTTGTCCGAGGGCATTACTTCTCCTTGATAATTTGTTATTCCTACTTGTTTTGCGACAGCCGATGCGGTTTTATTATTATCTCCAGTAAGCATAAAGACCTCGATGTCTCTTTCTTGAAGTGTTGCTATGGCCTTTTTTGAAGTTTCCTTAATCTTATCCGCAATGGCGAGTATCGCGAGCATTTGTTTTTCATTACCAAAAAATATGACCGTCTTTGCTTGCTCTTCAAGACTCTCTGCTGTTTGCATCAAGGAAGCGTCGATTTGAATATTATTCTCAAGCATTAGTTTATGGTTTCCAACATAGTATTGTGAACCGTCCTTTATTTCAGCTTGAACGCCTTTTCCTGTAATACTTTCAAAAGAAGCAATTTCAGCTTTTTCAATATTTTCATCTTTTAAGTGGTTGACCACCGCTTCCGCCAAAGGGTGTTCTGATTGTGCTTCAATTGCTAAAAGAATTTGTTTGTATTTTTTCGTGTCTTTATTATTCTCAGACCAATGAATATCCGTCACTAATGGTTTTCCTTTGGTAATGGTACCCGTTTTATCAAGAATGACTGCGTTCACTTTGTGTCCTAGTTCTAAACTTTCGGCATCTTTTATTAGGATATTGTTCTCGGCACCTTTGCCAATCCCCACCATTATAGCCGTAGGTGTAGCCAATCCCAATGCACAGGGACAAGCGATAACCAATACTGCTACAGAGGTCAATAAGGCCTGCGAAAATGCATTATCGTCTCCTACCGACATCCAAACAATAAACGTAATGATAGATATCCCCAAAACGATAGGAACAAATATTCCCGCTATTTTATCGACCAGTTTTTGAACGGGTGCCTTGCTTCCCTGGGCTTCCTGAACCATTTTAATGATTTGGGACAGCAAGGTTTCGCCGCCTACTTTTTCAGCGGTAAATTGAAAACTTCCTTTTTGGTTTACCGTACCCGCAAATACTTTTCCACCATCTGATTTTTCTACGGGAACAGGTTCACCTGTAATCATACTTTCATCAACATACGAGTTGCCTTTTGAAACTTCACCATCCACAGGAATTTTCTCACCAGGCCGTACCAAGATGGTCTGCCCAACTTGGACTTCGGAAATCGGAATCTCCATTTCTTCACCGTCCTCAACAATCTTTAACGTTTTGGGCTGTAATCCCATCAGTTTTTTAATGGCCGAAGAAGTGTTCGACTTTGCTTTTTCCTCCAACAATTTCCCAAGGGAAATGAACGTAATAATGACCGTGGCCGCTTCGTAATAGACGTGAGGTTCTATACCACGGCTCAACCAAAATTCGGGAAAGAGCGTATTGAAAACACTGAACACAAAGGCAATCCCCGTACTGAGCGCGACCAAAGTATCCATATTGGCCTTGGCGTACTTTGCTTGCTTAAAGGCATTGATAAAAAAGCTACGCCCGAACCAAAAAAGCACCGGTATGGTCAAGACCAACGAAATCCATTTTCCAGGTATCCATTCCATAAAGAACATCCCAAGAACGAAAATGGGCAACGTTAAAATTGCCGACCAAATGGTACGGTTTTTTATGTCTCGGTAATGTTGCCGCTGAAGTTCTTGTTGCGCTTCGGCTGGGTCTTCGACATCAATAATGATATCATAGCCCACTTCACGCAGCACGTTTTGCAGTTTTTCTTCGGAAACACTTGCATCATAATCTACCCACACGGAATTGCTGGCAAAATTTACGGTGGCCTTGTTTACACCATCGATATGGGAAAGAATCGACTCCATACTACTGGCACAGGCAGCACAGGTCATACCTGTTACCGGAAAGGATTTTTTGATATCTGATTTCTTGGTTTTATCCTTTTGCTCCAAAACAGTTGTGGTTTCCATAGCTTTACCTGAATTGCTTTATGCAAAGTTCAGAATCGTTACCGCCAACCTTGTTACGAAATTTGCTGAAAGAGTTGTAATATTCTCGGGAAAACAACTAGTCAAAGTTGTTTTTCTAGCTCAGCGACTGTTTTCTTAAACTGTTCTAAATCCTTGAAGATATGTGCCCCTATCTCTATGGCTTTGCGATAATAGGGAAGAATGATTTTGGGAAAGCTCCTTTTCTTGTACTCATTTTCCTCTACATCCATTTTGTCTTTACGGACATCCCCAAATTTCAACAGTAATAGTGTTGCTCGTCGTATTTCCTGCGGGTTATTTCGTTCTTTGATTTTATCCACCAAATTGAAAAACTCTAAGTCATTCTTGGTAATGTTAGCTTTTGTTTCGTATCGTCTTAATTGTTCGTCAATCTCTATATCTTCAATTCTGGCTAAGTTCATATTGATATTATGGCCTGCCCAAAAACCATACTCTTCATCGAACCAAATGCCAGAATCGTGCCATTTACCAAAGAAGTTGACGGCATTTTTAATGCGGAAACCTTTCAGTCCTTCCTCAGAACCCAAAATGGTAACCTCGCAAGGATTGGGAAACATTCCCATTACAACCACATCCTTTTTATAAGAATTAAAATATTGAAAATACAATTTCTTGAAAATGTCAAATAAGTCAATAACATTGTTCAACTTGGGATAGAAAAATTCATCTAAATCGAAGGAATGAATCAAAACGCCATCTAAATTGATAGGGTCTGAATCGTGCATAACATACCGACCTTCGTCTATAGAATAGGCGGAATGAAAGAAACTGTTGCGTATTTCTTTAAAATGGTTCTGTTCATAAAAATCGATTAGGTGCTGCTTTTCCGAATCGGCCAAGAGCTCCATCAAGAAATCTTGTTTTTCGCCAATTCCCAAAAGGCGCTCATATTTTTTCGTTTTCCAAAAAAGATATGATGAACCTTTGTACCCCAATTTAATACGGCACAAATTACCTATTATGTTGTAGAAGTCGCTGTTCTCAAAAAAAGTGGAGTAAATCTGTAAACCCATACGGGTTTTCTCTTTTCCTTCTAATTCATTGTACAACCTTTTATAAAACTCGATTGCATCGAACCATTCATGAAGGTTAGAGTTTAAATTAGATGAACTGATTCCCCTATAATTAATCAGGTTAAGTACAAAATCGAATTCGCTTTTAGCCTTGGCTTCTTCAAAAAGATTTCTCAAATCATTTATCGGAGGTTGTGCATCTTCCATAAATAAAAGTACTTATAAAACGGCAAACCCCCACTGAGAATCCCTCACATACCGCGTTTACCGTCCCAACTAATTCTCCAGATCCTATTGGTCACATCATCGGATATCAACATCGATCCATCGGGTAGTATGGCGGCACCCACGGGTCGGCCATAGACCTCATCTTTTTTGCCGTCAACAATAAAACCCGTTAAAAAATCTTCAGGTTTTCCAGTTTGTTCTCCGTTCTCGAAAGGCACGAAAACCACTTTATAGCCTGATAAAACCTGTCTGTTCCAAGAGCCATGCTGTACGACAAAGGCCCCGTTCCGATACTTTTCGGGGAAGGAATCGCCCGTGTAGAACGTCAATCCCAAAGATGCGGTATGGGGGCCAACGTTCACATCGGGCATCAGTGTATTTCCCACTTGGGCCGAAGGCACCCATTTTACCCTAGGATCTTCATTTTGCCCATAATACAAGTAGGGCCAACCGTAAAATCCGTTTTCGCGGACACTGGTCAAATAATCAGGTACGAGGTTGTTGCCCAATCCGTCGCGTTCGTTGACCGCCGTCCATAAGTCTCCGGTAACGGGATTCCAATCCATACCCACGGGGTTTCTTAGTCCTGATGCGAAAATTCTTAGTCCTGCGCCATCGGGATCAATCTCAAGAATGGCCGCCTTCATGAATTCAGCCTCTGCCCCTTTCTCCCCAACATTCGAGCCACTACCGACCGCTATATATATTTTCGAGCCGTCCTTGTTGGCAATAATATTGCGTGTCCAGTGCCGATTGGCCTTTCCTGCGGGTAAGGTGGTAATTTTTTCCGCTTTTCCCGATATTTGCAATTGACCGGGCTTGTAAGGAAAACGTAGCAATCCGTTGGTATTGGCCACATAGAACCAATCATCTAGCACAAGCATTCCGAATGGTTGATCGAGTTCCTTTTCGAGAAATACGGTACGTTCATCGGGAGACCCGTCCTTGTCTACATCGCGGAGCAAGGTTATCAAGTCCGCACTGTTCTTAAAGCTTTTCGACTTTGATGCCCCGATGAACCATGCCCCGATTTTTTTCCAGAGCGGATAATTCGAATTGCTTTGCGCCACAAGTACATCGCCGTTCGGTGTAACGTACATCCACCTTGGATTCTTGAAACCGTCAGCATATTTTGTAACGGTAAAACCGGGCGGGGCTTTGGGGGTCCTTCCATTTTTCCAGCCAATGACATTGCTATAGTTGGAATAGGATTTGGAGGCCGATATCGGCGGTAGCGAATCGACGGTCTGCGCATTTGTAGTTGCCAATACTAAGAGTGAAATGATTAAACCTGTAAAAAAACGTGTTCCCATGACCATTTAAAATTTTGTCTTACATCTTCTGCCAATTAAAACTTAGCATCTTGGTTATTTGAATTTCTCAATAACTTCCCCTAGGTCATATACTTTTACGTCTTGCAATTCATTTGAAAGTATGCTGCTTCCGATCGCGCTTCTATATCCACTGCCACAATGGACAATAATGGGTTTGTCGTTAGGAATGTCCTGAATTGATTCCCTTAGTTCGTGTAGGGGTTGGTTCAGGGCACCGTCAAAAATTTTCTTTTTTCTTACTTCATCCGTATTTCTGACATCGACAATGGTGTAATTATCCAGATTTTGCACAAAATGCTTGAAATCCAATCGCTCGTTTTCGACAAAGCGTTTCTTCGAAAGGGTAATTATCGCCTTGAGTTGATTTTCATATCCAATCTTCGCCACCCGCCGGGCGATGGTCTTTACACTTTTTGGAGAATCGACAACCAGATGAAATTCCTCATTTGGTTGGATTATAGTACCTAACCATGTTTCAAAAGAGGATGCTTCGCCACCCTGCATAATATTGATACTCTGTGGCCAATGACCTTGTTTAAACTCGTTTTCATCACGACTATCGACAATTAAGATATTATCTTTTGGTGTTTCGGCATTAAGATGAATAGGGATTTTAGCGGTAACCATATCAATCGATTCAACTTTCTTTTTGTTCATAGCTACATCATGTTTGAAATAGGCCGGTATGAACGGTTGGTCTTCAAGGAGTTCTTTGACAAACTCGTCTTCATTCTGATGGCCAAATGCCCAGTTATCCTTTCGCTCCCTACCTAATGTGCTAATGCTATCTGCCGACATGCTTTTGCCGCACAGGGATCCCGCCCCGTGGGCGGGGTAAATAATGGCCTCATTCGGTATTTTTTTGAATTTAGTTCGAATTGTGTTGAACATTTCACGGGCCAGTGCTTGCTTTTTTTGCTCTTTGTCATCTTCATTTCCGCGCAGGTCCGGGCGTCCGACATCCCCGATCAATAAGGTGTCCCCCGTAAAAAGTGCAACCTCATTTTCATCTGTGGCAAGAATGGAAATACTATCGTATGAATGCCCAGGAGTATTTATGGCTTCTAGTTTGGTATTGCCCACGAATATGGCACTGTTCCCATCAAAACTTTCGAAAGGGTATTCAGCTTCCAATTTGCTGCTGTTATAAATCGTGACACCTGTTTCTTTGCTAATTTGCCAATGTGAGCTTACAAAGTCTGCATGGGAGTGGGTCAATAGCACAGCTCTAATCACAGCATTTTCTTTATGCGCAAGATTATAATACTGCATCGGGTCGCGATCGGGATCGATTATCGCCATCTCCCCTTCGCTCAGCAGTGCGTATGAATAGTGGGAAAGTGGTTCATATTCAAATTGCTGTATTTTCATAAAAATTTTATGCGTTTATAATTTAACGTCCGAAATGCCTTCGTTTATTCTCCTGTATTTTCGTTTTTTCCTTTCGAAAGTAAAAACTGTTATTACCTCCTGACATTCACTTTTCCGTATCAGTCAAGGTTTGTTGTTTCTTCGGTAAGCGATCCTTCAAATTTGGGAAGCGAACGCTTTTCCTTTTCTTCTTCTGTTTCTACTATCCCATTTTTCTTGATATCGTTGATTAACCATTGCATTTCCATTATTTCCCGACGCTGCGCTTTGATGATCTCATCGGCAAGTTTTCTTACCCTAATATCTTTTATTTGAGATCGTTCACTAGTTAGGATAGCGATGGAATGATGGGGAATCATACCTTCCATATAGTCAACACCGGAAACCGTAACCTGGCTCCTGACCAGCCATATTCCGCCTGCGATCAGCAAAACACCCAAAGCCAAGATGGCAATATTCTTATTGCGGTCTTTGTACATCTGTAGCATATACAGCAGCATGATAATAACCATGGACCCACCCATGATCAACGTCATAAAGAACCTGGTTTCACTATACCAGAAGTGATCGATAATCTGATAGGAGTGTGTGTACATTAAAAAGAACATCGCGACCATTGAGGTACCGATCATTGCGAAGAACTTTAAGTAATTGTTGACTTTCTTTTCTTTATTTTCCATTGTATATACTTTTAATTGGTTAATATGATTTCATTCTTTTTGGCCATCATCAAGATTACTGGACAACTATAAAGGGATTATTTTAGCCATGTTCCACTCAATTTACAGGTTGTATTTTATATTGATTACCAGCATTTTTTAAGGCCTCTTGCAAATTTTCCAAAGGCACTTCAAATTGCGACTCTACCGTTGCTTCGGCATCCTTCAAATCGACAGATACATCGGCCACTCCTGCGACGTTTAAAAGTGCATTTTCAACATGATTTCTACAGCCGTTACAGGTCATTCCTTCTATTTCGTATCTTCTTTTCATATTATGATCAATTTTTATTCTAACAATTTCACCTTTTGAATCAGAAGTGTTGATTCAAATACGTTATCGAAAAATAACATTTACTAAATCTGGGCGTTGTTTGAAAAAAAACAAACCTTGACCCATTCGATTATTTAGGGCTATTTACATCAATTTAAGTATGCGATTACCTAAAAAGTTTTATTGTAATCGAGCTTTTGCCATTAATGACTAAAAATTCAGTGCAATAGGTTTAAGTTCGCCCATCACTATGCACCAAAAAATCTCTAAACATCTTTATTGAAACCTGAACATAAAGAAGATGATAATGAAATTCAATGCATGGGAATCGACTTCTTATCACAAGCCACGAAGAGAAGGTTAAGCTTATAAATTATATGTTATCCAGCGATTTTCTATTTTGAAGGGCACTTTTCTTAAATTGTGTAGGTGCCATACCATTGATTTTTTTGAACTGGTTGCTTAAATACGCGACACTGCTATAGTCTAACTGATGGGCTATTTCCTTTAAGCTTAGCTCGTCATAGATGAGCAATTCCTTAACCCTTTCAATTTTTTGGCTAATGACATACTGTTCAAAAGTGATAATCTCCACGGAAGAGAAAAGGGAACTTAAGTACTTGTAATCCAGACCTATTTCTGAACCAACATAATCGGTCAATTTGACGTTTAATTCTTGTCTTGAATGAAAAATTTTTTCTATTACAAGATTTTTCATACGCTCGATCAATTGAGACTTGCGATTACCGATCAAAGAAAAACCCAGCTTATTCAATTCGGTTTGTAATTGATTTTCTTGTTTTGCGGTCAGTTCTTCCTTCAATGTGACTTGGCCCAGTTGCACATTGGAATAATCAATACCAATCTTTTTCAGAACATTGTATACCGCCGTAACACATCTTGGGCAGACCATGTTTTTTATGTGCAGCATATGGCTCATGATAAAGTTTTAAAATACATTGCGCTCACATTATCCATTATCACAGATGGGACCGATGTTCCCAAATCGCTCTCAACAAAACCAAGACTACCGTGACTATAAACAAGATGATAATCGCCAATGCAGCATAGAATCTTGTTTTTCGGTTAGATTCTATTTTTGTTTTCTTGCTCTCCTTTCTTTGTTGGCTTCTTCTCTCCCTACGTTTTTGACTCATGATGCCAAAATCTTTTCATTTTTCTTTTACTCACACCATTCAATTTTCTCTATTATAATTTTATCGGCCTTATAATTAATTATTGTATCGTTCCCCTAATTTCCCCACAAGTCATCATTGCTTCTCCGTAGTATGGGTTTCGAATCTCCTTTTCCAGGCTTAGCCAATTGGCTCCCTTATTGCTATCTGCCATCGGGCAATAGCTGTTGTACACTTTTTGATTGACTCCAAAAAGCTGAACACCGCTGATCATGTGGGCCGATAAATGTTTAAAGTGGTCCCTTTGCTCCTTGATCTCAGAAGTGCTGGCCACTGCATTTGACGATGCTTTGAGCTCTTTTTGAATGGTCATCCAATGATCATGGGCCTCTTTGTCTTTTAGCAACTTCATATCGACTTTGGCCAAACTTTCTTCCATTTGTTTTGCTTCTTTTTGTGCGGCCGCGCCATCATCATTTACCAAAGCATCCTTAACATCTATATAGGCTTCGAAAACCTGCTTCAACTGACCTTGAAACTCACTTGATACTTCAATCCTTTTTTTCATCTTAGAATGGTCGGTGCCCGTACTTGTTGAGGGTTCCATTTTATCTCCTTCCTGCATACCCAAATGACCCTCATGCCCGGTCATGGTTTTGCCTCCCTCTGCGTTCATCATCGATTTTTTACCCTGTAACTGTGCGGCCGCATCAACGGTAAATGTTCCGTTGGTCACAATTTGATCCCCCTTTTCAAGCCCGCTAATTATTGTATAGGTATCGCCATTGGTACTTCCAAGGGCAACTTCGCGCATTTCAAAGACAGGCTCATTGGGATTGGTCTTTACATAAACCACCGATCGTTCCCCCGTCCACATTACGGCACTGGCCGGTATGATAACGGTATTCTCCATCTGCATTTCGGCAGCTTTGATCGTACCTTCCACGAACATACCCGGCTTCAAGAGATTATCCTTATTGTTAAGTATTGCCCTTACCATGACCGTTCTTGTAGAAGAATTAAGTAACGGGTCTACAAAGGATATTTTTGCCGTAAATTCTTCATTGGGATAGGCATTCGTCGTTATCTTGACCTCCTGACCCTCCTTCAACGATGCTATCTGATTTTCATAGGCATCGAATACCGCCCAAACGGAATTTAAGTTGGCAATTTTGTACAAAGGCTGCCCTTGTTTTACATAATCTCCTTCTTCAACCATGATATCGGTAATCGTTCCTGAAACTGTGGCATAGACTGGAAAGTTTTCCTGCACTTTGCCCACTTCTTCTATCTTATCTATTTGATTGTCAGAAAGCTTCCATAATTTTAATTTATTGCGAACGGCATTGTATAATGCCGGTTGCGATTCCTTCATGGATGCGGCCGTCAACAGCTCTTGTTGTGCGCTTACCAATTCTGGGGAATAGATGGTTGCCAAAAGTTTGCCCTTGGCAACGTTCTCTCCGGTATAATTCACATTTAGCCGTTCAATGCGACCCGCAAAATATGTAGCTTGGGTAGCATTGGCTTCTTCGTTCTCGCGAATCTTTCCTGAGAGTTTAAGTGAACTCCCATCCGAACCACCTGTACCAACGGTAGAGGTGCGTATATTGGCCAAGGCCAAGGCGTTGTCCGTCATTTTTATTTCATTGGCACTAAGCCCCGTCGCTCCGGTTTCAGCAGGAATGAGATCCATACCGCAGATTGGGCAGTCTCCCGGTTCGGGTTGCATAATCTGTGGGTGCATGGAGCAGGTCCACATCTGATTCTCGGATTCTCCGGAATGGTCATGGCTATCGGACATATCCGAAAGATCTTTTATGGCCGATTGATCGGCCTCAGCGTTTGAGAAAATAAAATATCCCCCCAATAAACCGACCGCTAAGGCGGCTACTACAATGTAAATGATGTTCTTGTTCATGATATTGAAGATTGAAATGTTATTGTTTCTTAAAAATTTATACGGATTCACTAATAGTTTTCAAAACCAGTACAATGAGCGTATGTACTATAAAAAGTATGATAATGCCCGCTAAAATATAGGCGCCTTCCTTTTCAAATGGCACTTTTCTAATCTCGCCGTTCGGGTTCTTTTCTTCCATAAATTACGTCTCCATTCATTAAATTACTTTCTAAATCTGTTTTTTTATCTTTCGAATAGATGGCGATGATATATACCATAGGACAAAGCCGCTCAACACGGTTATTAGTCCCAAAAGCGAAAATGACCTTAACAAAAGGGTGTTGAAATTATCTCTTGTGTCATAGTCCATGGTATGGGTCATCCACAGAAAGTCGAACCAGCGCCAATCTCTATGCCGCACCGTTTGAAACGCCCCATTTTCGACAGCCACATAAGCCTTTAAATTTTGTGGTGTTTCATACGAAATCTCATAAGCCGGTAGGGGACGTCCTCGATATTCGTGGTGGTCTCCGACTTCTTCTATCCTTTTTATTGCGGCTATTTTAAGCTCTGGAAGTATATATCTTTGTGCTACCTCTTGGGCTTCTTCTTTAGTGATACCGTCCTTTTCCTCTCCTGTTTTGGCATTATAAAGCTTTGCTTCGTTTATCCAATAGTAAGGTTCTTCTGCTATTTCCAATAATTCAAGCGTTTGGATGGGCTGCGTACTATCTAATTGGCCTGTACCCAATAAATCTGAAAAAGCCGTCTGTTTTGGCTTCTGGTTTTTGAACTGGTCGCCGTGTATTTCATCGATATCCGTCCAGCTAAAATACATCCCGCTAATCGTCCACATCAGGAACTGAATACCTAGGAAGATGCCCAAGTAGCGGTGGGCTTTTCGAATCCATTTTGCTGTTTTTCTGTTGACCATATTTGTTTTATTCTATATCCGAATTTTAGTTCACTAAAAATTTTACAATAAGTCCCCCAGCGAGCCATATATAACAGATGAAGGCTGCATATTTTAAAACACTTTCCAACAATGGACTCTTGGGTGCCATCTCGCTCATTGAATGTTCTACATCTTTTTTTTTGAAAAAACCCAGATAAACGAGATAGGCCGAAATGATGAGAAAAGCAACGTTCAAGAAAAAGGTATAATCAATCTTAAAATGTTCCTTATCCTGAATCTTGACCTGCGAAGGGTCGGGCAATATTCCCAGCAAATCGAAACCATAATGCAAGGTCAAAGAGGTGCCAATCAATGCCGTGAAAAGTAAGAATAGAATAAAGAGTGACATTTTCCAACCATAATACTTTGCATTGATTCTCAGTACTGGAAAAACCACCAAATCGCTAAAAATAAAGGCCATTACGCCCGCAAAACTTACGCCTTTGCTGAATAGTAATGCTGCCAATGGGATGTTACCCATTGAACCGATAAATGTTAAGAATGCGGCAACTGGACCAACAACAATATGTTCCAGAATTTCGAGAAAAGTGAAATCTGTATTGCCTTGACCACTATTTATAAATAAGGTCTGAAAAAACGAATCTGGCACAAAAGCCGCTGTAATACCCGCAACGGTAAAACCTACGGTTACATCCTTCCAGACCATTTGCCATTCCATCTTGTATTTTTTGGCAACGCGCGCCCAACTGTCTTCGTTCTTGATTTGTTTCTTCCAATCTTTGGAACCGTCCATCTCATCATCATCTTCATTTTCGATATTTTTGCGGGCTTTTTCGATGAGTTTTTTAGGATTGATGAGTCGTATCAGAATCCACGAAATACCAATCAAGAGAATACCACCTACATATTCGCCCACCACGAACTGCCAACCTAAAAAGATGGAAATGATAATCCCCAATTCTATGACGAGATTGGTCGATGCCAACAGAAAAGCAATGGAAGACACAAAACTTGCACCTTTCTTAAAGATGGATTTTGTACCTGCCAAAGCAGAAAAACTGCACGAGCTACTTATAAAGCCGAAAAACGTGCCCAACAGCACA
This sequence comes from Flagellimonas nanhaiensis, assembly GCF_003382275.1. Lineage (GTDB taxonomy): Bacteria > Bacteroidota > Bacteroidia > Flavobacteriales > Flavobacteriaceae > Flagellimonas > Flagellimonas nanhaiensis. The sequence continues at coordinate 1,500,972 of NZ_QTJX01000001.1, forward strand.
CTTTTGCCTTCGTTTTCGCCCATTGTTTTTTGCATCCGTTTTTCGGTCACGAAAATCTGTATCATACTACTGATGATATAACCCAAAATGAATGCCCAAAGCGCCATCCAGAAAAATCCGGTAGTCGTATAGGCGGCTTCGCCCCATTGTTTTAAAAATTCGTTCACGGTTTAAACTGTATTAGTTTTTATTCTTTGATGATACACGTTTTTTTAATTTTTTTATCATCGTACCCTTGTTGACCCTATCTTGTTATTTTACTTTGAATGGAATTACTACTTTAACTTTTTCCCAAGCTAATGTTATCTCACCTTCAGTATCACTAATTTTATCGATATTATATTCTAAGTGTTCCTTTAGGCTATCCGCAATAATCGGTGTCACCTTAAATCGTATTACATCATCTTTTTCGTCATATTCATCCTTACCGTGCTGGTTCCAATTGGAATTTAAAATGATGGTCCATTCTTCCTTTGAAGGAATGGTAAAAAATCCATATTTACCTGCTTTTAGTTCCTTACCATCTATTTCTATATCCGTATCCGTCTCTATCCACGTAGCCATATGTGCCCCAGCTTGCCAGACTTCGTCATACGCCAGCAAACCACCAAAAATCATCCTGTCCCTAACCCCTGGCGATGAATAATCAATATGGATGTGCGCATTACCAATGGTCGCCATTGCAGAGGTGTGAGGGCTTAACACTTTTTTTGGCGGTTGGTCTGTGATTGCTTCTTTTGACGGTTCTGGCATTGGCTCCGTTTTCTTCTCTTTACAGCTGGTAATAAGAAGAAGACCAAACACTATACTAATTGAAATATATCTACTCATCGGGTGTTACTTAATATTTCTTGAAGATGAATGGGTTTTTATTATTTTCCATTTTCCATCTATTTTTTTAAGGATTGAGGTTGCTACCCCTTTTTTCTTTATAGTCCGGCTATTTCCCTTGTCGTCTGGATTGAGGACAATGGTATATATGTACGTTTCGGTAGTAAAGGCATAGGGTACATCTACCTTTACATCGATTTCATAATCTGAAAATTCGAATTTTTCAAAATGACCTAATTCCGGTCCTAAATGATGTTCTATATAGTGGCTGTACGTACCCTCGACGCCTCCCGATTCAAAAACCTCGGAATCCTCGGTAAATAATTCGAAAGTACCATCGGTCGTTAGGTTTTGTAGGGCATCCTTATAGCTTTTCATTACTGTAAGCACTGCTTCTTTTTCTGTTTTTGCATCTTGACCACATAGTGGACTTGTCGCTATTATGAGCAACATTGTTACTGTAGTTGATTTTAGTGTTTGCATACTTTTAGTTTTTAAAGGTTATTTATTTACTCGTATTCTATTCACATTTGCGATACCAAAGACCAGGACGAAAAACCGCAGTGCCACTTCAAGCGCCACCAAGGTTTTCGCGGGTAAGGAAATTGGGACTATATCACCATATCCTACTGATGAGAATGTTATCAAACTGAAATAGGATAAATCAAAAAATACCGACAGTCCATCTTTGCCAATACTGTTGTTCATTTTAAAATGAATAGCATCCACAAACTGCAACGCTGTGTAATCTATTGCAAACGAGAAAACTATCAACACAATCAGGTATCCGAACAACACCAGTACGTGGCTCAATAGATGGCTCTGACCAATTATCTTCATCAATTGGTTAAAGGACAAGGCTATAATGAATCCTATCTTTAGTAATGTTAAGGCCAGTAGGATAATCATAGCATAAAACCCTTCCATAGTAGGTAGCGCATACAGTTCGATTACTGAAGCAATAAGCATCACCAATAGAACATACTTTGAGCTATTGAAAAGCTGTCCATAAAATGCCCCTGTGGTTTCTATGTCTTTTTCTTTATCCATTCTTATTTGTTATCTATAAAAATTTCATCATAGCCTTTTGCTTTATTCTCACTGATTCTTCTCTTTATATACATTTTGGTGATACCCCTTCTATTTTCAATTCCCATTGATTTAAGCAGCTCCTTAAAGGCTTCCATAGTGTTTTTATGGTAGTTGGCTACTTTGGTCTTTTTATCTTCTACTACCAATGATGCGACCCTTGAAGGTTCCATTGTGGTGATTCCCGTAGGGCAGGTATCCAGATTGCATTTTAAGGATTGTACGCAGCCCAAGGCAAACATCATCCCTCTGGCACTATAGCAAGCATCGGCACCAAGTGCCAACATTCTATAGATATCAAAAGCTGAAATTATTTTTCCTGCTGCCATTACTTTTATTTCATCGCGCAACCCATACTTTTTAAGAATGCCGTTTGCGAAATGCACGGCTTCAATTATTGGCATTCCAGCCCAATGCAGCGATTCCATATGTGCAGCACCGGAACCACCTTCTGCACCGTCTATGGCTATAAAATCCGGATAGTTTTGCTTTTCGGCGAAAATGCGGACCATTCTTTCGAATTCATCCTGCTGTCCGATGCACATTTTAATCCCTATGGGCTTTCCAGCGGAAAGCTTCCGTAATTCTTGGATAAAAGCTACCATTTCCAAATCAGTACCAAATGCAGCGTGATGTGGTGGCGATAGAATTTCGGTTCCTTTTTCTACGTCCCTGTACTTTGCGATTTCCTCGGTATTTTTTTTGGCAGGAAGAATGGCCCCAAAACCGGGTTTTGCACCCTGTGAGACTTTTATTTCAATCATTTTGACCACTTCATTGGATGCGATTTCCACAAATTTTTTAGGGTCGAAATTCCCTTCTTCTGTCCTACACCCAAAATAGCCTGTACCGAACTGAAAGATAATATCAGCTCCATATTCCTGATGGTAGGGCGTAAATCCACCTTCGCCGGTATTTTGCGCAAAGCCAGCAATTTTTGCACCGCCGTTAAGGGCCAGCGTTGCATTTTTACTGATGGAACCATAGCTCATCCCTGCCAGATTTAGAATGCTCGCTGAATAGGGTTTTGAGCATTTTGAACTCCCTATGGCAACCCTAAAATCATCTTTGATTTCCTTAACAGGATACGTGGAATGGGTAAACCATTCGCGACCAACTTCGTCATACGGAATCTGCGTTCCAAAGGGTTGGTTTTTGACCGCGTCCTCGGCACGTTTATAAACAATTTCTTTCTGTATCCAATTGAAAGGTTTTCCCTCTGTTCTATTCAATAAAACCGTTTCTTGAACGACGTGACGTTGTTTTTCCAGAAGCTTCGTAATCCTGCCCAACAACGGATAGGTTCTTTTGATATTATCGGTTTTTTGAAAATAGTCTCTTAAGCCGAGAAGCATAAAAGGTGTGATCAACAGCGCAAGCCACCAGAAATGAGGCTTCCACATTATGAGCCCTGCAAGTACCACTAAAAGCGTTATCGACGATATTAAAAATATTCTTCTCATGCTTTGTTTTTCAATGCGAATGGCTTTCTTCCCCTGCCCTTTCAGTTTCCAAATACTGGCCCTGTGGTCCAACACCCTGAATATAAACGAGCTGAGCGCCATAATGCCCTGCTTGCGAAACGGAGAACGCCGAAAAGGCCATAATAAAGAGAACGGCAATTTCAAAACCTCGATTCAGTTTTATCCAAAAAAGGCTGATAATTTTTAAAACTGCGGCCAAAGCACTTGACCAAATAGTCCAATCTGCATATTTATCATGGTTGTCCAGGATTTTTTGAGCTACATCCGTAAGGCCATGGGTATGCGGGTGTACAAAAGTTCCCGCTACGTAGGCCCCAATAAAACCCGTACCGATAAGAAACAGGATAACCCAGTCCAAGTTCCTTTTAAGGACGAAGAGCTGAATACCTTGGAGCAATGCCGCAAACAACAGGAGTACGATAGGAAAATGCACTACCAACGGATGTAAATTGTCGAATTCATCCAAACCTACCTCTTCTTTGTTTATGGGCTTTTCGGCGTGGGTTTCGGTATGTTGCTGTGGTTTTTCGGACAATTCAACAGTATTAAAGGTTCCTAAACTATTCGCCGAATACCCTGAACTGTTCTCAATGGACTTAGGTGCACTTGCATGAAGCGACATTAGGCTTAGAAGTAATACTAAAAATGAGACCGTTTTTTTCATAATCAATCGTTTTTATGATGCATTATTCGTTAACTGTACAATAAGCGCACCTAATACAATAGCGCCTATAACGATGTAAATGGTATAGTTGAACCACTTTTTCCAACCTTGTTTCCCTGACTTTTCCGGCCCCCTTTTACAACAATCTTTCATTACAACATTATCTATATTGTGCCTGTCAAGGGAAGGGCGTTAAACACTACATCAACGAAGTTCCCCTTCCCATAACAGGACTTTTTCTTCATTAAAACAATCTGGGCGGTCATGAAATACACTAAATAACTAACCAATCAAAAAACACATTCCCGACCAGCCCAGATTTTACTTTTCCAAATTCCCCTTGTTTATATAGTTTTTACCAATCACAAAAATCAAATAGGGCAATACCGCAAATTGTAATAGCGGCGACAACCCCACATTTACCCATGGCACTATAGGCATAGCCCCTGCATAGTTCCAATCGCCTCTTGAGGTATGCCAAATTTCTCCCAATATGGCACCGATCGTTCCGATTGTAACTAGTACCAAAATCTGTTTTGGAGTTAAATCATCTATCCAAAACACATTGCGATACAACAGGCCAAATCCGAAAAGCAGAATAAGCACCATCAACATATCGGCGATGGATGCCAAGGCACAAAACGAAATATGTTGCCAATCGTATTCAAAACCTTCATAGAGCGGACCTTGTGCCAGCTCCCAAATAAAATTGAACGAAAACGCTATTAATGCAATACCGATGATATAGTTCCTATAATTTTTTTTGTTCCGTACCTGTTTGGCAAAATAGATATACATCAGAATGACCAAAGTCAGCGCAACGGTGGGCACAACAAAAATGTCAAGGCTTAATGTTTCCATCTAGATTTTGCGAATGTTATTTTCTTTTTCTACACGTTATTTTTAAAAACTCCTATAACTATACCGAGACAATCAATTGTTACTACCTGAAAAGGGGAAGCATTTTAAACACTAATCATTAACTATATTCAACCTCCCCAATCAGCTTTACTTTTCGATGATGGCTGTCACTTTTCCACAGCTTAGCATTTTTGCTCCATAATATGGGTTGCGGATGTCCTTAATGGCAGATAACCAATAAGCACCTCCGTTCAAGGCCATGGGGCAGAAATCCTTATAGATTTTTCCCGATGTAACGGTTCCTTTCAACAAGGGTTCCATTTCATTGCTCAAATCGGAAAAAGCCTTTCGCTGTCTCTCTAAATTATCGGTAGCAGCGATTTTTTGCGAGGCCGCCAATGCCGCTTCGGAACCCTCGATTTTTTCTAGCGCTTCGTTCAACATAACCGCTCCCTTTTGGGTATCGCCCGGATTGGAACCGACCAAGTCATTTTTAATGTGCTCGTAATGTTCGTAGGCATTGGCGATGTTCTTGTCGTTAAATTCCAACTCGACCACTTTCATCTCCATCTTGCTATGGTCATGGTTCAGTTCTATTTTGTGCTGTGCGTAGCCCATTGTAGTCCCCAACATGAGCAGGGTTACTACACCATGTTTTAAATTCTTCATTTATTGGATTTTTAGTTTATAAACTGTCCTTTAATTTTGAAACCCAATCGAGAACGGTTTTCCTCTTGTCCTCCGAAAGTTTTGCTTCCCTATGAATTAGTGTATAAGACCAAAGGGGCATTTCTCCATTTTCTATCTGACTTATGATCGATTTTAACTTGCTGTTCTTTCTTCTGTTTGAATAATCGGCCCATTCGTTAAAATTCAATTCTTCCTTGCCATGGGTAACATGATCCTCCAAAAACCAGGCAACGGGTTGCACTTTGTTGTACCAAGGATAATCCGTGTTGTTGCTATGGCAATCGTAGCAAGAGGTCTTGATGATGTTCTCCACTTGTTTCGGTACATCGTTCACAAGCATAAAGTCAGTTTTTGGTATTGTGTCGCTTTGGTTTCGGGAAGTGGGAAAAAACTGTATCCCCACAAACCCGACCAAAAACACTAGTGCTATGATTTTTATACTTTTCTTCACTTAGTTGATTTCCCTTTGTACTTTTCCACAAGTGAGCATCTTATCCCCGAAATATGGATTTTTGATTTCTTCATTCATGCTTAGCCAGGCACCTCCTTTGTTGTTATCATACATTGGGCAATATTGTTCATACAAAGTATTTTCTGTACCAGTAATGGCGACCATATCGACTACATCTTTGCTCAAGGTTTTAAAGTGCTCACGTTGATGCCCGATGTCACTTTTCGCGATATGTTCTGCATGTTCGGTGGCATCTTCAATAATGTCTTTCAGCTCATCCTGCTGTTCATCACTGAATTTGCTCGTATCGAAGTTCTTTAGGCTGCCTTCAAGCTTTTCTCCTGCCTTTGCGGCCCCATCTTTGTCATCGGACACAAGAGCATTCTTTAGCGTCAGATAGTCAGCGATGACTTCAGATGACATCATTGCCATTTCGCCATGATTCATGTTGTCATGGTCCATTTGCGAATGGTCTTCCATAGCGCCATCCATATGGCCGCTGTCCTCCATTTGTTCTGTTTGGTGACCTTCTTGGTTTTCCTGCACTTTTTTCTTGTCTTTGCAAGATGTGGCCGATAGGGTTATGATTGCCATGGCCAAAATTCCAGTTGTTACATTTGATTTTCTCATGATTGTTGAATTTGATGTTAATTATAGTTTTACATTTTGCTGTTCAATAGTGTCGAGCAATTTTTTCAAGATGTTCTTTGTGTTTTTGGCCACCTCTATTATTTCTTTCTTCTTTGCGGAAGACCAAGTCGAATCTGTATCTTCTATCGACACTTCGATAATCGTATTATTTTCCACTTCCTTAATGGTTACATTGCACGGAAAAAGAACGCTCATTTGAATATCATTTGAAATCAGTTTTAATGCAGTTTCTTTTTCACATACCATTAGAATGAGGTGCCGAGGCATCTTTTCCATATCTGAACTGAGATACTCGCGCACGTCAAATTCACCAACAAGGTCAAGACCTAACTTTTTAATGCCATTTTTTACGTTTTGTACGGTTTCCTCAAATGTCAAACTACCGTACCTCCGCGTAATGCAATAAGGGGTACTCTGACTTTCTGAATAATTTTGTTGCGAGACCCATTCGCTTTTACCCTTATTATTTTCCATATTTATCCCTTCTAAAGTTTCTCGATCACATTTTCCAATTTGGCGGTAATATCATTTGCGATTTCAGCCAATATTTCATTGTCGACTGCTTGCATTGAAGCCATTGGATTTACCGCCGCCACTTCTACATTCCCTTTCGATACGTCCTGCACGATTACATTGCAAGGCAACATGGTACCTATCTTATCTTCGGCTTCCAGTGCCTTATGGGCATAGGGCGGATTACAGGCACCGAGGATCTTGTACTTTTTAAAATCAACATCCAGTTTCTTTTTCAGGGTTTCCTTGACATCGATTTCGGTCAAGATGCCAAAACCCTCTTTTTTCAGTTCTTCCGTTACTCTCTCGATTACCTTATCAAAGTCTTCGTTAAGGGTCTTGTTGAAATAATATTCCATCGTTTTAATTTTTAGAGTTAATAGTTCGTTTTTGTTCTTCGTATTCTTCTTTGGATAGTTCGCCTTTGGCGAATCGATTGTCTAGAATTTCCATAGGATTTTCCTTGGTCCTGGAACCTCTGCTATTTCGTCCGTTATACATAAAAAAGGCCAACACCAAAATGACCGGTATCAATACCCACCACCACATCATCATAATTGTAGAATTTCAATAGTTATTTTCTGTTTTCAATCCACCTCGGTATTCAAAGGCTTACGCTCCTTTATTTTTCATTTTTTCTTTCATCTTTTTCATCATCTCTGGATTTTTTTCCATCATTTTCTGCATCATTTCTTCCATCATATCAGGATTCTCATCCATCATATTTTTCATTCTTTCCTTCATCTGTTTTTTCATCATTTCGTTTTTGTGCATTTTTTCCATCAACATCTTACGGCCCTTTTCACTCTCCATCATCTTATCGAGCATTTTGGACTGCATCTTTTCCTTCATTTCAGGATTCTTCTCCATCATCTTCTGCATATGGGCCTGCATTTTTTCTTTCATTTCGGGATTTTTGTCCATCATCATTTTCATATCCCCAGATTCCATCTGCTCCATATGGGCTTTCATCAATAATTTTTTGGCCTCTTCATTCTTTCTTGCCTCACTGATAAAATTGGCAAACTGCACCGGATTTGAGATAATCTCTTGATAGATGGCATTTCTATTTTCATCTACCTGCATGGTCTCGGAGGCATTGAAAGTTGATTTACAGCCAACCATCGTTGCTATTAATCCGATTGTCATTAAAATTCCTTTTGTTTTCATTTTTCTAATTTTTATAGATTCATACATCATTTTTAAAATCTTCTTTTTCATCACTATCATTTCTTTTCAAAAACCATTTTTCTCCGAAAAAAATCAAGACCATTAGTAGGACCGCCACTAGTACGACCAATACATCACTGCTTACCTTTATCCAAAGAAAAGCCCCAAGAACCACTACGTCTAGAATAATAGCAGTAATCAAAACGGCAGGATTGGCCTTAACATCCTTACGAAGATTTTTAAACACTCCCCAATGGATTCCTATATCCATAATCAAATAAAATATAGCACCCAATGAAGCGATTCTCGTAAGATCAAATAGAACCGTTAAGGTTATGGCCAGAATTACTGTATACACCAGCATATGTTTTTGAAGCCTGCCCGGCATACCAAAATGCTCATGGGGAATCAATTCCTTTTCGGTCAGCATTGCTGTCATTCTGGATACTGCAAAAATGCTTGCTATCACACCAGAAATTGTCGATATGATGGCGATACCCACTGTGAACCAAAGCCCATACTTGCCAAAAGCGGGGCGGGAAGCTTCTGCCAATGAATAGTCTTTCGCTGCTATGATTTCGTTTATCGAAAGATTGGAAGAGACCGCAAAAGCGACCAATAAATAGACCACCGTACAGATGAGCAAAGAAATGACAATTGAACGCCCAACATTTTTATTGGGTTTGACTATTTCATCGCCACTATTGGTAATTGTAGTGAAACCTTTGTAAGCCAAAATAGATAGAGCTAATGCTCCCAAATAATTAGTGATTGGATATTCCGTCAGACTTTCGGACGGAACTACTTCGGAGAATGAAAAACCTGCGGCCCATAGACCGCCTATGGCAAAAATGGCTATCCCACCTATTTTTAGAATGGCCATGACCAAAGAGGCCTTTCCGATAACTTTGTTGCCCGAAATATTGATAAGAAAGGCGACAATCAGCAGGAATACCCCCAAAATGGGCACCCAAACACTGTTATCATCTACATCGAACAATTGTAGAGTGTACGAGCCGAAGGTACGTGCAACCAAACTCTCGTTGATGACCATTGACAAGGCCATCAACAACGCTCCGGAAGCTGTCAATGCACTTTTACCATATATCTTCTTGAGATACATGGCGATACCGCCCGCAGAGGGATAGGCATTGGACATCTTAACATACGAATAGGCACTAAAACCCGAGATAATGGCCCCCAGCAAAAACGCATAGGGAAACCACTGACCAGACAATTCTGCTACCTGCCCTAACAGCGCGAAGATACCTGCGCCAATCATTACCCCCGTTCCTAGAGATACGGCACCGGTCAAACTCAGGCTATTTTTTTTGTATTGTCCCATGTGTTAAAATCGCATTGAAAGTCCGCCTCCCCAACCGAAACGGTTGTCGTAACTGCCCATTAAGGAAAAATCTCTGCTCAGGACATATTCCAATCCTACTTGCCAGGTCTGCTCTTGTTCAAAATCGGTTCCCGGTTCAAAATCATTGACCCAGCCAAAATCCATTTGATATTCGTATTCGCCAAAAAGGGCGAGTCTCTGAAAGATCATCGTAGCCGTCGAAAATGAAATCGTCGGCCGTAGTTTATTATCGATGCGTAGATCAGAATCTATCAACAATGGCAAGAAGTACCGGATACCCACTACTCCCGTGGTGCCTATTTCATCCATACTATCTTCCATTTCGTTTTCGACATTTACCCCACCGAAAACACGGAAATAACTGTTCAGCCATCGTTCATAGGTAAATTCGGCTTCCAAGTTCTCGTTCCATCCATATTCCGCTCGCAATATGAACTGGTTTCGGATGTTCGTAGTGGTCAGAAAAAACTCGCCCATGTGGCTGGCACCCGTAACCTCACCCCATGTCCACATATGGTCGGCCTCGGTGGTCAGGTTGGATAAGGGATACCCTTTCAATCGTTCATCCCTTGGGGTGTCATAGCTGAATACCCTTGCCATACCACTGTTGATATGGTACAGTACGTGGCAATGAAAGAACCAGTCGCCATATTCATTGGCATCGAATTCGATGACCACTTTTTGCATCGGGGCCACGTTGACCGTATGTTTTAAGGGCGAATATTCGCCGTGTTCGTTCAGTACCCTGAAAAAGTGTCCGTGTAGGTGCATCGGGTGGTGCATCATGGTCAGGTTGTTCAAAGTAATGCGCACTACTTCGCCTTGTTCAATTTTTATTTTATCGGTTTCTGAAAGCGGAACCCCGTTGATGCTCCATACGTAACGGTTCATGTTTCCCGTAAGGTTGAACAGCATTTCCCTAACAGGTTTGTTGTCTTCGTATACCGTTTTTCCGGGTGCTTTGAGATAGTTGTAGTTAAATTCCGGATTGCCCCCGGTTTTCATGGCATCGCCAATGACCTTGTCGGCGGGCAGCACATAGCCCATTTTCATATCCATTTTATCGTCTTTCATCTCCATTTTGGCATGATCCGTCTTATCCTTTGGCATTTTCATCTTACCCCCTTCATCTTCCATCTTTTGGTCATTCTTCTGCATTTGATCTTCTTTTTGCATATCCATTTTGGAATGGTCCATTTTCATACCGCCCATATCCATCGCATATTTTTTCATCACTTTGATGGAATCGTTTTTGGAGGGATTGAATTTGGCCGCGGGTGCACCCATCTTCATGTCCATCGACATCATGTTTTCCATTAGTTTGATAAGGTCGGGTATAGGTACCGTGGGGGCTTCCAAAACATCGCCCGTCCCTAGATAGGCGGAAGCCTGACCAGATCCGTCCTGAGAAGTGGCACGTATTTCAAGTTTTCCGCTTTGTGGTATGGTCACTATAAAATCATAGGTCTCGGCCACACCGATAAGGGTCTTGTTCTGTTTTACCGGCACTACATCAAGGCCGTCGGCAGAGACCAACATAGGGTCATTACCACCAAATGTCAGCCAGAAATAGGAAGCTGCGGCCGCATTTACGAAGCGCAATCGTACCCGTTCGCCGGGATTGAAATCAGGGTATTCATTAGAAGATTTTCCATTTATAAAAAACAGGTCGTAATAATTGTCCAATATGGCCATATCGGGCATACGCTGCCACATCATTTTTAGTTTCGCACCTACCGCACCTTTTGAGATTACCTTGTCCCAACTTTGAACCTGGTCCTTTTTGATTAGGTACCACTCATTGCCTCGTTTAAGGTTTCTCAGTTGTGTCTTGGGATTTTCATCCATCCAATCCGAAAGTATCAGTACCAAATCTTTGTCATACTCAAGATTTGTTTCTTTGGGATTGATCTGGATGGAGCCATAAACACCACGTTGTTCCTGTAAACCCGTATGGGAATGGTACCAATACGTGCCCGACTGTTTCAGCGCAAATTTGTATTGTTGGGTCTCGCCGGGTTCAATTGGTGGCGTTGTAAGGTAAGGTACGCCGTCGTAGAAGTTGGGCAGTATCAACCCATGCCAGTGTACCGAGGTTTCGACATCCATCGTATTGGTTACGTTGATAATGGCAAACTCGCCCTCGTTGAATTCGAGATTGGGTCCAGGAATACCACCATTGATCGTCATGGCCTTCACATCTTTTCCGGTATAGTTGACCGTTTCGTAACCAATGGTCAAATCATAGACCCGTTCAGGCCAATTATCCACATTTTCTTCGCTTTCATTGGATACTAATTGTGCGGCAATGTTGCACGAAATGAGAAGTACCAACAACACTGTAATTTTTCTGATCATGATTCTCATTTTTGTGGTTTATAATATTTTATTTTATTCAGTCGAGATACCTTACTCCTATCGATACGGACATTAACTCCTTAGATAATTGATAATGGCCGACTGCACAAAGTAGCCCTTGATGGATTCAATTCGATTGATTTGAAACCTAAGCTGAAGCTCTTGAATATCGAGCACATCGTTAAAATCGATGGTTCCGGTCTCGTAGCTTTTGATAAGGATTTCCTCCCCGTCCTTGGCCTGTCCGATATTTTTTGTTTGGGTCCTAAAACGAATCCTGGCAGCCATTCTGTTGTTAATGGCCTCGCTCAAAAGTGTTTCGAGCTTGTTTCTTCGTTCTTGCTTTTGGGCGGTTATTTCCTCTTGCCTTAATTTGTTCTGTTGGGAAATGGATTTGTATTTATTGTTGAATATCGGGATGGACACCGATACCATCGGCATCAAGATGTCCTTTCCGTTATCATCGAAAGACATATCAGGCCTTTCGGCAACGGGTACGTAATCCAATCCGAAACCAAGATTCGGTAAGGCTTCTTTTTGGTTCAAGATTTCAGATTGTTCGACCGACTCGTACAACTTGTCATACTTTAAAAGTTCAGGATGCAGGTCAAGGCTTCCTTCTTCCGTTATCGGGTCTTGTTCGGGTACCGTAAGCCCTTCGTAAACTTCGACTTGTGTTTGTTCGTCCCTATTCAATAGATTGTTGAACAGCGTTTGTTCGGCCAAATACTCCTGTTCCAAAACTTCTTTTTGCTGAAGCAGTTCGTTCTGCCGAATCTGCAAGCGCAACACATCTACTGCGGAGGCATTACCAACTTCTACCGAGGTCAAGGCCAATCGTTCATAGGTTTCCAGCAATTCTATATTTTCGTCCAAAACGCTTTGCTTCGCCCTTATCGAGAATAATCGGTAATAGGACTGAGATACCGACAACGCCAATTTTCTTTTGACGATGACCAGCTCTTCGTATTGGGCATCGGCCAATGAACTTGCATAATTTTCACGGGCGGTAATGGTACCGAACCACGGGATCATCTGTTTTGCCGAGAACCGTGCTTTCTGTGCTCCGGTCCGTGTTTCGGGCTCGCTTACGAAAAGTCCGGCACTTACCTCCGTATTGGGCAAAGTATTGACCTCGTTCACTCTTTCGGAGGCAATATTGTACCGCAGCTCAAAAGCCTGGATTTCCGGATTGTTGAGTTCGGCCTGTTGGATAAGGCTTTCCAGTTCCTGTCCGTTCACAGAAGCGATGGATACTATTCCGATCAATATGTATAGGTATTTCTTCATTTGGACATTCTTTTTAATTGAAACTCGGCCTTCCAACTGTACAACACTGGAACAACAAATAGGGTAATCAAGGCGATAAGCATCCCCCCGAAAGAAGGGATCGCCATCGGAATCATAATATCGCTACCACGGCCGGTGGATGTCAATACCGGAAGCAGTGCCAGAATAGTGGTTGCGGTCGTCATCAAACACGGACGGATACGTTTTTCACCAGCTTCGACAACCGAATCCCTAACGGATACAAGGGAATCGGGCTTGTTTCTATCAAAAGTTTGGGTCAGGTAGGTGGCCATGACCACACCATCATCGGTTGCAATACCAAAGAGCGCAATAAACCCAACCCATACGGCAACACTCAGGTTAATGGTATGCATCTGGAAGAGGTCTCGTAGGTTTTCCCCGAAAAAGTTGAAGTTCAGGAACCAATCCTGACCATAGAACCAAATCATCAGAAAACCTCCGGCAAAGGCAACAGCAATCCCGGTAAACACCATCAATGAGGTACCTACTGAACGGAATTGGAAATAAAGAATCAAGAATATGATGGCCAATGCCAGCGGTACTACGACCGATAGCGTCTTTTCGGCACGTAGTTGGTTTTCATAGGTACCGGTAAACAAATAATTGATGCCCTTGGGAACCACCAATTCTCCATTATCTATTTTTTCTTGTATAAGGGCCTGTGCATTCTCGACCACCTCGACTTCGGCAAAACCGTCCAACTTATCGAACAGTACATAACCCACCAAAAAGGTGTCTTCGCTCTTGATGACCTGTGGTCCCTTTTCATATCGAATGGTAACCAACTCGCTCAAAGGAACCGGGCTTCCCTTGGCAACGGGAACATAAATATTCTCTAAGTCCGCTGGATTCTCTCGCAATTCCCTTGGATACCGTACTCGAACTCCATAACGCTCACGGCCTTCAACAGTTTGGGTAAGCACCATGCCGCCAACCGCTACTTGCAACACGCTTTGCACATCTTCAATGGTAATGCCGTATCGTGCCAAACGCTCCCTGTTGATATCTATAAGCAAATAAGGCTTTCCGACAATTCGATCGGCAAACACGGCTTCATCCTTGACCCCCTCGGCCTCCTTTAAAATGTCCTCCAGCTTGAGGCCAAAGGCTTCTATTTCCTTTAAATCTTGCCCTTTTACCTTGATACCCATGGGCGCACGCATGCCGGTCTGCAACATGACCAAGCGGGTTTCAATAGGTTGCAGTTTGGGCGCGGATGTAACGCCTGGAAGTTTCGTTACACGTACAATCTCGTTCCAAATATCATCGGGGGATTCAATTTCAGGCCGCCAGTTTCTAAAATATTCCCCATCATCGTCGGGAATCAAATCCTTTTGTTTAACAGAGAATGCAGAAACTATGGCAGATTCATCGTAATTTCCTTCATCATCTACAACCATGTTCGGATTGGTCACAAAGGTGCCGTCCCTGAGTTCGAAGAGGCCATCTTCATTGACCTTGAACCGTTGGCGCTCCCTGTTCTCGTTCAACATGTATTCTGGCTTGTACTGGATGACGTTCTCATACATCGACAAGGGCGCCGGATCCAATGCGGATTCGGTTCTACCGGATTTGCCGACTATCGTTGCTATTTCAGGAATACTGGCTACAGCCATATCCAGTTGCTGCAATACCCGTTTGTTCTCTTCGACACCGGCGTGCGGAAGGGAGGTAGGCATCAACAAAAACGAACCTTCGTTCAATGAAGGCATAAACTCCTTGCCCGTATTGCGCATAATCATTACTCCGAATACCACAATGGCGGTGGGTATGGAAAGAAATATCAGCTTATTCCGTAATGCCCAGCGAAGTATCCTTGTATAATAGTTCCGGAATATGGTAAAGAAGCCCAGTAGTCCGAAACATATAAGCGAAACAAAAATCAGGTTCCAAAAAATACTCTTATCAAGACCGAGAGGTCTCCAGTATTCCGCCAAAACAAAAACAATTGCAAAGGCCGAAATAATGATATTGATAAGATTGGCTCGTTCTTCGGAAAGCGAAAATCCAGTGGAAATACGTGATGCCAATTCCGGATTTTTTAGCAAGCCTACGATACCGAAGGCAATCAATATAAATCCTAATAAAAAGCCATAAGCAAGGGCTATAATCCCTAGAAGTATCAATATTCCATTAACGGCGTATCCAGTAGTTTTCTTTATGCTTTTTTTTCTAAATAGAAAGGCCGCAAATGGTGGTATCAAAAATAAGGCTACGATAATGGATGCGGTAAGCGCAAAGGTTTTTGTAAAGGCCAAGGGTCTGAAGAGTTTTCCTTCGGCCCCGATCATCGTAAATACCGGAATAAAACTGATGATGGTGGTCATCACGGCGGTCAATATGGCCCCCGACACCTCTGCGGTGGCATTGTAGACAACGGTATTAATGGGTAGGCCCTCTTCATTTTCGTCCAAATGCCGTATGACGTTTTCCGAGAGTATGACCCCTACATCCACCATGGTTCCAATGGCAATGGCTATACCCGAAAGTGCCACGATGTTTGCATCCACATTGAATAGCTTCATCGCAATAAACACCATAAGCACTGCAACCGGTAACAGTCCCGATATCAGGATGGATGCCCTTAAATTGAAGACCATGATAATGATGACCAAAATGGTAATGAATATTTCCAAGGTCAGGGCCTCGTTGAGGGTTCCGAGCGTTTCTTGAATAAGTTCGGTCCTATCATAAAAAGGAACAATGGTAAGTTGGGATGTTCTGCCATCCTCAAGTACTTTTGAGGGCAGTCCGGCACTTAAATCATTGATTTGGTCTTTGACATTATTGATGACTTCCATGGGATTGGCACCATACCGTGCGACCACTACCCCCCCGACAACTTCTGCTCCTTCCTTATCCAATATGCCGCGCCGTGTGGCCGGTCCGTAGGAAACATTTGCAATGTCCTTTAAGCGAATGGACGTGTAATCCTCAGAGGTAACGACTGCATTCTGTAGATCCTCGATGGACTTCACATACCCAAGCCCGCGAATGAGATATTCGGCCTGGTTGATTTCCAAGGTCTGTGCCCCAATATCACGATTACTTTGTTTTACAGCTTTTACCACCTGCTGTAGCCCAATACCATATTGCTTCATCAGTTCGGGATTCACATCTACCTGATATTCGAGTACATAACCCCCTATAGAGGCCACCTCTGAAACACCGCTTGCCGATGATAGGGCATATTTGACATAAAAATCCTGAATACTTCTAAGCTCCTGTAAATCCCAGCCGCCTGTGACATTTCCTTTCTCATCGCGTCCCTCCAAAGTGTACCAGTAGATTTGTCCAAGTCCTGTGGCATCCGGCCCCAATGCAGGGTTGACCCCGTCGGGCAGTAAACCGCTCGGTAAGGAGTTCAATTTTTCAAGGATTCGACTGCGGCTCCAATAGAACTCGATATCCTCTTCAAATATGATATAGATACTTGAAAATCCGAACATGGAGGAGCTACGGATGGTCCTAACCCCTGGTATTCCCAAGAGTGAGGTTGTCAATGGATAGGTAATTTGATCCTCGATATCTTGTGGGGAACGACCGTCCCATTTGGTAAAAACAATCTGCTGGTTTTCCCCGATGTCAGGTATGGCATCTACGGCAACAGGGTTTCTTGGTAATGAGCCAGTGCTCCACTCGAAAGGGGCGTTTACGGTTCCCCAGCCTACAAAAAGGACTAGGAGCAAAACGGCTACCAATTTATTTTCGATAAGGAATTTGATGCTTTTATTCAGCATGGTATTGATGATTAAGTAATTAGAAGTGCTGGCCGGAAACCAACGAAAACAGGATAAGCCCTAAACTGCTATCAGTCGGGCTGTAAAATGCTATTACTTAAAAATCAAATGAGAAAAATCTGATCTAGGATCTGTATATCCTTGACCAAAAGTGGAGGGGGGTAATCACTAAACGGGACTATGTTTTCAGGTAGTCCTTCGTAAAGATTAAGATAGGTGTAGATGAAGCTGGCAACAAACTGTTGTTGTTCAAAGCTTAATTTTTCAAACGATACTTTTAAGTCGTTCTGGCCATCAACGGTAAGGACTTCATCGCTACAGCAATCGGCTTTGACCAAATTGCACTCTGGTAACTCTGCTGTCTCCTGAACTTCCATGCCGCAAGATTCTGCATGGCCCAAGAAAGAGTAATCAACCAGAACATCACCACAATAGTGTTGTGCAACCGAAAAAGAGAAGGTTGATAACAGCACTAATAGTGCCATTGTAAACGATGTTATTTTATGGAAAACACTTTTCATCCGTTCTGCAAAACTACAAAAATTTTAACACTCTTTTTTTGTTTAACAAAATTTTGGAAATCTAATCCCTTGATTTTTCTTTCAAGTCACGTATGAACAAAATCAATTATCGGCGATATGATAAATATCATTTATTTGTTTAAGCCTTTAGTTTACATTTGGTATTAAGGCTATATGTATCACCGAATATATATTTGATTTTCAGATAATTAAGTGAGATTATCAAAAAAATCGATTATTTTTGGGGGTAAACAAAATTTTGTAATTTTAGAATGTGAAGCAGTTTTTTAGCAAAATATTATCCATCTTTTTGACGTTGGCGGTACTCTTTTCGACTACCTCGTTTACGGCGGATATGCATTTTTGCTGTGAAAAACTGGTAGATATTGCCGTGTTCGGTAAAGCAACGCCCTGTGATCAAAAAATCCAAAAGACGGAAAACACTTCAAAAAAATGTTCAATTGGAGTTGGAGACTGTTGTAGTGATGATTCATTTATACAGCAAGGTAATGATAATCTCCAAAAGGTTTCCTTTGAGATTGATTCTCAAAATTTTGTCTTCTTAAAGGCCTTTGTCCACACTTATATAAACCTTTTTGAAGGACTTGAGGAAAATGTAGTTCCCTTCAAAAACTATAAACCTCCGTTGATTCAGAAGGATTTACTAGTTCTTCACGAGACTTTCTTAATTTGATTTATATTTAAGCGGATTGTTTATGCAATAGTCCGCTCTTCGCATTGGCCATACCTCTTAAGTGGCCCCTTTTTGTCGTACCCCATGCCCACGACAGAACATTCAGATTGATTGCCAAACAGGGTTTTACCTGTTGAGATTTATTGTAAACCATAATACGTGCACCATGGATTCCATAAGGGAATATTGGATAAAGAATATGGTTTGTAGGCGTTGCCTAAAGGTCATAAAGCAAGAATTGTATGATTTGGGCATTACCATACTATCCCTTGAACTTGGGAAACTTACGGTAAAGGCTCCAGAAATAGCTATTGTCGAAGCAGACCAAAAAGTGGTGGGCGTCCTCCATTCCAACGGTTTTGAAATAGCCAAAAGCGAAGAGGAGATGATAGTCGAGAAAATCAAGATCGCCTTGATTTCATTGGTCGCAGATATCCCTATCAACATTCGGGGAAAAACCTCGGACTATCTGGCTAACATAGTACATCGAGAGTACAAGGTACTGAGCAAGATTTTTTCAAAAAATGAAAATATCACTATTGAAAAATACTTCATAAAGCTGAAGATAGAAAAGGTAAAAGAGCTCATTCAGTTGCGGCAACATACCTTTTCTGATATCGCTTATTTGCTCGATTACAGCAGTGTCAACCACTTATCCAGGCAGTTTAAGGAAATCATGGGCATGAGCATGACCGACTATAAAAATGATCAAGCCTGGGAACGAAATTTCTTTGACGAAATTATATAAATAATAAAGAGAATTATGCAGACAAAGGCTTTTGGCAATACATAGATTTAACCTTGGAGATTACCAGAAAAACAAGCAAATGTTTAGAATTAAAAAAAGAATTGAAAATGCTACTAAAACAAGACAATTAGAGATAAATACAAAACGAATAACCGAAATAATATTAATTAAAAATCAAATATGATGAGAACGGCAGCAATTATTTTACTGGCAATTGGCTTAGTAAGTCTATCCGGTTGCAACCAGAAAACAAATCCTAACGCAATGCTCGAAAATTCGAAAACGAGAACGGAACTCTTTGAGGCAATTGCCAGTAACCACAGTTACATGACTGAATTCATGGACAACATGCAAGGCAACGACCATGCCATGCAGATGATGCAGGGCAATCAAAAGATGATGGGTACTATGATACAGGGCCAGGGAATACAGATGATGATGAAAGATAGTATGATGATGAAAAACATGATGCAATCCATGATGCAAGATGGAAAAATGATAGGCAATATGATGCAAATGATGCACGAAAAGGGCATGATGAGCGAAGATTGTATGGAGTCTTGTAAGAAGATGATGGGCGACAAGGGAATGGATATGAAAGGAATGGGCATGATGGACGGTTCAAATAAAATGGAACCATCTGAGCAAGACCATTCTGAACACCATTAAGGATTAACTTTTAAATTTTCGATTATGAAAAATCATTGGATATGGATGATACTAGGTTGCGGACTTCCGCTTCTTTTCATCTTTTTTGCACCAGCATTCGGCATTAAAGGCAACCTCACACTGTTTACGTTCATAGTAATCATGTTCGCGGTGCATCTCTTGATGCCTATGAGACATGGTGGCCATACCCATGGGCTAACGGAGGATAACCTTAAAAGAAAAAAGGAAGAAAAGGAAAAGCACGACCAAAAACAGCATCAACACTGAAATCCGCAAAAAAAATGAAAAGAAAATATCAAATAGACGGAATCAGTTGTGGCGGTTGCATAACAAAGGTCAAAAAAGTATTGGAGTCTCATGAAGACATTGAGGAGGCAAAGATTTTTTTAAGTCCGAAAGGAGTCGCCAAGATCAGTATGAAATCGAACCTTTCGGTCGATGATCTGCAGAAACAGTTGAATCGACTTGAAGGTTATACAATTTCAGAATTGAATTAATTACTAACATTTAAAACTTTTAGCTATGCACTATTTCGAAGGACATTGGGGCGGCATGCACATTATATGGTGGATTATCTGGCTCGTACTACTGGTGTGGATTTTCTTTATCCCGTATGACGTACCCTACCAAAAATCGAGCAATGAAGATCCCATGCAAATTCTAAAAAAACGATTTGCAAAAGGAGAAATTACCAAGGAAGAATATGAAGATTCAAAAAAAACCTTGGAAACGGACAAATAACTAAAAACAGAAATCATGAACCGTATAAACATTAAAAAATTCGGATTTGCATTCGGTCTCACTGCCGCCATCCTCTACATTGGCTGTATGGTCGTCATGTTTACGGCCGGCAGGGAAGGTACCATAGATTTTTTCAACAGCCTGCTCCATGGGCTTGACACAACCAGTATTATTCGCATGGATGTTCCTTTTTGGGAAGCTATAATTGGGATGATCCAAACATTCATTATCGGATGGCTGACAGGAGCGCTGATCGCAGCTTTTTACAATGCACAGCTAAAACGATAAATGCAGTACGTCTGGTTCATATGGTCCCTTATTATTCTAGCCCTCTGGGGCGTGGTCTATCTAATGAAGAAAGATTCTCGAAGAGAAATGCTGAAGATGAGTTGGATAACCATGCCCTTTGGGCTTACCGAACCCCTTTTTGTTCCCCAATATTGGCATCCGCCATCGCTTTTCGATTTGGCAATAAAGACAGGGTTCGATATTGAAAGCCTAATCTTCTCTTTTGCCATAGGGGGCATAGGCACGGTAATCTACAATCTTATTTTTAAGCGAAAGTATGTTGAAATACCGCATACCGAACGGAAACATGAAAGGCACCGGTTGCACCTATATATCCTTTTCGTACCGGCAGTAGTGTTTTTGGTATTGGCCCTGTTCACGCCTTTGAATCATATCTACTGTGGAATATTGGCCATGTTTTTGGGTGGAATGGCCACGCTATACTGCCGTCCGGATTTAAAGACCAAAATCTGGATAAGTGGATTTCTGTTCACGGCATTGTACTTTGTTTATTTTGGAAGTATACTCCCGTTCTATCCCAACTATGTAGAACTTTTCTGGAATCTGGAAAACCTTAGTGATATTCTAGTGGCCGGCATTCCAATTGAAGAGCTTTTGTTCGCTTTTACTTTCGGAATGTACTGGTCAGGGCTATACGAGCATTTGTATTGGAAAAAATTGATGAAACCCTTGGCCATAAGTTGATTTGGCAATATGGGAATTAACATAATTAATCATGAACAAATAAATCTACAAAGATGAAAATACTATTGGCAATAGATGGTTCTGACTTTAGTAAAGTCGCCATAGATGAACTTGCGACGCTGCCGTTCCCTGCGGGTACCGAAGTATGTATTTTGAATGTGTTCGAAAATCCCATGTTGGCCGCTCCTGGTGCCCTACCCTTGGGCGGCACGCTTGGAAATTATTATGAAGAAACCGTCTCCAGTGCGAAAAAATCGGCAGAAGATCTTGTTAATGAAGCTTCAAAATCATTAAGGGACAAGAATGACGTATTGTCGATAACAACAGCCGTGGTAGAGGGGCTTCCCAAAAGTGCAATTTTAGAAAAGACCGAAGCCTTTGATACCGATTTGATCATAGTCGGGTCGCAGGGCCATGGCGCATTCTCTAGATTTTTGCTCGGCTCGGTTTCCCAGTCCTTGGCAACACATGCCGACTGTTCCGTCATGATAGTCCGAAAACGCGGTTCAAAAGAGAAAAACAACTATTGAAAAGTTAACAGGCAAGAACCAAATGTTAGACGATAGCAAAAACAATACACGCAAAGTGACGGATGCAATCTGCTTGCCGCATTCCAGGTTCCCAAGAATAGTCATTGTAGGTGGTGGCTTTGCGGGTCTGGCATTGGTGGAAGGGTTGAAAAATAAAGATGTTCAGGTGGTACTTATTGACCGCCATAACTTTCATCAGTTTCAGCCCTTATTTTATCAGGTAGCCACCAGTGGGCTTGAACCCGATAGCATTGTATTCCCTTTTAGAAAACAATTCAAGGGATATAAGAATGTGAGCTTCAGGCTGGCCGAGGTAAAGGAAATTCAAAACTCCATCAATACCGTCATAACGGACAAAGGAAAACTTACCTATGATTATCTGGTCTTGGCAACGGGAACAAAGACCAACTTCTTCGGTATGGAAGAAGTGGAAAGAAATAGTTTGGGGATGAAGGATATCCGGGATTCTCTAAATATCCGCCACATGATGCTGCAAAATTTGGAACAGGCCGCGATCACGTGCGATGATGAGGAACGCGATGCCCTCACGAATTTTGTGATCGTGGGTGGCGGTCCCGCCGGAGTAGAAATGGCAGGTGCTTTGGCGGAGTTTTGCAAGTACATCCTTCCTAAAGACTATCCCGAGTATCCTTCCTCCATCATGAACATCTATTTGGTGGAAGCTATGGACGAAGTGCTCTCTGCCATGTCGGACAAAGCTTCTTCAAAAACGCTGACCTATTTAGAGAATCTGAACGTTAAGGTGATGTTGAAAGAATCCGTTAGTAACTATGATGGCAGGGTGGTCAAAACCAAAAGCGGCAAGACCATTTTAGCCAAGAACTTGATTTGGACAGCAGGGGTAACTGGAGATTTTCCAAAAGGATTCGATGAGACGTCTATTGTCAAGGGCAATCGTCTTAAAACGGACCACCACCTAAAAGTTTATGGAATGGACAATGTCTTTGCCATTGGGGATATCGCCGGGGTAATCACAGATGAGACCCCGAAAGGGTATCCCCAAGTAGCCCAAACCGCCATACAACAAGGCAGACATTTGGCCAAAGTACTGCTCAACACCTTGCTTTCAAAGCCTTCAAAACCCTTTACATATAAAGATAAAGGTTCATTGGCCACTGTCGGCAAGAGAAAAGCGGTCGCTGATTTGGGGAAGTTTCATTTCGGTGGCTATGCCGCTTGGCTTTTATGGTCTGTTGTTCACTTGGTCTCCATCAGTGGGTTTAGGAACAAACTATTGGTGGGCTTCAATTGGGCCATCAGCTATTTTACTTACGAAAAAAGTAATAGGGTAATCATAAGAAGTTTCAAAAGAACAAAGAAAGTTGATGCGCAATACACATCAACCCAAGAATAAATATTGAATCACTAAAAACAATTGAAAATGAAAAATATTGCAGTAGTAGGATACGGGGTCATCGGCAAAAGAGTTGCCGATGCCATAAAGGTACAGGATGACATGAAACTAGTCGGGGTTTGCGACATTATCAGCGATTGGCGCATACAGAACGCTGTAAGAAAGGATTATGATATCTATGCGACAACCACCGAAGCGGAAAAACAAATGAAGGCTTCGGGCATTTCGGTAATGGGCAATATGCAGGACTTATTGGATAAAGTGGAACTTGTGGTGGATTGCACCCCAAAAATGATTGCGGCGAAAAACGTGGAAACCTATAAAACACACAATATCAAATTCATTCTGCACGGTGGGGAAAAGCACGAGACAACAGGCCACTCCTTTAGTGCTGAAAACAATTATAACACGGCGTTGAATATCAATGCAACCCGAGTGGTTTCCTGTAATACCACATCAATCCTGAGAACATTGACCGCTTTAAAAAGGGCCGATTTACTGGATTATGCACGTGGCACACTTTTAAGAAGGGCGACCGACCCTTGGGAAAGTCATTTAGGAGGGATTATGAACACCATGGTACCGGAAAAAGAAATCCCGAGCCACCAAGGTCCCGACGCACAGAGCGTGGATCCTGATTTGGATGTCATTACTTCAGCGGTCAAAGTTCCCCAAACCTTGAGCCATATGCATTACTGGAACGTGAAACTAAAGAAAGAAACATCAAAGGAAGAGGTGTTGAACGCCCTCAAAACCTCAAGTAGAATCAAGTTTATTCACTATGATCAAGGCTTGGTCTCCAACAACACCATCAAGGAAATGTTTTTGGATATGGGCAGGCCTTGGGGCGACATGTACGAGGTAGCCCTATGGGAAGATATGCTAAAAGTGGTGGGCGATGAACTCTTTTATGCCTACGTGGTGGACAATCAAGCGATTGTAATTCCCGAGACCATCGACGCCATTCGGGCACTTACCGGAATCGAGATGGATGGTAATAAATCCATCGCTAAGACCAATAAAAGTCTAGGTATTAATCAATAGTTAAAACAATGAACTCTCACGAAAAAATAATAGAGCAGTTGGGGGACAAAGCGTCCTTCTATTTAGATCATGTTAGCGAAAAGATTACCAAGGATGAACTGCAATTGCCCGATAAAAATTTTGTCTCTAAAGTTTTTGTCAACAGCAATCGTAATCCACAAACGCTTCGAAGTCTTGCCCAATTATACGGGCATGGCAACCTGAAGGATACAGGGTATTTAAGCATACTTCCCGTAGATCAGGGAATCGAACATAGTGCCGCTTTTTCCTTCTATAAAAACCCCGATTATTTTGACCCTGAGAATATTATAAAACTTGCCATTGGCGCAGGTTGTAACGGGGTGGCCTCGACTTTTGGTGTATTAGGTCTGTACGCTCGGAAATACGCGCATAAAATACCGTTCATCGTGAAGATAAACCACAATGAACTACTGTCATATCCCAATGCCTACGACCAAACCTTGTTCGGAAAGGTCAAGGACGCTTGGGATATGGGCGCAGTTGCTATTGGGGCGACCATATATTTTGGATCTAAGGAAAGTAATCGACAGATAGTGGAGATTGCGGAAGCCTTCGCCGAGGCCCATAATCTGGGCATGGCCACGATTTTGTGGTGTTACACCCGTAACGATGCTTTCAAAACGGATAAAGAGGACTATCACACCGCTGCAGATTTAACGGGACAAGCCAACCACCTTGGGGTAACAATACAGGGGGATATCATCAAACAAAAATTACCCACTACAAATTACGGTTTTAAAGACCTTCAATTTGGGAAATATGACGATGCCATGTATGAAACCCTGACCACCGAACACCCCATCGATTTGTGTCGTTTACAGGTTGCCAATTGCTATATGGGCAAAGTAGGACTGATCAGTTCCGGTGGGGGTTCCAGAGGAGCATCCGATTTGACCGAGGCCATTACAACCGCAATCATAAACAAACGGGCAGGAGGCTCGGGTCTGATACTTGGAAGAAAAGCTTTTCAACGACCCATTAAGGAAGGGGTAGAATTATTGCATGCAGTCCAAAGTGTTTATTTGGAGGAGAAAATAACGATAGCCTAAGTGATAAAATACCATGTTCGAAACTGAAATAAAATCTTTAAAATCACTCAACCATTACTTGCAGAGACTGGTAGAGAGCAGGCTATGGCTAAAAGTGATTATCGCTTTGTTTTTGGGTGTAGGTTTCGGGTTGTTATTAAGTCCTCAAAACGGTTGGGTCAGTAAGGCGACTGCCGATATGTTGGGAAATTGGTTGGCCCTACCGGGAATGCTCTTCCTTAAATTGGTGCAGATGATAATGATTCCCTTGATTGTGGCTTCCATCATTACGGGCATAGCCAGTAACGACAAGGAAAATCTAAAAAAGTTGGGGGGTGGTGTGCTCTTATATTTTATATCAACAACAATTATATCAGTAACCATAGGAACGTTGCTAGCCGCACTGTTCAGACCTGGAAAGTATCTGCACCAACAGGCGGAAATGGATCATGCAAATGCATTGGCCGATACTGCCGAAAGTTCGGAACTATCCTTTGGAATAAATGATATTCCGAATGCCATAACGGATCTACTGCCCGAAAACCCATTGGCCTCCATGGTAAGTGGCGAAATGTTGAGCATTGTCATTTTTACCATTATAATAGGGGTAGCCGTTCTGTCGTTACCCAATGATTTGCTCAAACCAGTAAAATTACTTTTGAGTGCCGTACAGGAAATCTGTATGACCGTAGTAAAATGGGCCATGTTGTTGGTGCCGGTGGCAGTATTCGGATTGATGGCCCAGCTTACATCCAGTGTCGGGTTAAGCTCCCTTTCAGGATTGGGTTTTTATGTGCTCGTTGTACTGTTGGGCCTATTTATGTTGATTGTTATCTACCTCTTATTGGTAAGCACACTTGGCCGGACTAATCCTCTTAAATTTTTGAGAAAGATTACGGATGTCCAACTTTTAGCATTCTCGACTACAAGTTCTGCCGCGGTCATGCCCTTATCGCTGAAAACAGCAGAGGAAGAACTGAAAGTAGATAGCTCTATCAGTAATTTCATAATTCCGATCGGGGCTACTGTAAATATGGATGGGACGGCCCTCTATCAGACCATAACCACTTTATTCATAGCACAGGCTTACGGATTAGAAATGGACCTTTTAAATATTATTGTCGTCGTCGTTACGATAGTTGCGGCCTCAATCGGAACCCCGGCCATACCTGGAGGTGGCGTTGTCATACTGGCTTCGGTACTATCGGGGGCCGGAATACCTTCTGAGGGAATTATCATAATAATCGGGGTGGAGCGCTTGCTCGGCATGTTCCGAACTGCAGTGAATGTTACCGGAGACTTAACGGCTTGTATGGTTTTCAATCGGTTTTACGGAAAAATACCCGATCTGATTACCGCTAATCTTAAAACCACTAAATCATGAACACGAATATGAAACATATTGGGGTATTTACCTCGGGAGGGGATTCCCCAGGCATGAATGCAGCTTTATTTGCCATTGCAAAAACTGCCGAAGTGAACAGCATAAAATTAAGTGGTTTTCGTAAAGGTTATGAAGGCCTAATCGATGGGGATTTAGTCGAATTGGATACCCAGGAACTTCAAAAATTAGTGCATCGGGGCGGTACTTTTCTTAAGACCGCACGAAGCGCAAGATTCCTAACTAAAGAGGGAAGACAGCAGGCCCTGGAGAACCTTCGGAAAAATAACATCGATGCACTTATCGCCGTGGGCGGGGATGGTACTTTTAAAGGGCTGCTCGCCTTTTCGGAGATTTGCGAACTACCATTTATCGGTATTCCAGGTACCATAGACAATGACATGGCCGGAACCGACTTCACCTTGGGCTTTGATTCCGCAGTGAATACGGCAATCGAAAACATTGATAAGATCAGGGACACAGCAGAATCACATAACCGAATATTTCTAATTGAGGTAATGGGAAGGGACTGCGGATATATAGCAATGCATTCTGGGTTGGGCGTAGGTGCCGATGCCATTTTAGTGCCGGAAAGTGGACAAGATTTTGTCCGTTTGCTCGAAAAGGCAAGTGTTTATGATAGCGAAGAAGCCTTCATAGCCGTTGTTGCCGAAGGCGATGAACTTGGTGCCGAAATAGCGGCATCAAAGATTAAAGAATTAAATCCGAAGCTAGACCTCCGTATCACAAAACTGGGGCATGTGCAACGCGGTGGAAACCCTTCCGCTGCCGATCGTATGTTGGGGATAAGACTTGGGGCAGCTTCGGTAAAGGCCCTTTTACAAGAAAAAAAGAGCGTTATGGTCGGTATTCTCAACAACGAACTTAGCCTCACGCCTTTTGACCAAGTGGTAAAACAACACCAGGTACAAGACGAGTTGTACGAACTCGTAAAGATTTTTGGTAAATAAAATTAAAACGCAAATGAAAACAACGGTATTCAGCACCCATAAGTTTGAAGAATCCTATTTAACATCCGCCAATGACGGCAAACATGAATTGAGGCTACTAGAGGAACGATTATCCGAGCATACCGTTCCCTTGGCAAAAGGCTCGGAGGCCATCAGTCTATTTACAGGGGATGATGCATCCGCCAACGTACTGGAAAAATTAGGTGCGTTCGGAGTCAAATACATAGCTCTTCGTTCGGCAGGCTACAATCATGTGGATATGGAAAAGGCGGATGAAATGAACATCAAGGTGGCTCGTGTTCCCGCATATTCGCCTTACGCCATCGCAGAACACACGGTCGCACTCATATTGGCTTTGAACAGAAAACTAATTAGGGCCAATAATAGAGTGCGTGAACAAAACTTTTCCTTAAACGGACTCACTGGTTTTGACTTGAACGGCAAAACGGTTGGGGTATTGGGCACCGGAAAGATTGGCGCAGTCTTGGTCAAAATCCTTCATGGGTTTGGCTGTAAAATTCTAGCCTATGATGTCAACAAGGATGAAGACCTAGTAGAAAAATTTGGTGCCCGCTATACCGATTGTAGAACATTATGTGCCGAATCGGATATTATCAGTCTTCACGTGCCTTTGGCTACCGACACGAAACATTTAATAGATGCCGAGCAAATTGGGGTCATGAAAAAAGGTGTTATGCTCATCAATACGAGCAGGGGCGGTCTGGTAGATACCAAAGCGGTCATCGATGGACTAAAAACCGGAAAGGTCGGGTTCTTTGGTATGGATGTCTATGAAGAAGAGGAAGGACTGTTTTTCGAAGACCATTCTGACGAGATTTTACAGGACGATGTAATCGCTCGTTTGATGACCTTCAATAATGTTCTGATAACGAGCCATCAGGCCTTCTTGACCGATACGGCACTGACGAATATTGCCGAAACCACCATACATAATCTGGATTGTTTTGAAAAACAAATCGACTCGGGAAACGAAGTAGCCAGCAAATAAAACGACAAGCTTCCATAGGAAGTACTTAAATCTATATAAACCTAAAAACAATAGCACTATGAAAAATATACTCGTACCCACGGATTTCTCAGAAAACTGCAACAAAGCCGCCGATTTGGGCATTGAAATGGCCAAACTTTATAATGCGGAAATTCATTTTTTCCATTTGTTAAAGACTCCTGTCGATTGGGTCAAATTGGATAAGCAAAAGGAAAAACGGTATCCAGAAACCCTCAAAAAAATTGGAAAAGCGAAAGCCTCGTTACGTGAACTGGAAAAAAAGGCCGAAAAAGAACATCTAAAATGCCAAACCTTTTTACAATTTCATGTAGATCAAGACAACATTCTGAAACATTCGGGTCATTATGACCATGATTTCATCGTTACAGGAAGCAGTGGCACCAAAGGCATAGTTCGTGAACTTCTTGGTAGCAACGTAGAGCGTTTGGTAAGAAAATCCGATGTGCCGGTCGTTGTGGTAAAAGAAGATGATGTAAGGTTTCCTTTCAAGGATATCGTTTTCGTTTCAGATTTTATGGAAGATGTGGGCAGTGCTTTTAGGGCAGTACTCTCCATCGCAGAAAAATGTAATGCGAAAATTCATCTATTACGCATCAACACGGCATCGGACCATAATAGTATCGCCCTTGGCCTAGATCCCATACGAAAGTTTTTGGAGGGTTTTCCAGAACTCAAGAATTTCTCCATGAACGTGTATAACGAAAACCAAGTTGAAACGGGCATCAATACATATTTGAAACACAACAAAGCGGACCTGATCGCCATGTGTACACATGGGAATACAGGATTTTTAAGTTTGTTCTCAAAAAGCATTACAGAAGGGGTCGCCAACCATTCTTCGCTACCAGTGATGACCATTAAAATATAGAGAATGACCCAGCAGGTACAGATAAGAAAATATTCCGGTGAACTTGAGGAATTCGATATCAAAAAGCTCATCAAATCATTGCGCCGTTCAAAGGCTGACGAAACGCTTGTTCAAGAAATTGCCAATGAAATTAGGGACAGGGTATCCCATGGCATGACCACCAAAGAAATATACCGAAGTGCCTTTAGGATGCTAAAGAGCAAGGCCCGTGTGAGCGCTTCGCGGTATAAACTAAAAAAAGCCCTTATGGAACTCGGGCCTTCGGGTTATCCCTTTGAAAAATTTGTTGGGGCCCTATTGAGTCAAGAAGGTTTTGATACAAAAGTCGGGGTAATCGTTCAAGGCAATTGTGTACAGCATGAAGTGGATGTGATAGCTGAAAAAGACAACAAGCATTATATGATTGAATGTAAATACCATAGTGATCAGGGCCGGTTTTGCAATGTGAAAATCCCGCTCTATATCCATTCAAGATTTTTGGATGTGGAAAAACAATGGGAAAAACAGCAAGGCCATAAAACCAAGTTTCATCAAGGGGGTGTTTATACCAATACCCGCTTTACCACCGATGCCATACAATATGGTACCTGTGTTGGGCTGATGCTTACAAGTTGGGATTATCCGAAAGGGAACGGTCTGAAAGAACGCATAGACAGATCCGGCCTACATCCCTTAACCTCTTTAACAACATTGACAAAGGCCGAGAAATCCAAATTATTGGATAAGGGCATTGTGCTCTGCAAGGACATTAGCGAAAACCCATCATTTTTGGGGCAAATAGGTATCGCCAAGCAACGACAAAAAAAAATTCTCGAAGATTCAGAAGAATTATGCACAGCACATTAAACCAATAAACATTGATCAATCCTAAAAAGAAAACAGATGAGAACAGAAACATTACAAAAACAGAACAGTATAGACCTAGAGCCATTTTACCAAGCAATGGAAGATGATCCAAGCTTACTTGAAGAGGCCTTCGAAACATTACTGGAGATGGTAAACTCCGAACCCAAATCCACCAAGAAACTAGCCCTTCTCATCAAAGAGGATTTTCATGATCTCTACAAAGAAATAGCGGAGTTATGCCAACCGGACCAAGATAAAGGGAACACACCTTCCTGCTGTGGGGGACACTAAACGGGTACTATAAATGAAAAACAACAAAATAAACATTCACTTTTTAGGAGCTGCTGGAACCGTTACCGGTTCAAAATATCTCTTGGATACCGGCGAACGCAAAATCTTGATTGATTGTGGTCTTTTTCAAGGGCTAAAAGAACTACGTCTAAAAAACTGGGAGTATCCACCCGTTGAAGTCTCGGAAATTGATGCGGTCTTGCTTACGCATGGGCACATGGACCATACAGGCTATCTGCCCAGATTGGTCAAACAGGGTTTTAAGGGGCCCATTTATGGAACGTACCCCACCCTGGACATTGCCAAAATCATATTGAACGATAGTGCCAAGATTCAAGAACAGGAAGCCGAACGGGCCAATAAGGAAGGTTATTCCAAACACAGCCCCGCCGAACCACTTTATGACTTAAAGGATGTTGAAAAAACCGTTCCCTTTTTTAAGGGAGTACCCCCCGGCCAATGGCTGCCCTTAATGAAAAACATAAAGGCTAGATTTCAGTACAACGGCCATATCCTAGGTGCTACCTACATTGAATTGGATGTTCTCGGAAAACGTTTTGTTTTTTCAGGGGATATCGGCAGAACCAACGATTTATTGCTATATCCACCGCTAAAACCAAAAAAGGCGGATGTTCTTTTTATAGAATCGACCTATGGCGGCAGGTTTCATCCCGAAGAGGCGGAGGCACTTCCCGAAATTGAAAAATTGGTCAACAAAACCATTGAAAGGGGCGGAAGCCTTTTCATACCAAGTTTTTCCGTAGAGCGTGCCCAATTGATGATGCTGATATTTTGGAGGTTGTTAAAACAAAATAAAATTCCCAAAGTACAGATGATTATGGACAGCCCGATGGGGGCCAACGTACTGGAACTGTTCCATCGAACTAGAGACTGGCATAGGTTGGAAGATGCTGAGTGTGACGAAATATGTTCGCACTTTACGGTCGTAAGCAGTTATCGGGAAACAATGGAATTGAGAAGCGATGATACACCTAAAATCGTCATCGCTGGAAGCGGAATGCTCACGGGAGGTAGAATGCTTAATTACTTGGAAACCCAGGCGCAAAAACCAAAAAACACCTTGCTTTTTGTTGGGTATCAAGCAGAAGGTACTCGGGGACGGAAATTGTTGGACGGCGACAGGGAATTGAGAGTGTACGGAAAAACAGTATCCTTTCAAATGGAGGTGGCAGAAATAGAAGGGCTTTCGGCGCATGCCGACCATGCCGAACTATTGGATTGGCTAAGCAAGGTCGAACAGAAACCGGAAAGGATATTTATTGTTCACGGAGAGAAGGAAGGTGCGGAGGCATTGCAAAAAGGCATTAAGGAAACTTATGATTGGGATTCTGAAATTCCCAAATTATATAGCATTGAATCCGTAGAAACTTTTCAAAACAGTTAATGGACTAGATTATAGGAATACTATTGGTGGCATCACCAACACTATTAAAAATAAAATAACGAAAAGGTTATGGAAGAAAAATCGAGTACTTTAAAATATAAACACTTGGGCATTTATACACAGAACGAACATGTGGTTTATATGCGGGAAGATTGCCATGTCTGTGTTTCCGAAGGTTTTGAAGCATTAACCAGAATCCGGGTATCCAATTTCAATACTTCCATCGTTGCCAGTCTTAATGTAATAACGTCGGATGTGCTGCTAGCCGGAGAGATAGGCTTATCGGAAGCGGCGGCGAAAAAATTAAAAGTGTCCGGAAATGAAACACTAAGGGTGTCGCACTTGGAACCTATAGATTCGTTAAGCCATGTAAGGGCCAAAATCTACAATCAAAAACTAGCTTATACGGCCTTCGAAGAAATCATTACAGATATTGTTGAAGGAGATTACTCCAACATTCATCTTTCGGCTTTTATTACGGCCTGTGCCGGAAATAGATTGGATGTCAATGAAATCTCGAATCTCACACAAGCCATGATAGCTTCTGGAAAACAATTGGATTGGAACAAAAAAATCGTAGTCGATAAACATTGTATCGGTGGCTTGCCAGGAAACCGAACAACACCCATCGTTGTAGCCATTGTTGCAGCCTACGGGCTTACCATGCCCAAAACATCATCGAGAGCCATTACTTCCCCGGCAGGAACAGCCGATACCATGGAGGTATTGACCAATGTTACCCTTTCTTTGGAAGAAATCAAAGCAGTTGTTGAAAAAGAAGGCGGATGTTTTGTTTGGGGGGGTACCGCCCAATTAAGTCCGGCAGATGATATGCTCATCAAAATTGAAAAAGCCTTGGATATTGATAGCGAAGGGCAGTTGATTGCATCGGTTCTTTCCAAAAAAGCGGCAGCAGGTTCTACCCATGTGGTCATTGATATTCCTGTCGGCGAAACGGCCAAGGTTCGTACCAATGACGCTGCCATGAAGCTTAAGGAACATCTCGAAGTCGTGGGCAAAGCTGTTGGCCTTACTACAAGAGTAGTTATTACAGATGGCACACAGCCTGTCGGCAGAGGTATTGGTCCAGCCCTTGAAGCAATGGACATCCTTAGTGTACTCAAGAATGAAGTTGATGCACCGAAAGACCTAAGAGAAAGGGCAGTTCTGTTGGCGGGCGAGCTGTTAGAGCTTTCTGGCGAAATCGAATCGGGAAAAGGAAAGCAAACCGCCAGAGGGCTATTGGAATCAGGTAAGGCATATAACAAATTTCTCGCTATCTGTAAAGCCCAAGGTAATTTTAAACAACCTCTCCTAAAACCTTATAAATTCGAAATAAAAGCCAAAAAAACAGGTGTTTTACGGCGTATTGACAATAGAAAGATTGCAAAACTCGCCAAACTTTCAGGTGCGCCCCAATCAAAATCTGCCGGTATTTTACTGAACGTTCATTTGAACGATGAAATAGAAAAAGGCCAGTTGCTGTATACGCTCTTTGCAGAATCGCAAGGTGAGTTGAATTATGCCTTGGAATATTATGAGAACCATGACGATATTATAACAATAGAATAAAAAAAGGACAAATGAAAACTATATTATTCAGTCTTCTGGGAAACCAAGAACTCACGGAATTATTGGCAGAGAAAATGAAAGCGGAAATCGGGGAATGTACCATACGCAAATTTCCGGATGGGGAATCCTACACGCGTATCCTTTCCGATGTAAAAGACAAATGTGTAATCATGGTCTGCACCTTGCACGAACCCGATGAAAAACTATTGCCATTGTATTTTTTAAGCCACACCGCAAAATCTTTGGGCGCGATGTGCACATGCTTGGTGGCTCCCTATTTGGCCTATATGCGGCAAGACAAGGTTTTTCATAAGGGCGAAGGGGTTACTTCTGGGTTTTTCGGAAAATTGATTTCTGGTTTTGCAGATAGCATCACGACCATTGACCCGCATCTACATAGAATACATTCGTTGGGCGAGGTATACAACATTCCGAACAGGGTCATTCATGCAGCGGACGAAATCTCCAAATACATCAAGGAGAACATTCATAATCCGGTACTTATCGGGCCCGATTCCGAAAGTGAGCAATGGGTTTCCGATGTGGCAAAAAAAGCGGGAGTACCCTTCACGGTGTTACAAAAGGTCCGCCATGGCGACCGTGATGTTGAAGTTTCCGTTCCCGATGTAGATAAATATAAGGAAGCGACGCCAGTTTTAGTAGACGACATCATTTCTACGGCCCGGACCATGATAGAAACTACGGAGCATTTGAAAAGTGCGGGAATGAAACCTGCAATATGCATTGGCATTCATGCCGTATTTTCAGGAAATGCCTATCAAGATTTGTGGGACGCTTATGTGGAGGACATCATTACCTGCAACACGATTCCACACCAGTCAAATAAAATTGATTTGAGCGATGTGATCGCCAAGGAAGTAAAAGAGTTGATGCACCACATATGAAAATAGGATTGCACTTAATAGTATACGTTTTTATGATTTTTTCCGCATACCCACAAGATAAAATGTTGATTGGACAATTGTCCGATAGATTGGTGGTACGGGAAAATTTTGATAAAAATGGAGACTTTCTGAACAAGCAAACTTTTAAAGCCGGAAAGCTAAAAGAAGCCAATGGTTACTATGAAATTGTTGTCACAACCGAGCTTTTTGATGAAAAAGGCACCCCGACCGATAAATATACCACCACTTACCGATGCAAACCGGATGAATCCAGTATTATAGTAATGGCCTTCCCTTTTTCAAAGCCAAAATCCAAGGAAACCGAAATCAATACAGTGTCCAAAAATTTCAAGGAACTCTATGACCTTGGGAACTTAGAGAATGTTGAACTCGAAATGAGCTTTGATTCGGGATTGTTGAACTTCTTTGGTTCCAACAGTAAGATTAAAATTTATGACCGCGTGTTGGAATCTAACGGAAATGGGAAAACAATCAAATCCAAAATCAATATTAAGGCCTATGCCATTGGTATACGAATTAAACAATTGGACTATGTTGCAAGTGAAAAACTTACAAGTGAGAACTTGTTATCATTCCAGAAATTTACCGAGAAAGACGGCAGCTATTTTACGATGACATACAAACAATAAATTATGAGAAACTATGACACCCTATCAGAAGCAATTAATGACTTACAGATCAGGGGATATACCTATGATTTCAATTTGGCCCCCGACTGTATAAAATGTGCTTCATTGGAATTGGAAATCCATCCCGAAGAATTTGATGTGGATGAAACCCATCGTTTTGAAGGTATGAGCAGTACGGACGATAACAGTGTTCTTTATGCCATTTCATCAAAAGATGGTATAAAGGGGCTTTTGGTAGATGCCTATGGGGTCTATGCTGAAAATATCTCGGAAGCAATGCGAAAAAAATTACGATAACCCTTAAATAGAATACTATGGACAATCACGAAGAGCAAAAGAACAAAAAAATGGACCATTCTAAAATGAATCACGACAAAGATGACCATTCAAAAATGGATCACTCGAAAATGGAAGACCCAAAATCGGACGACCATAGCAAGATGGATCATAGTAAAATGGATCACGGTTCTGGCGACCATTCAGGTCATAATCCAGGTCACGGTCAAATGGGTCACGACCATCACAAAATGATGATTGCCGATTTTCGAAAACGGTTTTGGGTAACGCTCGTGCTAACCATTCCCATATTGTTCTTCTCGCCAATGATACAGGAGTTTTTCGGATATGAATTTCTCTTACCAGGAAACCCATATATCCTATTTGCACTATCTACCATCGTCTATTTCTATGGAGGTTGGCCTTTCTTAAAAGGTTTTTGGTCAGAGGTCAAAAAGGGTGCACCTGGAATGATGACCCTAATTTCCATGGCCATAAGCGTTGCCTACTTTTATAGTACTGCCACAGTATTCGGACTAAGAGGTGAAGATTTTTTCTGGGAACTTTCAACACTGATCGCAATTATGCTTTTAGGCCATTGGATAGAAATGAAAAGTGTGCTAGGTGCATCAAAAGCCTTACAGCTATTAGTAAGTATGATGCCCGCCGAAGCCCACAGGGTAAAGGGTGATACTATAGAAGATATTCCCTTGGAAGATTTGTTAAAAGACGATGTGATTTTAGTAAAGCCAGGTGAAAAAGTTCCTGCTGATGGGATTATAGTAGATGGTTCGAGTTACTTAAATGAATCAATGCTTACAGGGGAATCCAAGCCAGTGAAAAAAGATGAGAACGACAAAGTAATTGGAGGCTCAGTAAACGGCAATAGCACCTTAAAGGTTAAGGTAGAACATACCGGAAAGGACAGTTATCTCAACAAAGTAATCACAATGGTTGAGGAAGCGCAAAAGACCAAATCTAAAATGCAGAACCTTTCCGATAGGGCGGCAAAATGGTTGACATACATAGCCCTGGCAATTGGTTTTGGCACATTGGCAGTTTGGTTGATTTTAGGCTTCCCTTTTGTATATGCCTTGGAGAGAATGGTAACGGTTATGGTTATCGCTTGCCCACACGCATTAGGACTTGCCATTCCGTTAGTTGTCGCTATATCTACCGCAGTATCCGCCCAAAATGGCTTACTGATAAGAAATCGAACGGCTTTTGAAGAATCCCGAAAAATATCAGCTTTGTTGTTTGATAAAACCGGAACATTGACCAAAGGTGATTTTGGTGTCACAAGAGTTGAATCGGTTAAACAAGAATATTCAACAGAAGAAATCTTAAGGCTTTCAAGTGCCTTGGAACAGAGCTCGGAACATCCTATTGCAGTTGGAATCATAAAAAAGGTCAAAGAAGATAATATTACAATCCCGAAACCAAAAAACTTTAATGCCATTACTGGTAAAGGTGTAGAGGCCAATGTGGAAGGTAAGCAAGTGAAAGTAGTAAGTCCGGGTTATTTAAGGGATGAAAAAATTGCAATTCCTGAAGATGCCTATAGCGATGCCGCTGAAACGGTGGTTTTTGTTCTAATCGATGGAAAATTGGTCGGTTATATTGCCTTAGCGGATGAGATTAGACCGGAATCCGCTGAAGCCATCAAAATTTTCAAAAAGAACAACATCAAAGTCTTGATGGCCACCGGGGACAATGAAAAAACCGCCAAGGCTGTTAGCGATAAATTAGGGTTGGATGGCTATTATGCCGAGGTACTACCCCATCAAAAAGTGGAAATCGTAAAAGAGTTGGAAAGCAAAGGAGAGTTTGTGGCCATGACGGGCGATGGGGTCAATGACGCACCTGCATTGGCACAAGCCAACGTTGGAATAGCTGTGGGCTCCGGCACCGATGTCGCTGCGGAGACTGCCGACATTATTCTAGTAAACAGTAACCCACAGGATATTGCCAATTTGATTTTGTTCGGCAAGGCCACCTACAACAAGATGATCCAGAACTTGATATGGGCCACCGGCTATAACGTGGTCGCCATCCCATTGGCAGCAGGTGTTTTGTACTCATCAGGCTTTGTACTGGGTCCCGCAGTTGGTGCCGTGTTTATGAGTTTGAGCACCATTATTGTAGCCATTAACGCCCAATTGTTGAAAAGAAAAATTGGGAAAAAGTAATGAATAGAAAGGACAAACTTAACAGGATATTTTTAGTGCTGTTAAGTTTATTTGTGGTAATGCTCGGGTACGGTATTTTATTGCCTACCCTGCCCTATTACACGGAAAGACTGGCTCTAAAAGACAATCTGGATACGGACCTTATCAACTTCCATATCGGAATGTTAACCAGTATTTATCCATTGTTCCAGCTCTTGTTCGTTATCGTCTGGGGCAAGCTTTCCGATAAATACGGCCGTAAACCTATAATACTATTGGGGCTTGTAGGTTTTGTCGTGATGAACTTGCTAACGGGTCTTGCCACTTCCCTGTCGATGCTATATATAGCCCGTATCATAGGGGGCATCTTTACGTCTGCGGTTATTCCTGTCAGTAATGCTTATTTAAGTGATATCACTTCAGAAAAGCGAAGGACCAAAATAATGGCCTGGTCTGGGGTCGCTATCAGTTCCGGTGTGATATTTGGCCCTGTTCTGGGGGGATTTCTGTCGCAAACGAACCTACACTATACATACTCTTTTGGAGTGTTCCACTTAGACCGTTTTTCGGTTCCCTTTATTTTGGCAGCTCTTTTGGGCTTTGTGGTATTGCTGATAATCATAAAATGGCTGAAGAATACCGAAATAAAAAATCGTATTGCTTCTGAGGCAGTCAAATTCAGTTTTTCCCTGAGTAACTATTTTATCATTTTGTTGCTCTTGTCCTTTGTGATGCAGTTCGTGGTTACCTTGTTTGAGACCGTGTTTTCAATTTATGGGAAGGATGAGTTGGCCTTTACAACCAATCAGGTGGGTATTGGTTTTATGCTTTGTGGTTCCGTTATGGCAGTTTTACAGCCTGTATTTGCGACCTATGGAGAAAAAATGCTGACCTCGAAACAGCAAATAACATTGGGGTTATTGATTTCCGGTGTTTCGCTAGTTGTCTTCCCTTTTGTGAGCGGTGAACTATACATTTATGTTACTATAATAATTTTCGCAGCAGGGGGAGCCATGGTAACACCAAACCTGCTTTCGGCAGTTTCTTTGATTTCCAAGGAAAACACGGGAAGGAATATATCCATTCAAAGTTCCACGAATAGTATCGGTCAAATTTTGGGTCCGGTATTGGGGACTTGGCTAATAGCGGGAGGGTTTTATTATCCTTTTATTATTGCCGGTACAACCATTTTGGGTGCTATGGGACTGGTTTATTTTTTGAATCGACCAAATAAAGGGATTGACAGGCCATTATTGGCCGACCAGCATAAAAAAGGGTAGCGATGGACCATCGATATGCACTTAGAAAACGTAGTAAAACAGCACTTCAAAATGCTGTTGACAATTCGAAATATGTTGAATTGGTCCGTTCGGGAGAAGACTATTTTTTAAGGCTGGAAATGTTAATCGATAGGGCAGAAAAAGAAATCCATTTACAGACCTACATTTTTGAAAACGATGACACGGGAAACCGTATAGCCTCCTGTTTAAAGAAAGCCGCTCAACGAAAAGTAAAGGTATATGTCTTATTGGATGCCTATGGTAGCGCTGCATTACCCGATAGTTTTGCCCAGGATTTGGTACAGCATGGTATTTTACTTCGTTTTTTTTCGCCTTTATTCTCCTTGAACAATTTTTATATCGGCAGGCGGATGCATCATAAAATTGCGGTCGCCGATGAAAAAATAGCGTTGATAGGCGGAATCAATATTGCCAATAAATACCACGGAACCACAGGTTCGGAACCTTGGTTGGACTATGCCGTTCAGTTGAATTGCCCGGCAGCTGAAAATCTTCAAAAACTGTGTAGCGACTATTTTTTCAAAAAAGGAAGCTCAAAAAAAATACCACCCGTGTTACATTCGGCAGGTAGGGCACTCGTGGGAATTTTACAGAACGACTGGCTACAGCAAAAAACGGAAGTCTGTGATGCCTACACGAACGCCTTCATTCATGCCGAAAAGGAAATAGTTATCATAGGCTCGTATTTTTTGCCTGGAAGCAGAATAGCAAAGGCATTGAAAAAGGCCTGTAAAAGAGGAATAAAAACAACGGTGATCTTAGCGGGCATTAGCGATGTGCCTTTGGTACGTAGGGCTACCGAACATTTGTACTCCTCTTTTCTAGACCACCATATGAGAATCTATGAGTGGAACAAATCCGTGGTACACGGTAAAGCTGCGGTAGTAGATAATAAATGGTCTACCATAGGCTCATTTAACTTGAACAGTCTTAGTTGTTATGGCAGTATTGAAATGAACGTAGAAGTTCACTCGGTCAATTTTGCCAAAATTCTTCGGGCCGACTTTGAAATGGTTATAAGCCAGTGTAGCGAAATTACAAAGGGGAGTCTAAGACAAAGAGCCGGTATATTCAATAAGTTGGGTAATTGGATTTCTTACCAAATGGTACGCACAGCCATGCTTTTTCTAACCTTTCTTCCGCATTTAAGGTTTTTGAAAAATTATAGGTTATAATATGTTGGCAAGTGGTTAAATGGTTTCGCCTCTTTATCTGTCTGTACGGACAAGGCGATAAATCATGAGGCACAACAACTTAAAAAAGGAAATATATAATCGATGATGGAATACAAGTGGAAACTACACTTTGAAAAACACATAAGCAATCAGTAATATTCAAAAACAATAGCAATGACAGATTTAACAACTAGTGCGATTGAGCGCGTCCTCAGAAACAATTACCTCGGCCACTTGGCCTATCTATGGCAAGGGAAGCCTTATTTGATTCCCATCACCTATTATTTTGATCCTGCCGACAATACGATCATTAGCTATACCTCGGATGGCCATAAAATCAATGCGATGCGAAATAACAACTCGGTTACCGTACAGGTAGAAGAAATACAATCGATGTTCAATTGGGAATCGGCCATGGTGCACGGCACATTCGAAGAACTTGAGGGCAATATTGCCAAACAAAAGTTACACCTTTTTACCGAAGGCGTGAAGAGCATTATCCGTAGAAAAGAACGGAGAGAGGTTGAGTTTATCAATGAATTTTCGAGCAAATTATACGAAAGGGGAAATCCGATTGTCTATCAGGTCAAAATACTTGAGATTTCAGGAAAACGACGGGAAACGTAAAGGCAACATCGCTAATTGGATAGACTTTTTTGGCCTTGACAACCCAATAGGTCTAAATTCCAATGCGAGAATCTTATTTGTATTTTGAAATTATATAGTGAATGGCCATTTAAAACAACTTGGAACCTATCTAACTATAGTTCTGTAAAATAGATGTACTAAATGTTA
This sequence comes from Flagellimonas nanhaiensis, assembly GCF_003382275.1. Lineage (GTDB taxonomy): Bacteria > Bacteroidota > Bacteroidia > Flavobacteriales > Flavobacteriaceae > Flagellimonas > Flagellimonas nanhaiensis. The sequence continues at coordinate 1,542,149 of NZ_QTJX01000001.1, forward strand.
GGATAAGATGTAACTTTATATCAATCAAGTAATGCCAAAACAAACAATTTACATAGTGTCACTTTCCTTGTTGGTTATGTGGTCTTGCAAAAAAGACGACCAAAGTTCACAACAAGTCAACCTTTTGTTTACCGAAAATAATTTAGCAGGAGATTGGAAAAGGATTGCAGAATTTAGAGGGCAACCAAATGATTCATTGGGCATATTGGAGCCCTTGGAAGATTTGTTTGCCCAATTCGAAAATTGCCGAAAAGATGATATTCTCAGATATGTTAAGGGTAACGAGCAAGAAGATAACCGCTATTTCTGGGGAATCGGGGCAATTGCCTGTCATAGCCAGATATCAAAAACTTTCACTGAAATTGGCACTTGGTCTCTCGAAGAATCAGGAAAACTGAGCCATGTTAATTCTAATACAAGTGAATACCATATTGTAATTCAATTAAATGCCCAACAATTACTTGTCAGAAGTGAATCGGATAAAAACGAAAATGGCGAGACTACGTTCGAATTTACGGAGTATGAACGCATAAGATAGCTTTTATAAAAATATCCAATTGATATTACCTGCCATAAAGGGATATAGAATTGTCCTTGAAATTGGCGATGAAAAGCCTTCCCTTGTCAAAGTGAATATCTGTTGGATAGAAAATGCCTTCCTTTAATATTTGCAGCAACTTTCCTTGATAATCAAAAATTAATATCCGGTTATTTTCTTGGTCGGTGATAGCTAATTCATTAGTGCTCAAAGTAATGCCAGAGGCCACGTTTATTTTTTCATTTTGGCCGATCGTAACAATATGATTGCCTTCAAAATCAAAGACCTGAACCCGATGGTTGTACGCATCGGCCACGAATACCTTACCATCCTTTAGTTTTACATCTATTGGATAATACAATTGGCCCTCATTATGGCCTTGCTTTCCAATAGTATAGCTATAATTTGGTGTCTGAACGATGATACGATGGTTATAGAAATCGGCTACCAGAATGGTATCCCCATATACAGAAACACCCGCCGGGGCCTGTGGCCGTTTGTTGATTTTCAACGGACTGGTTTTACCTTTTTTATATTGCCAGATGGTGTCGGTCAAGAATTCGGGTATGTAAAGTGTTTCCTTATCCATATGGATGTTCATCGGCCGTTGTATCCTCGTGATGGAATCCAACACCTTTCCATTCAGGTCGATTTTATACAAGCGGAAATAATCCGGATCTGAAAACCAAATGGCCTCCTCGTCCTTGGCCAAAGCCAAGGGGCGGGCTTCTTTGGGAAGTATAATTTTCCGTTCGAACTGCCATTGTTCTTTCGTTCTTTCACAACCGGATGTGAGAAGAACCAAAGCAAAAACCGAAAAAATGAATAACTTTCTAAAGTTCATACCAGTAGTTTAAAATCATAAGAGCAAGAATCAGCAAGGTAAATGTCCACATAAACCAAGTATTGATGGTACGTTTACTTTTGTCGTTTTGGCAGGATTCCCCTCCACTACATTTTTTTGAACTTTTAAAATTCTTAAAATGGGCAAACCCAAGGGCTCCGACCGAAAATGTGGTCAGAAAGGGTTGGGCAGGATGTACCCATTCAAAACTTCCGCCCAAGAAACCCAATCCCGCGCCGACCGATAGCAGAGCAGGCAAAAAACAGCACATCAAGGGAAGAAGGGCGGCAACCAAGCTGCTTCCCAATACCATTTTGGAAATAGTCTTCATAAAATCTATTCGATTTTGGTTAGTACGATGGACCATTGGCCAGAGAGGTTATCATCTTCCTCATCCTGCACCGTTCCGCTTATGCTTGCTGTTCCAACGGTTAATTTTTGTAACAACGCCGTAGGCGTATCCTGCGATACCGAAAATCGTTCATTAGCGGTCTCAATGTACCATTGGCCATCTTCTTTCGTTGCGTTTCCAATTAGGGTCACTTCAGCTTTTTTTGCCGAAAAACCGTTCTTTTTTACCTCTTCCTGAATGCTACGTAATTTAAGTCCGTTCTCGGCAGCCAATCCCATATATGCCTTTCCGTCATTGAGGCTGACACGCACTTCCTGAAGCCCATCCATCTTTTTCAGTCCCCGCTCTAGGCCATAGGCGCAAGGGGCGCAATCCATTCCATAAACTTCTTGGTCAACTTTGGTAATTTGCCCCGATGCTGTGCCAATTCCGAATAGACCTATCATCATAATTCTAAATATATTTCTCATTTTATACATTTTTAAAATTCTTGCTTTATAACCAATAGCTTAAGTTTATGGCCAATCGATACCTTTCTTTCACTGCCCCAAGTGTCAAGTCCTGTACGACCGGAAACATCGCACCGAACGATATTCCCCAAGCGCCATATAGTCCAAGAAAAGAGGGCCCGACCAGTATTTTTGTACTGCGCGAATCTGTAAAGTCCATTTGCCCCTCAAATTTATTGTCGCCAGGGAATTCGGCCAATGATTCTATGAAAATGCGCCAATCGGGCTTTGGGTAATCGCCCATAAATATATTGGGGCGATACCCCACTACCGCACTGGCGTAGGGCAGGTCGCCCAATTGTTCGCCACCTTTCTCAAAATAATATTGGTATCCGCCACCGATCCATCCATACCAAGTGCGCGAGGCATAGCCCGTTGAAATGGCCGCGTGTACCGAGTTGCCCACATTGGCCTGTCCCCTGACATCATCCGTCGGCGCAGAAACGCCCACGATGGCGGTGGACTCAAAGCGTTTTCCAACCCCAAAGGCGTTCGAGAAAAACCGGTACCAAAGGGAAGCCTCAATATCCCCGTTGGCGGGCATATTGCTGTTGCCCCGTGTCCTCGGTGCATCACCCAACCTTTCTATCATCGTGGGGGTGGTCAGGTTTATCTGCAGGTCTTCCGTAATGCCATAGGAAAACAGATAGCGGAGCATATAGGACGTTTCGGTCTCCGTACTTAGGCTCATTCCCGCCACGTTCAAATCGACCCCACCTTTGGCAAGGGTCGGTGTCTGAAGCCCATAGAGTGGGCCGTGGCCTTGGGCCATCGCCGATCCTGATATGGCCAATAACAATATCAATTTGAGATAGGGAATGTTCAATGATATTTTAGGGAATACTTTGTTAATCATACTCAAACACATTATAATTAGGATTGTCCGATTCCCGCTTCTACCAATTTCACTTCGGTGATAGCCGAATCCTTACAGCATTCCAAGAGCTCACCGTTCACTACCACAGCGGGAACTTTCTTTATGCCATATTCATCCATCTTATCAAGACAGGTCTTGTCTTCACATTGCTTGACCAAATCATATGTGGTTACCTCACATTTATCGCAGGCCATTTCCTTTATCATTTTGACCACTGGGTCACAGACCGGACAATTGGCCGTAAAAACTTCTACTTGACGTTTCATATTTCTGTTTTTTAACTATTTAAAATTTCTTTACGCGTCATTGAATTCAAACAACGAATCAAAGGTAGATTGGTGGGTAGGGTGGTCTCCAAATAAAATTTCAAAAAAATGGCCCGCGTCGTGCAGGCCATCAAATCGGTTGTGATTGCGGGGGTCAAGCATTTTTGTGGTTTTCGAGCTTGGCCTTTAGTGCATCTATCTCCCTCATCTTTTCCGTTAGGCTGTCCAATTCCAAATCTGGAAACTGTTTTCTTATAAATTCGATACGGCCTTCATTGCCACAGTTTCCAGGGCAGGCTTCGACAGTTTCAGATATTTTTATGGCCAAAGCTTTTCGATAAACTTCGTCCAGTAACAGAAAATGAGCTTTATCCAATCCTTTCTGTGCTGCCTTGAACTGTATTAAAATCTTCTCTGGGTCTGTATCTTCATCGAGCATTTTAATGAGGCCACCAATTTGCCCATTGATACTTTGCAACCTCTTTTTTATGTCCTTGCTTAAATCTCGTGGTATCATCGATTTTAAAATTTTGGCAATATATAATTGTACTGGGGGTGCTCTACAAATTTATCCCGAAATTATTCAACAACAACCAGAGCCTTCTTGTATTGGTGGGCAGACTACCGTCCCATAAGAGCAAAAGACACAGCAATCGCCTTCCTTTGGTCTTAATATTTGATTGCAGTTTTCGCATTCATAGAAAAACTGACAGGCCGTTGTTGGCATTTCCTCCTCTTTCGTATGTCCACATTCGGGACAGGTAATGGTTGAATTTAAAAGGATTCTCTCGTAGTCCATATTATTTTTTCTGAAACAGGTTATAAATAAAATTTTGCTCTGTTTTAAAAGGGGTTTTATGAATTTTTTCAAAGGATTCCAATAGGGTGAAATCTACTTTAAACAATTCCTTTAGTTTTTCAGGAGAATATTGGGCAATCTCCAATCCACTACATCTTTTTGGGCCGGTGGTCGAAAAAGTTGCCAGTATAAAATACGCTCCCGTCTTAAGGGAACGACCTAGTATGTCAATATACTTTAAGATATCTTCTTCCCGTGTGAAGAAATGAAAAGTAGCCCGGTCGTGCCATAACTCAAAGTCTTGGGTCGGTTCAAAATTCAATATGTCCGAATTTATCCACTGCACCTTTGTGGCTGACTTGCCTAATTTTGATTTGGTACGCTGAAGTGCATTTTCTGAAATATCAAGAATGGACAGGTTGTTATAGCCATTTTTCAACAAATGACTGATAAGGTTTGAGTTCCCCCCGCCAATATCAATAATTGAACTATCTTTGGGTAAGTCAAGGGAAGCTATAATATCCAATGAAGTCGAGGGTTTCCCTTCAAACCAACTTACTTCTTCATCACTTTTTCCGGTATAAACCTCTTCCCAGTGCTTTTTAGTGTATTCATCACTTTTCATAAATTTTGATATTTTGTTAAAGCATATAGGGAATATCCGAGGATAATGTTGGATAAGAAAAAATCATAGTCCTTAAATCGTTGATCCTCATCTTGGTCTTTATCGCTATTGCGAACAAATTGATGGTTTCCTCGGCGTTGGGACCAATTAAATGTGCTCCCAGTATCGTATGATCTTCTTTATCGACAATAGTCTTAAAGGCATATTCCTTAACATTCAACCGCTCTGCGTTGAACCAATTGCCCACCTCGTTATAATTGACCTGATATTCGATTTTTTGTGATTTGGCCTCTGCCTCGGTCAGACCTACGGCTGCTAATGTTGGCAAAGTGAAAACTACGGAGGGCATAGGTGGATAGCTCACTTTTTTCGTGTTCCCCTTGATGATATTCGAAGCTACAATATGTCCTTCCATAACGGCAACAGGTGTCAGGGGCAGTCCTTTTGAATCTGCCGCATCTCCGGCCGCATAAACATTTGGGTTCGATGCGCTTTGAAGATATTCGTTGACGGCAACCCCTTCTTTTGAAAAGGATATTCCGGACTTGTCCAGCTCCAAATCAAAAATTGCAGGCGGGCGACCGGCCGAATTGAAAACGGTTTCCGTTCTAAATGTCATTTCTTTACCGTCGGTAGTTCCTTTAACTGTATAGTGGTTATCTCTCTTTTCGATTTTAGAAACCTCGGTCGCTAGAACCAGTTTTATTCCCAATTCCTTCGTGGCATTTATCAAGTGTACTACAATATCCTGTTCAAAGTTTTCCAAAGGTCGTTTGCCCCTATGTACAATAGTTACATCGGCACCACAACGGGCGGCGATATGTGCAAATTCAAAGGCGATGTAACCTCCGCCAATAAAGAGCAGGGATTTGGGTAGCTCCTTTAAATTGAGGAAATCGGTACTCGAAAGTGCCAAGTACCCACCTTCAAAATCCAGTACCCTTGGTTTTGCGCCCGTTGCAATCACAATCTTGTCGGCTTCGATAGTATCTGTTCCCAACTGTAGGGTATTTTTGGACAGAAATTTTGCCGAAGAATGATAGGTGTCTATATCATTATGCCTGTATCCTTTTTCTATTTTGGGCGGCATTGCATCCACAAAGGATTGTTTGAAGGCCATAATATCCCGCCAATTGACATTGGGAACCGTATCGATACCCTTATCCTTTAAGCGTATTGCAAAATCCCTTACTTCTGTCGCACCGATGATTACCTTTTTGGGGTCGCAACCTCTTAGCGCGCAGGTTCCACCGTAGGGCAGTTCGTCAGTAATGCCTACCTTAAGGCCTTTGGAAGCACATTTATTGGCAATGGTCATCCCTGCCATCCCGGAACCGATAACAAAAACATCGTACTTTTTCATCTACTCGTTTTCTTTGTTTTCACCATCGATTACTTTATAACCTGTGCTGTTTATCGCTTTTTGGATTGCGGCCAAATCGGTTTTGGTCTTATCATATTCCACTAGGGTATTCGCACCTTCGTAACTGGCCTTGACGGATAATATGCCATCCAATTTGTTGACCTCGCTCTCTACGTGGGCTTCACACCCTGCGCAGGTCATTCCCTCAACATTAAACGTGTGCTTTACAATATTGGATTGCGAGACATAGACAATGTCCTTACTCGGCTGTGCATAAAACATATTGGAGTAATATGGAAACGCCAGCATCAATCCCGCGAAAACCGTAACTATTAAAAGAAAGCTTTTGGATTGCCAAAAGGAGGGTTTTGTATCATCCTCACAGGTACAGTCAATTTCCTCCTGTGTTTTTGGTCGTAGTTTCTGGTACCAGGCAAAGACCAATACGAGTATAGTGCTGCTGATAAGATAAGGCCGAAATGGTTCCACCCAAGAAAACGTGGATGCGATTCCACTGGTTCCTGCAATCAAAGCCAAAACCGGGGTTATACAACATATTGATGCCGCCATGGCCGTCAATATTCCTGCGTAGGCTACCTTGTTCGAGGTTTTTCCTGTTTCCATTTTATGCTACCTTTTTATTTTTCTGAATTTTAATAAACACATTTTCCAATATTTCGTTATGATTCTGGACCAATGAATAATACAGGGTTTGCCCTTCACGTCTCGAAACAATCAGTCCCACATCCTTCATTTTACGTATGTGCTGTGAAATTGCGGGCACGCTCATTTCAAGTATATCGGCAAAATCACAGGGACAAAGCTCACCTTCCTCATATAACAGGAATAATATCTTTAACCGTGTTTCGTTACCGGCCAGCGCGAGTATTTTGCTGATTTCGGAAATTGCCTCTGAGTTTGTTCCTAAGGTTTCGCGACAACGCATTAGTTGCTTTTGGTCGGCCTCGGCGCGTGTACAACTTAATTCAAGTGCCATAGTACTGTTTTTGACAAAGATATATTAATATAATTATTTAAGCAAATACTTAAATAATACTATCCATCGATGCTCTTTTAAAATCACACCTTACTTAAGTACATTCTACCCGGTATGAAATCAAAGCAGCTTTGTAGAATATTTTATTAAAAATAGGTGCTGAATCCAAAATACCATGTAGCGGTTCTTGAGGATGGATTGTTGAGAATATCATGTTGCCACTGGTATCTGTAGTTAATCCTTAGAACGGTCTGTGGTGCGGGCCTAAAGCTTATTGCAGGTGTAATTGCGAATAAATCATCCCCAATATTCGTATTGGTCTGGGCAAACCTGCCAATGTTGTAATCCACATAATCCGTTCTGAGCGATAGATTGAGTATGGCATCTTCCCAGTCCAATACTGCGGTACTTAGTATCGGTTGAACAATGTCCACAAAAAAACCAACTTGCCGATCACCAAATTGCTGCGTAAAAGTGTCCGGAACATCGACCCATATGTAGGCCATCTCACCGATAAACCTTGTCCCCGTTTTTTTAATGGCAGTATTTAAATCCAGGGCAAGAACATCTACCCTTCTTGATTTTGTATCAACCTGAAGCCCATCAACTTCTTTCCTGTTGTATGCCCCGCCCATATAGGAAATGCCCAATTCTCCTAATTTTCTGTGCTTGATGGCGAACTTTCCATTGAGGAGCGCATTGCCGCTAAAATTCTCCTCGAAACGCGAGGAATTCTCCTTGACTGCGGCCAAAAATGTCCTTTCTTCCTCATTATCTATAATGCTTGTATCAAAGCCATTGGTGAGGTATGCTTCATAGCCCAAGGTCCAAGCTCCCTTATATGCCTTTCCATATATACCAAATCCGGCATTGGAGAAAGTGGCGGGCAACAAATTGGTGCTGACATCTGGCCGCTCGACAAACTCCCATTTTGGTCCGTCGTGATTTTGATTAAAGGATCCTATTGGATTCAGTACGATGCCTCCCCTAAGGTTCAACAAGGGGTGCAAGGCAATGTCCATTGAGGCGAATTCAATGGCAATTTCCTCTGTCCCGTTTTCAAATTCCAGTTCGGTCAAGAACTTAATGCGCTTTGAAATGGACGCCGAAACGAAAAGGGTCAATCTTCGGGCCTGAAAAGAAAGCCCCTCCGACAATCCGTCCTCAATACTGTAGATTGAGTTCGCCTCAAGATAACCACCAAGATTGACTGGAAATTTATCGAAAGTCAAAAACGGACGGTCATAAACCGCATCCATATTCATGGATTCCCGAATACTGTCCCTATCGATGGTTTGCGAGCTAAGGGTTAAAACGCAGACGTTCATTAAGACAAAGGCCACATATATTTTACCGGACATGCACATAGATATTCTCATAATCGGTGGTTATTTCAAATGATTCTAGGTTTTCTTCGGCCGGCCCTTCTAAAACCCTGCCTGAACGGTCGAACTCACTGCCATGACATGGACAGTTGAATATGCCGCCGCCAATGTTGAGTTCACAGCCCCTATGGGTACATTGCATCAAACTGGCCAGATAATTACTGTTTTGTGTTTTGAATATTCCGATCGGATATCGCATGGAATCGCTCTGGATGACTACGAAATCACGTTCAATCTGCTTTCCCCCTTTCACCTGTTGAAACTCACCCTTTGAAATTCGTAGCACTCTCCCTTCTTCAACAAAGGAAGCATAATACAGGCCTGCGCAACTACTGAGCAAAGCGGAAGAAGCTGGCAGGACTGCAATCAGATATCCAAATTGTTTAATAAAATCTTTTCTATGCACCTATAGGGAATTAATGAATTTTATCAGTTGTGATTTTTCTTTTGGGGTCAGGGACAAATACCGGGCTTTTGAATTATCGGCCTCACCGCCGTGCAATTCAATTGCCTCTTCAATGCTCGAAGCCCTTCCATCATGTAACAGGAACATTTGCCCGCCTTGGGAATTGGCCGATAAACCGATTCCCCACAGCGGTGGGGTTCTCCATTCAGAAGTCCCGACATTTCCTTCGGTGAATCCATCATCCAATTCAGGCCCCATGTCATGTAACAACAAATCCGTGTAGGGATGAAATTCCTTAAGGGATAACGATTCAATTGGGGAAAATCCTGTGGTCAACGTGGGTGTGTGACAGACAGCACATTGTACAGATTCAAAGAGTTCTTTCCCAGCAATTACATCGGGGTCTGTTTGATTTCTGGGAATTGGTGCTTTTAAGGTTTTAAGGTAGAAAACGACATCGTTCAAGGTCTGGGTGCTTATTTCAGGATCCTCTTCAAGTCCACTGAACGGGTCTATAGGGTCATAAAGGGATGTAATTCCTATGTCCTGGTTATATGCGCTGACGCTTTGGTGCAACAAATCATAACTACCCGCTTTCTTTCCAAACCTGAAGATATAATTGTTTCCCTGGGGAACACTATTATTCCGAATCTTGGTGAATTCAGGAGGAATATTGTAGTGAGGCCTTCCACTAATGCCGTCCTGATTTTCATCAGAAGGGTCTGCGTGAGCCAAAATATCCGCATCAGAGACAGCATCCAACAAACCCAATCCCGTCACCGCCGGAGCGACCAAAATGGAAAATGGGAAGCCTTCCGGCACGGTCTCCGGTTCAAAACCCGGTATGGCTTTATTTTGAATCTGGTTCCTGCCATCACCAAAGGATAACATCGAGGGTATGGTCAAATCATTGTTACCAAACCTAATAAGTTGATTAAATGGGTGACCTTTTCCATCCCCTGAATGGCAACTTGCACAGCTGGTGCCAACAAACAAGGGACCAAGGCCTTTTTCAACGGTAAAAACATCATCGTTAAAGGCAATATCCCCGGCTAAAAAACGCTGTTGCTCACTAACGGACAATCCATCCAACGGCCCATCCAATAACTCAAACTCCATAGGTTCTTCGGGGCCGAAATTTTCACAGCCAAGTAGAGCGATTAAGGACAGACCAATGTAAAATTGAATAATTTTAGGCATTGCTATATTTATATTTTTGTAAATATAAATATATTTTTAGTTTAGTCTAAATTTATTTATAGTAATTTATCAAGAAAGAAGTGTTTACATCTTAAAAGGGTTGTTGATTTAATTATGCAAATCCCGTACTGTGGGAAATTGTGCGTTGGTCAGAATGAAAATTTATATTTCGATACTTACTATTCCTAAGTCCACTTCATCTTCTGCAATCGAACCGCATTGAATATTGCCAATAACGCTACTCCCACATCGGCAAATACGGCCTCCCACATTGTGGCAAGTCCACTAGCTTCCAGAATGAGCACGATAATTTCGCGTAGTAAGCGAAAACTAATATTTACTAGAGCACATAAGTAGAAGGGCTACTTAACTATCAGCAATGGGGCCTTGGAGGCATACAGCATTTTTTTTCTTAGCCCCTTTTTGAAAACTGCCTCAAAAAATCCGTGTTCCCTGTAAAGCAAAACCAATAGGTCTATTGGGGTTTCAGTCAAAAATTCATCGATACCCTCTTCGGGTTTGCCTTCCTCGATAACTGTAAAAGACCATTGATTAGGTACAAGAAGTTTGCCAAATCTTTCACGAATAAATGCTTTCTCCGGCACCCTTTCCTGTTTGTCCGCTATATGTACAAAGTGCAATTGTGCATTATAGTTTTCCAATAATTTGGACAACATTTCAAAATCTATTCTATTATCCATACTATCCGTATCCACTGCGACCCCGATACGCTTATATGCAGTATAGCTGGCATCTTCAGGTACGGCCAGTACTGGACAAGGTGCCTTTTGTGTCACCTTTTCGGTAACGGTTCCAATAAAAATTTCATCAAATCCCGAAGCCGTACCCTTGGTACCCATAACGACAAGACTGGTATTTATTTCCTTAGCTAGGCCAGAAATCACATCGACCGTTGCCCCGAAACCGATCATTGCTTGAAATTCCAACTTGTCCAGTTCAGGAAAGCCTCTTAGAAACTTATCCAATTTTTCTTTATTGATTTTTTCTTGTGATGCTGTGGTATCTGTTACATTGTGTGCCATAGTTGCCATCCCGATGGGCGTACCGGATGGATATGCCACTGAATAGGCGTGGACAAAAACCAGTTTTGATTTCAATTTTTGTGCTAGCCCAATAGCATAGCTCACCGCATTTTCTGAAACCTCTGTGAAATCTACAGGTATTAAAATTCCGTCATCTTTCATATCATTTTGTTTTTATTGATTTGACTTCATTAATCTTTCTTTTTAGGTTTAATTATTCAATTGAAAAGCAGGTAAAAACCATATAGAATTGCATCTAGAAAGGCAATTGTCAGCACCGCAAGGAACATTGCCACAAAAACCAACAGGCAATACGCTTTCTCCTTTCTGGTTCTCACTTTTTTGTTTATTGAATTACCCTTTTTTTCCTCTAGTCTCCGCTTTCTCCTTTCCCGTGACATAATGTACTGTGCTTTACTTAAATTAACGCACCAATGCTATCCCCTAAGGTCATAAAACCATTCTTCTGCACGTTTGATTCCCTCCGTAATGGCCTTCTCACGAGAATACCCATTCTCCTTTACCAATTCTTGCGCAATTTTGAGGGCCTTCTTCCGAACTGACGGCTGTAGGCCATCAAGCTTTGTTTTGAAATCTTCAAATGTCCAGTCCATATTCTATACTTTTTTTAGAGCTTTCGCCCTTCCATCTCTGCTTTTACAATACCGCGTTCAAGGGCTTCCTCCTTGGAGCATTGGTTTGTTATATAGTATTCTTCAGCATACTTTACGGCCAATTTGTGGATGTTTTCATCCAGCATATTGAGCCTCATCGAGCAATCTTTAAAAAGTTCCTTTTTCATCTATCAAAAAGTTTCAACACGAAAAAAACCATGACCAGTAAATAGGCGACATAGGCAGCATCAAACACAAAAATTTGCCAACGAGAGAAACCGTGCAGTTCCTTGCTTTGATGCACAAATAGTGTGTAAAGCAGCGGCATAAGCCCGACAAAGGCCAGGTTGACCCAGAACAGTTCAAAATCCTCAATGGGGGTGGTTACCAACGCCAGCGGAAAAAATGCCACCGTCATCGTTACGGCATTGTCCGCTATAACACTGGTGGTACCCGCAGTCACCTCTCCCCCTTTTACCACGCTCCAGGTCTTGAATATTTCCGGTGCGGTGGTCATTATGCCCGTGATGAAAAGGCCTCCCACGATTTCAGAAATATTTAGGGCAGAAACAATATTTTCGGTCGCCTTCACTATGAAAAATGCTCCGACTGCTATGGCCAAGGCCCCGGCAATCGATAACCAGACCTGTTTTTTGTTCCATTCTACTTTTTTGCCCTTTTCCTTGCCTTTTATGATTGCGTGAGTCAAAAAGGCAGCATAAGCGACCAGCATAATCCACCCGTCTATTGGTTGTAGCCCGCGCCAGGGCTTTGGCAAGGTCAAAATGGCCACAAGGGCGATAATGCCCAAGTATGGAAGGGACAGTACGGAAACCGAACGTTTGTTCAATGCCAGAACGTTTTTATCAAGATGCTCTTGATGTTCCTTGTTGTTCTTGAACTGTTTCCGGGAAGCAAAATAAGCTATGGTCACCATTAAGGGAATGGAAATAATATTGGAACCCAACAAATTTCCCAGGCCAATATTGGAGACTCCCCGAGCTGCACTGGTAATATTTATGGCAACTTCAGGGCTTGCCGTTACAAAGGCAAGAAAAGCGGCTCCAGCGGAAGCGGTAAGGCCCCATTGCTTGCGGAGCAACTTTAAAGGGGTCAACAATCGATCCGCACCCCAGTGTGCTGCCCAGGCCGCTAGGCCCAAAACGAGTACCCATAGCCAACTGTTCATAATTCTGTCATTTTAACATTTCTCTCTTTGCTAGGTTCGATATGGATGTGCACGTCAAGTATCTCGGAATATGACCTGAACAATCTCTCCTTTACTTTGTGTGCAATATCATGGCCCTCGGTCACAGTTAATTCCCCATCGATCCAAATATGCATATCGATATGAAAGGCCGTTCCCATCTTTCGGGAATGGCAGCGCTCTACCCTTACCACTTCAGGAACGGCTTCGGCCTGTCGGATAACCTCATTTCGAAATTCGGGCTCAACAGCTTCGTCCAGCAACTCCCTTACCGATGACCTAGCTATTTTATAGGCATTGAACAGAATAATGCCCGCTGCAATGAGTGCCGCGAAATCATCCGCTATCTCAAACCCTTCGCCACCGATCAATGCTATGGAAATACCTATAAAAGCGGCTATCGACGTAATGGCATCACTCCTATGGTGAAATGCATCGGCCTTGACGGCCGAACTATTGATTTCATCACCTGTTTTCATGACATAACGATACAACGCCTCTTTCGTGAGGACAACAAATACCAGTATGAAGAGTGTGAAGGGTGCAGGAGTTTTGTGGGGTACCAGAATATGGTCGATGCTGTCCCTTATGATTATACCACCTGCAATGGTTAGGGCTATAGCAATACCCACCGCCACCAGGGCCTCTATCTTACCGTGTCCGTAGGGATGGTTTTCATCCGGTGGCCTTGACGACCATTTCAACCCGGCCCATAATAGTGCGGATGTCAGCACATCCGCCCCGGATTCGATCGCATCGGCAATAAGGGCATAAGAATGCCCGAACACCCCGCCCAAACCTTTGATCAATGCCAATAATGCACTGATCAAAATACCTACGAGGGTAGTTTTGAGTCCTATTCGGGATATGGCATTTGGATTCCTTTCCAAAATCTTTCTTTTGCTATTTCTTTTCTTCCCAATACGTTATTTGGACAATTTTAAAATTCTAATGGCTCCTCGCATCACAAAGGCAAATACAATACCGCCTATGACCAAATCGGGCCATTTACTGTCTAAAAAATAAACCAGCACCCCTGCCAGTATTACCCCGCCGTTCACAATAATGTCGTTTGAGGTAAAGATGGCACTTGCCTGCATATGCGCTTCCTTGCTTTTGGCCTTGTTTATCAGCCATAGGGAAACGAGGTTGCCGATAAGGGCGAAAATGGAAACGATTATCATCCATTGGAACAAAGGGGTTTCACTACTGCTCAAAAACCTTCTCAGGACTTCCGAAAATCCCAGCAGGGCCAAGGCCATTTGAAAATAGCCACTGAACTTCGCCACTTTCTTTTTTCTGGAAATAGCGCCGCCTACGGCAAAAAGGCTCAACGCGTACACAATGGAATCGGCTAGCATATCTAGTGAATCCGCAATAAGGCCCATCGAGGAAGAAATCCAACCCGTGGTCATTTCGATAACGAAAAACCCAAAATTGATGTACAAGACCCACCAGAGTATCTTCTTTTGTTTGGTCTCGTCTTCGGCAATAGGTGTTTCCGCCTTTTCTGTTCCCAAAAGTTTTTCCCCCAGCTTTAATGCACCCAATTCCACGTTTATTTCTTGGGCATTCCCCTGATGGTACACATCCAACTTTCTATTCGGAATGTCAAAGTCCAGATATTTGATTTGAGGGTTTGACTCCAGTTTCATCCTTATCATCTGTTCTTCTGAAGGGCAATCCATTTGACTTACCTTAAAAGTGGTTTTGTTTATGGTGGACATTTAAATAATCTGTATTAAATTCTACGTTTGGTCTTTTCACTCTTTACTTATTATGGGATTCCATATATTTTTCCAAAATCGATTTTAAGCTCTCCAAATAATCAGCGAACGATTTAATGGTCGGTTTTGCTTCATCATCTACGGGAATCGTTATGGGGTTCTCATCCAAATACCGATAGAGTTCGGGATATTCGTGTTCAATCCTTACTGTCAATTCGTTGATTTCCTGGGTTAGCTTTTGAATTTTCTTCATCATCTTATATTTTATATGGTATTACTTGCCCCAATATTTATATATGCAATGCCCTATCTTCGGTAGCGGCCAGAAAGGCTTCCTTAAAGGTTTCTGAAAATGTGGGATGCCAATGGGGCATCCGTGCGATATCCTCTGCCGCTGCCCTGAATTCCATTATCGCCAAAACACAAACCAATAATTGTTATATCATATTTTTCTATAGTTGTATTTTTTTGGTTAAATAAGGTGGAAGAACCTTGAACTTGACTCTTGGGCGCAAGGGTTCAAAGTTCTGGAACTCCCACCTGTTATTTTTTCTTACATTTCACGCATATTCCTTTTAATACCAGGTTGACATCGTTTATTTTATAATCAGCTGGTAAACTTTCTTCCGGTATTTTATTTGGCAAACAGATTGTTTTCTTACATTCGGTACAATGAAAGTGCAGATGTAAATCTGAACCGTATTCACCTTTTGCATTTTCACCGGAAATCGCAAATTTTGCCACTCCGGTTCCATCATTTATCTGATGAATAAGTCCTTTATCCTCAAAAATCTTAAGGTTGCGATAAAAGGTCGTTCTGTTTGCTGTCTTATTGGTTTCGCTCTTTTCAGCAAAGACCTTTTTCAAGTCGGAAAAGGACACGGCACTTTGCTTCCTTCTCAGATACCTGTATATCTTGGACCTCATTTGAGTAGGGCGAATACCGTAATTCGACAATATTTTTTCCGTTTTGTTCATTTTTAACCTTGATTCAAAGGCAATCTCCTTTATTGAATTTATTTTTTGTAGGCGAGCAAACGCAATGCATTGACCACCACTACCAACGTAGAGCCCTCGTGAATGGCCACGGCTATCCCTATACTTGCCCAACTCATAATTGTCGCAGGAATTAAAAGGGCAACAACCCCCAAGCTAACCCATAAGTTTTGCTTGATTATCGCCTTCGCTTTTCTGCTTAAACCGATGGCAAAAGGCAAGGTTTCCAGTTTGTCTGCCATTAGTGCTATATCTGCGGTTTCTAAAGCCACGTCGCTTCCCGCCGCACCCATTGCAATACCAACGGTACTGTTTGCCATAGCAGGGGCATCATTGACCCCATCACCTATCATTGCCAGTTTATTTTCCTGTTCCGCAAGTTTTTTGATGGCCTCCACTTTTTCTTCGGGAAGCAGACTTCCGCGAGCTTCGGTCAACCCAATTTCCTCGGCTACGGCATCTGCCACTTTCTGGTTGTCGCCCGTAAGCATTATCATTTTCTTGATGCCTATTTCCTTTAGTTGGGCAAGGGTTTCCTTGGCTTTTTCCCGTGGGGTGTCCATCAGCCCCAGCATCCCTATAAATTCATTGCCCCTTTTTATTAGCATCGTGGTCTTTCCTTCCCCTTCAAGCGCTCTTACCTTTTCTGATACATCGTCGGGTACGCCCTTATCAATATCCTCGAAGAGTTCCAGGTTACCAATGTAAATGGAATTCCCTTGATAGTTTGCCTTTATGCCCTTGCCCTGTACGGCCTCCAAATCATCGGCATCCGGAATCTTTGTGTCCTTCCCGAGCCGTTCCATTCCGTCCCGTACAACTGCCTTTGCCAGGGGGTGGTCGCTCAGTTCCTCAACCGCAATCGCGATTTCCAACAGTTCCTTTTTATCTATACTGCCAAAACTTTCGACGTCGGTAAGCTTTGGTTTTCCTTCGGTAAGCGTTCCTGTCTTGTCAAAGGCCAATGCGGTAAGCACCCCTAAATCTTCCAATGGGCGACCGCCTTTTATCAAGACCCCGCCACGCGCAGCCCTTGCCACACCACTCAATACAGCAGATGGCGTCGAAATGGCGAGCGCGCACGGACTTGCAGCTACCAATACCGCCAAGGAACGGTATAGGCTTTCGCTCCACGGTTCATCGATGACCAAAAAAGCAAAATTCAGTGCAACGACCAGTATAATGACCGCTGGCACATAGTACCGCTCAAACTTGTCGGTCAACAACTGGGTGGGCGATTTCTGGTCTTGAGCCTCCTGAACCATAGTGACCAAGCGGTTGAGGGTAGAATCTTTTGCCTCTTTGATTACCTTTATTTCAAGGGTATTGTTGCCATTGATGGTTCCTGAAAATACACGGTTCTCATTGGGAATATTGCTTTTTGAGGTATACTCTTTGTCCGGATTTTCTATTGGTGTTTTGTCCACCGGAACGCTTTCCCCGGTAATGGGTGCCTGGTCAACACTACTGTTACCTTTTACAATTACACCATCGGCGGATATCTTGCTGTTGGGGCGCACCACGATGATGTCGCCCACCTGTAGTTCTTCAATACCCACTTCAACGGTATCGTCATCTTTCTTGAGAAGGGCTGTTTTTGGGGCGAGGTCGGTCAGTGCCGCAATGGACTTTTTTGCCTTGCCCATTGCATAGTTTTCCAATGCGTGACCCAGACTAAAAAGGAAAAGCAACAAGGCACCTTCTGCCCATTCGCCCAGATAGGCCGCCCCCGCAGCCGCGACCAGCATCAGGAAAT
This sequence comes from Flagellimonas nanhaiensis, assembly GCF_003382275.1. Lineage (GTDB taxonomy): Bacteria > Bacteroidota > Bacteroidia > Flavobacteriales > Flavobacteriaceae > Flagellimonas > Flagellimonas nanhaiensis. The sequence goes on from NZ_QTJX01000001.1 coordinate 1,559,653, forward strand.
CGATTTCAAATTCGCCCTTGGCCACTTTGCTAATAGCTTCCTTCAGGGTAAAATAACCTCCAAAAAAGTAGGCCGCAATATAGAGTCCAAAAGGAATGTTTTCTGAAACCCCTGTAAATTTCTCCAATAGGAAACCTGTTATTAGTGTGACCCCACTTAATATAGCAAAATAGAGTTCGGTGTTTTTGCCGAAGATGCCACCGTGGTCGTGATTGTGGCCATCGTCATTACTATGTTTTTCCTTGTCATTCATATTATTAATCGTTTTGTTATCGTTAATTAAGATTTAATCCACTTTTGGGCTTGTGATTTCTCGGAAATATCGAAATACTTAACTTCCGAGCTAGTGAAAAAATCAGTTGCCTTAGCCACCCACTCCTGCCATTTTTTGTTACCCACAAAGGCTATCTTGCCGTAATCTCCCAAGTGTGCCGAATCAATTTTTAGGTCTTCCCAAAAGCCTTTAAGGGTATAGCCTTCAAAATCTTCCATTTCAATATAGAAATCCACTTTATGGCCTTTTTCTATGATGTTGTGGATGAGCGGATGCATCTTTTCCATATCCTTTTCCGTAAGTTTCCCGCTGATTTTAGCGGCAATAAGATGTTCCTGTTCTAAGTTTATTATCTGTACCATTTTTGTATATTTTTTAATCAATCTAATTAAAACAAACGTGCAACGGAAGTGCCAATAACCCTTCCTGCATGGCCCAATAACCTCCTGTTTCTAGTTGCACTGTGCCTTTTCCTTACCTATATACACCAGGGCTTCGGGCAAATCTAGTTCGCGCGTGGCATTGCCCGTGCGTATATAAAACCGTGACCGTCCCTCAAGGTTCACATATACCGGCATTTGGGCTGGTAAAATCTCGATACAGCACACTTGCTTTTGACCAAACCCAAAAAATGCTACGTTCACTAGCGTACAAAGATGGGTTCCCAGTTTTTGAGCGATCAATTGCATCAAATACTGCTCAAAGCCATCGCTGTCCGGCTTTTTAAGCGTATCGAAATCCTGTTGCAGGCCCAGAATGGTTCCCCCGTCATCGACACCCATGAGCAACTTGCCCCCCTCGGTGTTCATAAACCCGGCAATGGTCTTTGCAATGATAAGCTCAAGTTGTTTGTTTACCTTGCCCTGCCGTACATCCCATCGCAAGCTTGACTTGAATTCCACCCGGCTGCTCTCTCCCTTGTTTATGAGTTCGAGAACGGTTTGCCTGTCCATCCGTTGCCTGTTCAGTTGAAAAATCTTTTTTCTGAAAAAGACCATCAGGGCAAGGCTGCTTCCCATTGTCCCGAACAACAGGTTTCTAAGAATTTGGTCAACATCGACAACGTTCCATACGGTTTTGAAGGCTTCAAGAAAAAAGCTTGACCAGTGACCGGAATCGCCCGACCGGTCAAAGAGAAAAAGGGATAGGCCCAAGGGTTGCAGTATAAATACCCCAAAGGCAAAGCCTGCCAAAAGCCATATCCCTATTTTTCTTCTTTGCATAGATAACGGTGTTATGGTCGTTCGGTCAAAAGCAAAACACTGTTATTTTTTGTTCTTTAACAGGAACGTCTTTCGTTTTTCAAATTCCTCTTCGTCGATTTCGCCCCGGGCGTACCGCTCTCTCAGGGCTTCCATTGCGGTGTCCCTTTTTCTTTTCTGTCCCGGTGTGGGGTAGGGAATTAAAAATATCCAGAAGATGAGGATTATCCATAACCCCCACCATATCCAGTGCATTCCCCCAAAATACCAATCGTCCATCATAATTTTCTAGATTTAAAGATTCATGTTTCAGTTACTATTGAAATTGCTTGTTTGTTCGAGCCAGTTGTTGGCCATGTTTCCATCTTCAGGTCCGAAATATTTTATGTGGGCTTCGCTAAACGGCAATAGCGATTCGGTAAACCGTTCTTGCCAAGTTTTTTCGCCCACCAAGGCTATTTTCTTAAGCCGTGTTTCTTCGGGAAAGGAAAAATCCAACCTCTCACCGCTGCTTTTCTTCACTCCTTTTTTGCGAGGCTCCATTTCCATATACCAAGCGGCTTGTTCATTGCTTTTCAAATGTTCATTCAGGGCCTTGACCAAGGTCGCCCCATCATCGGCATCCATTTCTTGATCTGCGATGGTATATATGATTTGGTCTTTTTTATAGATTGCTATCATCGTCGTATTCTTTTGATGTTATTGGCCTTTAAGGCTACTCCAAATTGCCACTGCATTTATTGCATACTCCCGTTACGACCAGATTGATATCGTCTGCCATATATCCTTGAGGCAGGTTTACCTGTGGGATTTTACGATCGGTCAAACAAACGGTCTCGTTACACTGGGTGCAGTGAAAATGTAGGTGCAGGTCGCTGCCCACCTCACATCCACAGTTTTCCTCACAGAGTGCATATTTCATAATCCCTGTACCGTCCGCTATCTGATGTACAATATTTTTTTCCTCAAATGTTTTCATCGTCCGGAAAAGGGTGCTCCTTTCCGATTTCTCGAAAAAATTCTCTAGCTCTCCCAAACTGATGGCTACCTCGCTTTGCAGTAACTTTTTATAGGTCAACAGTCGCATCGGTGTGGGCCGTATTCCCTTGCTTTCCAGTTTTTTGACAATTCTTTCCATTTTAAAAGGGGTTAAAGATCGTAGCGTTTAAGGGATTTTCCTGTTTTGATCTGAAAGGCATCCTCAATATAGGATAGATAAATGATTCCATCCCCAGGTTCGGGCGTTTTACCATTTTCTAATATGATATCTATGGCTGATTGCGCCTCCTCATTTTGACATACCAACTCCACTTTTACCACCGGGCTATCGGTTATATTAAAATCAAGGGAGGGTCTTGCTCCTTTTGCTTTGAACGCCCCGGTACCCTCCGCCTGTGAAAGCGTCATACTTTTAAAACCGTTATCGCTAAGGGCTTCGATGACCCTTTGTATCCTGTTCGGTTTAACAAATGCTTTTATTTCTTTCATTTTTAAAATGTTTAAATTTTTAATCGATTTTGAACCGGGCATGTTTTCTAATTTTTAACTAACTAATTAAGATGATAAACAAACCCGGAATCAAAATCCTTGATTTTTTAGAGAATTAATGTCCGTGCTCCAATTCGCCTTTCACCATTTCTGAAGAAAGGGTATAGGCCCCATTGATAACCACTTTTGAACCATATTGAAGGGGTTCCATGGGATTTATGGAAACAAAGCCCAAATCGATAACCCCTACCGATACCTGCACCATTTTAAATTTGAGCTTGCCTTCTTCCTGGGCATCGCCATCGTCAAGTACAAAAATGAACGACTTTTCACCCTCTTTGATGACCGCTTCCTCGGGTACTGCCAGAGTGTTTTTTTCATCCTGTACAATCCTGCCCTCTACATACATACCAGGCAATAAATCCCTTTCGGGATTTTCTATATGGGCGTGGATATGCACGGCCTTGGGATCTTCCTCGAAGGTCTTGCCTATGGAATGTACCTCAGCGGTAAGCAGCTCGTCTGGTCTCGAGGCAACACTGAAAAAAATCTTTTGCCCTTCTTTGACCCTCGGGATGTCCTTTTCATATACCTTTAGATCCACGTGTATCTTAGAATTGTCGCTTACGGCAAACATCTTGGATTGTGGTGCCACATAATCGCCAAGGCTTATCAACACCTCATCGACAAAACCGCTAATGGGACTTATAACGGGTACACCCTGATATATTTTACCATTGGCGATTTCGTCAACATTAAAGCCCAATAGCCGTAGTTTTGCCCGCATTGCATTGACCGAAGAGGTCGTGGAACGATATTTGGATTGTGCCATCTGAAATTCCTTGCCGGATGAGACCCCTTTGTCATAGAGGGTTTTTTTTCGTTCGTAGTCCTGATCCAAAAAGACCAGTTCGTCATTTTTCTCCTGAAATTCCTGTTGCATCGTTATGATATCGGGGTGTTCCAAATAGGCGAGAACCTGTCCCTTGCGCACCTTATCACCCTCTATAACAAGTACCGAGCTTATATTGCCGCCCACAAAGGGGCTTATATTGGCCCTGTCCTGTGGGAAAAGTTCGAGTCTGCCCGTTACCTTGATGTTGTTGCCCAGGCTACGTTCTTCCAAAGGTTTCATTTCGAGGCCGATGGTTTCCGCCTGCTGTTGGGTAATTTCAACGGAACCTTCTTCTTCCTCATGGCCGCCCTCTTCTGCATGGGCCTCATTACCATGCCCTTCTTCCCCTTCCTGTAACGTCTCTTTAGTGGTCGCTTTGCCCTCATCATGGCCTAATTCTCCCTTTTGCCTACCGTTGCAGGAAACAAGGAACGCTGTCAAGGCCAGGATTGATGTCAATGTAATTGCTATATTTTTCATTTCTTTTTCTTTTAAATTATAGGTTGCCCAGTTGATATTGAATTTCAATGGCCTGCTGGTTATACTGATTTATAAATTGTAAGTGGTTCTGTTTTATGCGTATGGCACTATTAAGGATAGTGATATAGTTTACATAGTCTATCTCGCCTTCCCGGGATGCCAGTTCTGCCGTGGCAATTTGTTCATCGGCCAACCGCAGTGCCCCTTTTTCGTAATACTCAAGACTTTTTTGGGTTTTTTCCAGAGCCTTAACCAATTGGGCCAACGTGCTTTCGGTCATCGCCTTCTGTTCAAGGTATTGGCTCTCGGCCAAAATCGCATCGGCCTTTGCCGCTTTCACCCTGTTCTTTTGCGGTAAGAACCACAGGGGAATACTTATTCCCACTTGATAGGTGTTAAAGCCTGAAACGTCGTCAACTGTTTGCCTTCCATAGGTTAGGTTGAACTTGGGCAGGAACTGTGATCTCTCTACCTCTACATTGGCTTCGCTTACGGCCACATTCTGTTCGGCAAACTGTAACAAAGGGTTCTTATTTATATTCTCCGAGGGTGAATCCAGAAACCTTTCCGCCCAAGCGGTAAAAGGTTCGTCAGCTATGTCGATGGGGTCATTAATGCCCAGATATTGCTTCAGCTGCCTTTTGGCAATCTCGATATCATCGTAGGCCTGTTGCCTGAGTACCTGTATCTGCTGGTATTCCGAAGAGGCCGCAATGTATTCCAATTTTCCCGTCTCACCGGTATCGTACCGCAGCTTTGCGGCCGATTCAAAGTCTGTATAGACGCTGTCAAGGCGCTCGGCAAAGCGCAGCTGGGCGGTATTGTACTGTATCTGGTTGTAGGCCAGCATCACATTGCGTACCAATTGCTGTTCGCTGAGCTCATACAGTTTTTCTCCCAAGGCTACCCTTTCCTTGAAAAACTTGGATTTGGAAAAGCCCGACAGTAGATCGATATTTCCCTGTTGAACACCAATCACGGTCTGAACGCCGGGCACACCGCTGCCCGTTTCTTCCTTACCGGTAAATACTTGGGTGTTCCCCAAATCGAAGCTTGTGCCCCTTAAGGCCTTCTCCCGTGCAATGAAGGCCTCGCCCTGTTTTAAGGTTGGGTAATACTCCCTGGCTTTGTCAACGGCCTGTTGCAGGGTAAGGGTCTGGACAGGATCAGGTTCTTGGGCAACCACCGTACCCGATGACAAAAAACCACTTACGGCAAGTAGAATCCCGAGCATAGGCAGACTGTTCTTTACATATCCGGTATCTCCGTTGTCGGATTGTTTGCGCTGCTTTCTGCTCTCGAGCCAGTTGTAGAGGACGGGCACCACCACAAGTGTCAACAAGGTGGCCGTAATCAAACCGCCAATTACCACAGTGGCCAACGGTCTTTGTACTTCAGCACCCCCCGACGTGGAGACCGCCATTGGCACAAAACCCATAATGGCTGCCGTAGCCGTAAGCAATATTGGCCTCAATCTCTCGTGGGTGGCCTCTTCGATGCGTTTTTTGATATTTGTCATTCCTTCTTCTTTTAAATCGTTGAATTTGTTGATGAGCACTAGTCCATTGAGGACGGCCACGCCAAAGAGTACGATGAATCCCACTCCGGCCGAGATACTGAAGGGCATACCACGTAACCAAAGGGCAAAGACCCCACCAATAGCTGCCAACGGTACTGCCATATATATCATCACCGATTGTGAAAATGATTTCAAGGCAAAGTACAGTAGGATAAAAATCAATACCAGGGCAATGGGTACCACCACCATAAGACGGTCTGTTGCACGCTGTAAATTCTCAAATGAACCACCATAGGTAATATAGTACCCAGGAGGCAGTTCCAGTTGTTCATCAAGTTTTGCCTGTATTTCCTCGACCATTGACTTAACGTCCCTGCCCCTAACGTTTACACCAACATAAATCCTTCTATAGGTATTATCACGCGATATCTGCATCGGCCCCGGTTTATAACTAATATCCGCAACCTCTTTTAATGGAACTTGGTTGCCATTGGGTAAATCGATGTACAGGTTTTTAAGATTGTCAATGTTCTTACGATAGGCTTCCGCCAATCGTATTACCACTTCAAACCGTTTTTCCCCTTCAAAGATGACACTGGCCGCTTCACCGGCAAAGGCCGCGCTCACGTAATCATTGAGCTTTTCAATTGTAACTCCGTACTGTGCCATTTTCGCACGATTATAGACAACGGTCATTTGAGGCAAACCGCTAGTGGCCTCTGCCCTTACATCACCGGCACCCGGCACGGTCTGAATTATGGATGCCATTTCGTTGGCTTTTTCAGCCAGAATGTCCAAATCTTCTCCATAGAGTTTTATGGCTACATCTTCCCTTACTCCGGTTAGCAACTCGTTGAACCGCAGCTCGACCGGTTGGGTGAACACGAAGTTCACCCCCGGGATGACCGATATTTTCTCCTTTATCTTTTCTATCAATTCTTCTTTACTATCGGCACTCGTCCATTTACTTTTATCCTTTTCTAGGATAACATAGCTATCGGCGATATCCATTGGCATCGGATCCGTAGGGATTTCGGCAACTCCAATCCTTGAAATCATTGTCTTGACCTCTGGAAATTCATTTACCAGGTTTTGTAGTTTTTTGGAAGCTTCAATGGATTCCGTTAGGCTGCTTCCAGGTTTTATAAGGGCCTGCATCGCTATATCGCCCTCATCGAGTTTAGGAATAAACTCACCCCCCATACCACTGAATATAAATACCGCAATGGCAAATAGGGCGACGGCGCCCAACACTACACCAGCCTTGAACCGTAGAGCAAAATTCAACAGCGGTTGATACCCCTTGTGCAAGGTTGCCATAATTTTATCGCTGAAACCTTCAATCTTATGTTCAAACTTGGCGAACCAGTGGTCTGGGTTTTTGGCGGGACGTAGGAACAGGGCGGAAATCATCGGCACGTAGGTGAGGCACAATATAATTGCCCCCAAAACGGCAAAACCGAAGGTGAAGGCCATTGGACGGAACATTTTGCCTTCTATTCCAGTAAGGAAGAGGATAGGGGTAAAAACAATCAGGATAATCAATTGACCGAAAAAGGCCGAGTTCATCATTGTACTGCCCGATTCATAGGCCAGTTCGTCCATCTCTACTTGCGTAAATACGGCCTTGGATTTTTTCAGCCGCATCTGTATATGGTGCACCATACCTTCCACAATGATGACGGCCCCGTCTACAATGATACCGAAGTCGATGGCACCAAGGCTCATCAGATTTGCCCAAACGCCGAACTGCCTCATCAATATGAATGCAAACAACAATGAAAGCGGGATGACCGATGCCGTAATAAGGCCCCCACGAAAACTACCCAATAGCAGGACAAGTACAAAAATCACGATCAACGCGCCTTCCACGAGGTTCTTCTTTACGGTACTGGTAGTTCGCGCTATAAGTTCACTTCGTGAAAGAAAAGGTTCTATAGTAACGCCTTCGGGAAGTGATTTTTGTATTTCAGCGATTCGCCCTTCCACATTTTCGATGACATTGCTCGGGCTCTCGCCCTTGAGCATCAAAATCTGCCCGCCCACGCTTTCGTGCCCGTCCTGTGTAAAGGCGCCATAGCGCACCTGGTTGCCATAGCCTACTTTTTCTGCAACATCGCTTACCAGTATGGGGGTCCCGTTTTGAGTCGTGACCACGGTATTTTTTAGGTCTTCAAGACTTCTTGCGAGTCCTTCGCCCCGAATAAAATTGGCTTGATGATTTTTTTCAATATAGGCACCTCCGGTATTTGCATTATTTTTTTGAAGTGCCTCGAATACCTGGCCCATCGTGATGCCAAAGCTCTTTAGCTTATCGGGATTTAGGGCAACTTCATACTGTTTGACATACCCACCAAACGCGTTTACTTCCACTACGCCGGGCACTAGGGCCATTTGCCTTTTTACCAGCCAGTCCTGAATGGTACGAAGCTCCATAGCATCGTATTTGTCTTCGTAGCCCTCCTCGACTTTTAAGGTATATTGAAAGATTTCTCCCAAACCTGTAGTTATGGGTGCCATAAATGGTGTACCAAAACCTTCGGGAATTTCTTCAGCAACTTCAGCTAATTTCTCCTGCACCAATTGCCGGGGCAGATAGGTACCTGCTTCATCCTTAAAGACAATGGTAACAACTGACAATCCAAAACGGGATACCGAACGCAGCTCGATAACGTCAGGAAGGTTTGCCATTGCCAATTCTACGGGATAGGTCACGAATTGCTCAATATCTTCAGTACCTAAATTTGGGGCAACGGTAATAACCTGTACTTGGTTGTTGGTAATATCAGGTACAGAACCCAGATTTATAGTGGCCATAGACCATATTCCGGTGCCTATTAGGGCAACCATAAACAAACCGATTATAAATTTGTTGTTTATGGAAAATGAAATGATTTTGTTAATCATAGAAAAAGTATTAATTCAGTTTAAACATCGCAATGCAATGAGATGCAATGCATTTAGAATGTGATGCTTACGTTGAAAGCATCACGATAGGATAGAGCTATCCTTAAAAAAACTGAATTATACTTGAGGGGGTTGGTAAAGGGAAAGGGCAAAATCTTTGCCAAGGCTATCAAAATGGGCAAAGTTTTCTTGAGAAATCACGGATTGAAGCGGTTGAAATTCGGCTATATCAAAATCAATTGTATGCACGTGGCAACAATGGCACTGGCAGAATGGTGAACACAGCTCACAATCTTGGTCGTGATTGCCATCATAGTCCATTACCGAAACGACCTGGGCGTCATCTTTAGCTTTGCCCGAATCGCCACAGGGCACTACATTGAGCGCCAAAAAGTAAAAGGACAATATGATTGTTAAAAATTTCACGGTACAAAAATATAAAAAAATCGATGCAACGCCTATGCAAAAACTGGAAAGACTGAAGAATTGGTAGTCTACGCTTTTGCGTCAAAACTTAAGAAATAACCTTTTTACCAATTCCAACTACCATACGGATTCATCATTTTTCAATTCAGGATAAAGGGTATTGAGCAATGGTCTTCTCAATTGGAAAAGTCCAATCCTTTTCCCATATCCTTATTATTCTTGTTTGATTGAACACTGGCAATATTTTGTGGTTTTACATTTGATTCCTGATGTTGGACATTTCCTTTATGTAGATTTTTATTTAGTTCGTTACTGTATTGCATCATTCCTGCTTGCACAGCATTCATGTGATCGTCGGTCGGCACGACACTTTTGAACATCGGAGTTTTTAGATTCAACTCTTTCGCCAATTCATATCCAAGATTGAATGCCTTTTTATACTCCTCATCAATTTTTATATTTTCTTCCATGGCTAAAAAGTTTCACGAACGTGTGCCTCGATATATTCATTAATAGAATCCCGATCGTACAGAATTACTTTCTTTTGAGGTTGGGAAAACCTGATTTTACCCTCGTCCCGCAGTTTTTGCAAAGTGGTGGTGGATTTTATTTTGAGATGAAACATTGCTTCCTCGCCGTCAATCCATTTTTCTGGCTTATCAGCTCTTTTTTGCTCTAAATATTCCACTACCTTGTCAAACAAGGCATAGAAAGCTTCTTCTTGTAGGCAAACTACTTGCATCGAATACAATTATAGAAAAGTACAAGGTACCCTAATAATCCAATTGTATTCAAATCTTTCGACAAAATACCCGAACTACTGGATGTTCTTAAAAGTTTACTACCTTTTCTAAGGCATCATCGGTTTCTTTGTGCATGAAATTCGATTGATAGTTAACCGTTGTTGTAATCGAAGAATGACGATACAGTTTTTGAAGCATTTGAATAGGTATTTTATCGCCAGAAATGTTTCCAAAGCTATGACGGGCTATATGCATAGATAGTTTTTTCTCAATACCCAGTTTTTCTCCAACGATTTGCAATCGCCGGTTTAAATTTCGGGTTACGGTTTTAACCCTAGTTGCTACTCTTTTGTCATCTTTCAAATTGGTGCCTTTTAAAAAAGGAAAAACCAAATCATCCTTCCCCCTCTTTTGAGCCTCAAAATACTTAAGAATTTCTTTGGTCTTATCGGGAACGACCAATGAGACAAGTTTCCTGTTCTTCCCCATACGATAATATAAGCGATTATCTTTAAAGTCGGACCATTTTAGTTTTATGACATCAGCAACCCGAACACCCGCAAAGTAAAAGCTCGTTAGCCATACGTACACCGCATGAAGCTGTGCTTTTGTCAAATTGTCTGCGGTTTCAAGTAATTGAACCTCTTCCTTGTTCAATCCGATTTTTTCGCTTTCAGGAAACTTAATCTGTATTTTACCTTTTCCAAATGGGTAGTTCCTATCATCAACATGATATTCCTTTCGGGCAAAATTATAAATGGTGCGGATAAGCATTAAATAGTTTATCGCCGTTCTTGGAGCGACTTTTCGTTCATAAAGAAGATATGCCTCGAACCTTTTCAATAAGGTGACGTCCAAATCGGTAAAGGAAAGCTCTTTTCGCCCTAAATAAGTTTTAAAAATCTCCAACCTCTTTTCTTGATTGTATTGTTGATTGAACTTTTTTCTTTTTAGGAGATTCGCCAAAAAAACCTCACTTACTTTGAAAAAATCATATTTATCCTCTCCCACAATCTTTTTAGTGATTGTAGCTACAGATTGCTTTTTTTCGCTTGATTCAATTTCCAAAGCCATGTCATGCGCTTCAGTAATCTTTTTCAAAAGCATGTTATTAAGGCGTGAAGAATTAGGATGACTTTTTTTAGCCAACCCCTTTGTTTGGTCCCAATCCTTTTCAAGAATGTACTCACCTGTAAAAAGGAACTTGGACTTTCTATCTTTTGTTATTCGTAGGGCAATTGGGAAAGTCCCGTCCTTCTTCTGATAATTCTTGCGTAATACTATCTTTACAGTCGCCATAGTGTTATTTTTTGCCTTATAAAGATACGAAATCTATGTACAACATATGTACAACAAATCATGTTTTAATATGAATTTTTATGGCTTTGAATAAAAATTGAACATCCTTAAATATCTTATAAACAATTGATTATCAAATCAAATAAGCCCAAATGGATTCAAAAGACTCAGGATTCATAACCCTGAGGTCGGGAGTTCAAGTCTCCCTCTCGCTACAAAAAACGGGCTCTCAAGAAATTGGGGGCCTTTTTATTTTCCCTGGTACAAGTTTGATTATACTTATTAAACAATGTTATATAAGTTTCAAAGACAGCAAGGCCCTCAATGTAACAAATCAATAGTTTTCTAGTCATATAGGAAAAAATCAACCCCCTGTTGAAAAACCAATACATAAGAACTATTTCAGGAAAACCTTTAACCAATTCCAAAAACCTCGTTGGTGAAGTGGTTGTATCCCGAATCAATGACTTTTATGCTTCTAGTTCAAAGGCTCTTTTTTCAGTAAAATTAGTATTAAACGGAACAGAGAAATATCGCCTTAATGGAAACACATTTAACATTGACGAAAATTCTTTTATGGTCGTCAATCCCAAATCTGAAATAGAAGTAAACGTCGATCAACAGCTCGCGGATGGTATTTGTCTTTTTCCTTCAGATGAACTGGTGAAAGATGTCTTCAGAACTAGAACGAGCTTAGAAGTTGAACTTCTCGACAACCCTTTTGAATACTCTGACCTACCAATTTTTACAGAGAAAAAGCATGGTTTTGAAGATAACCTTACCGGAAAGTTTTTAGAAAGCCAAATTAATCATATCTACCATAGCTTTGGAAAAAACACGGATTTCGACATACATCAATTTTATTTGTCCTTATCGGAATGTTTAATTAAAGATCAAGTTAAAATTGAACAACTTTTAAGAGCTCTAAACTCCTCTAAAAAGTCCACAAAGGAAGAATTGTACAGAAGGGTAGATAATGCAAAAAAGTATATTGAAGATAACTACACCAGAAAGATAAGTCTGGATGAACTAGCTCAAAACACTTACTTGTCAAAATATCATTTTACAAGAAGTTTCAAATCAATTTATCAAATATCTCCAATCCAATACCTGTTAATGTTACGTTTAAGCAAAGCCAAAGAACTTTTACAAAAAGATTTTAGCTATACTGAAGTAACGCGAATGGTTGGTTTTTCAGATGTTAAGAACTTGAGAAGAGCTGTTAAAAGGAATTCAAAATGAGTGGTATCCCGTACCTTCAATAATTTGTATACCACTTATAATTCTGATTTACATCATAAATTCTTTTATCAAATTCTTCGATGGTTTTGATATCAAAATAGAATTCCTCCAATCGCTTTTTTCCAGCCACAAAAAAGGTTACTTTTTGTTCCACCCAACCTTTATCTAGAGGTTTGAAATCTTCATAAACGACATCTACCTTTTGATTATTATCGGTTTTGTAAATCCTCCTCATGCAGTAAAAATTCTCTGCATGAATCCAAAACTGATTATCCTCCCCACCTACAACATAGGCAGGTTCCCCTTTAAAAACATCCTTGCGAAATGCAGATACATCATAGTTGTATTTCTTCAATTTTGCCAAAGTTTCTTCCAAAGAAATGAAATACAATCCGCCTTTAAAAAGCAAATGGGTTGCAGGTTTATTTGTGGTTCTAACCAACGTATCGTTCCTGAAGTTATATGTTGAATCGTTTTTAAAAATGGTATAAATACCTTGTGAAACATCTCGATCTATCCTAAAGTTGTAGGGATACCCAACAGATTCATACCAGACCGTAGAGTCTATCTTTTTACCTTCTTCATTGAAACGTATAGTGTGCTGTTTGAAACGGAAATTCTCAAACCATTTGCCGGCATTTTTGGTCTTCATCACACTAAGAAGATCCTCGGTAGATGCAACATCCTTTTTAGATTGACATCCTATAAATACCATCAAACAACAAACAGTAATTAATCTTAAAGTAATGTGTTTTATCATTATGTTCTAATTATTTCTATTTGTGCTATAGCATATTACAAGGTTTTCTTCCACAAAGCAATGATTTCTTCTGTTTTTTGTTGAGAGATGGTTCCATGATGTCCAAACACAAAATCATCCTTAGGATTTCTATGCCTATAACCATCAACTTGATCTTTGAACAATTTTTCCAATGAACGAATTTTTAATCCATTTTGTATGGCTTTTGTAACATCAATATGATAGAAACCATAAGGGTTTGGTCTCCATCTTGGTAAGTCCCTGTAAGGTAAAATGTCATGTTTGGCCAAGAAATCTTTTGGAATATGATACAGCTCTTTTGGTTGCCCAAACACTTCTGTCAAGGTTTTGACATAATGCTCAAAAGTTATGGTAGGATCTGCTACGTTAAATGCTCCATAGATCTTATTGTTGGATGTATGCACAATAAAGTCTGTATAAGACTCAACATCCGTGGTTTGAGTATCATGATTTTCATCTAATGGTACAAATAACCTATCTCCTCTATAAAATTTTACAGGCCAATATGGTTCATCAATTGGGTCTGGAATTCTAAACCCTCGCATTCCATGAGAACGATGAAGCGTATAATTGACGCCAGAACTCATGATGTATCTTTCCGAAAAGCATTTTCTATAGATATACGGCAACTCTGTATCGTACTTAATTTCTTTGTCTGGCAACTCCCTTAGTGTTGTTTCTTCAGTGATAGCTTTATCCCATTTTCCACCATAAGCAACAATACTTGATGTATAGTGGTAGTGATCAATACTGCTGGAAAACATCGCTAAAAAGTCTTTTACAGCTAGAGGATTTTTGCTCCAAGTATCTACAACAACATCCCACTGATGAGCTTGAATTTGAGAAGCAACCTTCTTTAAATCGGATAAATCTTCTTTTTCTCTATCACAAATAATGATAGGCAACTCAGTAAATAGATGTGGGTTCGTTTTTCCCCTGTTCAGTAAAGTTACCTCATATCCCGCCTCTAAAAATTTTGTAACAATTGTGGGGCCTAAAAAACCTCTTCCTCCTAAGATTAAAGCTTTCTTTTTTTCCTTATTGCCAGCACAGGCAATCGGGCCAAGAGCTAGCAAAGCCGTTGTCGATACAACTGCTGATTTTAAAAATGTTCTTTTATCCATCCTTCATTGTCATTTTTATTCACTCGGCAAATACTTCTTAGGAATTGGGTTCTCTTTGGTTTCTTGAGTGAAGTACAAGCTTATCACGACCCACCTCTTGCCTGTATTCATTAATTGAAAGCTATTGATTCCCCTCATAAATGGTTTTTTGTCTTCCTTTTTATATTTTGTTTCGTAAGTAGAAAATACATGGGCAATGTGCCCAAATTGTTCTACAACACGATGTAATTCAATTTCATAGAACCCATTTTCTAACATCCATTTCAGTGATTTGTCCGCATACTCATCCATTGTTACATAACGTGCCCCATAATTTCCATTTTCACGTTTTCCGCTGGCAATTAATTTTGCTTCTGGATGAAACAGATAGCGAAGTAAATCTTCATTTCTTTCTTCTCCTTTCTCTCCAGAAATTACCTCATAAAGTGTTTTGACAACAGCATCCAAAGTAGCCACCTTATCTTGATATTTCTCATCAAGTGCATGATAGTCGATTTTTTGAGCCTGTGCTGTTGATGAAATACTTAAGGCAAATAAAAAAAGTAGTGTTAGTTTTTTCATAAATCAATTGATTGTTGTTTAATGATCTTCTTTCAATTTTAGGTCTAGAATAGGATAAATTATTTCTCTATGACTATATAAGTCTCAGGCTGTTTTTAGTTTTTATTGGTTTTCACTAGAAAAAGAATGGGTTAGATATCCAAGTTGGCAGGTGTTTCTTCATTACAATGATTATCAACATCGCAAATAAAGTGAAGTGCCAAATGGGAAGAGGGGTAAAAATTGCTAATTACCATGTTCTATTTCATTGGACGTAACAACAATCTTCCGTTCTCGTCTCAAAATAAATGTGTCCAAATTTCACGTAAAACCTCATTACAAAACAGATACTATGAGACAATTGAAAACTCTACTATTAATGGTGATCATATTTTCCGTTACCCCAATTTTATCACAATCAAATCGGGAATTCATTTCAATAGACATGACGGTAAAATCTGTATCATCTACAATTGAAGGAACCTTGTTTACACCTGATTCCACTGCAGTATTACCATTAATCATCATTGTGCCCGGCTCAGGAAAAGTAACCCGTTCCCAAATCACACCTATGGTCAAGGGAATCTTTAACGGAATACTTACAAACATCTTTGTTTATGACAAGAGAGGTGTGGGAGATTCAACTGGAGATTATATAGGCATGAATGCAGAAACAAGTGCAGAAAGAATTCCGATTAGAACACAAGTAGTTCTGGACATTGTTGATTTTCTTTATGAAAAACCATTTATAGATAAAGAAAGAATAGGACTTATGGGGTCCAGTCAAGGAGGTTGGATTTCTCCTCTGGCAGCTTACAGAAGCTCTAAAATTTCCTTCGCGATTTGTATTTCAGGTGTGGCCTGTTCTGTTGGAGTTTCGGATTATTTCAGTGATTTGGTAAAAGAAACGTCGATTGAAATGGCTACAGACAAACTAAATTCGTACAATGGAGTTCAAGGTTATGATCCTTCGGAAGCTCTACAGAACGTCGATATCCCAATCCTATGGATATACGGTGGGAAAGATAAAAGTAATCCTACTTTCTATGACCTAAAAATTCTGGAAGACCTCAAAGAAAAAATGAATAAGGATTTCACCATACATTTCTATGAAAATTATAACCATGACATGGTAGATGAGACTACGGGAGAATTTGGCAAAGAAGTAATACCTGCTTTAAGAAATTGGTATTTAAACTTATTGAAAACTTGAGCTTAAAAATTGAATCGTATGGTCACTTTCATGCTCATGAGTTGGTATAATTACCTGGTCACCACGAACTCTACCAAAAATCTTGGTTACGGTTTATTGGCTGCGATCAACTTATCATCTTCCCAAAAACCACTGGCCACCACCTTACCGTCCTTTCCATAAAAGGTACCCTCTCCCGTGCGCTGATCTTCCTGCCACAATCCAACAAACTTTTCACCATTTAGCCAATGATAGGCACCCATGCCATGGCGTTTGTCGTTCTTGTATTCTCCTTCGTAGTGTTGTCCATCGGCCCAATAAAAGGTACCCTCACCATCCCGTAGGTTGTTCTTCCACTCACCCTCGTATCGACTACCGGTGCTTAAAATTGCAACTCCATGGCCGTTGGCCTTGCCATCTTTCACCTGTCCCACATAGTGAACTTGGCTACCTTTGCTACTGGTAAATGTAAGGTACTCGCCAAACGATTTTTGTTGAATCAGTCGTTTCATGCGAGATAATTGAACCTTGGCCTTCTCCAAAGCAAAGCTTATGGAATCGTATTGCTGAATTTCTTTTGCGTTGTCTACCAGTTGTGGTTGTAAGGTATCTTTGGATTGCAATTCTGTATTTTGAAGTGGGTCGATCATACTTTGTTTCCCCATCACCTCCATTTTTTCGGCAAGCGCAATACGCAAATCAATCAAGTTGTCCGCATTTGCCTCCAATTGGTCTTCTTTTGCTCGATAGGCTTGCAAAGCACTTCCGTAGTCACCATCCACCAAAAGCAAATCAATATCCATCAATTGTTCATGTAGGGCCACTTGCTTGGAAATCTCTTCTCGTACTTGTTTTTCTTGTAGGAGTTGATTTTGCAGAATATTGGTGTTAAACAATAAAGCTATAATGGCTCCTGATGTCATTACCAATAAAAAATAGAGTAGATAAATGGTTCGTTTATTTCCCATGATGATTTTGAGGCTTACAGATAGATGTACGTTCTAATCGTTAAAATGGATCGCGGGAAGCTTATTTTTAACCTTTCTAATATCAGGAGAGAAATATACGTGGAACCTCATAGTCCAATTCTGTTTGAAAACTCCGGGGTTTTCAAGAGTTTGTCCTTGGGAATACATTAGACCACCCGCCACGGTCAAACGAGGGGTTAATATATAACCAACCGTGGTGGTCAATCGAAGGTCTTCCATAACACTGCCAACAACCGCCTTTCCACTTTGCATGATCAGTTCCGCCTCTGGCGAAACGTAAAGTGTTTTTGATTCCAGTTTATAATTGTTCAATGGTACTTTGGCACGGAACATATACCGCCAGCGGTTTCTATAGATATACTCGCTGTTCTCTTCAAAGCCCTGGGTCCATCGATGTTCAATCCGAATACGATGATAAATCATGGCACTGTACATGGGCTGTGCAAATTGGTATTGGTGCCAAATACGCCATTCGGGCACTACTTTTCTATCTGTGGAAGATTCATCGGTATTGAAGTTGATTCGAACCACGCCTCCAAGACTAAAATTGATCTTCTTCGAATAAATGTATCCAATAGCATGTCGGTTATAAATCTGTCCTATTTGGCCAATGAACGGCGTATCCTCCGTTTCTTCAAAACGAAAATGGGTCTGTGCATCCCAAAAGAGTCGCTTTGATATTCTGATATTGCCATAGGTGTTGAACCATATTTTCGTCTTGGCATCCTTCAACTTTGATTCTGAAGGTAAAACCTCTTGTGCATGGACACTCTGTGGCAACTTGATAAACAAGACCAGTAGAATCGCAATATATGTATACCTATTGAAACCTGATTTCATTGTTCGTCTACTCGTTTTCTGAAGATTTCAGGTTGAACAATTGAATTATCATTTCTGGGTCTTGTTCTTTTCTCAACTTGCGCTCCAGTTTGGATGTATTCTCCTCACGCATTTCCAACATCCGCTGATAAGAACTGTTCAGCAGGGCTTTGAGCTTGGTCACGTTATCACAGCTAAGGCTGGATTTAATCTCCTCCAACAAGTAGGGCACGAGTACACTTCTGTACGAATTGGAAATTCGTTTTTTTACCTCTTCACTCATAACCGTGGCCATAAACGGATTCCAAACATCGTCTTGATACTTTTCTTGGATATTTGCCCACCGATTGGGTAATTCTGCTACAGCGATGGTAAGTCCATCCAATTGTTCAAGGCAATCGATTACCTGCAATCCAAAGTCGGTTTTATTACCTGTACCGTCCATGGTTGCATACTTTTCCAATAGGGCATCCGCTAAGTTTTGAATGCTTTCCAAGGCCTCCCTCTCTCTTTTTGACAATCCTAGTTTTACGGAATCCAACACTTGACCAATATGGTTGGATTGGGCAATCATCTTCTCTTCAAGGGCCACAAGTTCTTGCTGTTTACTCTCTTTCAACAGTTTTTCTTCCAACTTCCCCGCAATACTTTCAATACTCAATGCTGCATATTGAATGAGCTGATGAACTGAAGTAATCGTATTTTCAGACAGCTCAAATTCGTTGGCCCCAGGTCCCACATAAGTTTGCTCCCCTTCTTCCCCTTGTACCAATATGGTCTTGGATGGTATTCCTTTGGACCATACATTATCAAACAACCGTTCAGTCGGAATGAACTCAAGAATCCCTTGATTATGATAGTCCACCAATTTTTCTGCGGGATTTAAAAAATCTTCTGAAATCTTCGAAATAACAGCGTATAAGAACTGTGCCTCCCGATCGGAACGTCTTAAAATATTCAACTGTGTATTTTCAAGAAGCGATTGACTCGTTTTCCTAACACGGGCATATTGGGTCTTGATGGATTGTAGTTGCTCATTTCCAAGAGAATCCAATGGAAAATGGGCTGCTTTAACCTTGAAACCTGGCATGAATTCTGATTTGCCTAAAGCGGACAAAATCGTATCCAATCCTCTGTAATAACCACTATTTTCTGTGAGCAGCTCCCCTATTCCCTTTTGGAAAACAACCGTGGTGTCAGGCTCTTTTTGATTTATTTTCAATAGGTTGATAAACCGCTCGTCCAAATCAATGACTTTAGTAAGATTTGAAGACGAAGCAACTTTTTTGGTGATGACCTCTCCATCAGCCAAGTTGTACTCTATTTTTTGAAGAGCCCCTTCGTTGAAAAACCAATTTTCGGATCTATCGGAGAACTCATCGGAATAGAGTGTCCAAATATCGTGGGCTAAACCGTTCCTAAGAAACCTTCCTACGAGGCTATTGTGTTCGTTTTCTATCCGGAAACTTTTTTGGGGCACACCTTGGTCAAATTCCACCGTACTGGAGAACAAGGTCTTATTGACCTCAGAATTTTCAATCTCCGTGACCATATAGGTCCAATTACCATCCGGTTTTCCAAGGACCATGTTTCCTGTGGCCTCATGCTGTGTTCCACTGACCTTGACCCGATATTGGTATCCGACAACTTCTGTTTCGCTTTCGGATTGAAACTCTCCAAACTGGAACTTCCAATCCCCGTCTGGGTATCCATTATCAAAGCTGCCGGTAAATGAAAAGAAGCCATCAGAATTCTTGAGCAGGGCATCCAAATTCGATTGGTTCATTCTAAAAGCCCCATCAAGAATGGTGTCATTATCTTTTAGAATAAATGTGTACTCGGCCTTACCTATATACGGTCCAATCTTCATAGGTCCAGAAAACTCTTGCCTTTCCTGGGCCTGTATCAATTGGCATAAGGTGAAAAACACCAAAAACAATTTAAAAGAAAACTTGATATGATCCATTTTAAACATAGTGTATACGTTTTCGTTCCCAGGTTGGATGTTGGTTTTTTGAAAAGTTATTAAATTAAAAGGAATAGCTTCATAACTTATTATGTACTAACCACTTAGTTTTGAAGAATTCGAGTCACCTTCTGGCAACAAAAAACCCTTAAAAATTCAAGGGCTTTGTTATGCTAACGGATTCTTTGTGAACTTTTGGGAATAAAACCCATTATTTTACGAGCCTGACTCTACTTTAGGTCTATATTTAAAGTGTTGCCCGCCTAAAGAAGCTTCGTACATTACCCCGCCTTTGGTCATGGTAAACACCGCTACCCCATCTTGATAGGCTGCATCAACGGAGGCTCCAGATTTTAATGCCACAGCCGAAGCCTGTGCATTAAACTTCAATTTTCCATTGGTGAACTTTTCAAATGTCTCCTTGTCCTCAAAAAAGATGACTTCTACATACTGTTGTCCCCCAAACTGGATTCCCACCGTAGCCTGTTTTAAATGTGCTTTTCCAACAGCCACTTCTTGCTCATAAACGATGCCGTTTCCGGCAGCTCCGCCTACTCCAATTGCCGCTTTGGTTACTTTGGGAAAGATTGCATAGCCATACGCCTCTTCTTTAAAGGTTTCCAACTTAGGTTCGTTTCTCAAAATGGAACTCATGGCCCACTCGGCCTCAGTTTCAAGTCTGGGATTCCACCCATCTACCTGTGCTCTTACCGCAAAGGATAATAACAAAGCCATTAATGTTATGGCCATTTCCGTCTTTTTAATTTGTAATTTTTTCATGTTGTTTACTTTTTGTGATTTTAATTGTTATGATTGATAAATAAACTCTAATTATAAAATGCCGCTCTAACTTTATTTTATTCGGTCTATGGCCCTTGGAGCTACATAAACTGCTTTACTTTTTGCAGCTGAAGGTTTTCCCCTACTCCATCCAAATCCAAGAACGAACTGTGTGTATGAAGTTGTAGTATGTCTTTTTTTTGCACACATTGTTTTACTTACTACAAAAATTGATTTTCGTTGGTCTCTTCTTTTTCAATCAATCCCGTTACCGATTCAATAATGTCCAGTGCTTCATTATAGACCTTGTCCTTTTCGGTCATGATTTGTATCAGCGACAAGACCAGGTTTTGAAATTCATAGGTGTACAGTGCATCCGGTTTCATAATTTGGGCTTTGGCAAGTTTTAAATTGGGATTTACTGCCGGAATAACGTAGTTCATCATGGCATCATAATGAATATTCTCCATTCTATTGATGTATAGATACTTTTCTTCCAACAACCGTAATCCATTCACAATGTCATGATTTCGCAAGATTTTGACCTCACCACTGTTCACCATGGTCTCATAAATATTTCCTTGACGGTCAAAATCGGAATATTGCGTTAGGTTGCTTACAATTATGCCTAGTGTATCCATTTTTGTTCGGTCATTCATCCCTACAATCTTGGCAGCATATTCAAATTGTTCCATATAGGTTTTGTTGAAATTGACCAGACCAACAATCAACCCTCTATCTTCTACTATTTGATCTTGGATGTTTTTATAATAGCTGATTTCAGTATTTTTCTTCACTCGGTCTTCATTCCAATTATCCAATTGAAAAGCTAGACTGATACCGATCATGACCAAAAGGATTTCTCCGATGGCATACAAGAAATATCTTTTTAACTGCCCCTTTTTAATAAGGTCTTTACGTATTTTTCGAAACAGGGTCATAATGAATGGATTTTAAGGTGAAATTACTTGTCAAACACCGGTGACGGCGTGGTTTGGCCCTCAATAAGAACCTTTGGTTCTGGCTTTTTTTTAAGTCCAAATGCAATCCTCAGAACATTATATCTCTTAATGATCAGGTAGGTTGCAATAATTGCAATCAAAGAAAAAACCGTGATCAATATAGCCTGTAAGCCATAAGATATGTCCCATTGCAAAACCACATAGCCAATAAATATCAAGGCGGGCTGGTGCAGAATGTAAAATGGGTAAATGGCCTCATTTAGGATACTTCTATATTTATTGTCCTTGCTAAAATACTTTTTGAAGTACCCAAGCATGGTCAATCCGCAAGACCATGCTACCGATATACTAAACACCATATAACCATAGTGGCGAAAAAGTTCGTCATTCACCAAGTACATGGAGGTTAGCGTAAGTATGGTAAATAAAATGGTCTGATATAAATACAGGCGACGCTGTTCAACTAGAGCATTGATGATCTTATCACTGGTAAACAGCATGAACCCACTTAAGAAGAACAGCATATAATACACAAAGTAGGCCCAGTCATTGGCCAAAGCATGCGTACTATTTGGAAAATATTGCCTTAAAATGACCTGTGACAATATGAGGACGGGCAAAAACCAGTTAAGTCCCAATGTTTTTGAGGTAATGTTGATCAGCTTTCCCCTGAGCATGTTATAGTGTCCACTTTTGGTATAGTTTAAGAATGGAGCAATCAACAAGGATATTAGAAGTAGGTATAAAATAAACCATAGATGGTGCCAAGAGATATTTCCTGCTGGGTACGGACCACCATCAAACATATGGGGAATAAAATTCCATAGGGTACCATATTGATCTATACGCTCCACAAATACCATAAGCGGCACAAGTGTAAAGAACCCAACCGTAAAAGGAATATATAGCCTTCTCAGACGTTCCTTTACATATTGCCATGAGGTTCTGTGTCCTATGGCATAAAAGGTCCCCACGCCAGACACAAGAAATAACAAAGGCATTCTCCATAAATGTAGCCACCACATGATAGGCTCCAGGAACTCAAAAGTTTCGGTACTATTAACATGCCATTGTTCCGTCCTAAAGATCATCCCAACATGAAAAAAGAATACACTAATAATCAGTGCAATTCTTAACCAGTCAATAAAATATTTTCTGTCCTTTTTAATTGATTTTTGAGAGTTCATCGCTGTTTGTTTTTTCAGTTTTAGCCAAATGTATTGACCCAAACAGCCATTGAACGAATCTCCCGATAAGTACGGTGTTCGAGTTTATAGGGAAACACTAAATATTACTGATAATCAGATGATTACAAATCCCTGAAGCTGGAAGGAGTGTGCGAGGTTATCTTCTTAAATGCCGTATTAAATGCCGATTTTGAATTGTAGCCAACCCGCTCGGCAATCTCTTCAATGGTCAGTTTCTTTCCCATTTCCGAGTTCAATATTTCCTTGGCCTCTTCCACGCGGTAGGTGGCCAAAAGTTCAAAAAATGATAGCCCCAATTTTTCGTTGATCACCTGCGAAACGTGGTGGGAACTTTCGTTAATCGATTTTGCCAAACCAGATAGCGAAGCTGTGCTGCTCATGAAATACTTCTCATTTTTCATCTGGTTAAAAATGGCTTCCAAAATTGCTGATTTGTCTTCATCTGCCAAAGACGATTTTTTGTACTTCAGCACCGGACCCTCCAAAAAAGAAGATGCCCTTTTATAGTACGAAGAGGTATTCATGATATCATGTGAAGTCAAGAAAATCATAAAAGTCATGTACAGAAAAATCAAATAGTCCCCAACATCACTTATGTAATTGGCCTTTACAAAAACCAGGATTAGGGTAACTATTAAAAAGTGGTAAAAGGAGTTTCTTATGGAACGTAACTTTTTGTCCTTGGTATTGAACACGGTTTCTCCATTTTTACGGACTGCAAGAAGCAATCTTCGTGTTAGAATGATATTGTAAACGACAATGTGGATAATGGTAGCAAGGTTTACATAGTTTCGGATGCTCAAAGGATCGCCTACATAGGGTTGGGTAGTTTTTACAGAGGGTATACCCAAATTCATGGCAACAAGGTTGTCATTATACTTGAAAACATCCGGTTGTCCAAAAAAGAACATACAATAGCCCAACCAAAGCACAAAGGGAATAAAGTGCAACCAATCCATCCTAGTTCTTTTATCACCTAATTGAGACGACATGAACAAATAAATAACCGGGGCAATTGCAAAATTCAAGGGCTCAGAAAAATTTGTCAGGAACAGGACTCTAAAGATGTAACTGGTATAATTCAGCCATCCCTCTAACATAATCAAAGACAAAATCAGCAAGAGCAATCCCATAAAAAAATTGGGAGATTTTGTCTTTAGTGATTTTTTTATGAGGAAATAGGAAAGATAAATGCCCAAAAACACCCCAAGAATCAGTATTTGGGAAATAAGGTTGGTCCTAATGGGTATTTCTTCCATCATACCTAAATGTAAACATTATTTGTCTACGGTGATATAACGATGATTTAAACAATATCCATTTTGCGCAGTAGAAATGAAGCGTTCATGTTTTTGCAGATACCCTCCTTTAGGAGATAATCAAAATGCAGTTCATCATCAACAATCTGAGTTTCAAAAAAATGGTTCTTCACCTTGTCTTGAGTTTTGGAAAGCTCACAAAGACTTAAATCGTGCGTGGCAATGATTCCTGTAACTCCCATTTTGCTCAGTTTCTTTATCAATTCCTTTGATCCCGAAGCTTTATCAACACTATTGGTGCCTTTCAATATTTCGTCTAGTACAACCAGATAGGTATCTTCTTTAAGTTGGTCCATGATAAACTGTAAGCGGGACAGTTCAGCAAAGAAATAAGAGCTGTTCTCCGTTAGTGAATCTATCGTCCTCATACTGGTGATGAGTTTAATGGGACTGTACTTGCTTTGCACTGCACAAACCGGCAATCCGGAGTTGGCCATTACCATAAACAGGGATACCGTTCTTAAAAAAGTGCTTTTTCCCGCCATATTTGCCCCAGTAATTATAAAGAAGTCTTCTTTTTCCAATAGAACATCGCTACAGATTCTCTTTTCGCCAAAAATTAGGGGATGCCCCAGGGATTTGGCCTCTATTTGTTTAGAAGTGTTCCCTACAATCTCTGGATAGGTGTTTTTGGGGTGATTAAATGCAAACGTCCCTAGCGAATTAAAGGCATCAAAAAATGCCAGGGTATCAAACCACTGTTCCACCTCTTTGCCATGTTCCAAAATCCATTGCTCTATTCGAAGGGTGCAGTAGAGGTCCCATAAAAAGAAACCGTTTCCAATGACTGCCACAAGTAGATTGTTCCGGTTGTCCAAAGCGTCCAGAGCCCTTGAAAATTTTTTAAACTTTTCAGACGCCTTCGTTTGTTCTGCTATAATCCCTTCCTTTTCCTTCTTTAGAAGTTCAGCGTGTACCGTTTCATTTTCAATTGCTGCCAACAACAGGACGTATTGTTGCATATCTTTTTTGATCCTATTGGTCTTTGCACTCAAATTATTCACCTTTTTTAAGTGCGTTGCGGTAATCGCCAACCCAGTCAAAAACCAATAAAAAGGAAGTTGCGAGCTAATAAAACTCAAAATAGCGGCCGCCAACAATAAAATTGATACCAAACCAAAAAGTGGAACAATCCATTTAAAATATGAAGCCATAAACGGTTTAAATCCTTTCAACCATGCAACGATACTTTTAGTGGGGGTTTCACTTTTCACCATGCGGGCAAGCGCCGTAAAGTTCTGGCGCCAAGCTGTCTTACCTGCCAATTCTCTGATGGCTTCTTGACGTTTTGGGATGTCTTGAATATTGTTGGAAGAAAGTAGATCGGCCAGATATTTTCGCCCTTCTTTAAGTCCAGTTCTATTGGCATACTGAAAGAAAGAGCCCCTGCCAAACAAATCGATATCCGAACTATAGAAATGATTGGCTTCCTCATATTCCAGACCTTCAGGTCGATCTAGATAGTCTCCTTTTAAAATTTGAAGTTCCTCTTCATTGATGGCGTATATTTCTTTATTCAGCAAATGGGAAGACTTGTGGGAAAGATAAACCTTAACCAAGAAAACGAAAGTTGTTACACCTACCCCTAGAATGACCAATATCATAGGGGTATTTTCAAAAAATAAATAGGTTAACACCACGGTAAGCAGAAATACCAATAAACGCAAAGAACCTATCAGTTTAAGCGTTCTGTTGCCTTTCTGAATCAATTCATTGAACTCTTTAAGGCGTTTTTGGTAAACTAAAACCGGATCATGCATAGGTAGGTAATGGTGTTACGCGCAGAAAATTGCAATAATTAGAACCAAAAGCTAATATAAGCTCAATATTCTGAACAGGGTACTTTTTAAACCATACATCCAAGCATGATTACCGTTAAATTTGAGTTATGAAAAATAGTATTTCAGAACGGATAGCCGATTTCCTCAAAAAATTCCCACCATTCTCCTATTTATCCCTAGAGGAACTCTTCGACCTGTCAACGGAAATCACCATTCTATACAAAACTAAGGGCAGTATTGTTTTTAAGAACGGTGAACAGCCCCACGATTTCTTTTATGTGGTTCACAAGGGTGCCATAGCGCTATGGAAGGAAGATGAAAATGTGGTCATCGATATCTGTGATGAAGGGGACATTTTTGGCCTTAGGCCCATTATAGCCAACGACACCTATAGATTAGACGCCAAGGCCCAGGAGGAAAGTATGCTCTATGCCATACCCATTTCACTCTTTAAGCCTTATGCCAAGGAAAATGGTAGCATTGGGAACTATTTGGTGGAAAGCTTTGCTTCAAATACAAGAAACCCCTACTCTACAACGCACAAAGGACAATTGCTCGGTGACACGGCCAAGTTCAATCCCAACAATTCAGGTTCCCGGTTATTGGATGTACAGCCCGTTGAATACTCGGATAATATAGCTAGCGTTACTATGGAAACTAGTGTCAAGGATATTGCCCGTTTAATGACGCAGAAAGGTATTGGTGCCATGCTCATTGAAAACGAGGGACTTCCTGTGGGGATTATTACTGACAAAGACCTCAGAAACAAAATTGCCACTGGAAATTTTGGCATTGATGTCAATGCGGAACAAATAATGTCGTCACCAGTTATTACCTACCCTACCAAACTAACTCTAACCCAGGCACAAATGGCCATGATGAAGAGCAATATCAGTCATTTGGTACTCACTGAGGACGGCACGGTGAACACCAAAGCTTTGGGCATTCTTTCCAAGCATGACATCATGTTATCTCTCGGCAACAATCCGGCTGTATTGGTCAAGGCCATAAAAAGAACAAAATCGGTTGATGAGATAAAACCCATCAGAAAAGGTGTAATGAACCTTTTAATGGGGTATCTAGATCAAAACATTCCCATGTCCCTCACTTCTAAAATCATTTCTGAACTCAACGATGCCTGTATCAAACAGGTAATCGGGCTGTCATTACAAAAAATGGAGAAGGAACCTCCGGTTTCTTTTGCCTGGTTAGCTATGGGAAGCCAAGGAAGAAGTGAACAAATGTTGCACACCGACCAGGATAATGCCCTCTTGTTCAACAATGTTGAGGAATCCGAACTTGAGACTACCCGAGATTATTTCCTGAAGCTTTCCAAACATATTACCCAAGGACTTAACCTTATAGGTTATGAATATTGTCCGGCAGATATGATGGCCAGTAATCCCAAGTGGTGCAAAAGTCTTAGTGAGTTTGAACAAATGACTGCTAAGTGGATCATGAATCCCGGACCAGAAGAAGTATTGCTCTGTACCATCTTCTTTGATTATAACCATACCTATGGTGATAAAGCGCTAGTGGAACAACTATCTGCATATATCTTTGATACCGTTGAAAAATACCCTATTTTCTTGTCCCATTTAGCAACCAGTGCTTTGCAAAACCCCTCTCCTACTGGCTTTTTTCGTCAATTTTTGGTGGAACAGGATGGTGAACACAAGGATACCTTTGATTTAAAACGGCGAGCAATGATGCCCTTGGTGGATGCTGCCAGAGTTTTGATTCTTTCGCACAACATAACCGGAATCAGCAATACTTGGGAACGCTATGAAAAATTGGCCCAATTGGAACCGACTAACGAAGAGCTTTATCTGGCATGTTCCTACGCAAGTAAAGCGCTTTTAAAGTTCAGAACACGACAAGGCTTGACCCATAATGATTCTGGAAGGTATATTTCATTGCAAAGCTTGAACAAAGAGGAAAAAATGAAGCTTAAACGAACATTCAAAACCGTAAAGGAAATTCAACAACTGATCTCTGTTCGTTTTATGACCCATAGACTTCGATAGCAATGGGAAAGGCAAAAACATATCCAGATTTTTGGCTAAGCTACGAAGCTTCATTGAAGACCAATCTCCCATCACAACTGGAGGACAACATTTTTGTAGTACTGGATACTGAAACTACGGGGTTGGATATTAAAAAAGACCGTATTTTAAGCATTGGGGCACTTACTATTAAAAATAGTGCCATAAAGGCCAATGAAGCCATAGAAGTTTTTGTTCAGCAAGAACGATATTCATCTGAAAGTGCCAAAATACATGGGATTCTCAAAAAGGATTCTGAAGGTCAATTAACTGAGCTGGAAGCCCTCCAAAAGCTGCTTAAAATGCTTAAAGGTGCTATCATTGTTGCCCATCACGCCAAATTTGATGTTACCATGATCAATAATGCCCTAAAAAGAAATGGACTTCCCAAATTAATGAATAAATCCCTGGATACCTCAACACTGTATTCCAAAACTTTAAGCCGTAGGGATAGAGAAAATTTAGGTGGACATTTCTCCCTAGATCATCTGGCCCATGAATTCAATGTGCCCAAAGGAGATAGGCACACTGCTCTTGGGGACGCCTATATAACAGCCGTTGCTTTTCTTCATATTATAAGCAAACTAAAACCTGCCTCTCTTAACAATTTATTGAAGAAAGACAGGTTTTGGCCTTTTTGGTAATAGCTTAAAGCGACTCTTCCATAATTTTTTCAACCACTTCTGGGTTGAGCAAAGTAGAGGTGTCGCCCAAATTGGAAGTATCTTTCGACGCAATTTTTCTAAGGATACGTCTCATGATCTTACCGCTCCGAGTCTTAGGTAGCCCTGGAACAAATTGTATTTTGTCAAGTTTAGCAATTGGTCCGATGTGTTCGGTAATTACTTGATTGATTTCCTTCTTCAAATTTTCCCTATTCCTGGACTCTCCGGTTTCTTTCAAAATAACATAGCCATAAAGCGCATTTCCTTTGATGTCGTGTGGGAAGCCTACAATTGCAGATTCAGCCACGGCCTGGTGCTCATTTATGGCATCTTCGATTGGGGCCGTACCCAAATTATGTCCGGAAACTATGATAACATCATCTACCCTACCTGTAATACGATAATATCCCACTTCGTCCCGAAGGGCACCGTCTCCGGTAAAATATTTACCATCGAAAGCAGAAAAATAGGTTTCCTTATATCGTTTGTGATCTCCCCAAATAGTTCTTGCTATGGATGGCCAGGGAAATTTGATGCAGAGTCTTCCATCTACTTGATTTCCCTTGATTTCATTGCCATTCTCATCCATCAATGCAGGTTGTACCCCAGGCATGGGAAGGGTGGCATAGGTGGGTTTGGTGGGAGTTGAAAATGGTATGGGCGAAATAAGTACGCCTCCCGTTTCTGTCTGCCACCAAGTATCCACAATTGGACATTTCTTTTCACCTACATGATCATTGTACCAGTGCCATGCTTCCTCATTAATGGGTTCACCCACAGTACCTAAAATCTTGAGGCTGGACAGGTCATATTCTGTAACAAAATCCAGGTTTTCTTTAGCCAAGGCCCTAATTGCCGTTGGGGCAGTGTAAAACTGGGTAATTTTGTGCTTTTGGACAATCTCCCAAAACCGTCCAAAATCTGGATAAGAGGGAACTCCTTCAAACATTACCGTGGTGGCACCATTGGCCAAAGGTCCATATACAATGTAGGAATGCCCGGTTATCCATCCAATATCCGCTGTACACCAGTATACGTCATCCTCTCGGTATTGGAATACATTTTTAAATGTATAGGCAGTGTAAACCATATACCCTGCAGTTGAATGTACCATTCCTTTAGGGCGACCTGTGGACCCAGATGTATATAGAATGAACAAGGGGTCTTCAGCGTCCATGACTTCAGGTTCGCAATCTGCGTAAGCCTTTTCCAACAACGGTTCCAACCAAAAATCACGTCCTTCTTCCATGGTAACCTCTGTTTTGGTACGTTTTGCCACCAAAACGCTTTCAACAGAATCACATTGGGTAAGGGCTTCATCCACAATTCCTTTTAGGTCGATGGTTTTAGATCCTCTGAAAGATCCATCGGAAGTCAAAACCATTTTAGCTCCACAATCATTGATTCTAGTGGATAATGCTGTAGATGAGAATCCTGCAAAAACAACCGAATGTACTGCCCCAATGCGTGCGCATGCCAAAAGAGAAATAGCCAACTCCGGAATCATGGGCAAATAGATAACCACCCTATCTCCTTTTTTAATGCCCTTATCCTTCAACACGTTGGCAAACTTGCATACTTTTTCATGCAATTCCTTATAGGTTATATGTTGAGCCTCTTCTTTTGGGTCATTGGGTTCAAAAAGTATGGCCGTTTTGTCACCACGAATATGCAGATGTCTATCGATACAGTTTTCGGTGATGTTCAATTTTGCGCCTTCAAACCACTTGATCTCAGGTTTTGAAAAATCCCAATCCAAAACTTTGTCCCATTTTTTCCTCCAGACAAAATGTTCTTCGGCTACTTCGTCCCAAAAGCTTTCTGGGTTTCTTATGGATTTTCGATATACCTGAAAATACTCTTCTAAGTGTTTTATGTGATAATTACTCATGGTGTTTTTATTTAGTTAATTTGAATTCTTTTTACATCAAGTTTGATATTTCCGTCACTATCTTTTTTATTGAAAATGGTTTGGTCATGTACATATCCGCGCCCAAATCCAGTCCTTTTTGAACATCGGCAGGTTTGTTCTTTGCAGACAGGAAAACAACTTTTGTGTCTTGCATGTCCTTGTTCTCCTTTATTTTTTGAAGCGTGGCATAACCATCCATTTGAGGCATCATAATATCCAACAGAACAACATCTGGGAATTGTTTTTCCGCAATTTCAAGGGCTTCTGTACCATCACGGGCAATGAATACCTCAAAGTCCTTTTTTTTGAAAGCATATTCCAATGACATTACAATATTGGGCTCATCGTCCACTATCAATATTTTTTTCTTCATTCTGATTTAGGTATTGTGAATATCAAACGGGCACCATTATCATAGGAAGTGTCCACCCATATTTTTCCATTGTGACTCTCTACAATTCGCTTGCAAATTGCCAATCCGAAACCACTTCCCTGTGGCTTTTTGATATTCTGATTTTTTGATTGATAAAATTTCTCAAAAATGTAACTGTGTTCTTCTTTTGGGATTCCCCTTCCGTTATCTTCCACTGAAATGGAAACAAACCCATTATCCTCGGCAGTTTTTATATCTATTTTGCCCTTATCTTCTTTGGTAAATTTCAGTGCGTTGGAGAGTAGATTGGTCAATACTTGTAGAATACGGTCCTCATCGTAAACTCCCTTGATGTTCTTTTGTTGGGAAAAACTTACTTCAACCCCTTTGCGAGCTGCTATTTGGGAAATTCCATTGATTGCCTTTTCTATGGTTTTGTTGATTTTTTGACTCTTCATGTTCAGCTCCGCCCTGTCGCTCGACAGTTTTTCCAAGTCAAGGATATTGTGTATCAACGCTGCCAATCTGTCCGTGTCTCTATTAATATTTTCAAGAAATTGCCTTCGTAGCTCCTGTGGCATATCCTCATCAACCAATACCTCCGAAGCAGCCTTGATTGATGTAATGGGTGTCTTAAGTTCATGTGCCACTGTGTCCAAAAATTCATCTTTTTGTTTATCCTGTTCCCTAAGCTCTACGTTGACATTTTTTAGCTGCTCTGCCATTGTAGACAATTCCTCGGATTTTTCTATCAGAAGTTTGTTATTGGCCTTGGTCTTTTTTGTCTCTTCCAAAATGTTCAAAACCTCAACCAAGCTAATTGGCTTTTCTTTGGATACGGAGGACAACAATATTTTGGCCGATGCACTCCCAATACTACCGGTCAATAGTTTTTCTGAAAAATTTATCAACCGTGAGTCTGCTTTTTCCTCCGTTTCGGCGATGTTATGTTTCCTATTAAAAATTTTAAGGGCCCTATCTGTTTTCTGCTTGCCCAAAAACCGGTAGAGCAATCTTTTGATATCCGCTACATAGGCTTCTCCTTTCCAAACAAAGGCACCCTCCTGCAAATTCTCATAGTTTTCATAGTTCACGAACATTTCAGCATAGTTCCTCTCTCTGTAGTTTCCCTTGTGGCTTACCGAAAAGCCCACAAAACAAAGGGTGTTCAGGCTCAAACTCCACAAAAATGCATTGTTTTCAGGGGTAAGGTAATCCACACCGAACAGCTGTGAAGGTCTTAGCCAATCTTTGTCAAACAGTCCTGATGTCATAATGGTACTATCCGCATCAACGGTGTTGACCACAATGGGTAGGATGAGGGTATAACAGACCACCACGAGCCCAACTACTATTCCCAAAATAGAAGCTTGTGCTGTACCTCTTCTCCAAAAAAGTCCAAAAAAGAATGAGGGGGCCAATTGTGCTATAATCACAAATGCGATGAGACCAATGGAATATAAGGACAGCTGTGCCGAAAATATGATGTAAAAAAAGTAAGCCACTATTGTCAATGTGAAAATGGCCAATCTTCTTATGTTCTTAATGTTCTTTGAATTTTCCTCTGGATTGCCCTGAATCATTTTCTTCAAAAAACCGTAGGGAATTATTATGTTGTTACTGACCATGGTGGACAAAGCCAATGTAGATACCACGATCATGGATATAACTGCGGAAAATCCACCTATAAATACCAAGGTCGCTAAAAAAATATTTCCCTCCTGAAGAGGCAAGAGCAATGTATAATAGTCATGATTCACCGAGCTGGGTAAACTAATGTTTCCTGCCCATGCTATGAAAATGACAAGAAGGTTGAACAGCAAAAGGTAGAGAGGAAATAGCCAAACAGCTTTTTTAAGGTGTCCTTCTTCTTCATTTTCCACTACAGCTACGTGAAATTGTCGAGGCAACAAAAAAATGGCAAAAAACGATAAGCAGATGGTAAATAACCAATTGAATCCGTTTTCTATACCTCCAAAAGAGCTCAACGTCTTAAAGTTGGAAGCGGAGGAAGCTTTGATGTACAGGTCCTCCGTACCATCAAAAAGGTAAAAAGTCACATAGATACCAACAATCAAAAAGAAGAACAATTTTAGGATTGATTCTATACTTACCGTTGCAATTATTCCCTTTTTCCGAAGGGAGGCATCCGTAGATAATGTCCCAAAGAATGCAACAAAAACCGCAATTAGAATGGCTATATAAAAAGTGGTGTCACTCAATATGCTGGAAGATGCATAACCTTGGTCTTCCGTAATAATTTCAAAAGTTTCGGAAACCGCTTTCAGCTGTAATGATATATAGGGTATAATGGCCAATAAACAGGTAAAGGTCACCAAGGCCCCCAAAAACCTACTGTTCCCATATCGTAAGGAAATGAAATCTGCAATGCTGGAGATTTTTTGTTGTTTGGAAATACGGATAATCTTTCTCATAAGAATTATCCAAAGAGGAAGAGCTATGACGGGTCCCAGATAAATACCCAAAAAACTGATTCCCGATTGTGATGCAATCCCTACACTGCCATAATAGGTCCAAGCGGTACAATAAACTGCCAAGGAAAGTACATAGACGTATGGGTTATTGACCCACTTGCTCTTACCGTTCTTTTCAGCAAAAAAAGCGATCAGGAACAAGAAGCCCAAATAGCCAACTATGATCAATATGAGCAAA
Source organism: Flagellimonas nanhaiensis (assembly GCF_003382275.1). GTDB lineage: Bacteria > Bacteroidota > Bacteroidia > Flavobacteriales > Flavobacteriaceae > Flagellimonas > Flagellimonas nanhaiensis. The sequence continues at coordinate 1,593,257 of NZ_QTJX01000001.1, forward strand.
TAGTTACTCATAGAACTTTTTAAGGATTATGTAGGAAATTATTATGCCTCCCAACCAACACAGAAAAATGAATGCATAAAACAATGGAAATCCCAAGACATGAAGCTCTTTATCAAAAAGAGCAACAAACGGGACATTCCATAGAAAGAAAAGTACCGCTGCCAGTAGAATCAGTTTTTGTTGATGTCTTTTCTTCATGTTCATGATTAGGTTCTTCTAATTAAAATTACAAAAACGGTGCGGGTTATTATACCAGCACCGTCTTTAGTAACCAACCAAATGAAATCAATGTGCCGATGCCTCCCCAGCTCCGCTGGGAATTCTAATGTTTTCAACTATTTCCTGAACTTCTTCAGGTGGTTCCTCTGTAAATTTGTTGACCACCAAGGACACAGCGAAATTCACTACCATTGCTATGGTTCCAAAGCCTTCCGGGGAAATTCCGAACCACCAGCTTTCTTTCAATCCTGCTACTGCGGCTTTTCCTCCATCGAAGATTCCAAACTTGAACTTCAGCATATAGAACAGCATCAGTGAAATACCTACAATCATTCCCGTTATGGCACCTTTGCTGTTCATCTTCTTATAGAAGATGCCCAAAATAATTGCCGGGAAGAACGAGGCTGCTGCCAGACCAAAGGCCAAGGCTACCACCGCCGCCACAAAACCTGGTGGGTTGATTCCGAAGTATCCAGCTATAATAACTGCTCCAACAGCAGAGGCTCTAGCCGCCCATAACTCACCTTTTTCGGAAAGTTCCGGGTTGAAAACGTTCTTGATCAAGTCATGAGATACTGAAGATGAAATCACCAAAAGTAGACCAGCTGCAGTTGAAAGAGCCGCCGCCAAACCACCTGCAGCAACCAGAGCAATTACCCATGCAGGAAGATTTGCTATTTCAGGGTTTGCAAGTACCATGATATCCCTATCAACGGTCAATTCATTTGTAGCTGCATCGGCCACGTACTGAATCTTCCCGTCCGAATTCTTATCATCAAACTTTATCAAACCAGTAGTTTCCCAATTCTTGAACCACTCAGGCATACCAGAGTAATCTTTATCGCTTACGGTCTCGATCATATTGGTTCTGGCAAAAACTGCCACAGCGGGTGCAGTGGTATACAGAATGGCAATGAACAACAATGCCAAGCCAGCAGATTTACGTGCATCTTTTACTCTCTTAACCGTAAAAAAGCGTACGATAACATGCGGAAGTCCTGCGGTACCGACCATAAGGGCCAAGGTAATGGCAAATACATCAATAAGTCTTTTAGAGCCATTGGTGTACTCGGCAAAACCCAATTCGGTAGTGAGGCCATCCAATTTGTCCAGCAAATAAGCTCCAGAACCATCAGTTAAGGTTCCACCCATTCCCAATTGTGGAACTGGATTTCCAGTCATTTGGATGGAAATAAAAATTGCAGGAACCATGAATGCAAATATCAACACACAATATTGGGCTACTTGGGTATAGGTAATACCCTTCATACCTCCCAAAACTGCATAGAACAAAACAATTACCATTCCTATGACCACTCCGGTATTGATATCTACTTCCAAGAATCTTGAAAATACGATTCCAACACCTCTCATCTGTCCAGCAACATAGGTAAAGGATACGATCAATGCGCAAACCACTGCCACGATCCGGGCTGTTTTTGAGTAATATCTTTCTCCGATAAAATCCGGTACGGTATACTTTCCAAACTTTCTTAGATAAGGTGCCAAAAGCAATGCCAAAAGCACATAACCACCGGTCCAGCCCATTAAATATACTGCCCCATCATAACCTGCGAAGGCAATGATACCGGCCATGGAGATAAAAGAAGCCGCCGACATCCAATCTGCTGCAGTGGCCATACCATTGGCCAGAGGAGACACTCCCCCTCCTGCAACATAAAATTCTTTTGTGGAACCTGCCCGAGACCAGATTGCTATTCCAATATAAAGGGCAAATGTTATCCCTACCAATATATATGTCCAAAGTTGAACGCTCATAATCTTGTTTTTTTAAGTTAGTTAATCGACGTCGTAGCCATATTTTTTATCCAACTTGTTCATTAAGCGGACATATACAAAAATCAATACTACAAATACATAGATGGATCCCTGCTGTGCAAACCAAAATCCCAATTTAAAACCACCTATTCGGATGGAGTTCAATGCGTCTTTGAATAAGATTCCCGCTCCGTAGGAAACCAAGAACCATATTGTTAAGAGAATCACCAGATACCGCAAATTCTCTTTCCAGTAGGCTGTTGCCTTTTTTTGTTTTTCTGACATATTTGTTGGTTTTTATAGATAAATCATGGCTTGCAAGGTTAACGTTCCCACATTATCGTTGCTACCATACTTAAAGTTACTGTATTCCACACTTAGTTTAGAGTGGTGTCCCGTTAAGAACAGATTAGCGCCAAGTCCCAGACGGTTGGCATTGTCGTCTATGGCATCAATAGACCTGTTTTGATACGAGATATAGGGCTGAAAACGAGCCTTGTCTGCTGGACCTGGAATCAAATATCCCACATGACCATAGACCATGCTTCCAGATTCATAGGTAGTGCCCAAGGTAAAGTTGCGCCCATAGTCGTTACTTTGATACATAAGGTAAGCAGTAATGGCTGAGCCATCTTCGCCAAGAGGAGCATCGTAGAAAGCATCAACCGCAAAAATATTTACATCTTCTCCTTCCAGATTTCCACCAGCATCGGCTACAACCGAGCCATTGGCATGCGTTAAGAAACCAGCACCTATGTTGAATACTTTTTTACTTCCCAAATAAGTTCCAACCTTATAAGGTAAAAAGTTGGACTCCTGATCTAAAAAGTTATAGTCAAGGTATCCTTGAAAAAGCTTTCCAGCATCTCCAGAACCCAATAAGTTTCTTCCTTGATAGACTGCAGCCCCATTAGGTGTGGGTACCACTCCATCCTGGAGATTGCTTGCCAAAGCTTCGTTTAGGGCAAGTCGGTACTGAAGTTTACCCAATTTTCCTTTCACATATACGCCAACATGACGTGCGAATTGGTCCGTTAACCCCAAAACAGCCCACGCCTGACGGTTATTGTCCAAAGTCATGAAGTTGAGGGTACTCGCATTGTTTAATCGAGAAATACCGTTCCAATAATGCAATCCAGCGCCAGCGGAAATATCTTTTCCCAATTTCCATTCGCCCCAAAAATCATGAAAGAACAGTTGTGAAGACTCCCCTTTACCTGTTGGACTGAGATTATTACCATTAAGTGAGTTAAGTCCAAAATGGGTAAGAATCAAGAAATTCTTGTTCAGTTGGGTAAAGGTCAAAACCCTGGCTCTACGAACACTAAAGTTAAGTTCGCTAGCATCATCAGGAACATTGTCATTGTACTGTGCCCAAAATTGTCCCCAGGCAATAATGCGTAGATATTTGGAGCCATCTTCATTGAACTTTATTTTGTATCCGCCCGTGTATTCAGTATTTCCTTGCGAAAAAGCCAAGTTCCCGGCGAACAAAATCAGAACTGAAAGTAAGGTTATCTTTTTCATTTTCTAGATGTTAGTAGTTTATTCAAGCACCACGAACATCTAAATTTTGTATTGTTAAATGAAAATCAATATACTTTTTTGCTCATTTACTATATTTAATCACGAAAACGCTCCCATTTTATAAGCATGAACTTATCACCAAGCTCAGTTACCAAAACACCGGCTCCTTTAATATTTTCTTGCTCTGAAAAGTAGGCTCCAAGCTCTGTGTGGCTCAAAATCTTATATGTTGGGTGATACTTGGTCCTATAGGGTCGTTTTATATTGTATTTACGGACCCAGTTCATTACGGAGACATGACTTACACCGAGAATACGTTCAATCTCCCGATACGTAAGCCCCTCCAAATATAGCTGCAATGCCTTGTTTACGTAATAATCATCTATACGTTTTCCCAGTTTACCTACGGTAAAGTAGTATCCACAACTTTTACATTTATAGCGTTGTCTGTTGTTTAGAATTCCTGCTTTTACGAAGACATCCGAGGAACAATTGGGACAGGTTTGCATTGTATATATTTAATTAGCATAAATATAGCAATTTAGCAACATATAGACAAAAAACACGAATTTATCAATCTGTCAATAGAAATAGCCAAGCTATTTCAATCCAAAAATTGAAAGCTTTAAAAAATGGGATTATGAAAAAAAGAGGGTTATTTTTTTAGATATTCCTCAACCGAGCTTTGTATCCTTGAATGGATGTTGTCTAGGTCTGCTTTGACAAAGTTTTCCCCGGTGATACTTTCGAAGAGTTCTATATAACGGTCAGACACAGATTCGATATAAGTATCTGACATTTCAGGAACCGTCTGCCCTTCCAGCCCTTGAAAACCATTGGAAATCAGCCATTGGCGTACAAATTCCTTGGAAAGTTGTTTTTGGGGTTCTCCTTTTGCTTGGCGCTCTTCGTACCCGTCCGCGTAAAAGTATCTTGAAGAATCCGGAGTATGAATCTCGTCAATCAAAACAATCTCCCCGTCCTTTGTTTTTCCAAATTCGTATTTGGTATCCACCAATATCAAACCTCGCTTGCCAGCAAGTTCAGTTCCTCTCTTAAAAAGCGCTTTGGTATATTTTTCCAATACCTCGTAGTCCGCTTTTGAGACTATACCTCTATTAAGAATTTCTTCTCTTGAAATATCCTCGTCATGATCTCCTTTTTCGGCCTTGGTAGCAGGGGTGATAATAGGTTCTGGGAATTTATCATTTTCTTTCATTCCATCAGGCATAGGCTCACCGCACAACATCCTTTTTCCCGCTTTGTACTCGCGAGCAGCATGGCCCGATAGATATCCCCTGATCACCATTTCTACCTTAAAGGGAGCGCAGGCCTTTCCCACAGCCACATTTGGATCGGGATTGGCCAACAACCAATTGGGCACAATATCCTCGGTAGCCTTCATCATCTGAGTGGCAATCTGGTTCAGGATTTGACCTTTGTACGGAATCCCTTTGGGCATTACCACATCAAAAGCGGAAAGACGATCTGTGGCAATCATCACCAAAATATCATTTTCCAAAGTATATACTTCCCTAACCTTTCCTTTGTAGACCGATTTCTGTCCGGGAAAATTGAAATCGGTATCCATTAAGGTATTTTGCCCCATATTTAGAATTGATTTTGGTGCTCAATATTTTTGTAGGCATCAATTACTTTTTTGACCAGTTTATGTCGGATGACATCTTTGTCATCCAAATAAACTATACTGATGCCATCAACATTTTTTAAGATCAATAAGGCTTCCTTGAGTCCTGAAATCACCCGTCTTGGAAGGTCAATCTGACCAGGATCTCCTGTCAATAGAAATTTAGCGTTCTTACCCATACGGGTCAAAAACATTTTCATTTGGGCGTGGGTTGTATTCTGTGCTTCGTCCAAAATCACAAAGGCGTTGTCCAACGTTCTTCCCCGCATAAAGGCCATTGGAGCAATCTGTATGGTTCCGTCCTCTATGTATTTTGCCAATTTTTCTGCAGGAATCATATCCCGAAGGGCATCATATAGAGGTTGCATGTAGGGATCAAGTTTTTCCTTTAAATCCCCTGGAAGAAAACCAAGATTTTCACCTGCTTCAACCGCAGGACGGGTTAAAATGATTCGACGAACCTGTTTTTCCTTCAGTGCTTTTACGGCCAAAGCTACCCCTGTGTATGTTTTTCCTGTCCCTGCTGGGCCAATGGCAAAGACCATATCATCTTTTTTACACGCATCCACCAACTTTCTCTGGTTCACGGTCTGCGCCTTGATCAATCTACCACTTACACCATGTACCAGCACATCTCCACTACTTTTTGAGGAAGTGTAATCTTCTTGCCCATTGCTTGTGAGTACACGTTCGATCATATTCTCATCAAGTTTGTTGTACTTGGCAAATTGATCGGTAAGCATATCAAATCGCTTATCAAACTCCTCCAAGAGTTCTTCATCGCCATAAACTTTTATTTTGCTACCGCGGGCAACAATCTTAAGTTTTGGGAAATATTTCTTTAGAAGTTCAATATTCTCATTCTGCCGTCCAAAAAAATCTTGGGGGCTTATCTCCGTCAGTTCTATTATAAGTTCGTTCAAAAAAAGCGGGGTATTTTAAAGGTTATTTTTTGAAGAATTGTATTCTTTCTTTTTTAATGTAATTTTACTTCACAAACTTAACCAAAAATCAATTTGACCACGGAAAAACATATCAACAGTATTGCATGGCAATCATAACCTTAACTACAGATTTTGGCTTAAAAGACCACTTTGTAGGTGCCATTAAAGGAACAATCCTCAGCAACCTTCCCGAAGTAGACATTGTTGATATTTCCCATGCCATAAGCCCTTTTAACATACAGGAATGTTCGTATATCTTAAAAAATGCCTACAAGTCCTTCCCAAAGGGTACCGTGCATATTGTGGGTGTTGATTCTGAACTGTCTCCTGAGAACCAACATATGGTTGTATTGGTGGATGGGCACTTTTTTGTAAGTTCCAACAATGGTGTCATTTCTTTGATTACCTCTGAGGTGAGTCCCGAAAAAATGGTGGAAATCAATATTCCCAATACAAAACTTGGTTCTTTTCCGGTTCTTGATGTCTTTGTTCCTGTAGCTTGTCATATTGCACGAGGGGGAAAATTGGAGGTCATTGGCAAATCGTTCGACAATCTAAAAGAGTTGAAGGAATTTGAACCTAGAATCTCAAACAACGGGAAAAGTATTTCTGGTAATGTCATCTATATTGACAACTACGGCAATGTGATCACCAACATTAGACGCAGCCTTTTTGAAGCATACCGAAATGGCAGGGACTATGAGGTCATTGCCCGCACCAACAGATTGCGAAAAATTCATGAAAGCTATAACGGAATTATCAATTTTGATTTGGACAAGCCACAAAGAAAGGGCCCTGGGGATGCCCTTGCGCTTTTTAATTCTTCCGGTTATGTTGAATTGGCCATCTATAAAAGTGACCTAAATTCAGTTGGAGGGGCATCTACCCTACTTGGACTGAACTATAGGGACACTGTCACCATAAATTTTTTATAAATGTTGATACGGATTGTAAAACTCACCTTCAAACCCGAAAATATTCCTAGTTTTGAGCAAATTTTTGAAGAATCCAAAGAAGGGATTTTGGCCTTTGAGGGGTGCAACCTGGTAGAACTCTATCAAGACCTAAAAAACCCGAATGTATTTTTCACTTATAGCTTTTGGGAAAAGGAATCAGACTTGGAAAACTATAGAAATTCAGATTTTTTTAAAGGAGTTTGGGGAAACACCAAAAAACTCTTTGCGCAAAAGCCGGAAGCTTGGAGCGTTTTAAAACTTCACTCTTCAAAAACCAAATGATGTTCGCAATCTACAAAAGAGAGATACGGTCTTTTTTCACCACACCAATCGGATACTTGATAGTTGGCTCATTTTTATTGCTCAATGGACTTTTCCTATGGGTTTTTAGAGGGGATTACAACATTTTTGACTACGGCTTTGCAGATTTAGGGAACTTTTTCCTGCTTGCACCATGGATCTTTGTTTTTTTGGTGCCCGCAATTACAATGAGGAGCTTTTCGGAAGAACTAAAAACAGGTACGCTTGAATTGCTAATGATCAAACCCATTTCTTCCTGGAACTTGGTTATGGGTAAATTCTGGGGTGGTTTTTCCTTGTGTCTAATAGCAATTCTACCCACCTTTATTTACGTATTGGCCATTTCCAAATTGGGCATGATCGAAGGAAATCTAGATATGGGCGTAGTCTTTGGTTCCTATTTTGGACTGTTTTTCTTGATTGCCACATATACGGCTATAGGGGTTTTTGCTTCAACCTTGTCCGATAACCAGATTATGGCATTCCTTATTGGAATTCTATTATGCTTCTTTGTTTTTTATGGATTTGAGGCTATTTCCTCTCTTTTTACGAGTGGAGATACCCAAGAACTTATAAGGTCCTTTGGGGCGCAATCCCATTTTAAAAGTGTGGCCCAAGGTGTATTGGATACCCGGGATTTGGTATATTTTATTTCCCTCTCCCTGTTCTTTCTATATCTTACCCGCCAACGACTTAATCAACTAACGAGATAATGCAGAGGTTTTCAATATCCATACTCAAGGCCTTTGCTGCCGTAATAGTACTAAACCTAGTTGGAAGCTTTCTGTATACCAGATTCGACCTCACTGAAGATAAACGATATACCTTATCTGAGCCGGCTATAGAAGTTGCGCAAAAATTTGAGACTCCAGTGGTAGTGGACATTTTATTGGATGGAAATATTCCCCCTGAGTTTTCAAGACTCAAAACTGAAACAATACAATTGTTGGAATCATTTGCATCGGCAAACAGCAATATAAAGTACAATCTGGTTGACCCATTACAAGGCGAGGAACAATCTCAACAGACCATAGCAGAACTTCAAAGTCTTGGTCTGCAGCCTGCCAATGTTACCGTTGAAGAAAATGGTAAGGTATCCCAGGAGCTGGTTTTTCCTTGGGCAATGGTCAATTCCAAGGATAAAACCGTTAAGGTGCCCTTATTAAAAAATAAGTTAGGGTCCTCTACCGAAGACCGCATCAATAATTCGGTACAACAACTGGAATATGCCTTTGCAGATGCTTTTACCAAGCTTAGTATTGACCAAAAGAAAAGTGTGGCGGTCATTAAGGGAAATGGTGAACTTCCAGATGCGTATTTGGCAGATTACTTGACCTCCATCCGGGATTACTATAACATTGGTGCAATTACCTTGGATTCGGTATCGAGCAATCCTCAAAAGGTGTTGGATCAATTGAAAGGTTTTGACCTTGCCCTGATTGCAAAACCGACCCAGGCATTTTCGGATGAAGAAAAATACGTGTTGGATCAATTCGTGGTCAATGGAGGAAAGTCGGTATGGTTAATGGACCAAGTGGCCATTGAAATGGACAGTATTTATCAAGGAAATGGCAGCGCGTTGGCCCTCCCAAGGGATTTGAACATGCGGGATTTCTTCTTCAATATGGGTGTTAGGATCAACCCGCTCTTGGTGAATGATCTATATTTTACCCAGATTGTTTTGGCAACTGGTGAAGGAAATGATTCGCAGTACAATCCTGTGCCCTGGTACTATTATCCGATGGTATTTTCAAAAAATGACCATCCCATCAATATGAATATTGAAGCGGTCCGTTATCAATTTACAAGTCCCATGGAGGTTTTGGAAAATGACTATGAACATTTTGTATTGCTTCAAAGCTCTCCCCTATCCAAGACTGAAGGTGTTCCTGGTCAAATTGGTCTGGGAATTTTGAACAATCCACCCGATCAAGAAACCTATACCAATGGAAATCTACCTTTGGCCGTTTTGGTGGAAGGTAATTTTTCTTCCATGTACAAGAATAGAATCAAGCCGTTATCATTACAAAATACGGTTGAAGAAGGCCCCGCAAATAAAATGATTGTAATCTCGGATGGAGATGTCATAAAAAATCAACTGAGAAACGGCAGACCTTTGGAATTGGGCTATGACAAGTGGACCAATAGCTTTTATGGCAACAAGGAGTTTTTGGTCAATTGCATTAATTACTTGCTTGACGATACCGGACTAATACATATTAGGAACAAAAAAGTGTCTATTCCGCTCTTGGATTCTAAAAAAATAGTGGAGCAAAAAACCAAATGGCAATTCTTGAATATTGGAATACCGGTACTATTGACGTTGGTCCTTGGGGTGGTCTTCAGTTACTATAGAAAACGAAAATTTGGTATCTAAGTGTTGATAAATTTGTTTCGTTGCTAATTCGTTTTAAGATATATTTGTTTTTATCCATTTTAAGAGCCTGTTTTAGACCAAAAAGGTTGAAACAGCAACTATACTAAAGAATCTCTTTGATGAAGTTTATTGTATCCAGTACATATCTATTGAAAAACCTGCAGGTTTTGGGAGGAGTTATCAACAACAGCAATACTTTGCCCATCCTCGATAATTTTTTGTTCGACCTAAAAAAGAATCAGCTCACTGTGTCAGCTTCCGATTTGGAGACCACCATGAGTTCTGTTTTGGAAGTAGATTCCGATGCGGAGGGAACCATTGCAGTTCCTGCCCGTCTGTTGCTGGACACCTTAAAGACTTTTCCTGAGCAACCCCTAACTTTTGTGGTAGAGGACAACAATACCGTGGAAATTAGCTCCAATCATGGAAAGTATGCTTTGGCCTATGCGGATGGTGCTGAATTTCCAAAAGCTGTGGAGGTTAGCAACCCTAGCTCTACAGTCCTTTTAGGTGATATTTTGGCAACGGCCATCAACAAAACCATCTTTGCTGCAGGTAATGATGACCTTCGCCCTGTAATGAGTGGGGTCTTTTTTCAGTTTTCGCCCGAAAATTTGACTTTTGTGGCCACAGATGCACACAAATTGGTGAAGTATCAGCGACAGGATGTTACAGCATCACAGGTGGCAGAATTCATCATGCCCAAAAAGCCATTGAATCTTTTGAAAGGAATTTTGGCCGGGTCGGAATCAGAAGTTACCATTGAGTACAATGACAGCAATGCCAAGTTCATTTTTGACAATTCTGAACTCATCTGTAGATTGATTGACGGTAAATACCCCAATTACGAAGCAGTAATCCCTAAAGAAAATCCAAATAAGCTGACCATCGCAAGAAATCAATTGTTGAGCTCGGTTAGAAGGGTTTCCATATTTTCCAACAAGACCACCCATCAAATCAGATTAAAAATTGCAGGTGCCGAGTTGAACATCTCTGCCGAAGATGTGGATTACAGCAACAAGGCAGAAGAACGACTATCCTGTTCCTACCAAGGAGATGATATGCAAATAGGGTTTAACTCCCGTTTCTTGGTAGAAATGCTCAACAATTTATCTTCGGATGATGTTTCACTGGAAATGAGCTTACCAAACAGGGCCGGTATCCTTACTCCAATTGATGGATTGGATGAAGGGGAGCATGTAACTATGCTCGTTATGCCTGTAATGCTGAACGGTTAAGGTCTTTCTTACAAAATTCTTCGTGACATTTCCTAGCTAGTCCAATACCTTGACCTTATGTCGAGTATTATCAACGTTGGTCGTTGTAAAATGACTCTAGCGTCAACTTTGCATATTTTTAACAACTAGATTATTTCAAACCTTAAACACTTGGACATGAAGAAATTAACACTGACTCTTTTTGCTGCAATGGTTGCGGTTTTTTATTCCTGCGAAGTTGAACCTGCAGGAACGGATAACTTGGACAGTATTGATGGCAAAGGAAAGTTAAAAGAAAAAGTAGTGGAAGAAGAGATTTGTGAAATCTCCTTGTTCCCAGATCTTCCAGCAGTGGTCAATGCCTGTACTACTGCAAAAGGGGTAGACGCCAACGATGCTTATTTTGACCTAACCATTAGTGATACCAGTCTAGCTGGTGATTACAGTGCATGGTGCGTTGACCAAGATGCATCTTTAGAGGCTGGAGAATGTTTTGAAGCAGAAATATATTCAAGTTATGAAGAACTTCCTATTGGTGCTTTTGAAAAACCAGAAAATTTTGATTTGGTCAACTGGTTGTTTAATCAGAATATCATTGGTCAGGCTAGCTCAGGAGGAGACCCCTATACTTTTGGAGATTTCCAAAGAGCAATTTGGTACTTAATCGATGACAGTAACTGCGTCCAGTGTCTATATCTTGGTGATTGGGATGATGACAGGGCTCTTGAACTTGTTGATTTGGCACTAGCCAATGGAGAAGGTTATGAACCAGGTGAAGGAGACAAACTGGCTGTAATATTGATTCCAACAAATGGAAGACAAAGTTTGTTTATACCATATACTCTTGAATGCCCTTCGAGTGGTGGTTGTGAAACTGCCTATGCAAGAGGAAATGATGGGAACAATTGTTTTATGGACAATGGTTTCAGTAAATGGGGATGGTCAATCGGCCCTCTTTCAGAAGGAACGGATGAATCCTACGAAATTTACGCAGCTGCGGGACAATGTGATATCAATAAAGGTGAATTGGTAGGAACTGTAGAAGTAGAATATGCTGATGGCTCTGTAACAGTTACCTACAACATTGATAGCTCTTATACGGTCTCTGAGACCCATACGTATGCTGGTAATGACATGTTCCCATTAGGTAAAAACGGAAAACCTACCGTTGCGCCAGGTCAATTTACAATTGAAGAAGGTCTATCTGGTGATATTTATGTGATTGCGCATGCAGTGGTGTGCGACTAGTCTTCACAAATAGATTAGATTTAAAAAGCTAGAGCTAAAGCTCTAGCTTTTTTTATACAAAAGGTATGGTCAAAAAATTTGATGGAGATTCCCCGTTGGCTGCTTTTACCGCATTTACAATAGGTAAAACAAATCCCAATATTCCAACACCAATTAATCCTAAAATTCCAAGTCCGAACAACAAGATTGCCGGAATGCTTATAATAATATAAAGCAATAGACTCAACTGAAAATTGACAATTGCCTTTCCATGTTCATCCATTCCCTCTACATTTCTTCTCGAGGTTAACCAAATGATCAGGGGTACAATAAATCCCCCAAAACCAGTTACATAATGTAACAGTTGAGTTAAATGTGTAACGGACAACAATGTATTGTCCTTTCTAATTGCATTTCCATTGATGACTTCCATTTTTGATTGATTTAATATTCAATCTATAAGTGCACATTTTCTAGAATATGTTACATTTTTAAATTAAACTTATCAATTAAGAAGGGGCATCATCTAATAGTGGGAAAACCGTATGTCTTTTAAACTAGCCAAATCCTAGCAAATGATAAAGAAATGGACCAAACTTTTTCAACTATATTCTACCAAATCTTTTCAAAAGCAGGTTCTTATTTCTCCAGAAGAATTTGTATATCATGGGTAGAGGGTCCTTCAATGCATATTTAAGAGGGGTGTTGTTCCAAATAAATCCCATTTTAAAAATCATGAACGGGTTTTCGACTACGGAACTTACCAAACCTTTAAGGTTCAAATATTTTATAGTTTTAAATTCTCCTACTTCTACATTTTGATTTAAATGTTGCGCAATTGAGAGATATGGGAAATTTATTCCTGCCGACAATGATCCCATTAACGATCGCCAATATCGTGCATTTATTTCCAAAACTTTAAAAGTATCATCGCTATTGTCGTAGCGTATATCAACGCAAGCAACACCTGACCAATTCAATGATTTCATAAGGTCCTCTGTCAGCCCAAGTATTTCTTGCTTATCCTGAAAAATATACCCGGTTTGTGCTGAAAATCGATTTCTGCCCCATAATATTCCCCTTTGAATAGTGTAATAAAGAATCTTCCCTTCCTTGCACAAGACATTGCAACAATAATCACTCCCCATAATAAATTCTTGTGACAAATATTTTACTTCATCTTGGGCATTTTTTGAAATGAAAAACTCCCAATCAGTATAATTTGCTATCAGTTCAACACCTCTACCGCCACCTGTATCTGTGACCGGTTTGACAATAAAGGGATAATCCATTTTGTCATTCACATTTTCAAAACAAATCAATTTTGTTTTTGGGTACGGTATTCCATTTTTTTCCATATGGAGTGCCAATCTCCATTTGTCTACTGCGATATCGTAATTCTTCAAATCAACCCATGAAATCAGCTTTTCTGGAAAATCAAGTAGATCTTTGTACTCTATAAGCTTTCTGATTCCTGTCTCAAAAACTGGCAGTATTATATCTATGGAATGGCGTTCAACTTCTTGATTAATGTTCTCAATCCATTTCCTAGGTTCCAATTCTAAAGGATAATATGAGTAGTTGTGAACATGTCTAGAATAACGCATGGCAATATCGGGTTTTTCCGACATCACATAAATCTTCAATTGTGGAATGTTGGATAAACTATTAACCACAAATATCAACATGTGACTCTCACCATCAGGAATAAGTACAGAAATTGTTTGCCTCACTCTTTTAAACAGATTTTCTAACCTACAATATGTAAATTACTTAAAGACCATCCTATTTATAACTTTTCTCCGTTTTCCGGAAGATAATGGTGGTATTTCCATAACATATTCTACTTTGATGTTTGCATCCTGCCCAAAATCTTCCTTAACAGACTTTATCAATTCTTCTTCGCGGTCAAATTTGACTTTGGCATTCAATCTGATGGTATAATCCTTTTTCCCTGTTTGAATAAATTGATATTGATTCAATAAATCATAGTAGGCCAGGAATTTTGTATAAACCACATGAGAAGAAAGTATATTACCACTTGTGTCAAAGACCATATCCATTTTACGCCCCTCAACAACTTTTAAGAATTGCTGTCCCCGCTCATCAAAAATGCCCACATCCCCAGTGTCGTAACGAATTAACGGCATGGAATAATTGTAAAGGTCTGTAATCACAAGTCTTCCCATGGAGCCTTTTTTAGCGGGAATATCCTCTTGCATATCCAAAATCTCAATAAAATAACTAGCCCAATTCAATTCAAAAGCTGTTCCTGAGGTATTTGTCTGATGGCCTATAATCCCAATTTCCTCATTGGAATAGCGGGAGTATATGGGAGATCCAAAATGCCTCTCCACAGCATCACGGGTGTAATCGCTCAAATATTCAGAATTGGCAATAATTCCTTTGATATTCTTGAACTTGGCAGTTTGTTTCTTTTCATCCAAGTATTTGCAAATGGTTTCCAATGCAGATGCAAACCCAAGAATATTTATTTCTTGGTTGGTATTTTTTATCAATTCCAGCATTTCGTCAATCCGCTCATCGGTCAATTTTGAAATATCAAATTGAATACTGTTCTGTAAAAAATTTCTCAATCTGGAACGCTGGTTATGTTTTCGCCACACCTCTAGTTCAAAAAATTTGTTCCCAATTCTATATCCAGTTTTTTCCATGAAATAAAGAACATCTGCCGTATTTCTATTTCTTTTACGTTGATCATGAAAAAGTATAAATGGTACTCCTGTAGAGCCACTGGTAGCCACTTTAAACAAGTTTTCCGTATCAAATTTTGCAGATTTGAAGGAGTCAAAGTCATCCTGAATCCTTTTTTTATCGATTACAGGAAAATCAGCAAACTTTGAAGGACTGATTTCTTTATAAAAAGGAACCGTTTTATTGGCATGGGACAAGAGTTCTGAAAGTGCTTTTTGCCTTATTGAACTAGCTAAGTCGCCAAAGGGGTCTTTAAGGATAGCTCCTAGTTCTTTGTAATGTTTGCGAACAGGTTGTCCTCTAAAAAAATCAACTAGCCAAAAGATTTGCTCTCTCATCTATAAAATCTCTTATGTTTTACAACGTCTGATACCTTTTTAAATTACATGAAAAAAAGCAAAATCAACTACATATTTAGCACATAGGTCAGAAAGAATTACTTCATCTTGTTAGGATACCTTTCTGTGTAGATAGTTTACCCAATTTTATCGCCAAGTGTCTAATTTGTATTTTTGACCATGAGCTATTCAGAAGCTATCGTGGCAATGGCAACTCCTCCAGGAACTGGAGCAATTGCAGTAATCAGAATATCGGGTGATGGTGCTATTGCTATTGCAGACGATATATTCCAATCGATTAAATCAAAAAAATTAGTTGGTCAAAGAACCCATACCATACACCTGGGGCATATTGTGGACAATGGAAAGACGCTGGACCAAGTATTGGTATCCATCTTTAAAGGGCCAAACTCTTATACCGGGGAGGATGTTGTGGAGATTTCGTGCCATGGCTCTCCCTTTATACAACAACAAATCATTCAACTTTTGTTGAGAAGAGGCTGCCGGACGGCGACTGCTGGAGAATTTACGCTGCGAGCCTTTTTAAATGGAAAAATGGACCTCAGCCAGGCAGAAGCTGTAGCGGATCTAATTGCAAGTGACAGTGAGGCAGCTCATGAAATAGCCATTCAACAAATGAGGGGTGGTTTTAGCAATGAAATTCAAAAACTAAGGGAAGAGCTTCTAAATTTTGCCTCCCTGATTGAACTGGAACTCGATTTTTCACAAGAAGATGTGGAATTTGCAGATCGTAGTCATTTCAAAAATCTTTTGGACAAAATCAGTGAAGTTCTCAAGAAATTGATAGATTCCTTTGCCTTGGGCAATGTTATCAAACAAGGTATTCCAGTGGCCATTGTAGGTCAGCCAAACGTAGGAAAATCCACGTTGTTAAATACTTTACTCAACGAGGAGCGGGCAATTGTGAGCAATATTGCCGGAACTACCAGAGATACCGTTGAGGATCAGATTAGTCTAAATGGCATCAATTTTAGGTTCATAGATACCGCAGGCATTAGGGAAACCCAAGACATGGTTGAGAAAATTGGAATTGAGCGCACTTTTGACAAGATTGAAGAAGCGCGTCTTATTCTCTTCCTTTTTGATAATCCGGATTTTGATAGGGCGGAATTGGAACGTATAGAGAAAAAATATCCGAACAAGGAAGTGCTGCCTGTCTGTAATAAATTAGACCTTTTGGATGACAGACAAAAAGAGTTGCTCAAAGATGAATTCCCCCATGTCCTATTCCTCTCTGCCAAACACAGGAAAGGGATTGACGAATTGGAAAAAAAACTATTGAGCCTAGTTGATTCTGGAGCTTTGAGCGGAGATCAAACCATTATTTCCAACAGCAGGCATTATGATGCACTACTAAAAGCACTGGAAGAAATCCAAAAAGTAAAGGAAGGACTGGAAATGGACCTTCCGAGCGATCTTATGGCCATAGATATCAGGCAGGCTTTATACCATCTTGGTGAAATTACAGGTCAGGTTACCACAGACGATCTCCTGGGTAACATTTTTTCGAATTTCTGCATCGGAAAGTAACCATTGTAAAACAAACAATTGGCACCTTTGCAAATAATCATTCAGTATCTACGAATATTTCTTTTGAACGGACAGATATATATTCATGTCATTTAATCATCAAGAATATCTCAGTTTTATTTCTTGAAGGATTTTAAAAACTCGTATTTTGGTTGGGACTAAACCTTGCATTTCAGGTAAAATGCGTGTTCAATTAGTATTAAACAATATGCAATTCTTACTATGTATTTCTTGACCGTATTCACTAGAAACAAGACTTTGGGAAGTACATTGAAATTTAGCGGCCTTAATGTTTTTCAATGTTTTCTTCTTCCAGTCTTTTTCTTAATTGCAGTTTCTACGGAGGCACAGAAAAGCACAGTTGACAGCCTAACAATTGAATTAGGGCTTCATCAAAAAAAGGATACAATAAGGGTGAATCTATTGAATGAATTGGCTTTTTCCTATTTCAACAATGATATAGGTAAATCTCTCGAACACTTGGATAAAGCAGAAGAGATAGCAGAAAATATCCAATTTAAAAAAGGGAGGGCTAGAAGTATTTATATAAGGGGGCTAATTGAATCCTCGAAATCAAATAATAAGCAAGCAATACGTTTATTTAAAAAGTCTCTTTTACTGTATAATACAGAGCATTACGAAAAAGGTGTTTCTGATTGCTTTGCAAAGATTGGAATGGCGTATTATTATGATTATCAATATAATAAATCCATTGAAAACTATAAGAATTCAATAGAAATTCTAAATAATATTGGACAATCGAAAGCTACGGCAGTAAGTTTAAAATTTATCGGGTTCTGTTATTTGGATATGGGCGAATATAAAAAGGCCTTGGAGTACTTCAACAAAGCAATGGATATCAATCTGGCGAACAATGATAAATTAGAGATGGCCAGTTGTTTAAATAATATGGGGACCAGCTATCTACATAAGGGAAACTATCCACTTGCCTTAGAACATTACAACCAATCCTTGATCAATTATAAAATACTGAAAGATACTGCGGGTATTTCATCTGTTCTCAACAATTTAGGTCTTGTTTATAAAAAGAATAAAAAATTCGATGAGGCGATTGCAAGTTACAAAGAGTCGCTAAAATTAAAGTTTAAGAAGAACAAGATAAATAGTAAGAACAAAGGGATCTCATTGAATAATATTGGAGTCGCATACCGACAAAAAAAGGATTATAAGAATGCACTTATCTATTTGACCGAAGCGTTGGAAATGAGCACTTCAATAAACGATCAAGATAATATCGGGAGGTGTCTGCTCAGTATGGGTGATGTATATTTAGAATTAAAGGATTACAATATTGCTCTTCAGAAATTCTTAAAAGCCAAAGAAATCAATATTGAATTGGAAAGCCAATTGGGACTATGTCATTCCTATTTAGGATTAGCAAAAGTCTATTTAAATCAAAAAAAAATTGATTTAGCCCTTATCAACGCAATAAAATGTAAAGAGATTTCAAACAATATCGGGGCAATTGATTACCAAAGGGATACTTATAATTTACTTTCAACTATATATGAGAACTTAGGTGATTTCAAAAAGGCATTTGAAAGTCATCAACAATTTAAGATTTTAAACGACAGCCTTTTTAATAAAGAAAATGTTGAAAAAATTGCCCAATTAGAATATGAATACAAATACAAACAGGCTTTGGACTCTGCTAGTATTCGTGAATTAAGATTAACCAAAACTGTACTGACCACATCTAAAGATTTGGCCAAATCAAAGCAAAACTACCTTTGGGCAGTTATAGGTATTTTAACGGTATCCATACTATTGAGCTCCTTGGTATTTTACCAAAAGTTTACAACTATTAAGGTCAAGAATCAAAATATCCTAACCGAGCAAAAGCTATTACGCTCCCAAATGACCCCCCATTTCATTTTTAATTCCCTTTCCGTATTACAAGGAATGATTTTGAACAAGGAAGAGAAAAAGTCAGTGACTTATCTGTCAAAATTCTCAAAACTATTGCGTATTGTACTGGAAAACTCGAGGGATAAATTGGTTCCGCTCATTCAGGAGCTTGATGCCATTGACAACTACATGATGTTGCAAAACATGGATGCTGACCCACCTTACAATTACAGCTTGGTGGTAGATGAAAGTATAGATATTAACCAGCTTCTAATACCCCCTATGCTGATTCAGCCTTTTATTGAAAATGCCATTGAGCATGCCTTTAGGACCCAACAAGACAATAGGGAACTAGAAGTTTATCTAACCCTTATTGACGAAAGATTGAGCTGTTCCATTGCTGATAATGGTATTGGGATTGATGCCATTTCAAAAAAATCAAATACCAACAAAAAGTCTTTAGCCACAACAATTACCGCTGAAAGACTACAACTTTTGGCAAAAGATTTCAATGTGCCTGGAGGCATATCCATTGAGGACAGAAAAAAGTATAATGCACAAGGAACACAAGTCACACTGATTATTCCTTATAAAGTTATCGAGAATACATGAAAGCCCTAATTGTTGAGGACAAAGCCTATATTCGAAAGGGCTTGATAAATCTTCTGGAAACATTTGAGACCGATGTGGAAATCATTGGTGAATGTGCTTCTGTAAAAGAAGCCGTTGTAGTGTCCGAAGCTTGTAAACCAGACCTGGTGTTTTTGGATATCAACCTTACAGATGGTACAGGTTTTGATTTTCTGGACCAAACGGAACACCTTAGCTATAAAATCATTTTCATTACGGCATATGAGGAGTATGCACTTCAGGCCCTTAAAATAGGTGCGGTGGACTACTTGTTAAAACCTGTGGATGTTGGTGAGCTAGAAACTGCCCTAGAGAAAGTTAAGTCCCTACCCTTGGAAGAGCAAAAGAAGCAAATAAACACCGCCAAAAAAGTATGGTATCAAGATGAAGCCACACTGGTACTTTCGTTGAGCAATAGTTTTCAGGTCATCAACCTGCAGGAACTACTGTACTGCGAATCCGATAAGGGGTACACTACCTTCTACTTGAACAATAACAAAAAATATGTAGCCTCCAAACCTTTGAAGGAGTATGAAGGAAAACTTAAAAAGGTAAATTTTACAAGACCCCACCAATCTTTTATGGTGAACCTTAAGTTTATTGACAAATATGATAAATCAGGGATTATCTTTTTAAAAAATGGTCAAAGGATTCCTGTTTCTTCCAGAAAAAAAGAAGCTTTTATCTCTACTTTCCTTGAATACAATAGTCATTAGTTAACCCTGCACCAGGCATACCTTAGCCTATTTCCTCTTTTTTCCAAAATACGAATATGGGTTTGGGACCAACAGAAATTAGTTGTGGTTTCACACATAAACATTAACTGTTTCATAGGAAACCGCATTACCTCATCTTTACCCTGACCAAACCATTTCTTGCAGAAATCTCTTAGGAAAATAGCCTTCCATAAGCAGCTATTCTTCAAGAAATAACAAAACCAATTCTTATGGAAAATATCAAATCTAAATATAGGTCTGGGAAGTCTAGTCCTGGTGGCTACGGATATTCTTTCAATTGTGCTATCCGTCTTTAACTACAACATCAGGCTTTTAGCCTAGATTGATGTTTGGGGCGGTACTGCAAGTTGGGTCATTAGAATCCTATTAATATTCGGCAGAAGAGCCTTTTTCTTCCTCTTTGGAGGAGCGAGTGAGAAATAAATCATTAACCAAAAAAGAAAAAATGAAAGCCACTTTAATAACCTTAATAATGGCGGCAACACTCGTTTCCTGTGGAGGTGGAGCCAGTAAACAAAAGGCCAACGCTAAAGGCTTTGGGGCCATTGAGATTATTCTAAAAGATAAGTTTGGTAACGATGCCCATTATACTGATTTAACAATCACCTATAATGAATCAATAGGAAATATTGTTGGGGTCACCGTTACGGAAGCTCCAGAATCCTTAAAAATGGGACAATGGAACCTTTCTCAAGATAATTGGACACAAACTTCTGAAATAACCCTAGAAGTGCCTGCTGGAACAAAGGCCGCCGATTTTATGTTTCAGCTAGATGAAACTATTAATCTGGGGAAATTGGGGGGACTGGTCGAAATTTCAAAAGAAAAGCTTACCGCCAAGAAACAAATTGAAAATCCATTACTGCACATGGCTTTTGTTAAAATGCCCAAAAATGGGGAAAGGACAAAAACCGAGTACGTGGTTATGTTAAAACCACCAAACGGTGGCACCACCTTTACCTTAAACTACGGCCTAAATGGAGAGTTAATCAATATTGACTATTAAAAAGTATTAAACATCAACCCCACTATGATGAATAAAAAAAGAAATATTGCCAATCTACTTATGTTGGCATTAGTAATTTTCAATTTTAGCTGCAGTAATTCGGATGATGGAACCATAACCGTGAATCTTGAAGATTTTGAGGCAACTTTAGATGAAAACCCTACAATTGGCCAAAGTATTGGCACCATACAAACCAATGGCGGCACAGCTACTAATTTCAGTATAGCTTCACAAACACCTTTAGGTGCCTTGAGTATTGATAGCGCTTCAGGCGAACTGACCATTGCGAATGCCTCCTTGTTCAATTTTGAGGCAAACTCAACAATTACTGCAACGGTTACGGTCGATAACGCCACTAATTCTTCAGCAGTGATTATCAATTTAAACGATTTATTTGAATCATCGGTTCCAGGTAATACCAACACAGAATTTGTGGTTGGGCAGGATGCGTACGTTACCCACAAGGCCTATTTATTGGTGGATGATGCTACTATGGATGGAGAATATGACCGTGCTTTCACCTTTGTTTTTACGGATGGTGATATTGTAGAAGATGTAACGGACGAAATCGCTTTTGAAACAACAACTACCGTCTTTTCAAAAGTAACCTGTAACCTTTTTGCCGTTAGTCCAACATTGGACCAAACCCCATTCTTCACATGGGACCCTCAATCAAATCCCAATGGGTTTGTTTCCATAATTATGGATGGGCATAACTTTTCACAATATGGCATTACCAACTTTAGTAGTGCAAATACTATAGGTGGACAAACCTTTGGACAGCCAAATGGTGGAACTAGCCATAACCACACTGCTCTGCCCTATGGAGACAGTTCCAATGGAAATCTATTTACCATCAATGCCCGAACGTTTGACCTAAATACCATGACGGGAACCATTGATTGTAGTTATTCCTATTTAGATGATAATGGCGCAACGGTAACTGGGGTTTATGTTGGCCCTTACGAAATCCTTACCGCATTCTAATGAACCAATAAAAAATAACCCAATTTAAATTTAATAAATATGAAAAATAGATTCAGAATAGCCCATATATGGCTATTAACACTTTTAATTGCGACAATAAGCTGTAACAATGATGACAATAGTGATGGAACCACGGATGAAATTGTGATAGAAGTTCAGGACTTTACCTTAACTATCGATGAAAACCCATCTAATGGCGAAAGCCTTGGTAGTATAGAGGCCACGGGCAGCAATAGTCTAAGCTTTAGTATTACTGAGCAAACACCTTCTGGGGCCTTGACTATTAACGAAGATACTGGAGATTTGACCATTGCCGATGCCAGTTTGTTTGATTTTGAGACCAATCCCATGATTACTGCAACAGTAGCTGTCGTAGGGGCAACAGAAACGGCTTCAATAACTATTAACCTTAATAACTTGGATGAACTAGGCGTTCAAGACCTTATAGTGGACATTGACGAAAACCCTACCAATGGTGACCTTATTGGCACGGTACAGGTAAACGGAAATGGAGCTTCCAGCTTTAACATCGATAGCCAAACCCCGACAGGAGCCTTGGCTATTGACCAAAGTTCGGGGGAGTTAACCGTAGCAGATGCAAGCGTATTCGATTTTGAGACCAATCCTATTATTACGGCAACAGTTTCAGTTATTGATGGTATTGATACGGCAACAGTGACCGTAAACCTTAATGATGTTGTGGAAATAACACTTGACGATTTAACGGTTAGCATTGACGAAAACCCAACAGATGGGCAAGTTGTAGGTACTATGCAAGCAAATGGCAGCGGTACGTTCAGTTTTTCCATTACATCCCAAACTCCACAAGGGTCGCTAGCTATAGATTCCAGTACTGGAGAATTGACCGTTGTTGACCCCAACTTGTTCGATTTTGAGACCAACCCCGTGATTACAGCAACTATTTTGGTTGATGATGGTGTAGAAACAGCTACAGCTTCAGCAACAGTCAATCTAAATGATGTAGATGAAGTAACTGCTCAAAATACGAACATGGATATTGATGAAAATCCATCAAATGGTGCTATTGTGGGAACCTTACAGGCAACAGGTTCAAATTTGACTTATACCATTACCTTCCAAAACCCAGCGGGTGCGTTTAACATTGATCAAAGCACAGGAGAACTATCAGTTGCTGATGAAACCTTATTTGATTTTGAAACCAACCCCAATATGCTTGCAACCATTTCTGTGGACAATGGTATACAAACCGTATCTGCCAATGCCATAGTTGCTCTTAATGATGTAAACGAGCTAGGAGAATATAAATATGGTGGAGTAATTTTTTGGATAGACCCTACAAGTAATAATAGTGAAGGATTAGTTTGTGATGTGGTTGATCAATCAACTGGCGGAACCTGGGGCTGTACTACTGTTGATATAACAGGTGCGCAAGGTATTGCAATAGGTTCTGGCGAGGCCAATACAGCTGCTATTTTAGCATCGGGTTGTACTGTTTCTTCTAGCGCTGCTGAAATGGTCGCTAGTTTAGACTACAACGGTTTTGATGATTGGTTCCTGCCAAGCAGGGATGAGCTGAATGAAATGTTCTTGAACGTAGGAATTATCAATGCGACCGCTATTGCAAATGGCGGAACAAACTTGAACTCTGCGTATTGGAGTTCTTCGCAAAGTTCGGCTACCGAAGCATGGGAAGTCCTTTATGTGGATGGCGTCGGAATTTACGAATTTGCTCTAGGTAAAGGAAGTTGGCTCAATGTACGTGCTGTAAGATCTTTTACAGATTTCTAAAAAGGGAAATCATTTATAAGTGACCAAAGACAACGGTTTGTCCTGCCTACGTGACAAACCGTTGCTTTTTGTCAAAGTTGACAGTGATGAAAATGGAAGCAACAGCTTAATTAAAAGACAACCCAATGAGCAAAAGCAATATCTATTATCCACCAATAGAGGCCAAAAAATCATTCACAAGACAAGATGAAAAATGGGATGAACCAGTGGTTCTTTTCTGTACCGGAAAGTAGTATAACCTCGAAGTAAAGTAATGCCTTATCTTTACATTCCAAATTTTACGAATGCTACATTTTTTTGAAAGAAAAAGATTCCTCATAGATTATTTACATGGGCTTGTGGATATTCACAATCATATCCTTCCCGGAATAGACGATGGTGCCAAAACTGCTGAAGAATCCATTGAATTAATTCAACAGTTTTCCAATTATGGAATTAAAAGCCTGATCTGCACCCCTCATATCATGCACGGTTACTATGACAACACTGCTAAAACTATAAAAAATTCATTTGAAATTCTTCAAAAGGAATTGGCAAGTACTGCTTTGGATTCCAAAATAGAATATGCTGCAGAACACATGATCGATGACAATTTTGAAGCGCTTTTAGACAAAAAAGAGGTCATGCCACTGAAAAAGGATTATCTGCTCATTGAAATGTCGTATTTACAACCTTCATTTAATTTTGATATTGCTATTGAGAAAATAGCCAAACATAGTTACTTTCCAATTTTGGCACACCCAGAACGGTATATATATTTTCATAAACAATACGGAACCTACTCCAACCTCAAGACAAAAGGAATCTTGTTTCAATTGAACCTGTTATCACTCGGAGATTATTATGGGAAAGAAATCCAACAAGTTGCAGAAAAACTTTTAAAGGATAAAATTGTCGACTATGTAGGTACAGATATTCATAACATGAGACAATTTTCTGCAATAAAGGAGCTAAAAATATCCAACAATACCCTAAAACTATTGTTGCCAATCATCGAGAATACAATTCTTAATTTCTATTGATTACGAAAAACTCCACCATTTTTTCAATGACTTTCCATAGCCATAGCCGTACTTACCTCCATAACCTAGGTTCGAGGCCTTAACATTATTTACAATAAAAGAAAGTCCTTTTAATTTTCCTTCTTTTTTAAGTTTCAGAGGGTATTGCAATACCTTTTTCTCTGTCACATCCGCCTTGGTCACGTATAAGATTTGATTTGCGTACCTACTAATGAGCAACGTATCCGTAACAACCATAAGAGGAGCTGTATCTACAACCACATAATCATAACGTTCAGCCAATGATTCAAACAATTCTCCTATTCGATCGCTCATTAACAACTCAGCTGGATTTGGAGGTATCTTTCCAGAATATATAACATCAATAGTATTTGTATGGACAAGCATTGGATTTATAATATCTTCTATTTCCAAAGTCTGGTCGCTTAAATATTCCGTCAAACCTACCTTAACCACTCTTTTTGGTTTTGACATAGCATCTACGTTCTTACTATCTGCAAAAAAAGTATAGAGTTTAGGGTTTCTTATATCTGCTCCTATCAGGAGAACTCTTTTTCCTGTACTAGAAAAGGTCATCGCTAGATTTGATGAAATCAATGTTTTTCCCTCCCCTGGCACGCTTGAGGTGACAAAAATTAAGTTCCCTTTGCCATTCTTCTTTTTGGTACGAAAAATATAATCAAGATTAGTCCGGAGAATTCTAAGAGATTCTGCCAAAACCGATCTATCTTCATTCTTGATTAGTTTTTCTTCTTTCTTTCCAATTTTAGGTATCTCTGCCAATACTGGAACATCTCCCACAATCTTTTCTAAGTCAAGTTTGTTATGGATTTTATTATCCAGTAAATCGGTAACATAAATCATGGAAAAAGGTACCAACATTCCAACCATCATGGCAGTTAGAAAAATTATCCCTTTTCGTGGAGATACAGGAATATCTGCGCTATATCCAGAATTAATGATTCTCGATTTTGGAGATGCTGAAGCAAATGCTATTTGCGACTCTTCCCTTTTTTGCAGCAAATATAAATAAAGGGATTCCGTGGTTTGTTGTCTTCTTGATATATCCCTAAGTGCTCTTTCATTTCCAGGTGCCGCATAAATCCGTGAATTTATTTGGGATAATTGTTTGCTTAAACTATTAACCTGTAGATTCAAATTGTTTGAAACATTGTTTAAACTAGATTGTATTCCCTTTTTTAACCCTTCTAGTTGCTGGTCTAATTTAACAATTACGGGATTTTTCTCATTAGAGCTCTCTAATAATCGATTTCGCTGAGCGACAAGTTCATTATACCGTTGTGCAGAACCTGAAATTCCCTGATCAGCCAGGCCCACCTCAGGAATAATATCATATCCTTCTTGACCATCAATAAGCTCTTTCATGGAACTCGCTATGCTCAGTTGAATATTAGCATCTTGTAGCTGACGTTCACTAGCTGCACTCTGTGAAAAATTGACATTAGATTGGGACCCTAAATCTGCAATTCCTCGACTCGATTTAAAATTTTCCGCTGTCTCATCTACCGAGGAAAGATTGTTGTAAATTTCTGATATACGATTCTCAATAAATTCAGAAGTTTTATCAGCAATTGCTTTTTTATCCTTAACTGCGTTGTCATTATTAATCTGAATGAGTTCATTGATAACATCTATGGCCCTTTGTTTTTCAGAGTCCGTTAAGGAGATAGTTATAATATTTGAAAACTCTCCTGCCAAGCTTATTTTGGTTTTCGCCCTATAGCTTTCAACAACAGACGGGATTGGGTCTACCGTTACTTTTATTAGTTTGTCCTTATAGAAAGATACCAGCTTAGATTCTGGCACCAATATAATATCCCCAATTTTTGTGTTTATATTTGATCCAAAGGAATATTTTTTAAAAGTATCATCCTCTTTCTCGGAATATGAAAATTCCGTACTTGATAAAATCTTGAGAAAAAACTCGTGCTGTGATTTATTGGTTACCGAATCAGCACCAAGAAAATTGATTGAAAAAGGATAGTCACTTCCGTAAATTTCAGTGTTCCTGATATTGCCTATTACAAAATATCTTAAATTAAGCTTGAGTTTTTTAACAATGGACTTATAGTTACTTCTGGCATTTAAAATTTCTATCTCATCAATAATTTCAGTATTAGTTACTGCTCCTGAAAGGATGTCCAAATCCTTAAAAACGGAAAGCTCCGAAGATGCACTTTTATCCTTTATAATTTGGATTTTTGCGGACGCCTCGTATTCAGGTATTGCGTATCTAAGGTAAAAAAAGGCTCCTAAGAGAGTTAATATGGTAGAAAAGGCAAACCATTTCCAATGTTTGAGATATTTATCCAAAATTGATTTTATATCAATTTCATTGCCACCAAATTCCATTTAAAGACAAAATAAATTAAGTTAATAGTAAAAATAAGGTCTCTTAATTTCTTGTTATTAATACAACTGTAGAAGTAATTAAAAGCGAAATGATGGAAACTGCAACGGATGTTCTTTGATCGAAACTAGATTCCGTTTTACCTGATTTGTTGGGCTCAACATAAACTACATCATTTTGGGTTAGGTAATACACTGGGGATTTCAAAGCATCCTTTCGATTAAGGTTAATTCTGTTATAAACTTTTGTTCCATCAAAATCCCTAATGACCATAACATTGTCCCTTCTACCTTTTATACTAATATCCCCAGCTAATCCTAATGCTTCCATTATCGTGATCTGTTCTCCATTAACTGTGTAAGTTCCAGGTCTACTGACCGCTCCCAACACAGTGACAGTAAAATTCCTAATTCTGATATTTATGATAGGGTTCTTTAGATAATCAGCTAACTTTTCCCTAAGAAGTTCTTGGGTCTCCGCTGGCGATAATCCTACAATTTTTACCTTTCCTATTACTGGAAAATCTATTTCTCCATTCTTATCGACCAAATAATTGACTTGTTCTGGTCTAAACCCTCCTTCTTCCGCTCCCCTAAAGAGATTGAATGGAGCGCTTGCTTCTGGGTCCAGTGTCGACACGTTGATGCTAATTAAATCATCTACCTTAAACTTGGTTGTGAACGTATTATCATCTACCAAAGTTTCGAACTGACTCGCATCTTGAAAATATACCACTCCTTTCTGGGGGCCACATGAATAAAATAGAAGGGCCAAAAAGACCACACAGGTTAATCTAAAGGTCGAATTCATAAGATATTGGTATTTAGCTGTTGAGTTGTGCAATTTTAGACTTTGAGTTTTGTGGGGGACTTAATTTCTCCTTGTCATTGTCCAATTTACAAAAATCGGAATTTTTTGATATATACTCTGGCACAATATTTTTCATTAATTGCACCACATTATCCTTAAAGAAAAGGTTCGAAATACAAAGCTCGTCAATCATCGTTCTTGTTCTGGTATAATCTATATCCCGGACTTTACTGATCATTATCTTGTCATGATATGTAGGAAGTGTATTTTCGCCATTGGCCAATAATTCTTCATATAACTTTTCTCCAGGACGCAACCCTGTTATTTTTATATCAATATCATCAGGATAATGCAATCCTGATAACCTAATCATATTTTTGGCCAAATCCAAAATCTTGACAGATTCTCCCATATCAAATATGAATATCTCGCCTCCTTTGCCCATAGCCCCAGCTTCCAAAACTAATTGAGAGGCCTCTGGAATTGTCATAAAATACCTTGTAATCTCTTTATGAGTGACGGTTAACGGGCCTCCTTTTTCAATTTGTTTTCTGAACAGCGGTATAACGGAACCATTTGATCCCAACACATTTCCAAATCTTGTGGTAACAAATTTAGTTTTGTCGTCTTGCTGTCTACAACTGATATACATTTCTGCAATTCGCTTGGTGGCCCCCATAACATTGGTAGGGTTCACTGCTTTATCCGTTGAAACAAAAACAAACTTTCCAACCTCAAATTCCATGGCCAAATCAACCAAATTTTTTGTGCCGGCTACATTGATTTTTACCGCTTCATATGGATTACACTCCATTAAAGGGACATGTTTGTATGCAGCGGCATGAAAGATTCGGTCAGGTTTATGCTCCTCAAACAACACACGCATTTTGTTCTTGTCCCTGATATCACCAACAATAGGGACGAAATTAAAGAATCCTGCCTGCTTTAGTTCCTGTTGAAGATCATAAAGAGCAGATTCCGCCTGGTCTATCACAACCAATGACCTATAATTGTACGTGCAAATTTGACGGACCAATTCGCTTCCAATTGAACCAGCACCCCCAGTGACCATAATAACCTTGTCTTCAAAGTCTTTTACAACTTTACTGTTTTTAATTTGAATTGGGGGTCTGTCCAATAAATCCTCAATTTGTACTTGTTTTATCTGGGAAACTTTCAATTCTCCATTGATCCAATCTTCTATTGGAG
>NZ_QTJX01000010.1 GCF_003382275.1 Flagellimonas nanhaiensis
CGAACATTAATGGAATCATTGGGAGAAATAACAGGGGAGAGCTATGGAAAGGAAGTTTGAGGAAGAGAAATTTGACAGCATCACCAACGCGGAACATTTCAACCCCTAAAAACACCACTGGTATGGAAAGGAAAAAAATTTTTAAACAACAGTAATGGGAGAGAAGATTTTTATAAAAAATATTGCAAAAACTATTATTGGATTTATCCTGGTGTTCTTGCTCTTCTATTTGATAGGGAGCTTCATTGAGGCATCGTTTGATATTTCAACTTGGGATGTAACGTTCAAGGCCTTTATGAGTTTTTATGGTCTAATACTGGGAGTAGTGGCTCAACTGGCAATCCACAATACCTAAAAGCAAGACAACAATAGAAATATTGAAAATTATAAAACAGTAGGGATTATGCGAGATGAGTATCTACCTAGTTATGAAGAATATTATAAAGAATGGAAGAAACAATATAATTTGTCCGATGAAAAAATAAAAAAGCTTTGGCAAGGTATTCTTCAAATGAGATCAAAAAAATCGCTGGAAAAGATAAAACAGCAAACATATATCGCATATGACACCTATTCAAAGCTTTATAAAATTGGATATTCATATAATCCCCCTGAAAGGGTAATGGCCATGAAAACAACTAACCCATTTATCATATTATTCGCAACACTTAAAGGAAATGTCGAAAAAGAATTTCATTTGATTTTCAAAAGAAAAAGGGTGAAAGGCGAATGGTTTAAATTTAAAAAAGAAGAAATAGACCTTATTGTAGAAGCGTGTGGGTTCTTTAGGGAAGAATATTGACCTTCCTGAAGCTTTGTAATAAGCGGGTATGCAAAGTTAGGACGAAACACCGTACTATCTAGACTTCCTGAAAAACCTATAGCCTGCCCAACTTACCGCGAAAAGTATAATCAGGTACAATATCAACATTGGAACCAGGACAGACGAAAAATCACCAACGTATTCGGTTCCTCCTGGTGGGCGAGTGCTCTTGGGAGGGATTACGGCCAATGAAATGTCAGAGTCTTGAAGCTCACTGTTTTCTATACCTGTCTTGCTGATTGTGGAAGATGATGTCAGTTTATCCATGAACACAATATAGTGTATTTCCAGACAATAAATTAGTATAATTTTAATACAATATTATAGTTATACTAAATTGTACTTTTATTATATTTGTACAACTCGTTGGTACAAGTTGCGATAGTAAGGAAAAAATAAAACCACGGCGGTTAGCCGATTTGAAAAGTAGCCCTTAGACAGTTCTTGTACAACTTCTAAGGGCTTTTCATTTTTGGTAGGTTCTTGAATTTTTTGTAGGTTCGTGGTGCAAACACGTTTTAGGCGAAACCCTATAACACTTACATTACGAATAGAGGCTACCCAAGGTATTAACCTAAGAGGTCGCAGATTAAACCGAAAGGCTGTAATCCGTTCCTAGAACGTGTTTGCAACCCTAAAGGTAGCCTCGCACAAAAAACTTTTCGATATGCAAACAGAAAAGATTTTGGTGCAATCACTCTTGCGCCAAACGGAACCCAAAGATTTAAGGAAGTCCTTAAAAGAAATGATGCTCGAATGCCTAACGGCCGAGGGAAGTTGTGACCACACTTACAGGTCTCTTATCGTCGCTGATTATATCATACTCGACGATTTTCTAAAAGAATTGTCAAACCTTAAAAAACAAAGGGTATGAATGAATTAATCCAAATTACTGAACACAATGGACAACAAGCTGTGTCTGCTCAAGATTTGTATAACTTCTTAGGATACGCGCCAAAACATTGGACTAAATGGTATTCAAGAAATATTCTAAAAAATGAATTCGCAGTTGAAGGAGAAGATTTTGTTGAACTCCCCCGGCGGGGGAGAAGCAAAGATTTTGGCTTATCAATACCGTTTTCAAAAAAAATCTGCATGAAGGCTGGTACTAAAAAGGGTGAAGAAGCTCGAGATTATTTTCTTGAATGCGAGCAAAAAGTTATTAGTAAAACAAAACCCGACCTAAAACCTCTAACACCCGCCGAAACATTACTCGCCCAAACCCAATTATTGGTAAAGCAAGAGAGAAAGCTTTCGGAGCATGATGATAGACTGAAAGTGCTTGAGGCTAAAAACACTTCAAGACCTGACTATTTCACTGTTGTGGGTTATGGAAATCTAAACGACATTCCAGTGAATATTAAGGTGGCTAGTAGATTGGGTAGAGCTGCTTCCAAAATCTGTAGGGAGAAAGGCTATCCAACAGATGATATACCTGACCCAAGATTCGGAAGGGTCAAGACATATCCAAGAGCAGTTCTGGAACAGGTGTTCAACTCAACACCTCTTAATTAAAATATTAGCCCTCTTTTTTAGAGGGCTTTTTATTTGTACCTTGACCGGACTGGTTTAAACTTTGGTTTATGAAGAAAATACTCTTAACATTATTAATAATTTTTATGATTAGCTGCGCTGGATCCTACCAACAGGCCTCACACACCTCTAATCAGGTTTATGTAGGAATGTCAGTTAAAGAATTCAAGGAGATAACTGGCCGAAAAGCAAAACTTGAAGCGCTAGAATATGGTTATACTGTTTATAAAATGTTTGATTATGATGCTTGGTCAGGATCTAAAACCGATGTAAAATTCTTTTATTTTGACTCTAATGGAAAATTATATAAGGTTGATGGAGGGGAATTTAGGCAAAAAAGATATCAAATAGAAGTTATTAACAATTAGACGGCACTTGATATAAAGCCCTATTCTAGGTTTTCAGCGTTCCCTATTTCTTTTATGAGCTTTTGATATTCAAAAATCACGGCATCCGTCAAGATTCCCTTGGCAATATTCATTTGTTTTAGAACCCTTTTACTATCCTCGGAACCATCGGTTATATCACCGTAACGGTTCAATATCATCAATGCCTTCAGTTTGGAACTACCAGCGTACTTGATATCGATGATATTTCTATCGACTATCTTACTTAATCTTTTATAGTCCTCGACCTTTCTGATAACACTTTTTTTGTCCGCAGGGCTGAGATTCCTTATTTTTTCCCTTAATTCTTTTGAATCAATATCGCCCTCGACAAAACGCTTGGCCAAATCTTTTTGATCCAACTTATTGAACCCTTCTTCGATTTTAAGTTTTTCCTCATCTTCCCTGAATTTTTCCAATCTGTTCAGGCTTCTGTTAAAGTCAGAAGAAAAGGATTCCACTCTTTTAATTGTGGATTTGAAAAGGTTCTTGCCCAATTCCTTCCCTGTTTCCTCTAGGGTTTTATCAGAGACAATGGCATCAGCTCCACCGTACATTATCCCAATGAACGGGTTGGTATTGGGTGTTGTAAGGAAGGACTCAACTGCAGCTTTTACCCTAACCGGTGAAAGATTGTGCTCACGACCAAGTTTCTTGTAGAAATCCTCCACATTCTTCATTGTCTGACCTTCCAATGGTCTAGGGTCTTTATTTACATTACTGGCCAATGGTTGGTCCCTATAATAATCATGGCCCGATGCGTAGGTGAGCACAGCTTTCACAACTGGATTTCTTGTGAATGTTTGCGCTGGAGAGGTAACGCTTATTGGAGAAATATTGGTGTTGAACGCATCAAAAACCTCTTGTCCAATTTTCTTTCCGGATTTCTCTTCCCTACCTGCGATTTTCAGTAACTGGTTGTTTGCAATGTTATCGGTAAATTGGAAGATAGGTATCATTTGGTGTGTCTTGGCTACCTTCAATACCTGGTACTGTCCATCCTTGTTCTTTTTACCAGTGGGAAAATTGAAATACTGCATTTTTTGATAAGGGCTTATACCTTCCATTGTGTCCAAATAAATGTCAATGGAGGATTTTTCTTCATCCTCATCATCTTTGTTCAAGCTGATAATGGTCAACGCCATTCCTATAGTAAACGATGTTCCCAGTACCCCGGCCTGCATGACTTTCATGGTTGTGGTCACTGGATCTTTTACAAAAGCATCCGTAGCTACTCTGGTGCCCTGTACTGCGGTATTGACATATGGTAATATTGACTCCAAATCCTTGGTAATTGCGCCACCTTGGTTAAAATCCAAAAGACTTCTAGCATTGGCTACAGCTCTGTTATAGATTTCATCTTTTAACTGAGAATCATTGATTGATTCCATACTTTCGATTCCCCGATGTTTCAGCTCATTTTTTATGGTTCTTTGGAACAAAGCCATCCGGAACATTATCTCACTGTAGGTGGAAAAATTTCTTAATGCAGCTGTGTTGAAGACGCTCTTAAACCTATCCATAGCCCTTCTGCTGACCATTTTTTCAAAGGCCTTGGCTAAAACGGTATCTTTCTTAAGTCTTCCCTGTGTACTTAGAAATGACATATCTCCCCCGTACTCAATATACTTTTGGAATAGGTTGCCTCCCGTTACATCCTTTTTTGATTTGGCAATTTCTTTGACCCCTTTATAGGCATCTTTGGCAACTTGAAGGATTGCCTTGGGAACAAATTTGCTGTACTCTGGTGAGAACAATGACGTGAACAAAAAGTCCCTTGGTGTGTTTACTATAGCAAAGGCTGGGTTATTTCCGGTCGCGATACCTTTAAGTAAAGAACTTCCGGAGTAATACCCTACCATTTCCTTTTGTTTTGGACTGGCCCAGAACCCTTGCGTATTGTTGAACCAAGAATCATGCAGTGATTCCTCTATATAGAATTCTTTACGGGCCCCATTTTCATACCAATAGGCCTTCTTGTAGTTCCTTGGAGTTTTTTCAAGCGGTCCTTCCTTTATCTTGCTACTCAGCTCCTTGAAATAATTTTTAAACCTGGCATCTTCTCTTGAAAGGTCTTTTTTGCCCTTCAGTTTTTCAAATCGTTCCTTGGCCTTTGGATATTCCTTGGTAATGAACTCCCTGTTGATATTGTTCATGGCCATTGCCCTGGTTCTGGCGACCAATGAGGTTGATAACAACCACTCCGAATTTGTCACTAAACTTCCGGAACTACCTTCTGTCAAGAACATGATTTGTTCTTTTGACAATCCTCCAGTATCACTTTTTTCCTTAACAGCACTCCCCATGGATACATTTCCTTCGAAATCCAATATGTGCTGCAAGAACAGCCTTGGTTGGTAATCCAACCCGTTCAATGAATCAAAGGCTTCTTTTGATATCAGCCCATTCTTTTCCATTGCCTTCAACAAATCAGCATATACCTTGAAGTAAGTATCCGCTCTTTTGGTTAGGTCATTGAACTTTTTATTGCCAAGATTCTCTTTATATTGGTCCAAAGACTTTTGGGCGACATCCCCATCGATATAATCTGGATGGGAAACAGGGGGTAGGTCCTTATCAGCTCTGGACTTGTCGATGGTCACAAATCTTCTTAGTTGGATTATTTCGTCCAAAGCCTCTCTATCTGAATTCTTCAGGTTCTTGTATATTTTTCCATAGGAATCCTCGAACATCCGTCTGGCCTTACCTGAAGAACCATGGCTGTTTATCATTAGGTACTTAACACTCTGGGCGCCAATTTCATCCATCAGTTTTTTGGAAATGAACTGCCTGTCAGTGAACATTCTGATTGCCTTTCTGGTGGCGTCCTTGACCTTTTGCCTGAAAGTTTTTTTGTTCTCTAGAGCTTCCCGTGATTTTCTGAAAGCTTCATCGGTTTTGGTTTTAGCCTCATCAGCGGTGACATTCTCATTGTTGGATATAGAATCATTGATCAATGATTCAAGGTTGTCCTCGATTATCTTCTCCTTATCGCTTTTGGATAGATTTTTATACCAAGATGTTTGTTTGATTGCCTCGATGCCGGCATTGATTACCTCGGATGCGGTCTGGGCTGTTTTAACGGCCAACCTCATGGCTCTAACCGCTGTTCTAGCTACTGCAACCGGCATGTTCAATCCCAATGTTTCCTTGCCGAAATTATCTAAGTCGTCCTCCCATTTTTTTAAGGTGTTGTCAAGATTGTCAAAGACATTATCCTTTTTAGAGATACTTTCTTTTTTTATCTCAGCATCAACAACGAAAATGTTCCCTTTGTCATCCTTCAATACATTTCTTGGGTGTAGATCAGAAACTTCAAATGTACCGTTGGAGTATGTAGCGTCTCCTTTGCTTTCAAACCCAAGTCCTTCCATATAATCTGAAATGTCCTTCGGACTGGCCAAAACAGCATTATCAATATAATCCTGTTTGAATATAGGCTCTACATAAGGTGCCCGTTTTGGGCCATTGTCAAGGCCGGTAAAACCTACGAACTCGTATTTGGTGTTCGGGAACAGTTGATTGTGCATTTCAACATAATCGAATAGGCCACTGATGGTCTTACTGTTGAAAAGGTTGTTACTCTTGTAAAGTGTTCTGGTGGAAGCATCCAGTACGTTGGTATTCTCGTTACCTGAAGAAAATCTTCTACCTAATGAGAATAGGTCCTTATGCCATATATTACGTGATTTGGCGTATTCAAGGGCTACCCTTGATTCTGATTCCCTTTGGTCTTGGATTGATTGTCCCTCGCCCTCTGGTCCTTCATTGCCTTCTCGAAGTCTAGTGGAGATTTCTTGGAATCTTCTATCGCTTGGAGTGATCTCTCCGTCGTTTTCTTGTGGAACCGGTTCAGGTACTTGGGCGCGGTCTGATTCTGTGACACCATTCCCTCGGCCTTCTTCTTGAACTCTGGGTCCTCCTTCATCCGCTTGGCTACTTTCAATTGAAGTCCCGCCCTCATTGCCGGGGTCAGTTTCACCTTGCTCGATGTTTTCTTGGAAGGATTGTTCTTGCTCATTGCTCAAAGTTATTAAATCTTCATCAGACATTGCGTCCAATGAACTGAATTCTTGAATTTTAGCACCTTCAGTACGAAGGGCGATATTGATAAATTTATCAGTGGCAGGAAGCCCTGTAACCTGTGTGAACCGTTCTTTTAATGGGGTTATGAACTCATCCCTCACTTCCTTGAAAACATCGTTCCTCCCCCCTGGAAACGCTTCCATGTGGTCAATAATGTCCTGTGGGGAAATATCGATACCATGGTCTTCTGAAAGTTCCTGCGCAATAGTGTCCAATGGCCGACCTTCACCTTTTTTTGAAAAGTACGATTTGGCCATGTTTGAACCAATATTGTTCTCGTCGCCAAAGTTTACATAGCTTGACCTCTCTATTTTTCCCCCAATGTTATCGGCAATTATCTTGGCCTTGAAATCAACCTGGTTGTCCAAAAACTCCTGTGTGTTGGTATTGTTCAACAATTCGGCTATTTCCAAGGGGTTATTTGAATTGTTGGCAACAATCTCATTTACGTTGCCTTCAAATCCTTCAGGAATAACTGCCTTTTCTCCTTTACTAAAATCAAAGCTATCGGCATATTTCTCCATGACCTTCCTTTTGGTCTTGGTAGACGGCTCCTTTCCTTTAGGGTCGGTAATGTTCAATCGGCCATCTTTTAGTTCGGCAGTATATTCAGGAGCTTTATCCGAATCTGTCAACTTGAATGTCGTAGGGGTTACTTCAACCTCTCCTTCACTTGGGTTAGGGTCAACGGTTTCTTGAACGTCATTGTCCTGTCCGGGGTCTTTACTTGGTCCAGGCTCAGGTCCAGGGCCTCCATCAACATCAGTATCTTCTCTCGGTGCTTTCTCATCGGGTATTTGGTTTTCTGGATTATCCTTTATCGCTGGAATATTCAATTCTACCTTGTCGCCTTCAAACTTTTTCCCTGATTCAACTTCCCGTATGGCCTCTGGGTCGCCTTCAATGGCCTTTTTATTGGTGTTGATGCCCTCACCTATGGCGGTAACACTACCCAGTCCACCACCTACAAAGCTTCCGACCAAGAAGGAATCGTATATTTCAAGGAGAGCATCCTTTACCTCAACATCATTGCCCAGTACCAAAGCATCAGAAAGGTTCTGTACGATTGATGTGGCAGCTTCACTTGAGCCCTCTTTGAGTGGCGAGTAAATAAGGTTGTCCACTAGGTTTTTGGCCAAGGTCTTGGCCTCTTCCTTGGTCCCCTTACCGAAAGAGTTCAACATTCTTTTTCCCAATCCGCGGGTGACTGCCTCCAAAAGACCTTCCGCAGCTCCGTTTATCCAGGCATCTGCCACCTCATTGGTATTGAGATTGCCATCTTCTTTGTTTTCCTCAAGTCTGTTGGCCGCTGTGCCGGTCGCTATACTGGCCAGACCGATATATGGCATCATCGCCTGTACCAAGCTTGGTATGGAGCCCACCCCTTCAACTGCTATTCTCTTTCCTGCCTGTGAAAGGTCCCCTTCCATCAGGTCTTCTGAAATGGCACTTTCATATTGTGTGCCCAGTTCACGGAGTTTCTTGCCATCGGCCAAAAGTTCCCGCTGTCTTTTTTTTCCAGATTTCGCGACCTCCGAAAAACCCTGTGCCAATGGGTTCGGCATGGACCCCAACAAATCGGTAAAAAAGTCATCCTTTATTTCTTCTGGGATATTGTTGAATTCTTCATCACTGATGAACAACTTACCTATACTTTCTATAATGGCATTTGGTGTTCCGGATATTCCGGCACTTGCATTAAACAGATTGGATCCAAAAACAGTGGAAAAATCCTTTCCCTTTAAATTGGATTCCATTATCTCCAATTGTTTGAAGGCTTGGTCACCGTCCAATATTTCTTGGGGTGATTTACCGGTTATCCTGCCCAGTGTTTCGGCTTTCAGCTTTTTCTGTGTGATCTTGTTCCTTAAGTCCCTGACAGTATTAAGTTGTTGGTCAACCCCATCTTTGGATTTGGTTATTGGTTGTAGCCCTTCCAATCTTTTTAATAGGTCACCATGTTCTGTCTGGATGACTGGACGCTCAAGAAATTCATTCCTTATGGACTCCCATTCCTTGAATGCTTGGGAATCTGTTCCCCCTACGCCCAAAGGTGCCTTGTTCAACAAATCTTGGAACCTGCCTTCGGAACCAGTATCAATTTTTTGAAAGTTTTTTCTTTGGGAAGTAGAACCCGAAGAACCAGAATCCGGTACCGAAACCGAACTTGTGCCGTTTGGTGAAGAGTCTAAACTTTTTTTTTTCACGTTCCAGCGGTCCACAATGACCTGTAATTGCTTTTCATTCGCGCCCTGGTCCCTTGCGTCCTCCAAAATTGCTATCAAATCCTCATCTTCCATTACTGCAGATTGTTTTTTCTTAGAAATTCATTGAACGAATCGTTATCTATGCCATTTGTTTTGGTAGCTTTTCTTTCATTTTTATCAATACCCAGACGATCAGATACCCAATCAACATCTTCATCTTGTACTACAATTGTTCGAGCCTCGTTTTCGCCAGGTATGATTACTTTGGCACCACCGTCTCCCGTTAATTGGGCTAATTCAAGTTGTTGTTGAGCGTTTTCATCTCCATCCGCTGCTTTAGCTTCTAATTCGGAAAAATCATTTTTGGTAATAGATTTTGTTTTAGGGACAGATACCTTTAACTTAAGCTTTCCGTTGGAATCAAATTCAAAGTCTTGAACTTCAGCATTTGTAGATGTTATTCCGTCGAGACCTTTTATAGCTGAAATAACTACCTTTTTATTTGAATTTTTCTTTAGTCCCTCTTGAGCTAACCTATTGGCTGCGTTCCTAGCTCCAAAATTGATAGTTTCCTTGGAAGTCCTGTCAACCTTGGAGTTCACCAGCTCACGTAATCTATCCACCATCAATTGTCTGTTCTCCAATGAATCCTCAAGCCCCATTTCCACAAGCATTGATTTTCCCAAGAGCTTCAAACCTCCATTTTTTTCCTGAATAGCCTCTTGGACCTGAAGTTCTATATCATCAGCTCTAGGGCCTTGTTCAAAGTTGGTGCTAAAACCGGGTCCGGAAGTTGTGGTTGAATCCTCTCCTAAGCTTTTTGCAATATTCCCGGCAATCTCATTGGCGTCTACCTTTGGGTCAAATCCAAAAGCACTGATAGCCTGTGAAATTTGGTCATACCCTTCGGCATCAGCGATACCATCACCATCGATGTCCCTGTATATGATAGCTGGTAGCCCCTTATCGTCCAGAGCAAACTGCATCTTGCCCCAAACACTGTCATCACCATCAAAATAGGACTTGTACCTGTCCAATTTTTCATTTTCCCAGACCTTACCGTCTGCAACTCCCTTCATAATTTCTTCATGGCGCTGTGTGATACCCCCAGTAAATGCCCGCATGTGCTCGGGTAGCATGTTCAAGTTTGATAGCCTGTTGTTCAGCCTCACCCTTTCTTCAATGCCGATATCCGGGTCCTCCAACCTGATCGCTATATCACCAATTTGTTCCGCTGCCTCCAAAATCAACCTACCCTGTGCTTCGTTCAAGGAATTGGAACCGGTATCGTAATTCTTCAACCCCTTTGTATAGTTGGCAATACGTTTGTTACGGTCCTCGGTGTCACGCCTTCTGCGTTCCAGGGCCCTTTCACGGGAAGTCTCGGCCTGTACCTTTTTCTGGAAATCAAGGTTTGCCCAGAACTTCAGGTCGTCCGATAGGTTGTCAGGTGTTGGTCCCACCTGTGTAAAAGCCGATAAGTTTCCTTTTTTTGCCATTTTAGATAGTTCCTACTTTTGGTTTGAATTGGTCGAAGAGTGAATCAGCAGATGTCAATACACTGGGCATCTTCATAAAAGGAGATGTGCTTGCCAATCCAAAAGGGTTTGTCGTAACCTTGGATATCTTTGGTGTTGGGTCGGCTTCGATGCCCCCACCCAACATGTTCCCAGCAGCAAAACCGGTGTTTATCAACTGATTGAACCCGTTGTTCAAGTTTTGGTCGGCATTGTCCAACTTGGCACCGAGTCCGGCCAGGTCCTCACGTTCCCGCTGTTCTTGCATCTGCTGAATCCTAGCATCGTCGCCTGCGACCAATCTTTCTTTTTCAATTATCTGCTTGTCGATATCAACAGCCGCATCTTTATTTATCCTATTGTTGGTCTCTTGGATTTTTGGAAGTGCCGAAAGAACACCTCTAATGCCCCCGCTCTTGGCAATATCTACCATCCCGGCAGTAATCCTGGAAGCCTCTTCCTTTATTAGGTCTGAGCCCTTGGTACTGATCTTAAGGTTCTTGAAAACGTTTTTGAGCTCTTGTCTGGGATAGTTTTCTATATCCTGAAGGGTCTGCTTTTTTTCCTTTCCGGCTCCAAATAATTTAAATCCGGAAGAAATTGCGCTTAGACCAAGTGGAACTGCTGCAAATGGAAATGGCATAACAATCTGTTTTTAACAAAATTAATATAATATTATTGTTGCACTTAGTATAATCAAAAAATTGATCATACAAAGCTTTTCACTGCATTTGTTGAAACAGCAAAAAGCTCAACATCCTCGGTGCCCTCATGTTCCAGTTCGACCAATAAATGGTTGCCCCTTATCTCACCGCCCTCTATCCTTGACGGTTTTTTTGCAAATACAAATAAACCATTTACAGGAGTTGTGGTTGCAGAGCCAACGGTTATCGTTGTTTGGTCATGGGCTGTTATCGTCCCAATAAGCTCGTTAGCGCTTCCGTTTACTTGGAACAGCTGGTCGCCGATGTTCACATTGTCGGGCACGTGACCGAATGTTATAGTTGTTCCGGAGGAGCTTAAGATACTGCCCACTCCCTGAATAGAAGCGCCATACAGATTATCGGGATCTTCATTTTTTCTTAAATAAGCAAAAAACCTGCTCTCCTTTTGGTCAAACTCGCTGGCCAACAAGGTCCCATTGGCGTAGTTGGTCGCTAATGTGGCCTTCAACGCTTTTGTGGATTCAAGTACCAATGTCTTGAATATCTTGTCCTCACTGGGCTCATCATTGAACAAGGTCGTTAGTTTTGAGGTATACTGGGCCCCATAGAAATTATTGACGGGAACACTGTCATCATCATGTACCCATAACTGGCCGTTCTTTATGGAATACATTTTATTGTCCAGGTACATCATCGCCTCTGGAGCAAACGATCCGAACATCGTAAAGCCTTTTTCACCCGATTCAGAGAATGCCAATGTGTTTGCAGTTCCCGATGGGTCCAGATGTATCCATAGAACATCGTTATACGGGTCATAACAGGCAGGAAAGAAATTATTGGAACTTTCCCTTGAAAGGTTTCTGAAATGCTCATGGAAGCCCTTATTTGAGATTTCAGTATACCCGTCACGGCTCAAGCGCATCAGAGCGCCCCTGTCCCTGTCAAAATGGTATATCCTGTTACCAAAAAAAGCAAAGGACTCGGGATGTTCCCCTATCCCGTATTCACCTGCAAACGGTCTTTCCGTGCCAAATACCTTGTCACTTGACTGTACCATGGCATTCCCATCGGCATCGAACAATATTTCTTTCTGATAGGGAACGTTAAGGGTCTTGTCCCTTTGAAAAACAATAAGGTCGTTATCCCTTGAAAAAAGTTTTTGGATGCCACCATAAGCATCGTCCAGATCCTTAAAGTCCATGGTCGATGCGTTGAACTCGTTGATGGCATTGTAATTAGTTGATTGTTCGTAAACTCCACTATGGAGCAATCCGGAAGGTCGGGTCACCTGTTTGTATTCTTCGACAGGGGTCATCGGCTTGGTGTCCAATAACAGTTCCTTGCCGTTGAAGGAATCACCTATACGGTTGGATTCAAAACAGTTTCCCCATCCAAAGGCATTGAAAAATTCCAATGTGTGCTGTGCACCAACGTCACCGATATGGTTTCCAAGAGCCCCCACATTGTAAGTGTAGGGAAGTTCGTAGAATATGTCCGTATCGATTTCTTTTGGGACGGTCTCGAATATAATGTTGTTCTCAAGCTCCGTGATATTGATATCGGCAGGGACCCTGACCCGACCGCCACTAACATAATTGGCCGAGGAAAGGAAAAGCATTATCATATTTCCGTTCGGGTCTATACTGGTCACCTGCTCAAGCCCGTCCTCGAACTTGGTGAACGTTCCCCTACGGAACATCACCCTGTCCAATGAGTTTGGATAGGTCAACTGGGAAATTATGTTATCGCCATGGAACCATTCCTCCAGATTGGCATAATCCTGTGTAACGGTAAATGTATCCTCAAAAGCTGGTATCTGGTCATTGACATCCGAACCAGATGCACTATCGTCATATCTAATGGTTATTGTTGCACCTCCCTTGATGTCCTCACCGGTATTCTTTGGCTTGCCCATATACATTACAATGGCCCTTCTGCCAAAACTTCCAGCAGATCCTCCACCGTTCCAACCACTTGCGACCGTGGAGGATTTTGCACTGACCACCCACTTGGCATCAAGCTCATGGCCCGTTGTGGCACCAAAAGTTATCGATATTCCATTGGAAAGTGATTGGGAAGCCCCTGTTATCGCTATGCCCGAACCGCCGTTGTCGTTCCAGTTATCGACT
This sequence comes from Flagellimonas nanhaiensis, assembly GCF_003382275.1. Taxonomy (GTDB): domain Bacteria; phylum Bacteroidota; class Bacteroidia; order Flavobacteriales; family Flavobacteriaceae; genus Flagellimonas; species Flagellimonas nanhaiensis. The sequence continues at coordinate 13,347 of NZ_QTJX01000010.1, forward strand.
ACACCCGTGGTGGCATTGAACTCCCTCCACCTAAAAGTGTCCGGAGCGCCCTGGGCCATTATCTCTATTTCATAGCGGATGTCCTCACTTCCGGTATAGGTCCCGGACCTACTGAGGTCATCAAGGCCATTGGTGCCATAGTAGACCGGTTCTTCGACATATGTCTGGTTGTTCTGGAAATTGTTGGGCGTAGCACTTGACCTGAAACCACCACCGATATCATCATAGATCTGTACTGCATTTTGGTTGAGACTGAACTTCGAGGCCTTTACCTTGAAATATGTCCCCCTTAACTGAAGGGTGTCCGTACCGTTGATTATGGCTTCATCGGTCTCAAGGAAGTTACGGTCCTGCTCCTTTATTTCCAATACCTTTGTCTTTACAATACTGGAAAGCTGTCCAGAGGTGTCCGATTTTACAAAAAGGAAATCACCTACCGATATCTTGTTGGGGTCGTCACCCTCTATCTTGAGCCAGGCATAGACGCCTTCCCTGTAAAATGTGACCGGGGCCATGGAGTGATAGCTCCTGCGGTTCTCCTTAATGAAAAACCGGTAATGTCTTGCCCATACCGGGGCCGTATTCTGCATGGTCACCCTAATCTTGTTCTGACGGTGGCAACTGGAATTTGGGATGTATATCGTATTATTTGCCGCTGTCAATGGCGTTGTCTGCCTTCCTTTTCCGTCAAGATATACAATTGCCAGCTCATAGCCCCTGTTGGACTTGACGGTCCTATAAGCGGTGCCAGCAGCTTGTACCAGCTCTACCTGCTCAACGAGCATTTTGACAATGACAGGGTTTTGGTTCAGGTCTATCAGGTCATAATTTTCTTTGTAATTGCCGATAACCAGTCTATTACCGATAATCTCCAATGATTTTGCGCTCAATGGAACAATATCATAGATACGGTTCAATTGGTCAATGGTAACCGCTCGGTATATCTTGTTGTTGATGAACTCAATGGTCTGGGATGAACCGTCCCCCCATGAATTATCGGCCTTGTTGTAAGTGTCCACCAGGTATAGTGCATTGCTCCCCGATTCCTTGAAGAAAAGTTCCACCTCCAAAACCTGGGACGGACCCACGTTTATTTCTATATCGACCTTATTGAAGGCGTTGAACATGGCGTTGTTGGTCGATGTGGAATAGTCATATGAAAATGATTTGGCATCAAAAGCAAACTCTGAGAAAGGGGAGAGGGCGCTATATTCCCCATTTTGATATTTATATCTATAGGAAAAAGATAAAAACTTGTCCTCCATATTATTTTCCTCTGAAGAAGCTGTCTGTCCAAGTGTCAATATGGGGGCGGTCAAAGGCGGTGCCTTTAATAATATAATATCTGCTTCATCAAAAGCACTTGCAACAAGGTTTTTGGCAGTCCCTACCTCAAAACCGAACAGCTCGTTGAAACCGTCCGCGATAAACACAAAAGTCCTTCCATTGTCCACATCGTTCAAAGTCCTTATTGCGTGTGAGGGGTATCCGTCCTGAAGGTTCAGTACACTTGTGGCCGCACCCCTGGTATCCTCAAGTACTATCTCCTGGGTATCCGTGTCAACATCGTACTCTACAAAATAGTTACCTGTATCCGATTTTACCAGCCATCTGATCTTGTTGGCCAATCTGTCCACATCATGGCCCATCCATTTTGCGTTCGGCCCAAAATTGAAAGTTGATAACTGTCTGTTGCCCTTTACAGGTTTGGCGGTCCCTTTCTTTGAACCGATAGGGGAGAGGATGTTGAAGTTTTCTACATGGACGGTCTTTCCCTTGGGAACGAGCCTTATATCCAAATCCTTTTCCATGAAAAGTGACAGAAAGTTGTTCTTTAATTCCATTAGGCCCTACGTTGTGAGAAATTTGGTGAGTATTCTATCTTTCCGTCAAGGGCATTGATATCAAAATCGAGCCTATCAAGTTTAGCTTTGTGCAGCCTACTTTTATATTCATCCCTAGCCCTTCTTTTTTCCACAGAGCTAACGCTTCTTCTGCCTTTGATGCAATTGTAATGGATATAGGATTCCAGGCAGTCCTTGAGCATCTTATGCACTGTTATTTCCTCATCCTTAAGGTTTAAGAGCTGTAGACCGTCACTGATATACTCGATTACGATTTCCCGGTCCTCAAGACCTTGGTCAAACCCAATTACGCCACGCCTTTCATCTATGACAAATTCACCGTACACGCCAACTTTTTCGGACTCACAGAACTCATAGCGCTTATAGGCCTTATTGAAATGGTTGCTGGCATCTGCCAAAAGTATCTCCCCGTCATTGTCGAAAAGGATCTCATAGTCATTGTCCTGCAGATAGCCAAGCGCGGTCGGGATACTGGGATTGTTGCGAAGGGGCTTTAACCGGAAATCATTGGTAACGACCGATATCCTTACCCAATCAATATAATCTTGGGGCAATGGTATGTAAAGGTCCGGACCAATAGTTATCTCAGCGGCCAAAATAGTCTTCTTTATCTCACGGTTCAGGATTCGGATACCTGCTTTGGCGTGCTTTATCATTTGGCTACGGCGGGTATTGTACAATACATGGTCCGGGTCCAATGTATCAATGGCCATATCGTCCAAGATCTCTTTTAAGGAGAAATAAGCGTATTTCCCATAGTTGGATTCAGAGGAATAATATGTCGCAGGGGTCTGGGCCATGGTCAATTGGTGTTATCGGTTCTGAATTCGTTCTGTTCCTCGGTCATTGCAAAGGCCTGTACGTCCTTTTCCTTTAAATTGACACCAGCTGCCATTAATACCCTTCTGACCATTTCATCTTCCTCTGAGGGATGGATATCGGCATCCTGGAAATCCCCGGCCGTTGGGTCAAAGGCATATTGCCCTCCCCCAAGGTCCTGATGGGTCCATTTGGGAATCAATGGGTTCCGTAGATAGGTGATGGTCATTAATCCGTTTGTTGTTGGCGACACCCATAAAAGGTCCGCTGACTTCATGTATATTGGAAACTGCCCATTGGCCTGTGATTTAAGGATATTGAACTCCCTTCTGTTCTTGCATCCCTCAAGTACGGTGCCGTCCGTATATTCAACCGTATCGATGTACTTCAGGTCGTTGGGGAGAGTTCGAGTGGAATCAGTGTCATACGCAAGTGTGGCAGTTACCGAATAGTGCTGCACCTTTTCCAATATCCTATCAGGGACGTTCTGGAGATAATTTCCCTGTAGTCCCCGGTTCTGACGGTTAAGGGCTCTGTTGACATCATAAAAATATTCCTCTGTCCTCGATTGTATTGCATTGTGCAGGAACTCATTGAACCTATTGGGCGCAAGGGTGCCACGGGTCTCGGTGTTCAAGAATGATTGCACTTTTCTATAGATACGGTCTATCAACATAACAGGTAGGTATCAGGAAAAATTATTGTAACAAATTTAGTATAAAAAAAGATTGTATTAATATTATACTAAACTTTTACCATGGAAGCAACGGAAATCAGGCAAAAAATATTGGAAATCATTGATAAAAAACATAAATCCAGTAATGGACATTGCGGGGTCTCACCGGTCGCACTTAAGTTTGGTATTGAAGCTGGTTACAAGTCGATAGCGGAACAGTTAAACTATCTGCACGAAAACAATATGATATTGGTAAGGAACGGTATAAACGGATATCTGCTGTTCAAAAAGAAAAACCCCTCCTGAGAGGGGTGCTTGTAACTTTTGCATCAAGTCTCAAGAAGATGTTTAGGCTGGCTCCAATTCTTCTTTCAATTTAGAGTTTATCCACTCCAAATCATTCTTTTTGTTTATTGGAACCTCTTTATTGAATTTTGTTTTAAAAGCTTCTCTTGCTGTTTCTAAATCAGTTTTGGGTTCTTCTTTTACCTCAATGGTCTCAGGAATCGCATCCACTGTGACCTTCTCTGGTTCAGGAGTAACTTGTTGTGAAGGAATGATGGCATCAACATCCATTTCTGTTTTAGGTGTGCGTTTGGCTTTAATGTGCTGCCCTATGGTCTGTAAGGTCACTTTGATTTCCTCCGTGTTCTGGGAAAGGAATGTACCGAACTCGGTAATAGGGTCCTGGCCCGAAGCTATGTTTATGATGGGCTTACCGTCTGGCCATGTGATAGCTGTTCTGGTAGGGTTGATGATAACGACATCTCTCAATACCGCCAATGCGGCCGCAAGTCTGTTACCGTAGTTCCCTTTGTCCATTTCCTCAATAAGCTCTTTTGGTTTTTCAAAAGCTTTCTGTTTTAAAGCTTTCTTAAGTCTTGTTGCGGAATAATCAAAAACATGTGATCCGATAATTACGATTGCATTGGCACGAAGCTCATCCTCATTGGCAATGTTAACTTTGTCAATGGCTCTTTCGATAAGGTCAAATCGTTCCAGCTCTTTAGCGTCTTCTGCCTCTTCGTCAACCATTACGAAATGAACACCAAACCATTTGTGTTTTTTCAGTATGGTCAAAAGATTCTGGTTGTGTTTGTGCACATTTAGAAACCCATCTTCAAACCAAATGTTTTTGGGCTGTTCGTCTCCTTTATGGTCTTCTTTCCAAATGCTCTCATGACCTGGTATATATTGAATATGTTTTAATGGTGCACCGGCCCTATCCTTTCTGTTGAGCATCATTCCCTTTATGGGGACTTGAAAACTTACTGGTTTTCTTTCTTTTGTAAGTTTAAACTTGATGAAATTGTTTTTTGCCATTGTTTATTATTAAATAGAGGGGTGCGCTAACACCCCTCATATGTTACTTACCTATTAAGAGTAGAAAACACCTCTACGGACAACGAAGAAGTTGTTCGCACCAATAACTTGGTTCAAGCATTCACTCAAGAATTCTGTGGTCTGCGCATCTTTGGATTGCGCGGTTCCATTTGGACCAAAAATTTTGATCTCTCTCTTTCTATTATAGGAATCATCACCTCGATATCTTACACTTAGATATGGCTTGGTAACTGTATTTCCTTCTTCATTGGCATATGTATTGCCCGTAGGTACGATCAAACATGCTAGACTTGTTGCCAAGAATTTTTCCGCTCCTAACAAGGTAGGATCTTCCAGAATTGTCCAAGGGGTAAAATGGAAAGTACACCCATCAATATATACTGACTTGAAATCAAGAGCCAATGCCATGTCTCTGCTATTGTTGAACAAACCGTAGTTCCCTCCTGTAGCATAATGGGCGTTGACTCCAGCCAACATTTTTCTGAAATGGGCCATTTGAGTGTGGTCTGCCCAAATTGTGAATTCCCTACATGTGCCTTGTTGTTTAGCTCTACGTGCAATTTCTGACAGCTCTTCAATATCGGTGATGTACTCATTGGCAATATTTCCTCTTGTTTCAATTTGAGGGACTACACCATTCATACCCCGGGCATTGCCAGAAGCTTTTCTTTGGAAAAAATTATGCGTGATTTCAACTTTGTTGTCAAAAAGGTTTGAGCTCTTTTCAATCTCATGGTTGTACCACTTCGCTCCTTCAGGGGTCATCACCCAAGATTTATGTACCATATCAGAACCGGAAATATTATATACTTCCTTTATGATATGGGTATGGTTCTTATATTGTAATGGGTCCCACCTGCGACCTACTTTGTAGTTTTCGGTCTCTTTTTCCCATGAGTTTGAGAAATCAGCTAAAACACTTACATTTCCAGTTAGTCCAAACGCTGTTCCGTCATCATTGGAGGCAACAAAAGCCGTATCATTGGTAACAGCAGTTACGGTAGCCTGAACTTCAATAAGTCCATCAGAAATTTTTACAACGTCATTTACCCTAACGTTATGATTTGTTGGGGACGTAAATGTACTGGAAGTCGCAGCTGGTGTTGCTACAACAACTTCTTTAAGCACATTGTGCAATCTTGCTTCTTCAGCATGTCGAATGACATCGGACGCATAAGTACCTTCATTGCCCACCAATCTCAAAAGTCCAGTGATTTTTCCCTTGCCGTGCGCCATGTGCAGTTGGGGGATCAATTCGGGTTGGTATTTTTCCGCGTAGGTATATAGGTCTATAAAGTTGGAGCTTGTCGCGTTCACACCAGCAGGCTGGTCAATGACGGCAACTCCTGTCAAATTATTTGTTCTTAAATCAAAAGGCATGATTAATTTCTTTTATAAAATTGTGAAAAATCGTGTTTGATTCCGGTATGGTTTTCAGTGCCTGGAATCGGAACGGTCTTAGTGACCGGTTTGTCACCGGGCAGGGAAGGCTGTCTGAAGTTCGCATTTGAGCGTGACTTTAAAAATTCCTTCGCTTGGTCAGCACGGGACTTGTGGACAATGGAAACAATTGCCTTTGTCCGGTTTTGTGGGTTGGCCCAGAACATTGCCTCTTGCAATCCTACATGGTCAACCTCACCTTTATCGTTCGTGAACATACTCTCCAGGGCAGCTGTTGCATCCAATGCCGAGGACGCCATTCCATGCTTGTCCTCTTTGGAATAATCATAACCCAATTTGAGTGTCTTTTCACTCCCGTTCTCATCAATCTTGATATCATAGACAGAACTCGTGATCTTATCCGTCGCTTTCTTTATGTCATTGATATATTGATTGCGATTGTTTAAAAAATTATCATAATCTTGTTTTGGCATCTTCATGCCGTTTTCAAGCTCCACCATCTCCACCTCATTGCTCGGTACCTGTGGACGCTCAATAGGTTGTTTGTATTTTTCTTGATCAGTTTTCAACTGCTCCCTATAATCCTTGACAAAGGTTTCGAGCTCTATCCTGTCATTCACGGACATTTCCTTTGGATTGGATACATCGATATTCAACTTTTGCTCCAAGTATTCATCTACTTGTTTGTCTGAGACATTCGGTAGGATGCTAGAAACCTTGTCCCTCGCTAATTGGATGGGGTTCAGTTTATCCACATCTTGGTTGAGCTTCATAAAGTCATCAAATCCCCTTCCGGTTTCCTCATTGAATTTTTTGAACTGGACAACTTCATCACTGACACCTGCAAATGGATCAATAACAGGTTGTTCGGCCGGTTGGAACATTTCCTCCAATGATGAGAACTCCCTACCATATTTTTCCTTGAAATAACCAAGGACCAGATCATCGTTCAGTTCGGGATTCTGATCATTATGCGCTTCAGGGCTTTCTGGCTCTTGCGGGTCATCCACTACCTGAGCTTGGGGATCTTCAATTTCTTCAGGGGCTGGCCCATTATTTGTTTGGGGGCCTTCTGGAACTTGTTCAGCAGAAGGCTCTTGAGCTGGTATGGGCTCAGGGGTCGGATCATTAGGCTCCGTTGGGGTTTCAACCGCAGGCGCGCTTATCTCTTCTTTTGGCGGCTCAGCTGTTGTTTCCGTTCCTGGGTTCAGGAAGTTTTTAAACTGATCCATATTGTTCTGGCCGATACCATTGCTCATTATAACAAATATTTATAGTTATAACAAAACTAATACATTTTCTCTATACTTATACTAAGTACAATATTATTTCTATATTTGAGGTAGTTAAAATTTCATGTTAGTTTAGTTTGTTTATCAAAGGAAAAGCCCCTACAATGGGGCTTTTTTAGCTAACTCAAATTGGTAAAGGGTGTAAGAGCGGTATAATAATTATGCTGTGAGCCTGCCCAGATCAAAGGATTTTTTGAAGTTCAATGGCCCGTTATCCCTTTTTCTTTGGTCAATCAGGGCGCTCTGTTGGGTGCTCTGCTCATCGAGCCTATCGTCCTTGGCCTGTTCCTTGAACCTTGCCAGGTCAACAACTTGCTGGTTTTTTAGGGTCTCAATGAAAACAGCTTCTTCAAACCTAACTTTTTTCTCTGGCTCTTCGATAAGCAGGGCCTCTTGTTTTTCCTTGAGCCTTATTGTCGATAATTGGATTTCTTCCTGTATTTTCAACTGGCTCTTTATTTGCAACATTGTCACTTCCCCTTGTTGCTTGGCTTCTGCCGAGGCGATGTTGTTTTCAGCCTGGACTTTGTTGTTGAATTCAAGCTCCTTCATTTTTTCCTTTATCCTGCGTTTTCTAAGGAACCTCATAAATTCAATAGCTTGTTTGATATTGGATTTGGCAATCCTCATTATCTCCGCTTTCTCGGAAATATCCAATGTTCCTTCTTGGATTGCAATACTGAGGTCTTCGCGCAAAAGGTTCAGCTCTTCTTGTTCCGGGGCCATCTCAATTGTAAACCCGAATTCATGCAAGTGCCTGTTCTTGAGGCTTTCAAGGGCATCAAGGTTATGCTTGCCCACCGCATTTTCGTATATTTCCCGGACATGCTCGGCCTCATCAATATCAAAAATCAATTTTAATCTAGTGGATATTGTCTCACAAATTCTCTTATCGAACATCGTCGCTGCGTCAACAATATGTTTTGTGGCACTGTTACCGGCCAATCTCATCAATTGGTTGACACCTACCAATGCATCTGCTGACAACGAACCATCCATGGCGGGGTTGATACCGGTTGTTTCCCTGATCTGGTTATAGTACCAAGCCCATGTGTTCAATAATATGGTAAGCGCCGAGCCCTGCTGTTGGGCCTGCGGCCTTGCGCTTTGTGAACGCTGTACCCCTTCCTCGCCTAAATCAATGGTTTTTTCGAGTATGACACCTTTGACCTGAAGTATAGAGAGGGCTGTTTGCCAGTTTTTTGCCTTAGACTCCCCTTTGGTATCAGATGATATGTCAGCAAGGGCGTCCACATTTATAACGATGTTGTCGGGCTTCAACTCAGAGATCAAATGCTTAATCTTCAAGTGCTGCATCTGCATCTCATTGCACATGGGGATTATATTGCTAAGGAAGGAGCGCAATTTGTTCTTATATAGATTACTGGCTTGTGCAATGAAAGGGGGCAAGGCCCTGTCCATTTCATCAGTGGCTAAATTTTCACACTCCTTATAGCCATATACATATTTGTTGCTACCTACAATATAGTTGCCCTCGAGCCATGTGTCCATGTTTTTGGACAACCTACTTTTTTCTGCCCCTTCGGGAACTTGATAGGAAGAGTCCCTTTTGGCGACTTTCTTCATCCGGTTCCTTTTGTCGATATAGGCTTTATAAACTTCCTCCTTATTTGTCTTATAGGTAAACCTCATTACATGGACCTTATAGTCCAGAACTATATTTATCGGACATGTATCGTAGTCTATCGTCCTATTTTGGGAATATTGTGAGGCATAGGTTTTGGCAATGTGCCTTAAAGTGGCTTCATCATATCCAGATTCCTTTGCAACTTCACCAATGGTAGGAGTGTCCATAACGAAATGATAGAAAGCATCATTAAAATCGTTATGCTCGACCCTACTGTGGCCATAAGCCTCTGGATCAATATATTCTACCTGTACACCATTTAATGGGTCTGTGTATACCCGGGCAACCTGAAGGTCGCATAGGACCAAGTCCTTATCCGTTTCACTCTTAATCTGCTCCCATCTACTGATGGACTTCACATAATTAATAAGTATTTCCTCTGCAATCTCATGTTTGGGACGGTCCTTTATTTCTGAGTATAGGGACAATTCCTCTTCATCTTCGGGAACAAAACCGTTTGGCCTGTAATCAATTCCAAGGATTTCATATGCCTTTTCAAGCATATCCTTGGATTTCATGTTCCGGATATGTTTATCACGGTTTTTCTTTTTGTCCAAAATGGTAAACCTGTCAGCAGACCTTACATCAAGTCTATAATAATTACTGCTAATAGCGCTACGGACAACATTGGTGAATTTTTCAGGGATATTGATGACCGACCAATCCATGTTCAGGAGCTTTAGGTCGCCCTCGTTCTTGGCAAATTGTTTCTTGTATTGCTCAATATCCTGTTCCCCCCTGTTGTACAAACGCATTTCACGAATCCATTGGTGGCGCTTCATGAAGGTAGAGTGTTTATCGATAACGCCCCCAGGGAACCATTCGGACTGGATTGCGGTGGCAATCTTTATTGCGTATTGATGGGTCAGCTTTTCCTGAAAAGGGGCAAGTGGGTCAGGGTAAGAGGTTAGGTCCTGTGGTTTTAAATTCGCATCCATATCAAGCAAGTACTTTAGAGGTTACCCCTGAGTTGTCATATACCGTGAAGGGTATAGGAACAGTTTCAGGTTTTTCTTCCTGCTTCTTGATGCGCTTGTTGTTCCCCAACAAAGATAATGAAAAGGAGATATAGGCATCATATTTTGTCCTATTGGATGTGTCCACGTCCTTCAATTGTATCAAAGTTCTTGTAAACGGGAAATCCCCCATATCGCCGATTGGTCTATGAACCCCATCCCTGGCAACACCGATATGGTCCTCAACATAGGAATGAACGGCGTAAAATTGGGCATCACCTATCTTGGTGTCCTGTTGTGGCGCTCCCCCGAACTCTTTTTCAGTGGGATTTAGGTCTTTCCATTTTTTGAAGGGATTGTTCATACTGAAATGCCTGAACCCATTATCCTTGATGAAGGCCAAAAATCTTTCATTGGACAACTCGGATAAAAAAGGCACGCTCCAATAAATGGAGGCCATGAGCACTTCTTCAAAGAATATCTCTATTTTTTTTGGACGGGCGATGTACTCCATTATCAACTTATTGCTCGGCAGACCATAAGTGTTCATTCTTGTGGTCAAGTGCATCGAACCATTGGAACCCCGTCCATCAGCATTTCTTGACCTATTATAAGGGTCAACACCAATAGTCCCTAAGTCTGAGGCGATAGGGGCATTGGCCAAAATACCAAACCTTCTAATTTGATTGAATTGGTTTCTTATTTCTTTGGGTGGATGGCATCCTTTTTTCACAAAGAACCTTCCGTTCACAGGGTCTGGGTTCCAAACAACCTGTCCGAACCGTACACCATGAAGCCACGATAGGTTTCCGCGCTCCATATCATCATTGCCACGGAAATCATCCTTGTTGTTGAAGTCGTCGTTGAGTTCAAAGGTGTTGTGGTCAATTTGCTCCATGAGCTTTACCAAGTTGAACTCGCAATCATCACTTTCGTCCCTGAAGGCATCCCGGATTGTCTCAGGAAACTGTCTTTTGAACTCATTGAGCTTTTCAGGGTCGTTCTTCAGCGATTCAGCCTTGTTCTTTAAATAAGTTTTTGTGCCTGTTTTGGTCATCCTTCCCTCATCGGTACGGATAGGTTTCTTAGGGTCTTCAACTATACTAAACCCAAATCTATCGAACATACCTTCCATGCAGAACCTAGCAGGTATGAATATGGAATAGAGACCGGATTTTGTCTCGCCGTTCTCATCACGTTCATTGATATTGCTATCGTCGTATATTTTTTTGTACTCGGCGCCTCCTTTTTTCATTGAGTTTACCGTGGAAACCACCATGGACTTGCCTGTAATCCTGATTCCACGGGTATGCGAGGTCTTTACAATATACCAGTAATCACTAAAGGGTACATCTGGCGGGTACTTTGATGAATTAAGTGAAACTGTAAAGTCTTCAAGAATTACTCTTTGATCGTCAATGTTTTCAGAATCTAGAGTAATTCCATAGAATTCTTCATAACCAACAGAATTGATAGAAATTTTATTTATATGGTCGGCATACTGTTGGAAACGCCGGACATAGTATACCACCCTCGCCGGGTTAAAGTGACCATAGCTGGCCGGACGAAAGTGACCCACCCC
>NZ_QTJX01000011.1 GCF_003382275.1 Flagellimonas nanhaiensis
TGCTCCTTCAGCTGTTGTTGAGGCTAAAAGAGAGTTCTTTGATTTGGACGAAGATGTAGAAGCTCCTTTTATGCTCAAAGTTTGCGGTGTACTGGAGGAGAAACAAAAAGTAATTCCTGCTGTAACACATGTTGATGGCAGTGCGAGACTACAAACAGTCAATAATAAGCTTCACCCAAGATATTACGAAGTGATTACTTCTTTGGGTAAAAAGACGGGAGTACCTGTGGTCCTGAACACTAGTTTTAATATTCAGGGAGAACCAGTTGTGGAATCCCCTAAAGATGCGGTTCGTTGTTTTTATTCAACGGGATTGGATGCCTTGGTAATAGGAAACTTTGTTTTGGAGAAGAAATGACACACCATGTTATTTAATTCGTTCGACTTTTTAATGTTTCTACCAATAACATTTGGTCTTTATTGGTTGTTGTCCAAAAAGTCGTTAAGAGCTCAAAATACCTTTCTGTTATTGGCCAGCTACTTTTTTTACAGTTTGTGGGATTGGCGTTTTTTGTTTTTGATTATAGCCAGCACTATAGTGGATTATTTGGTAGGTATTCAAATTCAGAAATCTGCTGGAAACAGAAATTTGCAACGTACATGGCTTTGGGCAAGCGTAATATTCAATATTTCGTTACTTGGTTTTTTTAAATACTACAACTTCTTTGCCGAGTCCTTTATGGATATGTTTGAATTGTTTGGTTATACAATCAAAAGCACATGGACTTTAAGTATTGTACTACCGGTAGGAATTTCATTTTATACATTTCAAACCATGTCCTATTCTTTGGACATTTATTACAAAAGGGTTGAACCTACAAAGGATTTTCTGTCATTTGCAACCTATGTGGCCTTTTTTCCACAGTTGGTGGCCGGGCCAATTGAACGGGCATCTAATCTTTTATCACAGATAACCAATAAAAGAAACTTTAACTATGATCAAACGGTAGCTGGGCTGAAGTTGATATTATGGGGGTTGTTCAAAAAAATGGTAATTGCTGACGGTATTGCACCAATTGTTGATGATATCTTTGCAAATTACCATTCTTATCCCGCATCTACTTTGGTTTTAGGGGTAACCCTATTCAGTTTCCAGGTTTATGGAGATTTTAGTGGATACTCAGATATCGCCATTGGAACCGCAAAAATGTTCGGTATTGAATTAATGTCCAACTTTAAGTTTCCAAATTTTTCTAGAAATGTTGCAGAATATTGGCAACGTTGGCATGTTTCACTTTCAACGTGGTTCAGACATTATGTCTATATCCCATTGGGGGGATCCCGGGTAAGCAAACTTAAATCAGTAAGAAATATTTGTATTATCTTTTTGGTTAGCGGATTTTGGCATGGGGCCAATTGGACCTTTATTTTTTGGGGAGCTTTTCATGCATTGGCTTACATACCTGTATTCCTTATGGGAAGAAATACCATTTACAAGAATAACGTAGTTGCAGAGAATAACGGATTTCCGTCATTAACGGAAATAGGTCAGCTCGTTCTTACGTTTTCAATTGTAACTTTTTCCCGGATATTCTTTAGATCAGAATCCTTGACTGATTCTTTTCAATTTATCAGGAGGGTTTTTGCCAACTTTGAATATCTACCGTATGAACATCCTCAGGGATATAGAATGATTGATTACTTTGTGCTTTTGGCGCTGTTTGTTCTATATGAATACAGAATACGAAGAGATGAGCGTAACCCTTTTAAGTTTAAATCAAAAATAATACGCTTTACTATCTATTCACTGGTATTATTCTTAATACTACTATTTTATGATAGTGGTTTTGACAGATCGTTTATTTATTTTCAATTTTAGCATATGATTAAGCTAATTAAAAAACTGGCACTGTATGCTTTTCTTATTGCTCTTGTATTGGAGGTTTTAATAAGGGCTTTTCATCTGTACAATGAACTTCCACAAAGATATGTGGCCGAAGATGGAATCTTAAAATGGGTGCCTGGTCAGCAGGGCTACGCGGTTTATGGAAATAGGAGGCAAAACTTTACCGAATATAAAATCAATAGTTCTGGATACAACTCATATAGGGAATTTTACCCTAGCGATGAGAAAATTGAAGTGGCAATCATAGGCGATTCTTATATTGAAGGATTTCACCAGAACTACCATAATTCCATTGGAAAAAAAATTGAGGGCAAATTGGACGGAGTGGAAGTTTTTGAATACGGTCATTCATCCAATGACTTGGCCGATCAGTTGTACCTGATCCATGCAAATGAAGACATATTTGATAAGGTTGATTATATTATATTGTATCTGAAATATGAAAACGACTTGTTGCGATCGGAATATAAATTTATTAAAAGAACTCCTCTTTTTCCTGTCTTAAGGCATTCAAAGTTGGTTTTGTACCTGCTTAATATTGGCATGGCCGACCCAGTAAAAAAGGCTCATAAAAGCTTGATTTCCATTAAAGACAAAATTTCAGGAGGTACAAAAGGAAGCGATAAAGAGAAACCGCAGATTAATATAGACAGTCTTTATTTGGAAAATTTTAAAGGACTGGTTGCAAAATATGGACTGAACAAAGCCAAGACTGCCTTATTGTTGGATAGCGGAGCAACTGACAAAAACTTTCTTGGATACTTAAACGAACAACAAATTGACTTCATTGATTTTGCCAATTCTTTTGAAGCTGCTGGTGGATCAAGAAAAACTACACTGATTTATGATAGGCACTGGAATAATAAAGGTCGGGAAATAGTTGCTGATGAAATATATGGATACCTTCTAAAAAAACTTTCGAAGCAATAATAACAGCATATTATAGTTGTATGGAATATCTTCAGGTATTTTTTAAGGTGAAACAAGATTTTGCCATACATTGATAAAAATGAACGGTTTAAGAAATAAGGTATTTTGGTTGTTGGACAGATTCAAGGGGGGGTCCATCAGAAGTAATCTTGAAAATATTGATGCGTTGTTCAATTTGGATTTTGAGCAATTACTTGGAAGAAACAAACCATATCTAGACCGTCTTTTAACTACAGCAGTGAATCATACTGAATTTTACGCTGCTTATAAACAATTTGAATCTTTACAAGACTTCCCGGTAGTCAATAAACGGATTATAAAGCAAAATTTTGATTCGATCACCATACCAGAATCAGTTGGAGGAAAAAGGTTTTCGGTTAGCACAAGTGGTTCAACAGGAACGCCCTTTAAGATATACCAATCCCAAGAAAAAAAATATAGGAATACGGCCGACACCGTTTATTTTGCTTCACGGGCAGGGTTTTCCATTGGGGATAGGCTGCTTTACTTAAGATTGTGGGCGGCCTACTACAAAAAACCAGCTTTTTTGGCATGGATACAAAATGTGGATCAATTGGATGTTGAAGAAATCGATGATAAGTTTTTATCACATTTTTTTGAGAAACTGGTGGAGGATAAACAACGTAAAGGCTGGTTGGCTTACCCATCCGCGTTTTTAAAAGTATGTAATTTCTTGGATAAAGGAGGATATACTCCATTGAAAGGAAATATACAGTCCATTATAGCGATGTCAGAACCATTGGACTCCTATGTAAAGGAAAAAATGGAATACTATTTTGGTTGCCCTGTGGTCTCTCGTTATTCAAATGTTGAGAATGGCATTTTGGCCCAACAGATGCTTAACAGCAATGATT
Organism: Flagellimonas nanhaiensis; assembly: GCF_003382275.1. Taxonomy (GTDB): domain Bacteria; phylum Bacteroidota; class Bacteroidia; order Flavobacteriales; family Flavobacteriaceae; genus Flagellimonas; species Flagellimonas nanhaiensis. The sequence goes on from NZ_QTJX01000011.1 coordinate 3,652, forward strand.
TTGTATTGAATTGGGCAAGCTACTATATAGAACTTCTTGATATGGATTCTGATGAACCTGTGAAGATCGGAGAGCCGGGTAGAATTGTAGTAACAGACCTTTTTAATTTGTCGACCCCAATGATTCGATATGATACTGGGGATGTTGCCATAATGAAAATAGGGGATAAGGGCTATCCTGTATTTTCATCTGTGCAAGGAAGAATTACTGATATTCTCACCAATACTAAAAATGAAATAGTAAATCCGTTTATTATTTATAATAATCTCTATAGATACCCAGAATTAGAACAAGTTCAACTGGTTCAAAGAAGTAATAAAGAATATATTTTTAGGATAAACTGCGAAAACATATTTACTAGGGAAGAGGAATTTCTATCCTTTTTTAAAACCTATTTAGGTACTGATGCAAAGGTTAATATTGAATATGTATCAGGAATACCATTATTGAAATCGGGCAAGAGAAAGATAATTGTCAATGAGACCTGATTCAATCAGGCCTTAGATAGATGCAAGTATTTCCTTAAAAGCAGGGTGTTTTTTGAACCCCTCATAGCTGTATTCACCAGCAATAATTGCGGCATCATGGTTTCCTTCAATAATCAAAGGTCCAGATGGTGTTATGGCAACGTCCCAACCTATAATTCGATTTGGAATATGTTTTGCAAATTCTTTGCAAAGATTCACTGCCTCAAAGAAAAAGGGGATTTTATAATTGGAAATCCGTAAACCTGTTGTGGGATGGTGAGTTATAAAATCACTTCCATAGATTAAAGCTGTATAACCATGTTCTCGCAATTTACCTGTTTTAATGTCCCAAGGAACAAAGAAACCGCCTGAACTTACATTGTCTACGTAGCTCTTTCCTGAACCAAATCGCATATAACCACCTAAAATTTCAACATTTCCGCTAGGCTTCAAATATGTCTCTATTCTCACAGTGTTTATACTATTCGGATATATTTCATTTACAGATTCATGCTGTTGCAAAGCTTCTTGAAAGATGTAGGCTCCATTCTTAACATTGTTCCAAATGTCTTCCAACTCTTCATCCCTTGTATTTGGTGAAATCATATAAACACCTTTACCTCCTTTGGATTCACTTGCTTTAACAAATACCTGTTCTGTATCACTTATTTTTAATAGGTTTTTGACGTAGATCTTGAATTCATCAAAAGAACTGGTCGGTACTATACTCTTTCCGTTAAAGAATGAATTAAAAATGTTATAACCTATAGTTTTTGGTGCAGGCAATGATTTTTGTTCGCACAATAGGGCAAAACTTATTTTGTTCTTAAGAAGGTCAGCTGTGGTTTGGCGAAATAACTTTTTTGAATATATGATACTGCGATATTCCTTGAAGTTCATATAATCTCTTGGAAAGGGCATGCCTTTCTTGTAAAAAAATCGTGCAAAATAGTATATAGGGAATTCGCCTTTTAGCCATATAAGTTTGGATACTTCTATAATGATGGTCCAAAAGTTCTTTTTATGCCTGTCCTTGAGAATGAACAATATACGTTTCCAATGTGCTCTCATATGTCATGGTTCGCATTTATGAATATAAACTAATCAAAGGCAAAAGATTATTTGATTAAAATCGTTTAAAATACGGTATTATCGATGTTATACGATTTGCTATGGAGAGACTATAAAATTATAGTACCCAATATAGATTGTAAAAAAGTGCACAACATGCATAAAGCAGAAATACACTTTTATATACTTTCTTTAAAACGGAAAAGTCGCTTGGACATAACATTAGTCCAATAAACAAAAGAGTGGATGCAAATTCAACTTCGGAGACCACTATTCCTATAGAGGCAATAAAAATCAAAATAAATAGATAGGTTATTTTTTTTTGGGGAAAGGCCATCAAAAAAAATGTCAAGAGAAACTCCGCTACCAGAATAAAATAGGTAAACTGCATTTTTAGAATATGGAAGGGAAGTGACCCGATTTGGAATGTTACTGTCTCATTAAGGCTTGGATCTCGTAGAACGAAATCATTCAAATTGTTCAGGTTTTGAGATAAAAGGCTTTTTGTTTCGGGGAAAAGTCCGCTATGCCATAACGGTCTAAAAAAGCTGCCTTTGGATAACATAAATCCAACAAATTCGCCATTTACGAAATGTGGGTTCAACAATTTATGAATTGTGGCAAACCCCATGATTAAAATTAATACCCAAAGAAGATTTTTTTTAATCATTTCATTGTTTTTTTCAAAAACAAATAAAATGGTAAGTATGAAAAAAAGAAATAGATGATTCGGAGAGCTGTGCCAATTAAAGTAAATCCCGAGGAATATACTTCCAAGGTAAAAAATCTCTATTCCTCTAATTAGATTATTGGGTTTGTTTCTAAAAAGTAAAGGGAAAATTCTTGTTGAAACAAACGTGATTCCTAAAATTAGCTGAAGAGCAGTAAGTGTAAGACCCGAGCGAGCCTCTACCACATTTATCAGTAGTAAGATAAAATATCCAATAATTTGGTATTTTTTTAATTCACTTCTAATAATCATTGACAAGTACTCTTTTCAGTTTTAATGAATCAGATATAAAATCTAATCTCCAAACCTCAATATTGACTTTCTTTCCACTCTTCTTCTTGAAATCGTCCGCTAATTCTTTCAGGTTGCTATCACTTGGAAATGTTCTACATTGGTAAACAAGGTTTTTGAAATTTGGATCATTCTGAAATAGTTCTGTATGATTGGCCAGAAGCCTTTTGTTTTTCTTGAAGACCAACCACACAAAATAATCTTCTGTATGGTAATCAGAATACATACCGTACCCTCCCATTTTCCATGGATTTAACTCACTGGTCTTAACAAGTGTGATATGGAAAAGACACCATAAAAGAACCAAAAAGGGGACCCAATATCTTCGAATTTGTTTCATCTAGTTAACTAACCGTAGTAAAAGCTTAATATCTTCTAAAAGGTAATTTTTTTAGCGTGAAACGCCAAATGGATATAGTAAAGTTAAATTGACATCTCAAAAAACCAATATGCTAATAGCCGAAACTATTTTTTCGATTTTTCTTTTAGATTATCCAAATAATCTTTAAAATCCTTGTTTTTCAATAAACCCCCGGCACCAATATCAGAAAGTCCTAGGTATGGACTGTCGTTAGCTTCAATGATTGTCGGTCCGTCC
>NZ_QTJX01000012.1:2500-5317 GCF_003382275.1 Flagellimonas nanhaiensis
TAAACATGCTCCGACCGCTTGTAGGCGTATGGTTTCAGGGTCTGTTTCACTCCCTTGTTCAGGGTTCTTTTCACCTTTCCCTCACGGTACTGGTCCACTATCGGTCTCTCAGGAGTATTTAGTCTTGGCGGATGGTCCCGCCGGATTCACACAGGGTTTCACGTGCCCCGCGCTACTCAGGATACCACTATCTTTAACGCAACTTGCCTGTACCGGGCTATCACCGTCTACGGCCCCTCTTTCCAAAGGGTTCCAGTTGGTAAACGCAAAGAATGTCGTGGTCCTACAACCCCAACATTGCCGAAACAACATTGGTTTGGACTAATCCGGGTTCGCTCGCCACTACTACCGGAATCACTTTTGTTTTCTCTTCCTCCGCCTACTTAGATGTTTCAGTTCAGCGGGTTAGCCCCCTTGCGGGTGACTGGCCTTCAACCAGCCGGGTTGCCCCATTCGGACACCCACGGATCAATGCTCATGTGCAGCTCCCCGTGGTTTTTCGCAGCTTATCACGTCCTTCTTCGCCTCTGAGAGCCTAGGCATCCCCCATACGCCCTTCTCTTGCTTGTCGGCACCTGTGCAACATGCACAAATGCCCTCGTAATCCTTGAATTCTATTCTACTTCGTGTTTCTTCTTTGACTTCGCCATGACGACCAAAATCGTCACGCTCCGTCCCAATATGTCAATGAACCTTGTGGCGGGCCGCCATCGGCAAAAAAAAATCACCGCGGACAGCTCTGTGCCTGAGTGGAGAATACCGGAGTCGAACCGGTGACCTCCTGCGTGCAAGGCAGGCGCTCTAGCCAGCTGAGCTAATTCCCCATACTACCAGTCGTTAGTAATGAGTAGTCAGTAGTCAGTACAATAACTACATACCCAACTTCCAGAATTTCCTTGTTCCAACAATCAATGAACGTCGTAGTCTCAGGCAGACTCGAACTGCCGACCTCTACATTATCAGTGTAGCGCTCTAACCAGCTGAGCTATGAGACTGTCTTGGCCTAAAAACGCCAGTATGTTTACATATTATAAGACAGCACAAAAGAAAAAGAGAACCACCAGATGCCGGATATGGATATCCGGGCGTCTTTCTCTAGAAAGGAGGTGTTCCAGCCGCACCTTCCGGTACGGCTACCTTGTTACGACTTAGCCCTAGTTACCGATTTTGCCCTAGGCCGCTCCTTGCGGTGACGGACTTCAGGCACTCCCGGCTTCCATGGCTTGACGGGCGGTGTGTACAAGGCCCGGGAACGTATTCACCGGATCATGGCTGATATCCGATTACTAGCGATTCCAGCTTCACGGGGTCGAGTTGCAGACCCCGATCCGAACTGTGACCGGTTTTGTAGATCCGCGCCCCCTCACGGGGTGGCTTCCCTCTGTACCGGCCATTGTAGCACGTGTGTGGCCCAGGACGTAAGGGCCGTGATGATTTGACGTCGTCCCCACCTTCCTCACGGTTTGCACCGGCAGTCCCGTTAGAGTCCCCATCTTTACATGCTGGCAACTAACGGCAGGGGTTGCGCTCGTTATAGGACTTAACCTGACACCTCACGGCACGAGCTGACGACAACCATGCAGCACCTTGCAGGCAGTCCGAAGAAAGGGGTGTCTCCACCCCATGCAGCCTGCATTTAAGCCCTGGTAAGGTTCCTCGCGTATCATCGAATTAAACCACATGCTCCACCGCTTGTGCGGGCCCCCGTCAATTCCTTTGAGTTTCATTCTTGCGAACGTACTCCCCAGGTGGGACACTTATCACTTTCGCTTGGCCACGGAGACCGAAGTCCCCACAGCTAGTGTCCATCGTTTACGGCGTGGACTACCGGGGTATCTAATCCCGTTCGCTACCCACGCTTTCGTCCATCAGCGTCAGTACGTTGTTGGTCACCTGCCTTCGCGATCGGTGTTCTATGTGATATCTATGCATTTCACCGCTACACCACATGTTCCGGCAACCCCACAACGACTCAAGACCCACAGTATCAAAGGCAGTCCCACGGTTGAGCCGTGGCCTTTCACCCCTGACTTATGGGCCCGCCTACGGACCCTTTAAACCCAATGATTCCGGATAACGCTCGGACCCTCCGTATTACCGCGGCTGCTGGCACGGAGTTAGCCGGTCCTTATTCTTACGGTACCGTCAGCTGTCCACACGTGGACAGGTTTCTTCCCGTATAAAAGCAGTTTACAACCCATAGGGCCGTCATCCTGCACGCGGCATGGCTGGATCAGTCTCCCGACCATTGTCCAATATTCCTCACTGCTGCCTCCCGTAGGAGTCTGGTCCGTGTCTCAGTACCAGTGTGGGGGATCCCCCTCTCAGGGCCCCTAACCATCGTTGCCTTGGTGGGCCGTTACCCCACCAACAAGCTAATGGTACGCATGGCCATCCCTGTCCGATAAATCTTTAATCAGACCACCATGCAGTGGCCCGATACCATGGGGCATTAATCCAAATTTCTCTGGGCTATTCCCCTGACAGGGGCAGGTTCCATACGCGTTCCGCACCCGTGCGCCGGTCGTCAGCAGTTTGCAAGCAAACTCTGTTACCCCTCGACTTGCATGTGTTAGGCCTGCCGCTAGCGTTCATCCTGAGCCAGGATCAAACTCTTCATTGTAAAAAGTTAAATGACTTCAACTCCCTATCAACCCAAAATCCTTGACATCAAAATGGCTTCTCTATTCTCTTTTACGCTGTCTATACAATATGTCCAATGAACTTCCAATTCAAACAGAAAAAAAATTGGCCCAAATCGACCAAATTTAACCTCTGTCCAAACCCAGCCTTATCAGCTAAGCGGGTGCAAATATA
>NZ_QTJX01000014.1 GCF_003382275.1 Flagellimonas nanhaiensis
TGGAAACGCCGGACATAGTATACCACCCTCGCCGGGTTAAAGTGACCATAGCTGGCCGGACGAAAGTGACCCACCCCCGCCGGGCCAAAGTGACCCACCTTTAGATTAGATCTATCTGTAAAAAGTCTAAGTGCTTTTTTTGTTAAAAAGCACCATGGCGAACAAGCAGATAGACATGCGAAAAACAAAACTGATTTACAAACTGTACACCTCCGGTACGAGCAAGCGTGGGATAAGCCAACAATTGGGCATATCCCGTGTCACGGTCAGGAAGTACATCGAATTCTTCAGGCGGTACCGTTTTACCGCCTACGAAGTGGAGAAGATGACCCTAGAGGAACTCCACAACCTTTTTAAGGACGGGCAAAAGCGCAAGAGCCAACGTTTGCTGACCTTAAGGCAGTACTTTCCCTATTTTGACAAAGAGCTTCGCAAGACCGGGGTGACCAGACAATTGTTATGGGAAGAATATTATGCCAAGCACCCCGATGGCTTCAAGCTCTCACAGTTCAAGTATTGGTACGCCGAATGGCGCAAGGAGACCTCTCCGGTAATGCACATGGAGCACAAGGCCGGCGACAAGCTCTTTATAGACTTCACGGGAAAGAAACTCCATATTGTTGACAGGGACACCGGTGAACTGAAGGAACTGGAGGTGTTCGTGTGTATACTCGGTAGCAGCCAATACACTTATGTAGAGGCCTGTGCAAGCCAAAAACTGGAGGACTTCATCCGCTGCACCGAGAACGCACTATGGTTCTACGGCGGCGTACCAAAGGCCTTGGTGCCGGACAACCTTAAGTCGGCGGTTACCAAGAGCAGCCGTTACGAGCCCAAGGTCAACGAGGTGTTCGCCGACTTTGCCGAACACTACGAAACGGCAGTACTGCCCACACGTACCTATAGGCCAAGGGACAAGGCCATAGTGGAGAACGCCGTGAAGATAATCTACACCAGGGTGTTCGCCCCTTTACGGAACCAGGTCTTCCATAGCATGACCGATATCAACATCGCGATAAGGGAACTGTTGGAAAAACACAACGCAATGTCGTTCAGGGGAAGGGAATATTCCAGGTGTTCGCTTTTTATGGAGATCGAGAAGGGCGAACTGATGCCGTTACCGGCGAAACGCTATGAGGTAAAACGCTATGCCCAGGCCACCGTACACAAGAACAGCCATGTTTATTTTGGGAAGGACAAGCATTATTACAGCGTGCCCTACAGGCATATAGGCAAACAGGTCAAGCTGGTCTATACCGACAGTATCGTCGAGATCTACCATAAGCACGAAAGGTTCGCCGTACATACAAGGAACAGGAAGAAATACGGCTATACCACCTTGGCCGACCATATGCCCTCGCACCATCGTTTCATAAGCGAGTGGAGCAGTGAAAAGTTCATCGATTGGGCAAGCGATATCGGCGGACACTGTAAAGGGTACATCATTGCCATCCTGGAGAAGAAGCAACACCCGGAACAATCCTATAAGTCCTGTCTGGGCGTGCTCCACCTTGCCAAAAAGTACGGAAGGGAACGTCTTGACGGTGCCTGTAGGCGTGCCGCGGAATATGGTGCGTACAATTACAATATGGTCGAGCGCATCCTGAAAAAGGGGTGGGACCAGATCGATGAAGGTATCGACGGGGACATGGAAATGCCCGAGCACAACAACATAAGGGGAGGAAAATACTACGAATAGGAACAATACTTAAAAACAGAACATATGAACGAAAAAACAATGCAATCGATGAAAGAAATGAGGCTCTATGGAATGCACAGGGCCTTCACCACAACAATGGAAACCGGCGGTCCGTCCACCGGTTACACCAACGATGAACTGATCGCCTATCTCGTCCAGAGCGAATGGGACGACCGTCACAACCGTAGGATAGAGCGATTGACCAAGTCCGCAAGGTTCAGGTATACGGCCGTCATGGAAGCTATAGACTACCGACCGTCGCGCCAACTGGACAAGAACCTGGTCCGGCGGCTCGGTTCCTGCGGGTTCATCCAAAAAAGGGAGAACATACTTATTACCGGTAGTACCGGCGTGGGCAAAAGTTACCTGGCATCGGCCATCGGCCACCAGGCCTGTTCCATGGGGTCAAAAACGATGTACTTCAATACTGCGAAGCTCTTTACCCTGCTCAAGACATCAAAGGCAGACGGTTCCTATCCAAAACAGATAAACAAACTTGAAAAACAGGACTTGCTCATCTTGGATGACTTCGGCCTTAAACCATTGGACAACATCAATAGGCATGCACTTATGGAGATCATCGAGGACAGGCACGGCAAAAAATCCACTATAATAGCATCACAATTGCCCGTATCAAAGTGGCACGACATTATCGGGGAGAAAACACTGGCCGATGCCATCCTCGACCGTTTGGTGCATACAGCCCACAGAATAGATATAAAAGGAGAATCAATGAGAAGAAAATTGAAAAATAAAAACTAAGTTTAACCCAAGGATAGATCAAATCTGGGCAGTCCATTTGCCATGGTCAGTTTCATCCGGCGAAGGTGGGTCAGTTTACCCGGCTTATCCA
>NZ_QTJX01000015.1 GCF_003382275.1 Flagellimonas nanhaiensis
GTGCGGTTGATCAGTCTCGGGTTCAGGCAATTGATGGCGCAGAAGCTATGGAGATCGACTTCAACGCAATAGTGCGTTTTTTCTAAACGGAATACATCGCAGAGAGAATCTTTATCTGTAAAATCAAGAATGTGCTTATGCTCGTCAAAAGCAATAAGCAGGCTTAATGTGGCACAGCCGTCACAGACCCTTTCAACTCTGAAAAAAACGGTGTTAAAGCACGGGCCGTTATCCAGCTCGCCGACATTTCCGAATGCGGTAAACGGTGATGATTTAGAAGTGAAAAGCACAAACGGCACTGTATCGCCTAATGAAAAACCCGGCGATAAAAGGTTGGAATAGCATCCGGCCGGGCAATCTTCCTCGACCGCATTTTGCAGGTCTTCAATATTTTCTACCGCTTCACGCACACAGTATGTTGTATGCTTGCTCATAATATCCCTCCTGACTTCACGTTTTATATACCGGATTAAACGATATCGGAGAGTCAGCCGCCCGGAAGTCCGGACGGGCTGATGATTGCATCTGTAATAGAAGGTTGGAAGGGGATTCTTCTTTAGGAAAGATGCGAATCAATGACTATCCGTGATGCTTTTTCTCTTTGTGCGGCTCAGGCCGGTCAACAAGCTCCGGTGAAAGGCATTGAATGGCGCTGAAGCAGCTCAGATCAACTTCAATGCAAAAATCTGTTTTTTCTAAACCGAAGAAATCCGGGTCACAAGGATGGCAGACGCTGAGGGTGTCGCCGTGCACATCTACGGGGCGCAATACTGAAAGCGTTGCGCAGCAATCACAAACTCTTTCTGCCCGGAAGAAAATAGACTCGAAGCACTGGCTGTCATCCGCAAATCCTCCGACGTTCCCGAATGTGGAGAACAAACCGCCTTTTTTATCAAACAAGAGAAACGGGATGGTATCTTTACCGGTAACCGTCGGGCTTAACAGATTGGTATAGCATCCAGTCGGGCCTTGTTCTTCAACAGCCTCTTGTTCTGCTAAAATCTTCTCGACTGCATCGCATACACAATTTTC
>NZ_QTJX01000016.1 GCF_003382275.1 Flagellimonas nanhaiensis
CCAACCAACAGAACAAATCCACTAAGGAGGAATCATTAGAGCTAATTAAGTTCTGTAAAAGTTATCCAGGAATGCTAAAACACCTGACACCCGAATTCATTTTAGAACAATTCACAACTACCTAAAGAATAGAATATGACGAAAACTGAACAACAAGATTTGGAAGCTCTTAAAATAGGGTTTGAAATGAACGAATGGGAAGATTTCCTACTGATCTTAAACGAGATAAGAGACAGGGACAAGGAAATTATTGCTATTTATAGAAAATCGCACAAGGAACTCCAATCCACCAAGGAAAGGGAGCAAAGGTTGGTTGAAGTGTTGAAAAATGTAATTGAACGATTCGATGGATATTTTGGAGAGGACACATTGGGACAATCATCGATTGATGAGGCGAAGGAAGTATTAGAACTAAAAAATCAATAACAATGAAATACCCAGAAAAATACAATCAATTGAACTTGGTGGAACAACAATTATTGGGATTCTGTCATGCAAAACAAGGATATAACCTAGAATCGCTTATAGATTCAATGGGATTGACAAACGACGAGTGGCAGGATATGAAAAACAGGGAAATGGTGGATCATATCGACGAAACTGTCATTGATGAAATCGATGGGTATTTTGAATCCAAGGAATGGCTGAAAGAAAACTATCCCCAGATTTTGAACCAATAAAACAATAGGAATGGAAAGAGTATTAACCGCAATCTCAACAACATCATTTGTATCAGCATTAGTGCTGTTCATCTATTGGATGTTGGACAATAGCTCAGTCGATGTATCGGGTTCACCATCTGGATGGTGGTGGTTTGGGTTTTTGTTATTGGGTGTGTTCACGCATGAACTAAACGACTATTGAAAGATGGAAAGGTATCTAAAGAAGATTGAGCTGTTGTTCACATCGATACAGCGAACATTAATGGAATCATTGGGAGAAATAACAGGGGAGAGCTATGGAAAGGAAGTTTGAGGAAGAGAAATTTGACA